>NZ_AP044007.1:0-385751 GCF_055392685.1 Shinella sp. Sh6 | reverse complement strand
AGGGCAGGCGGGCAGCATCTACGGCCGCAAGATGTACGAGATCATGCGTTACTGGGACGACGACCATCCTGAATGGGATGAGGACGAGCGTGCCTTCGCGGCGGCATGGCGGAGGCAGCCGAAATGGGTCGTCTCGCGTTCGCTGGCCTCCGTCGGCCCCAATGCCCGCCTTGTCGAGGGTGATCTCGAAGGCGCGATCCGCGCATTGAAGGCCGGGCGCGACGGGGAGATCGAAGTCGCCGGTCCCGACCTCGCGCAGAGCGTTACCGAGCTCGGCCTGATCGACGAGTATCGCATCTACCTGCATCCCGTCGTGCTCGGTCACGGCAGACCCTATTTCGCCGGACCCCGGCCGCCGCTCCGCCTCATGGCCCATGACCCGATTTGCGAGGACGTGATCAGGCTGACCTACGTGCCCGCCTGAGCCGACGATGCGCGCAGCACCAGGCTCGGCGGCGGGGGCAGGCTCGGTTCGGGGCAGGGCTGCCCGAGGCGGGCCAGGAGGAGATCGACGGCGGCGGCGGCCACCTGGTCGAGGTGGAGGTCGACCGCGGTGAGGGGCGGCTTGGCGAGCTTGGCGCGCATGCCGTCATAGCGGGTCGCGAGCCGAAGGTCCTCCGGCACCCTGCGTCCGACGATCCGTGCCGCTTCGAGGGCGCCGGCCGCGAAGGCATCGACCGGAACGCAGAGCGCCGAAAGGGCGGGGTTCTCCCGCAGCAGCGTTTCGGCCGCGGCGGCTGCCGCCTGCTCGCCGCCCCGTTCGTCCACGCGGACGGCGAGCGGGGCAAAGCCCGCTTCGGCGGCGAAGGCCGCATAGGCCGCTTCCACTTCGAGATAGGAATTGCGCCTTTGCAGCCCGGTCATGAGGCCGATCCGCCCTCCGCCCGCAAACAGGTGATCGAGGAGGAGGCGGGCCGTCGTGCCGCTCTGGAGATCGACGAAGGGAAGGTCGTCCCGCCCGGGCGCCCGCCCGATGGAGACGACCTCGACGCCGCGGTCGGAAAAGAAATCCAACACCGGATCGTTCCGTTCCGGTTCGACGACGATGGCGCCGTCCACTTCGAGCGCGTCGAGGCGGTCGCGCGGCCCGAGCGGCGGAACGAGGCAAAGGGCGATGTCGCGCGAAAAGGCGGCCACGGCCGCCGCCGCCGCGATCTCCATCAGGAAGCCGAGCCGCGACGGGCCGGCGGCGACCGCGAAGGGCATCGAGGAGACGAGGGCGATCGAGCCGGCCCCGCCGGTGCGCAGCCGCCGCGCCCGGTGGTTCGGCCGATAGCCCATCGTCTCGGCGAGCGCCTCGATGCGCTTGCGCGTTTCCGGGTCCACATAGCGGCGGCCGCTGAAGGCGTGCGAGACGGTGGTGGGCGATACGCCCGCCGCCTTCGCGAGGTCGGCGATTGTCGGTTTGCTCATGGTTTCTCCCGTCGCCCTCCTTAGCACGCGGCCGGCGGGCCTGCAAAACGATTTGCAAAACACAAAAACCGTGCTAGGAATTGCATCATGCAAATCGTTTTGCATAGCGGCTTGAGGAGGCCGGGAGGAGGAAATCATGCAACATGAGATGAATTTGACGATCGATCCGGTCGACGAGCGGCTGCCCCTGCGCAGCCTGTTCCTGTTCGGCCTGCAGCACGTGCTGGTCATGGCGGCATCGCCGATCACCGCCGTGTTCCTTGTCAGCAAGGCGCTCGGTTTTTCCGATGCGCTGACGGTCTCGCTGATCAGCGCGACTTTTTTCGTCTGCGGCATCGGCTCGATGCTGCAGAGTTTCGGGCCGAAGGGCTTTGGCGCGCGGCTGCCCTTCGTCATGGTGCCGGGCGGCGCGCCCATCGCGATCTTCCTGGCGATCGCCCAGCAGTCGGACGTGCAGACGGCGGTCGGCGCCGTCATCATGACCGCGCTGTTCTATTTTCTCGCGCTGCCGGTCTTCCGCCGGCTGCTGCGCTATTTCCCGCCCATCGTCGTCGGGACGATGCTGCTGCTGGTCTCGGTCAACCTCGTGCGCATCTACGGCGTGACGATCACGGGCCGGCCGGGGACCGACGGTTTCGCCGCGCCGGTCGAGGTGGGACTTGCCCTTCTCACCATCGTCCTGACGATCGCCGCCGCGCGGATATTCAGCGGCACGCTCCGCCGGCTTGCGGTCATGCTCGGCCTGGTGGGCGGCTCGCTCGTCGCGCTCGCCCTCGGCCATATGGACCTGTCCGGGGTCCTTTCCGGCCCGGTCGTCGTCGTGCCGCAACTGTTTCCGTTCGGCATGCCGAAGTTCGACGTCGTCGCCGCCATTCCGCTCATCGTCTTCTCGATCATCTCGATGGCGGAGGCGACCGGCCAGACCATCGCGACGGCCGAGATCGTCGGGCGCCGCGGCGACGCCCATGCCATGGTTCCCGCAACCATCCGCGGCGATGCGCTGATGTCGCTGGTCGGCGGCCTGTTCGGCACCTCGCTGATCATCACCAGCGGCGAGAATGTCGGCATCGTGCGGGCGACCAGCGTCAAGTCGCGCTATGTGACGGCGATGGCCGGGGCGATCCTCGTGGTCATCGCGCTCTTCGCGCCCATCGGCCGCCTTGCGACGGCGCTGCCCGGCGCAGTCGTCGGCGGAACGGCGGTCATGGTCTTCTCCATCATCGGCGTCATCGGCATCAACCTCCTGCGCCGGGTGGACCTGCGCGAGCACGGCCCGATGTTCACGCTCGGCTCGGCCCTTTCGATCGGCCTGCTGCCGATCCTCGTGCCGGGCGTCTACAGCCAGTTCCCGCAATGGGTCCAGATGATCCTCGGCAACGGGCTTGCCGCGGGCACGATCACCGCCGTCGTGGTCAATGCCCTCTTTTCCCACAACGGTGCGGGCGAGCAGCCGCTGGATGCCGCGCCTTCGCTGCAATCTTCTGTCCAGGGAGCAAACGAGTGACTGCAATCCGCGAGCAACTGTCGAAGGCCGGGGACCTGTTTCTGCGCCCCGGCCAAGTCCTCCTGCCGGAGGGGCCGCGCGCGGGCATGGGCGTCGTCGTGCGGGCCGGGACCTTCCACCGGATCGGTACGGCCGAGGCGGTGGCGGAGGAATTTCCCGGCCTGACGCCGCTCGACCTGCCGGATCATCTCCTGATGCCCGGTTTCGTCGACACGCACACGCATCTCACCCAGTCGCTCGGCAAGGCGCTGGTCTTCGGCGAGCCGTCGGAGATCTTCCGGCGGATCTGGGTGCCGCTGGAAGGCAGCCTCGACGAGCGCATGGTCTATCTTTCCGCAAAGCTCGCGGCCCTCGAATGCCTGCGCGGCGGCTTCACCACCGCCGTCGATGCCGGCACGCGCTCGCAAGGCCATGTCGGCGCGCTGGTGCGGGCGGCGCGGGAGACGGGGCTTCGCAGCGTCGTCGGCTTCATCTGCAACGATCTCGGCGGCACCGCGCAAGTGCCGGAACCGGACGTCATCCTGCGTCAGGCCGAAGCGCATCTTGCCGCCTTGAGGGACGACCCGCTGATCCATCCTTCGCTCGCCATCTCCATTCCGGAAGCGGCGAGCGACACGATGCTGAAGGCGGTCTCCGACATGGCGGCCGCGGCCGGCGTCGTGTTCCAGACTCATGTCAACGAGCACCTCGTCGCCGTCGAGCGTTCGCTCGTGGCGCGGGGCCGCCGGCCGATCGAGCATCTGGCGCATCTGGGGGCTCTCGGCCCCCAGGTCCTGCTGGCCCATTCCACGCTCGTCACGCCGCACGAACTCAATCTCCTGCGGGAAACGGGCACGGCCGTCGCCTACAATCCGGTGGCGAGCCTCTGGAAGGGCAATGCGGTGGCACCGGCGCTGCAGATGGCGGCGCTCGGCATCCGCTTCGGGCTGGGCACGGACGGAACGCGCGCGGACGGGTTCCGCCTGATGGACGCCGGGGAGGGGCTGCAGCGCGCGGGCTTCGGCCTTCCGACGGGCGATTCCTCGGCCGGCGGCGGCTGGCTCTGGCTCGACCATGCCACGTCCGCCGCGGCCGATGCGGCTGGGCTTTCGGGCATCACCGGCGCCATTGCGGAGGGCCTTGCCGCGGACTTCCTGCTGGTCGATCTCGACCGGCCGGAATTCACCCCGTCCTACGATCTTTCCTGGGAGCTCGTGCGCTACGGCAACCGCGACCAGATCGATGCCGTCTTCACCGATGGCCGGCTCCGGCTCTGGCAGGGCTGGCCGGTCGACTGGGATGCGCGCGCGCTGCTGGCCGAAGTGCGGGGCGATGCCGCCGCGGCCATCGCCAAGGCGCCGATCCAGCGCATTCATCCGCTTTCTGAAGTATATCGTGGTCTCGGACACTATAAATGAGCTTTGAACTTCTCTCCATCCTGGCCGTGGTGACCTTCGTCTCGGCCTTCATCCAGGGTTCCCTCGGCATCGGCTTCGCGCTGATCGTCGCCCCCGTCGTCGGCATGCTGAAGCCCGAACTGCTTCCGGTCACGCTGCTTCTCCTGATGCTGCCGCTCAACCTGCATGTGGCGGTGCGCGAGCGCGAGCATGTCGACTGGCCGGGCGCGACCTGGATCACGGTCGGTCGCCTGGCGGGCACGTTCGCCGGGCTCTGGCTTCTGGCCGCGCTTTCGCTGGACCAGCTCGATCTTGCCGTCGGGGTCTTCACGGTGGTTGCCGCCGGCGCCGCCCTTGTCGCCCCGCCGTTCACGCCGAACAGGCCGAGCGCGCTCGGCGTCGGCCTCTTCACGGGTATCACCGAAACCGCGACCGGCATCGGCGGCCCCCCGCTCGCCCTGCTTTACCAGCATGCCAAGGCCCCGGTTCTCCGGGCGACCGTGGCGCTGTGCTTTCTCGTCGGGGAGGTGATGTCGCTGATCGTGCTGGCGATCTCCGGGCGTATCGGCTCCGAGCAGCTCCTCGCCGCCCTCTACCTCGCGCCCGCGGTCCTGCTCGGAAGCGCGGTCTCCCGGCTCGCGCATCACCGTATCGGCGGCAGAGGCCTGCGCATCGCCGTCCTGAGCTTTGCCATCGTCAGCGGCTTGTTCCTTATCGTCCGCTGAAGGCAAAACGACGCAATCGTCATGGACCGCTGGATGGAATCGGCCGTGTCAAACGTTAGAGTGAAGACGCCGGCCGGCCGTGCATGCCCGGCGGCTTGATCGCGGTCATTTCCATAAATGTATATCCGGATATAGTGCAGCGAAAGCGAAACGAAACCAAAGTGTTGGCTGTAGTGTATCGTTTCATATATTAAGCCGAGTAAAAACACTTATTTAGTGGAATATTGAATATTTTCCGCTTCTGGAAATTTACATATGGCAATCAACAGATGCGATACATGGCTATATGGTATATTGGAATCGCATTTGAAGTCGACGTGAATGCTCATCAAGGTGCCTGGATTCATCCGAAAGGGTTATTTGACTTCAATTTAATTAATACTGTACTTTTAAAGCACTGCTCAAATGGTGAGGTGGGATAATCCCGCCTGTGACAAGCGACCCGAGTTGCGTTGAGGTGACACAATGCTTGCGACCGAGACACCCAGGCCGGGTCTTTCGAGACCTGGGCATGGAGAAAGTGAACAGCAGCTTATTTTCGTCGTGGCGGAACCGGATTTTCTGGTGGAGTGCCTCGCAGAGGTGCTCGAGCGCCGCTTTCCCGATCACGACATCATCGTCGCCGAAGATGCCGGCGACGTGCTCAAGCACCACACGGCCGACGTTCGCCTGGTGCTTTTCCATCGCAAGGACGCGCGGGACATCGCAAGGGTGCTGCGCGGTATCGAGGCCTACGCGCCTTCGACGGCCGTCGGCGTATTGATCGACGATCCGGGCTCGCTCGACCCGCTTTTGAACCTTCTGGTCGAAGGCCTGCATATCGATGGCATCCTGCCGCTCGATGTGCGGCTCGACGTGTTCCTTGCGGGCGTCGACCTCCTGGTGAAGGGGGGAGAGCATTTCCCGTCGGCCTTGCTGCGGCGATTGAAGGCGGTGAGGACCTCCCCGGGGCCCCCCGGCGCGCGTAGCGTGTCCGATCTCCTGACACGCTACGCCAATATCGAAATCGAACAGATCGGCTCCCATGAATCGCACCTGACGACGCGGGAAGTCGAGATCCTCGATCTCCTGTGCAAGGGCACGCAGAACAAGCTTATCGCGCATCGCCTGAACCTGTCGGAAAACACCATCAAGGCGCATGTCCGCAACATCTACAGGAAGCTGCATGTCCGCAACCGGACCGAGGCGGCCCTGCGGTGCTTCGACGGCCCCCAGACCCGGAATGCGAGGCACGCCGTTCCCGGAACGGAAAAGGAGTAGCCCGGTGCCTCCTGCCAGGGCCGCCAGGCTGCATGCATCCGCAGCCATTGAAACGGGTGCCGCCTGAATGGATTAGACGGCAATAACGCTCCCGAAGGGTGAGATGAAGGGATTAGACCTCAACAGACTAATCCCAATTCGGGTCTAGGATTGCATATCTGTTTCGTATCTATTTCGTACCGTGAACCGGCCTTCGACAGATAAACAGAAACCGAGGTCGCGTTTTCTAGCTGAGATCTGAAAAGATTATCGTTGCGGAGCTTTGAATAGTTTCGCGGCAAGGGAGGATGCTTGCGGTTCGCAAAGGTTCTTCCTGATCGGCTATTCGCTGCAGGGGAGATGTCTAAAGTTCCTCTGCATTGGGCAAACCTGGAGCAGGCGCGAGTAAATCCCATTTGAGATGAGAGGGATTTCGTGAGCGGCTCCATTTCTTTCCGAATGGAGAAAGTCATGTCCTACGATCCGAAAGGCGACGAAACCAATGTCGGCGCACTCGCTGAAGGCTTTGCCAACAGCGCCATCAACGAAACCGAGATCAGCGACGATTCGACCGGCTATGTCGGCGGCCTCGCCAATGGCGACAACCGCAACAACACCGACGTCGACGTGGACGCCAAGGTCGATGTGGATGCCAACAACGGCAACGACCGCAACAATTCCTACGACTGGGATTACGACAGCAAGACCACGACGCTGAACGACACCGACACGAAGACCGTGACGGATATCGACACCGACATCGACACGGACATGAAGTCCGTGAAAGGCAGCTACAACTCGTCCGAATATGACTGGAGCTACGACAGCAAGTCCTATTCGGACAACGACACGAAGACCGTGACGGACGTCGACACCGACATCAAGACGGTCTCCGACAATGACAGCAAGACCGTCTCGGACAACGATACCAAGACGGTCACCACGAACACGGCCGACAGCTTCAACCACACCGATACCGACTTTGCGATCCTCGACGACGTCAAGGACTTCGACAATCTCGGCATCGCCGGCCGCGACCTGACCTTCGACATCGGCGACGACTTCTCGTTCACGCTCGACGTGGACCGGATCCTCAACGATTCCCTGAACGGCGCCGGCAACGATTCCGGCTTCAGCGCGATCCAGGCGAACCACCTGGCCGACCAGGACGTCGCCTATGACCTGCGCATGAACAACGAGGATGCCGACAACAACCTGAAGGCCGACGGCGGCACCGCCTTTGGCGACGAGGGTATGAACATGGACGGCAAGGGCTGGGATCTGGGAGCGGGCGACGACGTCTCCGGGGCCAGCACCGCGGATGCCTCGGCGATCCTCGCCAATTCGGGCTTCCACTTCGAGCTGGTGCAGGGTGCCAACCTGCTCACCAACTCCATCGACAGCAGCGTCGTCGGTGCCGACCACTACGTCACCAATGTCGGCGAAGACACATCCGGTTCCTGATGACATCTCATCCGAAGACGAGGTCGCGCCGGCGTGCCGGCGCGACTTCCATGGCATGTAGGCCTGGCGTCAAGGGGTGAGAGCAGCGGCCGCTGACTGCGGCCAGATCATTGCCCCCCTTGTCCCAAGGCGAGGGAGATCGACATGCTGCTCGACAGGACTTCACAGACCATCGCCCATTTCATCGGCTATTTCGACATGGTGATCGAGGAGGCGCGGCTGCGCATCCGCCAGACCGAAGGCGCCGTCGTCGTCGAAAACGACAGGCCCGTGGCGGATTTCGAGGCGCTTGCGCCCGGCTTCGCCTCGGACTTCGACCTCCAGGGATATATCCCCGACGTGCCCTACAGGGGCGTTGCCTACGGGTTTTACGGCGGCAGCCATTTCCACGGCTCCCATATGAGCCTCAGCTTCAAGTGGCAGCCGCTGGAGCTTGCCGATCTCGACCTGCCCAGCCTTCGCCTGCCGCTGCCGGTGATCGAAATGCCGACGCCCGAGCTCTTCATCTTCGCAGGCCCCGGTTCGGCGCATACGCACATGATTCAGGTCAACCTGCTTTTCGACAACGATTACGTCAACATGACCGGCGAGCCGCATCCGCTGGTGAGCACGGCCTTCGTGCACGAGCGCATGCTCGAATATGTCGACGAGGCATCCGTCTACACCGACCGGACCACCTTCCTGCGGACCGACAGCTACGAGACCTTCGGCCGGATCGCAGGCTTCCTCGATACGCTGGAGGACGACCTGGCGAGGCAGGACCGCCCGCCGATCCACGAGGGCGCCGACAGCGAGTTCGTCGCGACCGGCGCGGATGTCGCCGGCATCCATGTCAACGGCGAGCTGCGCGAGGTAGTCCCTTCGCTCGAGGACCTCCTGCCCGATCGGGGCCTTGCCGAACCGCCGGAAGATCCGGACGAGGAGGATGAAGAGACGGAGCTTGCCGAAACCGCTCCCCCGGCCGACAACCTCGTCATCGATGCCGGCGCGAACGTCGTCGCCAACGTCGCCGCCGTCACCAATGTCGGCATCGTGACCCCGGTCATGAGCGTGATGGGCAACTACCATCAGGTCGACGTGATCGCCCAGGCGACGATCTACAGCGACGTGGACGACGACAGCCGCGATGCCGATGGCGTGGCGGCAGGCCACGGCGGCTCGACCACGCAGGCGTTCAACATCGCCTCCTTCCAGGAGGTGCTCTTCGACGCCGGCGGCGACGAGGCGGGCGACGGCGGGGCGCCGGTCTTCCCGACCGACTGGATCGTCAGCCGGATCGACGGCGACGTCTGCTTCATGGAGTGGATCGAACAGTACAATTTCGTCACCGACAACGACCAGCTCGTGGTCACGTCGACGGGCAGCGACGTGACCATCCTGACCGGCGGCAACACCGCGATCAACGTGTCGACCTTCTTCGGCATGAGCATGTACTACGATCTCGTGATCATCGGCGGCGACGTCTACGACATGAACGTCATCAACCAGGTCGCCGTGCTCTACGACAACGACTGGCTGGTGCGCGAAGGGCAAACGCCGGGCGCGACCGCGTTCGATTCCAGCGGCAATCTCCTCTGGAACCAGGCCTCCATCACCAATGTGGGCGCGGGCGACCGTTTCGAGGCCATGCCGGACTACATGCAGAATGTCGTCCAGGCCATCGACGACCGCGATGTCGACATGCCGAAGGGCCTTGCGAGCGACAGCCTGTTCGAGGGCCAGCAGACGCTCAGCGTGCTCTACATCACCGGCGATTTCTACAAGCTGAACTATGTCAGCCAGGTGAGTGTCCTCGGCGATGCCGACCATGTCAGCCAGGCGGCGGCGGAATATCTCGCCGAAAATGACGATGCGGAGGTCACGGTCCGGACCGGCAACAATGCCGTCGTCAACATCGCAGAAATCGTCGACTACGACGCTTTCGGTTCCACCACCTATCTGGGCGGCGGCCTCTATACGGATGCCATCCTCATCCAGGGCGGATTGATCGAGGAGGACGACACGCAGCCCCAGCCGGTCGAAACGCGGCTCGCCAACGAGGTGATCGCCTTCCTCGACGACGCCGGCGACGACAACCCGGATGCGGCGGACGGCGCCATCACGTCCGGCCATGACTATTCATGGAACACCGCCATGCCGTCCGATGCCATGCAGACCGTGGTTGCCTGAGACTGGGGAGGGGACCCATGAACTTCATTCCGCAGAATACCCGCCGGCTCGGCGTCCATACGTCGCTTTCGGTCGATATCGGCAGGAAGGGCAAGCGCCATTCCGAGGCCGATCCCGAGAGCGAGAACAGGGTCACCGAACTGTGCATCGCGGCGATAGACGAAGCCGTCGCGGCGCTGACGAAGATGGCGGAGGACGGCTCGGAGCCGGCCGCCGTATCGGACGTTCGGGAGCCCCCGGCGGAAAAGCCGGTTTCCCTGCGGCGGGAGGAGCTGGACGCCGCCAACAGGCGCATGGCCGAAAAATCCGCGCGGCCGCTCCCCGCTCCCCGGCAAAAGCCGGCATCGAGGCGCAAGGCGGAGAAAGGGCAGGCCGCCGCGGAGGAAAGCGTGCAGGAGAAGGCCGAACCGCAGGCGCGGCTGCGCGAGGCCGAAGTGGAGAAGGCAACGCCCGTCCAGCCGTTCGGCCGCACGATCGAGGGCGATACCGGCCCGGTTCGCGCAGCGGAACGGCGGCCCCAGGGCGGTGGCGGCGGCGATGGCGGGATCTCCTCCGGCAATGGCGGAGGGGGCGGCGGTGGAGGCGGCGACGGCGCGGCGTTCCACAAGCGCAGCGGTCCGGTCAATTTCGCCGCGAGCCTTGCCAGGGCCATGGCGGTCGTCCGCCACAACCTTTCGATCGTCATGGTGTTCACGGTGGCGATCAACGTCCTGCTTCTCGCCATTCCCCTCTATCTCTTCCAGATTTCCGACCGCGTCCTCACCAGCAGGTCCATGGACACGCTGATCATGCTGACGGTCGTCGTCGTCGGGGCCGTCCTGCTGCAGGCTTTCGCCGACAGCATCCGGCGCTTCATCCTCATGCGCACGGCGGTCGAGCTGGAGGTGCAGCTCGGCGCGCCCGTCCTCAGTGCGGCCGCGCGCGCTTCGCTGCACGGCAGCGGCAAGGACTACCAGACGCTGCAGGACCTCCAGCAGCTTCGCAGCTTCCTGACCTCGGGCACGCTGATCGCCTTCCTGGATGCGCCGCTGATGCCGTTCTTCGTGCTGGTGGTCTACCTCGTTCATCCGCATCTCGGCATCATCATCATGACCTGCTGCTCGGTGCTGTTCTTCATCGCCTTCCTGAACCAGAGGTTCACGGCGCGGCACTATGCGGAGGCGACCGGGTTTCTCAGCCGGGCCAATCTCCAGCTCGATTCCATGTCGCGCAACTCGCAGATCATCAACGCGCTGGCGATGATCCCGGAAGCGGTGAAGATGTGGGGGCACGACACGGCGGGTTCGCTGAAGGCGCATGTCAGGGCGCAGGACCGCAACATCGTCTTCACGGGCTGCTCCAAGGCGTGCCGCATGCTCACGCAGATCACCCTTCTCGGCTGGGGCGCCCATCTTGCCCTGACCGGGCAGCTCACCGGCGGCATGGTGATCGCCGCCTCCATCATCTCGGGCCGCGCGCTGGCGCCGATCGAAGGGGCGATCGAGGGCTGGAACCAGTTCAACAAGTCGCGCGCCTCCTATGGCCGCATCAAGCAGCTCCTCCTCTCCTCGCCGCTGAACTTCGCCCGCCTGCGCCTGCCGCAGCCGGAAGGCCGGCTCGATGTCGAGCGCATCCTGTTCGTCCCGCCGCCGCAGAAGCGCGTCATCCTCAACGGCCTCTCCTTCTCGCTGAAGAAGGGGGAATCGCTTGCCGTGATCGGCAATTCCGGCTCCGGCAAGACGACGCTCGGCAAGATGCTCGTCGGCTCGATCATGCCGACCTCCGGCTCCGTGCGCCTCGACCTCATGGACCTGCGCAACTGGGACCAGCGGCAGTTCGGCGAGAGCATCGGCTACCTGCCGCAGGACGTGCAGCTCTTCCCCGGAACGATCAAGGCCAACATCGCCCGCATGCGCGACGACGTGGAGGATCGCACGATCTTCGAGGCCGCGATGCTGGCCGACGTGCACGAACTGATCGCAAGCTTCCCCCAGGGCTACGAGACCATCGTGACGGCCGACGGCTCGCCGCTCTCCGGGGGCCAGAAGCAGCGCATCGCGCTCGCCCGCGCCTTCTTCGGCAATCCGAAATTCGTCGTGCTGGACGAGCCGAATTCCAACCTCGATCCTCCCGGCGAGGCCGCCCTCGCGCGCGCGCTGCAGCACGCCAAGCGGGCGGGCATCACCACCGTCACCATCACCCAGCGGCCTTCCCTGCTGCAGGTCGTCGACAAGATCCTCGTCCTCAAGGAAGGCACGGTCGCGATGTTCGGGGAGCGCGTGAAGGTGCTGGAAGCGCTGACGCGGGCCACGAACGGCCAGGGCAACCCCACCATCGAGGGCAAGTGAGATGGCGAAGGACAGGAAAGTACCGGCGATCCACGACCAGTCCGACTGGTATGCCGACGTGCCGCGGTCGATCCGCTCGCATGTGCTCGTCGGCCTCACCGCGATCGGGGTGACGTTCGGCGGGTTCGGCGTGTGGGCCGGCACCGCGCCGCTCGCCTCGGCGATCATCACCTCCGGCAGCTTCGTGGCGACCGGCAACAACAAGATCATCCAGCATCTCGAAGGCGGCATCATCAAGGAGCTGCACGTCAACGAGGGCGACAAGGTCCGCGTGGGCGACATGCTCGTGACGCTCGACGATACGGCCGCGCTTTCCAACGAGCGCGCCCTGAAGCTGCGCTGGCTGCGCCTCGAGGCCGTCGTCGCGCGGCTGCGGGCCGAGGCGCTCGGGAAAAAGGTCTTCGAGCTGCCCGAGCTCGTGCGTAAGGAAGCCAGCGACCCCGATGTCGTCGCCATCGCCGAGAGCCAGCACGTCATCTTCAACAGCCGCAAGGTCAAGCTGGAAGAGCAGTTGAACCTGATCGAGAAGAACATCCGCTCGCTGGAATACCGCTCCAAGGGTTATCGCGGCCAGATGGCGGCGCTGGAGCGCCAGGTCGCGCTCCTGTCGGAGGAGCGCGATTCCAAGGAGAAGCTGGCGAAGATCGGCTACATGAAGCGGACGGACTACCTCGCCGTCGAGCGGGCCATCGCCGACGCCATGGGCGACATCTCGCGCATCCAGGGCGAGGTGAACGAGAGCGACGCGCAGATCGACCGCTACAAGCAGGAGGCCGTCATCGCCGTCAACACGCTCAAGCAATCGGCGCTCGACGCGCTGGAGACGGCCGAATCCGACCTCGACGGCGTGCGCGAGCAGATGCGCGAGGCATCCGAGGTGCTGGATCGCACGGTCATCCGCTCGCCCGTCACCGGCACGGTGGTGCGCTCCTACTACCACACGGCCGGCGGCGTCATCACGACCGGCAAGCCGATCATGGAAATCCTGCCGGCCGGCGTTCCCCTGATCATCGAGGCGCAGGTGCTGCGCACCTCCATCGACCAGATTCATCAGGGCGAGAAGGCGACCGTCCGCCTTTCGGCGCTGAACAGCCGCACGACACCGGTGCTGGAGGGAAAGGTGATCTATGTCTCGGCCGATTCCGTCGAGGAAGGTCCCGTGACCTCGCCCAAGGACGTCTATATCGTGCGCGTGCGCGTGCCCGAAACGGAGATCAAGCGCGTGACCGGCTTCCATCCGGTGCCGGGCATGCCCGCCGACGTGCTGATCCAGACATCGGAGCGCACGTTTTTCCAGTATATCACCAAGCCGATCGCCGATAGCATGTCGCGGGCGTTCAAGGAGCGGTGACCGTTGGTCGGGAGGTGGCCATGGGCAACATGCCTGATGTTCTCCTTCAGGTGGGCAGGCTCAACTATGTCTGGACGAACACCGAGAGCCTGCTGATCTACGTGATCGCGCACCAGCTCGGCGTCGACAAGGAAACCGCCGTCGTGATCTTCCTCACGCTGAACACGACGCGGGCGCGCATCGACCTCGTCGAGCGCCTCGCCAAGCGCGGCACGACGGCGCCGGCCGACCGCGATTTCATCCTCGCCGCCATGGGCCGGCTGAAGCGGGTCAGCAAGGTCCGCAACAAGTACAACCACAGCATCTACGCCTTCGACGAGAAGGGCGATATCGCAAGCACCCAGTTGATGCGTCTCGTCGAGACGGAGCAGTCGATCCTCTACGGCAAGGTCGAGCAGATGGACCAGCGGGAGTTGCGCCAGCTCGAAAAGGGTATTTCCGAGATCGCCGACATCAGCAAGGCGCTGTGGGCCTTCATCCATGCGAGCCCCTTCCTGAAGGATGCCCTCTAAGCCGCGCCGGATTAGCCCTATTTGATGGGGCCGATGACCCCTTCGGTCCATGTCGGCGCCCCCCGAAAGCCTCTACTATGGGGCGAGGTCGGTCGATGGGGTGGGTGGGTGTCATGCAGGTCAAATGCATCGAGACGATGGGGGCCTTCGTCGCTTTGAAGGACAACTGGGAGGCGGTGTTTGCGGCCGATCCCCATGCGCAGCATTTCCTCTCCCATGGCTGGCTCCGGCGTTTCCTTGCCCGCAAGAAGCGATGGTTCATCCTCGCCCTGAAGGAGAAGGATCCGGGCGCCCCCTTCGTCGCCTTCTTTCCGCTCCGCCTCCAGACCCGGCAGGACAAGGACGGTCTGTTCTTCGACGAGATCGTCATGGCCGGCAATTATGCCGCCGACTATACCGGCTTCCTGTGCCTTCCGGAGTACGAGCGCTATGCCGTGGCCGGCTTCTGCAAGGTCCTCAGGCAGCAGGTCTGGAAGGAAATCAAGCTCGATTATTTCAACGGCCCGCCGGAGCGGCGCGAGGCGATGATCCGCGCCCTGGAGGGCCCGCGGGTGATGTTCCGCAGGAGAACCCCGCTCAACGAGCAGAAGATCGACGCCACGATCTGCCCGCAGATCCATCTTCCGGAGAGCTGGAACGCCTATCTGGAACGGCACATGAGCAGCCAGACTCGGCAGAAGCTGCGCCGGTTCCTGCGCAAGGTGGAAGGGGGCGACGAATTCCGCATCACCCATGCCGATGCCGCGACCATCGATCGCGACCTCATCATCCTCTTCGATTTCTGGCGGACCCGCTGGTCGCCGGTCAAGGGGGCGGAAAGGACGGAAGAGCTGATCCGCAGCACGCGGCAGATGCTCATGGATTGCTTCGAGGAGGGCGATCTCGACGTGCCGGTGCTCTGGCACGGCGAGCGGCCGCTGGCCGCGCTCGCCAATATCGTCGACGCCGGCAAGAAGGCGATCCGCTTCTACATCACCGGGCGCGACGAGACCTGGACCACGCCGTCGCCGGGGCTGATCCTTCACGGCTACTGCATCCGCCGGGCGATTGCGGACGGCTTCCGCCTCTACGATTTCCTGCGCGGCAACGAGCCCTACAAATACATGTTCGGCGTCGAGGAGCACCGGATAAGCTGCGTCGAATTCAAGACCCGCGACGGCAAGAACCTCGGCGGCAAGCTCAATCCGAACAGCATCGATTTCGTCTACCGGCAGGCACTCGATTTCAACCGCCGCGGCAAGCGGGTCGATGCCGAGCGCGCCTTCCGCCAGGTGGTGGAGGCGGCTCCCGACCATCTCGGCGCGGAATTCGGCCTTGCCAATCTCCAGGTCCTGCGCGGCAACCTGGCCGCGGCCGAGGAGGCCTTCCGCGCGCTCCTGCCGCGCACGCCGGACCCGAGGCCCGTGCTGATGCGCCTTGCCGACGTGTGCCTTGCCCGCTCCGCCTATCCGCGGGCGATCGAGGCCCTGCGCGACGTGCTTCGCCTCGAGCCGTACAAGGGCGAGGCGCTCTACAAGCTCGGCGTCGCCTCGCTGGTGCTCGGCGAGCGCGATGCGGCAAGGCAGGCCTGGTCCCAGCTCGTCGAACACGGCGCCTCCGCCGGGACGCGGACGGATTATGTGGAGAAGGCGCGGCGGGCCCTCAACCGCCTGCCGGTGGCAAGGCGGCCGAACCGCGGCATCCTCATCAATCCGCCACCCGCCCCGGCCGCCGGTATCGATGTGCAGGCGTTCCTCATGATGACCCGGCGCAAGACCGGCGCCGCCTTCCTCAACTGACGGCCGCGTCCCTCATTCCTGCCTTTCGGGGGAAGCGACGCGGGCCAGCCAGCGCCGGATGGTCGTCTCCTCCCCGGTCGACAGGCCGCTCACGATGTCCTGCTCGATGGCGCCGGTGTAAAGGGGCGACGCCTCGGTGAAGGGCTGCGGGCCGGGCACCGGCTTTGCGGCGCCTCCCGCCGCACTGCCGCTCCATGTGGATGCGGCCGCCTATGCCGCGTTCCTCGCGGTCGACCGCGGCCGGCCGGGTGCCTTCAACATCGTCGAGCCGAACGACGCGGTCGCGACGGCCAAGGTCGTCGCGGAACTTGGTTGGAGCCCGGAATTCCGCCTGACGGAAAACCTGCCGGCATAAAGCAGAAGGCTGCGGCCGTCTCTTCTTCCCGCCAAAATCCCTGTCGATAATTGCCGAGCTTTTTCAATGGGAAAGGCACGATCCGATAGCGCGCGGAATCGCGTTTTCGACGGTCTTCTCCAATTTTCTTTCGAAGGCTGTTGCGCTTAGTTGGATACTAATATACTACTTCTGTCGATCAAACGGAGGTGCTGATCGGTGGGCAGGAACGGGCGTCATATCGTTGTGCGGGCGGGGAGGGTCTTGTCGTGACCCAGGCCCGCAGGAAGCGTTCGCTTGCCGGCGTCACGCCGATCTCCCATCAGCGCGCGGCGGCCCCGCGTGCGGCGACGCTCGTCTACAATGCGCTGCGCGACGACATCATCTCGCTCCGCCGCAAGCCGATGGACCTCCTGAACGAGAAGGAACTGGAGGCCGAGTTCGGCGTCAGCCGGACACCGATCCGCGAGGCGATGCTGCGGCTTTCCGACGAAGGCCTCGTCGACGTCTTCCCGCAGTCGGGCACCTTCGTCTCGCGCATCCCGCGCCATGCCCTCTACGAGGCGATCCTGGTGCGCAAGGCGCTGGAGGACACGACCGTTTCCATCGCCGTCGAGAAGATGACGCCGGCGGGACTTCGTGCGCTGGAGCGCAACCTTGCCGATCTCGGCGCCTGCGTGCGGGACGACGACGTCGCCGCCTTCCATGTGCTCGACAACGATTTCCACAAGCTGATCAGCGATATCGCCGGCTTCCCGGGCATCTGGGCCCTCATCCAGCAGGTCAAGGTCCACTCGGACCGCTACCGCCTCCTCACCCTGCCGCAGGAGGGGCGTCTTGCCCGCGTCATCGAGGAGCATTCGGCCGTGATCGACTGCATGAAGGCCGGCGACAAGGCGGGCGCCATGGCCGCCATGGGCTTCCATCTCGGCAAGCTGCTCGGCGAGGTCGAGACGGCCGAGATCTGGGACCCGAACTATTTCATCGAGGATGCGAAATCTCCCGTGGCATCCGCCGAACAGAAGGAGAAGAACCCATGAAGATCGAGGTGCGTCACGCCTCCCATCCCGAAGCGGTCCGCGGTTACGATACGCAGACGCTGCGCCGGCACTTCCTGATCGAGACGGTGTTTGCCGCCGGCGAGATCCGGCTCACCTATTCCCATTACGACCGCATGGCCGTCGGCGGCGCGACGCCGCTCGGCGAGGCGCTCGCCCTCGGCGCGCCGAAGGAGATCGGCCAGGACAGCTTCCTGGCCGAGCGCGAACTGGGCGTCCTGAACGTCGGCGGGGCCGGCCATGTCGTCGTCGGCGGAACGCGCCACGCGCTTGCGAAATACGATTGCCTCTATGTCGGCAAGGGCGCAGGCGATGTCCGCTTTGAAAGCGTCGACGCCGCCGCGCCGGCCAAGTTCTATCTCGTCTCCACGCCGGCCCATCAGGCCCATCCGACGGTGCTGCTCACCCGCGACAAGGCGCGTCACCTGACGCCGGGTGAAGCGGCAACCGCCAACAAGCGCTCGATCTACCAGTTCATCCATCCCGAGGTCTGCCAGTCCTGCCAGCTCACCATGGGCTTCACGATGATCGAGGAGGGCAGCGTCTGGAACACCATGCCCGCCCACACGCACGACCGGCGCATGGAAGCCTATCTCTATTTCGACCTCGATGCCGACCAGCGCGTCTTCCATTTCATGGGCGAGCCGCAGGAGACGCGCCATATGCTGGTCGCCAACGAGCAGGCGATCATTTCGCCGCCCTGGTCGATCCATTCGGGCGCCGGCACGAAGAACTACAGCTTCATCTGGGCGATGGGCGGTGACAACAAGAGCTTCACCGACATGGACCATATCGCGATCGCGGACCTGAGGTAGGACGATGGCCAATCCCTTCGATCTTTCCGGCCGCGCCGCCATCGTCACCGGCGCCAATACCGGCATCGGCCAGGCGATCGCCGTGGCGCTTGCCGAGGCGGGCGCGTCGATTGCCGCCGTCGGCCGTTCCTCGATGGAGGAAACCGAGGCCCTGGTCTCAAAGGCGGGCAGCCGCCTTCACGCCATCAAGGCCGACCTTTCGACCATCGAACCCGTCAAGGCCATCGTCGCCGAGACGCTGTCTGCCTTCGGCCGCCTCGATATCCTTGTCAACAATGCGGGCATCATCCGGCGGGCCGATGCCGTCGACTTCACGGAAGAGGATTGGGACGCCGTCATCGACACCAACCTGAAGACGGCGTTCTTCCTGTCGCAGGCGGCGGGCCGCCACATGCTCGAACAGGGCAGCGGCAAGATCGTCAACATCGCCTCGCTCCTGTCCTTCCAGGGCGGCATCCGCATCCCGTCCTACACGGCCTCCAAGAGCGGCCTTGCCGGCATCACCAAGCTGCTCGCCTGCGAATGGGCGGGCAGGGGCGTCAACGTCAACGCCATCGCGCCGGGCTATTTCTCGACGAACAACACGACGGCCCTGCGGGAGGACCCGGACCGCAGCGCGGCGATCCTCGCGCGCATACCGGCCGGGCGTTGGGGGACGCCGGCCGAGCTTGGAGGAGCGGCCGTCTTTCTGGCGTCGGCCGCGTCCGACTACGTCCACGGAACGGTCATCCCGGTGGATGGGGGCTGGCTCGCCCGCTAGCCGCAGCGTGATCCGCACGCATTGGAGGAGGAAATGCACTATCAGTTCGATTTCGGGGCGCTCCTGCCCTATTGGCAGAGCTTCCTGTCGGGCGCGCTGACCACCATCGAGATCACCGTGTTCTCGGTGATCATCGGCCTGGGGATCGGCATCGCCTGCGCGATTGCCCGCCGCTCCCAGGTCGCCGTTCTGCGCGCGGTCGTCGGCGTCTATATCGAGGCCGTCCGCAACACGCCCTTCATCGTGCAGATCTTCTTCATCTTCTTCGGCCTGTCGTCGGTCGGCATCCGCATGCCGATCATCGCGGCCTCGGTCTTCGCGATGGTCATCAACGTGGGCGCCTATACGGCCGAGATCGTGCGCGCCGGCATGGACTCCATCCATCCGAGCCAGATCGAGGCGGCCCAGGCGCTCGGCCTCTCGAAGTTCCAGATCTACCGCGACATCATCATGCTGCCGGCCATAGAGCGGGTCTATCCCTCGCTCTCCAGCCAGTTCATCCTGATGATGCTGGCGACCTCGATCTGCTCGCAGATCTCCGCGGAGGAGCTGACGGGCGTCGCCAACAACATCCAGTCGAACACCTTCCGCTCGCTGGAGACCTATTTCGTCGTCGCGCTGCTCTATATCGCGATCACCTACCTGATGCGCGCCGCCTTCTTCGGGCTCGGCCTCATCGCATTCCCGCGCCGTCGCCGGCTCGGGCTCGGCGTGTGAGGGCCAGGATGTTCGGAGCCTTTTCCACCAACCACCTGATCTACCTGCTCGACGGCCTCCTGTGGACGGTCGTCCTGTCCGCGCTCGCGTTCATCCTCGGGGGCGTTGCCGGCTTCTTCGTGATGCTCGCCCGCATCTCGCGCTTCCGCTGGCTGCGGCGCGTGGCGCTCGTCTATATCCAGATCGTGCAGGGTACGCCGCTGCTGATCCAGATGTTCATCCTCTATTTCGGCCTCGGCGTCTTCGGCATCTCGGTGCCGCCGCTCGCCGCCGCCGGCCTCGGCATGATGGTCTATACCAGCTCCTATCTCGGCGAGATCTGGCGCGGGGCCGTGGGGTCCATCGCCAAGACGCAGTTCGAGGCGGCCGAATGCCTCGGCCTGACGCGCTGGCAGGCCCTGCAGGACGTCATCCTGCCCCAGGCGCTGAAGATCGCGACGCCCCCGACGGTCGGCTTCCTGGTGCAACTCGTCAAGAACACCTCGCTCGCCTCCGTCGTCGGCTTCCTGGAGCTGACGCGCGCGGCCCAGGTCATCAACAACTCGCTGTTCCAGCCCTTCCTGGTCTTCGGCGTCGCAGCCTTCTTCTACTTCTGCGTCTGCTACCCGCTGTCGGCATGGAGCCGTTCGCTCGAGAGGAAACTCAATGTCGGTCGCCGTTAAACTCACCAATGTCGTCAAGCGCTTCGGCGAGCTGGAAGTGCTGAAGGGCGTGTCCTTCGAGATCAATTCCGGCGAGGTCGTCGCGCTCATCGGCCAGTCGGGCTCGGGCAAGTCGACGGCGCTGCGCTGCATCAACCAGCTCGAGACGATCCAGGGCGGCTCCATCGAGGTGTGCGGCCACCGCGTCGAGGACCCGAAGCTCGACGTGCGGGCGCTGCGCCGCGATATCGGCATGGTGTTCCAGAGCTACAACCTCTTCCCGCACATGACGGTGGCGCAGAACATCATGCTGGCGCTGCGCCGCGTGAAGGGCATGCGCAAGGACGAGGCCTACGAGGTCGCCAAGCCCGTGCTCGCCAAGGTCGGCCTTTCGGAGAAGATCGACAGCTATCCCGAGCAGCTTTCCGGCGGCCAGCAGCAGCGCGTGGCCATCGCCCGCTCGCTCGCCATGCAGCCCAAGGTGATGCTGTTCGACGAGGTGACGTCCGCGCTCGACCCGAAGCTGACGGGAGAGGTGCTGCGCGTGATGGAGGACCTTGCCCGCGGCGGCATGACGATGATCGTCGTCACCCACGAGATGGGCTTCGCCAAGCGGGCCGCCAACCGCGTCATCTACATGCATACCGGCAAGGTCTGGGAGACGGGAGGGGCAGACATCCTCTCCAACCCGCAGACGCCGGAACTGAAGGAGTTCATGGCCGAGGAGCTTTGAATTCAAGGAGGAGGACCTGCGCTTTCGCGCAGGGTCGGATCAACGAGAGAGGAGACTCACATGCCGACGAAAATGATCTCGAAGCTGGCCGTCCTGGCCGGCGCAAGCCTTCTGGCCTTCGCATCGGTCGCCAATGCCGATGTGCTGGACAACATCAAGAAGGCCGGCAAGGTGCGCATCGCCGTGGCGATGGGCATTCCGGAATATTCCTTCGTGGACGAGAACCTGAAGCCGACCGGCTCGGACGTCGAGACCGCGAAGCTGATCGCCAAGGACCTCGGCGTTGAGCTGGAACTGGTGGAAATCACCAATGCCGCCCGCGTTCCCTCGGTCCAGACGGGCAAGGCCGACATGGTCGTCTCCTCGCTCGGCATCACCGACGAGCGCAAGAAGGCGATCGACTATTCGGTTCCCTATGCGACGCTGGCGCTCGTCGTCGCCGCCCCGGCGGACGTTGCGATCAAGGACTATGCCGACCTTGCCGGCAAGCGCATCGCCGTGACGCGCGCCACGACCAACGACCAGGACATCACGGCCAATGCGCCGGGCGCCGATATCGTCCGCTTCGAGGACGATGCGACGCTGATCACGGCCGTCGTTTCCGGCCAGGTGAACATCCTCTCCAGCCAGTCGGCGGTCATCAACGGCATCAACAAGAAGATGGCGAGCAACCCGCTGGAGACGAAGTTCATCCAGAAGGAAACCGTTCTCGGCATCGGCATCCCGAAGGGCGAGACGGCGCTGAAGGAATGGCTCGACAAGTGGGTCAAGACCAATTTCGACAACAAGGTGCTGCGCGACATCTATCGCGAGTTCCACAATGCCGAACTGCCCGACGACCTGACCTCGCGCTAAGCGCGGAGAGGAAAACGCCGGGGCGGATGCCCCGGCGTTTTGCGTCAAGGTCCCGCTTCGTCGGAACTTACCGGGCTTCTGCGGGTTATCCGCTCGTTGAAACACGGAGGCTACGATGAAGAAGATGATCCTTATTGCCTGCATCGGCATGTCGCTTGCCGCCTGTACCGCAACGGAACGGGGCGCCGGGGTCGGTGCGGCGACGGGCGCCGTCGTCGGCGGGGTTGCGACCGGCAATGTCCGCGGCGCCGCGGTCGGCGCAGCCGTTGGCGGTGTCGCCGGCGCGTTGATCGGCAGCGTCGAAGACCAGCCCGGCCAGTGCTACTATCGCGACCGCTACGGCCGCCGTTACATCGACCGCTGCTGAATTCCGTGATGTCCACCGCATGGTCTTCGCAGGGAGCATGCGGTGGAACAAAACGGCCGCTCTTCCGTTGAAATCCGGCAACGAAGGAGAAATGACTTGGAAAGCCATCGTTCTTCCCCGGCGGTCGAATCCCTCAAGCAGGAACAGAAGAAACGGCCGCCGAAAGACGCCCTCAACGAGGGCCTCAAGGAAACCTTTCCGGGCTCTGACCCGGTTTCCGTGACGACCACGTCCATCCCCGCCGGCCGGACAGATGCCGAAGAGGCAAAGAAGGTCCGCGACGAGGACAACTGATCCCCACCGCCCCCGGTTCGCCCAGCGCCCGGGGGCGTTGCTTGCCCGAAAGGTCGACCATGACGGACATCCGCAGGCACGGTTTCGAAAGCGATGCGCAGTGGCGGGAACATCTCGAGGAGATCGAGGACATGGAGACCCGCTCGGCCGAAAACCGCGCGCGCCGCGACCTTGCGGCTCTGCGCGCGGACCTTGCGGCATTGCGGGGCCGCCTTCGCGCAAGGGCTCGCCGCGGGCGGGCGATGCCGCTCTGGCAGCGCATGGCGGGTGCCGCCGCCCTTCTCCTCCTCTTCACGCTCGCAAGCCGGTAGGCAAAGCGCCGGCGCGCCGCAAGGTCATTGCGCGTGGGCATGCGATAATCTGAATCTTTCATGAAGACGACGGGCAAGCCCCTTGACTCCGGTCGAGGGGTATTGAGACATATGGTTGTCAGACAACTTACATAAATGGGGATCCAGCCTGACGGATCACAAGGAGGACACATGAAAAAGCTCTTCATGCGATTGGCCGTAGGGGCCGCTTTCGTCGCTGCCGCCGTCTCGGCCCATGCCGGCCAGACGCTGGACCGTGTGATGGAAAAGAAGGCGATGGTCGTCGCCACCAACAGCGGCTGGCCGCCCCAGAGCTATCTCGACGACAACAACGAGATGGTCGGCTTCGACATCGACGTCTCGCGCGAGATCGCCAAGCGCCTCGGCGTCGAGGTCAGCTTCGAGACGCCGGACTGGGCGACGCTGACGGGCGGCCGCTGGCAGGGGCGCTACGACCTCGGCGTCGGCTCCGTGACGCCGACCAAGGCGCGCGCCCAGGTCATCGACTTCGTCGGCATCTACTATTACAGCCCCTATGTCTACGTGGTCCACAAGGACAGCGACGCCAAGACCGTCACCGACCTCAACGGCAAGGTGATCGGCGTCGAGACGGCGACGACCTCGGAGGACTTCATCAACCGCCGCCTGGAGATCGACGCGCCGGGCCTGCCGCCGATCGAATACAAGCTGGAGCCCGGCGAGGTGCGCACCTTCGCCGATTCCATGCTGCCCTTCGACGACCTGCGCCTCGGCAACGGCGTGCGCCTCGACGCGGTCATCGCGCCGGAGCAGACGGCGATGAACGCCATCAAGAACGGCTACCCGGTCAAGGTCATCGAGGGCGAATATGCCTTCCGCGAGCCGCTCGTCGTCATCGCCGAGAAGGGCGATGCCGAATGGACCGCCAAGGTCGGCGGCATCATCGAGGAGATGAAGAAGGACGGCACGCTCGCCGCGCTGACCACCAAGTGGTACGGCAAGGACTACAGCGCCGACTGAGGCTGCCGGAACTTTCGGCGCGGGCATTCGTGCCCGCGCCCCATGCCTGAGGGGGAGCGACATGGCCTATCCGGATACCTATTACAAACGCACCATGGCGGACCAGACAGCGCGACCGGCGCTTTCGGGCACGGTGGAATGCGACGTGGCGATCGTCGGCGGGGGCCTTGCCGGCCTTTCGGCGGCCCTGCAGCTTGCCCGTGCCGGCAGGAGCGTCACGGTGCTGGAGGCCGAAAGCGTCGGCTTCGGCGCCTCCGGCCGCAACGGCGGCTTCGTCAGCCCCGGCTATGCGACGGGCGGCGAGGAGATCGCCCGCATCGCCGGCAAGGAGAAGGCGCGCCAGCTTCATCTTCTCTCGGTGGAGGGCGTGGATTTCGTCCGCGACAACATCCGCACGCTCGGCATTGCCGACGCCAGGCCCGTGCCGGGCATCATGAGTGTGCTGCGCTACGACGACGGCGCAAGCCTCAAGGCCTATGCGCAGGAGGTGCAGCGGGAATACGGCTACGAGCTCGAATACATGGACCGCGACGCGGTCCGCGCGGTGCTGAAGTCGGAACGCTATTTCCAGGCGCTGCGCAATCCCGATGCCTTCCACATGCACCCGCTCAACTATCTGCGCGGCCTCGCGCGCGAGATCGAGCGGCTCGGCGGGCGCATCTGCGAGCAGTCGCCGGTGACGGCCACCGATCTCGGGGGCGCGGAAAAACGGCTGACGACGGCCGGCGGCGCGGTGAAGGCGCGCGACGTCCTCTTCACGACGGGCGGCTATACCGGCCCGCTCAACGGCCGGCTGAAGCGCGCCTTCCTGCCCATCGCCACCTATGTCATGGTCAGCGAGGAGGCTCCGGAGCTGATCGCCTCGGCCATCGCCACGACGGACGCCATCGGCGACAATCGCCGGGCCGGCGACTACTACCGCGTGATCGACGACGGCCGGCGCATCCTCTGGGGCGGCCGCATCACCACCCATGCCGCCTCGACCGCCGGCCTCGTGAAGGAGCTGCGCGCCGAAATGGTCGGCACTTATCCGCAGCTTGCCGGCCTCAGGACGGAGCTCGCCTGGTCGGGGCTCATGTCCTATGCCCGCCACCTCATGCCCCAGATCGGGCGGATGAGCCCCGGCGTCTGGTATTGCACCGCCTTCGGCGGCCACGGCCTCAATACGACGGCGATCGGCGGCAAGGTCATCGCGGAAGGCATTCTCGGGACAAGCGAGCGCTACCGGCTCTACGAGCCCTTCGGCCTCGTCTGGGCCGGTGGCCTTGCGGGCCTTGCGGTCGCCCAGCTCACCTATTGGAAGCTCCAGGCGCAGGACTGGTGGCGCGAACGCGCGGCGTAAGAAGGAAGGGCGGAACAACATGATCGGTCGTCTGATACTCACCTATCCCGAAGCCTCGCGGCGGGCAGGGGCCCTCATGGTTCTCGCCGTCGTCGTGGCGGGGCTCTATTCCATGGGCATCAGCTCGGCCTGGATCGGCCATCTCCTGCCGCCCTCGGCAAGCTGGCTCGGCGAGAACCCGGCGGCGGGCCGGCTGGTCTCCGCGCTGCTGATCGCGCTCATCCTCGCCGCCAACTGGAAGGCGCTGCGCCAGCTTTCGCGGCGCCAGCAGGTCGTGGCGGTCTGGATCGAGCTGTTCGTGCTCCTGATGCTGTTCTTCTATTCCTTCGATCTCTCCTTCGCCTTCATCGCCAAGAAGATCGGCTTCCTCATCACGCAGGGCGTGACGACGACGCTCTATATCTCCGCCATTTCCATCGTCATCGCCACGGTGATCGCGCTCGCCGGCGCCATCGCGAAACTGTCGAGCAACGGCGTCATCTACGGCCTTGCGACCTTCTACACCTCGCTCTTCCGCGGCCTGCCGCTGCTCATGCAGATCTACATCATCTATCTCGGCCTGCCGCAGGTCGGCTATGTGATCAGCGCCGTGCCGGCCGGCATCCTGGCGCTGTCGCTCTGCTACGGCGCCTACATGACCGAGATTTTCCGCGCCGGCATCCAGAGCATCAACCGCGGGCAGACGGAGGGCGCGACGGCGCTCGGCCTCAGCCCGGCGCAGACCATGGCGCTCGTCATCCTGCCGCAGGCCATGCGGGTGATCATCCCGCCGACCGGCAACCAGTTCATCGCCATGCTGAAGGATTCCTCGCTCGTGTCGGTCGTCGGCGTCTGGGAGATCATGTATCTGGCCCGCACCCAGGGCCAGACCGAGTTCCGCCACATCGAGATGCTGATCACCGCCTCGATGATCTACTGGATCCTGTCGATCTGCCTGGAATATGCCCAGTCCCGCATCGAGGAACGCTTCGGACGCTTCAATGCCCGCTGATGCCTCCGCAATGGAGGGCGGCGCTCCCTTCACGCCGTCGAACGGGCGCGGCGCGGTGCTCGTCCTTGCCGCCTTCTCCATCTTCTCGGCGACGGATGCCGTCGTGAAGATCATGACCGCGGCGATGCCGGCGCCGCAGGTGACGTTCCTCGTCACCGCCGCCGCGCTTGTCCTGCTGCTGCTCCATGCGCTTTCCACCGGCCGCCTGCACCGCCTCGTGCCGCGCCAGCCGTCGCTCGCCTTCTGGCGGGCGCTGCTGCTTGCGCTCGACACGCTGCTGATCCACTACGCCTTCGCGCGGCTGCCGCTGGCGGATGCCTATCTCATCGCCTTCCTGACGCCGATCCTCGTTGCCGTCCTCGGCTTCGTCTTCCTGCGGGAGCGGCTTTCGGCCATCGGCTGGGCGGGCGTGCTGGTGGGGTTCGCCGGCGTCGTGGTGGCGCTGAAGCCCGGCGTGGCGCCGCTCAACCTCGGCCATGCGGCCGCCTTCGGCTCGGCGGTCTTCTTCGCCCTTTCGCTCATCCTGCTGCGCCGTGCGAAAGTGGCGGAGACGGACGAGGCGCTCGTCGCGAGCCTCCTCGTCGTGCTGACGCCGGTCGCCCTTTCCGTCGCGGCAGCCTCCGGCGGAATGGTAATGCCGGCTTCGGCAGACCTTCTTCTTGGCGCCGTCGGCGGGGCGATGATGCTGGGCGGCCACGCGCTGCTGGTGCGGGCCTTCCGCGTCGGCGAGGCCTCCGTGGTCGCGCCGTTCCAGTACAGCCAGATCATCTGGGGATGCCTTTACGGCCTCGTCCTCTTTGCAACGCCGGTGGAGATGCACACGCTCGCCGGCGCGGCGATCATCATCGTCTCGGGCTGGCTCGTCCTGAAGTAGGCCGCGTCAAAGCGGCTGCGGCACCTGCGGGAATCCGCCGACATGGGTGCAGGTGCGCGCGGCCCGGTCCCGCCCCGCTGCCAGGCAATCGGAAAGCGGCAGGCCGGCGATATGCGCGGAGAGGAAACCGGCGATGAAGCTGTCGCCCGCCCCGGTCGTATCGACGACCTCTACAGGCCTTACGCCTGCCTCGACGCGCACCTTGCCGTTGCTCGCCACCGATCCCCTGCCGCCGCGGGTGACGACGGCGAGCGGCACGCCGTCGTCGCCAAGGCGTCGCAGCAGGGCCTCCAGGGCCGCATCGTCGTCGCCCGCCGAGGCGAAGGCGATGGAAAGGCCCTCGGTGCCGAGATCGGCCGGGTCGGCATTGACGGAAATGTCCTGCGAGACGCTGACCCCCGCGCCCGCAAGCGCGCGGCGCAGCGCGCCTCCGTCGTCCATCCAGCCGATATGCACATGGTCCATGGTCGCAAGGAAGGCGATCCCGGCGGCATCGGGGCGGTAGCCGGCGCAGACGCCGAAGTCCTCGTGGAGGAAGACCCGGTCGCCGGAGGGCAGCGTCTCGATGTCCGTATAGGCGGTCACGCCGGGGCGCTCGCGCAGATGCGTGACGTCGACGCCGTTCTCCTCCAGAAGCCGCCGTGTGTGGCGCCCCGCATCGTCCGGCCCGACGGCGCCGAAATAGAAGGCGGCATGCCCGAGAAGCGCAAGCTGCACCGCGACGTTCACCGCGTTTCCGCCGACAAGCGCCTGCGAGACGGGGGGACGGTAGCGGTCGATGCAATTGTCGCCGACGGCGGCGAAGCGGAAGGTCTTCATGCGGGTCTCGATGGGCGGCAAGGCCGCGAATGCGGATGGTGCATTCGCGGCCTGGGAGGGGCATGCGTCAAGCCGCGGTTTTCAGTAGGCGACGCGCTTGTAGTAGCGGCGCGTCGTCAGCGGATGGTCGCGCAGGACTTCGAGATGGGCGCTGATGCGCTCGAGCACGGTCGCCAGCAGCACCGGCGAGACGAGCGCCCGCACCTCCGGCGAAATGCCCGGCAGGTCGAATTCGGCGGTATCGAGCACGGTCAGCCTGTCGGTATAGGTCGGCGCGAAGGTCTCGACGCGGTCGGCCAGCGGCCGCAGGGCATCCTCGCCCTTGAAGAGGATGACGCTGACGCCCTTTTCCACCAGTTCCAGCGTGCCGTGGAAGAAGTCCGAGGCATGCACGGGCCGGGTGCGGATCCATTGCATCTCTTCCAGGATGCACATGCCGTAGTAGAAGGCCTCCGGCCAGACGTTCCCCGCGCCGGTGACGATGTGGTAATCCGCGCCCGCCAGCACCTTCGCGAAGGCCTCGGCCTTCGGCTCGTAGGCACGCTTCACCTCCAGAAGCAGGTCCGGCATCCGGGCGAGCTCGGCGACGATCGCGTCGTGGTTGGCGATCTCGCCGCGGTGCTTCATGACGGCGAGCGCGATGAAGAGGGATTGCAGGTAGAAGGATTCGCAGGACGTGTCGTCCTCGGCGAAGTTCACGAAGACGTGGTCGCCGCCCTTGCCGAGCGGCGTTTCCGCGTGGCCGACGAGCGTGAGGACGGTCGCGCCGGTCTCCTTCAGCTTCGCAAGGAGCGCCACGCTCTCCTTCGTCGTGCCGGAAAGGGAGGGCATCACGACGATCGACTTTTCCGTCAGGTGCGCCGAGCCGGTGATGACGAGTTCGGCGGGCATGTCGATGAAGGCGGGAAAGTGCGAGCGGCGCTGGAGGAGCTGCGCTGCCGGCTGCATCAGGATCGCCGCGCCGCCCGTGCCGAGGAAGAAGATGTTCTCCGCGCCGGCCGCAAGGCAGGAGGCAATCACCGTTTCCAGCCGTTTCTGCAGGCCGACCGCGCCCGACTGGATGCGAAGGAATCTCTGTTCGTCAAAATTCAGCATGTCCTGCCCCGTTGGATGGATTAAAGTTGTAAGACAACTGACATCATGGTTTCGCGCTGTCAAGCCGCGCCCGCTCGGATAGGACGGGGCATGGCGAGGGCGGCTGCGTCCTCCGGGTTTTCCCGCCTTCCGCTTGACCCTCCGGGATTCGTCAGACAAGAAGAGGAAACCAATCATCGAACGAGGCAGGCGGTGGAAGAACCCCTTCGCGATTCGCGCACGCTCGCCGTCCAGCTCAGGGACCGGATCGCCGATCTCATCCGGGAAGAGGGGCTGAAGCCGGGCGACAGGCTGCCGACCGAGGCGCAGCTCACCCAGCGCTTCCGCATTTCGCGCCCGGCGCTGCGCGAGGCGCTGAAGCTGCTGGAGCAGGACGACGTGATCTATGTGGAGCACGGCCGCGGCCGCTTCGTCTCCGCGCTTTCCGCCGTGCAGGTCGACCGGCCGATCACCGTCTTCGAGAGCGTGACCGACATGGCGCGGCAGTACGGCTACCGCACCGTCAACAAGGTCCTGTCGATCTCGGAAGAGGCGCCCGACAGGCATGTCGCGGAATGCCTGCGGCTCGGCGCGGCCGACCGCGTCATCCGCATCGAGCGCCTGCGCCTGCACGACGAGGAGCCGATCCTCTATTGCATCGACTACGTGCCGCGCGGCATCGTCGCCGGCAGGCTCTACGACGTGGACTGGACCGGGTCGCTGATGGACCTGCTCGAGCGATACGGCAACCGCCCGCGCATGTCGGCGGCGAACGTCTCGGCCGTGATGCTTCCCGACGATGCCGTCGAGCGGCACGACCTCAGGAATTTCGGTCCCGCGCTGCTGATCACCGAGACCTGTTTCAACGCCGTCGGCGCGCCGGTCAACTTCGCCCGCGACTATCACCGCGGCAGCCACTTCACCTTCAGCTTCACACGGAAGTAGGACGGCCGGCTTGCGTCAAACGCAAGGTCATCCGCCCGGCAAGTTCGGCACCCGGCGCGAGCGCGACGAGGCCGCCGCCCTCGTCGTCATGGTGGGCGTTCGGCCGGTGGCTCATCGGCTCGAAGCAGACGAACCCGTCCGATGCCGAAGGCGAATAGATGACGAAATGGCGGAGGCCTTCGCCGGCCTCCAGCGATAAGACAAGGCCGGTCTCCGGCCATTCGATCCGCGCGCGCCCGTCCCAGCCGTCGAAGGCGTTGTTCAGCCAGCGGTCCGGCAGCGTCGTGCCTGCCGCAAGGTCGAGATCCCGCGGCAGCGGGCCGGCAGCGCCCGGCAGGTGGTTTTCCCGTTCCGGCCGGAAGCGCTCTGCCCGGGCGACGAGCCGCATCTTCGGCGTTCGCGGAAAATAGGGATGAAAGCCGAGGCCGTATGGCAGTGCTTGCGGCGCCCTGTTGGCGACGGTGAGCGACAGCGTCAGGCTGTCCTCTCCGAGCGTGATGGCCTGCGTGGCCTCGTAGGCGAAAGGGGAGGCGCTGCCCGCCGCGTGCCGGTAGTGGAAGACGATGCCGTGCGGTTCTTGTCGCAGGATCGACCAGCGCCGAAGCCAGCCGTCGCCGTGCAGGACGAGCGGATCGGCGGTGTTCGGCGCCAGCGCATAAGTTTCGCCGGCAAAGCGGAAGGCGTTGCCCTCGATGCGGTTGCCGAAGGGAACGAGCGGAAAGCAGGCTTCCGCGCCGAAGGCCTGCGAGGCAAGGCCCGGCGATGGTGTCGGCGCAAGGATGGGGACGCCGTGCCAGTGCGCGGCGAGGACAGCGCCGCCGAGCGGGCTCACATCGACGGCGAGCCCGTTCCTTTCGAGGCGGACGACATCCTCCGCCACGGCGTCAGCCGCGCCGGGCGGCGGCGGCCGAGCGCAGGTTGTCGAGCAGGACCGCGAGCAGCAGGATCAGGCCGCGCACGACATACTGGTAGAAGGCCTGGATGTTGAGAAGGTTCATGACGTTCTCGGCAATGCCCATGATGAGCACGCCGACGATGACGCCCGTCATGGCCGCGCGGCCGCCGGCAAGCGACACGCCGCCGAGCACGCAGGCCGAGATGACCGAGAGCTCGAGGCCGGTGGCGGCGTTCGGCTGGCCGGAGGTGATGCGCGAGGCGAGCAGAACCCCGGCGACGGCGCAGACGAGGCCCTGCAGCGCGAAGATCCAGATGCGCATGCTGGAGACGTCGACGCCGGCAAGGCGCGAGGCCTCCGGATTGCCGCCGATCGCCAGCGTGTTCTTGCCGAAGACGGTGCGGTTCAGCACGAAGCCAAAGACGATGAAGAAGATCGCCATGACCCAGATCGGCGTCGGGATGCCGAGGAACTTGGAGAGGGCGAGCTGGTAGAAGCCGGGATCGTTGATGCCGACGGCGCGCCCGTCCGAGGCGATCAGCGCGAAGCCGCGCACGATCTGCATGGTGGCGAGCGTCGTGATGAGCGCATTGATGCGGAAGCGGGCGATGACGAGGCCGTTGACGAAGCCGACGGCGCCGCCGCACAGGAGCGCGGCGACAAGCCCGACGACGATCGAGCCCGAGGCGTTCGAGGCCATGACGGCGATCATGCCGGAAAAGGCGACCGTCGAGCCGACCGAAAGGTCGAAGTCGCGCGAAGCGAGGCAGAACATCATGGTGCAGGCGACGATACCGATGGTGACGACCGACTGCAGCAGGCCCAGCATGTTGCGCTCGGTCAGGAAGTTCGGGACCGTGAGCGCCACGATGGCGAAGGCGACGGCGAAGATGACGACGAGGCCCTGCTCGCCGAGGAGGAGTTTTTTCAAGGACGTCATCGGGACTGGACCTGCTGGTTGGGAAGTTCGCTGGCATTGGCCCCATCGGGAGCCACATCGGGAAGGGCGGCGGCGAGGATGCGGCGCTCGTCGAAATCGGCCCGCTCGATATTTGCCGCGACCTTGCCCTCGCACATGACCATGATGCGGTCGGTGATGCCCATCACCTCCGGCAGCTCGCTGGAGATGACGACGATGGCCATGCCCTGGCCGGCGAGTTCATAGAGGATCTCGTAGATTTCCGACTTGGCGCCGACATCGATGCCGCGCGTCGGCTCGTCGATGATGAGCACCTTGACGCCCTGCTCGGATAGCCAGCGGCCGAGGATCACCTTCTGCTGGTTGCCGCCCGACAGGTTGACGATGTCCTGCTTGCGCGAGGGCGTGCGCACGCGCAGCTTCGCGATGAAGCGTTCGGCAAGCTCGGCCTCCTTCTTCGGCTGGAGAAGGCCGAAGGGGGAGAAATGCCGTCGCGAGGAGATCGCCATGTTCTCCTCGATGTTGCGGCCCTGCACGATGCCGTCGGACTTGCGGTCCTCCGGGCAGAGCACGATGCCGGAGCGGATCGATTGCGGCGGGCTGTCCGGCGTGACGGCCTTGCCGTCGACGCTGACGGTGCCCTGCGACCGGCTGTCCGCGCCGTAGACGAGGCGGGCCATCTCGCTGCGGCCGGCGCCGATGAGGCCGAAGAAGCCGAGGATCTCGCCCTGGCGGACGGAGAAGCTGATCGGCGTGCGCAGCTTGCGCCCGGCAAGGTCCCTGACCTCCAGCCGGACCGCGCCGCGCTCGCGCGGGCGAAAACCCCAGATGTTGGAAATCTCGCGGCCGACCATTTCGGCGATGATCTGGTCGCGCGTCACCTCGGATATATCAGGATGGTGGGCGGCCAGCTTGCCGTCGCGCAATACGGTGAGGCTGTCGCACAGGCGGAAAATCTCGTCGAGCCGGTGCGAGACGTAGAGGATGACCTTGCCCTGCGCGCGCAGGCGGTCGATCAGCGCGAAGAGGATTTCGCTCTCGCGCGAGGAGAGCGAGGAGGTCGGCTCGTCGAGCGCGATGACGCGCGCATCGGCCATCACGGCCTTGGCGATCTCCACCATCTGGCGCTCGCCGATGGAAAGCGAGGCGACCTTGGCGGCGGGGTCGATGGCGATGCCGATCTCCGCGAGCTTCTCCTTGACCACGCCGGTCAGGCGCGTGCGGTCGATGACGCCGGCCTTGCCGGGGAAGCGGCCGAGCCAGAGGTTCTCGGCGACGGTCAGCTCGGGCACGAGCTGGAGTTCCTGGTGGATGACGATGACGCCGGCCTCGAAGGCATCGCGCACGGAACGGTAGCGCTGCGGCTTGCCGTCGATGAGGATGTCGCCGGTATCGGCGGACTGGTCGCCGGAAAGCACGCGGATGAGGGTCGACTTGCCCGCGCCGTTTTCGCCCATCAGGCCGTGCACGGCCCCCTTCTTCACGGAGAAGGAAACGTCGGCGAGCGCCTGCACGCCGGGATATCCCTTGGATATCGCCCTGAATTCGAGAAAGTCCTGCATGGTCGGCTCCGCAAGGAGGCCCGGCGGCTGGTGCCGCCGGGATGAAATCATCCCGAGACGATGATTATTCGATGCCGAGGTCCTTGCGAACCTGCTCGTAGTTGTCGCGCAGCGCGATCTGGCCGGCGGTGAGCGTCAGCTTTTCCGGCTCCTTGCCGTTGGCGATCCACTCGTACATGTTGAGCGCGGTCTCGTAGCCATGGCGCTTCGGCGAGATGATCACGGTGCCGAAGAAGCCGGTCGGCGCGGGCTTCTTGAACTCGTTGATGGCCGAGTCCGCGCCGCCGATGCCGACGCCGATCATGCTGTCGGCGGGAATGCCGACGCTTTCGCTGGCGCGCACGGCGCCGAGCACGGCTTCGTCATTGAGGCCGACGGCCACCCACTTCTTGATGCCGGCATTCTTGTTGAGAACGACCGTCGCGGCGTTGAGGGCCGCTTCCGTGTCGGTCTTGGCCTGCGGGGCGTCGAAGATGTTGGCTTCCGGGAAGCCGGCGGCCTTCAGCACCGAGAGCGCGCCTTCGACGCGGTCGACGGCGGTCGGAAGCTGGTCGTAGGAGACGCGGATCGCGCCGACGTCCTTCATGTCCCAGCCGCGCTTCTTGATCTCGTCGACGATCGACTGGCCGACGGCCTCGCCGATCTTGGTGGCCGAGATGCCCATGTGCGGCACGTCCTCGATCGGGCTGCCGTCGGCGTTGACCAGGCGGTCGTCGACGGTCATCAGCTTGAGGTCGTTGGCGGCGGCCTTGGCGACGATGCCGGGGCCGAGCTTCACGTCGGGCGTGCAGATGATGAAGCCCTGCGCGCCCTGTGCGCCGAGATTGTCGATGGCCGACTGGACCTTCTCGCCGTCCTCGGCGCCGATCTTGACCAGGGTGAAGCCCTTCTCCTTGGCGGCGACGTCGGCGAATTTCCATTCGTCCTGGAACCACGGCTCTTCCGGCTGCTTCACGATGAAGCCGATCTTCACGTCGGCAGCGAAGGCGGAGGTTGCGGCGATGACGGCGACGGTGCCAGCCAGAATGGCTGTCTTGATAAAGCCCATTGTCTCTCTCCCAAATTAACTGCGCCAGCAGTCCCTTGGGTGTAGTGGCTTTCATCATATTCGTCAATTGCCTTTGTATGATGAATTGTCTATCAATGTATGACAGTCATGTCGGAATGATGCGGATCCGGTCGTCGCCATCGCGAAGGAAACGCGGTATGCATCGCAGACGGAACGGGGTGGAGAATGACCGTGCAGGAACAGAGTGGGCGCTCGAATGCGCCCGAAGGCGAGGGGAGCGTGCGCCGCCCCCGCGTGCAGAAGAACGTGACACGGGCGATCGCCACCGACATCTGTGCCGACGTCTTCCCGATCGGCGCCTTCCTGCCGACGGAGGCGGAACTGTGCCTGCGCTACGGCGTCAGCCGCACCGTCATCCGGGAATCGCTGAAGATCCTCGAATCCAAGGGACTGGTGCGCGGGCGCTCGCGCGTCGGCACGGTGGTCTGCCCGAAGGAGGAATGGAACATCCTCGACCAGCAGGTGCTGGAATGGATCGGCCCGCGCATCTTCGAGCTCGATCTTCTGACCTGCGTGCTCGATGCGCGCCGCGCCATCGAGCCCTTCGCCGCGGAATTCGCCGCCGAGCGCGCCACGGTGCAGGAAGTGGCCGAGATCGAGCGGGCCTGGCAGGCGATGCGTGATGCCGAAGGGGACCTCGAAGCCTTCACGAAGGCGGACGTCGCCTTCCATGCCGGCCTGCTGAAGGCCAGCCACAACCAGGTCTTCATGCAGCTTGCGAGCATCATCCAGGCCGCGCTGGAATTCTCGCTGCACGCCTCGAACGAGGCGGCGGATGCGCGCGACGAGGCGGTGGAGATCCACCGGCGGCTCGTCGAGGCGCTGCGCATGCGCGACAGGGCGGCGGCGCGCGAATGCTCGCACCGCATGCTGGATATCGCCGCCCGCGACATCGCGATCGCCGTCCGCAACCACCCGGCACCTGCCGAGCGCTGAGGAGAAACGGGATGGCTGGACGTCTGGACGGCAAGCGGGTGATCGTGACCGGCGCGGCGCAGGGGATCGGCCTCACCATCGCCGAGGTCTTCCTTGCCGAAGGCGCACGCCTTTTCCTGATCGACCGCGACGGCGATCTCCTCGCGCGCGAAGCGGAACGGCTGCGCGCGGCGGGCGGCAGGGTCGGTCACGCCGCGGCCGATATCACCGATGCCGCGGCCATCGAGAAGGCCGTCGCCGCCGCAACGCGTGGGATCGGCCGGCCGAACGCCCTCGTCAACAATGCCGGGGTCAACGTCTTTTCCGAACCGCTCGACCTTTCGGATGCCGACTGGCAGCGCTGCTTCGACATCAATCTCAAGGGCGCGTGGAATTGCAGCAGGGCCGTCCTGCCGGGGTTCCTGGAGGAGGGCGGCGGCGTCATCCTCAACATCGCCTCGACCCACGCCTTCACCATCATCCCGCACACCTTTCCCTATCCCGTCGCCAAGCATGCGCTGCTCGGCATGACCAAGGCGCTGGGCCTCGAATATGCCGGCAGGGGCGTGCGGGTGAATGCGCTGGCGCCCGGCTATGTGCGCACGCAGAAGGTCGTCGACTACTGGAACGGCTTCCCCGATCCGGCCGCCGCGGAAGCGGCGACGATGAAGCTGCATCCCGGCGGGCGCATCGCGGCGCCGGAGGAGATCGCCAGGGCCGCGCTCTTCATGGTCTCGGACGAATGCCCCTTCATGAATGCCACCTGCCTGACGGTCGACGGCGGCATGAGCGTGCTGCATCACCCCTGACCGCAAAGCTCCAGCATCGCCAGCGCGTTTTCGCCGGCGGCGCCGGAGGCCGTGTTGTCGAAGACGCACCAGCCATCGTCGGCAAGCAGCCGCGCGAAGGCGGCGATCTCCCCGTCGCCGTAGCTGGAATAGTACATCTGCGGCGTGCCGTGCAGGCGCACATATCGCGGCGGCTCGGAAAAATCGTCCGCTTGCCAGACGGGGGCGGGGCTCGCAAGCACCCGGTCCAGCCTGTAGCGGCGCAGCAGCGTCAGCGCCGGCTCCGATGCCCAGCTCCTGTGGCGGACCTCGACGGCGAGCGGGCCGGCATGGGCCTGCCGCATCGCCGCGAACGCCCGCTCCGCCTCCTCGGCATGGAAGGCGAGCGAGGGCGGCAACTGGCACAGCAGAGGGCCGGTCTTTTCGCCGAGCGGGGAAATCTCCCCGATGAAGTGCTGGAACGGTGCGCCGATGTCCCGCAGCCTCCGGCCGTGGGTGATCTCCCTCGGTATCTTCACGGCAAAGCGGAAATCGTCCGGCACGGACCCGGCCCAGCGGGCATAGGTGGAAGGCCTGTGGTGGCGATAGAATGTGGAGTTGATCTCCACGCCTCTGAAGACCGCCGCATACCGGCTGAGAACCGTGCCCTCCTCGGGAAAGCGGTGCGCGACCGCCTTCGGGATAGACCAGGCGGCCGTTGCGATGATCGGCAATTCCATCCCTCCCTGCCGTTCGGACAACTGAACACGTCTTCAAGGCGGACGGTGCGGAATGGTTCCGGGCGAACGGCGCGATGGAAGGCCGCTAGCGGCTTGCATTCTCCTCTATCGCCTTGCGCTGCTCTTCCGTCAGCGGGCGGATATTGGAGCCGCGCAGGAGGAGGAACAGCCTTGCCGTCTCCTCCAGCTCCTCCGTCGCATATTGTGCGTCCGCGAGCGTCTTTCCCGCGACGACGGGGCCATGGTTCGCCAGGAGCACGGCATGGCTTTTCTCCGCCCTTGCGGCGACGGCCTCGGCGAGCGCCGTCGCGCCCGGCGGGAAGTAGGGCACCAGCGGCAGCCTGCCGACCCGCATGACGTAGTAGGCGGTGAGCGGCGGCAGCACGTCCTCGGGATCGGTATCGGCAAGGATGCTGACGGCGACGGAATGGGTGGAATGCAGGTGCACGACCGCGCCGCTTTGCGGACGCTTGCAGTACATGCACTGGTGGAGGAAGGCTTCCTTGGTCGGCTTGTCGCCGCCGGTGTGCACGCCTTCCGCGGAAAAGCGCGAGAGCCGCGCCGGATCGAGCGCGCCGAGCGAGGCATTGGTCGGCGTCATCAGCGTCTCGCCCGTCGAAAGCCGCACGCTGATATTGCCCGTCGAGCCGAAGGTGAGGCCGCGGTCGAAGATCGACTTGCCGACGGCGGCGATCGCGTCGCGTGCCCTGGTTTCCTCCGAGAGAGTGGCGGTCATCGCAGCAGGTCCCATGCCTTGAGGAGGAAATCGTCGGTGCCGAAGTTGCCGGATTTCAGCGCCAGCGCCACGGGCTCGTCGTCGCCGAGGCTGACGGTCCAGGGCACGCCCGGGTCGATTTCCGGCCCGATGGCGAGCGCCTTGGGGCCGAGCGCATGGGTGACCGCGCCGGACGTCTCGCCGCCGGCGACGACGAAGCGGCGGAAGCCGGCCGCCCTGAGCCGCACCGCGACCTCGGCCAGAAGATGCTCGACCAGCGCACCGGCCTCCTCGCGGCCGAGGGCGGCCTGCGCCCGGGCGACCTCCGCCGGATCGTCGCTCGAAAAGACGAGAGGCGTTGCGTGATCGCTGCCGATGGCCCAGCGGGCGGCGGCTTCCGCCGTCATCCGCCCTTCGGCGATCTCCTGCGGATCGACCTTCAACGCGGGAACGCCGGCCGCGCGCGCGGCGGCGATCTGCCGCCGGGTGGCCGCCGAGCACGAGCCGGCGATGATGGCCGCGCGCCCTGCCGGGGCGGAGAAGGGATGGGCGCTCGCCGCCCCTTCCTGAAAGCCGAAATTGGCGGGCAGGCCGATGGCGACGCCCGAGCCGCCCGTAACGAGCTTCAGCCCCGCCGCCGCCTTGCCGATGGCCCTCAACTGGTCGTCCGTGACGGCGTCGACGATCAGCATGCGCAGGCCCTCGCCTCCGGCCCTGTCGAATGCGGCCCGGATCGCGCCTGCGCCTTTTTCCACCGTCTCGTAGCCGACGAGCCCGACCGGCAGCGCCGTCTGCTTGCCCAGCACGCGCACCAGGTTGGCGTCGCGCATCGGCGTCAGCGGATGATCCTTCATCGAGCTGTCGGAAAGCAGGAGGTCGCCGACGAAAAGGTGGCCCCTGTAGACCGTGCGGCCATTGGCCGGAAAGGCGGGGCAGGCGATCGTCAGCGCCGCACCGGTCGCCTCCAGCAGCGCCTCGGTGACCGGGCCGATATTGCCTTCGTCGGTGGAATCGAAGGTCGAGCAATATTTGAAGAAGATCTGCCGCGCGCCGGCATCCAGCAGCCGGCGGGCGGCCGCGAGCGACTGGGCGACGGCATCTTCCTTGGGGACGGTGCGCGACTTGAGCGCCACGACGACCGCATCCGCCGCGCCGAAATCGAAGGCTGCATCCGGCACGCCGATCACCTGCACCACGCGCATGCCGCCGCGCGCCAGCATGAGGCAGAGGTCGGTCGCCCCCGTCAGGTCGTCGGCAATGGCCCCAATGAACATCTCGTCCTCCTTGCGCCCGTCAGGCGGTCGCGCCCTCGATGATCTCGTATCCGGTATTCACCACCTCGGTTACGGCCGGCCGCTTCGGCTCCGCGATGATGCGCTCGGCGGCGATGCGGCCGATCTCGAAGCGGTTGGAGCGCACGGTCGACAGCGGCATGGGGATCGCCTGGCCGATATCGAGCCCGTTGAAGCCGAAGAGCGCGAGGTCCTTCTTCACGGCGATGCCGGCGGCAAGGCAATGGAAATAGCCGCCGACCGCCATGTCGTCGTTGACGAAAACCGCGGCATCGATATCCGGCGCCGCGGCCAGCAGCCTCGGCAGCATCTCCGTTCCCCCCGTGACGGAGCTCGGCCCGTCCGCATGCACCTCCGCGGCAAGGGAAAGGCCCGTATCGGCAAGCGCCGCGACGAGGCCTTCGTAGCGGAGCCGCGCGCGCCGGTCGGCGGCCCAGTCGTGGCCGACATAGCCGATGCGGCGATAGCCCCGGGCGATCAGGTGCCGGCCGCTGTCATAGCCGGCCTGCCGGTGGGAAAAGCCGACGACGAGGTCGACGGGATCGCCCTCCGTATCCATCAGTTCCACGACGCGCACGCCGCTTTCCGACAGGAGCCGGCGCGTGACGTCCGTATGGTCCGAGCCGGCGGTGATGATTGCCATCGGCTGCCAGGCGAGCAGGGAGGCGAGGATCTCCTGCTCCTTGTCACGGTCGTATTCGCTGACGCCGAGCAGGGGCTGGTAGGGGCTGCCGGCCAGCCCCTCGTAGATGCCGCGCAGCACTTCGGGAAAGACGATGTTGTGCATCGAGGGCAGGATGACGCCGATGAACAGCGACGCGGAGGAGGCGAGCGTGCCGGCTGCCCGGTTCGGCACGTAGCCGAGCGTCTCGATCGCCCCGCGCACCCGAAGCCGCGTCTCCTCGGCGATCGGCCCCTTGCCGCGCACGACCCGGGAGACGGTGATCTCGCTCACGCCGGCAAGGCGGGCGACATCGGTCAGCGTGGGTTTGATCGGCGGCATGCGCGGTCTTTCAGGCGGTTTCAAGCTCTATGACAGCGCTAACATATTTTTCTTGCAGGGTCCGCGTCAATGTGTTTGACTGGGTTTATGTTAGCGCTGTCATAAGAACGGCGGGGGGAGGACGGCATGGATCCAGCGAAATCGGTCGCCGTGATCGGCCTTGGCGCCATGGGTCTCGGCATGGCGCGCTCTCTGTTGCGCGCAGGCCTTTCCGTTTCCGGTTACGACACCAATCCCGATGCGCTCGACGCGCTGAAGGCCGCGGGCGGCCGGGCAGGGGCGAGCGCCGCGGAGGCGGCGCGCGGCGCCGATATCCTCGTTCTCGTCGTCGTCAATGCCGCGCAGGTCGAAAGCGCGCTGTTCGGCGCGGAGGGCGCCGCGGCGGCGCTTGGTGACAGCGCGGTCGTCATCGCATCGCCGACCATGGCCCCGCAGGAAGCGCAGGATTTCGCACGGCGCGCGGAAGCCGCGGGCCTTCTCTATCTCGATGCGCCGATCAGCGGCGGCGCCGCGAAGGCGGCGGGCGGGGCGCTGACGGTCATGGCCTCGGGCGCGCCGGAAGCCTTCGCCGCGGCCGCGCCCGCGCTCGATGCCATGGCGGAGACCGTCTACCGGCTCGGCGACAGCGTCGGCATCGGCTCGTCCTTCAAGATCGTCAACCAGCTTCTGGCCGGCGTCCACATCGCCGCCGCATGCGAGGCGATCACCTTTGCAGGCAGCCTCGGGCTCGACATCTCCCGTGTCTTCGACGTCATCACGAAATCGGCCGGCAATAGCTGGATGTTCGAGAACCGCATCCCGCATGTGCTGGCCGGCGACTATACGCCGATGAGCGCGGTCTCGATCTTCACCAAGGACCTCGGCATCGTCTCCGATCTCGGGCGAAGGCAGAAATTCCCGCTGCCGGTGACGAGCGCTGCGCTGCAGCTCTTCGTCATGACGGAGGCGGCGGGCATGGGGCGCGACGACGATTCCTCCGTCGCCCGGCTTCTCGCCGGCATATCCGGGCTCACGCTGCCCGGCATGGGGCCGGAGGAGAAGGACTGAGATGCCGCGATTTGCCGCCAACCTCTCCATGATGTTCACCGAGCGGCCGTTCCTCGAGCGGTTCGGCGCGGCGGCGGCGGCGGGGTTCGAGGCGGTCGAATACCTGTTCCCCTACGATCATCCGGCCGATGAGGTTGCCGCGGCCCTGCGGGCGGCGGGCCTGCGGCAGGTGCTCTTCAACCTGCCGCCGGGGGATTGGGCGAAGGGCGAGCGCGGGCTTGCGGCCCTGCCGGAGCGCGCGGAGGAATTCCGCCGGTCGGTCGCAAGGGCGCTCGATTATGCGCGGGCGCTGGATGCGCCCATGCTGCATGCGATGGCGGGCCTTGCCCCGGCCGGAGAGCCGGCCGCGACCGCCGCCTATCTCGACGCGCTGCGCTTTGCGGCGGATGCGGCCGGCGAAGCGGGGCGCGCGCTCCTCATCGAGCCGATAAACCGGCGCGACATGCCGGGCTATTTCCTCGACGATTTCGGCCGGGCGGCCGAGATCGTCGACAGGCTCGGGCATCCGAACCTGAAGCTCCAGTTCGACATCTACCACCGCCAGATCCTGCACGGCGACGTGCTGAAGGGGCTCGAAGCGCTGCTGCCGGTGATCGGCCATGTGCAGACCGCCTCCGTGCCGCAGCGCCACGAGCCCGGCACCGGCGAACTCGACGATTTCCGCATCTTCGAGGCGCTCGACGCGCTCGGATACGAGGGCTGGGTGGGCTGCGAATACCGCCCTGCCGGCGCGACCCTCGACGGCCTCGGCTGGCTGGAGCGCGCACGCGGGTCTCAGGACGTCCGTGCGGCGCACAATCGAAGGGCGTCCTTTTGATGCGGCGCGGCGACGAAGCTCACTTGACGGCCCCGGCCTTTCCGGCTTTGCTGGCAACTGATCTGCTGGACCAACCAGTAGATCAGTGGGAGGTCGGGATGGCGATGGGCGAACGCCCCGTGCTGGTCGAAATGCCGAAGGTGGGCAAGTCGCTCGACCGGCGCACCGCGCGCGACATCATCGCCGAGAAGATCATGGTCCTGATCGCGATCAACATGCTGCGGCCGGGAGACGAGCTGCCGGGCGAGCGCGAGCTTGCCAATGTCATGCATGTCAGCCGGGAGACGGTGCGCGGCGCCATCCAGCAGCTTGCCGCGCGCAATATCCTCGACGTCGCCCAGGGCAGCCGCACGCGCATCAGCAATATCGACCTCAGCCACCTGCCGGTGACGATCGTCTCGTCCAACGCCATCAACAGCTACGATCTGGATGCCGTGCATGCCGCGCGCCTGCATGTCGAACTGAAGGTGGTGGGCGATGCGGCCGAGGCCATCGACGACGAGACAATCGCAAAGCTCGAGGACCTGCTGGAGGCGCACTGGCTCGGCGGCGACGACGCCATGCGCTTCCTCATCTGCGACCGGGAATTCCACGTCTCGATCTACCGGGCCTGCGGCAACCCGCTGCTCGCCGATTTCGTCACCGATCTCTACACCTACATGATGGATTTCCGCCGCTCGGCCATGTCGCGGCCGGGGGCGATCGACGCGAGCTACCGCGACCATGTGGAGATCGTCGAGGCATTGCGCCGGCGCGACCGCGAGGCGGTGACGCAGGCATTCCGCAAACATCTGCAGCGCATCTACGCGACCACGAGGGAACTGGTCGCGGATGCCGGCAGCCGCATGAAGGGTTCCGGGCAAGAGCAGCACTAAGGTCCGGTCTACGGACAGGCACGACGGGGAGGTCCGCCGCATATGCATGTAATGGTGATCGGAGCGGCCGGCATGATCGGCCGCAAGCTGGTGGAGAAGATCGCGGCCGATCCCGGCGCGCTCGGCTATGACGTTACGGCGATGACGCTGGTGGATGTCGTGCTTCCGCCGGTTCCCGCAGGGCTTTCGGCTATCGCCTCCGCGCTGGCGCTCGACGTTTCGGATCCCGGCGTCGCCGCGGGCCTCGTCGCCGGGCGCCCCGATGTCATCTTCCATCTTGCCGCCATCGTCTCGGGTGAGGCCGAGGCCGATTTCGACCTCGGCTACAAGGTGAACCTCGACGGCACGCGCTTCCTCTTCGAGGCGATCCGGCAGGAGGGCCTGCAGGCGCCCTATGCGCCGCGCGTCATCTTCGCCTCTTCCATTGCGGTCTTCGGCGAGCCCTTCCCGGAGAAGATCGGCGATACGTTCTTCACCACGCCGCTGACGAGCTACGGCACGCAGAAGGCGATCTGCGAACTGCTGCTTGCCGACTATACGCGCAAGGGCGTCTTCGACGGCATCGGCATCCGCCTGCCGACCATCTGCATCCGTCCGGGAACGCCGAACAAGGCGGCGTCCGGCTTCTTCTCCAACATCCTGCGCGAGCCGCTCGCCGGCAAGGAAGCCGTGCTGCCGGTGGACGAGAGCGTGCGCCACTGGTTCGCAAGCCCGCGCTCGGCGGTGGGGTTCTTCGTCCATGCCGCGCGCATGGACACGGCCCGCATCGGCCCGCGCCGCAATCTGACGATGCCCGGCCTTTCCGCCCTCGTCGGCGAGGAGATCGAGGCGCTGGGACGGATCGCCGGGCCGAAGACGGTCGCCCTCATCCGCCGTGAGCCGGATCCGGTGATCCGCCGGATCGTCGCCGGCTGGGCGACCGACTTCGACGCGCAGCGCGCGAGCGAACTGGGCTTTACGGCCGAGAGCACGTTCGACGAGATCATCCGCATCCATATCGAGGACGAGCTGCAGGGTCGCATCGGGCATGGCTGACGGGCAGGAATAAGCGTGGCGGACCGCCGGGGCGCAAGGTCTTGAGGAGGACCCGCCCCGGCACGGCACGGCAAATCGGTTCTGGGAGGAACGTATATGGCAGGCGTTGACTTCGTCGATGTGAGGAAATCCTTCGGCGCCTTTCCGGTCATCAAGGGCGTCGACATCGAGATCGAGGACGGGGAGTTCGTGATCCTGGTCGGTCCGTCCGGCTGCGGCAAGTCCACGCTGCTGCGCATGCTGGCGGGGCTGGAGAACATCACGGCCGGCGAGATCCGCATCGGCGACCGGGTCGTCAACACGCTGCCGCCGAAAGAGCGCGACATTGCGATGGTGTTCCAGAACTACGCGCTCTATCCGCACATGACCGTGGCGGCCAACATGGCCTTCTCGCTGATGCTCGCCGGCAGCCAGAAGTCGGAGATCGACAGCCGCGTCGCCAGGGCGGCGGATATCCTCGGCCTTTCCAAGCTTCTCGACCGCTATCCGCGCCAGCTTTCCGGCGGCCAGCGCCAGCGCGTGGCGATGGGCCGCGCCATCGTGCGCGATCCGCAGGTCTTCCTCTTCGACGAGCCGCTCTCCAACCTCGACGCGAAGCTGCGCGTCGCCATGCGCTCGGAGATCAAGGAGCTTCACCAGCGCCTGAAGACGACGACCGTCTATGTCACCCACGACCAGATCGAGGCCATGACCATGGCCGACAAGATCGTCGTCATGCACGACGGCATCGTCGAGCAGATCGGCGCGCCGCTCGACCTCTACGACAATCCGGCGAACCTCTTCGTCGCGGGCTTCATCGGCTCGCCCGCCATGACCATGATCAACGGCCGGCTCGACCCGGAGGACGCCCATGCTTTCGTGACGGCGGACGGCACGCGCCTGCCGGTCGCCCGCCCCGCGGCGGCCGCAAGGGACAAGGATCTCGTCTACGGCCTCCGGCCCGAATACATCGCCCTCGATGCGGCAGGCCTTGCGGCCGAGGTCGTGGTGATCGAGCCCACCGGCTACGAGACGCAACTGGTCGTCAAGCTCGGCGGCGCGGAGGTCACCTGCGTCTTCCGCGAGCGGGTGACCGTTCGCCCCGGCGAGACGATCCGCATCGCGATCGACGCGAACCATGTGCATCTGTTCGATGCCGAGACGGGCGTGAGGCTCGTCGACTGAACATCGCCCAGCACCGCCGGGAGGAGGGCCCGGAGGCGCTGGCGGCGATTGGGTCCCGGCAGGCCGGGCACCGATGCGGGGCATTCGCCGAAGCGGGACGGCGAATGCTCGAACGAGCAAAGCCCGCATCCTAGGAGGAGTGCAAATGACGTTCAAAAGACGCGATTTTCTTGCAGCATCCGCCGCTGCGGCCGGCCTTGCCGGTCTCGGCATCCGACCGAGCTTCGCCCAGGCGGCCGAGCCGACCTACACGCCGGAGGAGGGCGCCAGCCTTCGCCTCCTGCGCTGGACGCCGTTCGTGCAGGGCGACGAGGACGCCTGGCTCGCCAATACCAAGAAGTTCACCGAGGCGACCGGCGTCGAGGTCCGCGTCGACAAGGAAAGCTGGGAGGACATCCGCCCGAAGGCTGCCGTGGCCGCCAATGTCGGCTCCGGGCCGGACCTCGTCATGTGCTGGTTCGACGATGCCCACCAGTATCCCGACAAGCTGGTCGACCTGACGGAGCTCGCCAACTATCTCGGCGGCAAGTATGGCGGCTGGTACGACGGCATGAAGGGCTATGCGATGCGCGGCGACAAGTTCATCGCCATGCCGCTGACGGCCATCGGCAACGCGGTCGTCTACCGCCAGAGCCACATGGAGGCCGCCGGCTTCAAGGAGTTCCCGAAGGATACGGACGGCTTCCTCGAACTGTGCAAGGCGCTGAAGGCCAAGGGCACGCCCGCCGGCTTCCCGCACGGCAAGGCCGTCGGCGACGGTAACAACTATGCCCACTGGCTCTTGTGGAGCCACGGCGGCAAGATGGTGGACGAGGGCGGTGCCGTCACCATCAACAGCCCGGAGACGATCAAGGCGATCAACTACGCCAAGGCGCTCTACGAGACCTTCATCCCGGGCACCGAGAGCTGGCAGGACATCAACAACAACCGCGCCTTCCTTGCCGGCCAGGTATCGCTGATCGCCAACGGCGTCTCGGTCTACTACGCGGCGAAGAAGGACCCGGCGCTCGCCGAGATCGCGGCGGACATCCGCACGACCAACTTCCCGATCGGCCCCGTCGGCCAGAGCGTCGAGCTGCACCAGACCAGCTCGCTCCTGCTCTTCAACCACACGAAGTATCCGGAAGCGGCCAAGGCCTACATCAAGTTCATGATGGAAGCCGAGCAGATGAATTCCTGGATCACCGGGGCGAGCGCCTATTGCTGCCAGCCGCTCAAGGCCTTCGCCGACAACCCGGTCTGGACGGCCGACCCGATCCACGCGCCCTATGCGCGCGCCTCGGAGACGCTGCGCCCGAATGGCTATGCCGGCCCGCTGGGCTACGCCTCCGCCGGCGTGATGGCCGACTACGTGCTCGTCGACATGTTCGCGGCGGCCGTGACCGGCCAGATGACGCCCGAAGAGGCGGCCGCGGAAGCCGAACGTCGCGCCAACCGCTACTACCGCGTCTGACGCGACACACCGCTCCAGGCCCCGGCGGCGCGTTGCCGCCGGGGTTTCCAGACGAGATACAGGGGAGAAGCCATGTCCGTCGTGCCGTCCGGTAAGCCGCCATCCGCCATGGCGTCGCTGATGCAGAACAACAATGTGCTCGGCTTCCTCTTCATGTTGCCGGCCGCGGTGTTCCTCGTCTGCTTCCTCACCTATCCGCTCGGCCTCGGCGTGTGGCTCGGCTTCACCGATACGCGGATCGGCCGGGACGGCGTCTTCATCGGGCTGGAGAACTACGAGTTCCTGGCGCAGGACAAGGTCTTCTGGCTCTCCGTCTTCAACACGCTGCTCTATACCTCCGTCGCCTCGGTGCTGAAATTCGCCCTCGGCCTGTGGCTCGCGCTGCTTCTCAACGAGAACCTGCCGTGCAAGTCGTTCCTGCGCGCCATCGTCCTTCTGCCCTGGGTGGTGCCGACGGTGCTGTCGGCGCTCGCCTTCTGGTGGATCTACGACAGCCAGTTCTCGATCGTTTCCTGGTCCCTGATGAAGCTCGGCGTCATCGACGGGCCGATCAATTTCCTCGGCGACCCGCAGAATGCCAGGGCCTCTGTCATCGCGGCGAACGTCTGGCGCGGCATTCCGTTCGTCGCGATCTCGCTGCTTGCCGGCCTCCAGACCATTCCGGCTTCGCTGCAGGAAGCCGCCTCGCTCGACGGGGCCACGAGCTGGCAGCGCTTCCGCTATGTGACGCTGCCCATGCTGACGCCGATCATCGCCGTGGTCATGACCTTCTCCGTCCTCTTCACCTTCACCGATTTCCAGCTCATCTACGTGCTGACGAAGGGCGGGCCGGTGAACGCGACGCACCTCATGGCGACGCTCTCCTTCCAGCGCGGCATTCCGGGCGGGCAGCTCGGCGAAGGCGCGGCGATCGCCGTGGCGATGGTGCCGTTCCTGCTCGCCGCCATCATGTTCAGTTTCTTCGGCCTGCAACGCCGCAAATGGCAGCAGGGCGGCCAGGATTGAGACCGGGAGGAAGATCATGAACACGACCAGGACCACGATCCCCGCCGACGTTCTCACCGACGACAACGAGGGGATGAGCTATCTCAACCGCCTGCCGCGCCGCATCGTCGTTCTCTACCTGCCGATGGCCGTCTTCGTCTTCGTGCTGCTCTTCCCGTTCTACTGGATGGCGATCACGGCCGTGAAGCCGAATGCGCAGCTCACCGACTACAACAACTACAGCCCGTTCTGGGTCGTGGGGCCGACGCTCGACCACATCAAGTACCTGCTCTTCCAGACGTCCTATCCGGGCTGGCTGTGGAACACGATGCTGGTCGCCGTCTGCTCGACGGCGCTGTCGCTCTTCGCCTCCGTCTTCGGCGCCTATGCGATCGAGCGCGTGCGCTTCACCGGCTCTCGCTCCGTCGGCCTGCTCGTCTTCCTGGCCTATCTCGTGCCGCCGTCGATCCTCTTCATTCCGCTCGCCTTCATCGTCTTCAAGCTCGGCATGTACGATTCGCGCCTTGCGCTGATCTTCACCTATCCGACCTTCCTCATTCCCTTCTGCACCTGGCTGCTGATGGGTTACTTCCGCTCGATCCCCTTCGAGCTGGAGGAAAGCGCGCTGGTGGACGGCGCCTCGCGCTGGCAGATCCTCGTCAGGATCATCCTGCCGCTCGCCGTGCCCGGCCTGATCTCGGCGGGCATCTTCGCCTTCACGCTGTCGTGGAACGAGTTCATCTACGCGCTCACCTTCATCCAGTCCTCGGAGAACAAGACGGTGCCCGTCGGCGTGCTGACGGAGCTCGTGCGCGGCGACGTCTTCGAATGGGGATCGCTGATGGCGGGCGCGCTCTTCGGCTCGCTGCCGGTCGTCATCCTCTATTCCTTCTTCGTCGACTACTACGTCTCGTCCATGACGGGCGCGGTGAAGGAATAGGAAGGCGGGCCCATGAACCAGATCGACCTTTCCGGGCAGCATGCCGTTGTCACGGGCGGCGGCCAGGGCCTCGGCTATGCCATGGCGCGGCGCATGGCGGCGTCCGGCGCCCGGGTGACGCTGTGGGACATCGACGGCCCGCTCGCACGCGATGCGGCGGCGAGCCTCGGCGGCGGCAGCATCGCTGTCGACGTCACCGACCATGCCGCCGTCGAAGCCGCGATGAAAGCGAGCGAGGATATTTCCGGGCCGGTCTCGATCGTCGTCAATTCCGCCGGCATCGCCGGCCCCGCCGTGCCGCTCGACGCCTATGACGTGGCGATGTGGAAGACGATCATCGACGTCAACCTGCACGGCACGTTCCATGTCTGCCGCGCGGCGGTGCCGGGCATGAAGGCGCGCGGCTACGGGCGCATCGTCAACATCGCCTCCATCGCCGGCAAGGAGGGCAATCCGAACGCCTCGGCCTATTCGGCATCGAAGGCCGCCGTGATCGGGCTTACCAAGTCGCTCGGCAAGGAACTTGCCGGCTACGACATCGCCGTCAACGCCATAACGCCGGCGACGGCCGAAACGCGCATTCTCGAACAGCTCACGCCCGAATTCATCGAATACATGCGCGGCAAGATTCCGCGCGGGCGCTTCCTGGACGTCGAGGAAGCCGCCGCCATGGTCGCCTGGCTGGTCTCGAAGGAAAACAGCTTCACCACCGGGGCGGTCTTCGACCTCTCGGGCGGCCGGGCCACCTACTGACGCACTGTCTTTTCCTGCCAAAACAAGCACATATCGAGCAACGCCGTGCGCTTTCCCATCGCCGGCGAACGGGCGGAAATCGTCCAGTTTCGCGGCGTGAAATTCCCTCTGGAATTATCACTTGACAAAACTTCAGACTTAAAAGAATTTTTAACTCATAAGTAAAGAAATCGCTGAGGGGCGATCCAGAACCGGGAGAATTCAATGTTGCAGGAGCGCATTGAAGGGAAGTGGCTTGCCTGCTTCCGACGGGTATTCGTGCTCAATGGCATAGGCCGTGGAACGCGCGTGGCCATCGTTGCGGAGACGCAGTCGCGGCCCGTGCTGGTGCAGCTTGCCGACCTTGCCTGCCACGATCTTGGCGCCGACTACTGCATGATCACCATGCCGACGCCGCGCCAGACGGCGCCGGTTCCCGTCAAGTCGACGGGCACCTCCCTTGCCATCCAGGGCAACCGGGCGGCGATCGAGGCCATGAAGCAGTGCGAGATCATCGTCGACTGCACCGTCGAGGGCATGATCCACGCCGCCGAATGGCCGGAGATCGAGGAGGCGGGCGCGCGCATCCTCGTGATCTGCAACGAGCATCCGGAAATCCTCGAGCGCTGCGAGCCGAAGGCCGAGCTCGGTCCGAAGGTGGCGCTCGGCATCCGCATGCTGCGCGAGGCGAGCGAAATGCGCGTGACCTCGGCGGCGGGCACGGACCTTGCCATCGACCTTCGCAACGCCCCTTGCGGCGGCACGCCGGGCTTCGGCACCACGCCGGGCGCGGTCGCCCACTGGCCGGGCGGGCTTTGCCTCGCCTTTCCGGGGCCGAACACGGTCAACGGCCGCATCGTCATGGACGTCGGCGACATGAACCTCACCTTCAAGAGCTACCTGACGAGCCGCATCGACTTCACCGTCGAGAACGATTTCGTCAAGGAAATCAAGGGCGACGGTTTGGATGCCGAGCTCTTCCGCGACTACATGGAAGCCTGGGAGGATCCGCTGGCCTACGGCTTTTCCCATGTCGGCTGGGGCATGAACCCCGCCGCCCGCTGGGTCTCCGGCGCGCTCTACGACAAGCGCGACATGCAGGCCGTCGAGTTCCGCGCCTGGGCGGGCAATTTCCTCTGGTCGACCGGCGCCAACCAATATGCCGGCCGCTTCACCGAGGGGCATTTCGACCTGCCGATGCGCAAGTGCACGATCACGCTCGATGGCCTCGTCGTGGTGAAGGAAGGCCGTCTCCAGGGCGATCTCGCCCTCTGACCGGATTTGAGAAGGACTGACGATGAGCGAACCTGCAGACTACTACGACCTCTCCCGCATCCGGCCCGAAGTGCTGGCGGTCCTTACCCGCATCAACGAGCTCGGCCGCGAGCGTTTCGCGCCGCGCGCAAGGGCGATCGACGACGAGGCGTCCTTTCCGGTGGAGAACTACAAGGACCTCGCCGCCGAGGGCTTCCTGACGCTGACGGTGCCGCAGGAATTCGGCGGGCACGGCTTCAGCCTCGGCGAATATGCGATGGTCGGCGCGGAGATCGGCAAGTATTGCGGCGCGACGGCGCTCACCTTCAACATGCACAACTCCTCCATGATGTGGTCGCGGTTCATGTACGAACTGCCGAGCCTCACCGACGAGGACCGCGCCGCCTTCGCCCCGCTGCGCGAGCGCCAGTTCCGCCGCGCGGTCAAGGAGCAGGGCATCTATTCGCAGCCCATCTCCGAGGCCGGGCAGAACTGGACCTCGAAGCCCGCGCAGACCGCCTGCCGCAAGGTCGACGGCGGCTGGGTCATCAACGGTTTCAAGAAGTTCGCCTCGCTCGCCGGCTATTGCGACTACTATTCCATCGTCTGCACCGAGCATTTCGAGGGCGTGGAGCCGCGCCACGAGGACACGATGATCTTCGTCGTGCACAAGGATGCGCCCGGCCTTTCCGTCACCGGAAGCTGGGATCCGCTCGGCATGCGCGGCACCAACAGCCGCGACCTCGTGCTGAAGGACGTCTTCGTCACCGAGGAAGACCTGATGATGCCGCGCGGCATCTTCATCAAGACCCTGCCGCACTGGCCGCACATGATGGCGACGCTCTCGCCGACCTATATGGGCGTGGCGCAGGGGGCCTTCGATTTCACCGTGGCGTATCTGCGCGGCGAGCTGCCCGGCCAGCCGCCGGCCGACCGGCGCATGTTCGGCACGAAGCGCATCACCGTCGGCAAGATGTACGCCCAGCTCGCCGCCATGCGCGCGCTGTGGTGGCAGGCCTTCATGGAGGCGCAGGGCTTTCCGAGCAAGGCGCAGGTCATGCGCATGTATGCCGCCCAGTACAATGTGATGGAGGGCGTGCAGGAGATCGCGGCGCTCGCCATCCGCACCTGCGGCGGGCAGTCCATGCTGAAATCCCTGCCGCTGGAGCGCATGTATCGCGACAGCCGCTGCGGCGCGCTGATGCTGCCCTATACGTCGGAGATCATGGAGGACTACCTCTCCGTGCTGACGCTCTACGACCTGGACGAGCTCGACAAGGCGCCGGGCGACGAGGGCGGCGCGCGCTCCTCGCTCTGGCGCGGCACGGGCGGAACGCTGAAGGGGCTTCGCTGAGCCATGGCCGAGGAGCAGGTTCAGGTCATCGGGCGTTGCGCGGCGGAACCTGCCGCGGTCTGGGCCGTTGCCGGGAATTTCTGCGGCGCCTGGCACCCGGCGATTGCGGAAATCCGGGCCGAACGCGATGCGCGCGGCGCCCTGATCCGCGCCTTCACGGCAAAGGGCGAGGACACGCTCTACCGCGAACAGCTCACCTACCGCTCCGATACCGACCGGGTGCTCGCCTATACGCATCTCGAAGGCATTGCCGGGGTGGAGCGTTACGACGCCCGGCTTGCGGTTTTCTCCGACGAGGGCGGCGGCAGCCGGATCGAATGGTCGGCACGGTTTTCCGCCTCCGCCGAGCGCGCCCCGGCGATTGCCGCCGGCACGAAGGCGATCTTCGAGATGGGGATCGCCGCGCTCGGCAAGCTTTCGGGAGACCTCGAAACCGTCATCCTCGACGGCGAGCCGCCGCTGGCGCTGACCGTCACGCCGCAAAGGCCGGGGCCGCTCGTGCTTTTCCTGCACGGCATCGGCGGCGGGCGGATGAACTGGCTGGCGCAGCTTCGCGCTGTGGCGCCGGCGGCGCGGGCCGCCGCGCTCGACCTGCGCGGCTATGGCGAAAGCGGGCGCGGCGCGGCGCAAAGCACGGTCGAGGATTATTGCAGCGACATCCTCCGGGTCGCCGATGCGCTGGGCGCGGCGCGGCTCGTGCTCTGCGGCCTTTCCTACGGGTCGTGGATCGCCACGTCCTTCGCCATGCGCCATCCGGAGAGGCTGGCGGGCCTCGTCCTTTCCGGCGGCTGCACGGGCATGTCGGAGGCCGGCATCGCCGAGCGCGAGGCATTCCAGGCCGCCCGCGAAGTGCCGCTGAACGCCGGCAGGACGCCGGCCGATTTCGCGCCGGCGGTCGTCGACGTGCTGGCGGGGCCGGATGCGGACGAGGCGGTCCGGCAGGCGCTGTTCGCTTCCATGGCGGCCATTTCGGCCGCGACCTACCGCGATGCGCTCCATTGCTTCACCCATCCGGCGGAACGCTTCGACTTCTCCCGGCTCGCCATGCCGGTGCTGATGATGACGGGGCGGCACGACCGGCTTGCGCCCCCCGATGAGATTCGCGGGGTTGCGGGCCGCATCGTCGCGGCCGCGCCGCGCGCCTTCGTCCGCTTCGAGGTGATCGAGGATGCGGGCCATGTCTGCAATGTCGAGCGGCCCGAGGCCTACAACAGGGTCCTCTGCGCGTTCCTGTCGGAGGTCGTGCGATGACCGCCCTTCCCAAGCGCCAGCAGAACCGCATCCTGCGCGAACGCCGCATTCTCGATGCCGCGCTCACCGTCTTCTCACAGAAGGGCTTCGTCAGCGCCTCGATGGACGACATCGCGGCGGAGGCGGGGCTCTCCAAGCCGACGCTCTACCAGTATTTCCCCTCGAAGGACGAGCTCTTCACCGCCATGATGACCGAGGAGCGGGACCACATGCTCGAATCCTTCGAGTATCCCACCGCCTCGGGCATGGTCGCCGAACTCCACGCCTTCTCCTGGCACTATGCCGATGTCGTGCTCCGTCCCGACATGCTGAACCTTGCCCGGCTGATCATCGGCGAGGCGCAGCGGCTGCCGGATGTCGGCCGCGCCTACCAGGCGTCCGGCCCCGACCGGGTGCTCGCCGGCATGATCGCCTATCTCGAACGCCAGCGCGCGGCGGGCCGGCTCGTCTTCGACGACGCCGAGCTTGCGGCGGAAGACCTCTGGGGCCTCATCCTCTCGGCGCCGCGCAACAAGGCGCTGCACATTCCCGATGCCGTGCCCGACCGGGCGACCATCGAGCGCTACATCCGCAACGGCCTTCGCGTCTTCCTGCGCGCCTATTCCACGGCGCCGGACAGGGACCTTGCCGTTCTCTCATCCCTGACGCCGCCGCCGGCCACCGAAACGGAGTGACCATGACCCTCGACGCCTACCTCGCCGATCCTGCAAGCCGTTTCGCCACCGTCGCCATGACCGATACGAACGGCCTTCTTCGCGGGCAGATGGTGTCCGTGCGCTCGCTCGCCGGCATCGCCCGCGCCGGCATGGGCATGTCCCCGGTCACCTTCGCGCTGGACCCGACGGACGTCGTCCTCAACATCCCGGGCGTCTCCGACGACGCGTCGGATTTCCACGACGACCCGCTGGTGGTGGATCCCGCGACGGTGCGACGCCTGCCCTGGTCGAAGCCGGGGCACGACCTGCTCGTCCTTTCCAACTATGGCGGGCCGACGGCTGAGCTTTGCCCGCGCTCGCTCCTGACGCGCGTTCTGGCCCGCGCCGGCAAGGCGGGCTTTGCGCCACGCTACGGCATGGAACTGGAATACACGCTGTTCGACGAGACGCCGGAAAGCGCCCGCGAAAAGGGCTACCGCAATCTCAGGACCGCGACCATGCACAAGAGCCACGACCTCGTGCTCTACCAGGTGCAGCAGACGGAATGGTACGAGGCGCTGGCCGAGATCTGCGAGCCGCTGAGGATCGACCTTGCCAAGATGCACGAGGAGATCGGCGGCGGTTTCCTCGAGGCGTGCATTGCGGCCGGCACGGGGCTGGAGCCGGCCGACCAGCTCGTGCTGCTGAAGAATTTCGTGCGGGCGCTGGCGCAACGGCAGGGCAAGTGCGTCACCTTCATGCCGCGCTGGACGGAGGATGCCGACAGCCAGTCGATCCACCTCCATGTCAGCCTGACGGACGGGCAGGGGCGGAAGGTCTTCCACGATCCGGCCGGCCGGAACGGCATGTCGCAGGCCTTCCGCCACTTCATCGGCGGCCTGCAGAGATATATCGGCGACATGACGCTGATCTTCCAGCCGACCGTCAATTCCTACCGGCGTTTTGCGCCCGGCACCTTCGCCCCGCCGGGCCTCACCTGGGGCTTCGAGAACCGCACGACCTGCTTCCGCGTCGTCGGCCACGACGCGGGCTCGCTGCGCGTCGAAAACCGCCTGCCGGGCGCCGACACCAATCCCTACCTGACGGTCGCCGCGACCGTCGCGGCGGGCGTTGCCGGCATTCTGGAAGGCATCGAGCCGGAGCCGGAGGTGATCGGCAACGGCTATGTGCAGGCGGGCGCGGGGCCGGATTTCGCCCGCTCCATGCCGGAGGCGATCGCGCGGCTGCGCACCTCCTCCTTCGCGAAGGACTGGCTCGGCGAGCGTTTCGTCGAGGCCTTCGCCGCCAGCCGCCAGAGCCAGCACGACGAATTCTGCAAGAAAGTGCCCGATGTAGAACTGCAACGCTTCTTTGACCTGGGGTAGCGCCATGAAACCGGAACTTCGCATGCAATTCCTCGAAGGCATGAGCCGTGCGGCCACCTTCGTCGCGGTGGTGACGACGGACGGCGAGGCGGGACGTTTCGGCGTCACGATCAGTTCGCTGACCTCGGTCTCGGCCGATGGCGACCACCCGTCGCTGCTCGCCTGCCTCCACCACATGAGCCCCGTCGCGGCGGCGATCCTGAAGAACCGCACCTTCTGCGCCAATCTCCTCCACGAGGACCAGCATCAGGTCTCCGATCTCTTCGCGGGACGCCTTGCCGCCGGCGAACACGCGGCCCGCTTCGAGCGCGCGCCCTGGTCGCCGGGCGAGCTCGGCCAGCCGGCCCTCGTCGGCGCGACGGCGAGCTTCCAGTGCCAGGTCGCGACCTCCGTGCTCTGGGAAACGCATCACATCATCATCGGACGTGTCATGAACGTCCGCTTGTCGGAAAACCCGGCCTCTCTGCTCTACGGCCACCGCGCCTATCACCGGGCGGTTCAACTGTCGTAGCGCGCAAGAAAAACAAACCGAGGCTGCGGATGCCGGTGCGGTGAGCCGGCGAATGGGGAACCAAAACTGGAGAGAACAATGACAGACGTGACAACGGCGGGGCTGAACCAGCTCCGCAGAAATTCGCTGGGGCTGATCGCCGTGACCTTCATGGTGATCTCGGCCGCGGCACCTTTGACCGGCGTTGCTGGCGCGGTGCCGATTTCCTTCCTCATCGGCAACGGGACCGGCATTCCGGCCACCTTCCTCCTGATGACGCTGATCATGCTGGCCTTTTCGGCCGGCTACGTGGCGATGTCGCGCCATGTCACCAATGCCGGCGCCTTCTACGCCTATGCCGCGCGCGGCCTTGGCGGGCGCATGGCCGGTGCGGTCGCGATCATCGCGGTCGTCGCCTACAACGCCATGCAGTTCGGCCTGATCGGCCTCCTCGGCGGCATCGCCAGCGGCGTCTTCGCCGGCTTCGGCGTCAACCTGCCCTGGTATCTGTGGAGCCTCATCGCCGTCCTCCTCGTCGGCACGCTTGGCTACCGGCAGGTCGACCTCTCGGCCAAGGTGATGATCGTGCTGGTCGTGCTCGAATATCTCGTCGTGCTGCTGGTCGATTTCGCGATCCTCGGCAGCGGCGGGGCCGAGGGCCTTTCCTTCAACTTCTTCGATACGACGGCGATCTTCTCCGGCTCGCTCACCGCGGCGATCCTCTTCTGCCTCGGCTCCTTCATCGGCTTCGAGGCGACGACGATCTATGCCGAGGAGGCGCGGGATCCGGAAAGGACCATTCCGCGCGCCACCTACCTCTCGGTGCTGATGATCGGCCTCTTCTTCGTCTTCACGACCTGGCTGATGATCGCGGGCGTCGGAGCCGACAAGCTCGTGCCGACCATCGGCGCCCTGCCGGATCCGACCTCGTTCTTCTTCGATCTGGCCGGCACCTATGTCGGCGGGCCGGTGCCGGCCATTGCCGGCCTGCTGCTCGTCTCCAGCCTCTTTGCCGCGATCAGCGCCTTCCACAACTACATCGCCCGCTACAGCTACGTGGCCGGCCGCGAAGGCCTGCTGCCGGCCGCCTTCGGCCGCACGCACGACGCCCACCAGAGCCCGCATATCGGCTCGGTCGTGCAGACGGTCATGGCGCTCGTCGTGCTTGCCGTCTTCGCCGGCCTCGGCCTCGATCCGGTGCTCAACATGTTCACCTGGATCAGCCAGATCGGCACGCTCGGCGTGCTCGGCATGATGACGATCACCTCGCTGTCCGTCATCGTCTTCTTCCGCAAGAAGGGCGGCGGCAATCCGGCGCTGACGACGCTGATCCTGCCGGCCGTGTCCGGCCTCGTGATGGCGGCGCTCTTCGTCTACATCTTCATCAACTTCGGCGACCTGACGCAGACTGCCGGCGGTTCGCTCGGCATCATCCTGCCGGCACTCATTCCGGCCGCGGGCATCGTCGGCTTCGCCATGGCGAGCCGGCTCAAGGCGACCAACCCGGCCGCCTATGCCCGGATGGGCCAGAACAACACCTGACGGACCGCGGCGGCGCCGTCGACCGGCGCCGCCGCCCTTTGCCTTGCCGCCGGCCGACGGCGTGCGCGATGGCAGCACCGGCGCCGTATCGCTGCATCTCCCCCTTCACATGGTCCAGACATGACAACCGCGCCGCTCCGGCGCGCGCGTGCTTGCGAAACCCCGCGCCGCCGGGCTCCGCGAGCCGCGCGAAATGTCGCTCGTAATATGGAATCCGTCGGTTGACTCGGTTTTGCATACTAGTATACAAAACTCCCAGAGGACTTGACCGCGGGAGGAGACGGCGGAAATGGCATTGCATCCTGATCGGCTTCTGCCTGCCGAGCCGGGCATCCGGGCAATCGCCCGGCGCCTCTACGACGGCGTGGCGGGCCTGCCGATCGTTTCGCCGCACGGCCATACGGACCCCGTCTGGTATGCGGAGGATCCGGCGTTCCCCGATCCGGCCGCGCTCTTCATCACGCCCGATCACTACGCCACGCGGATGCTCTATTCCCAGGGCGTGCGGCTGGAGGATCTTGGCGTGGCGCGGCGTGACGGAACGGGTGTCCGCCCCGATGGCCGCCGCATCTGGCGGCTCTTCGCCGAGCATTTCCATCTCTTCGCCGGCACGCCGACGCGGCTCTGGTTCGAGCATTCGCTGGAGCTCGTCTTCGGTATCGACGAGCGCCTGACGCCGCGGAACGCCGATGCGCTCTACGACCGGATCGCCGCGGCCATCGCCACCCCGGCGCTGCGTCCGCGCGCGCTCTACGACACCTTCGGCATCGAGGCGATCGCCACGACGGACGGTGCGCTCGACGACCTTGCCCACCACGATGCGGTGCGCCGCTCGGGCTGGCACGGCCGCGTCCTGCCGACCTATCGGCCGGACGCCGTGGTGGACCCGGAGGCGGCCGGTTTTGCGGGCAACGTGGAACGGCTTCTCGCCATGACGGGCGAGCCGGCGACCTGGGCGGGCTACCTTGCCGCGCACCGGACCCGGCGCGCCTTCTTCAGGGCGCAGGGCGCGACGGCGTCCGACCACGGCCATCCCAGCGCGCAGACGAGCAACCTGCCGGCGGATGAAGCGGCCGCCCTGTTCGACAAGGTGCTATCCGGCAAGGCGGATGCGGCGGAGGCCGAGGCCTTCCGCGGCCAGATGCTGACGGAAATGGCGCGCATGAGCCAGGACGACGGCCTCGTCATGCAGCTTCATCCCGGCTCGTTCCGCAACCACAACCCCTCGCTCTTTGCGGCCTTCGGGCCGGACAAGGGCGCCGACATCCCGAAGGCGACGGACTATGTGCGCGCGCTGAAGCCGCTGCTCGATGCCGTCGGCAACGACCCGGCCCTCACGCTCATCCTCTTCACGCTCGACGAGAGCACCTATTCGCGCGAGCTCGCCCCGCTTGCCGGCCATTATCCGGCGCTGCGGCTCGGCCCCGCCTGGTGGTTCTTCGACAGCCCCGAGGGCATGCGCCGCTTCCGCGAGACGACGACGGAGACCTGCGGCTTCTACAACACGGTCGGCTTCAACGACGACACCCGCGCCTACCTGTCGATCCCCGCGCGGCACGACATGGCGCGGCGGGTGGACTGCGCCTACCTCGCCCGGCTCGTCGCCGATCACCGCCTCGACGAGGCGGAGGCGCACGATCTTGCGCGCGACCTTGCCTACGGCCTCGCGAAGAAAGCCTATCGCCTTTGAGATGAAAACGCCGGGCGCCCGGAGACGGCCGGTTTAACGATGGAGGAGAACGAAATGCAGATCACACGCAGAACATTCGTCGGCGGCGTCGCCGGCATGGCGGGCCTCGGCCTGCTTCCCGCCCGCAGCTTCGCGGCCCTCACGGCGCCCGCCAGTCCGGTCACGATCACCATCGTCGACGTTGCGGGCAACCTCGCGCTGACGCAGGGCATGTTCGAGAACTATGCGGCGGCCAAGCCCGAATGGGTTTCGAGCTTCGCCTTCACCAAGGCGCCGGCTCCCGAGCTTCCCGCCAAGATCCAGGCGCAGCAGGCCGCCGGCCATGTCGATATCGACCTCGTGCTGACCGGCACCGACGCGCTCTCCGCCGGTCTCGACCAGGACCTGTGGATCGACCTTTCCGCCCACAAGGGCGAGCTTCCCGATCTTGCCTCGATCTACATCCCGCAGGCCTCCAAGATGCAGGCGCTCGCCAAGGACCGCGGCGTCGTCGTGACCTACTATCCTTCCGGCCCGCTGATCGAATACATGCCCGACCGCGTCGCCACGCCGCCGAAGTCGGCCGAAGAGCTGCTGGAATGGGCGAAGGCCAATCCGAACAAGTTCATCTATGCGCGCCCGGCCAATTCCGGCCCCGGCCGCACCTTCCTGATGGGCCTTCCCTACCTCCTCGGCGACAGCGATCCGCTCGACCCGGTCAAAGGCTGGAGCAAGACCTGGGAATACCTGAAGGAACTCGGCAAGCATGTCGAATATTACGGCACGGGCACCGGCCAGACCATGAAGGAACTCGGCGAAGGCACGCGCGACATCATCGTCTCGACGACCGGCTGGGACATCAACCCGCGCGCGCTCGGCATCGTTCCGGCGGAGGCGAAGGTCGGCACGCTCGCCGGCTTCCACTGGGTCACCGATGCGCATTATGCCGTCATTCCGAAGGGCGTTTCCGACGAGAAGGTGAATGTCCTCCTCGACGTCATCAACTTCATCCTGCAGCCCAAGCAGCAGGCCATCGCCTATGACGAGGGCTATTTCTATCCGGGCCCCGCCGTCAAGGACGTGACGCTCGACATGGCGCCGCAGGCAAGCCAGGACGTGATCGCCGAATTCGGCCGCCCGGAATACGAGGACTGGATCGCCAACAATCCGCTGGAGATCCCGCTGGAACCTGCCCGGATGGTCGATGCCTTCCGCATCTGGGACGAGCAGGTCGGTTCGGCCAAGGGCTGAACGCCAACATGTGCTCTTGCGGCGCCCCGGTCACGGGCGCCGCAATGTCGACAGTGCCGTACAAACAGGAGGCGCTCTTGAGCCAGCAGGCCCAGACCGCAACGACAGTCCCTTCGTCCCGGCAGCGCGCCCGGCTCGAGCTGAATGGCCTGCGCCGTTCGTTCGGCTCCTACAATGCGCTCGACGGGATCGATCTTTCCATCGAGCCCGGGGAGTTCATCGCCCTTCTCGGCCCGTCCGGCTGCGGCAAGTCGACCGCGCTCAACTGCCTTGCGGGCCTTCTGGCGCTCACCGGCGGGGAAATCCGCCTCGGCGACCAGCGCATCGATACGCTGGAGCCGGAAAAGCGCGGCTTCGGCATGGTGTTCCAGAGCTACGCGCTCTTCCCGCATATGACGGTGCGCAAGAATGTCGGCTTCGGCCTTGCCATGCGCGGCATCAAGGGCGCGGAGGCGGACCGCCGCATCGACGAGGCGCTGGCGCTCGTGCGCCTCGGCTCGCAGGCCGAGAAGCTGCCCGGCCAGCTTTCCGGCGGCCAGCAGCAGCGCGTGGCCATCGCCCGCGCCGTCGTCATCCGCCCGCCGGTCGTGCTGATGGACGAACCCCTTTCCAACCTCGACGCCAAGCTGCGTCTGGAGATGCGCGCCGAAATCCGCGGCATCCACGACCAGATCGGCTCGACGACCATCTATGTCACCCACGACCAGGACGAGGCCCTGTCGCTCGCCGACCGCATCGTCGTGATGAGCCAGGGCCGCATCATGCAGATCGGCACGCCGGAAGACCTCTACCAGCGGCCGGCCCACGCCGAGGTCGCCGATTTCATGGGCTTCCGCACGCGCCTTGCCGGCCGCGTCGTCTCGGTATCGGGCGAGGAAGTCCTCATCGAGACCGCCGGCGCGCGCCTTGCCGGGATTGCCCGCGACGCGCTGAAGCCGGGCGATGCCGCCGTTCTCTCCGTGCGGCCGGAGGACCTCGTCGCCGTCGACGAAGGGGAGGGCATTCCCGCCGTCGTGTCGAACATGGAATATCGCGGCCGCGCCTTCTTCGGCCTCGCCCATGCGGGCGACGGGTCGGAGCTGTTCTTCCGCGCCGACAGCCACCTGCCCCGCGGGGCGGCGGCAAAGCTGCAGCCGACCGCCGGCCGGGCGCTCGTTTTCCGGGGTGAGGCGCAATGAGCGGGCCGTCGCTCGGCACGCGCCTTGCCGCGCGCGGCATCGACGGCACGACGCTGCTCGTGCTGCCGGGCATCGCCGTCATGGTGGCACTGTTCGTCTATCCCTTCCTCTACGGCATCGTCGATTCGCTGACCCCGAAGGACGGTGTCTGGTATTCGAACTATATGCGCTTCTTCAGCGATCGCTTCCAGTACGGCACCATTGCCGCCACGCTCTGGCTGGCCTTGCCCGTCACCATCCTCAACCTCGCGCTTGCCCTGCCGATCGCCTTCCGCGTGCGGCTGATGAGCCGGCAGCGCCTCCTGACGACGATCCTCGTCCTGCCGGTGACGCTCGGCACGGTCTTCGTCGCGGACGGCCTTTTGACCTTCCTCGGCCCGCAGGGCTGGTTCAACCGGACGCTGATCCTCGTCGGCATCCTCGATGCACCGGTGAAGCTCACCAACAATTACTGGGGCGTCTTCGCCTCGCTGCTGATCACGGGCTTTCCCTTCGCCTTCCTGCTGACGCTCTCCTACGTGACCGGCATCGACCCGGCCATCGAGCAGGCCGCCGCCACGCTCGGCGCGAAGCCGCGCCAGCGCTTTATGCGCGTCTTCCTGCCGCTTCTCGTGCCGGGGCTTGCGGTCACCTTCTGCCTTTCCTTCGTGCAGGCTTTCGCGGTCTTCCCCTCCGCCGTCCTGCTCGGCGCGCCGGCAGGGGCGACGCGGGTGATCTCGATTGCCGCCTACCAGGCCGCCTTCGAGCAATACGACCACTCGATGGGCACGGCCATCGCCATCATCATGGGCGTCGTCGAGCTGGTCATCGTCGTGGCCGTCCTGGGCCTGCGCTCCTTCTTCTACCGCGGCCCTGCCGGCGGCACGAAGGGATAAGGCCATGCACGCTATGATCCTTCGGACACCATTCATCGGAAAGGGCACGCCATGATCCGTGACCAGGGCATAGGCTCGAAGCTGTGGCGCTTTGCCGTATGGGCGCTCGCCGGCCTCTTCGTTCTCAACCTCCTTGCCGTCATCGCGGCGGTGCTGGTCAATTCCTTCGCGACCCGCTGGCTCGGCACATGGCTGCCCGCCGGCTGGACGACCCGCTGGTATTTCGATGCCTGGCGCGAGTTCCAGCTTTCCAACGTGGTGCTCGTCACCTTCCAGATCGTCTTCACGGTGGTGCTGATCTCCGGCATCGTCGGCGTCGTCACCGCCTATGCGCTGGCGCGCCGGGATTTTCCGGGCAAGCGGGCGGTCATCCTGCTCTTCCTGCTGCCGCTCCTCATCCCCCCGCTCACCTACGGCATCCCGCTTGCGACCGTGCTCTACCAGGTCGGCCTCGGCGGCTCGTTCTGGGGCGTGGTCTTCATCAACGTCGTGCCGTCGCTGCCCTTCGTCATCCTCGTGATGATCCCTTTCATCGAGCAGATCGACCCGCGCATCGAGGCGGCGGCCCGCGTCTTCGGCGCCGGCACCGGAAGCCTCTTCCTGCGCATCCTCCTGCCGCTGCTCCTGCCCGGCATGCTGGCCGCGCTGCTCCTCGTGCTGGTGCGCACCATCGCCATGTTCGAGCTGACCTTCCTCGTCGCCGGGCCGACGACCCAGACGCTGGTGGTCTCGCTCTACTATGCCGTCTTCGCCTCCGGCGTGCGCGCCGGCCAGTCGATCGACGCCATGGCGGTGATCTACATGGTCACGACGCTCTTCTGGCTGGTGCTCGCCCTGCAATTCGTCAGCCCGACGCAGATCGTCGCAAGGGCCAAGCAGCAGCAGGCGGCGTGACGCGAAGCGGGCGATCAGGCCTCCGACAGCAGCGTCCGCGTCAGCGGGTGGTTCGCATCCGTCAGGCCGTCGAGGATGTCGAAGTGGTGCCTGTTCGGCTCGACGATGGCGGCGGTGGTTGCGCCAAGGCCGGTCCAGATATTGGCGAGCAGGGCGTTCTGGCGCAGGAATTCCGCGCGCTCCGTCGCACCGGCCCAGCAGGTGATGCGGGCATTCGCCATCGGGCGGAGGAGGGCGGGGCTTTCCGCAAGCGCTTCCGCCTCGTCGAGGCGAAGCCTCTCGTTCATCGCGGTGAGAAGCAGCGGGCGCAGGTCGTGCAGCCCTGAAATGGAAACGACGTTGCGGATGCGCCGTTGGACCTCGGGCGCCAGCGGCGCCGTCGCCGTGACCATGCGGCTGACGAGATGGCCGCCGGCGGAATGGCCGGTCAGCATCAGCGGGCCGTCGACCAGGCCTGCGGCTTCCGTGACGGCCGCCGCGACCTCCTTGCCGATATCGGCGATGCGCACCTCCGGGCAGAGCGTATAGGACGGCATGGCAACGGCATAGCCGCGCGCCACGCTGCCCGCCGCAAGATGCGACCAGACGCTCTTGTCGAGCTGCAGCCAGAAGCCGCCATGCACGAAGACGACGAGGCCCTTGGGCGCGCCTTCCGGAAGGAAAAGGTCGAGGCGGTTGCGCGGGCGTCCGCCATAGGCAAGGTCCAGCCTTGCGCGCCCCGCCGCGGAAAGCGCGTTGCGGAAGGTCTCGGCAGGTCCCACCCAGGCCGCCGGCCAGCGGTCGCCGCGCGCGATGTTCACGCCGTTGGCATAGGCGTCGTCCCAATCCGAAACGCGGTGTTCCAGCATCGCTGCAATCCTCCCTTTGATGCGGCCAGCGCCATAGCAATCGCCCGGACGGCGGCCAAAGGCAATGGCGTCGCGGAAGAAACTTTAGGCTTGAAATGATTTTTGACAGGTGCCATGCTGCCCCATGTTCAGCGCGGAAGTGGAGGTCTTCGCTGTGCCCATCACCATCGACGACGTTTCCCGCGCGACGACACGGTCCGGCCATGCCCGGCCGGCCGTCCTCGCGCGATCACCCGAAAAACAGCCGGCTTTGAACAGGCCTTTCCGGAAGGCAGGATACGAACAGGGGAATAGCCGCCACATGCTTGGACCGACCGCACATGTCGACACGTTCACCCGCGACAACCTGCCCCCGCCCGAGGAATGGCCGGATTTCCTGCTCGAAGGGTTCGACTATCCCGACCACCTCAACGCGGCCGTCGAACTGACGGATGCGATGGTCGCCCGCGGTTTCGGCGACCGCACCGCGCTGATCGGCAACGGGCGCCGGCGGACCTACAAGGAGCTCTCGGACTGGACGAACCGGCTGGCGCACGCGCTCGTCGAGAATTACGGCGTCAGGCCCGGCAACCGCATCCTCATCCGCTCGGCGAACAACCCGGCCATGGTGGCCTGCTGGCTTGCCGCCACCAAGGCGGGCGCGGTCGTCGTCAACACAATGCCGATGCTGCGGGCCGGGGAACTCGCCAAGATCGTCGACAAGGCGGAGATCGGCCTTGCGCTCTGCGATACGCGCCTGATGGATGAGATGATCGCCTGCGCCAAGGACAGCCGCCATCTCCGGCAGGTCGTCGGCTTCGACGGCACGGCCAACCACGACGCCGAACTCGACCGGGTCGCGCTCGACAAGTCCGTCACCTTCGAGGCCGTGCGGACGGGGCGGGACGACGTGGCGCTCCTCGGCTTCACCTCGGGCACGACCGGCGTGCCGAAGGCGACCATGCATTTCCACCGCGACCTCATGGCGATTGCCGACGGCTATGCGAAGGAGGTTCTCGGCGTGACGCCGGAGGACATCTTCGTCGGCTCTCCGCCGCTCGCCTTCACCTTCGGCCTCGGCGGCCTTGCCATCTTCCCCCTGCGCTTCGGCGCGGCCGCGACGCTCCTCGAACAGGCGACGCCGGCGCTGATGGTGGAGATCATCGAGACCTACAAGGCGACGATCTCGTTCACCGCGCCGACCGCCTATCGCGCCATGCTGAAGGCGATGGATGCGGGCGCCGACCTTTCCTCGCTGCGCGTTGCGATCTCCGCAGGCGAGACGCTGCCCGGCCCCGTCTTCGAGGAATGGAGCGAGAAGACCGGCAAGCCGATCCTCGACGGCATCGGCGCGACCGAGATGCTGCACATCTTCATTTCCAACCGCTTCGCGGACCGCAAGGCCGCCTCGACAGGAAAGCCGGTCGGCGGCTACGAGGCGCGCATCGTCGACGAGGACATGCGCGAGGTGCCGCGCGGCACGATCGGCAAGCTCGCCGTGCGCGGGCCGACCGGCTGCCGCTACATGGCCGACGACCGCCAGAAGGCCTATGTCCGCGACGGCTGGAACCTGACGGGCGACGCCTTCTACGAGGACGAGGACGGCTTCTTCCATTTCGCCGCCCGCTCGGACGACATGATCATCAGCTCCGGCTACAACATCGCCGGCCCGGAGGTGGAAGCGGCCCTGATCGCCCATCCGGATGTGCTGGAATGCGCCGTTATCGGCGCGCCGGACAACGAGCGCGGCCAGGTCGTCGAGGCCCATGTCGTGCTCGTCGCCGGCATCGCGGCGGACGAGCTGACGGTCAAGCGCCTGCAGGACCATGTGAAGGCGATGATCGCCCCCTACAAATATCCGCGCTCGGTGAAATTCCTGGAGGCCCTGCCGAAGACGGCGACGGGCAAGATCCAGCGGTTCCGCCTGCGGGGGAACTGAGATGGGCAAGCCCTACGATCCTTCCGGCGAAGGCGCGCAGATGTCGTTCGAAGGGCGCATGTCCTATAGCGACTATCTCATGCTGGAAAAGGTGCTGACCGCGCAGGAGCCGCTTTCGTCCGCGCATGACGAGATGCTCTTCATCATCCAGCACCAGACCTCCGAGCTCTGGATGAAGCTCGCCCTGCACGAGATCGGCTCGGCGGTGCGCTCGATCCGCGAGGACAGGCTGGAGCCCGCCTTCAAGATGCTGACGCGCGTCGCCCGCATCTTCGAGCAGCTCAACAACGCCTGGGACGTGCTGCGCACGATGACGCCGAGCGAATATACCGAATTCCGCCAGTCGCTCGGCCAGTCCTCCGGATTCCAGTCCTGGCAATACCGGGCGATCGAGTTCCTGGCCGGCAATCGCAACCTCGCCATGCTGCGCCCGCACGCCCATCGGCCGGACATCCTTGAGAAGCTGGAGGCGATCCTTGCCGCGCCCTCGCTCTACGACGAGGCGATCCGGCTCCTCGCGCGCAACGGCTTCGACGTCGGCGGGGAGGAGGAGCGGAGCGACTGGCGCGAGACGCGCGCGGAGAACGAGAAGGTCCTTGCGGCCTGGCAGGCCGTCTACCGCGATCCGAGGCGCTACTGGATGCTCTACGAGCTTGCCGAGAAGCTGGTCGATTTCGAGGATTATTTCCGCCGCTGGCGCTTCAACCACGTCACGACCGTCGAGCGCATCATCGGCTTCAAGCGGGGCACGGGCGGAACCTCCGGCGCATCCTACCTGAAGAAGATGCTCGAAGTAGAACTCTTCCCCGAGTTATGGCATGTACGTACAGACCTTTGATAGAACACAATAATAATCGAACCATAATGAGGAGAACAGCATGAAGCGCATTCTGACGGCAAGCCTCTTCGGCCTTTCGCTGGCAACGTCCGGCCTTGCCCATGCCGAGCCGGTGAAGATCGGCGTCATCACCACGCTTTCGGGCGGCGGCGCGGGCCTCGGCATCGACATGCGCGATGCCTTCCAGCTCGCCATCAAGCAGTCGGGCAACAAGGATATCGAGCTCGTCGTGGAGGACGACGCCCAGAAGCCGGAACTGGCGGTGCAGATCGCCGAGAAGATGATCCAGGGCGACAAGGTCGACCTCATGACGGGCATCATCTGGTCGAACCTCGCCATGGCCGTCGTGCCGAATGCGGTGGCGCAGGACATCATCTACCTGTCGCCGAATGCCGGCCCGTCGGCGCTTGCCGGCGCGAACTGCAACGCCAACTATTTCAACGTCGCCTACCAGAACGACAACTTCCACGAGGCGATGGGCGAATACGCCAACAAGGACTACAAGAACACCTTCATCCTGGCGCCCAACTATCCGGCCGGCAAGGACGCGCTGACCGGCTTCAAGCGCTACTACAAGGGCACGCTTTCCGGCGAGGTCTATACCCAGGTCGGCCAGACGGACTATGCGGCCGAGATCGCGCAGATTCGCGCCTCGGGCGCCGATTCCGTCTACTTCTTCCTGCCCGGCGGCATGGGCATCGCCTTCATGAAGCAGTATGCACAGTCCGGCGTCGGCATTCCGGTCATGGGGCCGAGCTTCTCCTTCGACCAGGACGTGCTGCCGGCCGTGGGCGATGCGGCGCTCGGCGTGAAGAACTCCGCGAGCTGGTCGCCCGACCTCGACAACGAGGCGAGCAAGGCCTTCGTCGAAAGCTTCAAGGCCGAATATGACCGCCTGCCGTCGATCTATGCGGCGCAGAGCTGGGATACGGCGAACCTCATCCTCTCGGCGCTGTCGAAAGCCAGCGTCAAGGACAAGGACGCCTTCCGCGCGGCGCTGAAGGCCGCGGACTTCAAGTCCGTGCGCGGCGACTTCGCCTTCAACAACAACCAGCATCCGATCCAGAACATCTACGTGCGCGAGGTGGTGAAGGACGGCGACGTGCTGACCAACAAGATCATCGCGACCGCCTTCGAAAAGCATAAGGACGCCTATGCCGAACAGTGCGGCCTCTAGGAACCGCTGACGTCCGACCGCCCGGGCATCCGGCCTTCCGCCGGTGCCCGGGCGCTCCCGACCCGAAGTTTGGATCGACGCCGTGTTCACCGCACTCCTGATCGAACAATTGCTCAACGGGCTGCAGCTCGGCGTGATGCTGTTTCTGATGGCCGCCGGCCTGACGCTGATCTTCGGCGTCATGGGCCTCATCAATCTCGCCCACGGCTCACTCTACATGGTCGGCGCCTTCGCCTGCGCGACGATTGCGGCGGCGACCGGCTCCTTCTGGCTCGGCCTTGTCGCCAGCCTTGCGGCGGCCGCCGGCGTCGGCGCGCTCATCGAGGTCGCCGTCATCCGCCGGCTCTACGACCGCGACCATCTCGACCAGGTTCTCGCCACCTTCGCCCTCATCCTGATCCTGTCGGAGGGCGCGCGTTGGCTCTTCGGCTCGTTCCCGCTCTATCTCGACATCCCCAGGCAATTGCAGGGCGCGGTGCCGCTGCCGGGCGGCGGGCAGTACCAGCTCTATCGCCTCGCGATCATCGCCGTCGGCTTCCTCGTCGCCATCGGCCTCTATCTCCTCATCTCGAAGACGCGCCTCGGCATGCGCATCCGCGCCGGCGAGTCCGACCGCGAGATGATCGCTGCCCTCGGCGTCGATATCAGCACGCTCTATACGGTCGTCTTCGCGCTCGGCGCGGCGCTTGCCGGCCTTGCCGGCGCGCTCGTCGGCGCGCTCCAGTCCGTGCAGGTCGGCATGGGCGAGCCCGTGCTCATCCTCGCCTTCGTCGTCATCGTCATCGGCGGCATCGGCTCCATCAAGGGCGCGCTCGTCGGTGCCGTCATCGTCGGGGTCGTCGATACGATGGGCCGCTTCCTGCTGCCCTCGCTTCTGGCGCTCACCATGCCCGCCGCGCAGGCCACCACCATCGGCGCGGCGCTCGCCTCCATGCTGATCTACGTCGTCATGGCCCTCATCCTCGCCTTCCGGCCGAGCGGCCTGTTCGCGGCCGAGACGTGAGGGGCCGATGAACCGTGAATCCGCCGTCAACCTTCTGCTCGCTCTCCTGCTCATCGGCGTGCCGCTGATCGCGTCCGGCATGGGCGAGCCCTTCTACGTGACGCTCGCCACCCGGGTCGTCGTGCTGGCACTCGCCGCTGCCGGCCTCAACCTGGCGCTCGGTCTCGGCGGGCTGCTCTCCTTCGGCCATGCCGCCTTCTTCGGTCTCGGCGGCTATGTCGCGGGCATCCTGGCGACCCATGCGTTTAACGCCGAGCCGCTCTTCGCCGGCATTCCGGGCACGACCTTCATGCCGCTGATCTGGCTCGTGGCCGTCGCGGTTGCCGGCCTCGTCGCCCTGCCGATCGGCGCGATCAGCCTGCGAACCACCGGCGTCTACTTCATCATGATCACGCTCGCCTTCGCGCAGATGATCTACTATTTCGCGATCTCCTGGCCGGCCTACGGCGGCGAGGACGGCCTGTCGATCTACGTGCGCAACACCTTTCCCGGCGTCAACACGGCGAAGCCGCTGCCCTATTTCCTCGTCTGCCTTGCCGTGCTGATGGCGACGCTCCTCCTCTTCCGCCTCGTCGAGGGCTCGCGCTTCGGCAGCGCGCTGCAGGCGGCGCGGCAGAACGGCACGCGCCTTGCCGCCGTCGGCATCCCGCCCTTCAAAATCCGGCTTGCCGCCTTCACGCTGTCGGCGATGATCACCGGGCTTGCCGGCGCGCTCTATGCCGATCTCAACCGCTTCGTCGGCCCGTCCATGCTCTCCTGGCACATGTCGGGCGAACTCATCGTCCTCATCATCCTCGGCGGCAAGGGGCGGCTCTTCGGGCCGGTCGCCGGCGCGATGATCTTCGTCTGCCTCGAATACGTGCTCGGCGGCATCACCGAGCGCTGGCAGTTCTTCCTCGGCCTCATCCTGCTCGCCATCGTGCTCTTCGCGCGCGGCGGCCTGCTGGGGCTTCTTTCGGGAAAGGCGCGCCATGTCTGAGCCCGTTCTCGAAATCCGGGACCTGCGCAAGTCCTTCAATGCGCTGAAGGCGACGGACGGGGTCAGCCTCGACCTCAAGCCCGGCCAGATCCACGCGCTGATCGGCCCGAACGGCGCCGGCAAGAGCACGCTCATCCACCAGATCGCCGGCACGCTCCGTGCCGACAGCGGCACGATCCGCTTCCTCGGCCGGGATATCGGCGGGCTCGACATGGCGGCGCGCGCGCAGCTCGGCCTTGCCCGCAGCTTCCAGATCTCATCGCTCGCCCAGGAATTCTCGGCGCTGCGCAACGTCATGCTGGCCGTGCAGGCGAAGGGGGGCAGCAGCTTCCGCTTCTTTCGGCAGGTGGCGGGCGACAAAAGCCTCATCGAGCCGGCAATGGCCATGCTGGAGCGCGTCGGCCTTGCCGCCCGCGCCCATGTGCCGGCGGCCGAGCTCTCCCACGGCGAGCGCCGGCAGCTCGAAATCGCCATCGCGCTTGCCCTTTCGCCGAAGGCCTTCCTCTTCGACGAGCCGATGGCGGGCATGGGGCCGGAAGGCTCCAAGCAGCTGACCCGGTTCCTCGACGGGCTTCGCCACGAAGCGCCGATGCTTCTGGTGGAGCACGACATGGACGCGGTCTTCGCGCTGGCGGACCGGGTCTCGGTGCTCGTCTACGGCCGCATCGTCGCGACGGGGACGGTCGATGAAATCCGCAGCGACCCGGAGGTCCGCCGCGCCTATCTCGGAGAAGCCGCGTGACCCTTCTCGAAGTCAGGGGCCTTGAAACCTTCTACGGCGCCTCGCAGGCGCTCTTCGGCGTCGATCTCGATATCGGGGAAGGAGAGGTCGTCGCGCTGATGGGGCGCAACGGCATGGGCAAGACGACGACGATCAGCTCGATCATCGGCCTCGTGCGCCCGCGCGCCGGTGCGATCAATTTCTGCGGCACGGCGATCTTCGGCATGCGGCCGCACCGGATCGCGCGGCTCGGCCTCGGCCTCGTGCCGGAGGGAAGGCGCTGCTTTCCCAACTTGACGGTGATGGAGAACCTCCTTGCCACCGCACGCGGCAGCGCGTGGACCTTCGAGAAGGTCGTGGACCTCTTTCCCCGTCTCGGCGAGCGGCGCGATCAATATGCAAGGACGCTCTCGGGCGGCGAGCAGCAGATGCTCGCCATCGGCCGGGCGCTGATGACCAATCCGCGCCTCGTCGTCCTCGACGAGGCGACGGAGGGGCTTGCCCCGGTCATCCGGCAGGATATCTGGTCGGCGATCCGCAAGCTGAAGGCGGCGGGACAGTCGATCCTCGTCGTCGACAAGACGCTCGCCGAACTCCTGCCGGTGGCAGATCGCTGCTTCGTGCTGGAAAAGGGCAGGACGGTCTTCGAGGGCGCGCCGGCGGCGCTGACGCCGGAGCTCCAGGACCGTTATCTCGGCGTCTGACTGCCGCTCAGGTCACGGCGGACCGGACGGCGAAGCGCGCATCCTGCCACGCGCCGGTGCGCAGGATCTCCTCCAGGATTTCGACCGCCCGCCACACATCGGCATAGCGCAGGTAGAGCGGCGTGAAGCCGAAGCGCATGGTCGAGGGGGCGCGGAAGTCGCCGATGACGCCGCGGGCGATCAGCGCCTGCATGATCTCGTAGGCGTGCGGATGGCGGAACGAGACCTGGCTGCCGCGCTTTTCCCGCTCGCGCGGGCTTTCGAGTTCGAGACCGTAGGCGGCGCATTTTTCCTCGACGAGCGCGATGAAGAGGTCGGTGAGGCCGAGACTCTTTTCCCGCAGCGCCGCCATGTCGACCTCGTCCCAGATGTCGAGCGCGCCCTTGAGCGCGCGAAGCGAGAGGATCGGCTGCGTGCCGCAGAGGAAGCGGCGGATGCCTTCCCCGGCCGCATAGTGCTTTTCGAAGGCGAAGGGCCGGGCGTGGCCCCACCAGCCGCTGAGCGGCTGGCTGATGGCCCCATGGTGGCGGGCCGCGGCATAGACGAAAGCGGGCGCGCCGGGGCCGCCGTTGAGATACTTGTAGGTGCAGCCGACGGCGAAGTCGGCCTTCGCCTCGTCGAGATCGACCGGCAGGGCGCCGGCCGTGTGGCAGAGGTCCCAGATGACGAGCGCGCCGTGTTCGTGGGCCTTCTGCGTCAGCGCCGCCATGTCGCGCAGCTCGCCGGACTTGTAGTTGACGTGGTTGACGAGGACCACGGCGACATCGCCGTCGATCAGGTCCTCGATCTCCGGAGCGTCGACGCCTTCGAGGCGGAGCGATGCGCCCGGACGCGTCGAGACGACGCCCTCGGCCATGTAGATGTCCGTCGGGAAGCTGCCGGCCTCGGCGACGATGATCGTGCGGTCCGGCAGCAGCGCCATTGCCGCGTGCAGGGCCTTGTAGATGTTGATCGACGTCGTGTCGCAGACAACCGTCTGGCCGGCGGCCGCCCCGACGAGGCGCCCGACCCGGTCGCCGAGCGTGAGCGGCATGTCGAACCAGCCGGCCGTGTTCCAGCTTCGGATGAGGTCCTGCCCCCATTCCTCGGCGGCGGCCGCCTGCAATTCCGTGAAGGCGGCTTTCGATGCGACGCCGAGGGAATTGCCGTCGAGATAGACGAGCCCTTCCGGCAGGATGAAGCGCTTGCGCATGGCGCGCAGGCCGTCGGCGGCGTCCATGGCCTCGATTGCGGCAAGATCGGGAAGTGCGGTCATGAGGGCAGTCCTTGGCTATTCACGGAAGGTCTCGCGGGCGGGCGCCGGCCCGCGGCTGCGCTTGAGGCTCGGCAGGGCCAGCATGGCGAGCACGAAGAGGCCCGTCGCCAGCTTGAGGTCCGGCGGCGGCATGCCGGCGGCAAGGCAGAAGGAGACGAGCTGGTAATAGACGACCGCGCCGACGAAGGGGGCGGCGAGCTGGCGCAGCACGCTCTGCTTGCCGACGATCGCCTCGCCGATCATCAGCGCCGCAAGCCCGTTGATCAGGATGCCGAGGCCCATATTGACGTCGGCGAAGCCCTGCGACTGCACCATCAGCGCGCCGCTCACCGCCGAGAACGCGCCAGCAAGCCCGACCCCGCCGATGGTGGCGAGCCAGACATTGATGCCCTGCGCCTCGGCCATTTCGGGGTTGGCGCCGACGGCGCGCACGGCCGTGCCCTTCTCCGTGCGGAAGAAATGCAGGAGCAGGAGGAAGGCGAGGAGGCCGATGGCGCCCGCCATCACGATCTTGCTCGCCGGGAAGCCTGGCTGCAGGAACGGCACCCGGTCGAAGACGGTCGGCGAACCGAACACCGAGAGGTTCGAGCGGCCCATGATGCGCAGGTTGACCGAATAGAGCATCGTCATCATCAGGATGCCGGCGAGCAGCGTATGGATGCGGAAACGCAGGTGGATGAAGGCGGTGCAGCAGCCGGCGAGGAAACCGGCGAGGAGCGCGGCGAGGATCGCCGGAACCGGCGGCATTCCGGCCGCCATCAGCACGCCGCAGACGCAGCCGCCGAGCGGGAAGGCGCCCTCGCTGGTCAGGTCCGGAAAGCTCAGCATGCGGAAGGGGATCATGATGCCGAGCACGACGAAGGCGAGGATGAGGCTCTGCGCCAGCGTGACGGGAACGAGCGAGACGAAACTCGCGAGGGTGTCTTGCAGGAAATCCATGATCTCAGCTCGCCAGGAACATGCGGTCGGTCTTGACGGAGAAATGGCCGATCAGGTCGGGGACCGTGACCGCCTTCTTCTCATCGCCGGCGATTTGAAGGCGCACGCGGCCGGCATCGAGCATGACGACCCGGTGGCCGAAGTCCACGGCGTGCTGCATGTTGTGCGTCACCATCAGCGTCGTCAGCTTCAGGGCCTCGACGGCGCGGACCGTCGCCTGCATGACGATGTCGGCGGTGCGCGGATCGAGCGCGGCCGTGTGCTCGTCGAGCAGCAGCAGGTCCGGCGAACCGCCGACCGCCATGATCAGCGAGAGCGATTGCCGCTGGCCGCCGGAAAGCAGCTCCACGCGCGTGTCGAGGCGGTTTTCGAGGCCGAGGCCGAGCAGCGAAAGGCGCTCCCGGTAGGCGGCGAGCCGCGCCGGGTTCAGGCCGCGGCGAAGCGTCCGCCGGCTCGCCCGGAGCTCGGCGAGCAGCATGTTCTCCGCGACCGTCATCGAGGCGGCCGTGCCCTTCATCGGGTCCTGGAACACGCGGGCCAGCCGCATGGCGCGCTTGTGGACGGGCATCGCCGTCACGTCGTCGCCGTTGATGACGATCCGGCCGGCATCGAGGACGAGCGCCCCGGAAATGGCGTTGAGCATGCTGCTCTTGCCCGCGCCGTTCGAGCCGATGACGACGCCGAACTCGCCTGTTTCGAGCCGCAGGTCGAGATCGTCGAGGGCGATCTTCTCGTCCGCCTGCCCCTTGTAGAACACCTTGCGGGCCGACCGGATTTCCAGCATTGGCTCCCCCTGTTTTCTTGAGGAACGGCGCGGCAAGCGCCGTTCCCGTCATGGCCGAAGGTCCGTCAGTCGATCTGGCAGCCGCAATCGGCAAGCGAGGCCGGTACTTCGGCGCCGAAGGCGGCGAGCGTCTTCCTGGAGATCAGCGCGCGGTGGTCCTCGTAGGCCGGACGCCAGGGGGCGATGGTCTTGGGATCCTTGCCCTTGAGGATTTCCGCGGCGATCCTGCCGGCGGCAAGGCCGACCTGCTCATAGTTCACGGCGAAGCTTGCCGGAACGACGCCGTCGCGCACGGCCCCGTCGTCGGAGTTGACGATCGGGATCTGCGCCTGGCGCGCGGCGGCGGAAACGGCGGCGATCGCCGGCTGCAGCAGGTTGGAGGCCGGCGTATAGATCACGTCGGCCTTGCCGGCGAAGGAGGCGATGCGCTGCTGGATGTCGTTGACGTTGTCGACGCCGACGGCCACGACCTCGAAGCCGGCCGCGGGGGCTGCTTCCTTGATCTTGTCGAGCAGCGCCGTGTCGTTCGCCTCGCCCGGATTGTAGGGCACGCCGAAGCGCTTGGCATTCGGCAGCAGCTTGTGGGTGAATTCCATCACGGCGGCGACGTCCTGAAGGTCGGTCGCGCCGGTCATGCCCTCGTCGCCGGCCTCCCAGGACGGCACCAGCTTGGCGGCGACCGGATCGGTGACGGCCGAGAAGACGACCGGGATGCCGGAGCCGGCAAGCGCCTTCTTGGCGATCTGCGAGACGGGCGTGGTGATCGTGTAGATCAGCTTCGGCTGTTCGGCCTGCAGTTTGGCGATCATCTGCGGCACCAGCGACGCGTCGAAATTGGTGTGGCTCTCCGAATAGACGACGTCGGTTCCCTCGACGAAGCCGTTCTCCGCCATCGCCTTCTTGAAGCCGGCGATGGATGCGGCGAGCTGCGGATGCTCGCCGAAATTGGCGATGCCGATGCGGATCGGCTCGGCCGCCGCCGTGCCCGCGCCCAAGGCGAGCGCCCCGGCGACGAACAATCCCGAAAGCCATGTCTTTGCAAGCCTGCTCATGTAACCCTCCCAGATATGACAAGCGGCCGCCGTTCCCTCAGCGGCTTGCGGGGAATGATGGCGGGGGCGGGGTGGCTTGTCAAATAATATATATATTTTGATCGAGAGGCCGGAACTATATATATTTGCGCCAGCCGGAATCAGGCGCTAAGGGAGCCCGATGCAGGATCAGGTGCAATCGACCAAGACGGAATCGGCCTATCGGCTCTTGCGGCGGGATATCCTCGCAACGCGCCTGAGGCCCGGTGCGCCGATGAAGCTCGGCGCGCTGCGCGACCGTTACGAGATCGGCTGGACGCCGCTGCGGGAGGCGCTGTCGCGGCTGGAGGCCGAGGGGCTCGTCACCGCCGTCAGCAATCGCGGCTTCGCCGTCGCGCCCGTCTCCCGCGCCGAACTGGAAGACCTCACCCGCACGCGCATGGTCGTCGAGCTTCCCCTTCTTCTCGAATCCATCGGGAACGGCGGCAGCGAATGGGAATCCGCCGTCGTCACCGCGCATTACCGGCTTTCGCGCTGCAGGCTTTCCATCGACAACGTCTCGGAAAGCGAGATCGACGAATGGGACGAGCGGCACGCGGCCTTCCATGCGGCGCTGATCGGCGCGGCGCGGTCGAACTGGCTCTCGCGCTTCCAGTCGACGATTTCCGACCAGTTGCGCCGCCACCACCGCTTCCTCAGCCTTGCCCCGACGCTGCGGGCTGCGGAAGGCATGAGCGAGGGATACCGGGAGGCCGTCGCCGCGCTCGAGGACGCCATGGCGATCGAGCATCACACGGCGCTGATGGAAGCGGCGCTCGACCGCGACATCGACCGGGCAAGGGCGCTGATGACCGACCATATCGGCTTTACGATCCACGTCTTTTCGCAGTCCGAGGACGGCGGCCGCGCCCTTGCATGACGTCCGCCCTGTCCAAGAGCGGGAAACATCTCTAAAAGGCAAGGCGACGGGATAGAAAGCGGGCGTTTGCAATGACGGGTGACGACACGTTCGACATCGCGCCGGACTGGGTGGATGGCGAAACCAAGGCTCTCGAGGCGCCGCACGACCATCGCGCCGAGCTTCGGCTGTGGCTGCGCCTGCTGACCTGCTCGACGCTGGTCGAAAGCGAGGTGCGCCGCCGGCTGCGCGAGGAGTTCGATTCCACCCTGCCGCGCTTCGACCTGATGGCGCAGCTCGAACGCGCGCCCGACGGCATGGTGCTCGGCGAAGTCTCCAAGCGCATGATGGTCTCGCCCGGCAATATCACGGTCCTGGTGGAACGGCTGACCGAGAGCGGGCATCTGAGCCGCTCGACCCTGCCGACGGACCGGCGCGTGCAGATCATCGCGCTCACGCCCTTCGGCCGCGCCGAATTCGAGAAGATGGCGGCACGCCACGCGGACTGGATCTCCGACCTCTTCGCCGGCCTCGCGCCGGACGACGGCAGCGTGCTGATGGACGAGCTCGCCAGGCTCAAGCGCTCCATCATCGCGTCGCTTGCGCGCGGTGCCTGACCGGCCTTTTCTCCGCGGCGTTCCGCCAAACAATTTTAAGCTTGAAATTTCTTCGGAACGAGTCCACCCTGCCTTTCGCAGTCCGGAATGCGGAAACGGCATCGGCGCGGGAGGAGAACGACATGCGGATCGTTTGCATCGGTGGTGGACCGGCCGGTCTCTATTTCGCGCTGCTGATGAAGCGCCAGCATCCCGCCCATCATGTCACCGTCGTCGAGCGCAACCGGCCCTTTGATACTTTCGGCTGGGGCGTCGTCTTCTCCGACGCCACCATGCAGTCGATGCGCCAGTGGGATCCGGAAACGGCCGAGGCGATCGAGGTCGCCTTCAATCATTGGGACGATATCGAGCTCGTCTTCAAGGGCCGCAGGATCCGCACCACCGGCCACGGCTTCGTCGGCATCGGCCGCAAGAAGATGCTCAACATCCTGCAGGACCGCTGCCTGGAGCTCGGCGTCGAGCTCCTCTTCGAGCGCGACGTGGAGAGCGATACGGAATTTCCCGACGCGGACCTCGTCATCGCCGCCGACGGCGTCAATTCCCGCATCCGCAACAGATATGCCGACGTCTTCCGGCCCGACATGGCGATGCGCCCGAACCGCTATATCTGGCTCGGCACGAACAAGCGCTTCGACGCCTTCACCTTCGATTTCCAGCGCACCGAGCACGGCTGGTTCCAGGCGCATATCTACCGTTTCGACGAGACGACCTCGACCTTCATCGTCGAGACGACGGACGAGGTCTACAAGGCCCACGGCCTCGACAGAATGGACCAGCAGCAGTCCATCGAGTTCTGCGAAAAGCTCTTCGCCGAAACGCTCGACGGCCATGGCCTGATGACCAATGCGCGGCACCTGCGCGGCTCGGCCTGGCTGAACTTCGGCCGGCTGATCTGCGAGAAATGGAGCCATTTCAACGGCAACAGCCATGTCGTGCTGATGGGCGACAGCGCCCACACCGCCCATTTCGCCATCGGCTCGGGCACCAAGCTCGCCATCGACGACGCGATCGAGCTCACCCGGCAGTTCGATACCCTCGGCCACGACACGGCCAGCATCCCGGCCGTGCTCGCCGCTTACGAGGAGGTGCGCCGCGTCGACGTCGCCCGCATCCAGAACGCCGCGCGCAACGCCATGGAATGGTTCGAGGTGGTCGGCACGCGCTATGCCGATACGCTGGAGCCCGAGCAGTTCATGTACTCCATGCTGACGCGCTCGCAGCGCATCAGCCACGAGAACCTTCGCCTGCGCGACAAGGACTGGCTCGAAGGCTTCGAGCGCTGGTTCGCCGGGCGGGCGGGCCTGGAGCCGTCGGCGAACGGGACGGTTCCCCCGCCGATGTTCACGCCGTTCACCATCCGCGGCCTGACGCTCCGCAACCGCATCGTGGTCTCGCCCATGGCCATGTATTCGGCGACGGACGGCGTTCCGAACGATTTCCATCTCGTGCATATCGGCGCGCGCGCCATGGGCGGGGCGGCGCTCGTCTTCCCGGAGATGACCTGCGTTTCGCCCGATGCCCGCATCACGCCCGGGTGCCTCGGCCTGTGGAACGACGAGCAGCAGGCGGCCTTCAGCCGGATGGTCGATTTCGTGCATCGCGAAACGCCGGCCAAGATCGGCGTCCAGCTCGGCCATGCCGGGCGCAAGGGCGCCACGAAGCTTGCCTGGGAAGGCATCGACCAGCCGCTTTCCGAAGGCGGCTGGCCGCTGATCTCGGCTTCGGCCCTGCCGTATCTGGCGCATTCGCAGGTGCCGCGCGAGATGACGCGGGCGGACATGGACCGGGTCGTTGCGGATTTCGTGGCCGCGACCGAACGGGCGCGCGACATCGGCTTCGATATCCTCGAACTCCATGCCGCGCACGGCTACCTGCTGTCGAGCTTCCTTTCGCCGCTCACCAATCGTCGCACCGACGACTACGGCGGCGACCATGCCGCCCGCGCCCGGTTCCCGCTCGAAGTGTTCCGCGCCATCCGCAAGGCCTGGCCCGAGGACCGGCCGATCTCCGTGCGCCTGTCGACAAATGACTGGCACGAAGGCGGCAACACGCCGGAGGATGCGGCCATCTTCGCCGGCCTGTTCAAGGAGGCCGGCGCGGACATGATCGACTGCTCTTCCGGCCAGGTGGTGACGGACGACAAGCCGGTCTACGGCCGCCTGTTCCAGACGCCGTTCTCCGACAAGATCCGCAACGAGATCCAGGTTCCGACCATCGCCGTCGGGGCGATTTCGGAGGCCGACCACGCCAATTCCATCATCGCCGCCGGCCGCGCCGATCTTTGCGCCATCGCCCGCCCGCATCTCGCCGACCCGTCCTTCGTCATGCACGAGGCGGCCAAGATCGGCTACGAGGAGCAGCATTGGCCGAAGCAATATCTTTCCGCCCGCGCGCAATATGTGAACAACCTCGCCCGCGCGGCGACCACGGCGGGCAAGTGATGAGCAGGCGCCACGCCTTCGTCACGGGCGCCGGAAGCGGCATCGGAAAGGCGATCGCGCTGGCGCTCGCCGGAAGCGGCCATGCCGTGAGCCTTGCCGGCCGGCGTGCGGCGCCCCTTGAGGCGGTGCGTGACGAAATCCATGCATCCGGCGGAAAGGCCTTCGTCCATGACGGCTTCGATGTGACCGACGCCGAAGCCGTCGAGCGCGGCGTCGCCGCCGCCATCGAGGCGGCAGGCGAGATCGCCGTCCTCGTCAACTGCGCCGGCGAGGCGCCGTCCGCGCCGTTCGAGAAGACGGACCTTGCGCTCTGGCAGCGCATCCTCTCGATCAACCTCACGGGCGTCTATCTTGTGACGCAGGCCGCGCTCGCCTCCGTGCGCCGGGCCGGAAACGGCCGCATCGTCAACGTCGCCAGCACCGCCGGCCTTACCGGCTATCCTTACGTCTCGGCCTATTGCGCCTCCAAGCACGGCGTCATCGGCCTGACGCGGGCGCTGGCGCTGGAGCTGGCGCGCACGGACGTCACCGTCAACGCCGTCTGCCCGGGCTTCACCGATACGCCGCTCATCGACGGCGCGCTCGAGACGATCAGCCGGAAGACCGGCCGCTCGCGCGAGGAGGCGCGCGCCAGCCTCGCGCGCTCCAATCCGCAGGGCCGGCTGGTGACGCCCGGCGAGGTGGCCGATGCCGTGTCCTGGCTCGTCTCGCAAGGGGCGGGCGCGATCACCGGCCAGGCCATCGCGGTCGCCGGCGGCGAAATTCTCTGAGGGAGGACGACATGACCAATCCCATCGCGGCGAAGAAGCGCTCCTTCAAGGATCACAAGGCACGGCACTTCCAGTTCGAGACGGACGGCGACGGCCGGGTCGCCACGATCACGCTCAACCGCCCCGACAAGAAGAACCCGCTGACCTTCGAGAGCTACGAGGAGCTCGGCGATCTCTTCCGCTTGCTCGCAAATGCCGCCGACGTCCGCGCCGTGGTGCTGACGGGTGCCGCCGGCAATTTCTCCTCGGGCGGGGACGTGTTCGAGATCATCGAGCCGCTGACGCGGATGGCGATGCCGGATCTCCTGGCCTTCACCCGCATGACGGGCGATCTCGTGCGCCAGATACGGGCCTGCCCCCAGCCGGTCATCGCCGCCGTCGACGGCATCTGCGCCGGCGCGGGGGCGATCCTGGCGATGGCCGCGGATTTCCGCGTGGCGACGCCCGAGGCGAAGACGGCGTTCCTCTTCACCCGCGTCGGCCTTGCCGGCGCCGACATGGGGGCCTGCGGCATCCTTCCCCGCATCATCGGGCAGGGCCGCGCCGCCGAGCTTCTTTTCACCGGCCGGGTCATGACCGCTGCGGAAGGCCACGCCTGGGGCTTCTACAATGCCCTCCATCCGCGCGAGGCCCTGCTTGCCGAGGCGCAGGCATTCGCCCGCACCATCGCCGACGGTCCCTGGTTCGCCCATGCCATGACGAAGAAGATGCTCGACCAGGAATGGGCGATGGGCATCGACCAGTTGATCGAGGCGGAAGCGCAGGCGCAGGCGATCTGCATGGCGACCGGCGATTTCCGCCGCGCCTTCGAGGCCTTTGCCGCCAAGGCGAAGCCCGCTTTCGAGGGGAACTGACCATGCCGCCAAGGGCCCCGACCCGCGATCATCTCGACTGGCCGTTCTTCGACGAGGGCCACCGCGCCCTTGCGGCCGAGCTCGACGGCTTTGTCGCCGGCGGCGGCCTCGGTTCGATCGATCATCACGATGTCGATGCCGCCTGCCGGGAACTGGTCGCGAGGCTGGGAGCCGCCGGCCTTCTGCGCCACTGCGTGCCGAAGGCCTTCGGCGGGGCGAGCGAGGAGATCGACAGCCGGGCGCTCTGCCTCCTGCGCGAAACGCTCGCCTATGCCGATGGCCTTGCCGATTTCGCCTTCGCCATGCAGGGCCTCGGCACGGGTGCGATCAGCCTCTCCGGCTCGCAGGCGCTGAAGGAAAAGGTTCTTCCCAAAGTCGCGCGCGGCGAATGGATCTCCGCCTTCGCCCTTTCCGAGCCCGATGCCGGATCGGACGTCGCCGCCATGGCCTGCGCTGCCCGGCGCGAGGGGGACGACTTCGTCCTTAACGGCGAGAAGACCTGGATTTCCAACGGCGGCATCGCCGACGTCTACACGGTCTTCGCGCGGACCGGCGAGGCGCCCGGCACGCGCGGCATCTCCGCCTTCGTCGTCTTCGCCGATACGCCCGGCTTCACCATCGCCGAGCGCATCGAGACGATCGCGCCGCATCCGCTCGCCCGCATCCGCTTCGAGAATTGCCGCATTCCCGCCGCGCAGCTTCTCGGTAATCCGGGGGAGGGGTTCAAGATCGCCATGCGCACGCTCGATATCTTCCGCCCCTCCGTCGCCGCCGCCGCGACCGGCTTTGCCCGCCGCGCGCTCGACGAGGCGGTTGCGCATGCGAAACGCCGGAAGATGTTCGGCGCGACGCTCGCCGACCTGCCGACCGCGCAGGGCACGCTCGGCGAGATGGCGACGGCCATCGACGCCGCCGCACTCCTGACCAGCCGTACCGCCTGGAGGCGCGACGTGCAGAAGCTTCCGACGACCCGCGAAGCCGCGATGGCCAAGATGACCGCGACGGAAAACGCGCAATGGGTCATCGACCAGGCCCTCCAGCTCTTCGGCGGCAGGGGCGTGCAATCCGGCGAGATCACGGAACGGCTTTATCGCGAGATCCGGGCGCTGCGCATCTACGAGGGCGCGACGGAAGTCCAGAAGCTCATCATCGGCCGCGAGCTGATGAAGGGCGCAGCGGGATAGGGGGCCATCGTGTTCACGACCAGCAAGCCGCTGCGGTTCGGCGATTGCGACCCTTCGGGGATCGCCTATTTCCCGTCCTATCTCGATATCCTCGTCGGGGTGCTGGAGGATTTCTTCACCTCGCTCGGCTTGCCCTGGCGGGCGATGAACGAGGTGCGGCGCATGAGCGTGCCGACGGTGCGCCTCGACCTCACCTTCAGGAGCCCGGGCTTTCAGGGTGACCGGCTCGATTTCGCCCTTGCGGTGTGCGCCATCGGCCGCTCTTCGCTCGACCTGGAGCACACGGTTTCGAGGGGAGACACCGTGCTCTGGACGGCGCGACACCGCATCGTCGCCACCTCGCTCGACACCAATACCTCGCTTGCCTGGCCGGACGATATCCGCGCCGCGCTGACTCATCATCTGGAGACGGCCCATGCACACCATCCTGCAACCTGAAGGCTGGGCAAAGCCCATCGGCTATGCCAACGGCGTGGCGGCGACCGGCCGCACGCTTTTCGTCGGCGGCCAGATCGGCTGGAACGGGAACTCCGAATTCGAGACCGACGATTTCGTCGGGCAGGTGCGCCAGACGCTGAAGAACGTCGTCGCCGTGCTTGCCGCGGGCGGCGCGGAGCCCCGGCACATCACCAGCATGACCTGGTATTTCACCGACAAGCAGGAATATCTCGCCAACCTCCGCGGCCTCGGCGAGGCCTACCGCGAGATCATCGGCAGGCATTATCCCGCCATGGCGGCGATGCAGGTGGTCGCGCTGGTGGAGGACCGCGCGAAGATCGAGATCCAGGCCACCGCCGTCGTTCCCGAATAGGCCTGCCGTGATGGACGAGATGCGTTTTTCGGAAAGTGTAACGGCCCGCCTGCAGGAGGGCGTGCTGGTCGTCGCCATCGACAATCCGCCGGTCAACGCCCTCTCGGCCCATGTCCGCTCCGGCCTTGCCGCGGCACTGGACCACGCCGCAGTGGAGCCGGCTGTCACGGGGCTCGTCCTTTCCGGCGCGGGCCGCACCTTCATCGGCGGAGCCGATATCCGGGAATTCGGCAAGCCGCCGGCCGAGCCGCAGCTTCCCGCGCTTGTCGGCCGCATCGAAGCCTTCGGAAAGCCGGTCGTCTGCGCCGTGAACGGCGCCGCGCTCGGCGGCGGCTGCGAGGTGGCGCTTGCCTGCCATGGCCGCATCGCCGGCGGGAAGGCGTCCTTCGGCCTGCCGGAGGTCAAGCTCGGCATCGTTCCCGGCGCCGGCGGGACCCAGCGCCTGCCGCGCCTGATCGGCACGGTCGCGGCCGCCGAGCTCATCGGCACGGGGCGCGCGGTCAGGGCGGATGAGGCCGTCGCGCTCGGCCTTGCCGATGCCGTCGTCGCCGATCCGGTTGCCGCGGCCATCGCCGCCGTGCGCGAACAGGCCGGACGGCCGCTCCGCCGGACGGGCGAACTTGCCGTTCCCGCTGCGGATTCCGCTGCCCTTGCCGCGGCGCAGGCGAAGGTTGTTGCAAAAAGCCGGGGGCAGGCGGCGCCCGCCGAGGCCATCCGGCTCGTTGCGGCGGCAGGGCAACTCGGCCTTGAACAGGGGCTTGCGGAGGAGCGCGCGACCTTCGTGCGCCTGCGCGATTCCGTCGAATCCGCGGCCCTGCGGCATGTGTTCTTCGCCGAGCGCGCCGCGGGCAAGATCGACAAGCTCGACGGGGTTTCACCGCGGCAGGTCGAGACCGTGGGCGTCGTCGGCGCGGGGTTGATGGGATCCGGCATCGCCGTCTCGGCGCTCGTCGGCGGTTATCGCGTCGTCGCGCTGGAGCAGACGCCGCAGGCCGCCGCGGACGGGCGCGCCCGCATGGCCGGCCTTCTCGACAAGGCCGTGCAATCCCGCCGCCTGACCGGCGAGGCCCGCGATGCCTGCTTCGCGCGGCTCGAAACGACCGCCGAGGCGGCCGACCTTGCAACGGCGGATCTCGTCATCGAGGCCGTCTTCGACGACCTTGCGGTCAAGACCGACCTGTTCCGCAGGCTCGACGGCATCGTCGCGCCGGACGCCATTCTCGCGACCAATACCAGCTATCTTGATCCCGATGCGATCGCCGCCGCCACGGCCCATCCCTCCCGCGTGGTGGGCCTCCATTTCTTCTCGCCGGCCAATGTCATGCGGCTGGTGGAGGTCGTCGATTGCGCCGCCACGGCGCCCGGCGTGCTGGCGAGCGCGCTCGCCTTCGTCAAGCGCCTCGGCAAGCTCCCTATCGTCTGCGGCGTCACCGAGGGCTTCATCGGCAACCGCATCTTCTCGGCCTATCGCAGGCAGGCGGAATTCATGCTGGAGGACGGCGCGCTGCCGCACGAGGTCGACGCCGCCCTGGAAGCCTACGGCTTTCCGATGGGTATCTTCGCCGTCAATGACATGGCGGGCCTCGAGATCGCCTGGGCGCGCCGCAAGCGGCAGGCCGCGAGCCGCAATCCCGCCGAGCGCTACGTCGAGATCGCCGACAGGCTCTGCGAGGCCGGCCGCCTCGGCCGCAAGACGGGCCTCGGCTGGTATGCCTACCCGGACGGGAAACGGACGGACGATCCCGCCGTGACGGCGATGATCGAAGCGGCGCGGGCGGCAAAGGGCATCACGCCCCGCCCGTTCACCGCGCAGGAGATCGTGGACCGTCTCCTCGAAGCGATGGCCGACGAGGGGAGAGCGCTGCTTGCCGAGGGTATCGCCGCCCGGCCGGGCGATATCGACCTGGTGATGATCAACGGCTACGGCTTTCCCGCGCACAAGGGCGGGCCGATGTTCACCGCAGGGCAGGAAGAGAAGCGGTCGGCCTGAACGGCCGTGATCAGCCTGGCGAGTTGCCGGCGGCCGTCCGCCGGATGAGCTGGTGCTCGCGCCAGATCGTGAAGAGGCCGGCGCCGACGACGATCAGCGCGCCGACGACCATGTGGAGCGACAGCGCCTCGCCGAAGAAGGCGACGGCGATGATCACGTTGAGCACGAGCTGGAAATAGGTGACCGGCTGCACCTCCGCCGCCTGCAGCAGCCCGTAGGCCCGGATGAGGTAGTAGTGGCTGAGCGTGCCGCAGACGCAGAGCGCGGCAAGCGCGAACCAGTCGGCCGGCTCGACATCCGTCCAGTAGAACGGGCCGATCAGCGAGATCGCCACGGCGCCGACGATGCCGGCGTAGAAGAGGCTGGTCACGGCCGAATCTTCGGAGCCCACCTTGCGCGTGGCGATGCTGTAGAGCGCGAAGAGGAGGGAGGCGCCGAGGGGCAGGAGCAGCGAGAGGTCGAAGTGGAGGCCGACAGGGTTGATGATGACGAGGACCCCGACAAGGCCCACCAGCACGGCGGTCCCGCGCCGCCAGCCGACGGCCTCGCCGAGCAGCGGGATCGACAGGACCGTGACGATGAGCGGCGTTGCCTGGAACACCGACTGGCTCATGGCAAGGCCGGCATGCACATAGGAAAAGACGATGAGGACGATTTCCGCGACGAGCAGGAGCCCGCGTGCGGCCTGCAGCCAGGGCCGGCGGGTGCGGACCGCCGCGCGGATGCCGCCCGGCGAGGAGGCGGCAAAGCCGCAGACGAAGAGCGCGAAGGCCCAGAACCGGATCATCGTGATGAAAAGGGCGGGATAACGGTCGCCAAGATATTTGGTGATCGCATCCTGGCCGGCAAAGATGCAGATGGCCAGGAAGGCGAAGAGATAACCGCGGGTCTTTGGGCTCATTGGGGCATACAACTCGGATCTATTGGAACCGCTGATAGCACAAGGCCGCGGCGAAGGCTCGACCCAAATCTACCCCGTGATTTTCGATAGAGGCCCGGCCGCCGCGCCGCGATCAGCGCGGCGCGCCCTGCAGGCTGTCCGTATAGTAGCGGTCGTAGAGGTCGCGGTATTTCTCCGCCGCGCCCGCGTCGCTGTAGCGGGCAAGGGCGTCCATGTCCGTCTTGTTGAGGATGACGCCGAGGGTCTTGCCCTCGATCCGGTGCTCGGCGGCAAGCAGGTCGCGCACCAGGTTGGCGGAGGTCTTGCCCCATTCCACGACGAAGAGGAACCCGTCGGCCAAGGGCTCGAAGGCCTTGGCGTCGATGACGGGGCCGAGCGGCGTCAGGTCGACCACGACATAGTCGAAGGTCCGGCGCGCCTCGTCGATGAGCTTTTTCATCGCCGGCGAGGACATCATCTCGTTCGCCTCGTAGCGACGCGCCTCGCCCGGCCGCAGCGCGATCGGCAGGATGGCGAGCTGCGAGCGGCGGTCGGTCTTGAGCGCCTGCGCCCATGGGACTTCGCCACGCAGCACCTCGACGAGGCCGACCTGCGGGGTGGGCTTCATCATGGTGCTGAGGCCGGGCCGGCGCACGTCGGCGTCGATCAGCAGCGTGCGCTTGCCGCTGACGGCAAGGAGAGCCGCGAAATTGGTCGCGACCGTGGATTTTCCCTCGCCGGGCAGCGCCGAGGTGACGCCGATCACGCGGCTTTCGCGGCCTTGCAGCATCGTGTCGGCGGTGAGCCTTGCATTGCGCAGCGTCTCCGTGAAGGCCGAGCGCGGCGCGTCCAGAACCACGCGCGTCATGCGTTCGAGCGGAATGACTTCCTCCTCGGCGTCGGCTGGCGGTTCGGCCTTCACAGCCTTGGCGCCGATCATCGCGGGCTTGCGCTTCTTCCGGCCGCCGCCGACGAGCGGCAGGTAGCCGAGCGGCTTCAGGCCGAGGATGGTGCGCACGTCGTTCTCCAGCCGGAAGGCACGCTCGCGCATCTCCTGCACGAAGGTGAGCGCCCCGCCGGCCATCAGGCCGAGCACCAGCGAGAGGCCGAGCACCATGGTCTTGCCCGGGCTCGACGGGGAGACCGGCACGCCGGCATCCGAGATCACCCGCGCCTTGGGGATCGGGAAGGACTGCTTCTGCGAGGCCTGCTCGTAGCGGGCGAGATAGGATTCCGACAGCGCCTTCAACGCCGTCGCCTTCTGCTCGAGCTCCTGGAGGCGCACCGAGGAGCGGTTCGCGTCGGCATTGCTGCCGGCGACCTTCTTGATGCTTTCCCGCAGCGAGACCTCGCGCGAGCGGGCGACGTCGTATTCGTTGCGGTAGCTTGCCGTGAGCTGCTGGAGCTCGCGGTAGATCTGGCCGGCGAGGTCCTTCTTCTCGGCCTGGAGCGCGACGGCCTGCGGATGGTCGGCGCCGAAATTGCGGGTGATGTCCTCGGCGCGCTTGAGGATGGAATTGTATCGGCCGCGCAGTTCCTGCAGCGCGGTGACGTCGGCCTGCTGCACGGGAATGGTCGCATTGGCGACGGCCCTGTCCGGCCCCTGCTCGACGATCGCCTTGAACTGGGCGTAGCGGGCCGAGGCGCTTGCCGCATCGGCCTGCGCCAGGATGAGCTGGCTGTTGAGGTCGGCGAGCTGCTGTTCCGACATCAGTTCGCCGCGGGAGGTGGTAAGGCCGTTCTCGGCGCGGTAGCGCTCGACCTCCAGCGAGGCCTCCTGGGCGCGCGCCTGGATGTCGGTCAGCCGCTCCTGGAGCCAGGTGGAGGCCTGTTCCGTCGCGGTGAAGTTGGCGCTGAGCTGCTCCTCGAAGAAGGCCTGCGCATAGCGCCGGGCAATGGCGGCGGCCAGTTCGGGATCGGTGGAGCGGAAGGAGACGGCAAGCACGGCGCTGCGCGAGACGCGTTCCACCGCCAGCGATTTCTGCAGCATGGCCGCCGCCTTCTCGCGCCGGCCGTTGGCAAGCGCCTCCGCGGAGGCCTCCGGCCCGGCCGAGCCGAACGATGCCAGCGCCTTGACCCAACCCTTGACGACGGCGACGGGCGATTGCGGCGGGTTGAGGACGGTTTCGTTGTCGGCGAGCTTCAGGTCGTCGACGACGCGCAGCGCCAGCCGGCCGGATTTCAGGATCTCGGCGGCGCTGGCGATGCGCATGTCGACCTGCTGGCTGCTCTGCGGCGAGGGCTCGCTTTCCTCGGCATAGCGCGACAGGTCCTCGTCGAGCAGGATCTGCGTCATCGACGTGTAGACGGGCGTCGCGAAGAGGAGATAGGCCACGCCCAGCGCCACGGCGAGCGCGACCGAAAGGCCGAACAGCCGCGCCCGGCGAACGAGGATCGTCAGCAGGCGGTCGAGATCGATGAAGGAATCAGCGGGGTCCGGTCCCCGGCTGAGGATGCTGCTGTGCGATACGGTGCGTTGATGCATGGGGCTCCGTTCTGCCTTTCGGCGCGATGGAAACTCTGTCCTCCCGGAGGCGGCCCCGGATCCTCCATCCGGGGCCCTGGTATCATGCCGCGCGAATCCGGCCCTCGTGCGACATCATCATGTCGCGGAGGGATTCGTAGATCGCGCCGCCGATGTCCGGCCGCGCCAGCGCAAAGGCGACATTGGCCTCGATGAAGCCGTGCTTGGAGCCGCAGTCGTAGGTCCGCCCCTCGTAGACATGGGCGTGGAACGGCTGCTTTTGCGAGAGTTTCAGCATGCTGTCGGTCAGCTGGATCTCGTTGCCGGCGCCGCGCTGCTGGCGGGCGAGATGATCGAAGATCTCCGGCTGGAGGATGTAGCGCCCGTTGAGGAAAAGATTGGATGGCGCCTCGCCCGCCTTCGGCTTTTCCACCATGTGGGTGACGGCAAAGCCGTGGCGCACGGCCGCCCCCCTGCCGACGATGCCGTATTGCGAGACCTCTTCCGGCGCGCATTGCTCGACGCCGACGACATTGCCGCCGACCTCGCCGTAAAGGTCCATCAGGCCGACAAGGCAGCCGCGCGGGCCGAAGGAGATCATGTCGGGAAGCAGGAGCGCGAAGGGCTTGTCGCCGATGAGGTCGCGGGCGCACCAGACCGCATGGCCGAGGCCGAGCGGGGCCTGCTGGCGGGTGAAGCTGACCGATCCGGCCTTCGGCAGCAGCCGGCCGAGCTCGTCCACCTTGTCGTCCTTGCCGGATTTCTCCAGCGAGGCGATGAGTTCCGGCGTGTCGTCGAAGTGATCCTCGATGACCTGCTTGTTGCGGCTCGTGACGAAGACGACATGCTCGATGCCGGCCTCGCGCGCTTCGTCGAGGGCATATTGCACGACGGGGCGGTCGACGATGGTCAGCATTTCCTTGGGCATGGCCTTGGTGGCCGGCAGGAAGCGCGTTCCGTTGCCGGCGACGGGAATGACGGCCTTGCGGACGGTCTGGTTTCGCTCCATGGGCGTTATCCTTTGTTCTTGAGCGCCGGGTCCGGCGCTGTCGATGGGGAGAGGGCCGCGCCATGGGGCGCGGCTGCCTTGGTATGGGGCGACGGCGCCGTGAGGCGGCGCCATCGGGCGGCGAGCGGCATCGAAAGATGCCGGAGCGCGACGGGATCGCCGAGCGCCACCTTGAGGGCAGGCCCGAACGAACGGTTCTTGAGATGCTGGACGAGAGCCAGGAAGGCCCGCGTTTCCTGAAGGTTGCGGGTGCGGCGGCGCTGCGCGGCGGCCGCCGCGGCGGCCATCAGCGGGAAGCGGGCGAGGAAGCGCCGGTCGCCGGCCAGCATGGCCTCGACATGATGGAGGCGCAGCACGCGCGAGATCGAGCCGTCGCGGATATGGTAGACATAGCCGGCTTCCGGCGCGACCGCGCAGCGGCCGCCGGCGGCCAGCACCGAGGCGAGCAGCAGGTAGTCCTCGCCGATCCGCAGCGCCTCGTCATAGGCGAGCCGCTTCTCTCCAAGGAAGGCGCGGCGGAAGACCGGCTTCATGTAGCCGAAATTGTGCGTGCTGCGGAAAATCCGGTTGGAATCGATGAAGTCGGGAAGCGTCAGTTCGGCACGGGCGAGGAGATCGTCCGGGAACATTCTTTCGGTACTGCCGTCCACATGCCGCACCTCGATATTGTCGACCGCGACGGCCGCTTCCTCCCGCTCGGCGAGCGCGATCATCCGGCGCAGGCGTTCGGGCCGCATCGTATCGTCGGCATCGAGCACGGCGATCCACCGGCCGCTTGCGGCGGCAAAGCCGGCATTGCGCGCGCCGCCCGGGCCGCGGTTGCGGTCGAGGGCGACGAGCCGCACGGCCGGATCGCCGAAGGCGGCGACGGCTTCACGCGTTCCGTCCGTCGAGCCGTCGTCGGCGACGATGACCTCGACCGTCACGTCCTGCTGGGCAAGGGCGCTACGGATCGCTTCGATGATCGTGTCCGCCGCATTGTAGGCGGCAATGACGATGCTGGCTTCGGGGGCGGTCATCGCACCGCCTCCAGCTTGCCGTAGGGCTCGATGGCGCGGGCGCCGAACAGGCCGCCGACGGCGCCGGCATGAAGGAGGGCGCGCAGCGCGAAGCGGTTGCGCCGGACTGGAGACGGCGCAAAGGCCGCCGCGCCCGCAAGGCAGGCGGCGCATTTTGCAAGGGCGACGGCGGCAGCCCCGATCCGGGCTGCACCCTCTTGGCGTGCGGCGAGGAGCCGGCCGTGCGTCTGGCCCATGCGCAGGCGGCGCTGCGCGAGCCAGGAAAAGCGCGCGCGGGGGGCGGGAACCGCCTCTTCCACCCAGGCATCCGCGGCGAAGGCAAAGCGCCCGCCCGCGCCGTGCACGGCGCTGAAGAAGGCCGTGTCCTCGCCGCCGCTGCGGCCGAGCGCAAGGTCGAAGCGGCGGCCGGCAATCGCCGGCGCGGCAAGGCGCATCAGGACATTGCAGGTATAGCCGGTGCTGATCTCGCCCTTCACCCAGACGGGGCGGGTGGCGTGGAAATCGCCGCGCTGCATCCAGCGGGGCGCGTCCGGCCGGTAGAGCGCACGCACCGGGCCGAGCACCACGTCCGCATCGCTTTCCTCGGCGGCGGCGAGCAGCCGGTCCAGCCATTGCGGCTCCACGGTCTCGTCGTCGTCGACGAAGGCGAGGAAATCGGCATCGCTCCGCTCGAGGCAGGCATTGCGGGCAATGGAGATGTTGCCGGCCGGGCAATGGACGTAGACGACCTCCATCGCCAGCAGCGCCCCTGCCGTCTCGACGCAGGGCCGGGCGCTCGGTTCGATATCGTTGTCGGCGACGATGACGCGGGGGCGAACGCCGGGCGGCACGATGAGGCGCGCGAGCGAGGCGAGCGTGTCCATGAGCGCCTTGCGCCGGAACGTGCAGACGGCGATGTCGATGCGAAGCGGCGCGCTCATGCCGGAACCCTCCGCCGGCGGATGTCGAGGAGCTCGCGCCAGAAGCCGGCCGACCAGGCGAAATGCATGATCATGGCCGAGACGGCGGCAAGCGGGCCGTAGGGATTGCGCTCGCCGAGCGCCATCCAGGCGCCATAGCCAAGGCAGGCGGCCGCCCACAGAACGAAGGGCACGGCCGCAATCCAGGTGAGGGCGGCCAGGAACGCGCCGATAGCGACGGGCGCCACCATCAGCGGCAGCATCTGGCGCAGGCTCGGCCGCGCGCGGTGCTTGAGGAAGTTGCGCGCCCGGCCGCGGCCGTAGCCGAAATACTGCCTGAAGAGCGGCAGGGCGCTCTCGCGCGGATAATAGATCATGCTGGTGCGCGCGGTCATCCAGATGCAATAGCCGGCCTCACGGAGCCGGTAGTCGCATTCGGCATCCTCGTTGGCGGTGAACGTCTCGTCATAGCCGCCCACGGCGCGGAAGGCGGCGATGCGCATCAGCGCGTGGTGGCCGTGCTCCGCCCAATGGCTCTTTGCGCCGACGCGATGTTTCGCCCCGCCATTGCCCAGCACGGAGTTCTGCGCGACGGCGGTCGCCTTCTGGAACGTGCCGAAGCCGACGGTCTGCATGGCGACGACGACGGAATCCGCGCCCGTTTCCAGCGCTTCCTCCACCAGGACGCGGCAATAGTCCTGCGGATAGGTGCCGTGCGCGTCGATGCGGATCAGGTAATCGTGCTCGACGCCGAAGGCCTCGACGGCGAGATTGACGGCCGCGCTCTGGATGCGCTTGGGATTGTCGAGCACCCGCATGGCCGGCCGGGCCCCGGCGAGGCGGTGGGCGATCTCGCGCGTGCCGTCCGTGCTGCCGCCGTCGACGACCACGAGCGTCGCGTTGAGGCCGGCAAGGCCCGGTTCGAACTGGCGGACGAGCGCCTCGAGGTAAGGCGCCTCGTTGAGGCACGGGATCACGATCAGGCAGCGCACGGCTGCGACGGCGTCAACGGTCATGGCAGTCCACCTTGTTTGCGATGAGGGAGGGAACGGGGTGTGCAGCCGCGGCCTGCCCGGCAGGCTGGCGCAGGGCGGCAAGGCGCTGGACGAAGGCGGCGCAATCGGCGCGGTCGAGGACCCATGGCCGCGTCCCGTGCCGGGTGAGATCGGCCCGGAGCGCCTGGTAGGCGGCGGCGTCGAGGGCGGCGAAGCGCTCGGCGAGCGTCTCCGGCCGCGCATCGGCAAGCGCCACGCCGATGCCGTAGCGCGCGGCAAGGCGAGCCGTCTCCGTGCCTTCGAGAACGATCGGCAGGACGCCGTGGCGGCAGCCTTCGTAGAGCCGGTTCGGCAGGAGCCAGAGCGAGTTCTGTCCCTCCTCGAAGAAATCCATGGCCCAGGCGAAATCCACCTCGCCATAGATGGCGGCAAGGTCTTCCGGGTTGCGGTAGGGGCCTTCGAAGCGAAGGAAGGGCTCGCGGGCGACGAGGCCGTCGAAATCGGCAAATTCGCTGCGCACCGGCCGGCCGCGAAGCACGACCTCGAAGCGGCCCTCCATGCGGCGGGTGAAGGCGGCGAGCAGGTCGAGGGATTTGCGGCAGCGGATCGCGCCGAACCAGCCGATGCGCCACGGCGCGCCCGCGGGCCTTGACCGTACGGGCAGGTCCGTTTCGTCGCCGTCGAGTTCCAGCACCCGGTTCTCCAGCAGGTGCACGGGCGCGCGGACGCCGGAGAGCGGCCTGAAATACTGCTCGACGAAGGCCGGGGAACTGGTGACGAGCAGGCCGGCATTGCGGGCGAAGCGGCTTTCCGCCGCCCGCAGCGCCTTGCCGGCGAGGCTGTCCTTCAGCAGGAGGCGGTGCACGTCGAGGCATTCATAGGCGATCGGGACGCCGCCGAAGCGGGCCGAGGCGCGGCCGGCAAGCGCCAGCATTTCGAGGTTGCGCGCGAGGATCACGTCCGGCCGGGCGATGCCGGTAAGCCGGCGCGCAAGGCCGGCCGCGGCGCCGGCGACGGCGAGGAGGCGCTGGGCGAAACGGGCGTCGGCGGTGGTGCCGAGCTCCAGCGGCGTGACGCCCTCGATATCGGCGAGCCGGTTCTCGCCGCGCCGGAAGCCGGCGAGCGTCACCTCCGCCCCGCCGGCCGCAAGCATCAGCACCCGCCGGCGCACGGCAGGATCGGAAAGGTCGTGGACGAGGTAGAGGACGCGCAGCATCGCCAGCCCTCTCAGTTCACGAGGCAGGCGACGGAGCCGTCGAACTGGCAGGGCTCGCCCTCGGCGGTGAAGGCGATGCGCTCGACCTGGAGCGTCGCCTTGCCGGCAAAGGCGAAGCGGCCCATCCAGTCGGAAAGCGTGTCGGTGCCCCAGAGCGAGAGGAAGACCTTCTGGGCATTCGACGGCAGCTTCTGCGGGTCCGTCACCTCGTGCACGAGCGCGCCGTTGACGTAGTAGCGCAGGCGATCCTTCTGCCAGACGAAGGCATAGTCGTTGAAGCCGCTGTCGGCGCCGCCCTTCACGGGCACCAGCTTCTCGTTGCCGCCCTTGCCGGCGACATACTGGTTGAGCTGCACGCGGTTCGTATCCTTGCCGAGGACCTCGAAATCGATCTCGTCGTGCGGCTTCTTGTCGGTGGGGCCGATAAAGGTGAAGAAGGCCGAGTTGAGGCCCGGGCCCGTCGCGGCCTTCATGCGCACCTCGTAGGTGCCGTAGCCGTAGCGCTTGCGGGTCTGGATCTCGCCGCAGGCATATCGGCGGTCGCCGGCGGGCTTTGCGTCGAAGGCGAGCGACAGCCTGCCGCCCTCCACCGAGACCTCGTTCTTCGACCAGGTGCAGTTCTGGTGCGCGCCGTTGTTCCAGCCGTCGGAGACGTACCAGAAGGCGGTGTCGAGCCGGTCGAATTCTTCCACGAAGGAGGCGCCGTTCGCGCCGTCCTGCGCGGCGAGCGGGCCGGCGGAAAGCAGGAGCGCGGCGGCGCAGAAGGTCTTTCTCAGGGGAATGTGCATTGTCACCTCCGTTGGGCGATGGAGCCGGTGGGCTTCATCTGCGGATGGCCGGCCACGGGCCGTTTCTGGCCGCCCATGCGGCGGCCGGTGAGGACGGCGGAAAGGCCGGGCGCAAAGCGCCGTGCCGCTGCGTGGGTCGATACGAGGATGGTAAGGGCGAGAACCGGGCTTGCGGCGTAGAACAGCGGGTAATCCGCAATGCCGAGCCGGTTCCACACCATCCAGAACAGGATGAGCAACGGATAATGGCCGCAGAAGATCCAGAAGCTGAGGCCGCCGAGCCGCGACAGCGCCCGGCCGGTGCCGGTGCGGATGAGCAGCGCGGAAAGCGCCCAGGCGCCGAAGATGCCGGCAATCGCCGCGAGGCTTCGCAGCATGTCGAGCCAGACCGGGAAATCCGGGCCGTAAGCATAGAGCGCGAAGGAGAGGAGCACGGCCATGGCGAGCGCGGCGGCGACGACCGGGACGGCGAAGCGGTCGAGACGCCTGATGTCGATGCGGTGCAGGGCGAGCGCGGCGCCGAGGCTGAAGCCGAACAGGATGGATTTCTTGAGGAAGATGCCGTTCGGCAGCGGCAGCACCGCATAGGCCAGCATCAGGGCGAGCACGGTGCGCGGATAGCGCCGGACGGCAAAGGCGATCAGCGGCGAGAGGACGAGGCAGAGCAGGAGATCGCGCAGGAAATAGAGCGGGATGTTGATCGGCCAGGCCTCGACGGCAAGGGCGAGGTTGATCCAGTCGCGCGGGCCGGCATGCACGACGTCCGGCAGGTAGCCGAAGCCGATGCCCTGCGACTGCGCGGCATAGACCAGCACGAGGAAGGCGGTGTTCCACAGAAGGAAGGGCAGGAGGATCGTCGAGGCCTTGCTGCGCAGGGTTTTGCGGTAGTCGAAGGCCGCAAGGCCGCGGTGGAAAAGCAGGTAGCCGGAAATGGCGCTGAGGCACGGCACGCCGATGCGAAAGAGGCTGTCGGCAAGGAACACCCGCAGCCAGTCGAGCCCACCGAACGTGCCCGCATAGGGGCTCGTCGCCGGATCGTAGGGAACATGCACGAAGATGATCCCGGAGATCAGCACGATGCGCATGAGGTTGATGCGCGCTGAAACGGTCGCGTCGATATCCACGATGTCCGTCACCCTCTGCCGGCCGTCCCCCCTGGACGGCGTTCAAACAAGTTGAGACTTGCGTCTGCGAAGAGAAGTGTGGGTGATGGGCGGGCGAAAAATATGGCGGCGCAGCAAACTTGTCGGCTCGGAAGGTTGCATTGCAGCAAATTCCGCCGGAGCGGCAGAGCTTGAAATCAGTCTTTTCCGGCGTGGGAAAGCAAGTGCGATCCGGTGGCGTTCAATACCTTGCGGACTATTCGCATATACTGATCTATACGCAATTTCTGGGTGCAGGCGGGGCCGAAATTTTTTCGGGGTTCCTCGGCTATCCTGCCGGGGAGACTCGCGATTGGGGCCGGCCGGGCCCGAATTGGGGCGGGCTCAAGGCAGGCTGGCGACGGCGGCGGTCCTCGGCCGGCGGACGAGTTCGAGGAGCTTCCTCAACAGCGGACCCTCGGTGAGAAGGACGAGGATCGCGTAGAGGAGGCCGCCGAGCGCGATGCCGATGCCGACCTGCAGGACCGGGTGGACGTGCTGGGCGAGGTAGTGGTCGAGCGCAAGGCGCACCACGAACGCCATCAGGGCGGCCGTCAGCATGGGGCGGATCGAGCGGTAGAAGCCGGAGAGGAACGGCGTGCCGTCCGCCCGGAACACCACCCAGGAATAGCCGACGAGCACGACGGCGTTGACGAGGCAGAGCGCGACCATGGCTTCGATGAGCGTGCCGTTGTGGGCGCCCCAGGCGACGGCGGCGGTGGTGGCGGCGGCGCGGCCGACGGCCCACCAGAACAGCGCCCCGCCGTGGCCCGAGCCCTTGAGGTAGGGGATGAAGGTGCTGCAGGGCGTCAGGAGGCCCTTGGAAAGGGCGAGCAGGCCGAGCACCGGCCAGGCCGCAGCCCATTGCGGGCCGAACAGCAGCAGCATGGAGGGTTTCGCGAGCGCCCATAGGCCGAACATCATCGGCGCGAGCATGAGGGTCGTCACCTGCGTGCTCAGCATCAGCGCCTGCGAGCGGCGCTCCCGGTCATGCATCATCGTGCTGAAGGCGGGAAAGAGCACGCCCATCACGCCGGAGAGCACCACTTGGTTCGGGATGCTGGAAAAGCGGTTGGCGGCGGAGTAGGCGCCGGCATCGGCAAGGCCGAGGAAGCGTGAGATCACCACCATGGGCGACTGGAAGGTGACGAAGTTGGCGACCTCCGAGCCCATCAGCCCGAGGCTGAAGCGCGCAAGACGCACGACGCCCTCCAGGCGGAAATGGAGGCGCGGCAGGTAGCGCGAGACGAAGAAGAGGCCGACAAGCCGGATCGCCCCGGCCACGAAAAGCTGCGCGACCAGCGCCCAGACCCCGAAGCCTACGAGCGCGAGGATCACGGCGGCGATCGCCGCGATCGATTCGGAGATCATGCTCCACAGCGCATCCCGGCTGAACTGCATGCGCCGGGCGACGAGCGCATAGGCGACGTCGCCGGCAAGCTGGAGCGGAATGAGCAGGCACATGAGACGCAGAAGGTATGCGGCGTCCGATGCACCGAACCAGCCGGCAAGCGGCTCGGCGAAGACGTAAAGCCCCGCCGCCATCGAGAAGGCGAGGGCGAGATTGGCCCAGAAGACCGAGTGGATCGTCTCGGCATCCTCCTTCGGCTCGAGGATGAGGGCGGAGGCCAGGCCCGCCCCGCCGATCATGGCGAGGAACTGCACGACGGCGAGCGCGACGGCCACCGCGCCGAACTCTTCCGGCGTCAGGAGCCGGGCGAGAATGGGCACGGTGACAAACTTAAGCCCGAATGTGCTTGTCTTGGATAGGACGCTCCAGCCGACGTTCCGGGTAACCGATCTTGCATTCACGGGCTGGGACATGGCGGATTCCTGTTTCGCAAAAGGAGCTTTGACGACGACGACAAGCCTGCGCCGGAAACGGCCGCGCCCCGGTGGGAGGAGACCAGACGAACCTCTTTCTAGAGAAACCACAGGGACGAAAAGATGGCGAAGCTGACAGTAATCATCCCCTTCTACCAGAAGGAGCCGGGTATCCTCAGGCGTGCGCTCACGTCGGTTTTTGCCCAGAGTTTCAAGGACTTCGACGTCATTGTCGTCGACGACGAATCCCCGTATCCGGCCGATGGCGACCTGATTGACTTTTGCGAGGCGCAGCAGGCGCGCGTGCGCGTCGTGCGCCAGGAAAATGCCGGCCCCGGCGGTGCCCGCAATGCCGGGCTCGACCATGTCTCCGCGCAGACCGAGCTTGTCGCCTTCCTCGATTCGGACGACACCTGGACGCCGGGCCACCTTGCCGCGGCGGAGGCGGCGATGACGCGTTTTAACGCCGATTGCTACTTCGCCTCGATCACCGGCGGCGATGAATTCTACTATCATTTCGGCGTCGCGGACCTTGCGGCGAGCGAGGCCGTCGTCCGGCTTTCCGACGATCCGCCGCTGATCGAGATTCCCGGCCTCACGCAGGTCATGCTGAAGAACTGGAGCTTCCTCCACCTCTCCGCGATGGTGATCGGCCGGCCGCTGTTCGAGCGCGTGCGCTTCGACGCGGCGCTGCGGCTTGCGGCGGAAGACGTGCTCTTCTTCTGCGACTGCGTGCTCGCCGCCCGGCGGGTGGTGCTGAGCGCGGCCGCCGGCGCCGTGCGCGGCGAGGGGCTCAACATCTTCCACGGCGTCGACAACGATTCGCCGCAGTTCCTGCGCCAGCAGTTCAACACCTGGGTGGCGCTCGACCGGCTGGAGCAGCGCTTTGCCGAGCGGCCGGCCGAGATCGCCTCGCTGCGCTCCTACAAGCAGACGGCGCGGCGTCAGGCGCTGTGGAGCCAGGCCCGGCGCGTGAAACATCGCAAGCTGCCGCAATTCGACATGCTCGCCCGCTGGGCGATCCGCGATCCGCGCCTCTTCACAAGCGCCTTCGCCCTTGCCGTGGGAAAACTTTCCCGCTGAGCCAACCTTTTTCCAAGGAGAGGACATGAAGCCCTATTACTGGGAATCGCAGCACGGCAATTTCGGTGACGACCTCAATCTCTGGCTCTGGGATTTCCTGCTGCCGGGGTTCCGCGAGGTGCATCCGGACGTGCTTCTCGTCGGCGTCGGCACGGTGCTGAACAGCGCCCTCCTGCCGAAGGAGGGCCGCAAGCTGGTGCTCGGCAGCGGCTTCGGCTACGGCAGCCCGCCGGATATGCGCGACAGGGATCTCTGGGACATCCGCTGCGTGCGGGGGCCGCTCACGGCCGAAAAGGTGGGCGTGCGCGAGGAGCTCGGCATCGTCGATCCGGCGGTGATGGTCGCCGACATGCCTGACTTTACGGATCGGCCGAAGCGCTACAAGCGCGCCTTCGTTCCCCATTGGGAATCGGCGGTGGCGGGGCTCTGGCCGACCGTCTGCAAGGCGGCGGGCCTCGACTATATCGATCCGCGCGGCGAGGCGAAGGCGGTGATCCGCAAGATCGCGCAATCCGAGCTGATCGTCGCCGAATCCATGCACGGCGCCATCCTCGCCGACGCCTTCCGCGTGCCGTGGGTGGCGGTCTCGACCTCCGCCAACATCAACAGCTTCAAATGGCGGGACTGGGCCGCAACGCTCGGTGTCGAGCACCGGCCCCGGCGCATCCCCATCTCCACGAGGGCCGAGGCGATCGTCAAGGGCGCCCGCTTCTGGGGCGTCGACTACGAGGGGGCGGCGCCCGCGGTGGCGGAGGGGAATGCGGTCGCCGTCGCCGAGGCGCCGCCCCGGTCGGGCCTGCGCCATGCGGCCAAGCATGCCCTTGCGGTGCCATCGACGCTGGCGCTGTGGCAGGCGGCCCGGGCCGAGCCGCAACTCAGCAGCGATACGCGCCTTCGCGAGCGCAAGGCGCGCTTCCATGCGGTGCTGGAAGGCGTTCGCCGCGCCTATTTCTGATCGATGGGCAGGAGGTAGCGCAGCCCGCCCTTCGGGGCGGGTTGCGGCGGCTTTACGCGCCGCTGCGCCGCTGCCAGCTTGTCGCGCACGATGCCGCTGGCAATGGCCGGCATGGCGGCGGGGTTTTCCAGCGCATAGGCGAGCACCCCGCCCATGCCGTCCGCACGCTTGCGGTCGAGGAAAGCGCGCAGGGCATGCCGCCGGCCGATCTGCCGATGGTGCCGGCGCATCGCGTCCGCCGCGCCGGAAGGCACATTCCCCGCCGAGAGGATCGCACGTTCCGCTCCAAGCAGCGCTTCGAGGTCCTTCGTGCGGTGCCGGCCGCTCAGCGAATCGGCGCGGACCACCGCGCCGTAGCCGCAGCTTTCGATGAGCGTGTAGCGCGCGCCCGCCATCAGTGCCCGGACATAGAGGTCGTAGTCCTCGCCGAGCCGCATGTCCTCGCGATAGGCAAGGCCGTGGGCGGCAAGGAACGAGCGGCGCATGACGGGCTTGAGGAAGCCGAGCTCGCCGCGCGCCGCGCCGCGGCGGGAGATATTGCCGAGAACGAAGGCTTCGAGGTCGAGCGGGCACGGATTGGGGGCGAAGTCCGCCGGCAGGCGGGCGGGCTCGGCGCGCTCCATGAAGGCGATATTGTCGGCGATGAAGTCCCAGTCCCGGCAGGCGAGCATGGGCTGGAAGCGGCCGGGGAAGAAGAAATCGTCCGCATCGAGAATGGCGATCAGCGGCGCGCGGGAATGGCTGATCGCATGGTTGCGCGCGGCCGACGGCCCGCGATTGGCCGGGAAGCGGACGATGTCGAGCCGCCCGCTTCCGTCGTCGGCAGCGCCGGCCGCCGCCATGGTGCGGTCGTCCGAACCGTCGTCCACGACCACGACTTCCGCCACCTCCGGCTCGGCCAGTGCCGAGCGCACGGCGCGGCCGATGGTTTCTTCCGCATTCTTCGCGGCAATGATGACGCAGACCGTCTCGTTTCGGGTCACGGCAACCCCCTTTTCACGCGTTAAAGGCGCGGCGGGCCGCGCTGCAATGCAGCATGAAAGGGGAAAGGGGCACAAAAACGGCCCCTCGGGTCAGGATTGCGAGTGGCCGGGCTTGTTCATCGAGACGGGGACCTGCGTCTTGGTCTTGTCGAGGCCCGATGCACCGCGCGCGCCGCCCTCGAAATCGGCCTTGCGGGCCCTGGCGGTCCGCCGGACGAGGAAGAGCACCGCAACGAAATAGCCGATCTGGATGAGAACGGCGCAGATGAGGGTCTGGATCGCGGTCGTGGCGAGCGAGCCGCTGGAGAGGTAGGTGACGACCGCGAATGCCGCCAGCGCGAAAACCATGCTCAGGAAGAAACGCGGCCCGTAAGCCGGGCTTTCCCGCCATCTGGTTTCCTGCGTGCGTTTCATCGGTGGAACTGCCTTCTCCTCTGAGGCTCCCGAGGACTATAGGATGCCGCCGCCATCCGTGCAATCACTGGTATTAACCAGTCGCAAGCGGGACGGGTTCCTGATTCTCGCCGGTTTGTGTTGTGCTTCGGTTAATCGGAATCGCCCGCCCCCGTTTTTGCCCCGATTCCGACACGGTTGGGGAGGGTTCGCAGGAAAGCCACTCCGATGACGCGAAACGCCATTCCGGGCTGCACCCGAGGGGTTGCGCGGGAAGCGTGGCGCGATCAACTTTTGTTACAATCCGAGAATCGCCGCTCCGAAAATTTTGCGCTGCAAAATGATATTGCGTTGCGAAATTGTCCTTCCATCGAACGTCTTTCGGACGGAAAACAGGTAGGAACGTTCTGCGGGCGATGTAAAATCACGTATAGTTTCGCCATGGCACTATGTCAAAAGACGTGATTTCGGGGGCGGATTCCGTATTGATACGGGCGTATTGTGGGAGGTTATTTGCATCTGGTCGAAAATATACTGAAGGAGAGAGAGGAGGAATCGAAATTTAGGACATTAAAATCTTCTCAAATTCACCGATGGGAATCTTTATCCCCGGCCCGCGCTTCAAAAAACAAACTGTGACCATACACTCCCCGTTGGATGTTCGAACGCGTCCCAAGGACCCGACCAAATCGCAAATCCAATGGAGCCATCTCTATGAAGTCCGCGACCCGATCGGCCAGTTCGCCGCTTTTCAGTTCGCCAGCAGCCGGTGCTCCGCCGGTAGGGGGGATATCGAAACGGAGCTTTGACATTCTGGTGGCACTCGCCGCCCTCGTCCTGCTCAGCCCGATCTTCGTGCTGGTCATGGCACTCGTGAAATATTCCGACGGCGGCAGCATTTTCTATGGCCACCGCCGCATCGGCTACAACGGATCGACCTTCCGTTGCCTCAAGTTCCGCACCATGGCGGAAAATGGCGATGCCCTCCTCCAGGAGTATCTGGAGCAGAACCCGGCCGCCTACGAGGAATGGCGAAACACGCGAAAGTTGCAGTACGATCCGCGCGTCACGGTCGTCGGCGCCGTGCTGCGCAAGCTCAGCCTCGATGAGCTGCCGCAGCTCGTCAACATCATCCGCGGCGAGATGAGCCTCGTCGGCCCGCGCCCGGTGGTGGAGGACGAGCTGGAGCTCTACGAGGCCGCCGCCGTCTATTACCTGCAGACCCGTCCCGGCCTCACCGGGCTCTGGCAGGTCAGCGGGCGCAACGACGTGTCCTACGAGACGCGCGTCGCCTTCGATACGCACTATGTCCGCAACTGGTCGCTGGCCTCCGATCTCGTCATCGTCGCCCGCACCATTCCGGCCGTCTGCCTGTCGCGCGGCAGCTACTGATCCGAAAGAAGGACAGGTTTTCATGAAGACGTTCCCGAACGCGGCTTCCGCCGCGACCGCCTTTCCCGTGAGAATGCTCGGCGGGCTGTGCCTTGCCCTCGCGCTTGCCGCCCCGGCTGCCGCCTTCGCGGAGGAGTACCGGCTGGGCGTGATGGACAAGCTGCGCATCCGCGTTGCCGAATGGCAGACGGCGGAGGGCGCCATCCGGGACTGGAGCGCCGTCAGCGGCGACTACAGCATCGGCGCGGACGGCGCGCTTTCCCTGCCGTTCATCGGCACGCTGCCGGCGGATGGGCGCACGACCGCCGAGCTTGCCGCGGAGATCGGCAGGAAGATGCAAGTCCTGTTCGGCCTCAAGGACCTGCCCTCGGCCTCGGTGGAGATCGCCGAATACCGGCCCGTCTACCTTGCCGGCGAGGTGCAGACGCCGGGCGCCTATCCCTATGCGCCGGGCCTCACCGTCCTCAAGGCCGTCAGCCTTGGCGGCGGGCTCAAGCGGGCCGATCCCGGCCAGCGCTTCGCCCGTGATTTCCTGCGCTCGGAGGGCGAGGCCGCCGTGCAGCTTGCCGAGCGCAACCGCCTCCTGATCCGCCGCGCCCGCATCGCCGCCGAGATGGGTGCGGCGAAGGATATCGTCATGCCGAAGGAGCTCGGCGATTCGGACGAGGCGCGCGCCATCCTCGAAAGCGAGAAGGCGCTGATGGCCTCGCGCGAAAAGCGCCTGCGCCTGCAATTGACGGCGCTGGCCGACCTCAAGTCGCTGCTCACCAACGAGATCGATGCGCTCGGCAAGAAATCCGAGACCCAGACGCGCCAGCTCGAACTGGTGCAGGGCGACCTGACGAAGGTGGATTCGCTTGCCGAGAAGGGCCTTGCCATCAGCTCCCGGCGCCTCGCGCTGGAACAGCGCGCGGCGGACCTGCAGGCCGCGCTCCTCGATATCGACACGGCCTCGCTGAAGGCCAAGCAGGATATCAACAAGGCCTCGCAGGACGAAACCAATCTCCAGAACGACTGGGATGCGCAGCTCGCCCAGGAAATGCAGAATACCGAGCAGGAGCTGGATACGCTCACCCTCAAGCTCGGCACGAGCCGGGACCTCATGTCCGAGGCCATGCTGCAGTCGGCCGATGCCGTGACGCTGAAGGGCGGCGCCTCCGCCGCCAATATCGGCTATTCGATCCTGCGCACGGTGAAGGGAAAGGCCGAGCAGATCCGCGCCACCGAGACGACGCCCATCCTGCCGGGCGATGTCGTCAAGGTGGATCTCAGCCTCGCGACGCAGTGAGGCGGCCATGCGGATCGCGAAGGCGCGCCTGATCGGACCCGTCGGCAACGAGGCCTATGCCGCGTTCGCCCTGGCGCTCTCCTTCTTCGTCTTCGCCTATTCCTTCCGCTTCGGCCAGGTCTCGATCCTTTTCTATTACGCGCTGTGGCTGCCGCTCGTCGCCCTCGATTACAAGCGGGTGCTCGGCAATTACGCGCGCTATGCGTGGATCTTCGCCTTCGCGCTCTTTGCCTGCCTTTCCGTCTTCTGGTCGCAGGCCCCGGGCACGACGGCGCGTGCCGGCGTGCAATATCTCTCCCACGTCATCTGCGCGCTGATCGCCATGCGCGTTGCCGATACGCGCATGCTCGTGCGCGGCGGGCTGATCGGCACGGGGCTGGTGCTCGCCTATTCGCTCGCCTTCGGCGTCTATCATCTCGATCCGCTCGACGGCACCTACAGCTTCGTCGGCGCCTTCGCCTCGAAGAACCAGCTCGGCTTCTATGCCTCGCTCGCCGTGCTCTTCGCCTTTGCCGCGCTCTTCCTCGGTGTCGAGCGCGGGGTCTGGAAGCTTCTCGCCGTCGGCTGCATCCTCGTCGCGCTCTATTGCCTCAAGGCCTCGCAGTCGGCGACTTCGGTGCTGACCACCGTCGTGATCGCCGGCCTCTGCCTTTCGCTGCGGGCGCTCGAGCGCCTCGCGCCGCGCCATCGCAAGATGCTGTTCCTGTCGCTTAGCGTGCTTGGCGTTCTGGCGATCCTCGCGGCCGCCTATGGCGGCGGCTACCAGATGCTCCTTGCCGCCTTCGGCAAGGACGCGACGCTGACCGGGCGCACCTATCTCTGGCAGCAGGGCATCGAGGCGGCGGGCAGGGCGCCCTTCGTCGGCATCGGCTACCAGGCGTTCTGGGTGCAGGGTTTCGCCGATGCGGAGCGGCTCTGGGCGGATTTCTTCATCGGCACGCGCAGCGGCTTCCATTTCCACAATACCTTCATCGCCACCACCGTCGAGACCGGGCTTGTCGGCTGCCTGCTCCTGACCATGGTGCTCCTCGTCACCCTCGGCGGCCATCTCGGCCGGCTGCTCTCGGCGGCGCGGGACGGGGAGGCGCTGGTGCTCTTCACCGTCGCCGCGCTGCTGACGGTGCGTACCTTCGTGGAGATCGACATCCTCAATCCCTATCACGTCGGCTCTTTCCTGCTCTATTTCGCCGCCGGCAAGCTGGCCGACGGGCGCAGGAGCCCGGCCCGCCAGCCTCTTTCCTATCGGGCGGCGCTCGCATGACGGCGCACAGCCCGCCGGCGGAGAGCCGGGAAACGCTCTACGGTATCCAGTACCTGCGTGCGTTCGCCGCGCTTGCCGTCGTCGTCTTCCATGCCGCCGAGCGCACCGGCCATGCCTTCGCCATCGGCGCGGCCGGTGTCGACGTCTTCTTCGTCATCAGCGGCTTCATCATGTGGGTGATCGTCGAGCGGCGTCCCGTCTCGCCCGGCTGCTTCCTTGCCGAGCGCATCCGCCGTATCGTGCCGGTCTACTGGCTCGCGACGGGCGTGATGGTGGCGGGCGGGCTTGCCGGCCTCTTCCCCAATCTCGTGCTGACGGCCGGCCACGTCGCCGCCTCGCTCTTTTTCGTGCCGGCGCGCTCGCCGAGCAGCGGCCAGCTCTGGCCCGTGCTCGTGCAGGGCTGGACGCTGAACTACGAGATGTTCTTCTACCTGGTCTTCGCCGCCTGCCTGATGCTGCGGCCGCGCATTCGCTTCGCCGTCATGGCCGCGGTCTTCTGCCTGTTGGTCGCCATCGGCCTTGTGGTGAAGAGCGACGCTCCGCTCATCGTCACCTATACGCGGCCGATCATCCTGGAATTCGTTGCCGGCATGGGGATCGCCCGGCTCTGGCTTGCCGGCTACGTTCCGGGTCGCCCGCTGGCGCTCGGGCTGGTCGCCGTCGGCCTTCTGGGCTTCGCGGCCATCGGCATCCTCAGGCTGCCTTTCGATGAATGGACCTGCGGGCCGCTCGCCTGTGCGCTGGTCTATGGCACCGCGGCGCTGGAAAGGCGGGGCGGCGTTCCGCGCCTTTCGGTTCCGGCCCTCCTCGGCAGCGCGTCCTACTCCATCTATCTCTGGCACACCTTCGCGGTCTCCCTTGCCGCAAGGGTGGGCCCGATGCTCGGCTTGCCGGAGGGCGTGACATTCGCCCTGTCGGTCGGCGCCGGTATCGCCGTGGGGATCGCGGGCTACTCCCTGCTCGAACGTCCCCTCTTGCGGCGTGGCCGGGGCGGCGCGGCGGCCGCCCCGGCTGTTTCGATCCCGGTCAGCCGAGAACCGACTTCACGGCGTCGGCCGTGGCCTTTACCACGATATCGGCCTCCTCTTTCGTGAGGCAGAGCGGCGGGGCGAAGCCGAGGATATCGCCCTGCGGCATGGCGCGGCCGATGACGCCGCGCTCGGCAAGGGCGGCGGCGACTTGCGGGCCGACCTTGCGGGCCGGATCGAAGAAGGCGCGGTCGTCCCTGTCCTCGACGAATTCGATGGCGGCCATCAGTCCGTCGCCGCGCACTTCGCCGACATGCCTGTGGTCGCCGACGGCCTTTGCCAGCCCGTCCCGGAAATAGGCGCCGGTGGAGCCGGCGTTCTCGACGAGGCCGAGTTCGTCGATGAGTTCGAGATTGGCGACGCCCGCCGCCGCGCAGATCGGATGGGCCGAATAGGTCCAGCCGTGGCCGATGGCGCCAAGCTCGTCCGAACCCTTCACCAGCACGTCCCAGACCTTGTCGGAGACGATGGTGCCGGACAGCGGCGCGTAAGCCGAGGTGAGGCCCTTGGCGATGGTGATGAGCGCCGGCTTCATGCCGTAATGGTCGGAGCCGAACATGGTGCCGAGGCGCCCGAAGCCGGTCACGACCTCGTCGGCGACGAGCAGGATGTCGTACTTGTCGAGCACGGCCTGGATCTTCTCCCAGTAGCCCTTCGGCGGCGGCACGATGCCGCCGGTACCGAGGATCGGCTCGCCGATGAAGGCGGCGACCGTCTCCGGGCCTTCGGCGAGGATCATCTCCTCCAGCTTGTCGGCGCAATGTTGCGAGAACTGCTCCTCGTCCATCGCGCGGTCCGGCCGGCGGAAGAAGTAGGGCGCTTCCGTGTGCAGGATCGGCGCGCGCGGCAGGTCGAAGGCGTTGTGGAAGAGGTGAAGGCCGGTCAGCGAGCCGGTCATGACGCCCGAGCCGTGATAGCCGCGCCAGCGCGAGATGATCTTCTTCTTCTCGGGCCGGCCGAGGATGTTGTTGTAGTACCAGATGAGCTTGATGTTCGTCTCGTTGGCATCCGAGCCCGAAAGGCCGAAATAGACGCGGCTCATGCCGTCCGGCGCGCGGTCGATGATCATCTTGGAAAGGGTGATCGAGGCTTCCGTGCCGTGGCCGACATAGGCGTGGTAGTAGGCGAGGTTCTTCGCCTGGCTTGCAATGGCGTCGGCAATCTTCTGGCGGCCATAGCCGACGTTCACGCAATAGAGGCCGGCAAAGGCGTCGAGGCTCGTCTTGCCGTTCGTGTCGGTGATGTAGACGCCCTCGCCGCCGCCGATGACGCGGGTCGGCGTCTCGCCGCGGGCGTGCATGCCCATATGGGTGGAGGGATGGAAGAAGTGGTCGCGGTCCCAGGCGGTGAGTTCGTTGCGTCTGTCGGCCATGGTCTTTCCTTTCGAGGTCGGTTTATTTCAAGCCGTACACCCTTTACCTCCGTCATCCTCGGGCTTGACCCGAGGATCCATGCGGCACCCGGGTTGTGGATCCTCGGGTCAAGCCCGAGGATGACGTGGGAGAGTCAGGCAGCGGTGTCGATGCAGAGATACTTGAGTTCGGTGAAGGCCTCCATGCCGTGGCGCGAGCCCTCGCGGCCGAGACCGGATTGTTTCCAGCCGCCGAAGGGGATGGGGCCGCCGGTGATCTTCACCCGGTTGATCGCCACCATGCCGTATTCCAGCGCGCGGGAAAGGCGCATCTGCCGTGCGCCGTTCTCCGTGACGACATAGGCGACGAGGCCGTATTCGGTGTCGTTGGCCCGGGCGATCACCTCTGCCTCGCCGTCGAAGGCGGTGACGGCGGCGACGGGGCCGAAGGTTTCCTCGCGCATGATCAGCGCATCGTCCGGCACATCCACCAGCAGCGTCGGCTCGTAGAACAGCGGGCCGGTCTTGTGGCGTTTGCCGCCGGCCAGCAGCTTCGCGCCGCGTTTCAGCGCGTCGGCCACCTGCTCCTCCACCTTGGCGATGGCACGCTCGTGCATCAGCGGGCCGATCTCGCTGCCCGGCTCCAGGCCGGGGCCGACCTTCAGCGCCGCGATACGCGCCTCGAAGGCCCTGGTGAAGGCGGCAAGCGCCGGGCGCTCGACATAGATGCGGTTGGCGGCAAGGCAATCCTGGCCGGAGGTGGCGAACTTGGCGTTGACCGCGATGTCGGCGGCCCTGTCGATGTCGGCATCGGCAAAGACGATCAGCGGCGCGTGGCCGCCGAGCTCCATGACGAGGCGCTTCATGGTCGGGGCGCTCTCGGCGGCGATCCGCCGGCCGATCTCCGTCGAGCCGGTGAAGCTCATCGCCCGAACGCGCGGATCGGCATTCATGCGGCCGACGATGGTGGCCGCATCCCCCGTCACCACATTGAAGACGCCGGCCGGAAGCCCCGCGCGCTCACCGAGTTCGGCAAGGGCGAGGGCCGAGAGCGGCGTCTCGCTCGAAGGATGGGCGACGACGGTGCAGCCGGCGGCGAGCGCGGCGGCCGCCTTGCGGGTGATCATGGCGGAGGGGAAGTTCCACGGTGTGACGATGCCGACGACGCCGAGCGCCTCGCGCCGCACGATCATCTCCGCGCCGGGCAGGTGGCTGGTGACGCTCTCGGCATTGAGGCGCTTTCCTTCCTCCGCGTACCACTCGATGAACGAGGCGGCGTAGTCGATCTCGCCGCGGGATTCCGCCAGCGGCTTGCCCTGTTCCAGCGTCATCAGCAGCGCGAGGTCCTCGCGCGCCTCCAGCATGAGGGCGTGCCATTTGCACAGGATCGCGGTGCGCTCCTGCGGCAGCCTGTCCCGCCAGGCGGGAAAGGCCTCTGCGGCCGCATCGACGGCTTGCGCCGTCTGGTCGCCGTCGAGGGCCGCGACATGGGCGAGCGTGGCGGCGGAGGCGGGGTCCGTCACCGGGAAGCTGCTGCCGCCGCGCCCCGCCACCCAGCGGCCGCCGACATAGGCGAGCTCGCGCAGCAGATGGGGATCGCCGAGCCGGGCAAGGGCTTCGTGGAAGACGGTTCTGGCAAATACGGCGGTCATGGCGGCCTCCTCTGGCTGTCGGACGGAGTCTGCCAGAGGGGCGGGCGTCAGATTGTCTATTGGCGGGGCCGGCCGCAGAGACTTTGGCCAAAGGTGCGGGGCGCCGTAGACAATCTCTCTATTCGGAAGAGGGCAGCAGCGTCGGAAGCGGCAGCACAGTCTCCTCCTTCACCGTCTTGGTGACGATGTAGGTGAAGTAGCGGTCGATGCCGAGGTCGCGGTCGAGCAGGCCGTCGACGAGGCGCTGGTAGGCGTCGATATCGGCCGCCATGATCTTCAGGATGTAGTCGACGCCGCCGCCGACGGACCAGCAGGCGACGATCTCCGGCGTTGCCGCCACGGCGCGCTCGAAACGGTCGAAATCGGCCTGGCGGTGATTGGCGAGCGTCACTTCCATCAGGACGCTTGCGACCGGGGCGAGGCGCCGCACCGCGACCCGCGCATGATAGCCGGTGACGATGCCCGCCTTTTCCAGCTTGCGCAGGCGCAGCCAGCAGGGGGTGGGCGAAAGGCCGGCCCGCTCCGCCAGCGCCAGCTTGGTGATGCGTCCGTTCTCCTGGATCGCTTCCAGGATGCGCAGGTCGATGGCGTCGAGTTTCATGCGGGTCGCCCTCCGGGCGGGGATCATGTCAAAGCAGGGAAAAAGACAATGGAAAGCCATTTTGGCGTTGTCAATTGAACTGAATTTGCGCAGTGTTGAAATCATGACAAGTTGGCGACCAGATATATCCCAATTGCGCCGGCCGGCCTACCTCTCCCTTGCCGAGCAGATCGCCCGCGCCATCCAGGAAGGCTTGCTGGCGAACGGCGCCCGCCTTCCGACCCATCGCAAGCTCGCCGACGATCTGAAGCTCTCCGTCCAGACCGTCAGCCGCGCCTATGACGAGCTGATCCGCCGCGGGCTGATTTCCGGCGAGATCGGCCGCGGTTCCTTCGTGCAGACGCGGCCGAAGGAGCCGGAGCCGCCCTACCTGCCCGAACGCCTCGGCGAGCTGGTGGACCTTTCGATCCTGAAACCCGTCTGCGAGCAGATCCACCTGGAGCGCATGCGCGAGGCCTTCGGCTGGCTTGCGGAGAACCTGCCGTCGAGCTCGGCGCTCTCCTTCCGGCCGAACATGGTCTTCCCGCGCCACCGCAAGGTCGCCGCCGAGTGGCTGGCGCGCTGTGGGCTCGACATCTCGCCGCTCAACATCAACCTCACCAACGGCGCGACGTCCGGCATCACCACCGCGCTGATGAGCGTCGCCCCGCCCGGCGCGACCATCGCGGCGGAGGCGATCAGCCACCACACGCTGGTGCCGCTGTCCAGCTATCTCGGGCTACATCTGGAGGGCCTGCCGATCGACCGTGACGGCATGATCCCCGAGGCGCTGGACGAGGCCTGCCGCAAGGGCGTCATCCGCGCCGTCTTCCTCCAGCCCTCGGTGATCAACCCGACCGCGACGCTGATGAGCGCGGCGCGTCGGCAGGCGCTTGCCGAGGTCGCGCGGCGCCACGATATCGCGATCGTCGAGAACGATATCCTCGGCCCCCTCGTCGAGGGCGGCACGCCGCCGCTCGCCGCCTTCGCGCCGGAACGCACGCTCTACGTCACCGGCTTCACCAAGATCACGGTGCCGGGGCTGCGCATCGGCTATCTCGCCGCGCCCGACCGCTATGTCGCGGCCGTCGCCAACCGCCACCTCGTCTCCAACTGGATGGCGACGCCCTCCATCGCGGAGATCGCCACGCGCTGGGTCGGCGACGGCACGGCGCTGGAACTGGTCAACTGGCAGCGCCGGGCGCTCGCGGTGCGCCACGCCATCGCGGAAGAGGCCTTCGCGGGCCTGCCCTACAACGCTCATCCGCAGAGCCTGCATGTCTGGCTGCCGCTGCCGGAAGGGCACAGCGAAGAGGGGTTCGTCTCGCAGGCGCGCCTTCGCGGCGTCGCCATCGCGCCGGGCTCGTCCTTCCGCACCTGCGGCGAGAGCTGGCACCCTGCCGTGCGCATCTCGCTCGGCTCGACCAGCGAGCAGGACCTGCGCACGGGGCTCGGCATCCTCGCTTCGCTCGCCAGCGGAAGCCCGGAGGCGCTGCTGCTCGCGATCTGACGGAATTGCCCATCAAACGGGCGCCCGAAGAATAATTGTCATGATATTATTATTCGGATTGACATGATTTTGATCGCCGCGCATCGTTAGGCCATCACTTGTCTCAGCAGGGAGAGACATGCATGGCCGCACCCATCATCCGCATCGACAACATCGTGAAGCGCTACGGTCCGCTGACCGTGCTCGACGGTCTGTCGATGGAGGTGCTGCCCGGCGAGAAGCTCGCCCTCATCGGCCCGTCCGGCTCCGGCAAGACGACGATCCTGCGCATCCTCATGACGCTGGAGACGATCAGCGACGGCCATATCGAGGTCGACGGCGACCAGCTCTACCACATGCCGAAGAACGGCAGCCTCGTGGCCGCCGACGACCGGCACCTGCACCGGATGCGCGAGAAGATCGGCATGGTCTTCCAGCACTTCAACCTCTTCCCGCACAAATGCGTGCTCGACAACGTCACCCTCGCGCCGATGCTGACGAAGGGCGTGGCGCGGGCGGCGGCGGAGAAGCGGGCGATGGAGCTTCTCGACATGGTGGGCCTTGCCGACAAGGCGAAGAGCATGCCGGCCCAGCTGTCCGGCGGACAGAAGCAGCGCGTCGCCATCGCCCGTGCCCTCGCGCTCTCGCCGAAGATCATGCTCTTCGACGAGGTCACCTCGGCGCTCGACCCGGAGCTGGTCGAGGAGGTGCTGAACGTCATGCGCAAGCTTGCCGCCGAGACCGACATGACCATGCTGCTCGTCACCCACGAGATGGGTTTTGCCCACGACTTCGCCGACCGGATCCTCTTCTTCGACCGCGGCAAGATCGTCGAGGAGGGCAAGCCGGACGAGATTTTCCGCAATCCCAGGCAGGAACGCACGCAGGCCTTCCTGCGCAAGATCATCGCGGCAGGGCACCGCGTCTGAGCGACATCCGTCGCCGGAAACAAGGCCCCAAGCAACAACCAAGGACAGCCAGAGGAGTTCGCAACCATGACGATCAGGAAGTTTTTGACCATGGCCGCCGGTGTCGCCGCGCTGGCGGCAAGCGTTTCGGTCATGCCGGCCGCTGCCGACGACAGCAAGCTGGAGGAGTTGAAGGCGCAGGGCTTTGCCCGCGTCGCCATCGCCAACGAGCCGCCCTTCACCGCCGTCGCCGCCGACGGCAAGGTCTCGGGCGCGGCGCCCGACGTGGCGCGCGAGGTCTTCAAGCGGCTCGGCGTCGCCGACATCGTCGCCTCGATCTCGGAATACGGCGCGATGATCCCGGGCCTTCAGGCCGGCCGCCACGACGTCATCACCGCCGGCCTCTTCATGAAGCCGGAGCGCTGCGCGGCTGTCGCCTATTCCGAGCCGATCCTGTGCGATGCCGAGGCCTTCGCGCTGAAGAAAGGCAATCCGCTCGGCCTCAAGAGCTACAAGGATATCGCCGACAATCCGGATGCCAAGATCGGCGCGCCGGGCGGCGGCACGGAAGAGAAGCTGGCGCTGGAAGCCGGTGTGCCGCGTGACCGCGTCATCGTCGTGCCGGACGGCCAGAGCGGCCTGAAGATGCTGCAGGACGGCCGCATCGACGTCTATTCGCTGCCGGTCCTCTCCATCAACGACCTCGTCTCCAAGGCGAACGACCCGGGCATCGAGGTCGTGGCCCCGGTCGAGGGTGCACCGGTCTATTGCGACGGCGCGGCCTTCAAGAAGGGCGACGAGGCGCTGCGCGACGCCTTCGACGTGGAGCTTGCCAAGCTGAAGGAAAGCGGCGAGTTCGCCAAGATCATCGAGCCCTACGGCTTCTCCGCCGCCGCGGCTATGTCGACGACGCGCGAAAAGCTCTGCGCGGCGAAGTGATAGGGGGAGGCTCGGCCCCTCATCCCGCTGCCGCGACCTTCTCCCCGTAAACGGGGAGAAGGGGCTGGTGGCCCGGGCTTCCTTCCATCGGGTTCGATCGTCGGGAAGTCCATGCCTGTTCGTCCTTCGCCCCGTTTACGGGGAGAAGGTGCCGGCAGGCGGATGAGGGGCTTTGTCCGTTGACGCTAACTTGGAACACACCATGACCGACTGGTCCGGCTACATAGGTCTGATCCTGCAAGGCGCGCTGGTGACGGTGGAGCTGACCGTCATGGGCTCGGCGCTCGCCGTGGTCATGGCGTTCCTCGCCGGGCTCGGGCGGGTCAGCCGTTTCATGGCGGTGAGGGCGCTCGCCACGACGTATATCGAGTTCTTCCGCGGTACCTCGATCTTCGTCCAGCTCTTCTGGGTCTATTTCGTGCTGCCCTTTGCCGGGGTCACGCTGTCGCCGCTGCAGGCGGGCGTGCTGGCGCTGGGGCTCAATGTCGGGGCCTATGGGGCCGAGGTGGTGCGCGGCGCGGTGAAGGCCATCGGCCGCGAGCAGCGCGAGGCCTGCATCGCGCTCAACCTGACGCGCGGACAGGCGATGCGCTACGTCATCCTGCCGCAGGCGCTTCCCTTGATGCTGCCCACCTTCTGCAACAATGCGATCGAGCTTTTGAAGGGCACGGCCGTCGTCTCGCTGATCTCGCTCACCGACATGACCTTCCAGGCCCAGGTGGTGCGCGCGCAGACCGGTAGCACGCTGATCCCCTTCGCGACGATCCTCGTTCTCTACTTCCTGATGGCGCTCGCCATCTCCTACGCCATGCGCTGGCTGGAGCGGCGCATGACCCGCGGGCTCGACGGCGTGAGGACCTGACGATGGAATGGGACTGGAATTTCGTCTGGCAGATCATGCCGACCCTCCTCGAGGGCCTGAAGATCACCATCCTCGCCACCGCGCTCGGATCGGTCGTCGCCGCCGTCATCGGCCTTGTCTTCGCCATCCTGCGCATGACGGCGCCCAAGCCGGTCGCGAGGGCGACGAGCTTCGTCGTCGAGTTCATCCGCGGCACGCCGCTGCTCGTGCAGCTCTATTTCATCTTCTACGTGCTGCCGGATATCGGCATCCGCCTGCCGGCGCTGACGGCCGGGGTCATCGGCCTTGGCCTCCACTACGGCACCTATGCGGCGGAGGTCTACCGCGCCGGCATCGAGAATGTGCCGCGCGGACAGTGGGAGGCGGCCAAGGCAACGAACCTCACCGGCCGGCAGACCTGGATCCACGTCATCCTGCCGCAGGCGATCCCGCCGATGATCCCGGCGCTCGCCAACTATCTCATCGCCATGTTCAAGGAAACGCCGCTGCTCTCGGCCATCACCGTGCTGGAGCTGATGAACCAGGCGAAGAGCGTCGCCAACAGCAGCTACCGCTATATCGAGCCGATGACGCTGGTGGGTGTGTTCTTCCTCATCATGAGCCTTATCTCCGTCGTTTTCCTGCGCTGGCTGGAAGAACGCTATTCCCGCCTGGAGGAACGCTGATGGACCTGACACTTGCCTCCCGCGCGCCGAGGCTCGACGACCGCCCGCTCGAAAAGCGCGTCGGCCTCATCATCCTTGCGACCGACCACACGAGCGAAGTGGATTTCCAGCGCATGGTGGCGGGCGAGCGGATCGGCGTCTATGCGACCCGCATCCCCTACGCCAATCCGGTGACGCCGGAGAACCTGCGCGCCATGCAGCCCTCGCTGACGGCGGGCGCCGCGCTCATCCTGCCGGACGAGCCGCTCGACGTGGTGATGTATTCCTGCACCTCCGCCTCCGTCGTTATCGGCGATGCGGAGATCGAGACGGCGGTGAAGGCGGCCAAGCCCACGGCGGCCGTCGTTACGCCGACCGCCGCCGCCGTGTCCGGCCTCAGGGCCTTCGGCGCGAAGCGCATCTCCGTCCTCACGCCCTATACGCTTGAAACCAGCCGGTCGATGGCCGACTATTTCGAGGGGCTCGGCTTCGACATCGCCCGCTTCACCTGCCTCGGCCTCACCGACGACCGTGAAATGGCGCGCATCTCGCCGGACGAGATCGTCGCCTTCGCGAAGGAGGCGACGGCGCCCGACAGCGATGCGCTCTTCATCTCCTGCACCGCGGTGCGGGCGGCGGGCGTCGCGGCGCAGATCGAGGCGGCCATCGGCAAGCCGGTCGTCACCAGCAACCTCGCCACCGCCTGGGCGTGCCTGCGCCTTTGCGGCGACGACACGCCGCGGCCGGAGCGCGGGCGGCTGATGACGCTCGCCTATCCGGATATGTAAGCCATGGCGAACCTTCCCGTGACGCTGGCGGAGATCGAACAGGCGGCGCGCCGTATTGAAGGCCGCGTCCTCGAAACGCCTTTCGCCATGTCCGCCGCACTCACCGAGCGCTGTGGCGTGCCGGTCGGCCTCAAGCTGGAGCATCACCAGACGACGGGCAGCTTCAAGCTGCGCGGCGCGACGAACGCGGTGCTTTCGCTTTCGCCGGAGGCGCGGGCACGCGGCGTCGTCGCGGCCTCGACGGGCAATCACGGCCGCGCGCTCGCCCATGCCGCCAAGGCGGAAGGGGCGATCGCGACGATCTGCATGTCGCGGCTCGTGCCGGAGAACAAGGTGTCGGAAATCCGCCGGCTCGGCGCGAATGTCCGCATCGTCGGCCGCTCGCAGGACGAGGCGCAGGTCGAGGTGGACCGGCTGGTCGCGGAAGACGGCCTCGTCATGGTGCCGCCCTTCGATCACCCCGCCGTCGTCGCGGGGCAGGGCACGCTCGGGCTGGAGATCGTCGCGGCCATGCCGGACGTGGCGACCGTGCTCGTGCCGCTCTCCGGCGGGGGGCTCGCGGCGGGCGTCGCCGCGGCGGTCAAGGGACGTTCGCCGAGGACGCGCGTGATCGGCCTCACCATGGAGCGCGGGGCGGCGATGAAGGCGAGCCTTGATGCCGGTCATCCGGTCGAGGTCGAGGAGGTTGAAAGCCTTGCCGATTCGCTCGGCGGCGGCATCGGCCTTGCCAATGAGGTGACCTTCCAGATGTGCCATGCGCTGCTCGACGACGTGATCCTGCTTTCCGAAGCCGAGATCGCCGCCGGCATGCGCCATGCCTATCGCGAGGAGCGCGAGGTGGTCGAAGGCGCGGGGGCGGTCGGCATCGCGGCGCTGCTTTCGGGCCGGCTCGGCCGGCTGGACGGGCCGGTCGCCGTCATCCTTTCCGGCCGTAACGTGGACATGGGCCAGCACCTTCGGGTCGCCAACGGCGGGGAAACGGCATGACGAAGATGAAGATCCTCACCGAGGCGGATCTCCGGCGCATCGTGCCGCTCGACCTCGAAGCCATCGCCTGCGTGGAGGAGGCCTTCCATGCGCTCGCCACGAAGGCCGTCGCCATGCCGCCGATCCTCCGGCTCGACATTCCCGAGCATCGCGGCGAGGTGGACGTCAAGACGGCCTATGTGCCGGGCCTCGACGGCTTCGCCATCAAGATCAGCCCCGGCTTCTTCGACAATCCGAAGCTCGGCCTGCCGAGCACCAACGGCCTGATGGTGCTGTTCTCGACGAAGACCGGCCTCGTGCAGGCCGTGCTGCTCGACAACGGCTATCTCACCGACGTGCGCACGGCGGCCGCCGGCGCGGTGGCGGCGCGGCATCTTTCCCGGCCGGATGCCTCGGTCGCGGCCATCTTCGGCGCAGGCATGCAGGCGAAATTGCAGCTTGAAGCGCTCAGTCTCGTCCGGCCGATCCGCGAGGCGCGCATCTGGGCGCGCGACGTCGTGAAGGCCGAGGCGACGGCGGCGGAGCTGACGGTGAAGCTCGGCTTTCCCGTCCGCGCCGAGGCGGACGGCCGGGCGGCGGTCGACGGGGCCGACGTCGTCGTCACCACCACGCCCTCCGAGGTGCCGGTGCTCCGGGCCGAATGGCTCCAGCCCGGCCAGCACGTCACGGCCATGGGCTCGGATGCCGAGCACAAGAACGAGATCGAGCCCGCCGTCATCACGGGCGCCGGCCTCTATGTCGCCGACAGTTTGAAGCAGACGCGCCGGCTCGGCGAACTGCACCATGCCATCGAAGCCGGCCTGGTGACGGAAGGCGCGGTCTTCCCCGAGCTCGGCGGGATCGTCGCCGGGCGCAAGGCGGGCCGCAGCGGCCCCGACGAGATCACCGTGGCGGACCTGACCGGCACGGGCATCCAGGACACGGCCATCGCCACGCTCGCGGCCGCCCGCGCGGCGGCGGCGCAGGCCGGAACGACATTCGAAAGCTGAGGAAACAGCCATGAAACAAGCGAACCTGAAGTTCTCCAGAGCGGAGTACGACGCGCGCCTTGAAAAGACGCGGAAGGCCATGGAGGCCAAGGGCATCGACGTGCTGATCGCCAGCGACCCGTCGAACATGAACTGGCTGACGGGCTACGACGGCTGGTCCTTCTACGTGCACCAGTGCGTTGTCGTGCCGCCGACGGGCGAGCCGATCTGGTACGGTCGCGGGCAGGATGCCAACGGCGCGAAGTTCACGGCCTACCTCAGCCACGAGAACATCATCGGCTATCCGGACAATTACGTTCAGTCCACCGAGCGCCACCCGATGGACTATCTGTCCGCCAAGCTCGCCGAGCGCGGCCTCGACAAGCTGGTGATCGGCGTCGAGATGGACAATTACTGGTTCTCCGCCGCCGCCTTCGCCTCGCTGCAAAAGCACCTGCCGAATGCCCGCTTCGTCGATGCCACCGCGCTCGTCAACTGGCAGCGGGCGGTGAAAAGCGAGACGGAAATCAAGTACATGCGCAATGCCGCGCGCATCGTGGAGAAGATGCACCAGCGCATCTTCGACAGGATCGAGGTCGGCATGCGCAAATGCGACCTCGTCGCCGAGATCTACGATGCCGGCATCCGCGGCACGGACGGCATCGGCGGCGATTACCCCGCCATCGTGCCGCTGCTGCCCTCGGGCGTCGAGGCCTCCGCGCCGCACCTCACCTGGGACGACCGGCCGATGAAGTCGGGCGAGGGAACGTTCTTCGAGATCGCCGGCTGCTACAACCGTTACCACCTGCCGCTCTCGCGCACCGTCTTCCTCGGCAAGCCGACGCAGGCCTTCCTCGACGCGGAAAAGGCGACGCTGGAAGGCATGGAGGCGGGCCTTGCGGTGGCCAAGCCCGGCAATACCTGCGAGGACATTGCCAACGCCTTCTTCGCGGTCCTCAAGAAATACGGCATCGTCAAGGACAACCGCACGGGCTATCCGATCGGCCTTTCCTATCCGCCGGACTGGGGCGAGCGCACCATGAGCCTGCGCCCCGGCGACAAGACCGAGTTGAAGCCGGGCATGACCTTCCACTTCATGACGGGCCTCTGGCTCGAGGACATGGGCTTCGAGACGACGGAAAGCATCCTCATCACCGAAACCGGCGTCGAATGCCTTGCCGACGTGCCGCGCAAGCTGCTGGTGAAGGACTGAGTCATGCTGGATCGTCCCCTGCGTCCCTCGCCGATCAGCCCCACGGTCGATTTTTCGGCCGAGGGGGTGCAGCACGGCTTCCTGCGCCTGCCCTACAGCCGGGACGATTCCGCCTGGGGCTCGGTGATGATCCCGCTCACGGTCGTGAAGAACGGCGAGGGGCCGACGGCGCTGCTGACCGGCGGCAACCACGGCGACGAATACGAAGGGCCGATCGCGCTCTTCGACCTCGCCCGCACGCTGAAGGCCGAGGACGTGACCGGCCGCGTCATCATCGTCCCGGCGATGAACTATCCAGCCTTCCTTGCCGGCACGCGCACCTCGCCCATCGACAAGGGCAACATGAACCGCAGCTTCCCCGGCGCGCCGGACGGCACGGTGACGCAGAAGATTGCCGACTATTTCCAGCGCGAACTGCTGCCGCTCGCCGACATCGTGCTCGACTTCCATTCGGGCGGCAGGACGCTCGACTTCCTGCCGTTCTGCGCCGCGCATATCCTGCCCGACAAGGCGCAGGAGGCCAAAGCCTTCGACCTCGTTTCCGCCTTTGGCGCGCCCTGGTCGATGAAGATGCTGGAGATCGACGCGGTCGGCATGTACGACACGGCGGCCGAGGAGATGGGCAAGGTCTTCATCACGACAGAGCTTGGCGGCGGCGGCACGGCGACGGCCAAAAGCGCCGGCATCGCCAAGCGGGGCGTTACGAACGTGCTGAAGGCAGCCGGTATCTTAAAGGGCGCGGTCGAGGCGGCCGGGACCACCTGGCTCGACATGCCGGACGGCAACTGCTTCTCCTTTGCCGAGGACGGCGGGCTTCTCGAACCGCTGTTCGATCTGGGAGAAAAGGTCGGGACCGGCGACGTCCTCGCCCGCATCTATCCCGCCGGGCGTACCGGCGCCGAGCCGCTGGAGGTGAAGGCGCGGATGGACGGCATCCTCACCGCCCGCCATTTCCCCGGCCTCGTCAAGCCCGGCGACTGCGTCGGCGTGCTCGCGACCGTCGTGGAATGACGCTCCGGACGGAGCCGCACATGCCGGCTCCGTCCCCTCCGGCTTACCGGATTTCATTACTTGACGCGACTTCGCAAACATCAAACAACTGGATCGCCGCCTGCCCGATGCGGGCGGGCGGCAGATTGCAGTTGAAGGAGAAGACGTGAGCGATGAATGAGACCCTGCCCGTGGCCGCTCGCCCGCAAACGCACATGGCCGTCCTGCTCGTCCTGAGCCTGACCCATCTGCTCAACGATCTCATCCAGTCCCTGATCCCGGCGGTCTACCCGATCATCAAGGACGCCTACATGCTCGACTTCGTGCAGATCGGGATGATCACCATGACCTTCCAGGTGGCGGCGTCCCTGCTGCAGCCGGTCGTGGGCCACGTCACCGACCAGCACCCGATGCCCTATTCGACGGTCGCCGGCATGGTCTTCACGCTCGTCGGGCTGCTGGGGCTCGGCTTCGCCTCGAGCTACGGCCTCATCCTCGTTTCGTCCGCCTGCATCGGCATCGGCTCGTCGATCTTCCATCCCGAAGCGACGCGCATGGTCCGCAACGCCTCCGGCGGCCGGCAGGGGCTGGCGCAGGGCCTGTTCCAGATCGGCGGGCAGGCCGGCGGCGCGCTCGGGCCGCTGCTTGCCGCCTTCATCATCGTTCCGCGCGGGCAGACGAGCCTTTCCTGGTTCGCGGCCGCCGCGCTGCTCGCCATGCTGCTGATGGTCTGGACCGCGGGCAAGCACACGACCATCCGCAAGCGGCTGGCGGCGGCGAAGGCCTCGAACCCGGCCAAGGCCGCCAGCCCGCATCCGCCGTCGACCGTGCTGCTCGGCCTCATCGTCCTGACGCTGCTGATGTTCTCCAAGAATGCCTATGGCGAGAGCTTCCGCTCGTTCTACACCTTCTACCTGATCGATCATTTCGGCGCCTCGATCCAGACCTCGCAGGTCATGCTCTTCGTGTTCCTGCTGGCCTCGGCCGCCGGTGCGCTGATCGGCGGCATCATCGGCGACAGGATCGGTCGCTACCGCATCATCTGGATATCCGTGCTCGGCCCGCTGCCGCTGACGCTCCTGCTGCCCTATGCGGATTTCTTCTGGACCGGCGTGCTGACCGTCCTGATCAACCTGATCATGGCGAGCGCCTTCGCCTCCATCCTGATCTACGCGATGGAACTGGCGCCGACCCGTGTCGGGCTCGTCGGCGGGCTGTTCTACGGCCTCAATTTCGGCCTTGCGGGGATCGCCGCGGCCATACTCGGCGGCCTTGCCGACAGCATCGGCATCGAGAGCGTCTACCGGATCTGCTCCTTCCTGCCGCTTGCCGGGCTTCTCACCTGGTTCCTGCCCCGGATCGAGGACCGGCGGCCCGAAGGGGCCTAGCCGGCCCGCATCCTTCCGGCCGGGCCGCAGCCTCGTGCGGCCCGGCCCCGTGCTTCCGAGGCCTTCGTTGCACGCCTTGGAATTGAGAAAAGCATATTTTCTATAAAAATAGTCAAATAAAGAACGGCGTGCCTGCTGCCGCCCGTTTTCGTTTGTTATCCCTATGCAGACCCAAGGAGATAGCGGAGCGGGAACGATGAATGCCCATATCGAGAACACGCATTTCAATCCACAACGGACGGTCGCGGCCGAGCGGCCGGTCGATGCCGATCACCTGAGGGCGGCCCTGCGCACGCTCGGCGGCGGCGTCAGCATCATCACCGCGGGCGAGGGCGAGGCCCGCACCGGCGCCACCGTCACGTCCGCGACGGCATTTTCCGTCGAGCCGGCGCGCATGCTCGTTTCCCTCAACCGCGCCTCGTCCACCTGGCCGGTCGTGGAGCGCTACGGCCATCTCGGCATCAACGTGATCGGCGCCGAGCACGAGGGGCTCGCCAACCAGTTCGCGGGCCGCGGGGGCCTGCGCGGCCCCGCCCGCTACAACGGGGCGGAATGGACGACGGCGGTCAGCGGCGCGCCGCTGCTTGCCGATGCGGTCGCCGCGATCGATTGTACCGTCGAGGAAGCCATCGAGCGCCACAGCCACGTCCTCGTCATCGGCAAGGTACTGGCGATCCGCATCGGCGCCGGCCGCTCGCTGCTCTACCAGGACGGCCGCTACCACGCCGTCGCCGGCACCGGCTGAACGGCCCCATTCCACGGCACGAAATTCAACGCATGCACCACCCGCCGCCGGCGGGATCGAGAACCCGCGGCCGCACGACGGCCGACCTGTCGAGACGAAAGGAAACGACATGACACGCAAGATCAGGCTTGGCGCCTTCCTTCCCGGTGGCGGACAGCACATCGCCTCGTGGCGGCATCCGGACCAGCCGGCCGACGGCGCGACCAGTCTGGAATTCCACAAGCAGCTCGCCCGCACGGCCGAACGCGGCCTCTTCGACGCCTATTTCCTGGCGGACAACCTGTCCATCGGCTTCGGCGGCGCGCGGGAAGGGGGCAGTGCCCGCGTGGCGGGCTTCGAGCCGGTGACGCTGTTTGCCGCGCTTTCCGGCTTCACCACCAATCTCGGCTTCATCGCCACGGCCTCCACGACCTACGAGGAGCCCTACAACACGGCGCGCAAATTCGCCTCGCTGGACCTTATCTCCGGCGGGCGCGCCGGCTGGAACGTCGTGACGACGACGGGCGATCCGACCGCGCAGAACTTCAACCTCGAGACCCAGCTTCCCCATGCCGCCCGCTATCGCCGCGCCGCCGAGCATGTCGAGGTGGTCAGGAAGCTCTGGGAGAGCTTCGAGGACGACGCCTTCATCCGCGACAAGGAGAGCGGCGTCTTCTACGATCCGGAAAAGCTGCACGAGAGCGAGCATCGCGGCGAGCATTTCCAGGTGCGCGGACCGCTCAACGTGCCCCGCTCGCCGCAGGGCCATCCGGTGATCGTGCAGGCCGGCCAGTCGGATGACGGGCGCGGGCTTGCCGCCGCCACCGCCGAGGTGATCTTCACCGCGCACCAGCACATCGAGACGGCGCAGGAATTCTACCGCGACATCAAGGCCCGCGCCCGGGGGCTCGGCCGCAACCCCGACCATATCCTCGTCATGCCGGGCGTCGCACCCTTCGTCGGCCGCACGAAGGCCGAGGCTGAGGAGAAATACGACCGCCTGACGTCGTATATCCTCGAGGCGGACGGCGTGGGCCTCCTCAACGGCCTGACCGGCGGCACGCTCGACCTTCGCGGCTACGATCTCGACGGGCCGCTGCCGCCGGCCCCGCCGACGGAAGGCATGAAGAGCCGGCAGGCGCTCATCCGCCAGATCGCCGACGAGAACAATTTCTCGATCCGCCAGCTCTACCAATGGGTCGCCACCGCCCGCGGCCATTTCACCGTCGTCGGCACGGCCGAGACGATCGCCGATACCCTGCAGGAATGGTTCGAGAACGAGGCCGCCGACGGCTTCAACATCCTGCCGCCGTGGCTGCCGACCGCGCTCGACGATTTCGTCGACCTGGTGATCCCCGAGCTCCAGCGCCGCGGCCTGTTCCGCACCGAGTACGAAGGCCGGACGCTGCGGGAAAACCTCGGCCTGCCGTTCCCCGTCAACCGCTGGGCCGGCGCGCGCGCCGCCGTCCAGGCCGCCGAGTAAGGAGAAAGCCATGTCCTACGAGAACGTCAACTCCACCCTCGGCGCCGATTTCCGCCTGACGGCCCGGCCGCGCCCGGTCCTGGTGCTCGCCGCAAGGCTCAAGGCGGGCCTCTCGCCCTTCCTCGCCCGCTACGGGCTGGTGGTCGGCTTCCTTGCGCTCTGGCAGATTTCCGCCACGCGCGGCTGGGTCAACCCGGCCGTCTTCCCGCCGCTCGACGTCATCGTCTCGGTCCTGTGGGGCAGCATTTCCAGCGGGGCGCTGGTCGACGACATCGCGATCAGCCTCCAGCGGGCCGGCATCGCCTTTGCCGCGGCCGTCGCCGTCGGCATTCCGCTGGGCCTCGTCATGGGGCAGGCGCGTGCTGTCGAACAGGCGCTCGACCCGCTGTTCCAGTTCTTCCGGCAGACCTCGGCGCTGGCGCTCTATCCGGTCTTCATCCTGCTGCTCGGGCTCGGCGAGACCTCGAAGGTCTTCGTCATCTTCTGGGCGACCCTCTTCCCGATCCTGCTGTCGACCATCGGCGGGGTGAAGGAGGTCGACACGAAGCTGATCGAAATGGCGCGGACCTATGGGGCAGGCCGCCTCGCCATCTTCCGCCGGGTCGTGCTGCCGGCCTCGGTTCCGGCCATCTTCGTGGGTCTGCGCCTTTCGGCCACCACGGCGCTGCTGCTCCTCATCGCCGCCGAGATGATCGGCGCCAACAAGGGCATCGGCTTCCAGGTGATGAACGCGCAGTACAATTTCCAGATCCCGCTGATGTTCGCGGCGATCCTGCTGCTGGCGCTCCTCGGCCTTGCCGCCAATGCCGCGCTCGTCCTTCTCCAGCGCAAGCTGTGCCGCTGGGCGCAGCCGGCCGTCTGATCTTTCCCCTTCTTCTCTTTTCCCTAAGGAAACCGACATGACCCTCCATTCCCGTAAACTGCTTCTTTCCGCCGCGCTCCTCCTCGGTCTTGCGAACGCCGCCTCGGCGGAAGAGGTGAAGCTGCGCTATCTTGCAAGCCAGGGCGGCCTTGCCGCCCACGAGCTTGCCGACGAACTCGGCTACTTCAAGGGCACCGGCATCACGCTGGAAAACGTCGGCTATGCCGGCGGCGGCCCGGCCTCGCTGATCGCGCTCGCCTCCGGCGACGTCGAGATCGGCAGCGCGGCGACCGCCGCCGTCCTCAATTCGATCGCCGTCGGCAACGATTTCATCGCCGCCTATCCCTCGAACGGCATCAACAAGGAGGTGCAGTCCATCTTCTATGTGCTGGAGGACAGCCCCATCCACGAGATCAAGGACATCGCCGGCAAGAGCATCGCCGTGAATACGCTCGGCGCGCATCTCGACCACACGATCCGCGAGGCGCTGCATTCTGTCGGCCTGCCGACCGACGCGGCCAACCAGGTCGTCGTGCCCGGCCCGCAGCTCGAGCAGGTCCTGCGCTCCGGCCAGGTCGACATCTCGGCCTTCGGCTACTGGCAATCGACCTTCGAGGGCGCGGCGCGCAAGAACGGCGGCCTGCGCGCCGTCTTTGACGATACGGACGTGCTCGGCGAGATCGCCGGCGGCTTCGTCGTCCTGCGGCGCGATTTCGTGAAGGCGCATCCCGAGGCGACCAAGGTCTTCGTGGAGCAGTCGGCCCGCGCGCTCGACTACGCCCGCGAACACCCGGAGGAAACCCGCAAGATCCTCGCGAAGGCCCTGGAGGCGCGCGGCGAGAACCCGGATATCGCCCAGTATTTCCAGGGCTACGGCGTTCGCGCCGGCGGCCTGCCGGTCGAGCGGGACGTGCAGTTCTGGATCGACGTGCTGGTGCGCGAGGGCAAGCTGAAGGAAGGCCAGCTCGTCGCCAAGGACATTCTTTATTCTCCCGAAACGGCAACGAACTGAGGCACCGGTCATGAGCCTTTCCGCCGAGACGATCCGTGGAGAGGTGACGATCCGTCACCTCTCGAAGAACTACACCCTGAACGGCCGGCCGCTGCCCGTCCTTGCCGACCTCAACCTGCAGATCCGCTCGGGCGAGAGCCTTGCCATCGTCGGTGCCAGCGGCTCGGGAAAGACCACGCTGCTGCGCATCCTCGCCGGGCTTGAGAATGCCGACGGCGGCGAGGTGCTGATCGACGGCAAGGCGGTTTCGGGCGTCGGCGCCGAGCGCGCCGTCATCTTCCAGGAGCCGCGCCTGCTGCCCTGGCTGACGGTCATCGAGAATGTCGCCTTCGGCCTCGATACGCGCGGCGTCAGCCGGGCGGAGGCGAAGAGCCGGGCGCGCCGCTATGTCCAGCTCGTCGGCCTGCAGGCCTTCGAGAACGCCTATCCGCGGCAGCTTTCCGGCGGCATGGCGCAGCGCGTCGGCATTGCCCGGGCGCTGGCGGTGCAGCCGGAAATCCTCCTGCTCGACGAGCCGCTCGGCGCCCTCGACGCCATGACGAAGATCGGCATGCAGCAGGAACTGACCCGCATCTGGCGCGACGAGGACGTGACGACCATCCTCGTCACCCACGATCTCGAAGAGGCGGTCTACCTTGCCGACCGCATCCTCATCCTGCCGCGGGAGAAGAATGCCGCGCCGCGGCTGATCGAGATCGATCTTCCCCGCCCGCGCGACCGCAGCGCGCCGGAATTCGTGCGCTATCGCGAGGACCTGCTGAACCTCTTCGGCCTGCACTGACGGGCCGACGCGCAAGCGAACGACCCCGCATGCGAAGGCATGCGGGGCCGTTTACAAATTTCAGGCCGCCGTGTCGGCGGGGCCCGTTCCCTGGCCGTCGAGAAGCCAGCTTATGCTGACCTGCAGGATGCGCGCCAGCATGTCGAGGCGGTTGGCGCGCGGTTCGGCCCGGTCGTTTTCCCAGTTGGTCCATGTCTCCACGGTCACGCCGGCAACGGCGGAAATCTGCTCGACCGTGAGGCCGACGGCATCGCGCGCAAGCGAGATCCGGCCGCCGATCGTGTCGTGGGCGGTGTCGGCCGCAGCGTGCGGTGCAAGGGTTGCGTCATAAGGCATGTCGGTACTCCTTGTCTGGGGGCGCCCCGCGGATCGTCCGCGGGGCGTTTTTTGCATCGAGGCGCGGGATCAGCCGTCTTCCTTGCCGAGCCAGGCCTTGACCTCGTCCGGATGGGCCGCGATGTATTTGTCGACGGCCTTCTCGTAAGAGGTCTCCTGGGCGTCGAACATCGCCGCTTCGAGATCGCCGATCGGCAGCTTCATGCGTGACAGGAAGCCGGCGACTTCCGGATCGTCCTTCTCGAAATCCTTGCGGGCGAGGACGTCGACATGCTCGGCTTCGCCGAGCGCGCCCTTCGGGTCGTCGATGTAGCGAAGCTCGTACTTGCCGAACATCCAGTGCGGGCTCCAGGAGGTGGCGACGAACCAGTCCTTCTTGCGGATCGCCCGGTCGACCGTCGTCAGCATGCCGGCCTCGCTGGATATCTGCAGCTTGTAGCCGTCGAGCCCGTAGTCCTTGACGGCCTCTTCCGAAAGGCGCGTGAGGCCGGCGCCCGGGTCGATGCCCTCGACGCGGCCCTTCAGCTTCTCCTTCACCTCGTCCTTCTTCAGGTCCTCGATGGAGGAGATGGCATCCTCGGGAATGTATTTCGGCACGACCCAGCCGAGCTTCGCCCCGTCATAGACGGTGCCGAGCGTCGTCACCTTGTCCTTCACCTTGGCGAAGTAGTCGGCATGGGTTTGCGGCAGCCAGGCCATCATCATGGCGTCGAGGTCGCCGCGGGCGACGCCCTGGTAGAGCGGCGCGACGTCGGTCTGGACCAGGTCGACCTTCCGGCCGAGCTCGTCCTCGATGAGCTTCGCGGCGAGCTTGGTCACGAATTCGGCGTCGGACCAGGCAGCCCAGCCGATCTTCACCGGCGCCTTGTCTTCTGCGAATGCCGTGCCGAACGTGCCGGCGAAGAGACCGGCTGCAAGGCTCATTGTAACGAGTGTCTTTAACATCTTTGCTCCTTTTTGGAAGGTTCGCATGTGGCGGCGCGGGGCCGCCCTTTTCAGGCCGCAGCGGTGGAGGCCACCTGCTGGTCTGCCTGTCGGCGGAAAAGGCCGCGCCAGAAGCTGGCGCGCTCCTTCCCGAGGCTCTGGGTGATCCGGTCGAGGATCACCGCGAGGATGACGACGGCGATGCCGCCCTCGAAGCCGGTGCCGACGTCGAGGCGCTGGATGCCGGTCAGCACCGTGTTGCCGATGCCGCCCGCGCCGATCATCGAGGCGATGACCACCATGGAGAGCGACAGCATGATCGTCTGGTTGATGCCGGCCATGATGGAGGGCAGCGCATTGGGAAGCTGCACCTTGAAGAGCAGTTGCGAGGCCGTGCAGCCGAAGGCGTTGCCGGCCTCGATGAATTCCACATGCACCTGGCGGATGCCGAGGTTGGTGAGACGCACGACCGGCGGCATCGAGAAGATGACCGTCGCGATGGTGCCGGGCACGGCGCCGAGGCCGAAGAACATCGCCGCCGGGATGAGGTAGACGAAGGCCGGCATGGTCTGCATGAGGTCGAGCACGGGCCGCACGACGGCGGCGACCCGGTTGCTGCGCGCCATGGCGATGCCGAGCGGCAGGCCGATCAGCATGGCAACGAGCGTCGAGGCGATGACCAGCGACAGCGTCTCCATCATGGCGGACCACAGGCCCATATGCTCGACCAGCCAGAGCGAGAGGGCGGTGAAGACGGCAAAGCCGAAGCCGACGCGCCAGAGCGACAGCAGCACGAAGACGGCAAGGCCGAGCGGCATGGGCGCGGCCAGCAGCAGCGCCTGGATGCTGTTCGTCACCGCGCCGATGGCGGCGGCGATGAAATCGAGCAGCGGGGCGAAATTGTCGAGGATGTAGTTGACGGCGCTGTCGACGCCGTCACCGATATCGAAAGTCATGGGATTGTCTCCGAAGGGGCGCGGTCAGGCGGTGCGGTCGAGCGTTTCGAGAAGCGCGGATTTGCTGATGGAGCCGAGATAGCGGTTCGCCTCGTCGACGACCGGCACGGGAAAGGCGCTGGCGGCGACCCTGCCGAGCACGTTGGAAAGGCTCTCGGCCGCGGGGATCGGCTCGATGTCCGGCAGGAAGGCGCGGCGGTAGGGATCGCTCGCCCCGTCGCGGGCGGTCGCGATCAGCGAGGACCGGCTGACCATGCCGTGATAGGTCTTGTCGCGGCCGAGGATGATGGCGACCTCGCGGTCGTAGTGCTCCATGCGCTCCAGTGCCGCGGCGGCGGAAACGCCCTGCCGCTCGATGATCGTCACCTGCGTCTTGCGGGCGACGTCGCCGGCACGGAAGACCTGCGAGACGTCGACATTGCGGAAGAACGACCGCACGTAGTCGTTGGCCGGCTTCAGCACGATCTCGTCGGGCGTGCCCACCTGCACCACCTCGCCGTTCTGCATGATGCAGATGCGGTCGCCGATGCGCATGGCCTCGTCGAGGTCGTGGCTGACAAAGACGATGGTGCGGCTGTGCTCGGCCTGAAGGCGGACAAGCTCGTCCTGCATCTCCGTGCGGATGAGCGGGTCGAGCGCGGAAAAGGCCTCGTCCATCAGCAGGATCGAAGGCTCGCCGGCAAGCGCCCGGGCAAGGCCGACGCGCTGCTTCATGCCGCCGGAAAGCTGGTCCGTGCGGCTATCGTCGTAGCCGTCGAGCCCGACGGCGCGAAGTGCGGCGCGGGCGCGCTCCCTGCGCTCGGCCTCGCCGACGCCGGCGACCTCCAGCCCGAAGGCGGCATTGTCGATGACGGTGCGGTTGGGCAACAGCGCGAAGGACTGGAAGACCATGCTGATGTCGCGGCGGCGCAGCGCGATCAGTTCGCTGCGCGGCATGCGCGCGACGTCCCGCCCGTCGATCTCGATCGCCCCGGAGGTGGGCTCGATCAGCCGGTTGACGAGGCGCAGCATGGTGGATTTTCCGGAACCCGAAAGCCCCATGATGACGAAGATCTCGCCGGCGCGGATATCGAAGCTGGCGTCGTTGACGCCGATGGTGCAGCCCGTCGCGGCGTGGATCTCCGCCTTGGTCCTGCCGGCTTCGAGAAGGGCGAGGGCCTTTTCCGGGCGCTCGCCGAAAACCTTGAAAACGTTCCTGATACTGATCTTGACCGGCCGGTCGTCTGCCGGAAGGCCGCTCTCAGTTGAAAATGCCATATTGTCCTGGGCCCGGCTCCGCAAGCGGGGCGCTCTCCTTTGTCTGCCTTGAGCCGATGAAGCAATCAGCGGGATGAAAGACGCGCATGCGAAAGGGTTTCGCAAAAAAGATAGCGCGTCGCAATTTGGACACCTTATGGCATGGCGATGCCGTAATGTCCACACTTACGGAAAAAAATTCTATTTACCGTTTTCCTGTTGCACGGAAAATGGAATGCTTTCGCGGAGTTTCCGAAGGAGCAAGCCGCTGCCGCCGTTCACGCTTTATCGAGTAAACCAAATCCTTACGCCGACACCCTAGGTTCAGGACCTATTAATTTGGTTTGATGTGTGATTCACGGTATCCGAGAGGAGACCGTGATGAGTGATTTGTTTCTACTGAGTGAAGACCAGATGGCTCGGATCTCGCCGTATTTTCCTTTGGCACATGGCGTTCCGCGCGTCGACGATCGCCGTGTGATCAGCGGGATCGTCTACGTCATCAAGCACGGCCTGCAATGGAAAGACGCGCCAAAGGACTATGGGCCACACAAGACGCTCTATAACCGCTTCATCCGTTGGAGCCGCCTGGGTGTATTCGACCGCATCTTTGTGGCGTTGTCCGGTGACGGCCCGAAGCCCGAACGCATCATGATCGACGCCACACACCTCAAAGCGCACCGGACAGCCGCAAGCCTGCTCAAAAAGGGGATGTTCCCCGCCGTATCGGGCGAACCAAAGGCGGACTGAACTCAAAACTACACACTGTCTGCGACGGTGAAGGCCGCCCGATCATCATGCTGCTCAGCGAGGGGCAGATGAGTGACCATAGGGGCGCGCGCCTTGTGCTGGATGCCTTGCCGCCAGCCAAGACGCTCATTGCCGACCGGGGCTATGACAGCACGCCGTTCCGAGACGCCCTACAAGCAAGAGGTATCGAACCTTGCATTCCCTCCAGCCGAAGCCGCAAGATACCATACTCCTACGACAAGGTGCTCTATCGCCAGCGCCACAAGGTGGAGAACCTCTTCGCCAAGCTCAAGGACTGGCGCCGTATCGCAACCCGATACGACCGATGCGCGCATACCTTCTTCTCAAGCATATGTATCGCCGCAACAGTCATCTTCTGGCTTTGATTTAAAGAGTCCTGAGCCTAGTCTCGCGCGAGGCGTGAAGCGTCGCGCCGGTCCGTTGTGAGTGTCGAACGCATGAAGAAGCCTGAAATCGCAGCTTCGATTGGCGATGCATCGAACGATGCGGCATGCGGGGAGCCGGCTTCGGGCCGTTCCTGGCAGGAACTCGATTTCTGGATGAACTGCATCGGCGCTCCGATGGTGCTGGTGGAGAAGACCGTGCTGACGGTACGCTATGCGAACCGCAACGCGGCGATCCTCTTCGGCATCGGCCTCGAAGCCTTCCGCGATCATCCGGTCGAGGGCCTCGTCGGCCCCGAGGCGGCGCTCATGCTGGGCCAGATCTGGAGCGTCGCGCCCGTCGGCGTGCCGGGAGAGCCCTTCCTCATCCGCGCCGTCGTGCAGGGGCAGGAGCGCGTCCTCATGGTGCAGGCGACCAAGATCGTCGTCGAGGGCGAGACCCTGCGGCTGCTGACCTTCATGGATGCCCCGCCGCAAGGCTCCGTCACGCTGGCGGGCTGGCAGGAGAACGTCCTTTCCCTGCTCAACTGGCTGCCCTTCGGCTTCGAGATCGCCAGCGCCGACGACCAGATCCAGTTCGCGAATTCGACCTTCAAGGACATGTTCGGCTATTCGCAGGACGATATCGCCAATATCGACGACTGGTGGCGGCTTGCCTATCCGGATCCCGACTACCGCGCCTTCGCCCGCTCGCAATGGTACACGTCGATTGCCGCCGCGCGCGCCGAGAACCGCGAGATGACGCCGTTCGACCTCGACGTGGCGACGGCGCGCGGCGAGCAGCGGACGATCCAGTTCCGCCACCGCACGATCGGCAATTTCAACGTCAACCTCTACATCGACGTCACGCGCGAACGGGCCTATGCCCGGGAGCTGAAGGTGCTGGCGGACACCGATCCGCTGACGGGGGCGATGAACCGGCGCCGCTTCTTCGAGGAGGCCGACCGCCGCCACGGGAAGGGCCGGCCGGTCGCCTTCCTCATGCTGGACATCGACCACTTCAAGACCATCAACGACAAGCACGGCCACGGCGTCGGGGACCTGGTCCTCGTCGAGTTCACACGGCGTTGCAACGCCGTGCTCCAGCCGGAAGATTGCTTCGGGCGCATGGGCGGCGAGGAGTTCGCCATCGTCCTCGCCCGGCCGGAGGGCATGGCGGACGTTCTTGCGGTCGCCGAGGAGATCCGGCTTGCGGTCTGCGCGCAGCCCTTTCTCGTCGCCAAGACGTGCCTGCCGGTCTCGACCAGCATGGGGGCCGCGATCTGCGCGCCCGGCGAGAGCGTCAGTTCGGGCATCTCGCGCGCCGACCACGCCCTTTATTCCGCCAAGGCGGCCGGCCGCAACCGTGTCATCTTCGATCGCGGGTAAGGCGTCTCAGGAGGGCTCGCCGTCCGCCGGGCAGGCCACCCTTGCCTCGGGCGGCGTTTTTCCGCTCTCCGTCTGCGCCGCCTGAAGGTTCCTGTACCGTCCGTCCTTGCGGGCGATGAGTTCGGCATGGGTGCCGCTTTCGACGATGCGGCCCTCGTCGACGACGAGGATGCGGTCGGCATTCGCGATGGTGGCGAGGCGATGGGCGATGACGAGCGTCGTGCGGCCCTCGGAAAGCTCGGCGAGCGATTGCTGGATCGCCCGTTCCGTCTCGGTGTCGAGCGCCGACGTCGCCTCGTCGAGGATGAGGATCGGCGGGTTCTTCAGGAAGATGCGGGCGATGGCGAGGCGCTGCTTCTGCCCGCCGGAGAGCTTCACGCCGCGCTCGCCAATGACCGTGTCGAGACCGTCCGGCAGGCTGGCGATCACGTCGTCGAGCCGCGCCCTGCGGGCCGCGTCCCGGACCTCCGCCTCGCCCGCCCCGAGCCGGCCGTAGGCGATGTTCTCGCGGACCGTGCCGGCGAAGAGGAAGACGTCCTGCTGCACGATGCCGATATTGGAGCGCAGCGATTTCAGCGTCATGTCGCGGATGTCGATGCCGTCGATGGTGATCGCGCCGCAAGCCACCTCGTAGAAGCGCGGCAGCAGCGAACAGATCGTCGTCTTGCCGGCGCCCGACGGGCCGACGAAGGCGACCGTCTCGCCCGCCTTCACCGCAAGGTCGAGCCCGGCAAAGACCGCCCTTCCGCCGCCATAGCCGAAACCGACGCCGCGGTATTCAATATCGCCCGCAAGCCGCGCGACGTCCTTCGCCCCCGCCCGGTCCATGATATCCGGCTCGGTATCGAGGAACTGCGTATAGCGCGTGAAGCCGGCAATGCCCTTCGGATAGGTCTCGATGATCGAGTTGATCTTGTCGATCGGCCGGAAGAACACGTTGACGAGGAGGAGGAAGCCGACGAAGCCCCCAGCGGAGAGCTCGCCGCGCGTGACGAACCACGCACCCGCCAGCATCACCACCACCTGCACGAAGCGCATGGAGAGATAGGAGAGCGAGGCGGACGCGGCCATCACCTTGTAGGCCTCGAGCTTGGTCGTGAGATAGTTGCGGTTGCTCTCGGCGAAGAGCCGGCGCTCGTGGTCCTCGTTGGCGAAGGCCTGCACGACGCGGATGCCGCCGACATTCTCCTCGATGCGGGCGTTGAAATCGGCGACGCGGCCGTAGATGGCGTGCCAGGTGGAGGTCATGCGCGCGCCGTAATGGGTGGTGACGAAGGCCGTCAGCGGCACGATGACGGCGGTGATCAGCGCCAGCGGCCCATGCACCCAGAGCATGAGGAAGAAGGCGCCGACCAGTGTCATGATGGCGATGAAGAGGTCCTCCGGCCCGTGATGGGCGACCTCGCCGATCTCTTCGAGGTCCTTCGTCAGCCTTGCGACGAGATGGCCGGTCTTCTGGTTGTCGAAGAAACCGAAGGAGAGCTTCTGCAGGTGGTCGAAGGCCTTGCGGCGCATCTCGGCCTCGATGCGGATGCCGAGCATGTGGCCCCAATAGGTGACGATGACCTGGAGGCCCGCATTGAGGAGGTAGATGAGGAAGAGGCCGACGGCGGCGAGCGCGATGAGGTCGAGCCGGCCGGTCGGAAGCAGCCGGTCGATGAAGAGCGTGACGGCGACGGGGAAGGCGAGCTCCAGCAGGCCGGCGGCGACGGCGGAGGAGAAATCCAGCGCGAAGAGGGCGCGATGCGGGCGGTAGTAGAAGGCAAAGCGCTTCAGGAGGTCACGCATCGGCATGCGGGCTTTCGGTATCGGTCCTTGAGTCATGACGCTCGATTACCCTGTCTTTGCCGGCCGCGCCGCAGGTTTTTTGCCCCGGCCACGATTTTATGAGTGCGGCAGGCCGGTTTGCCGCGTGCCGCGGCGGGAAAGTCTCCGCGTCACGGAACATTCGGCCGGTCTTGCGATTGGTATCCGTTCCCTCAACCCATGGAGATATCAATGGCAACCGAGAAGACACTGGACGACCTGTTCCTCGATACGCTCAAGGACATCTATTTCGCCGAAAAACAGATCCTGAAGGCCCTGCCGAAGATGGCGCGGGCAGCGCAGTCGGAAGAGGGCAAGCAGGGCTTCCTCCACCATCGCGACGAAACGCAGGGCCAGATCGAGCGCCTCGAAGAGGTCTTCGAGCTCCTTGGCAAGAATGCCCGGGGCAAGACCTGCGAAGCCATCCAGGGCATCATCGCCGAAGCCGAGGAGATCATGGACGAGTTCAAGGGCACGGCGGCGCTCGATGCCGGCCTCATCTCCTCCGCGCAGGCCGTGGAGCATTACGAGATCGCCCGCTACGGCACGCTGATCGCCTGGGCCCGCCAGATCGGCCTCGACAAGGCGGTTCCGCTTCTTCAGGCCAATCTCGACGAGGAGGCGGCAACCGACAAGAAGCTGACGAAGCTCGCCGAGACGGCCGCCAATCCGAAGGCGAAGAAGGCGGCCTGACGCCGCACGGAACGGCGGCCATCCCGGCCGCCTTCCGCCCAAGGCCATCGCGACCCGGGACCCAAGACGATGCTGAAGAAGGTGAACGCCCCCGCGCCGGCCTTTCAGGAGCATGCGCAGGACGATCTCGAAACCATGCATGCGGCGGCGGCGGAGTGCCGCCGCTGCGACCTCTACCGCGAGGCGACGCAGGTCGTCTTCGGGGAAGGGGCGACGCGCGCAAGGGTCGTACTGGTCGGCGAGCAGCCGGGCGACCGGGAGGACCAGCTCGGCCATCCCTTCGTGGGGCCGGCGGGCCGGTTCCTCGACGGCTGCCTCGAAGAGGCCGGCATCGACCGGGCGGACTGCTACCTCACCAATGCGGTCAAGCATTTCAAGTTCAAGCGGTTCGGCAAGCGGCGCATCCACGAACGGCCGAACACCGGCGAGGTCCGGCAATGCGCCTGGTGGCTGGGCGGGGAGATCGCGCGGCTGAAGCCGGCACTCCTCGTCGCCCTCGGCGCGACGGCGACCTTCGCCCTTCTCGGAAAGCGCCATGCCGTCACCGCCGACCGAGGCCGCATCGTCGAGGCGGAAAGCGGCATACCGACGCTGATCACCGTCCATCCCTCCGCGCTCCTGCGCACGCGCGGCCGCCCCGATGCCGAGCAGGAAAGGGGGCGTTTCGTGGCGGAGCTGCGGAAGATCAAGCCCTACCTCGAAGGCTGAGGATCATGCGGCGGGATCGTCGCCTGCCGTCTCCGCGCAATCGCTGATCTCCGTTTCCGGCCGGTCGCGTCCCGCGGCCACCTCGTTGTGCCATTTTCCGTCCTCCGCCTGATAGGAAATGAAGCGGTCCTCGTCGGTCTGCTCGTGGCGCTCGGCGGCGATGCGGGCGGCGGCGAGCGCGTCGGCATGGTTCGGGAAGGTTTCGGAAAAGACGTCGTTCAGCCGATAGGCCCATCCGTCCTCGTGCGGCACGACATGATAGGTGATCGGCATGGGATGCTCCTTGTCCGTTTCGCTGGAGGGGCAACTGGCCGCGCGGCGAATGGTTCCGGGCGGTGGAACAATGGCCGCCCTGATCGGTTCGATCCACACAGCCAAAGGCACGAGCGACGAAGTGGAGAAGGCGATGAACGACCGCAAGCAAGGCTCCCGCGAGGAGGATTTCCGCGACTACGAGGAGCGCGACACCCGCGACGGCTGGCCCTATTCGGACAGCGACGGCGACCGCAAGGCGGGTAAGAACGCCTCCTATGGCGCGCCCGGCGCCAATTTCGACGTGCGCGACAACAAGGGCGTCGAGGTGACCGCGGACCCCGAGCTGCGCGACGTCGACGGCGCGCCGCTGCCCTTTTCCGACGGCAGCGAGGACGTCATCGCGGACGACGACCTGGAGGAGCGCATCACGCAGGCGCTCGAGAACGATCCCCGCGTCGATCTCGCCCTGCTGGAGATCACCATACGCGACGGCGTCGTCGAACTGGACGGCTCGGTCGACGGCGAGGAGGACCGTCGCCATCTCATCGCGCTTCTGCGCGGGGTGAAGGGCCTGCGCGGCCTCAAGGCGGAAGGGCTGCTTGCCCGCGGCGTCGATAGCCACCTGCCGCGCGACGCAGACGAGTAGGAGATCACCATGGCCATCATTCCGAACGATCCCAATCCGCAGCCCGGCCCGAACCCGGTGCCGGACCTGCCGCCCATCGACAAGCCGGTTCCGCCGATCAAGGAGCCGGAGCCCGACCGCCTGCCCGACGAGGACCCGAACCCCAATCCGGACGAGAACGACGATCCTGCCCGGCATGTGCGGTAACGGGCTCAAAGCCCGAACGGGAACGTGTCCGGCACCTGCCCCGGCCGTGTGCCGGCGGCAAGCGGGGTGATCGCCGTCGTGCGGTCGAACCAGACATAGGCGTCGAACTGCCGCGAGAGGGCAGCGGATGCATAGTGGCTCAGCCGTTCGCTCTCGGGGCGGTAGATGACGCCGATGAAGCGCTCCAGCCGGTCGGCGGAAAGCGCCTCGGAGGCCGCGGAACCGCGGGCGAAGTCGAAAAGCAGCCGCGGCCGGCCTGCAAGGTGGAAGCAGCGTTCGACGCTGTCGTCGAGCGCAGGGCGGACGGTCTTCACCTCCATCTCGCCATCCCAGTCCGTCGCCGCCGCGACCGTGCCTTCGTGGGTGCCGAAGCCGATCAGCGCGGCCTTGTCGCCGTAGGCCTCCCGGCAGAGCTGGCCGATATTGAGCTCGTCGTGGACCGCGCCCATCTCGGTATGGCGCGCATCGCCGATATGGGAATTGTGTGCCCAGACGACGGCCCCGGCATCCGGCCCCGCCCGTTTCAGCAGGTGCTGCAGCGTGCCGAACATGTGCCGGTCGCGCAGGTTCCAGGCCTTCGCGCCGCCATAATACATGATGCGATAGTATTTTTCCGCCGAGGCGATCAGGCGGGCATTCTGCGCGGCGTCGAAGAGGCCGCTGCCGCCTTCGTTCCTCGTTTCTTCGAGGGCGCGGCGCAGGAGATCGCGGCATTGCGCGACCGCCGCGTCCTCGCAGGTGCCATAGCCCCCGGTAAGCACGGCGCGGCCGTAGGTATCCGGCGCGTTCTGCCAGGGCGTCAGGCAGCCGTAGCGTTCGCGTGCCACGGCGGCAGCCTCGGGATCGGCCGCGTCGAGATAGGCGAGTACGGCGGCGATCGAGCCGCGCATGTTGTACATGTCCAGCCCGTAAAAGCCTGCCTGCCTGCCCTCCGCCTGCCGGGCATTGTGGGCGCGCAGCCAGCCGAGGAAGGCGTCGACCTCCGCATTCCGCCACATCCAGGCTGGAAAGCGCCGAAAGGGCGGCTCCCGCCCTTCCATCGTTCCGCCATGCACGAAGCGGTCGACGGTGGCGGCATCCGGCCAGTCGGCCTCCACCGCGACGATTGTGAAGCCGTGCCGCTCGATGAGGCGCTGCGTGATGGCGGCGCGGGCGCGGTAGAATTCCGACGTGCCGTGGCTCGCCTCGCCGAGGAGGACGACGCGGCGGTCCGCGAAACGGTCGAAAGAGGCGGCAAAGGCGGGGTCGTCCAGCGGGGGCAGGGCTTCGCCCGCCTCCGCGATCAGGTCCGGCAGTGGCCTGTGCGCGGCGGGGCTGCCGGGCGCATCGCTCCATCCACCTTCGCCGATCAGCGGGACGAAGACGACGGCGCCCAGGTCCTCCTCCTCGTAGCGGCCGGCGGCGAGCCGGGTGATGCGGAGCAGGCGCTGCGGCCGGTCCTTCCGGCCGACCGGGATGATGAGGCGGCCGCCGATTTCCAGTTGCTCCTTGAGGGCCATCGGCGCGGCCAGGCCGCCGGCGGAAACGAGGATAGCGTCGAACGGCGCCTTTTCCGGCCAGCCCTTCGTGCCGTCGCCGGCGCGGATCTCGACATTGCGCCGCCCGAGGCGGTCGAGCCGTTCGGCCGCCGCCCCGGCAAGGGCCGCATGGCGCTCGATGGCGAAGACGTGCCGTGCGAGATGGCTGAGGATCGCGGCCGCATAGCCCGAGCCGGCGCCGACCTCCAGCACGGTGTCCATCGGCTCGATCTCGGCGGCCTCCGCCATGCGGGCGACAATATAAGACTGGGAGATGGTCTGGCCCTCGGCGATGGGCAGGGGCGAATCCTCATAGGCGAATTCCTCGAAGCCTTCCTCCACGAAGCGCTCGCGCGGCACGACCTCCATCGCCTTCAGGACGCGCGGATCGGCGATCCCGCGCCGGGCAAGATGCCGCTCGACCATCCGGTGGCGGGCATGTTCATAATCCGGCATGAAACCCTCCCTGTCTCATCGATCAAACCGGCTGTGGGAGGCATTGTTCCGGCCGGGTTTCCGGCACGGGTAAGATTTGTTAATTCCAGTAGAATTGCATTGACATTTCAATATTGAAGCGCGTTATAAAGATAACAACAAATAACGGGTTCTGCATGCTTGCCATAGTTGCCGATGACCTGACGGGAGCGCTGGATACCGCCGCGCCTTTCGCGAGCCGGGGGCTCCATGTCGAGGTGGCCCTGGATGTCGGGGCCATTGCGGCGGCGGTGCGGGAAAACCCGGCCGTTCTCTCGGTGACGCTTGCCTCGCGCGAGATCGATGCTGCAGCGGCGCGTGACGTGGCGGCCGCCGCGCTTGCCGCCCTGCCGCCCGGAACACGCCTCTTCAAGAAGGTGGATTCCCGCCTCAAGGGCCATATCGCCGAAGAGCTCGACGCCGTGCCGTTCCGCTCGGCGCTGGTGGCGCCGGCGATCCCGGCCTTCGGCCGCGTGGTCAGGAACGGCCATGTGCAGGGCTTCGGCGTGGAAACGCCGATCTCCGTCGCGGAAAGGCTCGGCCGGCATGCCGCGCGGGCCCGCATCCCCGACACGGTGACCGCGCAAGACATGGCAGCGGCGCTCGACCTTGCGATGGAGGACGGCATCGACCTCCTCATCGGTGCGCGCGGCCTTGCCGAGGCGCTGGCCGGGCGGATGGCCGGCGGCACCGTGCCGCGGGCCGCGGAAATCCCCGCGGGCAGGGGGCTCTTCGTCATCGGTTCGCGCGATCCGATCACCCTTGCCCAGATCGAGGCGCTGCGCGCGGCCGTCGATCCGCGCTACCTGCCGGCGCCGAACGGCCGCCTTTCCGGCGCCGTGCGTGACGCGAGCGCGATCACGCTGGTGCAGGCCGTACCGGGCGCGGCGGCCGCGACGGGGCAGGCGGTTTCGCTAGCGCTTGCCGAAAGTGTCTGCCCGGCCTTGACGGAGGGCGCATCGACATTGCTTCTTTCCGGTGGGGCGACGGCGGAGGCCGTGCTTTCGAAAATGGGGATCACGCGGTTTCGCCTGATGGGGGAATGCCTGCCCGGCCTGGGCTTGGCGCACGCCGAGGGACATTGCATCATCGCGAAATCGGGCGGATTCGGCGGGCCGGAGACGCTGAAGGAGATCGCGGAGGAAATCCTCCGCAGGACGGGATGACAGATGGGACTGGAGAACGGAACAGCACGCAAGAGCCTCGGCGATATCGTCTTCGAGCGCATGCACCGCGCCATCAAGTCGGGCGCCTACCAGGCGGACGAGCGGCTGCCGACCGAGCATGACCTGGCGATCGAGTTCGAGGTCTCGCGCCCGGTCGTGCGCGAGGCGCTGCGGCGGCTGCGCGAGCAGGGGTTCATCTATTCGCGCCGGGGCGCCGGCAGCTTCGTGCGCGCCGTCGGCATGCGCGAGCCGCTCGGCTTCGGGCAGCTCGAAAACGTCGCCGATCTCCTCAACTGCTACGAGTTCCGCCTGACCGTCGAGCCGGCCGCGGCCGCTGCGGCCGCGGAGCGCCACGACGCCGATACGATGAGCGCCATCCGCCAGGCGCTCGAGCTGATGCGCGACGCCACCAACCGGCAGTCCCACCGCGAGGATGCGGACTTCCAGTTCCACCTCGCCATCGCCCGCGCGGCGCAGAACAGCTATTTCTTCACGGCCATGGAAGCCCTCAAGGACCATATCGCCGTCGGCATGCGCTTCCACGGCGCCTCGGTGAAGCGCGAGACGACCGGCCTCAGCCGGGTCTTCGCCGAGCACGAGGCGATCGCCGACGCTATTACGCGCCGGGACGGCGCCAAGGCCCGCCAGCTCATGCACGACCACCTCAGCGGCTCGCGCGAGCGCCTGTTCCAGACGAGCAAGTAGGCTTCGCTCACTTTCCCTCTCTCTTCCGTCATGCTCGGGCTTGACGACGGTGGGGGAGGCTTCGGCTGTCCGCCAAACGAAAGAAGCCGCCGGAGCGATCCGGCGGCTTTTCCCTTGGGAGGATCGGCGGTCCTTTCAGAAGGCCGCCTTGTAGATGGCGAGGACGTCTTCCACGCTCATGTCGATGGGGTTGTTGTCCATCAGGCGGCGGTTGGCGTGGGCTTCGCCGGCATAGAGCGGCAGGTCGTCCGCCGTCGCGCCGTGCGCGGCCAGCGACATCTCGATGCCGAGGTCGCGGCAGAAGCCGCAGGCGGTTTCGAGCAGCGCTTCCGTGGAAAGGTTCTCGCCGAGGCCGAGCGCTTCGGCCACTTCCGCCGTCTTGTCCGCCGCCACCTGCCGGTTGAAGGCAAGGACGTGCGGGAAGATGACCGCATTGGCAAGGCCGTGCGGCAGGCGAAGGCGCGTGCCGAGCGGGTAGGCGATGGCGTGGCCGGCGGCGGTGTTCACCGGGCCGAGGCAGATGCCGCCGTAGTAGGAGGCGAGCATCAGCCCCTCGCGCGCCTCCGTGTCCGCCCCGTCCCTCACGGCACGGGCGAGATATTTGCCGACGAGGCGGAAGCCCATGCGGGCGAAACCGTCGATCATCGGATGGGCGCGGCGGTTGGTGAAGGCTTCGACGCAATGCGCCATGGCGTCGACGCCGGTGGCGGCGGTGACGGCCGGCGGCACGGAATAGGTGAGTTCCGGATCGAGCACGGCGAAGTCGGCGATCATGTGCGGGCTTTCGACCGCGATCTTGTTGCCCTTGGCCGGATCGGTGATCAGCGAGCGGATGCCGGCTTCCGAGCCGGTGCCGGCGGTGGTGGCGACCTGCGCAAGCCGCGTGCGGCGGCCGGCGACGCGGTTCGGGCCGGCGACGTCGGCGAGCGTCTGTTCGCTGTCCCACAGCACGGCGACGAGCTTGGCGACATCGAGCACCGAGCCGCCGCCGAGGCCGACGACGAGGTCGGGCCTCGCCCGCCGCGCGGCGTCGAGCGCGGCGTCGAGGGTTACGATATCCGGTTCGCCGGGGATCGCGTCGAAGACGGTGACGCGGCCGGAAAGGTTCAGGCGATCCGCAAAGCCGGCGGTGACCGGCGTCGCGATAACGAGGATGGAGGCGGCATCACCCGCCCAGGCGCCGACGTCCGCGACCGTGCCGGCCCCGACGGCAAGGCGGCGGGGCTGGTGAAGGGTGATGGGAGCGATGGTCATGGTGTCATCCTCGCTTGGCGTCGCCGGCCACGAGCTTGCGGGCATAGGCGATGGCGGAATTCATGTTGCCGTGATTGGCGATGCCCTTGCCGGCGATGTCGAACGCCGTGCCGTGGTCGACGGAGGTGCGGTCGATCGGCAGGTCCACCGAGACGTTGACGGCCGTGTCGAAGGCGACGAGCTTGATCGGGATGTGGCCCTGGTCGTGATACTGCGCCACCACCAGGTCGAAGGCGCCGGAATAGGCGCGGTAGAACACGGTGTCGGCCGAGATCGGGCCCTGCACGTCGATGCCCTCGGCGCGCGCGGCGGCGACGGCCGGCGCGATCTGGTCGTCGTCCTCCGTGCCGAAAAGGCCGTTCTCGCCGCAATGGGGGTTGATGCCGGCGACCGCGATCTTCGGGGCGGCATAGCCGATGCGCTTGAGGTGGGCGTTGCCCGCGCGGATGGTCGCGAGCACCCGCTCCGTCGTCGAGCGGCGGATCGCTTCCTGCAGCGAGACATGGGTGGAGACGTGGATGACCTTGAGCCGGTCCGAGGCGAGCAGCATATAGGCCGCCTTGGCGTCGGTCAGGCTGCGCAGCATGCCGGTATGGCCGTCGTAGTGGTGGCCGGCAAGGTTCAGCGCCTCCTTGTTGATGGGTGCGGTGACGATGCAGCCGATCACGCCGGCCTCGGCATCGCGCACCGCCTTCTCGATGAAGCGGAAGGCGGCGTCGCCCGCCACGGGGCTGAGCTCTCCCCAGGGCAGCGGCGCCCCCTCGACGGGAAGGTCCACGACGTAAGGGGCAAGGTCGAGATCGATGCCGAGCGCCGCGCGGGCGGCCTCGAGCGTCGCGAGATTGCCGTAGATGCGGATCGTCGCCCGCTCCCCGGGGGACATGCCGGCCAGCGCGCGGACGGAAATCTCCGGGCCGACACCGCACGGGTCGCCCATGGTTATGCCAATGATGTTGCTCATGAAAGTCTCCGTGCGTCGGCGCTCGCCCAACCGGGGGCAAGGCGGACATATTTGATGGCGCGCCGGTGGTAGGTGTAGGCAAGGTGCATCGTGCCGTCCGGTCCTTCCAGCAGCCAGGGATAGGACATTTCCTTGTTGCGGCCGTCGGTCGAGTCGTTGGAAAGGCAGGTGCCCGGGCCGTCCTCGATGAGAAGGCGCACGGGGAATGTCTTGCCGCCGTCTTCCGAAAGGCAAAGGGCGACCGGCGCGCGCGGCACGCCCCAGACGGGCACGCAGCCGCCGGCCGGGTCCGCATCGGGCCGGTTGTCGTTTTCGCCGAGCTCGTCATAGAGCGAGGCGCGCCTGTCGGCCGACTGGGCGGCGCTGACGGGATTGCAGATCATCGCGACCCGCCCGTCCGAAAGGCGGACGGCGGCGATGGAGGAATTGTTGTTCGGCACGTCGCTGGCCGCAGGCGCGGACCAGGAGTATCCGCCGTCAAGGCTTTCGGTGCGGTAGACATGGTCGGCCTGCCGGCGGCGGAAGAAGGCGGCAAGGCGCCCTTCGCCCAGCGAGACGGGCGACATGTGCACGCAGCCGATGGACTGGCCGAGATCCTCCAGCCGCCAGGTCGCACCCTGATCCGGCGAAACGCCGACGGCGGCCGTGTCGTGGCTGCCGTTCCATTTCTGGCCGGGACGCTGGACGCAGCGGAAGATCGGCAGCAGCCACGCCCCGTCGTCGCGCACCACCAGCGGCGCGCGCACGAAGCAGCCGCGCGGCAGGTCGAGGTAGCGGCCTTCCGATGCGGTCAGCACCAGCGGATCGGATGCGTCGCGCCGGATTTCGGCCATGCGGATGCGGCATTCGTCCTGGTTGCCGGAAGGCTGCGAGGTGTGGAAGAGCCAGAGCCGTCCGTCCGGGGCGGTGAAGAGCACCGGGTTCTGCTCGGAATGATCCGCATCGAAGCTCAGCCGCTGCGGCGGCCCCCATTGCGTCGCGCCCTGCGGCAGGACGGAGGCGAAGATGGAGATGTCCGACTTGCCTTCCAGCGTGCCCCCGAACCAGGCGCAGACGAGCGCTCCGTCGGAGAGCATGTGCAGGAACGCCGCATGGTTCTGGACCATGGGCGAGGGCAGCAGGGCCTCCGCGCGCTCGGGCGAAACGGCCTGGAGCAGGCCGTTCATGTTGCGGGCTATTTCTTGCGGGTCCATTTCGCGCTCCTCCTCCTGCATGGTGTCGAAAATCGCCAAATTTCCAAAGTTGTCAAGTTTAAGTATGTTACTCGCCTTCAAATTTTTGCTGTTATGTTGACATAAATAATTGATTTAAAACGAATAATTTTTATGGTTTTAAAACGTACGATTTTACATTGCGAAACAAATTGACAAACTTGTTCGAAAAGGAGATGGTCTGGTCAAGCCGGCGGGAGGACGCCGGGAAGGAGGATTCCATGCCGGTAGCCGGCAACCCCCCGAAGGCCAGGGCGGCCGTCATCTTTGCCGTCGGCGCCGCCATCCTGGCGGCGAGCGATGCGGTGATCGTGCGCGCCCTCGACGGTGCGGTGCATCCGTTCGTCATCGGTTTCTTCCGGGCCTTCTTCGGCGCCGTCGTGCTTCTTCCGTGGATCGCCCTGCGCCCCTCGGTGCTGCGCTCGGTCCATCCCCTGCGCCAGCATGCGGTGCGCGCCGGCTTCAAGCTTCTCGCCATGGTCGCCTTCTTCGCCGCCTTCAGCTGGGGTCCGCTTGCCGACGTCACGGCCATCGCCTTCACCTCGCCGGTCTTCCTTGTGCTCGGCGCCGCACTGACGCTCGGCGAACGGCCCGGCCCGGCGATGATCGGCGCGGTCGCCATCGGCTTCGTCGGCGCGCTCTTCGTCATCGGGCCGTCCGGCACCGGCTTCAGCCTCGCCATTCTTCTTGCGCTTGCGGGCGCGGTGCTCCAGTCGGCCATCCAGCTCATCCTCAAATCCATGTCGAAGGGGGATGCGACCGGAACGCTCGTCGTCTGGAACCTCCTTTTGACCGTGCCCATCGCGCTCCTCTTCGCGCTTCCGTTCTGGACCATGCCCGGATCGAAGGAGATGGGGCTGCTCGCGCTGCAGGGCGTCATCGGCGCCGCCTGCATGGGGCTGATGACCCATGCCTTCTCGCTCGCCCCCGCCACCATCGTCGCCCCTGTCGATTTCCTGCGCCTGCCTCTGGTGGCGCTCGGCGGGTTCGCGCTGTTCGGCGAAAACATTGCCCTGACGACGCTGTGCGGCGGCGGGCTCATCTGTTGCGCGGCACTGATCGCCGCGCGATCGGGAAAACCGACATCTGCCTGAACGACTTTCACTAGGGAGGAAATGCCGTGAAAAAAATGCTCATCCTGGGTGCCCTCATGCTGGGGTCTACCCTTTCGACCGCCTTCGCCGGGTCCGGCCCGATCAAGATCGTGCTTCCGGAAGAGGCCGACCTGCTCGAGCCCTGCATGGCGACGCGCTCCAATATCGGCCGCGTCATCATGCAGAATGTCAGCGAGACGATGACCGAGCTCGACGTGCGCGGCGACAAGGGCCTGATGCCGCGCCTTGCCGAGAAGTGGGAGCAGAACGCCGACGGCAGCTGGCGCTTCCACCTGCGCCAGGGCGTCAAGTTCTCCGACGGCACGGGCTTCGACGCCAAGGACGTCGAGCACAGCTTCAACCGCATCATGAGCGACAAGAACTCTTGCGAGTCGCGCCGCTACTTCGGCGGCATGACGATCACGCCGACCGTCGTCGACGACTACACGATCGACTTCAAGGCCGATCCGGTCCAGCCGATCCTGCCGCTGCTGATGTCGCTGCTGACGATCGTTCCGGAGGAAACGCCGATGGAATTCGTGCGCGAGCCCGTCGGCACCGGCCCCTACAAGCTGACCGAATGGACGCCGGGCCAGCAGATCGTGCTCACCGCCCGCGACGACTACTGGGGCGAGAAGCCGGAAGTGACGGAAGCGACCTATCTCTTCCGCGCCGATCCGTCCGTCCGCGCCGCCATGGTGCAGACCGGCGAGGCCGACCTCTCCCCGTCGATCTCGCAGCTCGACGCCACCAATCCGGCGACCGACTTCTCCTACCTCGACAGCGAGACGGTCTACCTGCGCATCGACCATAATATCGAGCCGCTGAACGACGTGCGCGTGCGCCGTGCGCTGAACCTTGCCATCGACCGCCAGGCCTTCCTCGGCACGCTGGTGCCCGAGGGCGCGCTGCTGGCGACCGCCATCGTGCCGCCGCCGACGCTCGGCTGGAACCCGGACGTGAAGGTCTTCCCGTTCGATCCGGACGGCGCCAAGAAGCTGCTGGAAGAAGCCAAGGCCGACGGCGTCAAGGTCGACACGCCGATCACCATCATCGCCCGCACGGCCAACTTCCCGAACGTCACCGAGATCATGGAAGCCATCCAGGCGCAGCTCCAGGACGTCGGCTTCAAGATCGACCTGAAGTTCGTCGAGGTCGCCGAGCACGAGCAGTATTACTCCAAGCCCTTCAAGGAAGGCCGCGGCCCGATCCTCGTCGCCGCCATGCATGACAACTCCAAGGGCGACCCGTCGTTCTCGATGTTCTTCAAGTACGACTCCGAAGGCACGCAGTCCGGCTTCTCCGATCCGAAGGTCGACGACCTGATCAAGCGCGCCTCGGCTGCCGTCGGCGACGAACGCGCCAAGCTCTGGAAGGAACTCATCGCCTACCTGCATGACGACGTCGTCGCCGATGTGCTGCTGTTCCACATGGTCGGCTTCTCGCGGGTTTCCGAACGCCTCGATTTCACGCCCACCATGGCGACGAACGGGACGCTCCAGCTCTCGGAGATCAAGATCAAGTAAATGCCTCTGGCGAACCCTGCGTTCGCCGGCCACAACAGCAATCAAGGCGGCGGGATGATCCCGCCGCCGGATTTATCCGAGGGCGCCATGCTGAAATTCGTTCGAAAACGCGCTGTGGCCAGTCTGATCTCCCTCGTCGGGCTGATCGTCATGGTCTTCTTCCTGTCCCGCCTGACGGGCGATCCGGCCGCGCTCTTCCTTCCGGTCGAGGCGTCCGCGGAAATGAAGCAGCAGTTCCGCGAACTGCACGGCCTGAACGATCCGCTGCTGGTGCAGTTCGCCCACTATGTCGGCGACGTGCTGACGGGCGACCTCGGCGAATCGCTGCGCAAGGCGCGGCCGGCGCTGGACGTCGTGCTGGAGGCCTTCACCTGGACGCTCTGGCTTGCCGTCATCACCATGAGCCTCGTCACGGGCGCGGCCATCCTCGTCGGCTCGCTTGCCGCCTTTCGCGCCGGCGGCTTCTTCGACCGTCTCTCCTCGATCATCTCGCTGATCGGCGCCTCCGTGCCCGATTTCTGGGTCGCCATCGTCGCAATCGTCGTCTTTTCCGTGAACCTCGCCTGGCTGCCGACCTCGGGCACCGGCTCGCTGCTGCACTGGATCCTGCCGATCGCGGTGCTGTTCATCCGCCCCTTCGGCATCATCGTGCAGGTGGTGCGCGGCTCGATGATCGGCGCGCTGTCGTCCGCCTATGTGAAGACGGCGCGGGCCAAGGGCGTCAAATCACGCTCGATCATCTTCGTCCATGCGCTGCGCAACGCCATGCTGCCGGTCATCACGGTGATCGGCGACCAGGCGGCGAGCCTCCTCAACGGCGCGGTGATCGTCGAGACGATCTTCGGCTTTCCGGGCGTCGGCAAGCTGATGATCGATTCCATCCTCCAGCGCGACTTCAACGTCGTGCTCGCCGCAATCCTCGTCACGGCGCTGGCGATCTTCCTCATGAACCTTCTGATCGACCTCGCCTATGCGCTGCTCGATCCGCGCATCCGGCATTGAGGAGGCGGAAATGACCCTTCAGACCGATACCATCGTCGCCGACGAGCCGAATTTTGCGACCCGCATGGTCCGCATGCTGCTTGCCGACAAGTTCGCGCTCTGCGCGGCGATCTTCCTCGTCTTCATCGTGATCCTCGCCATCGTCGGGCCGAGCTGGCTCGGGGAGCTGGCGACCAAGCAGAACCTTCGCGGCCGCAACGCCGCGCCCTTCGACTGGGAGCGCGGCTGGGTGTGGTGGATGGGCGCCGATGCGCTCGGCCGGCCGCTGCTCGCCCGCATCGTCGTCGCCACGCAGAACACGCTGATGGTCGCCGCCGGCGCGGTGGCGCTCTCGGCCGCCGTCGGCACCTTGCTCGGGCTCGTCGCCGGCTTTTCCTCGCCGCGCGTCAACCAGGTGATCATGCGGCTGGCGGACGTCATCATGTCCTTCCCCTCGCTGCTGATCGCCGTGATCGTGCTCTATATCCTCGGCTCGTCGATCCTCAACCTGATGCTGGTGCTGGCGATCACCCGCATCCCGGTCTATCTGCGCACGACGCGGGCCGAGGTGCTGGAAATCCGCGAGCGCATGTTCGTGCAGGCCGCCCGCGTCATGGGCGCGTCCGACCGGCGTATCCTCTTCCGGCACATCCTGCCGGTCGTGCTGCCGACGCTGACGACGCTCGCAACGCTCGACTTCGCCTATGTGATGCTGGCCGAGAGCGCGCTCTCCTTCCTCGGCATCGGCATCCAGCCGCCGGAAATCACCTGGGGCCTGATGATCTCGCAGGGCCGGCAGTATCTCACCAATGCCTGGTGGCTCTCCTTCTGGCCGGGCCTTGCGATCATCCTCACCACCATGTCGCTCAACATGCTTTCGAACTGGCTGCGCATCGCGCTCGATCCGGTGCAGCGCTGGCGTCTCGAAATGAAAGGCCGCAAGAATGGCTGACCATCTCCTGGAAGTGCGCAACCTCTCGGTCGAGTTCCACACCGCCAGCGGCGTGGTCCATGCCGTGCGCGACATCTCCTACCATCTCGACCGCGGCGAGACGCTGGCGATCCTCGGCGAGAGCGGTTCGGGCAAGTCCGTCTCCTCCTCGGCGATCATGAACCTCATCGACATGCCGCCGGGGCGCATCACGTCGGGCGAGGTCCTGCTCGACGGCGTCGACCTCTTCAAGTTGCCGCCGCACGAGCGGCGCGCGGTGAACGGCCGGCGCATCGCCATGATCTTCCAGGATCCGCTCAGCCATCTCAATCCGGTCTATACGGTCGGCTGGCAGATCCGCGAAGCGCTCACCACCCACGGGGCGGACGCCGCCACCGCGGCGGCCGAGGCGCTGCGGCTCATGACGCGCGTCGGCATTCCCGAGCCGGAAAACTCGCTCGGCAAGTATCCGCACGAATTTTCCGGCGGCCAGCGCCAGCGCGTCATGATCGCCATGGCACTGGCGCTGCGCCCGGACCTCCTGATCGCCGACGAGCCGACCACCGCGCTCGACGTGACCGTTCAGGCGGAAGTCCTCGCCCTGCTGGAGGAATTGCAGGAAGAGACGGGCATGGGCGTCCTCATCATCACGCACGACCTCGGCGTCGTCGCCGAGATCGCCGACCGCGTCGTGGTGATGGAGAAGGGCGTGCTGGTGGAGGCCGGCACGGTGCGCGAGGTCTACAAGAACCCGCAGCATCCCTATACGAAGAAGCTGATCGCCGCCGCGCCCGGCAAGGGCGAGATGCACGAGCCCGCGGCCCGCGCCGAGCCGGTCCTTTCCGTGCGCGACGTGCGCAAGACCTACGGATCCTTCGAGGCGCTGAAGGGCGTCTCCTTCGACCTCATGCCCGGCGAGACCATGGCGGTCGTCGGCGAGAGCGGGTCGGGCAAGTCGACGCTCGCCCGCATCCTCCTGCGGCTCGACGAGCCGGACGCCGGCACCGCGCACTGGAAGGGGCGCGATCTCTTCACCCTGTCGCCGGCCGAGCTCTACAAGCTGCGCCGCGACCTCCAGATGGTCTTCCAGGACCCGACCCAGTCGCTCAACCCGCGCATGACGGTCTTCCAGCTTATTTCCGAGGCCTGGGTCATCCATCCGGATATCCTGCCCAAGGCGAAATGGCGCGAGCGTGTGGCCGAACTCCTCGTGCAGGTGGGCCTCGGCCCGGAGCACATGCGCCGCTACCCGCACCAGTTCTCCGGCGGCCAGCGCCAGCGCATCGCCATCGCCCGGGCGCTCGCGCTCGAACCGCAGCTCATCATCTGCGACGAGGCGGTCTCCGCGCTCGACGTCTCGGTGCAGGCGCAGGTGATCGAGCTGCTCGACAAGCTGCGCCGCGAGATGGGCATCGCCTTCATCTTCATCGCCCACGACTTGCCGGTGGTGCGCGATTTCGCCGACCATGTGATGGTCATGCAGAAGGGCAATATCGTGGAACTCGGCACGGTGCGCGCGGTCTTCGAGACGCCGCGGCAGGAGTACACCCGTGCGCTCCTTTCCGCCGGCCTCGACCCCGATCCGGACGTCCAGGCCGCCCATCGCGCCGCCCGCCTTCAACGCGCCGCCTCCTGAGCGCGCCCGAGCCAAAGGAAGACCGATGACCAAACAAGCCTTCGTCGCCCTCGTCACCTGCTTCAACGAGGACGAGACCGTCAACTATCAGGCGACCCGCGCGCAGGTCCGTCGCCAGGTCGAGGCCGGCAACAACATCATGTGCGCCGGCACCAACGGCGATTTCTCGGCACTCACCTTCGAGGAGAAGGTGCGCCTGACGGAGGAGGTCGTCGACGAGGTGGGCGGGCGCGTCAGGGTCATCGTCAATGCCGGCATGCCCGCGACCTTCGAGACGCTGAAGCTGGCGCGCGAATTCGACCGCATCGGCGTGACGGGCATCGCCGTCATCACCCCCTTCTTCATCGCCTGCACGCAGGACGGCCTCATCCGCCATTTCTCGACGGTCGCCGATGCGGTGACGACGCCGGTCTATCTCTATGACATCCCGGCCCGCACGCAGAACCACATCGAGCCGGAGACCGCACGCAGGCTCGCCGGCCATGGCAACATTGCCGGCATCAAGGATTCCGGCGGCGCCAGGGAGACGCTGGAAGCCTATCTCCAGGTGGCGAAGGAGGTGGACGGCTTCGAGGTCTATTCCGGCCCGGACCATCTGGTGCTCTGGGCCTTGCAGAACGGCGCGGCCGGCTGCATCTCGGGTCTCGGCAACGCCATGCCGCAGGTGCTCGCCGATCTCCTCAAGGCATACAACGCGGGCGACATTGCGCAGGCGGAGAAGCAGCAGGCGACCTTCGCCGCCTTCCGCACGGATCTCTATGCCCTCGGCTTCGCCCCGGCGATGGTCAAGCGCGCGCTCTACCTGCAGGATTCCTCCGTCGGCGCCAGCCGCCAGCCGGCCCTTCTGCCGAATGCGGAACAGGACGAGAAGATCGCCGGCATTCTCCGCCGCTACGGCCTCCTCTGAGCTATCTTTTCCGGCCGGAATGACGGGCGCCGAAGGGTGCCCGCCCGGGCGGGAACGGGCACGTTCCCGCTCCACCGCCACCTGTTAAGTGGTGGATAAATATCAAGTTTTAAAAAGTTCCCCGATCGTATTGATCCGCCCGGCAGCGCTCTATGTAGAGTTCTGGCAGGCGTCGAGAATCCGCTTTTCGCGCTTGCGCGCAGATGCAACACACCATGTTCCGCGGATTGGAAAAATGCGATTTTTTGCCGTTTTGCTTCCCATGACGCTCGTCTTCGCCGCCGGGTCCGGCGCTCTGGCACAGGATGCCGGGAAAGGCCAGCAAGTCTTCAACAAATGCAAAGCCTGTCACGTCGCCGATGAGGACACCAACAAGGTCGGTCCCTCGCTGAAGGGCGTCATCGGGCGCACGGCCGGCACCCATGCCGACTACAGCTATTCCCCCGCGATGAAGGATGCGGGGGCGAACGGCCTCGTCTGGAACGACGAGACGCTGACCAAGTACCTTCGCAAGCCGAAGGATGTCGTTCCCAAGACCAAGATGGCCTTCGCGGGGCTCAAGAAGGACGAGGACATCGCCAATGTCATCGCCTACCTGAAGCAGTTTTCCCAATAGAAATCCCGTCAGCGCCCCAATGAAATCAGGAGGTGGGAGATGATGAACGAGCAACCCTTTATCGGGATGAGCCGGCGCAGGCTCTTGCAGATGATCGGGCTTACGGCCGGCACGGCCGCGATGTACCAGGCGATGACCACTTTGGGCCTTGCCGCCGAATCCGGCTACAAGGGGCCGGTGAAGCTGGAGGGCGACCCCAAGGGCGCGTCCGTCCTCATCCTCGGCGCCGGGCTTGCCGGCATGCTGGCGGCGATGGAAATGCGCCAGGCCGGCTACAAGGTCAAGATCCTCGAATACAACAACCGCGCGGGCGGGCGGAACTGGACCATCCGCGGCGGCGACACCGTCACGGAGCTCGGCGGCTTCACGCAGAAATGCGAGTTCGACGAAGGGCTCTACATCAATCCCGGCCCGTGGCGCATTCCCTATCACCACAACGGGCTGCTCGCCTACTGTCGCCGGCTCGGCGTGCAGCTCGAGCCGTTCCAGCAGCTCAACCACAATGCGTTCCTGCATTCCACCAAGGGCTTCGGCGGCAAGCCGCAGCGCGTGCGCGACGTCAAGATCGACTTCCAGGGCCACGTCTCCGAGCTTCTGGCCAAGGTCGTGCAGAAGGGCAAGCTGGAAGAGGGCGTCGGCAAGGAAGACCAGGAAATGCTCCTGGAGGCGCTTCGCTCCTGGGGCGCGCTCGACAAGGACTACAGCTACGCCAAGGGCGCTGTCTCGGGCGAGTTCCGCGGCTATGCGAAGGATCCCGGCGGCGGCCTCGGGGCCGAGCCGGTGCCGGGCGAACCGCTCGCCTTCAACGACCTGCTCTCGTCGGGCCTGTGGGGCTCGCTGGCCAATTTCGCGCTCTACGAATTCCAGACCACCATGTTCCAGCCGGTCGGCGGCATGGGGCGGATCGGCGATGCCTTCGCCAAGGAGGTCAAGGACCTCATCACCTTCAACGCCAAGGTGGTGAAGATCGAACAGGGCGACAAGGGCGTGACCGTGACCTACGAGGATGCGCAGAAGCCCGGCGAGACCCGCACGGAGAGCGCCGACTGGTGCGTGTGCACCATTCCGCTGACGATCCTCAGCCAGATCGACATCCAGGTCTCCGACAAGATGAAGGCCGCCATCGGGGCGGTGCCCTATGCGTCCTCGGTCAAGGTGGGCCTCCAGATGAAGCGCCGCTTCTGGGAGGAGGACGAGCTGATATTCGGCGGCGTCACCTATACGGACCTGCCGATCACCAACATCTCCTACCCGAGCACCGACTACAACAGGGGCGGCAAGGGCGTCCTCCTCGGCTGCTATACCTGGAACGGCCCGGCCTCCTATGCCTTCACGGCGATGAAGCCGGAGGACCGCGTCAAGGCGGCCGTCGAGCAGGGCACGATCATCCACCCGCAATACAAGGACGAGTTCGAGAACGGCGTGTCCTGGGCATGGCACCGGTCCCCGTTCACGCTCGGCTGCGCCGGCGACTGGACGGAGGAGGCCCGCAAGCAGCACTACGACAACCTCTGCCAGATCGACGGGCGCATCGTCCTTGCCGGCGAGCACGCGTCCTACATCCCGGCCTGGCAGGAGGGGGCGATCCTGTCCTCGCTCGACGCCATCGAGCGCCTGCACAAGCGGGTGATGCAGGGATGACGCGCGCCCGTTCAATCGACCTCGAGGATTCAGTGAGGGATTCTGCCATGTCCAATCACAGAAAATACACGCTGGGGCTCGCAACGCTCCTTGCCGCCGGCCTTTCCGCCGGGACCGCGCTTGCCGATTCCGCCGGCGCGACGCCTGCGCGCTCGGATACGGTCACGCAGAAGACGGGCGAGGATATCTACACCCATGTCTGCCAGGCCTGTCACATGCCGGAAGGCGAGGGGGCGGTCGGCGCGGGCAAGTATCCGCCGCTCGCCAAGAACGAGAACCTCGAATCCGCCGGCTACCCGATCTACATCATCCTGCACGGCCAGAAGGGCATGCCCCCCGTCGGCGAGATGATGTCGGACGAGCAGGTGGCGGCCGTCGTCAACTACGTGCGCACCCATTTCGGCAACGACTACAAGGATGAAGCGACGGCCGAGGACGTGAAGGACGCAAGATAGGAGCATCGACATGAAATTTCTGACCGGCGCTATCGTGTTCGGGACACTGGCGATGGCCGCGGCCGGCGCCTCGGCCGCGGAGGTGGTGCGCCACAAGATACCGGGCTCGGATTTCCCCATCGCCCAGGCGGTCGAGGTCCCGGCCGGCATGACGACGGTCTATGTCAGCGGGGCGCTCGCCTCCGTCGCCGACGAGAAGGCGCCGAAGGGTTCGGTGGAGGCCTATGGCGATACCAGGACGCAGACCGTCTCCGCGCTGCAATCGATCGAGAAGACGCTGGCCGGCATGGACCTCAAGATGAGCGACGTGGTGAAGATGCAGGTCTTCCTCGTCGGCGATCCCGGCAAGGACGGCAAGATGGACTTCAAGGGCTTCATGGAGGGCTATACGCAGTTCTTCGGCACGAAGGACCAGCCGAACCTTCCCGCGCGCTCCGTCTTCCAGGTCGCGGGGCTTGCCGGCCCCGGCTTCCTCGTGGAGATCGAGGTCATCGCCGCGCGCCCCTGAGAAGAGCGCGCTTCAGCCGAAGCGCTGAAGCGCCGCCGTGAAGACATCCGTATCGACATTGCCGCCGGAGGCGACGGCGATGACCGTGTCGCTCTCCAGCGCCTTGCCGTGGAAGAGCGCGGCGGCGAGCGCCACCGCCCCGCCGGGCTCGACGACGATCTTCAGCCGCTTGAAGGCGAGCGCCATGGCGCGAAGGGCTTCTTCGTCGAAGACGGCGATGCCCGCGCCGGCAAGCCGCGTCAGGATCGGGAAGGTGATTTTGCCCGGCTCCGGCGTGACGATGGCGTCGCAGATCGAGCCCGACAGCGCCGCGTTGCGCACGACCTCGCCGGCCGCCAGCGAGCGCGCCGTGTCGTCGAAGCCTTCCGGCTCGCAGGTGCGCAGCGTCAGGCTTGGTGCGCTGGCTTCGAGCGCGAGCGCAATGCCCGCGCTCAGCCCGCCGCCGCCGCAGGGCACCAGCACCTCCGCCGATTGGATGCCTTCCTCCTCCGCCTGTTCGGCAAGCTCCAGCCCGACCGTCCCCTGGCCGGCGATGACGAGGGCGTCGTCGAAGGGTTTGACGAGCGTGAGGCCCCGTTCCCCGGCGATCCGCGCGCCGATTGCGTCGCGGTCCTCCTTCGCGCGGTCGTAGAGGACGACCTCGGCGCCGAGGGCGCGGGTGTTCTCGATCTTCAGCCGGGGCGCATCGGACGGCATGACGATGACGGAGGGAACGTCGTGGCGAAGGGCCGCGAGCGCGACGCCCTGCGCATGGTTCCCCGAGGAGAAGGCGATCACGCCGCGTTTGCGGACCTCCGGCGCAAGGCCGGAGACGGCAGACCAGCCGCCGCGGAATTTGAACGAACCCGTATGCTGCAGGCATTCCGCCTTCACCAGCACCCGCCGCCCGGCCATCTCGTCGAGGAAGGGCGAGGACAGGAGCGGCGTGCGGCGCGCCTCGCCGCGCAGGCGGGCACGGGCGGCGACGATCATTTCGATGGAGGTCATGGGCGGACTTTCGGCTGGTGGGACGACCGATACATAAAAGGGCGCCCCATGCTTGGGAACGCCGATTCTTGTCACGGTGACAGCGGGCTAGCGGCGCCCGAAGGACAGGAGTTCGCGGGTATAAGCCTCGGCGGGGGCGCGGATCACCTCCTCCGTCCGGCCGAATTCGACGACGTCGCCGCGACGCATGACGAGGAGGGTGTCGGAGATATGCGCGACGACCTTCAGGTTGTGCGTGACGAAGAGCATCGACAGGCCTCGGCTCTCCTTGAGGTCGGCAAGGAGGTTGAGGATCTGCGCCTGCACGGAGACGTCGAGGGCGGAGGTCGGCTCGTCGAGGATCATCAGGCCGGGTTCGAGCGAGAGCGCGCGGGCGATGGCGACGCGCTGGGCCTGGCCGCCGGAAAGCTCGCGTGCGCGGCGGTCGAGGAAATCGGCCGGCAGGCCGCAATCGGCAAGAAGCCCGGCGATCTTCTCGCGCATCGCCGGCCCCTGCTTTTCGCCCTGCGCCAGCATGGGCTCGGCGACGATCTCGGCGATGGTGAGGCGCGGGCTCAGCGACAGGAACGGGTTCTGCGAGACGACGCCGATCTTCTGGCGCGCGCGGCGCAGCGCATCGCCCTTCAGTGCCAGCCAGTCCTCGCCGTCGAGACGGATCGCGCCGCTTTCGACCGGCAGCAGCCGCAGGATGGCGCGCAGCAGGCTGGTCTTGCCCGAGCCGCTTTCCCCGACGATGCCGAGCGTCTCGCCTTTGGCGAGGCGGAAGCTCGCGCCGTTGACGGCCGGCTTCGGCCGTGGGGCGAAGAGGCCGGCGCGGTAGCGGATGACGAGATTGTCGATGTCGAGCATCGGGGCTGCGCTCATGCCGCATCCTCCGGCAGGTGGCAGAGCCAGCGATGGGCGCCGCGCACGCGCTCCGGCGGCGGCAGGGCGGCGCAGACCGGCATGGCCTGCGGGCAGCGCGGGGCGAAGGCGCAGCCGGCAATCGTCGAGCGCGGCGGCGGAATGGAGCCCTCGATGGCGGCAAGCCGCGCGCCGTGCGGCGCGGCATCGGGAAGGGCGGCAAGAAGCGCGCGCGTATAGGGATGGCCGGGACGGTTCAGCACCGCCTCGACGGGGCCTGTCTCCACCGAGCGGCCGGCATAGAGCACCGTCGCCCGGTCGCAGGCCTCGGCGATCACGTCCATGTCGTGGGTGATCATCAGCACGGTAAGGCCGCGTTCCGCGACGAGCCGGCGCAGGAGCGCCAGCACCTGCGCGCCGACGGAGACGTCGAGCGCGGTGGTCGGCTCGTCGGCGATGAGGAAATCGGCGCCGGTCGCCAGCGCCTGCGCGATGACGACGCGCTGCTGCATGCCGCCGGAAAGCTGGTGCGGGTAGCTTTTCAGCACCCGTTCCGGGTCGGGAAGGCCGGTCGCGGCAAGGAGCGAGGCCGCCTCCGCGCGGCGCGCCTTGCGGGGAAGGTCGCGGTGGGCGCGGATCACGTCGTCCATCTGCCGGGCGATGGAGAGAACGGGGTTGAGCGCGGCGGCGGGGTCCTGCGAGATGAGGCCGATGCGCCGGCCGCGCAGGCTCTGTGCCTTCTCGCGCAGGTCCTCGCCGTCGAAATGGAAGCGCTCGGCGGCAATGCGCGCGCCCTTCGGCACGAGGCCGAGCACCGCCATGCCGGTCATGGTCTTGCCGCAGCCCGATTCGCCGATGACGCCGTGGATCTCGCCGCGCTCGATCTCGAGGCTGACCGAGCGCACGGCATGCACGTCGCCGTCCGGCGTCGGGATGGAGACGGAAAGGTCGCGGATATCAATGAGAGGCACGGGCGGCACCTCCCTTGCGCTCGCGCAGCGCGTCGCCCAGCACCGAGAAGGCGAGCGCCACGATGAAGATCGTCAGGCCGGGCATGGCCGAATACCACCAGCGCGCCGGGAAGAATTTGCGGCCCGCATCGACCATCTGGCCCCAGTCGGCGGTGGGCGGCAGCACGCCGAGGCCGAGGAAGGAGAGGGCGGCGGCCGTCAAAAGCGCCGGGCCGACGTCGAGCGCGGCCTGCACGGTGAGCGGCCGGCCCGTCGCCGGCAGGATGTGGCGCAGGATGATGCGCGGATGCGAGACGCCGGCAAGGCGGGCCGCCTCCACATAGGGCTGTCCGCGCAGCACCAGCACTTCCGCGCGGGCAAGGCGGGCATACCAGGGCCACCACGTCACGGCGACGGCGATGATGCTGTTGAGGAAGCCGGGGCCGAGCGCGGCGGCCATGAGCACGGCGAGCAGCAGGGCGGGAAAGGCGAGGAAGACGTCCGTGCCGCGCATCAGCGCCTCGTCCACCCATCCGCCGAAATAGCCGGCGGCAAGGCCGACCGGCAGGCCGATGAGCAGCGAGAAGGCGACGATGAGGACGCCGTTCGTCAGCGAGACGCGGGTGCCGTAGATGATGCGGCTGAGAATGTCGCGGCCGAGATGGTCCGTGCCGAGTAGGTAGTCCGCCGATGGCGGCCGGAGCTTGGCGATGACGTTCGGCGCGCCGGCGCCCTGCGCCGGATAGGGCGCGATCCACGGCGCGAAGACCGCGACGAGGACGAAGAGGACGACGATGCCGAGGGCGAGGGTGCCGGGCCAGCCGAGGCGGTGGACGAGTTTCGTCATGACAGCGCCACCCGCGGGTCGACCAGCGCCTGGGCGATGTCGATGATGAGGTTCATCGCGACATAGCAGATCGTCACCACCATGGTGACGGCGGCGATGACGGGGAAGTCCTTGGCGAGGATCGCCTCGGAGACGTAGCGGCCGAGGCCCGGCCAGGCGAAGATGATCTCCACCAGCACCGCACCGGTCAGCGCATAGGCGAAGGAAAGGCCGATCACCGTCAGCGCCGGGCCCATGGCGTTCGGCAGCGCGTGGCCGAAGAGGATGCGTGGCTCGGAAAGGCCGAGCGCGCGGGCGGCCACCACATGGCGGCGCTCGAGGATCTCGATCATCGCCGAGCGCGTCAGCCGCATGGCGACGCCGGCCGGATAGGAGGCGAGGGTGAGCGCCGGCAGGATGAGGTGCTTCACCGCGTCGACGAAGGCGTCCAGCCGCCCGGCAAGCAGCGCGTCGATCATGGCGAAGTTGGTGACGACGGGCAGGGGATCGGCGATCGAAATCTCGCGCGACAGGCGCCCGGAAAGCGGCAGGATGCCGAGCCATTGCGCGAAGACGAGCTGCAGCAGCATGGCGAGGAAGAAGGTCGGCATGGCGACGGCGGCGATGGAGCCGAGGCTGCCCAGCCTGTCCGGCCACCGCCCCTGCCGCGCGGCCGCGACGACGCCGAGCGGTATGCCGATGAGGAGCGCAAGGCCGGTGGAGAAGACCGCAAGCTCCAGCGTTGCGGGAAGATAGGCCCGCAGGTCCTCGGCGATCAGCCGGCGCGACTTGTAGGAGATGCCGAAATCGCCCGACGCCATGGCCCCGGCGAAGGTGGCGAAGCGCGCGGGCAGCGGCGCGTCGAGATTGAGTTCCTGCCGCGCCTTCTCGATCTGCTCGGCCGTCGGGCGCGGTCCGGCATAGAGGGCCGCCGGGTCCGAGGGAACCACCTGCGCCACGATGAAGACCAGAAAGGTCACGCCCACCACCACGAAGGCGGAGAGGATCATGCGGCGCAGAATGTAGCGGAGAAGTTCCATCAGCGGGCCGATCTTGGACAAGACAAGGATGCGCGGTCAGCGTGGAGAATACCCCCTTCTGGCCTGAAATCGCAGATGAAGGCCCTCTCTGCCTGCCGGCATCTCCCCCACAAGGGGGGAGAAGGGCTGGCAGCACGCTTTTCCCTCGATCCTTGAATGCCGAGAGTGCCGCGCGTTAAGCCCCTCCCCCTTGTGGGGAGGGGTTGGGGAGGGGGCTTCAGTCCATGGGCGACGCGGGACGCACCCCCATCCGGTCTCCCCCCTTGAGGGGGAGACGGCCGGCAGGCCAGAGGGGGGTGCGGGAGCGTCATCGGCGGTTACCGGCTCAGTTCGTTGACGAAGGCGACGTGGCCGTAGGCCGGGTTGTCGGCGTAGCCCTTCACGTCGGAGCGGACCACATGGATGTTGGGCTGGTCCAGCATGAAGATGGCCGCCGCATCCTCGATGATCGTGCGCTGCGCCTCGATGAAGAGGGCCTCGGCGCGGGCGCGGTCGGTGCCGGAGAGCTTGGCCGCCTCGTCGATCTTCGCATCGACCTCGGGGTTCGAATAGTAGCCGAGGTTGAAGTTGGGCTTCTCCTCGCTGTGGAACAGGTTGAAGAGATAGTCGTAGGGCGTCACGAAGGTCGGCCACCAGAACATGACGAAGATGTCCTGCGCGGCCTTGGGGTCGGACTTGCCGAGCTGCCACTGGGCTTCCCAGGCCATCGGCTGGAGCGTCAGCGTGATGCCGAGCGTTTCGAGGTTGGCCTTCCAGAGTTCGCCGGCGACGGCTTCGAGCGCCTGCGAGGTGGAATAGGTCATGGTGAGTTCGAGGCCCGGCTCGATGCCTTCCTCGGCGAGCAGCGCCTTGGCCGCCTCGAGGTCCGTCTTCGGGATCGGCGCGTCGGCGTCATGGCCCCAGATGCCGGCGGGCACGACGCCCTTGGCGCGCGTGCCGAAGCCGCTGGTGCCGGCGGCGATCACGTCGTCATAGGGGAAGGCGAGCGACAGCGCCTGGCGCACCTTCGGCTTGTCGAGCGGCGCGCGCTTGACGTTGTAGAGGCCGAACAGCGTCTCGAAGGAGGGATTGACCACGACGTTGAGGTCCGGATTGGATTTCAGCGCCTCCAGGTTCTCGTAAGGAAGGCTGTAGGTCCAGTCGGCCTGGCCGCTCTCGATCATGTTCTGGGCGAGCGTCGCATCCTCGACAATCTCGAACGAAACGGTCTGGAAGGCGCCTTCCGGCACCGTGCCCCAGTAGCCTTCCGCGCGTTCCAGCACGGCGCGCTGGCCGGGCTCGTAGCGCGAGATCCTGAACGGACCGGTGCCGGCGTCGTTGCCGGCGTTGAACCAGGCATTGTCCTTGTCGAGCGAGGAGGGGGCGTAGATCCAGGCGGCAAAGCCCGCCGAGGCGATGAGGTCGAGCGGCTGCGGCTCGGAGAGCGTGAAGACGACCTTCAGCGGCTCGGGCGTCTCGATGGAGGCGACCGGCCCCCAGATGAAGGAGGCGCCGCCGCCGATCTTGCGCGTGCGCTCGATGGAGCCCTTGACGGCTTCCGAGGTCAGCGGGCTGCCGTCGTGGAACTTCACGCCGTCGCGCAGGGTGAAGGTCCAGGTCTTGCCGTCCTCGCTCACCTCCCAGGAGGCGGCGAGCAGCGGTTCGATCTTCGCTTCGCTCGTCTCGGTCGCCGGGATATAGCGGGCAAGGCTCTCGTAGACATTGGCGAGCACCGCGCCGTCATTGGAGAAGGACGTCGCCGGGTCGAGGTCGGGGAAGCTGGTCGGGCAGGCGAGGGTGAAGATGCCGCTGCCTTGCGCCATGGCGAAATTCCAGCGTGCGGTGGTGGCCGCGAGCGCGGCGAGGGCAGTCGTCTTCAGGAAATTACGGCGGTTCATGTCGGTCTCCCTTGGAGGTTGGCTGGGGTCGGACGGTCAGGCGTCTTCTTCGTATTGCGGCACGGCGGGCGCGTCGGCGGAGACGCCCATCGGCACGAAGTCGAAATCGTAGCCGAAGGCCCGCGGGCCGACGGATTCGAGCGCGATCTCGCTGCGCAGCAGCACCGGCGCGGGCATGGAGAGCACGTCGATGCGCAGGCCGTAGCGCAGCTCCTCCGTGCCGATGGCGCGGCCGGTCTCCGAATCCACGATGCAGATGAGGTCCGGCACCATGGTGATGATCCTCTCGCCCTCGCGCGCGATGAGATATTCGTTCTGGATCTCGATGGCGATCGAGCGGCCGGCATCCTCGTCGAGGCCGGCGACGGTCAGCGTGCCGCGGTTGAAGCCGGCGGCGATGCGCCGGGCGATGTCGGTGACCTTGCCGCGCATCAGCCGGACGCCGCCGGACTGCTTCAGGATCGCCTCGACCGGGTCTTCCTTGGCGGCGCGTGCGTTCAGCACGGCGTTGCCGAGGCTCCAGGCCTGGCTCGTCGTGTGCGGCACGCCGAAGCGGCGCACGAAATCGCCGGACATGGGGGCCGTTGTCATCAGCGCCGTGCAGCCCATGGCGATGGTGCTGGCGCGCAGCAGCTTTTCCAGCATCTTCGGCGTCGTCGCCTCGGTGACGATCAGGACGTTGCCGTCGGCATCGGCGAGCGCTGCCGGCTGCACGGCCTGGCCGTGGATGAAGAAGGTCGTCATCTGCACTTCGGGGAAGGCGCGGCCCATGCCGTCTGCATCCACCACCGGCAGGTCGACCATGGCCGCCGTCAGCATCGGCGCGATGCCGTTGCCGCCGCCCACCTCGTCGCCGAGCAGGGCATCGACCTTGCGGCCCATGTGATGCTCGAGCGCCCGCATGAGGCGCACACCCTCGGCGCCCTCGGCGATCTTCTCGATGCCGACGGTCGGCGCGCCGATGCCGCCGATGCCGATGATCTGCGCGTCCGGGTCCATGTCGGCCGGGCGCACCATGCGGATGCGCTTGCCCTCGCGCAAAAGCGCCTTGGCGCGCAGCGAGCCATGATAGGTGCTGCCGCCGCCGCCGGTGCCGAGAATGCCGCAGCCGACGGCGATGCGGTCGATATCCGCTTCGGTGAGCGTCCAGTATTTCATGCCCTGAGTTCCCCGATGACCTTCGCCGCGACGCGCACGGCATTGCCGGGCAGGTAGGCGAGCGGCGTTTCCTCGATTTCGGCGAGCGTGACCGTCTCGGCCGCGGCGCCCGCCTCGACGGCGCGCGCGCGCGCCTCGGCGACGACGGATTCCAGCGCGATCTCGCGCGTCGTGCCTTCCAGCGAGACGACGCTGTCCACCTCGCCCGAGACCTGCGCGATGGCCGCGCCGATGGCGTTGGCCGAGCCGAAATGGTCCGGCTTCAGCGAGACGGTGGTGCCCTCCAGCAGCCCGTCGACGAGCACCGAGCCGCCGCCGACGAGGATGGCCGGGATCGGCTCCGCGCTCGGCTTCATGCGGTCCAGCACCGTCTCGATGCTGGCCTTCATCTGCGCCAGCATCTTTCGGGCGAATTCGGGCGTGATGTGGGAAAGGCGGGCGCGGTCGCCGAGGTCGACGAGGCCGGCAGCGACGGCGATGTCCGTCGCCGTCAGGGTATCGCCGCCGAAGCAAAGCGCCTTTTCCGGCAGGCGGAAGCCGACCGAATCCGGGCCGACCGTGGGCCTGTCGCCGGGGCGCACGATGCTGCCGCCGCCAAGGCCGAAGGAGTAGACGTCCGGCACGCGGAAGTTCGTCGGCACGCCGCCGATCATCGCGCCTTCGCTGCGCGTGCGCGGGAAGCCGGCGACCAGCATGCCGATATCGGTGGTCGTGCCGCCGATATCGATGACGGCCGCATCGGAAAGCCCGGTCAGGAAGGCGGCGCCCCGCATGGAGTTGGTCGGGCCGGAGGCGATGGTGAAGACCGGGTAGCGCTCGGCGAACTCGGCGGCCATCAGCGTGCCGTCGTTCTGCGTGAGGTAGAGCGGGCAGTCGAGGCCGAGCGCGGCGAAGGCCGAGCGGAAGGCGCCGACGGTCTCGCGGCCGAGCGTGTGGAGGCTGGCGTTGAGGATCGTCGCGCTCTCGCGCGGCAGGAGGCCCGTGCGGCCGATGCGGTGCGACAGGCTGATCGCTACGCCCGGCATTTCTTCCGCGACGATCTCGGCTGCCTCGTTCTCCATGCGCGGGTCGACCAGCGCGAAGACGGAGCAGATGGCGACGGCGGAGATGCCGCGCGCGTGCCAGTCGCGGCAGGCCGTGCGGATCGCATCGCCGTCGAGCGGGGCGATTTCCGAGCCGTCGTAGTTGACGCCGCCGCCGACCAGCGCCGCGCCGCCGTCCACGATGGGACGCAGCGTCTCCGGCCAGTCGATCATCGGCGGCAGCGAGCGGGTCGAGGCGCCGCACAGGCGCAGGATGCCGACCTTTTCGAGATGCCGGCCTTCGACGACGGCATTGAGGAAATGCGTGGTGCCGATCATGACGGCATCGACCGAGCCGGCGGCAACGCCCGCCTCGGCGAGCACGGTGCGGATGGCCGCAGCGACGCCCGAGGTCACGTCCGCCGTGGTCGAGGACTTCACCGTCGCCAGAACCTCCGTGCCGCGCAGCAGCGCCGCGTCCGTGTTGGTTCCGCCCACATCAACCCCGATGCGAAGCATGGGTCATCCTTTCTTCTTGCCGCCGAGGTCCGTGCCGCGGCTGATCGCGGTCGTCCTCGTGCCGAATACCTTGTAGAGCCTGAGGACCACCGAGCTCGTCACGCGCCTGACGCCGGGCAGCTTGCCCAGCTCCTGGTCGATGAATTCGAGAAGCGCCGCATGGTCGGCGACGAAGAGCGAGGCGCTGAGGTTCGCCGTGCCGCTGGTGGCGGCGAGATAGCCGATCTCCTCATACTCGCCGAGCTGGATGGCGACGTCCTCCAGCTTGCCCGGCTCGACCTCGATCAGAAGCTCCACCTGCACGTCGCGCCCGAGCGCCACGGGATCGGGAATGGCGCCGATCACGATCATCTTCGCCTGTAGCAGGCCTGCGATGCGGTTGCGGATCGTGCGTTCCGAGACGCTGCCGATCCGGCCGGCGATCTCGGCCGCCGAAAGGCGCCCGTCCTCCGACAGGTAGCGGATGATCTCGCGGTCCAGGTCGTCGACGATGTAGCGCTGGCTCATGCGGCGGTTCCATTTCAGCCTCAATGGAGCCAGTAAGTTTCCGAAACGGAATTATGTCAAGAATATTTCAGCCAGATCAGGCTAAAATTGTCAAGAATGTTCCGAAACATGGCCGGATCGGCAGATTGTTACCGAAACGGCAACATCGATGCGCGCCGAAAGGGGAGGGCGGAAGGTATACAAAGTTTGTCTGCCCCCATTGGTCCGGATGCTGTGTAAGGTTTTCCCAATCGAGCTGGAGGCTTGGCCGCGAAGGCCGCATGCCGGCTTCTTCATGCCCTTGGGGAAAACCATGGATCTGCAAAAGATCAAGACGCTTCTCGATTTCGTCGGGCGCTCGCACGTCTCGGAACTGACGGTCAGCGAGGCGGGCACGACGGTCGTCATCCGCAATCCCCCGCGCGAGGCGGCGACCAGTGCTCCCGCATCCGTCGCCGCTGAGCCGCAGGTGCCCGTCGCGGCAGCGGCGGCCGGCGAGGATGAGGCGGTGGAGGGCCGGATCGTGCGCTCGGCCATGTCCGGCGTCCTGCATTGTGCGCAGAGCCCCGGTGCCGCACCCCTGGTTGCGACCGGCGACCGGGTCGAGGCCGGGCAGGCGCTCTGCATTATCGAGGCGATGAAGGTCTTCACCACGGTGTCGACCCCCGTTGCCGGCGTGATCAAGCGCCTCTTCTTCGAGGACGGGCAGGAAGTCGGCTTCGGCGACCCGCTGGCGGAGATCGGCTGATGGCCTCGCCCTTCACCTCCGTGCTGATCGCCAATCGCGGCGAGATCGCCGTGCGCATCGAGCGCGCCTGCCTGGAACTCGGGCTGCGGCCGGTCCTCATCGCCTCCGAGGCAGACCGGGCCGGGCACCCATCGCCCGCCGCGGGCGGTCCGCTTTCCATCGGGCCTTCGGCGCCGGGGCGCAGCTACCTCAACCAGGCGGCGCTCCTGCTGGCGGCGCGCGTGACGGGCGCAGAGGCGGTGCATCCGGGCTACGGGTTCCTGTCGGAGAACGCCGATTTCGCCGAGGCGGTGGAGGAGGCGGGCCTCGTCTTCATCGGTCCGCCGGCATCCGCGATCCGCACCATGGGCGACAAGATCGCCGCCAAACGGGCGATGATGGCGGCGGGCGTGCCCTGCGTGCCGGGCCCGGGCGAGCCCCTGCCGGAAGACGCCGGGGCGGTGCGCGCCATCGCGGAGGAGATCGGCTACCCGGTCATCGTCAAGGCGGCCGGCGGTGGAGGCGGGCGCGGCATGCGCGTCGTGCGCGAGAGCGCCGAGGTGGCCGATGCCATCGCCATCACCCGCGAGGAGGCGCGCCGCGCCTTCGGCAAGCCGGAACTCTACATGGAGAAATTCCTGGAGCATCCGCGCCATGTGGAATTCCAGGTGCTTTGCGACAATCACGGCAATGCCGTCTGGGTCGGGCACCGCGACTGCTCCGTGCAGCGCCGCCACCAGAAGGTGGTGGAGGAGGCGCCCGCGCCCGGCATCGCGCCGGAGCTCGCCGAGCGGATCGGCGCGCGCTGCGCTGAGGCCTGCCGGCAGATCGGCTATCGCGGCGTCGGCACGTTCGAGTTCCTCTACGAGAACGGCGAGTTCTATTTCATAGAGATGAACACGCGCCTTCAGGTCGAGCACCCCGTCACGGAAATGACGGCCGGCGTCGACCTCGTGCACGAGCAGTTGCGCGTGGCGCAGGGGGAGGTGCTGGGGACGGGCCGCTTTGCCGGCACGGCGCAGGGCCATGCCTTCGAGTGCCGCATCAATGCGGAGGACCCCGCCACCTTCGTCGCCTCGCCGGGCCTCATCACCGACGTCCATTTTCCGGCAGGCCCGGGCATTCGCGTCGACAGCCATGTCTCGGCCGGATACCGCGTCTCGCCCTATTACGACTCGCTGATCGCCAAGCTGATCGTCCATGCCCCGACGCGGGGCGAAGCGATCGGCCGCATGCAGGTCGCGCTGGCGCAAACGCGCATCGAGGGCATCGCCACCAATCTTCCGCTGCACGAACGGATCTTCGCCGATCCCGATTTCGTGCGCGGCTGCGTCGACATCCATCATCTCGAAAAGCGTCTGAGGGAGGAACCCCGTGGCGAAGCGTGACCGCGCGACAGGCGGAGAGGCGATCGGCGATTTCTCCGATCCGGTCCTCATCTCCACGCTCACCGGCTGGCTGGAAGCCTCCGGCGCGCGCGAACTGGAAATCACCACCGCGGACGGCCGGGCGCTGAAGATCGTGCTCGCCGCCGGCCGGCCCGTCGCAAAACTGTCCGAAGCCGCACCGGAACAGCCGGCGGGCGGCCCCGAGGCCCATGCCGTCAAGGCGCCGCTTGCCGGCATCTTCCATGACAGGCATCCGGCCGCCGCCGGGCCGCTTGCCGAAGAGGGGCTTTCGCTCACGGCGGGCGCTCTTGCCGGCTTCGTCGAGGTCGGCCCCGTTCTCCTGCCGGTGCGGGCGAGGGAGGCGGGCGTGGTTGTCGAGGTCCGGGCCCGGGCCGGCGATCTCGTCGGCTACGGCGATACCATCCTGCTGACGGAGGCTGCCCGATGAGCGTCCTGCAAACGGCGGCCTTCCCGTCGCCCTCCGCCGTCGTTCCCGATACGGACGGGCTGGCGAAGATCTCCGCCATCGGCACGCGCGCCTTCCTCGTCGAGGCGCCCGGCGCCTTCGACCTGCCGAACCAGCGGCGCATCTGGGCGCTCTCCCATGCTCTGGAAGCGCGCGGGGAGATCGCCGAGATCGTCCCGGGCATGACGAACCTCCTGGTGATCCTGAAGGAGACGCCGGACGGGCCGGAGGGCATCACCCATCTGCTGCAGGAAGAGTGGCGCCGTGCGCAGGGCGTCGACCTTGCCGGCCGCGAGATCGAGATCGCCGTTACCTATGGCGGCGAGCACGCAAGCGACCTGCCGGCGCTCTGCGACCTGTCGGGCCTTTCCGACCGGGAGGTGGTGCGCATCCACCATGAAGGCACCTACCGGGTCTTCGCGCTCGGCAGCGCGCCGGGCTTCGGCTACCTGCACGGGCTCGATCCGCGCATCCACATGCCGCGCAAGACCGTGCCCTCGCTCAACATGGCGCGCGGCTGCGTGACCATCGGCGGCATGCAGACGGGCGTTGCCGTTCTGACGGGCCCGAACGGCTGGAATTCCATCGGCTTTGCCGAGCTGCAGATGTTCGACCCGCTCGCCGCCGCCCCGGCCGTGATGGCTCCCGGCGATACCGTGCGTTTCCGCCCCGAAAGGATCGAGCTGTGATCGAGATCGCCGCGACCGGCCCGCTGAACACCATCCAGGACCTCGGCCGCCCCGGCTACCGCAATGTCGGGGTGACGGGCTGCGGGGCGATGGACCCGCTGGCGCTCACCATCGGCAATATCCTCGTCGGCAACGGGCCGGAGGCCGCCGGCATCGAGGTGCAGACCTTCCCCTTCCGCCTGCGCTTTTCGGAGCGCTCGGCCTTCGCCGTCACCGGCGCGGACTGCCGGGCGAAGCTCGACGGCGTCGAGCTGCCGCCCTGGTGGGCCGCCGAGGCAGAGGCGGGGCAGGTGCTGGAGTTCTTCCCGCCGCTCAAGGATGCGCGCGCCTATGTCAGCCTTGCCGGCGGCGTGGATGTCGCCCCGGTCATGGGTTCGCGCAGCACCTCGCTGCGCGGCGGCTTCGGCGGGCTGGACGGGCGGGTGCTTGCGGCGGGCGACCGTCTTGCGACGGGTGCCGCCACCCCGCTCTTCCTGCCGAAGGACGGGTTCGGCGTCGTGCCGCCGGCAATCGCCCTGAAGGACGTCTTTTCCTCCGCCGACGGGGCGCTGGTCATCCGCGCCCTGCCGGCCGGCGAGCACGACCTGTTCGGTGCCGATGCCGAGCGTTTCTGGACCCAGCCGTGGAAGATTTCCGCGCGCAGCGACCGCACCGGCTATCGGCTGAGCGGCGATCCGATCCATCCGATGGAGACGGTGGAGATGCGCTCGCACGGCGTCGTGCCGGGCGTCGTGCAGGTGCCGCCGGCGGGCGAGCCCATCGTGCAGATGAGCGATGCCAACACGGCGGGCGGCTACCCCAAGATCGCCGGCGTCATCGAGGCCGATCTGTGGCGGCTCGGGCAGGCGCGCATCGGCTCGCTGCTGCGCTTCGTGCCGGCAACGCACGGCGAGGCCAAGGTCGTCGAGAAGGCGCTTGCCGCCTATGTCGAGGACGTGCGGCGCACCGCCCGGCTGGTCGCCGGGGCGCTTGCGGCCTTCGCGTAAGAAGAGGAGCGTTTCATGCAGGTGGATCTCAATTCCGACATGGGCGAGGGCTTCGGCCCCTACAGGCTCTGCGACGATGAGGCGATGATGGACGTCGTCACCTCCGCCAACATCGCCTGCGGCTTCCATGCCGGCGATCCCGACACGATGGTGCGCATGGTGCGCCTCGCCAGGGCAAGGGGCGTCGATATCGGCGCGCATCCCGGCCTGCCGGACCGGCAGGGCTTCGGCCGCCGCGAACTTCCCTTCGGGCCGGACGAGCTGCGCCAGCAGATGCTTTACCAGCTCGGCGCGCTGACGGCCATCGCCAAAGCCGAGGGTGCTATGGTCTCCCATCTCAGCTTCCATGCGGCCATGGGCAACATGGTCAACCGCGATCCGGCGCTCGCCGCGGCCATGATGGAGGCGATCCGCGCCGTCGATCCCGGCCTCATCGTCTTCGCCACGGCCGGCAGCGTCATCGAGCGCGCCGCCATCGAGGCCGGCCTGAAGACGCTGACGCTCTTCCTCGCCGACCGCGCCTATGACGCCAGGGGCGCGCTCGTGCCGCGCGGCCAGCCGGGCGCGCTCGTCAAGGACGAGGCCTCGGTGCGAGCCCGCGTGCGAAAATTCCTCCTCGACGGCACCGTGACCGCCATCGACGGCACCGTCATCCCCATGCGCGCCCGCTCCATCCTCGTGCACAGCGATACGCCCGGTTCGCTCGACCTCGCCCGCACCGTGCGCAGCGAGATCGAGGCGGCCGGCGGCGCGGTCACGCCCGTCTCGAAACTCCTGCGATGAATTTCCTCTCCGTTCCATCGAAAGCAACGACCATGCCCGCCATTGCCGACCGCCTGAAGAACGTCTCCGTCTCCGCCTCCGCCGCCATGACCCAGCGTGCCCGCGACCTTGCGGCCAAAGGCATCAGGGTCATCAGCCTTTCCTCCGGCGAGCCGGATTTCGCGACCCCCGCCAACGCCATCGAGGCGGCCCATGCCGCCGCCCTTGCCGGCGATACGAAATATCCGCCGCTCGACGGCACGCCGGCCCTGCGGCAGGCCATCTCCCGCAAATTCAAGCGCGACAACAATCTCGACTACGATCCCTCCGAGATCATCGTTGCCGGCGGCGGCAAGCAGATCATCTTCGATGCCGTGCTCGCCACCTGCAATCCGGGCGACGAGGTCGTCGTCCCCGCTCCATCCTGGATCAGCTATGCGGATATCGTGAAGTTCGCCGGCGCCGTGCCGGTGCCGGTCGCCTGCCCGCAGCAGAACGGCTTCAAGCTGAGGGCGGAAGACCTCGATGCGGCGATCACCCCGCGCACCAAATGGCTCTTCCTCAATTTCCCGAACAACCCGACGGGCGCGGCCTGCTCGCGCGCCGAGATGAAGGCCATCGCCGAGGTGATGCTGAAGCACCCGCATGTCTGGATCATGACCGACGACATGTACGAACACCTGATCTACGACGGCTTCGAATTCTGCACCATCGCCGAGGTGGAGCCGCGCCTGAAGGACCGGGTGCTGACCGTCAACGGCGCCTCCAAGGCCTATGCGATGACCGGCTGGCGCCTCGGCTTCTGCGGCGGGCCGAAGGACCTCGTCAAGGCGATCAGCAACGTCAACGGCCAGAACAGCGGCGGCACCTCGACCATCACCCAGGCCGCCGTCGCCGCCGTGCTCGACGGGCCGCAGGACCTCCTGAAGGAGCGGGCGGCGATCTACCGCAAGCGGCGCGACTTCGTCGTGGATCGGCTCGGCGAGATCGAGGGCATCCGCTGCCACAAGCCGGAAGGCGCCTTCTATGTCTTCCCGAACATCGCCGGGCTCATCGGCCGGACCAGCAGGGGCGGGCGGAAGATCGAGACCGACACGGATTTCGTCCTGGCGCTGCTCGACGAGCATCATGTCACGACCGTGCAGGGCGCGGCCTACGGCATGAGCCCGTTCTTCCGCATCTCCTATGCGACGAGCATGGAGCAGCTCGACGAGGCCTGCGGGCGCATCGCCGAATTCTGCGCGGGGCTGCGTTAACCCTCGCCCTTGAGGCGGGCGGTCAGTTCCATCAGGATCGACCGCACCGCCAGCGCCGGCTCGGAAAGCTCGCTCTGGTCGGAAACGCACAGCGACAGCGTCTCCTCGATGCGCGGCGTGACGACGCGCGAGACGATGGGTTCCGAGGTCTCCGCGACGATGCGCTCCGCGATGGCGCGGGGCATGATGGTCGCGCCGACGCCGCGGCTGACGGCCCGCCCGAGCGTGCGGACGATCTCGACCTCGGCCACGACGTTCAGCGAGAGCCGGCCGCGCGTGAAGGCGAGGTCGATGGCGCGGCGCACGAAATTGTAGGGCGGCGGCAGGAGGAGCGGCAGGTCGTTGAGAGCGCCGACCGGCAGCGGCGCATCGCCCGGCTCGATGCCGAAGTCCCGGTGGGCGACCAGGTGGAATTCTTCCGTGAAGACCGGCTCGAAGCGCACGCCCTTGATCGGCCCGGTGCCGTGGATCAACGCCATTTCCAGCCGGCCGTTCATGATCATCTGGCTATAGGTCTGGCCGACGCTTTCGGTGAGGTGGAGGAGGATGCCGGGATGACGCTTGCGCGTTTCGGTGAGAAGATCGACGGAAAGCGTCGCCGCGCTCGAAAAGGGTACGAGGCCGACCGAGACGCGCCCGACCAGCGTGGAGCCCGCGGCCGTCACGTCGGCCTGCGCCTGCTCCATCTGGCGCAGGATGATCTGGGCGTGGCGATAGACCGCCTTGCCCGCCTCCGTCATAGAGACGCCCTGCTGGCTGCGGATCAGGAGCTTCTGCCGGAAATGATCCTCCAGCGCGGCAAGCTGCTGGCTGAGCGCCGGCTGGGCGATGTGCAGCACGTCCGCGGCGCGGGTGATGCTGCCGGTATCGACGATGACGATGAAGGATTTGAGACGCCTGATATCCATATGCCCAGCCTGCCCTTTTTGAACGGCATGTTACAGGGCGGGCAGGCGGCGGCAACCCCATAAGGCATCCTTATCCATCCAGATTCAAACGGTCTTATCCAGAGCCGGAAACCTTCGCTACTCTCTCTTTCAACAACAGGGGAACCTCAATGTCCTTTTCCGATTACAGAACCGCCCTCGTGACGGGCGCATCCTCCGGGATCGGTGCTGCGGTCGTCGAGCGGCTTCGCCGCGAGGGCCTTGAAGTCCATGCCGTCGCCCGCAGCGCCGGGGCGCTCGACGCGCTTGCAAAGCGCACGGGCTGCATTGCCCACGCCATCGACGTCACCGACCGCGCCGCGCTCGCAAGGCTTTGCGGCGAGGTGGCGTTCGACATCCTTATCAACAATGCCGGCGTCGACCGGCCGAAGAAATTCCTGGAGGCGGAGGATGGCGACATCGACCTCCTCGTCGACGTCAACCTGCGCGCCGTCCTCCACCTCTGCCGGCTCGTCGTGCCCGGCATGGCGGCGCGCGACCGCGGCCATGTGATCAACATCACCTCGATCGCCGGCAACTACAATTTCGGCGGCAACTCCACCTACCACGCCACCAAGGCCGGCGTCGCCATGCTCTCCAACCAGCTGCGCATCGATACGTTCGGCAGGCGCGTGCGGGTGACGGAAGTCTGCCCCGGCCGGGTCGCGACCGACATCTTCAATCATGTCCACGGCGACGATCCGTCGATCCGCGAGCGCTTCATCGACGGCTTCGAGCTGCCGCAGGCCTCCGACATCGCCGATGCCATCGCATTTGCCATCGCCGCGCCCGTCGCCGTCAATATAGGTCACATGGAAATCACCCCGACGCTCCAGGTGATGGGCGGGCTCCAGACGGCCCGTCCGCAGGAGCGGCAGCCGTGAAGGGCTTCGACCTCACCGCCATCCTCGGCAATCCCGAATACATGGCCATGCTGGTCCACGGCATCGAGATGACCTTCGTCATCGCGATCTGCTCCTGGCTGCTGGCGATGAGCCTTGCGGTGCTCTTGCTCGCCATCCGCTTCTCGCCGGGGCGCATCGGCAATCCGGTCGTGGCGGCCTATGTCTCCTATCACCGCAACGTGCCGACCCTCGTGCAGTTGATGCTCTGGTATTTCGGCATCTACACGATCCTGCCCATGGGCGTTTCCGACTGGCTCTCGGCCCATTCGGCGGAGATGATCTTCGCCGTCCTCGGCCTCGGCCTCTGCCAGGCGGCCTATTTCAGCGAGGACCTGCGCTCGGGCCTCCGCTCCGTCAATCCGGGCCAGCTCGAGGCGGCGCGGGCGCTCGGCCACGGCTATATCTCGGCCATGCGCTTCGTGCTGGTGCCGCAGGGCGTGCGCAATGCGCTGCCGGCGCTCGTCAACCATTCCGTCTCGCTGTTCAAGAATTCGAGCCTTGCCATCGTCATCGGCGCGCCGGAGCTCAGCCATGCGATCAAGGAGATCGAGAACCTCTCCTTCCGCACCTTCGAGATCTATCTGGTCGGCACGGTGCTCTACCTCGTCTTCTCGCTGGTGATCATGGGCGCCGGCGCCTGGCTCACCTGGCGCGCCGATCCGGTGAACGGAGCGGGCCGATGATCCACGACATGATCGACATCGTCCGCGAATACTGGCTGCTGCTGCTCATCGGGCAATATCCGAACGGCCCGCTCGGCGGCCTCGCCAACACGCTGATCCTGTCGGCGCTCAGCATCGCGATCGCCTTTCCCTTCGCCATCCTGCTCGCCTTCGCGCGCCTTTCGAAATACCGGGCGCTGCGCTGGCCGGTGACGGTGCTGGTCTATGTGACGCGCGGCGTGCCGCTGCTCATGCTGGTGCTGTGGAGCTATTTCCTCGTGCCGCTTCTGACGGGCGCCGACGTGCCGAGCTTCTTCACCATGCTCGCCACCCTCGTCGTCTACCAGGGGGCGTTCCTCAGCGAGATCATCCGCGCCGGCATCGTGGCGCTCGGGCAGGGGCAGATGGATGCGGCACGGGCGCTCGGCCACGGCTGGTTCGGCGCCATGCGCTACGTCATCCTGCCGCAGGCGCTCTACAACATGATCCCGAGCATGCTGTCGACCTTCGTCGCGACCATCAAGGACACGACGCTCGGCTATGTCATCAACGTGCCGGACCTCACCTTCGCGGCGAGCCAGGTCAACAACCAGCTCCTCACCCAGCCCTTCCAGGTCTTCCTCATCCTGGCGCTCACCTACTACGTGATCTGCTGGTCGCTGACCGCGCTCACCAATGTCGTCGAACGGCGCATCACCCGCCGCCGTGCCGGCCTCCTCGCCCCGAAGCGCCCGCTTCCGGTTTCCCTGACACGCAACGCCACGGAGCAGCCATGACCGCTTCAGCATCCGCCCCCGCGCAGGATCAGACGATCCGGCTTGCCGACGTCCGCAAGAGCTATGGCGAATTCGCCGTCCTCAAGGGCATCGACGCCACGGTCTCGCGCGGCGAGGTCGTCGTCATCTGCGGCCCGTCGGGCTCCGGCAAGTCCACCCTCATCCGCACCGTCAACCGGCTGGAGGAGATCAACAGCGGCTCGATCTTCTTCGAGGGCCAGGACGTCCACGCCGCGATGAGCGGCCGGGAGCTGAACCGCCTGCGCAGCCGCATCGGCTTCGTCTTCCAGAGCTTCAACCTCTTCCCGCACCTGTCGGCAGTGGAGAACGTCGCCATGTCGCCGATCCGCGTGAAGGGCGTTCCGGCCGCCGAGGCGCACGAGAAGGCGCTGAAGCTGCTCGACCGGGTCGGCCTTCGCGAAAAGGCCAATTCCTATCCCGCCCAGCTTTCCGGCGGCCAGCAGCAGCGCGTGGCCATCGCCCGTGCGCTCGCCATGGAGCCGCCCGTCATGCTCTTCGACGAGCCGACCAGCGCGCTCGACCCGGAAATGGTCGGCGAGGTGCTGAGTGTTATGAAGTCCCTGGCCGCCGAGGGCATGACCATGATGTGCGTCACGCACGAAATGGGCTTTGCCCGCGATGTGGCGGACCGCATCTGGTTCATCGACGGCGGCGAGATCATCGAAACGGCGACGCCCGAGGAATTCTTCACGAACCCGAGGCATCCCCGCGCGCAGCGCTTCCTGTCGGACCTGCGCCACTAATACCAAGCAACGAAGGAGAACAGCCAATGAAGTGCCATCATCTCATCCTCGCGGCGAGCGTCGCCACCGTCGCCCTTGCCGGGCCGGCATGGGCCGACCAGCTCGACGACATCATCGCCAACAAGACGCTGCGCTGCGCGACCTTCGCGGACGTGCCGCCGTTCGCCGCGCCCGATCCGCAGACGCGTGAAATGGTCGGCTTCGACGTCGACCTGTGCGGCGCCATCGCCAACGCCCTCGGCGTCAAGGCGGAGATCAAGCCGGTGTCCGTCGAGGCCCGCGTGCCGGAGGTCAAGCTCGGCCGCGTCGACATCACCGTCGCCAACCTTGCCTATACGAAGAGCCGCGCCGAGCAGATCCAGTTCAGCGATCCCTACTATCTCGCCAAGGAAATGCTGATCGTGCCGGCCGACGATCCCGGCAAGTCGAAGGCCGATTATGTCGGCCAGCGCATCGCCTCCACCAAGGGCTCGACCTCGGAAATGTCGATCAAGCTCAACAAGTCCGAGCCGCTGACCTTCCAGGATACGGCCTCGGCCTATCTCGCCGCTCAGCAAGGCAAGGCGCGCGGCATGGTCGCCAACACGATGACGACGACCAAGCTGGTCAACGAATCCAAGACCCGCGGCCGCGAGATGCGGATGATCCCCGAGCCCATGCTGTTCCAGCCGATCGGCGTCGGCATGGCGAAGGACCAGCCGAAGCTGACGGCCAAGATCAACGAGGTGCTGCGCCAGCTCGACGAAAGCGGCGAGCTCAACAAGATCTGGGACAAGTGGCTCGGCCCGAACACCGAATACAACATGAGCCGCACCGACAAGGTCGTGCCGCTGTCGGAACTGAAGTTCGACGAAATCCCCTGAGCCCCGGGGCCGGGCGGCCCCTTTCCGCAATGGACCGAACACAAGAGCGGCGGGCGGCATGTCCGCCGCAACGATCACCCGTGGGAAAAATCATGACGCATATCAAGAAAATGTCCGTCCGCCCCTCCGCCGCCGAGGTCGAGGCGCTTGCCAAATTCTCGCCGGCGACCATCCATGAGGCGCAGGGCCGCCGCGGCGCGCTCTCCTCGCGCATCAAGCCGGTCGACTACCGCATGAAGCTGTGCGGCCCGGCCTTCACGGTGCGTTGCGCACCGCGCGACAACATCATGCTGCAGCTTGCGATCAATTATGCCGAGCCCGGCGACATCATCGTCGTCTCGGCCGGCGAATACGAGGAGGCCGGCTCCTTCGGCGACGTGCTCGCCAATGCCTGCCTTGCCAAGGGCATCGGCGGCCTCGTGACCGACAGCGGCGTGCGCGACACGATGCAGCTGCGCGAACTCGGCTTTCCCGTCTTCTCGCTCAGCGTCTCGATCAAGGGCACCGTCAAGGAGACGCTGACCTCCACCAACGACCCGATCGTCATCGGCGGCGAACTCGTCCATCCCGGCGACATCATCGTCGGCGATGCCGACGGCCTCGTCGTCGTGCGGCGGGAGGAAGCGCTCGAGGTGGCCGCGCTCTCGCAGGCCCGCGAGGATGCCGAAGCCGGCTACATCGCCGCCTACAAGGAGGGCAAGTCGGTCGTCGAGGTCAGCAAGCTCGAAGCCGTGCTGAAGGCCAAGGGCCTGACTGTCGAGGCATAGGCCACGGCGCGAAGGGTGCCGATATCCGATCGCTTTCCAAGGGGAGAGGCGTGCATTTCTGTATGGCCGCGAGGGACCCGGCCGTGCCAGAATGGCGCCAGCCAATCAGAGAGTGAAAGGATATTCCATGACAGGGCAGAAGGTCGCATTGATCACCGCGGGCGGCAGCGGCATGGGTGCGGCGGCCGCACGGCGGCTGGCGGCGGACGGCTTCAGGATCGCGGTCCTCTCCTCCTCCGGCAAGGGCGAGGCGCTGGCGGCCGAGACCGGCGGCTTCGGCGTCACCGGCTCCAACCAGTCCAACGACGACCTGAAGCGGCTCGTCGACGGCGCGCTCGACCGCTGGGGCCGCATCGACGTGCTGGTCAACAGCGCCGGGCACGGCCCGCGCAAGCCGATCCTCGACCTGACGGACGAGGACTGGCACATGGGCATCGAGGTCTATTTCCTCAATGCCGTGCGCCCGACGCGTCTCGTGACGCCGGTCATGCAGAAGCAGAAGTCCGGCGTCGTCATCAACATCTCGACCGCCTGGGCCTTCGAGCCGAGCTCGATGTTCCCGACCTCGGCCGTCGCGCGTGCGGGGCTTGCCGCCTTCACGAAGATCTTCGCGGATACCTATGCGGCCGACAATATCCGCATGAACAACGTGCTGCCGGGCTGGATCGACAGCCTGCCGGCGACGGAGGAACGGCGCGATGGCGTGCCGATGAAGCGCTACGGCACGAGCGAGGAGATCGCCGCGACCGTCTCGTTCCTTGCGTCCGACGGCGCCGCCTACATCACGGGGCAGAACATCCGCGTCGACGGCGGGATAACCCGCGCGATCTGATGCCGGACGACGAAGGAAAGCGGCGGCCTCCTACGGGCGGGCCGCCGTTTTCCGTTCCGGGGCCTTGCCCGGGAGATGGCGGGCGAGGATCTGAGGGATCATGCCGCCCGCCAGAAGCGTCTCCACCTCCTGCTCGGTCTCCACGGCCGCCCGGCCGGTCATGGCTATGGTCTCGTCGGAGGCGCGGTGCAGGATGAGCGGCACGTAGCAGCGGGGACGGATATCCGTGGCGTCGATCTCGATGCGGTCCTGCGCCGAGAGGGACTGTCTCAGGCGCGGATCGAGGACGACGGGCAGGATGCCCATGCCGATGAGATTGGTGCGGTGGATCCGCTCGAAGCTCGCGGCGATGACGGCCCGCACGCCGAGCAGCGCCACGCCCTTGGCGGCCCAGTCGCGCGACGAGCCGGTGCCGTAGCGCTCGCCGGCGAGGATCACGACGGACCGGCCTTCCGCACGATAGCGCTCGGCGACCTCCCAGAGCGGCGCCTCTTGAAGCGTCGGGGCATGAACCGTCGTGGAAGCGGGGCGCCCGCCGCACAGGAGATTGGCCGCCGTGCGGTTGTCGAAGAGGCCGTGTACCATGGCCCGCCAGTTGCCGCGGCGGGCGGCGAAGACATTGAGGTCGTTCGCCGGGTCGCCGGCGGCGACGAGATGGCGGCCCGCATGGCTTTCCGCCGCGATCTGGCCGGCCGGGGAAATATGGTCGGTGGTCATGTCGTCGCCGAGCACAAGCAGGGGATGGGCGGTATAGCGCCCCAGGCGGCTCGGCAGGCCGGCCACGGCGAAGGGCGGGCGCCGCAGATAGGTCGAGGCCTCGTCCCATGGGAATGTCGGCGCGGACGGTGCGGAAAGGGCGTGCCAGGCCGCATTCCCTGCAGCCTCGCGGAAGGCGCTCTTGAAATCCGCAGGGTCGGAATATTGCCACAGCATGGCGTCGATCTCTTCACCCGCTGGCATCAGGTCGCATAGGCGCACGACCTTTCCCTCCGCCGTTCGCGCGACCTCGGTATCCATCGGGTCAGGCACGAATTTCCCGAGAAGGGAGAGCGCGACGACATGCGGCGGCGAGGTCAGGAAGCCGAACTGGAGGCTCGGATGCACCCGGCCGGGAAAGTTGCGGTTGCCGGAAAGCAGCGCGGCCGCGACCGTGCCTTCCGCAATCGCCGCGGCCATGTCGGGCTGGAGGGGGCCGGAATTTCCGATGCAGGTGGTGCAGCCGTTGCCGACGATGCCGAAGCCTACCGCCTCCAGGTCCGAAAGCAATCCGCTCCGTTCGAGAAAGAGCGCGGCCGACGGCGAGCCGGGAGCAAGCGATGTCTTCACCCAGAAGGGCGGGCGCAGGCCGAGTTTTACCGCCTTGCGCGCGACGAGGCCGGCTGCGGCCAGAAGCCGGCGGTCGGAGGTGTTGGTGCAGCTCGTGACGGCGGCAATGGCGATCGCCCCGTCGGGGATCGCCGCGCCGTTCTCCCCGAACGCATGGCCGCAGGCCTCTTGAAGCGCCTGTGCGGCCGCGCGCAGCGGCAGCTTGTCCTGCGGCCGGCGCGGGCCGGCCATCAGCGGATCGACGGTGGAAAGATCGAGATCGACGACGCGGCTGTAGCGCGGCGCTGCGGCCGGATCGAACCAGAGGCCGATCCGCCGGGCCGCCGTCTCGACGAACCGGCAATGGCTTTCCGGCCGGCCCGTCTGACGAAGATAGGCGATCGTCTGCGCATCGATGGGGAAATAGCCGGTCGAGGCGCCGTATTCCGGCGCCATGTTGGCGACGACCGCCCGGTCGCCCCCGGTCAGCGTCGAAACGCCGTCGCCGAAGAATTCGACGAATTCCCCGGATATGCCGTGGCGGCGCAGGAGATGGGTGACCTCCAGCGCAAGGTCGGTCGAAAGGACGCCCGGCGCAAGCCGGCCCGTCAGGCGCACGCCGACGACATCGGGAATGCGCAGCGTGACCGGAAAGCCGAAGAACACGCTTTCGGCTTCGAGGCCGCCGACGCCCCAGGCGAGGACGCTGATGCCGTTGATCATCGGCGTATGGCTGTCGGTGCCGATCAGCGTGTCGGGAACGGCCCATCTCTCGCCGTCGCGCTCCTCGATGGTGATGACGGTCGCGAGCTGTTCGAGGTTGATCGTGTGCATGATGCCGGTGCCCGGCGGATGGACCTTCACGCCCGGCAGCGCCGTCGTCGCCCATTTCATCAGGCGGTAGCGCTCGCTGTTGCGGTCCATCTCCCGGCGCATGTTGAAGCTGCGGGCGTCCGATCCGCCATAGCGGTCGACCGCCACGCTATGGTCGACCGAGACGTCGACGGGAAGGACCGGGCTGAGGCCGGACGGATCGCCCCCCGCCTCGGCAATCGCGTCGCGCATGGCGGCGATGTCGACGAGAGCGGGCACGCAGGTCGTGTCGTGCATCAGCACGCGGGAGGGGTGGAAGGCGATCTCCGCCTCGCTCGTGCCGCTATCGAGCCATGCGCGCAGGGCCGCCGCGGCCGCCTCCAGCCGGGCCGGGTCCCTGCGCGAAACGTTTTCGAGGAGGATGCGCAGCACCCAGGGAAGGCGCCGGAAGTCGGCCCCGAAGTCCGCTTCGAGATCGACCGCGTTCAATGCTCCGTCTTCCGTCGGGATGCGCAAGGCCATGTCGGTCGCTCCATATTGCTTTTTTAAATCTAAAAATCCACATTTATGCGGAAGTCAATCCATTTCGACCCGGTAATTGGCTTTTTTGCTGGATCGATATGCAAAAATGGCGGAGGGAAGGTTTCCTTCGCCCGCCGCGTGAAATATCGTCGCGCGCCGACCAGCCTCACGATCCGGGATGAACCGACATGCGTTCCAGCCAACTGGCACAGACCATCGCCAATGAAATCACGTTGCTCGTGACCTCCGGGGAGCTCGGCGTCGGCGAGCACCTGAAGACACAGCAACTCGCCGACCGCTTCGGCGTCTCGCGCTCTCCCGTGCGCGAGGCGATGGACATGCTGGCCGGGCAGGGGCTTCTGGAGCAGAAGGAGAACCGCGGCTTCTTCGTCAAGGAAGCGCCGGGCGCCATCGTCGAGCGGGTGCGCGAGGATGCCGAGCCCTTCGAGGTCGCCAACGACTACCAGCGCCTTGCCGAGGACTGGCTGACCGACCGCATTCCGGCGGAGGTGACCGAGCAGACGCTACGCGAGCGCTACGGGCTGACCAAGTCGCAGGTCAACGACGTGCTGATGCGCGCCTCGCGCGAAGGCTGGGCCGAGCGCAAGCAGGGCTACGGCTGGCGCTTCCTGCCGGTTGCCAAGACGCCGCAGGCCTTCGAGCAGATCTATCGTTTCCGCATGCTGATCGAGCCCGCCGCGATGCTGGAGCCGGAATTCGCGCTCGACCGCAAGATCATCGAGGAGCAGCGCCGCACGCAGTTGCGGATGCTGGACACGGATATCGAGCGCCTGCCGGCCGAACGCCTCCTGCACAATGGCGCGCTCTTCCACGAGGAGCTCATCAAGATGTCGAACAACCCGTTTTTCCACATCTCCCTCGTCCGGGTGAACCGCATGCGGCGCCTTCTGGAATACCGCTCCCGCGTCGACCGCAGCCGCACCGTCCGGCAATGCCAGGAACATCTCGAAATCCTTGATCTTCTTGAACGCGGCGAGGTCGTCGAGGCCTCCTATGCGATGCGCCGCCACCTTGGCGGAGCGCTCTCCAAGAAGTCGCCCGTGACCTGGTCCTGGTCGCACCAGGCGCATGAAAAAGACAGCCTCGAAAAATAGTGATTGCATTTTAAGATTTAAAAAGCCAATAATCCGCCCGTGACGCAGAGCGGCGACATCGCTTGCCGCCTCATGGGAGATTATCTGATGAAAATATTCGTGACGCCGTGTGACGGGATCGGCCCGGAGATCACCGCGGCAACCATGGAGGTTCTGAAAGCCGCGGATGCGGCCTTCGGTCTGGGCCTCGAATACCATTTCGAGGACACCGGCTTCACGAGCCTTGCAAAGTTCGGCACGACGCTGCGCGACGAGACGATCGAGCGGGCCCGCACCTTCGACGGCATCATCCTCGGGCCGCAGTCCCACATGGATTACCCCGCCCGCGACAAGGGCGGCGTGAACGTCTCGGCCGGCTTCCGCGTGAAGCTCGACCTCTACGCGAACGTCCGTCCGGCACGCTCGCGCCCGTTCCTCAACGATGCCAAGACGATGGACCTCGTCATCATGCGCGAGGCGACGGAAGGCTTCTATCCCGACCGCAACATGTATGCCGGCACGGGCGAATTCATGCCGACGCCGGACGTCGCGCTCTCCGTGCGCAAGATCACGGCATCGGCCTGCGAACGCATCGCGCGGCAGGCCTTCCTGCTTGCCATGAAGCGCGGCAGGAAGGTGACGGCGGTCCACAAGGCCAACAACTTCATCCTGACGGACGGCCTGTTCCTGCAGGAAGTGCGCAAGGTCGCCGCCGAATTCCCCGACGTCACGCTCAACGAATTCATCATCGATGCGATGGCCGCCCATCTGGTGCGCGACCCCTCCCGCTTCGACGTGATCGTGGCGACGAACTTCTATTCCGACATCCTGTCGGACCTTGCCAGCGAGCTTTCCGGCAGTCTCGGCCTTGCCGGGTCGATCAACGCCAATGCCGAGACCGGCCTCGTCTGCGCCCAGGCGCAGCACGGCTCTGCGCCGGACATCGAGAACCGCAACATCGCCAACCCGACGTCGCTGATCCTGTCGGCGGCGATGATGCTGAGTTGGCTCGGCGAGCAGCGCGGCCTGCCGCAGTTCGAGGCGGCCGGGGCGGAGATCGAGCGGGCGGTGGACGAGGTTCTGGCCAACCCCGCCACGCGCACGCGCGACCTCGGCGGCACCACCAATACGGATGCGTTCGGCTCGCTCGTCGCGAAGGCCGTCCGCAGCGGCGACGGCGCACGCGAGCGCGCCAGCGCCTGATGAATGGTTTGTACTTTGGAATAATAAAAGCCAAAGTACAGGCATGGAGGCGCGAGGGCAGGAGTGGCCCTCGCGGAACCGCCCGGAGGAGCTTTGGAGCCGGGCACATTTTGGGAGATGAGAAGATGAACAAGCATGTTTCCGGCCGCTCGACGGCCTTTGCGGTCACCACCGCGATCATGACGACCTTCGCGGCTCAGGCCTTCGCGCAGGAGGCTCCCGCCGGCTATCCGGACGGCTATGCCGACCTGATCGCGGCGGCCAAGAAGGAGGGCACCGTTTCCATCTATACCTCGACGGACGCCGCGCAGTCGCAGAGGCTGCAGGATGCCTTCACCAAGAAATACGGCGTTTCCATCGCCTACAACGACCTCGGCACGAACGGCGCCTATAACCAGGTGATCTCGGAAGCCGCCGCCGGCCAGACCACGGCCGACGTCGTGTGGAGCTCGGCCATGGACCTGCAGATGACGCTGGTCCAGGACGGCTATGCAAGCGAATACGCCTCGCCCGAAATCGCCAACCTGCCGGCCTGGGCGAACTACAAGGACACGCTCTATGCCACGACCGTCGAGCCGATCGGCGTGATCTACAACACCAAGGCGCTGTCCGAGGACAAGCTTCCGAAGACCTATGCCGACATGATCGCCTTCCTGAAGGACAACAAGGCCGAGCTTCAGGGCAAGGTCGCGACCTTCGACCCGGAAAAGAGCGGCTCGGGCTTCCTGCATCACTCGAACGACGCCCGCAACCGTTCCGACTTCTGGGATCTGGCGAAGGCCATGGGCGATGACGGCGCGAAGATCTATTCCAGCTCCGGCGGCATGAAGGAAACGGTGGTCTCGGGCGAGAACGTCATCGCCATCAACATCATCGGCTCCTATGCGCTCGACTGGGTGAAGGAAAGCCCGAACCTCGGCGTCCACTTCGCCACCGACTACACGCCGGCCTTCTCGCGCCTCGCGCTGATCACCAAGGACGCGCCGCACCCCAACGCCGCCAAGCTCTTCGTCGACTTCATGCTGTCGAAGGAAGGCCAGTCGCTTCTCGCCGAAGGCGGCCTGCCGTCCGTGCGCGAGGACGTGACCGCCGGCCTCAACGTCAAGACGCTGAACGAACGCGTCGGCGGCGGCCTGAAGCCGATCGCGGTCGATGAGGGCGTTCTGGAATACATGGACCAGATGAAGCGCGTCCAGTTCCTCAACGATTGGAAAGCCGCCCTCGGCCGCTGATGTCCAGCCGGTCGCGGCGTCCCCGCGGCGCCGCGATCCCGCCACCGTTTGCGAGAGGCAAGAATGTCTACCCACACCCAAGCACCGGCTGCCATTGCGCTCAGCAAGGCGGCGGCCGAAAAGAAGTATCCGGCGAAGATGCCGCGGCACGGCAATGCCGGCGCCTACCGGCGCATCGTCATCGGCCTGCTCGCGCTCGCCGTGCTCGCCCCCGTCGGCCTCATCGTCTACCAGAGCTTCCTGACGGCAGCGTTCTTCAGCCCCCGCGCAAAGTTCGGCTTCGACGCATACCAATACGTCTTCACCGACAAGAACTTCTACCGCGCGCTTGGCACGACGGCGATCTTCTCCTTCGGCATGGTGGCCATTTCGGTGCCGCTCGGCGGCCTGCTCGCCTTCCTGATCACGCGCACGGACATCAAGGGCAAGCGCCTGCTCGAAATCCTCGTGCTGGTGCCGATGTTCATCTCCTCCATCGTGCTCGCCTTCGGCTACACGGTCTCGGTCGGCCCGACGGGTTTCGTCTCGCTCTTCATCCGCGGCCTCGTCGGCTTCGTGCCGTGGAACATCTACAGCCTGCCCGGCATGATCCTGATCGCCGGCCTCAGCCATGTGCCGCACGTCTATCTCTACGTCTCGGCGGCCATGCGCAACCTGCCGTCGGATCTCGAGGAAGCCGCGCGCACCACCGGCGCCTCCATCTGGCAGGTCTCGCGCGACGTGACGCTGCCCATGGTGCTGCCGGCGCTCATCTTCGCCGCCGCCCTCAACATCCTGCTCGGCTTCGAGACCTTCGGCATTCCGCTGGTGCTCGGCGATCCGAACGGCATCATGGTGCTCACCACCTATATCTACAAGCTCACCACGCTGTTCGGCACGCCGACCTACCAGCTCATGGCCGTCGTCGCCGTGGTGCTCATCCTCATCACGCTGCCGCTCGTCTGGATGCAGCGCAAGCTGCTGCGCAACGCCCGCAAATATGCCGCGATGGGCGGCAAGGGCGCGCGCGTGGCGACGCTGAAGCTCGGCACGAGCGGCCAGGTCATCGCGCTTTCCATCATCGGCTTCTGGCTCTTCGTCTCGGTGGCCCTGCCCATCGGCGGCATCGCGGTCCGGGCGTTCGTCGATGCCTGGGGCGAGGGCGTCAACCTTCTCGACCAGCTCACCTTCACGAATTTCGATCGGATGCTCGAAGTGCCGAGTCTCGTGCGCGGCATCGTCAACACCGTGCTCCTGTCCGTCGTCGGCGGGGCCGCGGCGGTCGCCATCTACCTGATGGTCGGCCTTGCCGGGCACCGCAACTGGGGCCTGTCGAACACGGTGCTGGACTATATCGTCCTCCTGCCGCGTGCCCTTCCGGGCCTCGTCGTCGGCCTTGCCTTCTTCTGGGTGTTCCTCTTCGTGCCGTTGCTCACGCCGCTGCGCCCGACGCTGGTCAGCCTCTTCGTCGCCTATCTCGTCGTCGGCCTTTCCTACGGCCTCCGGCTTCTCCAGGGCACGCTCATCCAGGTGGCGCCGGAGCTGGAGGAATCCGCCCGCACCACGGGCGCCACCATCGGGCGCACCTGGAAGGACGTGGTGATCCCGATCATCCGGCCCGGCCTTGCCGGCGCCTGGGCGCTGATCATGATCATCTTCCTGCGCGAATACGCCACGGGCGTCTACCTCATGGGCGCGGGCACGGAAGTCATCGGCTCGCTCATGGTCTCGCTGCTGCAGACCGGCGCCATGAACACGATTGCCGCCCTTTCCCTCATCAGCATCGTCTTGACGGGCGCAGGCCTCGCACTCGCCCTCCGTTTGGGAGCAAAAATCCATGACTGAACTCGTCGTCAGCAATGTCCAGAAGTGGCTGGGCGGTCTTCAGATCCTGAAAGGGGCGTCCTTCACGGCGGAGCGCGGCTCCATCGTCGCCCTGCTCGGCGCCTCGGGCAGCGGCAAGACCACGCTGCTGCGCTGCGTCGCCGGCCTCGAACAGCCGGAAATCGGCGAGATCGTCATCGGCGGCAAGACGGTGCTCGACGGCGCGAAGAAGATCGCGCTGCCGCCCGAGCAGCGCAATATCGGCCTCGTCTTCCAGTCCTACGCGCTCTGGCCGCACCGGACGGTGAAGGAGAACGTCGGCTACGGCCTCAAGCTGCGCGGCGTCACGGCCGCCGACATCGAAAAGCGCGTGCAGGCGATCCTGGAGCGCATGGGCCTCGGCCACCTTGCCGACCGCTTCCCCTCGCAGCTTTCCGGCGGCCAGCAGCAGCGCGTCGCGATCTGCCGCGCGCTCGTCTACGAGCCGCGCGTCCTCCTCCTCGACGAGCCGCTGTCCAACCTCGACGCGAAGCTGCGCGAGGAGGCGCGCTACTGGATCCGCAAGCTGATCCTCGACCTCGAAATCTGCGCCATCCTCGTGACGCACGACCAGAGCGAGGCGCTCGCCGCCGCCGACAACATCCTTCTCCTGCAGGACGGCCGGATCGTCCAGCAGGGCGGGCCGCAGGAGATCTACTCCAACCCGAACAGCTTCTATTCGGCCGATTTCCTCGGGGCGAACAACATCGTCAGGGCGAAGGTCAGGTCCGTCGACGGCAGCCGCACCGTCATCGGCGGCGACAACTGGAGCCTCGACGGCACGGTGCGCGAGGCCGCTGGCCTTGCCGCCTCCGAGGATGCGCGGGCGGTGATCCGCGTCGAGCAGATCAGCGTCAGCGACCGGCCGGAAGCCGGCGGGCTGGAGATGACCCTCGACGACAGCATCTATCTCGGCGACCGCTGGGAATATCGCCTCAGCCGCGGCGATTTCGTCGCCAGGGCCCATGGCGCCCGGCAGCTTTCGACCGGCACGGTCTGGGCGCGCATTCCTTCGGAAAGCGTCTGGGTGTTCTCGGCAGGCCAGCACTAGAGCCGCCGCCGGCGGCCGCCGCTCCTCCCGGCGGGCGCCCCTTTCAAGGGTACTGACATGTCGAAACAGCCCCGGATAACCCTCATCCATGCGACGCCGATCGCCATGGAGCCGATCAGGCTGGCCTTTGCGGATGCCTGGCCGGATGCGGATGTCGTCAACCTGCTCGAAGACAGTCTTTCGCCCGACCGGGCGAAAAGCGCCGACATCACCGAGGCGCTGGCCGCCCGGATCGCGGCGCTCGCGCACTACGGCAAGCAGATCGGCAGCGATGCCGTGCTCTTCACCTGCTCGGCCTTCGGTCGGGCGATCGAGGCGGCGGCGGCGACCGTGGATATCCCGGTCCTGAAACCGAACGAGGCGATGTTCGAGGCGGCGATCCGCAAGGGCGGACGGACGGCGATGCTCTACACCTTCCCGCCGGCACGCGAGGGGATGGAGGCGGAATTCCGGGAGGAGGCGGCACGGATCGACCCGGCCGCGATCATCGAGAGCGTCCTTGTCGAGGGCGCCATCGATGCGGTGCGCGCCGGCGACGCCGAAACGCACAACCGGCTGGTCGCCGAAGCCGCCGCCCGGCTCGAGGGCTTCGACAGCATCGCCCTTGCCCATTTCTCCACCGCGCGCGCGGTGCCGGCCGTCAGGGCGGTGACGGACATCCCCGTCCTGTCGAGCCCGGGCGCGGCCATCGACAAGCTGAAGCGCCTTCTCGGCGCGGCCTGACCTTCTTTCGGGAGTGACCATTCAATGCTGCTAGGCGTCATTGCGGACGACTTCACCGGGGCGAGCGACATCGCCAACACGCTCGCCAAGGGGCTCTCCGGCGGGGGCGGCCTTCGCACCGTGCAATATCTCGGCATTCCGAAGGTGGCGGCCGATCCGGCCGTCGAGGCCGGCGTCATCGCGCTGAAGAGCCGGTCCATCGCTGCGGCACTTGCCGTCGAGCAGTCGCTTGCCGCGCTCCGCTGGCTGCTGGACCAGGGCTGCCGGCAGGTCGTCTTCAAGTATTGCTCGACCTTCGATTCCACGCCGGCCGGCAATATCGGCCCGGTCGCCGAAGCGCTGGCGGAGGCGCTCGGCGTCAGGGGCGTGATTGCCTGCCCGGCCTTTCCGGGTGCCGGCCGGACGGTCTACCAGGGCCATCTTTTCGTGAAGGACCGGCTCCTCGATGAATCCGGCCTTGAGAACCATCCGCTGAACCCGATGACGGATGCGGATATCCGTCGCTGGCTGCGCCTCCAGACGCAAACCGAGGTCGGCCATATCGATATGGCGACCGTTCAGCGCGGCCCTGCCGCAATCGAGGCGGCCTTGCGGGAGAACGGCGCTAAGGGCCGCACGCTCGTCATCGTCGATGCGATCACGGACGGGGACCTTACCGCCATCGGCCGTGCGGCGGCCGGGCATCCTCTCGTCACCGGCGGCTCGGGCATCGCGATCGGCCTTGCCGCGAACTTCATCGAGAGCGGCCTTGCGAGCGGCACGGGCGCGAATGCCGCCGGCCTCGACGGGCCGGAGGCCATTCTTGCCGGAAGCTGCTCCGGCGCGACGCGGCAACAGGTCGAGATCCATCGCCGGGACCATCCGACGCTCGCCATCGATGTCGCCGGCGTCGTCGCGGGAACGGTGCGCGCCACGGACGTGGCATCCTTCCTCCTCGCAAACGGGGGCAGGGCGCCGCTCGCCTATTCCTCGGGAACGCCGGAGGAGGTGGAGGCCCTGCAGGCGCGGTTCGGGCGCGAGCGCGTCGCCGCGTCGCTCGATGCCCTCTTTGCTGAGACAGCCTGCATGCTGGTTGCGGCCGGTATCCGGCGGCTGGTCGTTGCCGGCGGAGAGACCTCCGGCGCGGTGGTCTCGGCGCTCGATCTCGGTGCGCTCGCCATTGGGGCGGAGATCGATCCGGGCGTGCCGGTGCTGCTCTCCGCCGGGGAACGGCCGGTGGCGCTCGCGCTGAAGTCCGGCAATTTCGGCGCCCCCGATTTCTTCGCCAAGGCGCTGGAAAGGCTGGCTGGACGATGAGTGCGGAAAACAAGCTGCGCGAGGAGATCGCCCGCCTGTCGACGTCGCTGTTCGACCGCGGCTTCTCGGTCGGCTCGGCCGGCAATATCAGCGCCGCCGTCGAGGACGGAATCCTGATGACGCCGACGAATTCGTGCCTCGGCTTTCTCGACCCGGCCCGCATCTCCAAGCTCGACCGCGCGGGCAACCATGTGTCGGGCGACAGGCCCTCCAAGGAAGTCTTCCTGCACCGGGCCTTCTACGAGACGCGGCCGCAGGCGGGCGCGGTGGTCCATCTGCATTCGACCTTCGCGACGGCGCTGTCGTGCCTTGCCGATACCGATCCGGACGACTGCGTCCCGCCGCTGACGCCCTATGTCGTCATGCGCGTCGGCAAGGTGAAGCTGCTGCCTTACGTCAAGCCGGGCGACGAGCGGATGGGCGACATGATCCGGGCGCTCGGCGGCCGCCATGCCGCCGTGCTGCTCGCCAATCACGGCCCGGTCGTCAGCGGCAGGGACATCGCCTCGGCGGTCTATGCCGCAGAGGAGCTGGAGGAGACCGCAAAGCTGCTGGTCCTGCTGCGCGATGCGCCGAAGCGCCTGCTGACGGCGGAGAACGTCGCCGAGCTGAACGCCGTCTTCGGCGGCTATTGATCGAAGGAGAGACCCATGAGGACGGCGAGGCTGGGCGGCAGGCACGGGAAGCGCAATTCCTTTTCCGCGCATATCGGCTATCTCTTCCGGGAACTGCCCTTTGCCGAGCGTTTCGCCGCGGCGGCCGCCGCCGGGTTCGATGCCGTCGAGCATCCTCACGACGATACCCTCGACCCCGTAGTGCTCGCCGGCCTGCTGGCGGCGCACGGCCTGCGCCTTGCGCAGATGCCCTTCGCATTCGCAGACGCGGCAAAAGGCGAGAAGGGGCTTGCCGCCCTTCCCGGCAGGCAGGAAGAGTTCCGGGCGGCGTTCGACAGGGCGCTCGATTTCGCCGTCGCGGCCGGCGTGCCCTACCTGCATCCGATGGCGGGCATTCCGCGCCCGGAGGATGCGCGCGAGGCCGAGGGCGTCTATCTCGCCAACCTGCATCATGCCGTCGAACGGACGGCTGGGACGCCGGTGAAGATCCTCATCGAGGCCATCGGCGCGGCGGCTGTTCCCGGCTACGCGCTCTCCACGCTGGAAGCGGCCTGCCGGGTGCAGGATGTCTTCGGCCCCGGTAACGTTTCCCTGCTGCTCGACACGTTCCACGCGGCTGCATCCGGCATCGACCCGGCCGCCTGGATCGCGGCAAACGGCTACCGGCTGGGGCATGTCCATATCGCCGATCATCCCGGACGCCACGAGCCGGGCACCGGCGCCATCGATTTCACGGCCGTCCTCGCCGCGCTCGACGCGCAGGGTTTCGATGGCGCCATCGGCTTCGAATTCGTTCCCTCGTCCGCCGCCACCGCGGAAAGCCTCGGCTTCCTGCCGGCCTGGCGTGCGCAGCAGGACCACACCAGGAGAAGAGCATGATCGTTTCCATCAATCCGGCCGACGGCCTTGAGCTTGCGCGCCATGCGCTGCACGACGATGCCCATGTCGACCGCGCGCTCGGCGCGGCGAAGACGGCGCAGGCCGCCTGGAGGAAGGTGCCGGTCGCCGGGCGCTGCACCCTGCTGACCGCGATGGCCCGCGTGCTGCGCGCCGGCAAGGCCCGCTATGCGGCAATGATCACCCGCGAGATGGGAAAGCCGATCGCCGAGGCGGAGGCCGAGATCGAGAAATGCGCCTATAACTGCGACTTCTACGCCGAAAACGCCGCAAAATTCCTGGCGGACGAGCCCGTCGCCTCCAATGCCAGCGAGAGCCTTGTGGTCTTCGATCCGCTCGGCGTCGTGCTGGCGATCATGCCGTGGAACTACCCGTTCTGGCAGTTCTTTCGTTTTGCCGCGCCGGCGCTCGCCGCGGGCAACGGCGCGATCCTGAAGCACGCCAACAACGTTCCGCAATGCGCGCTCGCCATCGAGGAGGTCATGAAGGAGGCGGGCTGCCCCGAGGGCCTTTTCGCCACGCTCCTGATCGAGCCGTCGAAGGTCGCCGGCATCATCGCCGACGAGCGCATCGCGGCCGTCACGCTGACCGGATCGACGGAGGTCGGCGCCATCGTGGCCGCGCAGGCGGGCAAGGCGCTGAAGAAACAGGTGCTCGAACTCGGCGGTTCCGATCCCTTCATCGTGCTGGCCGATGCCGACCTCGAAGCGGCGGCGAAGGTCGCGGTCAAGGCCCGCTACGTCAATGTCGGCCAGTCCTGCGTCAACGCCAAGCGCTTCATCGTCGAGGAGGCCGTCGCCGACCGCTTCGTCGACCTCTTCCTCGAAGGCGTGGCGGCGCTGAAGATCGGCGATCCGATGGAGCGCGACACCGATATCGGGCCGATGGCCCGCGAGAACCTGATGACCGGCCTGCATGGGCAGGTCGAGCGCACGCTTGCGGCGGGCGCCACGCTGAGAGCCGGCGGAAAGCCGCTCGGCGGCGCCGGCTTCTACTATCCGCCGACCGTGCTCGACAACGTGACGCCGGACATGGCCGCCTTCTGCGAGGAGACCTTCGGCCCGGTCGCCGCGATCATCCGCGTGAAGGACGCTGCGGAGGCGGTGACGCTTGCCAACCAGACGGAATTCGGCCTCGGCGCGGCGCTCTGGACGCGGGATATCGGCCGCGCCCACGGGCTTGCGCGCCAGATCGAGGCGGGCGCCGTCTTCATCAACGGCATGGTCGCCTCCGATCCGCGCTATCCCTTCGGCGGCATCAAGCGCTCGGGCTACGGCCGCGAGCTCGGCGTCTACGGCATCCGCGAATTCGTGAACATCAAGACGGTATGGGTCGGCCCGGCCCGCTGAGGCCCGCCCGGAAAGCGAGGAAAGACCATGACAGCGCAGCCCGCCATCCTCCGCCCGGGGGAACTGAAGACGAACGACCGCGGCAACGGCGCCCGCACCACGCCGCTCGTCACCCGCAAATGCGGCTCCACCAGCATGATCAACGGCATCACCGCCTTCGATCCGGGCGCCGCCATCGGCCTCCACAAGCACAATTGCGAAGAGAGCGTGATGGTCATCGAGGGCGAGGCCATCGCCGAGATCGACGGGGTGCAGCACCGTCTCGGCACGAACGACACGACCTGGATCCCGGCGAACGTGCCGCACCGCTTCATCAACCCCACCGACAGGCCGATGCGCATCTTCTGGGTCTATGCCTCCATCGATGCGACGCGCACCATGATCGCCACCGGCGAGGAGCGCTCCATCGACGCCGAGCATGAGGGGGCGTTGAAGCGCGCGCATCCGTGAGGCGGATGACGACGGCCCGGTCGGCGGGGCGGTTTGCGCTGACGCTCGCCATCGCCGCTGCGGGCGGCTTGCTGATGTGGTTGGTGCACATGCCGCTCGCCTGGCTGCTCGGTGCCATGCTGGCGACGGCGCTCTGCACCTTCCTGCATGTTCCGGTGTCGCTTCCCCGGCATGCCCGCCCGCCGATGACGGCGGTGATCGGCGCCATGCTCGGAACGTCCTTCTTGCCGCAGGTCTTCAGCCATGCCGGGGCCTGGATCGTCTCGCTCCTCGGCCTCGTCGTCTTCATCGCGCTCACCGGCTGGCTGGCCTTCACCTATTTCCGGCGCATCGCCGGACTCGACCCGGTGACCGCCTATTTCTCCGCCATGCCCGGCGGCCTCGTCGAGATGATCACGCTCGGCTCGGAAAAGGGCGGCGACGAGCGCATGATCGCGCTCATCCATGCCGCGCGGATCTTCCTCGTGGTCCTGACGCTTCCTTTCCTGATCGAGACCTTCACCGGCCTCGACATCGACCGCTCCGGCGTCGTTTCGGCAGGCACAGCCGCGGTTTCGATGGACGATGCCGCCTGGTTCCTCGGAGCCGCGGCCGGCGGCGCCGTGCTCGGGGTGCTCCTCAGGCTGCCGGCCCGCTTCCTCCTAGGGCCGATGCTAGTCAGCGCCACGCTCCATCTTGCCGGCGTAACGGATTTCGAGCTCCCGGCGGCGGCCCTTGCCGCCGCGCAGGTGGTGATCGGCGCGACGATCGGCTACCGCTTTGCCGGCGCCTCGCCGCGCATGGTGCTGCGGGCCATGGTGCTTTCAGCGGGCGCGACGGTCCTCATGCTGCTGTCGACGCTCCTGTTCTCGTCGCTCCTGTCGCTGGCCGGCGGCGACAGGTTCATTGCCTATGTGCTCGCCTATTCGCCCGGCGGCGTCGCCGAGATGAGCCTCATCGCGCTCTTCCTCGACGTGGAAGTGCCTTTCGTTGTGGTGCATCATCTCGTGCGCGTGCTTACCGTGGTCGCCGGCGCGGCCGCGGTCTTCCGGCTGATGCGCGTGCGGGAGACCTGAGCCGAAGCCGAGGATTGAACTTTGCCGGCCGGCGTCGTATATTCTGCCTGTAAAAAGAGGCATTGGATATGGCGAGTCGGGCATCCGCCGGAGCATTGAAGATCGAAGCGCAGAACGGACCGCTGATCCTTTCCTATATGGATCGCTCGGGCCGGATCGCGGTGAACGCGCTTGCCGACGGGTTCGGCATGTCCAAGACCCAGCTTGCCGAGACGGCAGGGCTGGCGCGCGAAACGCTCTACCGGGCCGAGCGCAGCCGCACGGCGAAGACGCAGGGCCGCCTGCGCGAGATGCTGGAGATCATCAGCCGCGTCACCGACTGGGCGGGCGGCAAGGAGCAGGCCATGGCCTGGTACAGGGCCCAGCCGCTTCCCGCATTCGGCGGGCGCACCGCCGAGGCGCTGGTGAAGGAAGGCAAGGCCGCCGCCGTCCGCGACTATCTCGACCACATGGCGCTCGGCGGTTTTGCTTGAGGTTCGCCGGAACCTGCTATCGGGCGCATGATCCGCGCTGGTCCTTCAAGCCGGTCTCCGGTGACGGAGCGGCGATCCGCGGCGCCCGTTTCAACCCGAAATCCGTTCCCGCGCTCTATCTCGCCCTCAGCATCATGACGGCGGTGAAGGAGGCCAACCAGGGCTTTGCGCACCGTATCGACCCCTGCGTGCTCTGCGCCTACGAGATCGATTGCGAGGACATCGCCGACCTGACGACGCGGGAGGGCAGGCTGGCCCATTCCGTCGCCTTCGACGACATGGCCTGTACCTGGGCGTTGGCGCTTGCGGAGGGGGAACGGCCCGCCTCCTGGTCCATATACGACCGGCTGCGTGCGGGAGGGATTGCCGGCATCCTCGTTCCGAGCTTTGCGCCCGGCGCGGAAAGCGACGACCGCAATCTCGTGCTCTGGGACTGGGGGCCGTCGCCGCCCCACAAGGTGACCGTCATCGACCCGAGCGGGCGGCTGCCGAAGGACCAGTTGTCCTGGCGATAGGGTTGCCGGGGCGCGGGAGCACCCCGGCACGCGTGTCTCAGAACTCGTCCCAGCCGGCTTGCGCGGCCGGGGCCGCGGCGGCGCCGCCAAAGGCGGTGGCGAGCTTGCCCATCATGCGCCGTGCCGGCGAGGCGACGCTGGGCGAGGCCGCATGTGCCGCCCTGACGGGCGAGGCAGCGGAAGCTGCTCCGACCTGGAACCGGCCGACGAGCTGGCGCAGCCTGTCGGCATCCGCCGCAAGAGAGGTGCTGGCGGCCGTCGACTGCTCGACCATCGCGGCGTTCTGCTGCGTCGTCTGGTCCATCTGGTTCACGGCGGCATTGACTTCGGCAAGGCCGACCGACTGCTCGCGCGCCGAGGTGGCGATGGCGTCGAGCTGGGTGTTGATGTCGTTGACGTGCTGGCCGATGACCTTCAGCGCCTCTCCGGTCTCGGTCACGAGGCGCACGCCGCCCTCGACCTCGCCGGCCGAGTTGCGGATCAGCTCCTTGATCTCCTTTGCCGCCTGCGCCGAGCGCTGGGCGAGCTCGCGCACTTCCTGCGCGACGACGGCAAAGCCCTTGCCGGCCTCCCCGGCGCGCGCCGCTTCCACGCCCGCGTTCAGCGCCAGCAGGTTCGTCTGGAAGGCGATCTCGTCGATCACGCCGATGATGTTGGATATCTGGCTGGAGGAGGCCTCGATGCGCTGCATGGCCGCGATGGCGTCGGAAACGACCTTCGAGGAGTGATCGGCCGAGCCGTTGGCTTCCAGCGCCCTGCTGCGGGCTTCCTCCGCGCGCTTGGTGGACTGGGAGACGTTCGCGGTGATCTCGTCCAGCGCGGCGGCGGTTTCTTCGAGCGCCGCGGCCTGCTGCTCTGTGCGGCGCGACAGGTCGTTGGCGGCCTGGCTCAGTTCGCGCGAGCCGCTGTCGATGGAGCCCGTCGCCTGCGAGACCGCCTGCAGGGTGCTGCGAAGCTGGCCGATGGCGGCATTGAAATCCTGGCGCAGGCTTTCGAATTCCGGCGAGAAGGACTGCGTCAGCTCGAAGCCGAGGTCGCCGCCCGCCATGCGCTTCAGGCCTTCGGCAAGCCCGCCGGTCGCCTGTGCCATGGCGGCGGCGCGGGTGCGCTCGGCCTCCTGGTTGCGCTCGCGCTCGGCGTCCGCCGCCGTGCGCTCGGCCTCGGTGGAGGCTTCGAGGGCGCGGGTGCGCAGGCCGTTGTCCTTGAAGACCTGCACGGCGCGCGCCATGCCGCCGATCTCGTCGCGGCGCTCCGTCCCTGCGACGGTGGTGTCGAGCTCGCCGCCGGCGAGCGTCGCCATGGTCGCGGAAAGGCCGTTCAGCGGCCGGGCGATCCAGGCACGGACGGCAAGGAAGCCGGCGACGAGGATGACGGCAAGGCCGATCACCACGGCGAGCACGGTCGTCACGATCGTGCTGCGCGCGGTTTCCTGCAGGGCGGCCTGGTGGGCTTCGGCCGCTTCGGTGATCTTGCCGATCTCGTCCGTGATGTCGGCGATCACCGCCGTGAAGGCCGGCATGCAGGTGGCGGCGAAATCGGCTTGCGTGCGGGCGATGTTCGCCTCGTCGAGCGCGGTCTTGGCGTCTGCGATCAGCGCGCCGCAATTGTTGTTGAGCGCGCTGAGGGCGGCGGCCTTGATGGCCCCGATCCGCGCATTGGACGGCGCGGCGGCGATGGCGGTATCCATCTGGCTGCCGAAGAAGCCTTCGCTCAGCTTCATGTCGGCGGCTGCCGCGTCCTTGGCCTCCTGCGTGCGCGCGATCAGGATGTCGGCGATCGCGGAGCGGATGGAAACGAGGCTGCGGCTGGCGCGGGCCAGCATCAGGGTCGCCTCGGAATCCTCATCCAGCAGCGTCGAATAGGACGTGTTGATGAAGGAGATGCGGGACGTGCTGAAGCCGGCCACGCCGGCCACGAAGAGGCCGAAGACACAGAGGATGACGAGGAATTTGCCGATAACCGGGATGTTGCGCATGGAAGAGGCCTGTTGTGGTGGGTGGCCCATGAAACATGGATATGGTTAGATTTCGCTTAATTATATCTCCCGAAACGGAACGGATTTTCGCCAGGCGCGTGACGCGGCCGCCGGGGGCGCCGATGTTTTGCCGCTCCTCATTGCCGCGGGACAAACAATGCGACAATTAGGCTGGGGCGGGAGGCTGGTCACGCCCGGCCTTGATTGGTAAGCCTCCTGCCGAGAGGGTTCGATGAAAAAGCAATTGCACCAGCGCAGGATCGGAAGGGTGGCCTTTGTCGTCGCCGTCCTGATGGCGTTGCAGGCGCTTTTCGGCACGCTGTCGCTCGCGACAGCCGCCGCCCCTTCGCCGGTCGATGCCTTCGGCAATCCGCTCTGCATCACCCATATCGTCGAACGGCAGGAGGCGCCCGCGCCCGGCAAGGAGGATCGTGCCCACGCGCCCGATTGCTGCACGCTGGCCTGCGGCATGGCGGCGGGCTTCGTTTCCACCGAGCGGGCGGTCGCCATCCTCTTCAATCCGCTTGCCCAGCCGTCGCAGCGGATGCCCGACGGCTACGCCGCCCCTGTCGGGCCGGTGCATGACGATCTTCCCGGCCACCCGCGCGGGCCTCCGGCAATCGCCTGACCGCGGACCGGCCTTGCCGCCGGCATGACGGACGGATCCTGCCGCGACGCCTAGGCGCGGGGCAGGGCGGGTCTCACCCCGAACGCCGTTCCTCGCGCCGCCGGCAGCGCCCCGCGCAATCCCCCTTTGCGATTTTTCCTTTCCAACCGAACCATGCCGGCAGATGACCGGCTTCATCGGAGACAACTATGCTGAAAAGAACCCTCGTCACCGCCGCCGTCCTCGTGCTCGGCGCGGGCACCGCCTTCGCCCATGTTTCGCTGCAGGTGAAGGAGGCGCCGGTCGGCTCGTCCTACCGGGCGATCTTCCAGGTGCCGCACGGCTGCGAAGGCAAGCCCACCAACGTGGTCCGCGTGCAGATCCCGGAAGGCGTGATCGCCGTCAAGCCGCAGCCCAAGGCCGGCTGGACGCTCGAAAAGGTCAGGGGCGCCTATGCGAAGTCCTACGACTACTACGGCACGCCGACCAGCGAAGGCGTGAAGGAGATCGTCTGGAGCGGCGGCAATCTCGGCGACGACGAATATGACGAGTTCGTGCTCCGGGTCTACCTCACCAAGGACCTGAAGGCGGGCGATACGCTCTATTTCCCCGTCGTGCAGGAATGCCCGGATGGCGTTGCCGAACGCTGGATCGAGCTTCCGGCCGCAGGCCAGTCGGCGGACGACCTTGAACTTCCCGCGCCGGGTGTGAAGCTGCTCGAAGCCACGGGCGGCCACTGAGGCCGTTCCGGCCGGCGCCGTCTGGCGCCGGCCAAGCCTTCGCGATGAGGAGAGTGTTCGTGCGGAACCGCAATCCTGGCCCATCCGGCATTCTGGCCGCCCTTACCGGCATCCTTTGGTGCTGCCTGACGGCGGCGGCGATGGCCCATGCCGCGCTGACGGGCGCGGTGCCCTCGGACGGCGCCGTCGTCGCGGCGCCGCCGAAGACCCTGTCGCTCTCCTTCAGCGAGCCGGTTTCGCCCCTCGTTCTGAAGCTCGTCCTGCCGGACGGGCGGGCGCGGGCGCTCGACACCTTCGTGCTGCGCGACCGGACCCTCGAGATCACGCCTCCCGCCGATCTCGGAACGGGAACCCATGTGCTGACCTGGCGCGTCGTGTCGGAGGACGGGCACCCCGTCGGTGGGTCCACGATCTTTTCCATCGGTGCGCCGAGCGGCGCGCCGCAGGCGGCCGCGAACGCCGCCGACTGGCCGGTGCGCGCCGCGCTGTGGCTGGCGAGGATCGTGCTCTATGCGGGCCTCTTCTTCGGCATCGGCGGCGTTTTCGCCGTGCGCTGGCTGATCGCCGATGACGGCGATGGTCCCGCGCCGGTGAGGGCGGCCACGCTGCTCGGCCTTCTCGCGACCGTCCTTTCCCTCGGCCTGCAAGGCCTCGACGCCCTTGGTGCGCCGCTTTCCGGCCTCCTCGATCTCGCTGCGTGGAAGGCCGGCCTTGCAACGAGCTTCGGCGCGACCGTCGTGGTGCTCGCCGCTGCCTTCTGCCTTGCCGTCCTCGCAACGCGGTCCCGCTCGCCGGCGATACGGCGCGGCGCTTCGCTGGTCGCCCTTCTTGCGGGGAGCGGCGCGCTGGCGCTGAGCGGCCATGCCAGCGCCGCCGCGCCCCAATGGCTGATGCGGCCCGCGGTCTTCGTGCATGCGCTGACGATCGCGATCTGGATCGGCGCGCTCCTGCCGCTCGCCTCCGCGCTGCGGCGCGATGGGGAGGCTGGCCGCAAGGCGCTCGGCCGCTTCTCCAGGTTGATCCCGCTCTGCGTTGGCCTGCTCGTCCTCGCCGGCATCGTGCTCGCGGTCGTCCAGGTTGGAAAGCCGGCCGCCCTCCTTTCGACGGCCTACGGCAATGTGCTCCTGGCGAAGATCGCCCTCCTGTTCCTCCTGTTCGCCCTCGTCGCCGTCAATCGCTGGAGGCTCACGGGCCCGGCCGCGAAAGGGGAGGCCAAAGCGGTGCGCCGGCTTTGCCGGGCTATCGCCGTCGAGAGCCTGATCGTCCTTGCGGTCTTCGCCGTCGCGGCGACATGGCGCTTCACGCCGCCGCCGCGCGCGCTCGCCGTCGCGGCCGCCGAGCCTGCCTCGATCCATATCCATTCCGACAAGGCGATGGCGGAGGTCACGGTGACGCCGGGCGGGGCCGGACCGGTGGACATCTCCGCCGTCATCCTCTCGGCGGAGTTCGAACCGCTGACCGCGAAGGAGGTGACGTTCGTGCTCTCCAACCCGCAGGCGGGCGTCGAGCCGATGCGCCGGAAGGCCGAATTGCAGGCGGACGGGAGCTGGCGCGCCGCGGGCGTCGTCATTCCGCTCGCCGGCCGGTGGCAGTTGCGCGTCGACGTGCTGATCAGCGATTTCGAGCTCGTGCGCCTGCAGGGCGAGATCGATATCCGGCCCTAGGACTCAGTGCAGGCCGCCGACGCCGAGCAGGGTTTCCACCGCATGCTGGTCGGCGGCGAGCGCCGCGGGCGTGCCCGTCCAGACGATGCGGCCGCGCTCGAGGACGATTACCTCGTCGGCGAAATCGAGCGCGCTCTGGATGCGCTGCTCGACGAGCAGGATCGTCATGTCGCCGGATGCCGCCAGCGTGCCGAAGGCGGCCATCAGCTCCTCGCAGATGACGGGGGCGAGCCCCTCCAGCGGCTCGTCGAGCAGCAGCACGGAGGGCTGGCCGAGAATGGTGCGCGCCGTCGTCAGCATCTGCTGCTCGCCGCCGGAAAGCTGCGAGCCGAGGTTCTTCCGCCGCTCCTTGAGGCGCGGGAACATGGCATAGGCCTCCTCGATGGCCGCGCGCGGCCGGGCCTTGAGGCCGACGAAGAGGTTCTCCTCGACGGTCAGCGTCGGAAAGACGTCGCGCGACTGCGGCACGTAGCCGAGGCCCCTGAGGGCACGCGCCGCGCTGTCGATGCCTTCGATGGCCGCGCCGCCGAGGCGGATTTCGCCGCCGTAGCGCTTCGTCTGGCCGGCGAGCGTGGCGAAGAGTGTCGACTTGCCCATGCCGTTGCGGCCGAGCACGGCAAGGCGGCGGCCGGCGGGGGCGAAGAAGGAAATGTCCTCCAGCACCCGCGTCGGGCCGTAGCCGGCCGAGAGGCCGGAGATTTCAAGCGACGCTGCGGGCATCGGCATAGCTCCCGAGATAGGCCTGGCGGACGCGGGCGTCCTTCGTGACGGCATCCGGCGATCCGTCGAAGATGATCTCGCCGGCCGCCAGCACGACGACGCGTTTCGCGAAACGGAAGACGAGGTCCATGTCGTGCTCGATCATCAGGACGGCAAGGTCGGCGGGAAGATCGGCGATCGCCTGTTCGATGCGTGCCGTATCGCTCTGCGGCACGCCGGCGGCCGGCTCGTCCAGCAGCAGCACGCGGGGTTTGAGGGCGAGCGCCAGCGCCAGTTCCAGAAGACGCTGCTGGCCGTAGGCGATCTCGCTGACCGGGTGGCGGGCAAGATGGGCGATGCCGAGCCGCGACAGCAGCGCATGCGTTTCGTCCATCACTTCCGGCATGGCGCGGTGGCTTGAGAACATGCCGCCGGAGCGGCCCTCGCGCTGGAGGATGGCGAGCGCCACATGCTCCTCCGGCGTCATCTCGGAAAAGAGGCGCGTGACCTGGAAGGAGCGCACGAGGCCGCGGCGCACGCGTGGGGTTGGGCCGAGACGCGTGACGTCCTCGCCGGCGAGCGTCACGCTGCCGGAATCGGGCAGGAGATTGCCGGTGACGAGGTTGACGAAGGTGGTCTTTCCCGCACCGTTCGGGCCGATCAGCGCCACCCGGTCGCCCGGCGCCATGGCGAGCGAGACGTCGTTGGTGACGGCAAGGCCGCCGAACATCTTCTTCAGGTTACGGACGTCGAAGATCGCGCTCATGGGGCTTTCCTCCCGCGGCGTTCGAAGACGGCGGCGAGCGAGCCGTAGAGGCCCTTCGGCGCGAAGAGCACGACGGCGATCAGCAGCGCGCCGACGATGGTGAGCCAGTGGAACGGGTTGGCGGCGGAGACGACGTCCTCGAACCACATGAAGGCGGCCGTGCCGATCAGCGCGCCGTAGAGCGAGCCGGTGCCGCCGAGAACGAGCATGACCAGCGCTTCGGCCGAAAGCGTGAAGGAAAGGCTGTCGAGGCCGACGACCTGGGTGGAGATGGCGTTGAGCGCCCCGCCGGCCCCCGCGACGGCGCCGGAAATGGCATACATCTTCACCAGCGTGCCGTGCACCGAGCCGCCCATGGCGCGGACGCGCACCGGATCCTGCCTTATGCCGCGGCACAGCATGCCGAAGGGCGAGCGGACGATCTGGCGCAGGATGACGAAGGCGAGGACGAGCAGGACGATGCCGAAGACATAGGCCGTGCGGCCCCAGAGGTCGAATTGCCAATGGCCCAGGAGGGCGTCCGGCGTGATGCCGGCGAGCCCGTCGCTGCCGCCGGTCCAGCCGGAAGCCTTGTTGGCCGCCTCGTGGGCGAGGTGGATGATGGCGATGGAGAGGACGAGCTGCGGCAGGCCGTGGGCGCGCAGCACGACCGCGCCGGAAACGAGGCCGGCGAGCGCGCCTGCAAGAATGCCGGCGGCGAGCATGGCGATTGGGTCGGTGATGCCGAAATGGGCGGCCGCGATGCCCGCGCCGTAGGCTCCCGCGCCGAAAAGGGCGGCATGGCCGAGCGTCGCCACGCCGCAATAGCCGGTGACGAGGTCGAGCGAGAGAACGAGCAGCGCGATGGCCGTGATGCGGGTCAGCAGCGCCAGGTTGTTGGGGAAGAGGAAATAGCCGAGGACGGCGACGGCGAGGATGGCGAGGACGCCGATGGCGTCGCGCGCCAGCCGTCCGCCGGTGAGGGAGGCCGCGTTGGACTGCGTGGTCAGCGCCATTACTTCGCCCTTCCGGCAAGGCCGCGCGGGAAGAGCCAGACGATGGCGATGACCGCGAGGTAGAAGAAGAATTCGCCGAATTCCGGCATGAGGTAGCGTCCCGTCGTGTCGATGGCGCCGAGCAGTAGGCAGGCGGCGAGCGCGCCCGGAATGGAGCCCGCCCCGCCGACCGAGACGACGACGAGGAAGGTCACCATGTAGCGCAGCGCGTAATAGGGCTCGATCGGCAGCAGTTCGGCGCCGACGACGCCCCCGAAGGCGGCAAGGCCGACGGCGACGGCGAAGCTGACGGCATAGACGATCTCGGTCCTGACGCCGAGGGCCGCGGCCATGGCGGCATTGTCGACCGCCGCGCGCAGCTTCACGCCGAAGGCGGTGCGCTCGATGAAGTACCAGAGGCCGAGCGCCACGGCGGCGCCGCAGCCGATGACGAAGAGCCGGTGGGCCGAGACGGTGCGGAAGCCGAGGCTGACGGGCTCGCGCAGCGCATCCGGCGTCGGAATGGTCTTCAGCGTCGGGCCGAAGACATAGTTGGCGATGCCGATGACGCAGAAGGTGATGCCGATGGTCATCAGCACCTGCGTCAGCTCCGGCTGGCCGTAGATGCGGCGGTAGAGGAAGCGTTCGATGGGAATGGCGATGAGGATGGTGCCGGCGACGGCCAGCAGCACCGCGATCCCATAGGCAAGCCCGAGGTCGCGCGCCGCATAGGAGGCGATATAGCCGCCGATCATCGCGAAGGCCCCATGCGCCAGGTTGACGACCCGCATCAGCCCCATCGTCACCGAAAGGCCGATGGAGATGACGAAGAGCACCATGCCATAGGCAAGGGCGTCGACACCGATGCTGAAGATCGTTTGCATGGACCTGTCCTGTATTGCCGGGCTTGCGGCCGTTCGTTCGTGCCGGGCGGGTGGATCCTCGGGTCGAGCCCGAGGATGACGCAAGAAGAGAGGGCCGCGGATCGAGGCGGCGTTGCCTCATGCCGCAACCTTCGATGCAGCGCGCGACCTTTCCTCCCCACCGTCATCCTCGGGCTTGACCCGAGGATCCAACCCCTTCTGTGCCTGCCGCCCCTTACTTCGCCGCTTCCAGCCCCGGGTCGCCCTGCTTCTCGAAGGTCTGGATTTCCTTGTTGTAATAGGTCCCGTCCGCCGCCTTGGCGACTTCGCGCAGATAGATGTTCTGCGTGATGTGGCGCGTCTCGGGATCGATCGAGACGGGGCCGCGCGGGCTTTCCCAGGCAAGGCCCTTGACGGCCTCGACGGCCTTGGCCGCGTCCTGCTCGCCGCCCGTCGCCTCGATCATCTTGTAGATGACATGCATGCCGTCATAGGCGCCGACCGCGGGGAAGGAGAGTTCGGCGGGATTGCCGATCGCCTTGCCGGCGGCTTCCACGAACTTCTTGTTCTCCGGCGAATCGTGCGAGACGGCGTAGTGGAACGTGGTCGTCAGGCCGAGGGCTGCCTCGCCGAGCGCCGGCAGGTCGGATTCCTGCGTGAGGTCGCCGGGGGCGAAGAACTTGATGCCGGCATCCTTCAGCCCGTTCTCGTTGAAGGCCTTGACGAAGCCGAGCGTCGTCGGGCCGGAGGGCAGGAAGGCGAAGACGCCGTCGGCGCCCGAATCCTTGATGCGTTGCATGATCGGCGAGAAGTCGTTGGTCTGGAGCGGCATGCGGATCGCCTCGACGACCTCGCCGCCGGCCTTCTCGAAGCCGGCCTTGAAGGCGGCTTCCGCGTCGATGCCCGGGCCGTAGTCGCTGACCACGGAGATGATCTTCTTCGCGCCGCCGTCGAAGGCGACCTTGGCGATCGGCGTCGAGGTCTGCCAGGTGGTGAAGGAGGTGCGCACCACATAGGGGCTCTTGGTGACGATGGCCGAGGTCGCGGCGTTCATCACGATCATCGGCACGTTCGCCTGCTCGAGCAGCGGCGTTGCGGCCATGGCGTCCGGCGTGAAGTAGAAGCCGGCGAGATACTGCACGCCTTCCTTGACGACGAGTTCCTGCGACAGGGCTTTCGACTGCGCCGGGTCGGCGGTCGGGACGTCGCGGTAGATGATCTCGACGGTGTCGTCGCCGACGGTGTTGCCGTTGAGCGCCATGTAGGCGTCGATGCCGGCCTTGAAGTTCTTGCCCTGGAGCGCGAAGGGACCGGAGAACGGCCCGATGACGCCGACCTTGATCGTATCGGCGTGGGCGACGCCGCCCATGAGGGCAGCCGCCAGCGCGGCAAATGCAAGTTTCTTCATGTTTTCCTCCCTGAAAGACCGGCCTCCCGCCGGCGTTCGAGCCGCCCCAAAATAGCTTTTGTCAGATTGCCAGATGAAACGGTGATGTAAAATGAAAAAATCGGCCAATTTCATAACTTAGAAATTATGAAACTAACCTAGCCCGTGCCGAATTCCTCGATCGAGGAGAAGAGCTCGTCGGCGAGGCGAAGCGATGCACCGCAGGCCACCACCATCTGCGGCAGGATCATCCATTCCAGCGTCCAGGCCGCGCCGGAGCGCTCCTGCTCGTGCACCATCGCCTGCGCCATGCCGCCGAGCTGCACGGCGTTGAAGCGGGCGAGCGTCACCAACATCTCGGCGGCGACGGGGTTCTGCTTGTGCGGCATGGCGGAGGAGCCGCCGCCGCCTGCAAGCGCGATCTCGCCGCCGCGGTCGGCCATCAGGGCGATGTCCCCGCCGGCCTTGCCGAGGCTGCCGGTGATGGCGGCGAGGAGCCCGGCGAGCTCCAGCAGGTCGCCCCGCTGGCTCTGCCATTGCGGCGTGTCGGCAAGGTCGAGCTCGGCCGCCAGCGTGGCGCGCACCTCGCGGCCCTTGCCGGCGAGTTTTTCCAGCGTGCCGGCCGCGCCGCCGAACTGCACCGGGAGGCCTTCCAGCGTGAGGTCCTGCAGCCGCTCGACGTGGCGCTCCAGCGGAACCCACCAGGACCGGAGGCGGTCGGCCACGGCAATCGGGATCGCCGGCTGCATGCGGGTGTGGCCCATCACCTGCCGGCCGTCGAAACGCACCGAGAGGCCGACGAGATAGCCGATCAGCCCATTCAGCCGGTCTTCGAGGATGGGCAGCGCCCGGGCGAGGCGCAGCATCAGGCCGGTGTCGATGACGTCCTGGCTGGTCGCGCCGAAATGCACATGCCGGCCATGCGGCTCGCCGACGGCGGCGCGAAGCTGGCGCACGAGGTCGGGCACGACGACGCCGTCGCGCGCGGTCGCCTTGCGCAGGCTTGCGATGTCCGGCGAGAAACGACGGACGGTGCTTTCGATGGCGCGCGCCGCCGCGGCCGGGATGATGCCCTCGGCGACTTCCGCCTTTGCCAGCGCCACCTCGAAGGCGAGCATGGCTTCGATCTCGGCCGCGGCGGAAAAAAGAGCGGCCACTTCCTCGTCGCCGAGAAGACCGGAAAGATAGGGATGATCGAAGGGCGAGACGGTCATGGGCGCGCTTTCGAGAGGCACGGTGGCGGAGGTGGATCCTCGGGTCGAGCCCGAGGATGACGGAGGGGAGGATATGCCGCCGGTCTCTTGAACGGTCCGGCAAACGGGGCCATCCGGAAAGCCTCGCCCTCTCTTCTTTCGTCATCCTCGGGCTTGACCCGAGGATCCATGAGCGGAAGGCTCACCATACGCCATCAGATGTCGAAGAACACTGTCTCCTTTTCCCCCTGCAGGTGAATGTCGAAGCGGTAGGTGTCGCCGTCCGCCGGTGCGATCAGCGTCGGCACGCGCACGCGGTGCTCGATGCGGGCGAGGATCGGGTCTTCCGCGTTGGCCGCCTCCTCGTCGCCGAAATACATCCGCGTGTTGAGGCCGAGATTGATGCCGCGGGCGACGATCCAGAAGGAGATGTGCGGCGCCATCGGGCGGCCGTCCCTGAAAGGAACGCGGCCCGGCTTGACGGTCTCGAAACGGTATTCGCCGGTCGTGCCGTCCGTCGCGCAGCGGCCCCAGCCGGTAAAGTTGGGATCGGCGCTGCCGCGCAGCTCCGAGGGGCTGTTGTAGAGGCCGCTGGCGTCCGCCTGCCAGATCTCGATCAGCGCATCCTTCAGCGGCGTGCAGGTGCCGTCCAGCACGCGGCCGGTGACGGCGATGCGCCGGCCGAGCGTCTTCTCGTTCACCATCGTGGCGCCGAGGTCGGCGTCATAGACGCCGCCGATGCCGGAAAAATTCGGCGTCAGGCCGATATGGACGTAAGGCCCCGCCGTCTGCGAGGGGCTTTCCTTGAGGTAGCCGAGCGGTTGCACCATCAGTTGCCCTCCATCCGGTTCTCGAAGAGCGTCGAGCGGCGCCCGCGCAGCACGATGTCGAACTTGTAGGCGCGCGCATCCATGGGGATCGTGTTGCCCCAGTCGAGGGCGGCGACGAGCTGCTCGACGGCCGCCTTGTCCGGGATCGTCTGGACGATGGGACATTTCCAGATCATCGGGTCGCCCTCGAAATACATTTGCGTGATGAGCCGCTGGGCAAAGCCGTGGCCGAAGACGGAGAAGTGGATATGCGCCGGCCGCCAGTCGTTGACGCCGTTCGGCCAGGGATAGGGGCCTGGCTTGACGGTGCGGAAGGCGTAATAGCCGTCCTCGTCGGTGATGGTGCGCCCGCAGCCGCCGAAATTGGGATCGAGCGGGGCGAGATAGCTTTCCTTCTTGTGGCGGTAGCGCCCGCCGGCATTGGCCTGCCAGAATTCGAGCAGCGCGCCCGGCACGGGCCGCGCCCGCTCGTCGAGCACGCGGCCGTGCACGATGATGCGCTCGCCGATGGCGCTTTCGCCGGGCTTTGCGAAATTGTGGATCAGGTCGTTGTCGAGTTCGCCCAGCAGGGAATGGCCGAAGACCGGCCCGGTGATCTCGGACATCGTGCCGTCGAGGGAGAGCAGCGCCTTTTGCGGCGAGCGCAGCACGGAGGTCTTGTAGCCGGGGGTCAGCCCCGGCGGGTGCCAGAGCCGGTCGCGGGAGAAGAAGGCGCCCGTTTCGGGCTTGCGGTTGGAAAAGTCTGTCATCTCTGCCTCAGGCCGCCTTTTCGGCGTCCATGTCCTCGAAAACCTGCTTGGCGACCTTGATCGCCCGGTTGGCCGCCGGCACGCCGGCATAGATCGCCACATGCAAAAGCGCCTCCGCGATATCGTCTCGGCTGGCGCCGGTGTTGGCCGTGGCGCGTACATGCATGGCCACCTCCTCGTCGTGGCCGAGGGCGGCGAGCAGGGCGATCGTCACCATGGAGCGCTCGCGCTTCGTCCAGCCGGGCCGCGACCAGACCGTGCCCCATGCGCCCTCGGTGATCAACTCCTGGAAGGGCTGGTCGAAGGCGGTGGCGGCGGAGGAGGCGCGGTCGACATGGCTGTCGCCGAGCACCGCGCGGCGGGTCACCATGCCCTGGCGGTAGCGGTCGGAAAAGGTATGGGCGTCAGCCATGCGGTTCGTCTCCGGCAGGTAGGGTGGCGAGGAAGGCGCGGATCATCTCGGCGAGGATTTCCGGCTGCTCGATGCTGGGAATGTGCCCGGCGCCCTTGATGACCTCGTAGCGCGCGCCGGCGATGAGCCTTGCCATGGAGAGCACGAGGTCCGGCGGCGTCGAGCCGTCCTCCTCGCCGACGACGCAGAGCGCCGGCACGGAAATGCGTTTCGTGCTCTCGGTGAGGTCGGCATCGCGCAGCGCCGCGCAGGTCGCGGCATAGCCGGTCGCCGACTGGCGGGTCAGCATGTTGCGGTAACCGTGATAGGCGGCGTTCTCCGGCCGGCGGAAGGCGGGGGTGAACCAGCGCTCCAGCACGGCGTCCGCAAGGCTCTCGATGCCCTTCGCCTCGATGGCCTCGATGCGGGCGTTCCACATCTCGGCCGTGCCGATCTTGTGCGCCGTGTCGCAGAGGACGAGGGCTTTCACGAGGTCGGGGCGCTTTGCGGCGAGCCCCTGCGCGATCATGCCGCCGACGGAGACGCCGCAGATGACGGCGTCCTTCACGTCCAGCCGGTCGAGCAGGGCGGCGAGATCGAGCACATGGTCGTCGATGGAATAGGGCACCTGGCCGAGATCGGAGAGGCCGTGACCGCGCTTGTCGTAGGTGACGATCGGGAAATCGCCGGCAAGGCGCACCACGACGTCGCGCCAGATGCGGAAATCGGTGCCGAGCGAGTTGGCGAACACGATCACCGGCCGGCCGGCCGGTCCGCTAATGAGCTGGTGATGCAGGATAACGTCGTTGACGGTCGCGAATTGCACGTCTCTCTCCTCCGTGCGCTGAGATTGATCCCTTGATCTGGTTAGGTAAAATGATATTTCATGCCGTTCCGTTAACTGTGGGGTTATGAAAGTCATGATCGACAGCCGGATCAAGTTTCGCCATCTGCAGACCTTTGTCGAGGTGGCGCGCCAGAGAAGCGTGATGAAGGCGGCAGGATTGCTGCATGTCAGCCAGCCGGCGGTGACCAAGACGATCCGCGAACTGGAGGAAGTCCTCGGCGTCGCCGTCTTCGAGCGCGAGGGCCGCGGCATCAAGATCACCCGCTACGGCGAGGTCTTCCTCAAGCATGCTGGCGCGGCGCTGGCGGCGCTGCGCCACGGCTTCGATTCCGTCTCGCAGGCGCGCTCCGGCGATGCCCCGCCGATCCGCATCGGCGCGCTGCCGACCGTCTCCACACGCATCATGCCGCAGGCGATGATGCTGTTTCTCAAGGAGGAGACGGGCGCGCGGATCAAGATCGTCACCGGCGAGAACGCCGTGCTGCTGGAGCAATTGCGCATCGGCGACCTCGACCTCGTCGTCGGGCGGCTGGCCGCGCCGGAGAAGATGACGGGCTTCTCCTTCGAGCATCTCTATTCGGAGAAGGTCGTCTTCTGCGTGCGCGCCGGCCATCCGCTGCTCGGCGGTGCGGCCTTCGCCGGGTTCGACGCCTATCCGGTGCTGATGCCGACGCACGGCTCGATCATCCGGCCCTTCGTCGACAGCTTCCTCATCGCCAACGGCGTCGCCGGCCTGCCGAACCAGATCGAGACCGTCTCCGACGCCTTCGGCCGTGCCTTCGTGCGCCAGAGCGATGCCATCTGGATCATCTCCGAAGGGGTCGTGGCGGCGGATATCGCGGAAGGCAAGCTCGCCGCACTGCCGATCGAAACGGGCGAGACGAAGGGGCCGGTGGGCCTCACCATGCGCACCGACGCCGTGCCCTCCATGCCGCTCTCCATCCTCATGCAGGCGATCCGCGAGGTGGCGGGCAAGGTGTCGCCGGCTGCATAAGGCCGGGTCTAGTAGGGAAGGCCGACGTAGTTTTCCGCCAGCACCGTTTCGGCCGCGCGCGAATGGGTGAGATAGGCGAGTTCGGCTTCCTGGATCTTCTGGTCGAAATCGCCGGTATCCGGAAACCGGTGCAGCATTGTCGTCATCCACCAGGAAAAGCGCACGGCCTTCCAGACGCGGGCGAGCGCCCGGCCCGAATAGGCCTCGATTCCGGCATTCGAGCGGTCCTTGTAATGCTCCATCAGGCCGGCGAAGAGATAGTGCACGTCGCTGGCCGCAAGGTTCAGGCCCTTGGCGCCGGTGGGCGGCACGATATGGGCGGCGTCGCCGACGAGGAAGAGCCGGCCGAAGCGCATCGGCTCGGCGACGAAGGAGCGCAGCGGCGCGATGGATTTCTCGAAGCTCGGGCCGGTGACCATCGCCTCGGCATGGTGGGCGGGCAGGCGGCGGCGCAGCTCGTCCCAGAAGCGATTGTCCGACCACGCCTCCACCTTCTCGTCGAGCGCGCACTGGATGTAGTAGCGGCTGCGGGTCGATGAGCGCATGGAACAGAGCGCGAAGCCGCGCGGGTGGTTGGCATAGACCAGCTCGTGGCTGACGGGGGGCACGTCGGCGAGGATGCCGAGCCAGCCGAAGGGATAGACCTTCTCGAAGGTGCGGATCGCGCTTTCCGGCACCGCCTTGCGGCTCGCCCCGTGGAAGCCGTCGCAGCCGGCGATGAAATCGCAGTCGATGCGGTGCGTAATGCCGTCCTTCTCGTAGGTGACGAAGGGGCTCTCGCCGTCAAAACCCTGCGGCGTCACGTTCGCCGCCTCGTAGACCGTCGGGCGGCCGTCCGCCTCGCGCTTTTCGATCAGGTCGCGCGTCAGCTCCGTCTGGCCGTAGACGGTCACGCGCTTGCCGCCGGTGAGGCCGAAGAGATCGATGCGGTGATCGCGGCCGTCGAAGGCGAGCGAGAAGCCGTCATGCGGCAGGCCCTCGGCACGCATGCGCGTGCCGACGCCGGCCTTGTCCATCAGGCCGACCGTGCCTTCCTCCAGCACCCCGGCGCGCACGCGCGAAAGGATATGCTCGCGGCTCGCGCGGTCGAGAATGATCGTCTCGATGCCGGCATCGCCGAGCAACTGGCCGAGCAGGAGGCCCGACGGACCCGAGCCGATGATCGCGACCTGAACGCGCATGATGTCCTCCCTCAAACTGGCATTTGACAAATTGTCGGTGGGAAGGGCCGGGCGGGACAATGGACGGAACGGTCTTCCGCTTGTACAAATCGAACATCGAAAATCCGGGTGCCGAGATGACGAGACCTGTCCCGACCTACGAGCTCTACGGCGAAAAGACCGGAAATGCCCCGGATTTCTGGTTGCACTGCGAAACGATCCCGTCGCGCAGCAGCCTGCACCGCTACGAGATCGGCCTGCACCGGCACGAGAGCTTCTTCCAGATCCTGTACATTTCCGCCGGATCGGGCGATGCGCTGTTCGGCGGCGAGCGCCTTGCCCTCAAGCCTTCCGCCGTCGTCACAGTGCCGCCGGCCGTGAGCCACGGGTTCCGCTTCTCGCGGGATATCGACGGCCATGTCTTCACGCTGCTCGCCTCGCATCTGCGCCTTGCCGGCGTCGTGGGGCGCTTTGCGGCGGCGCCGCGCGTCACCGCCCTCGATCCCCTCGATGCGGACGGCGCCTTCGTGCTGGCGACGCTCGAACGGCTGGCGGGCGAATGGGCGGGCCGGCGTGGCGGGCGCACGGACCTGATGGAGGCCTATCTGGTCTCCATCTTGACGCTGACGGCGCGGCTATGGGGGCGCGGCACCCCGGAGGGCGCGGACGATGCGGAACGGCGGATGGAACATCTCAACGGCCTCGTCCAGCAGCATTTCCGCAGCCAGAAGCCGGCCGGGTTCTATGCGCAGGTACTCGGCATCTCGCCGACCCATCTCAACCGCATCGTCAAGGCGGCGACGGGGCTGACGGCCCATGCCTATATCGGCCGCAAGCTGATCGACGAGGCGAAGCGCGAACTCGTCTTCACCGACCTTGCCGCGCAGGAGATCGGCCTTCGCCTCGGCTTTGCCGATCCCGCCTATTTCTCGCGCTATTTCCTGCGCGAGACGGGCGAGACGCCGCGCGCCTTCCGGCTTTGCGAGCGGGCGCGGCTTGCCGCTCAGTCGGCGGAGTAGCGCTCCTCCGCCCACGGGTCGCCGCGCATGTGATAGCCGTTGCGCTCCCAGAAGCCGGCCTGGTCGCCGGGCAGGAAATCGATGCGCGTCAGCCACTTGGCGCTCTTCCAGAAATAGAGGTGCGGCACGACGAGGCGCATCGGCCCGCCATGCTCGACGGAAAGCGGCCGGCCCTCCCAATGGGTGGCGAGGATGGCGCCCTCGGCGGCGAAATCGGCAAGCGGCAGGTTCGTCGTGTAGCCGTCGTAACTCGTCAGCATCACGAAATTCGCTTCCGGCCGCGGCATGACGAGGTCGAGGAGGTCGCGGGTGGCGACGCCTTCCCAGCGGTTGTCGTAGCGCGACCAGGTGGTCACGCAATGGATGTCAGTGAGCCTGTGGCTTTGCGGCAGGGCGAGGAAATCGGCCCAGCCAAGGGAGACCGGGTTCTCCGCGCCGCCCTTGACGTCGAGCCGCCAGCTTTCGGGGCGGATCACCGGCTGCTGGCCGAGGTCGAGCACCGGCCAGTCCCTGACGAGATGCTGGCCGGGCGGCAGGCGGTCGGTCTCCGGCCGTGCGATGCGGCCGGTCAGGAATTTCCCCTGGTCCGCCCACTGGCGCTTGGTGCGGGTGAGCTTGGTCTCGTCGTCGCTCATGGCGGCCTCCTGTTGCGGTGCAAAAGGTGGGGCCGCGCCCTGGCTTTTGTCAAGGATCGGTCAGGCGAGGAGGGAGCGCAGCGCCGCCTGCACCGCGCGCATTTCCGGCAGGTAGCGCGCAACCATGTCCTCGGCCGCCGCATGGGCGGCCGGCGCGCCGATGTTGAGCGCGGCGACCACGCGCCCGCGGGCGTTTTCCAGCGGTACGGCGATGGAACGCAGGCCGATCTCCAGTTCCTGGTCGATCAGCGCATGACCCTGCCGGCGCACGCGGGAAAGCTCGTCCATCAGCGCTTCGGGGTCGGTTTTCGTGAAGGGCGTATTCGCCCGCCGGTCGGAAGCCTCGACGATGGCCCGCGCCTCGGCCTCGGGAAGGGCCGCGAGCAGCACGCGCCCCATCGAGGCGCAATAGGCCGGCAGGCGCGAGCCGGGCATCAGGCTGATCGACATGACGCGCTTCTGCGCCGCCCGCGCGACATAGACGATCTCCGCCCCGTCGAGCACGGAGACGGAAGCGCTCTGCCCGACCTTTTCGGAAAGCTGGTCGAGATAGGGCTGGACGAGGCGGGGAAGCGGCGTTGCCGAAAGATAGGCATGGCCGAGCCTGAGGATCTTCGGCGTCAGCTCGAAGAATTTTCCGTCATAGGCGGCATAGCCGAGTTCGGCCAGCGTCAGCAGGCAGCGCCGCGCGGTGGCACGGTCGAGGCCGGTGTCGTTCGAGACATCGGTGATGGTGAGACGCGGCTTCGCCTCGCCGAAGGCCTCGATGACCCTCAACCCCTTGGCGAAGCCGCCGATGAAATCCGTTTCGCGCATCGATGCCTCCAGCCGGCGGCGGTATGGCCGCTCCTTGAACTCTCGCGGCGGCGCCTCTTTCCGCCGTCTTCGCTTCTCCGTCTTCTCTACGCTCTGCCTTCTTCGTCTCTCCGCTCTCTCCGCTTTCTCCCGCCTTCTCTGCCCTCTCGGTTGTCATGCTCGGGCTTGACCCGAGCATCCATGCCGCGAGTTGCGGCGTGCCGTGGAATGTGGATCCTCGGGTCAAGCCCGAGGATGACGAAGGAAGAGGTAGCGCATCCATCGATGGCGTCACAGCAGTTTGTGCGATAATTGAACAAAAGTCAAATAACGCACAAACCGATTGCCGCGCGCCGCATCCGGATTTACCTCTAGTGTCGACCACGAGGAATTTTCGCATGGACAAGAGCATCGGGAGCCTGAGAGAGGCCGTTGCCGGCATCGGCGAGGGGACGACGGTGATGATCGGCGGCTTTGGCGGCTCCGGCGCGCCGATCGAGCTGATCCATGCCCTCATCGACAAGGGGCCGAAGGGCCTGACGGTCATCAACAACAATGCCGGCAATGGCCGCATCGGCATCGCGGCGATGATCGACGCCGGCATGGTGCGGAAGATGATCTGCTCCTTCCCGCGCTCGTCCGATCCGCGCGCCTTCACGGAAAAGTACCTTGCCGGCGAGATCGAGCTGGAGCTGGTGCCGCAGGGCACGCTTGCCGAGCGCATCCGCGCCGGCGGGGCGGGCATTCCCGCCTTTTACACGCCGACGAGCTACGGCACCGAACTCGCCAGGGGCAAGCCGGTCGCGGAATTCGATGGCCGCATGTATGTGCAGGAGCGCTGGCTGAAGGCGGATTTCGCACTGGTCAAGGCCCATGTCGGCGATACGCACGGCAACCTTGCCTACAACAAGGCCGCCCGCAACTTCAGCCCGCTGATGTGCATGGCCGCGGCAACGACCGTCGTGCAGGTCTCGAAGCTGGTGCAGCCGGGCGGCATCGACCCGGAGCATGTCGTCACCCCCGGCATCTTCGTCGACCATGTGGTCGAGGTGGCGGATGCAAGGCAGGAAGAAGAGCTCATCCGCGCAGGAGTGGCCTACGCATGACGACCGACACACGCGAAGATATCAAACTCTCCAACGCCCAGATCGCCTGGCGCGCCGCGCAGGATATCGCCGACGGCGCCTATGTGAACCTCGGCATCGGCTTTCCGGAAATGGTCGCCCGCTACCAGCCGGAAGGCCGCTCGGCGATCTTCCACACGGAAAACGGCATCCTCGATTTCGGCGAGGCCCCGCCGCCGGGCGAGGAGGACTGGGACCTGATCAACGCCGGCAAGAAGGCCGTGACGCTGAAGCCGGGCTCGGCCTTCTTCCACCATGCCGACAGCTTCGCCATGGTGCGCGGCGGCCATCTCGACGTCGCCATCCTCGGCGCCTACCAGGTGGCCGAGAACGGCGACCTTGCCAACTGGCGGGTCGGCTCGAAGGGCGTTCCGGCCGTCGGCGGTGCGATGGACCTCGTGCACGGCGCTAAGTCGGTCGTCGTCATCACCGAGCACGTCACCAAGAACGGCGAGCCGAAGCTTGTCGAAAAATGCACCTTCCCGCTGACCGGCGTCGGCTGTATCACCCGTGTCTATACGAGCCACGCCGTCATCGACGTTACCGGCGGTCGCTTCGTGCTGCGCGAGAAGCTGCCCGGCATGAGCCTGGAGGAATTGCAGGCGATGACGGGCGCGAGGCTGCATGTCGAGGGCCCTGTCGCCGATCTCGTCGTGCCGGAACTCTAGGGGGAAACGATGTCCGAAGCCTATATCTGCGACTATATCCGCACGCCCATCGGCCGCTTCGGCGGTGCGCTCTCTTCCGTGCGGACCGACGATCTCGGCGCGATCCCGCTGAAGGCGCTGATGGCGCGGAATGCCGGCATCGACTGGGAGGCCGTCGACGATGTCATCCTCGGCTGCGCCAACCAGGCGGGCGAGGACAACCGCAATGTGGCGCGCATGGCCTTGCTTCTCGCCGGCCTTCCCGTCTCGGTGTCCGGCACGACGATCAACCGCCTCTGCGGCTCCGGCATGGATGCCGTCATCGCCGCCGCTAGAGCCATCAAGGCGGGCGAGGCGGAACTGATGATCGCCGGCGGCGTCGAGAGTATGAGCCGCGCGCCCTTCGTCATGCCCAAGGCGGAGACCGCCTTTTCCCGCCATGCGGAAATCCACGACACGACCATCGGCTGGCGCTTCGTCAACCCGGTGATGAAGAAGCAATATGGCGTGGATTCCATGCCGGAGACGGGCGAGAACGTCGCGGAGGATTTCAAGGTCTCCCGCCAGGATCAGGATGCCTTCGCCGTCCGCTCGCAGGAAAAGGCCGCGGCCGCGCAGGCAAACGGCCGGCTGGCGAAGGAAATTACCCCTGTCACCATCCCTCAGAGGAAGGGCGATCCGGTCGTCGTCGAGAAGGACGAGCATCCGCGCGCCACGTCGCTGGAAGCGCTCGCCAGGCTGCCGACCCCGTTCAGGAAGGAAGGCGGCACGGTGACGGCAGGCAATGCCTCCGGCGTCAATGACGGCGCGGCGGCGCTCATCGTCGCCTCCGAGGCCGCGGTGAAGAAATACGGCCTGACGCCCATCGCCCGCATCCTCGGCGGGGCCATGGCCGGCGTTCCGCCGCGCATCATGGGCATCGGCCCTGTCGCGGCCGCCGAGCGCCTGTGCGCCCGTCTCGGCCTGAAGCCGTCCGATTTCGACGTGATCGAGCTCAACGAGGCCTTCGCCTCACAGGGGCTTGCGACGCTGCGCGAGCTCGGCATTGCGGACGATGCTGCGGCCGTCAATCCGAACGGCGGGGCGATCGCGCTCGGCCATCCGCTCGGCATGTCCGGCGCGCGAATCGCCGGCACGGCGGCGCTGGAACTCGCCCTCACCGGCAAGGCGCGGGCGCTCGCCACCATGTGCGTCGGCGTCGGCCAGGGCATCGCGGTGGCACTGGAGCGGGCCTGACCGCTCCAGTGCCTATGCCTCAGCCGGCGATGCCGTCGAGGGCGGCAAGCGCGTCCGGCGGAAGCGCGATATCGGCCGCCGCGAGGTTTTCCCGGAGGTGCGCACGCGACGACGTGCCGGGGATCAGCAGGATGCTCGGCGCGCGCTGGAGAAGCCAGGCGAGCGCCACCTGCATCGGCGTTGCCTCCAGTTCTGCGGCGACGGTCGAGAGCGTCGCCGATTGCAGCGGCGAGAAGCCGCCGAGCGGGAAGAAGGGCACATAGGCCGTGCCGTCCCGCGCCAACTGGTCGATAAGCGCATCGTCGCCGCGATGGGCGAGGTTGTACTGGTTCTGGACGCAGGCGATTTCCGTAATCTTGCGGCCGTCGGCGATCTGCCGGGCGGTGACGTTGGAAAGGCCGATATGCCGGATGAGCCCCTGCCGCTGCAGGTCGGCGAGCACCGTGAGCGGCTCTTCCAGCGAGCCTTCCGCCGGCCCGTGCACATCGAACATGGCGCGCAGGTTCACGACGTCGAGGACGTCGAGGCCGAGGTTCCTCAGGTTGTCGTGCACGGCCGCCGTCAGCGCCTCCTTCGAGAAGGCGGGATTCCACGAGGCATCCGCGCCGCGCGTCGCGCCGACCTTGGTGACGATGACGAGGCCGTCCCGATAGGGATGCAAAGCCTCCCTGATAATCTGGTTGGTGACGTGCGGGCCGTAGAAATCGCTGGTGTCGATGTGGTCGACGCCGCTCTCCACGGCCTCGCGCAGGACGGCGACCGCCTCGGCGCGATCCTTCGGCGGGCCGAAGACGCCCTTGCCGGCAAGCTGCATGGCGCCGTAGCCGAGCCGCTTCACCGTGAAGCCGCCGAGCGGGAACGTGCCGGATTTTTCGAGATTGGACATATGTGCCTCCATTCTTCAGACGCCTTGGAGATAGGCGCAGTTGCCCCGTTCGATAATCCGCATTAATCCGTACAGGCTGTCCGCAAAAGCGGACAATAGATGGAGGGCGGCATGAAGCACGGCGAAGCGGACATGGCGGATATCGGCGCCTTCCTCGCGGTGGCCGAGGCGGGCGGCTTCCGGGAGGCCGCGCGGGTGACGAGCAGCAGTTCGTCCGCCCTCAGCGATGCGGTGCGAAGGCTCGAGGCGCGGCTTGGCGTGCGGCTTCTCAACCGCACCACGCGCAGCGTCGTGCCGACCGAGGCGGGGCGCGTCCTGATGGAACGGGCGGGACCGGCCTTCGGCGAGATCGGCGCCGCGCTGGAGCATGCCAGGAACCTCAGCGGTCGGCCGGCCGGCGCCCTGAAGCTCAACGTGCCGGTCAGCGCGGCGCGGCTGGTGCTGCCGAGGATCGTCCCGCCGTTCCTGGCGGCCTATCCGGATATCCGGCTGGAAATCGTCACGGACGAGAATTTCGTCGATATCATCGCCGCCGGCTGCGACGCGGGCATCCGCTACGACGAGCGGCTGGAGCAGGACATGATCGCCGTGCCGATCGGCCCGCGCATCCAGCGGTTCGCAAGCGGCGCGTCGTCCGCCTACCTCGCCGCGCGGGGCCGGCCGGAGCATCCGCGGGACCTTCTTGCCCATGCCTGCATCCGCTCGCGCTTTGCCGGGCGGCCGCTGATGCCCTGGGAGTTCGAGCGGGACGGGGAGCTGGTGCGGGTCGATCCGCCGGGCCGCCTTGTCGTGCAGGCCGGCGGCGGCTCGGATCTTGGCGTGATGGCCGCCATCGACGGGGCCGGCATCGTCTCGCTCTTCGAGGACTGGCTGCGGCCGCATTTTGCGAGCGGCGCCCTCGTTCCCGTGCTGGAGCCCTGGTGGCAGAGCTTTTCCGGCCCGTTCCTCTATTACCCTGGCCGGCGGCTGGTGCCGGCGCCGCTTCGGGCCTTCATCGATTTCGTCAAGGCGATGCCCGGGGAACGCTAGTCACTTGCCGGATTTCGGTTCCTTGCCGAAGTCCTTGCGCAGTTCGTCCTTGGCCTTTTCCAGCGTCCGGCGGCGGCTGTCGGAAAGCTGGTCGCCCGCGCGGTTGATGTAGAAGGTCAGCATGGACATGGCCGAGCGGAACGGGCTCGACTTGCGCCGGTGGCTGCTTTCCGCCGAATGCTTGAGGGAATCGGCGATCTTCTTCGCGCTGCGCTGCTTGAAGACGCCTTCCTTGAGGTCCATCGCATCGCTGTTCTCGGTCACGTCCTGCGACCATTTGCGTTTCGCGGCCATCTCAGCCTCCTTTCGGGAGCGAACCGCGCAGCCCCGCCGAATGTTCCGGAACCCGCGGGCGCATGGCGCATTAGTCGTGTGAATGCGCCCTTGCCGGAGACTGCCATGGACAACAAGGACCGACTGATACTGGCGCTCGCCGCCCTGCTGCGGGCCGAACGCGAGACCCGCGGTGCGCTGATGGAGGCGCTGGAGGAGGATTCCATCCCGCGCGAGGCGCTGCTTGCGATCCTTTCCGATCCCATCCCCGTCGTCACGCAGGAGGACATAAAGTTCGCCGAGCGCTTCGCCCTCTCCAGGCGTCTGCCGATCGGAGGGAAGGGCTGATGGCGCCGCGCTCGTTCTGGAAGGGTTACCTGAAGCTCTCGCTCGTCACCTGCCCGGTGGCGATGATGCCGGCGACCTCCGAGGAGGAGAAGGTGCGCTTCCGCACCCTCAACGGCAAGACGGGCAATCCCGTCGTCAGCCGCTATGTCGATGCCGTCACCGGCAAGGCGGTGAACGAGGACGACGAGGTGAAGGGCTATCCGCGCGGCGAGAACGATTATGTGATGCTGGAGGACGAGGAGATCGAGGCGGTGGCGCTGGAAAGCACCCGCACCATCGATATCGAGACCTTCGTGCCGCGCGAGACGATCGCCTGGATCTGGTACGACACGCCGCACTACCTCGTGCCGAACGACACAGTGGGCGAGGAGGCCTTCTCCGTCATCCGCGAGGCCATGGCCGCGACGGGCACGGTCGGCATTTCGCGCCTCGTGCTCTACCGGCGCGAGCGGGCCGTCATGCTGGAGCCGCGCGGCAAGGGCATCGTGCTGTGGACGCTGCGCTACGGCGACGAGGTACGCAACGAGAAGGACTATTTCTCCGGCCTCGGAAAGGCGAAGCCGGAAGCCAGGGCGCTCTCGCTGGTCAAGGCGCTCATCAAGGAGCGCACGAAGAAATGGGACCCGAAGATGGCGGACGATCCCGTGCAGGACCGCCTGCTCGATATCATCGCGGCCAAGAAGAAAGGCCGCAAGCGCCCGGCCAAACGCAAGGCCCCGCCGCCGACCGCAGGCAATGTCGTCAACATCATGGATGCCCTGCGCCGCAGCATCAAGGCCGAGGGGAAGGGCAAATAGGCCTCACCCCTTCGCCTTTCCCGCCTTCAGCGGCTCGGCAGCCGCCTTGAAATCCGCCCACGGATCGGCCTTCAGCGCTTGAAGGCGTGTCGGCGTGTTCTCCACGGTGAAATAGGCCGGGCCGATATCCGGGCTGAGCTCGCTCCAGGCGAGCGGCATGGAGACGGCCGCACCCGGGCGGGCGCGGGTGGAGTAGGGGGCGACCGCCGTCTGGCCGCGCTGGTTGCGCAGGTAGTCGATGAGGATCTTGCCGCGGCGCTTCGACTTGGTGATGGTCGACACGTAGCTTTCGGGGCTGTCCTTCGCCATGGCGTCGGCGATGCCCTTGCAGAAGGCTTTCACGGCGGGCCAGCGGGCCGAAGGCTTCAGCGGCGCGCAGACATGCAGGCCCTTGCCGCCGGAGGTCTTCACGAAGGCGTTGAGGCCGGCCGCCTCGAGGCGCCGGCGCGTCTCCTCCGCCGCGTCGATCACCGCCTGCCAGGCGACGCCCTCGCCGGGGTCGAGGTCCATGATGATGCGGTCCGGCCGCTCCCAGTCCGCAAGGGTCGAGCCCCAGGGATGGATTTCCAGCGTGGCCGATTGCACGAGGCCCATCAGGCCGTCGAAATCGTTGATCGCGACATAGGGCTCCTCGTCCTTCTCCTTCGGATCCTGCACCTGAATGATATTGGCGTTGATGCCCTTCCAGGCGTGTTTCTGAAAGAAGGTCTGGCCGTCGATGCCGCTCGGCGCGCGCAGGAGCGCGAGCGGCCGGCCGACGACATGCGGCGCCATGTAGCGCCAGACCTCGGTGTAATAGTCGGCAAGCCCTTCCTTGGTGACGCCTTCGCCCGGCCAGTAGATCCGGTCGGGGTGGGTGAGGCGCACGGTGCGGCGCGGCGGCTTCTCGGCCGCGGGTGCGGTTTTCGATTTCGGCATTTCCGCAACGACCTCCCTTGCCGGCTTGTCTTCCCTCAGGCCCCGGAAGGAAGCATGGCGCAAATGCCCGTCCGCCGTCCAGGCGCGAAATTCCACTTCGGCCACCAGTTCCGGCCGCACGTAGCGCGCCTGCCGCGCCTCGTCCGCCGTCAGCTTCCGGCCGAAGGGGCTCTCGTCCGTCCGCATGCGGCTCAGCCGGCGGAAAAGGTCCGTGGCGACCGCCGCGCCGAAGCCGGTGCCGACGCGGCCGACCGGCATCAGCTTGCCGTCCCGGTAGACGCCGAGGAGAAGCGAGCCGATCGCCTGGCGCGAGACGGAGGAGGGCACGAAGCCGCCGATCACGAATTCCTGCCGGGCCGAGCATTTCGACTTGATCCAGCTCTTGCTGCGCCCGCCGCGATAGGGCGCGTCACGCAGCTTGGAGACGACGCCTTCGAGGCTGAGGCGGCAGGCATGGCTCAGCACCAGCGCGCCGCTTTCCTCGAAATGGTGGCTGTAGCGCAGGATGCCGCCATTGCCGGGCACGAGCTTTTCGAGCAGGGCCTTGCGGTCTTCCAGCGGCAGGCGGGTGAGATCGTAGCCGTCGAGATGGAGAAGGTCGAAGACGTAGAAGACGAAGCGGTCGTCGCGCCCCTCGCTGAGATCGGCCTGAAGGGCGGAGAAATCGGAAGCGCCCGAGCCGGTCTCAACGACGAGCTCGCCGTCGATGAGCGCCGTGCCGGCCGGAAGCTCAGCGAGCGCGGCGACGACAGCCTTGCCGAATTTCTTCGTCCAGTCGAGCCCGCTGCGCGTGAGGAGCTTCACCCGCCCCGCCTCGATGCGCGCCTGCAGGCGGTAGCCGTCGAACTTGATCTCGTGCAGCCAGCGTGCGCCGGGCGGCGGGGCGGCGGCGAGCGTCGCCAGCGCGGGCGGGACGAAATCGGGCAGCTTCGCCTTGCGCGCGCCCTTGATGGCGGAAGGATCGGGTGCCTCGGCTTCGGGCTCCTCCTTTTCGGGTTCGGCCTTCCGGCGGGCGGATTTGCGGATGCGTCCGGTCTTCGACGACCAGCCGGGCGCTTCTCCGGCGACGTCCTCGATGTCGCGTCCGGTCTTCACCGATTCCGGCCGTTCCTCGAGAAGATCGTCCTTGTCCTCCGGCACGGCGAATTCGTCGTCGCCCTTGATCAGCAGCCAGTTCTCGCGCTTCTCGCCCGGCTTGCCGTGCATGCGCACGAGATGCCAGCGGCCGTGCAGCTTCTCCCCGTCGAGCTCGAATTCGAGATGGCCCTTGGCATAGGCCTTGTGCGCGTCGCCGAGCGGGGTCCAGGTGCCGCGATCCCAGACGATGACGGTGCCGCCGCCATATTCGCCCTTGGGAATGGTGCCCTCGAAGTCGCCGTAGTCCAGCGGATGATCCTCGACATGCACGGCAAGCCGCTTTTCGCTCGGCACGAGGCTCGGGCCGCGCGTCACCGCCCAGCTCTTCAGCACGCCGTCCATCTCGAGGCGGAAGTCGTAGTGGAGGCGCGTGGCGTCGTGCTTCTGGATCACGAAGCTGTGGCCGCCCTTGCGGCCCTTGCGCCCTTTCGGCTCGGCGGTGGTGCGGAAATCCCGCTTCTGCCGGTAGACGTCGAGCGTCGCCATTCTCATCCTGCCTTTCGCCGGCCGGCTGCCGGCCTGCGCTTCGCCGCGGGTTTCTTCTTCGTTTCGCCGGCGCTCTGGCGCAGCGCTTCCATCAGGTCGATGACCTTGCCCTCGGCCTTCGGCCGGACAGGCTTGATCTTGCGGCCCTCGATCTTCGCCTTCACCACCTCGGCAAGGGCGGCGTCGTAGCGGTCGTCGAAGCCCTTGGGATCGAAGCGGCCGCTCTTCGTCCTGATGATGTGCTCGGCAAGCTCCAGCATCTCGCCCTTCACCTCGATATCGGGAATTCCGGAAAAGGCTTCCTTGGCCGAGCGCACCTCGTAGTCATAGGCGAGCGTCGTCGCGATGAGGCCGGCATCGTGGGCGCGGATGATCAGGGTGCGGGCGCGGCGGAAGAGCACGGCCTGCGCCACCGCCGCCACCTTCTTCGCCTCCATGCCCTCGCGGATCAGCGCAAAGACCTCCTCGCCCTGCCGGTCGGCGGGGCGCAGGTAATAGGGCTTGTCGAAGTAGAGGTCGTCGATGTCGGAGCAGGCGACGAAGGCTTCCACGGCCATCGTCTTGTCGCTCTCGGGCACGGCGGCGGCGATCTCCTCCGGCTGGAGCACGATATAGTCGTTCTCGCCGGTCTCGTAGCCTTTCACCTGGTCTTCCTTCCCGACGGGCTTGCCCGTCTCGCTGTCGATGAATTCCCGGTGCAGCCGGTTACCCGTCCTGCGGTTGACGAGGTGGAAGGAGACGCGTTCGCTCGTCGAGGCGGCGGTGTGAAGGGCGACCGGACAGACCAGCTCTCCCAGTTTCAGGAAACCTTTCCAGTTGGCTCTCGGCGCCACGTTTCGCCCTCCGCTGCAAAGCGGAAGCAATGCGGCGCGGCCGCGATTGTTCCTTGAAGCCTCCGACGCACACCCGTGGGCAAGTCGATTTGCGGACTGGTGTTCTTATATTTTAGTGTATAAGACGATCCGTAGCAGTGAGGAGAGCGCCATGAAATCCTGTCGATGCCTGTCCGTCATGGTTCGAGGCCGGATCCGATGAGCGGGCTCACGAGCGGCCAGCGGACGGGCGCCGCCGTCCTCATCATGGCGGCGGCGTCCATCCTGGCGGGGTTCGATGCGGTCATCGTGCGCATGCTCGCCGGCGGGGTGCATCCCTTCACCATCGCGTTCTTCCGGGCCCTGTTCGGCCTTTGCGCGGTGCTGCCCTTCATGATGCGCCGGGTCCAGCTTCTGGCCTCGCCCTATCGGGCGGCGCATGTCGTGCGGGCGGGGCTGAAGTTCGCCTCGCTCGTCGCCCTCTTCATCGCCTACGCCCATGCGCCGCTTGCCGATGCGACGGCGCTCAACTTCACCATGCCGATCTTCCTCACGCTCGGCGCCTGGCTCTTCCTCAAGGAGGAGGTGGCGCCCTCCGTCATCGGCGGCGTGCTTGCCGGCTTTGTCGGCGTCATGATCATCGTACGGCCGGGGGCGGGCACGTTCGACCCCTGGCTGCTCTTCGCGCTTGCCGGCGCGATCCTCACCGCCGTCAGCCAGTTGATGCTGCGGCGCATGGCGCTGCGCGACACGACGGACCGCCTCGTCGCCTGGAACCTCCTTGCCATGGTGGGGCTGGGGCTGCTGGCCGCCGTGCCGGTCTGGGTCACGCCGACGCCGATGCAGCTCGGCCTTCTCGCCCTGCAGGGCGTGCTCGGGGCGCTCAACATGACGCTGATCACCCGGGCCTTCGCCATGGCGAGCGCCTCCTATCTCGCGCCGCTCGATTTCCTGCGCCTGCCGGTCGTGGCCGTCATGGCCTTCCTGTTCTTCGGTGAGGTGGCGCCCGTGACGACCTGGATCGGCGCGGCGACGATCTTCGTCGCGACGCTCGCCGCCGCCGGCGGCGCGCGCCTTCGCCGGCGCCGCTTCGAGGACGAAGGCTGATGACGGTCAAAAAAACAGGTGCACAAAAATCTCAGATGCACTAATATATTACTCGGATGTGAGCTCGGACCGCGGTCCGTGCCCGCTCCTGAGGAGCCAATGAGCCGGAACGGCGGCTTTTGCGGGCACGATCCCGGAGAATGCCGTGCAACGAAATTCTCACTCGGGAGGAGTGATATGAAATCATTCATCAGCAAGCGGGCCCTTGCGAGCGGTGTCTCGCTGATAGGGCTCGTCGTGCTCGTGTTCTTTCTGTCGAGGCTGACGGGGGACCCGACCGATCTTTACCTGCCGCTCGACGCATCCACGGAAATGCGCGACCAGTTCCGCCAGATGCATGGTTTCAACGATCCGCTGATCGTGCAGTTCGGCCGCTATGTTGCCGATCTCGCCCGGCTCGATTTCGGCCAGTCGCTGCGCCAGGCGCGCCCGGCGATGGACGTGGTGCTCGAGGCGTTCGGCTGGACCTTCTGGCTCGCCGTCATCACCATGTCCTGCGTCACGCTGGCGGCCATCGTCATCGGCTCGCTCGCCGCCTTCCGCGTCGGCGGCATCTTCGACCGCATCGCCACCTTCTTCTCGCTGATCGGCGCCGCCGCGCCGGATTTCTGGCTCGCCATCGTGGCGATCGTCATCTTCGCGGTCAAGCTGCACTGGCTGCCGACCTCGGGAACGGGCACGCCCTGGCACTGGATCCTTCCCGTCTCCGTGCTCTTCATCCGCCCCTTCGGCCTCATCCTCCAGGTGGTGCGCGGCTCGATGATCGGCGTCCTCTCCTCCGCCTATGTCAAGACGGCCCGCGCCAAGGGCGTGCGCACGCCCGCCATCATCTTCGTGCACGGCCTGCGCAACGCCATGCTGCCGGTCATCACCGTCATCGGCGACCAGGCCGCGGCCATCCTCAACGGCGCCGTCGTGGTCGAGACCGTCTTCGGCTTTCCCGGCATCGGCAAGCTGATGATCGATTCCATCCTGCTGCGTGATTTTGCCGTCGTCCTCGCCGTCATCATGGTGTCGGCGCTGGCGATCTTCATCATGAACCTCCTGATCGACCTCGCCTATGCGCTGCTCGATCCCCGCATCCGGTATTGAGCGATGGCCATGACAGACACGCAAATCCTTTCCGGGCGAAAGCAGAGCGGGGCGCTCGGGCGCTGGTTCTCCATGCTGTGGGCCGACAAGCTCGCCTTCTTCGCCGCGCTCTTCCTCTTCGTCGTGCTGCTCTGTGCGATTCTCGGCCCGCATTTCCTGGATGCGTATGCCACCAAGCAGAACCTGCGCGGGCGAAACGCCCCGCCCTTCGACCTCACCCATGGCTGGGTCTACGTGCTCGGCGCCGATGCGCTCGGCCGGCCGCTCCTCGCCCGCATCGTGGTGGCGGCGCAGAACACCATGCTGGTCGCCGCGGGAGCCGTGGCGGCCTCCTCTGTCGTCGGGGCCGCGCTCGGGCTCGTTGCGGGCTACAGCCGGCGTTCGGCCGCCCAGTGGATCATGCGGCTCGGCGACGTCATCATGTCCTTCCCCTCGCTGCTGCTTGCCGTCATCGTGCTCTACATGCTGGAGCCGTCCGTCGCCAATATCGTGCTGGTGCTGGCGATCACGCGCATCCCGATCTACCTGCGCACCACGCGCGCCGAGGTGCTGGAAGTGCGCGAGCGCATGTTCGTGCAAGCGGCGACCGTCATGGGCGCCTCGCACCGGCGCATCGTCTTCCGCCATATCCTGCCGGTCATCCTGCCGACGCTGGTGACGATCGCCACGCTCGACTTCGCCTTCGTCATGCTGGCCGAATCCTCGCTCTCCTTCCTCGGCATCGGCATCCAGGCGCCGGAGATCACCTGGGGCCTCATGGTCAGCCAGGGCCGGCCCTATCTGACGAATGCCTGGTGGCTTTCCTTCTGGCCAGGCCTTGCGATCATCCTGACGACCCTGTCGCTGAACCTGCTGTCGAACTGGCTGCGCATCGCGCTCGATCCGGCGCAGCGCTGGCGCCTTGAAATGAGAGGCCGGAAAAATGGCTGAACACCTGCTTGAAGTGCGCGACCTCTCGGTCGAGTTCCACACCGCCGCCGGCACGGTCAAGGCCGTGCAGGACGTGAGCTGGCATCTCGACCGCGGCGAGACGCTGGCGATCCTCGGCGAGAGCGGTTCGGGCAAGTCCGTCTCCGCCTCGGCGATCATGAACCTCATCGACATGCCGCCGGGCAGGATCACCAGCGGCACGATTCTCTTCAACGGCCGCGACATGCTGGCGATGAGCGCGGAGGAGCGCCGGGCGATCAACGGTGCGCGCATCGCCATGATCTTCCAGGACCCGCTCGCCCATCTCAATCCCGTCTATACGGTCGGCTGGCAGATCACGGAGATGATGACGACCCACGGCGCTCCGCGCGAGGAGGCGCGCACGCGCGCGCTCGACCTCATGAAGCGCGTTGGCATCCCGCAGCCCGAGCTGGCGATGAACAAATATCCGTTCCAGTTCTCCGGCGGCCAGCGCCAGCGCCTGATGATCGCGATGGCGCTTGCCTGCAAGCCGGACATCCTGATCGCCGACGAGCCGACGACGGCGCTCGACGTGACGGTGCAGGCCCAGGTGCTGGAGCTTCTGGGCGAATTGCAGGACGAGACCGGCATGGGCCTCCTTCTCATCACCCACGACCTCGGCGTCGTCGCCGAGATCGCCGACCGGGTGGTGGTGATGAATTCCGGCTGCATCGTCGAATCCGGCAATGCCGCGGAAGTCTACCGCAACCCGCAGCACCCCTATACGAAGAAGCTGATCGACGCGGCGCCCGGCAAGGGCGAGATGCCGGACGAGCAGGAGCGCAAGGGCGAGCCGCTGCTTTCGGCCATCGGCCTGCACAAGACCTACGGCGCGTTCCATGCATTGAAGGGCGTCGACATCGCCATCATGCCGGGAGAGACCGTGGCGGTCGTCGGCGAGAGCGGATCGGGCAAGTCGACGCTGGCGCGGGCGATCCTGCGTCTCGACGATCCCAATTCGGGGCAGGTGCTCTATCGCGGCCGCGATCTCCTGGCGATGAGCCCCAGGGAGCTGTTCGGCCTTCGCCGCGACCTGCAGATGGTCTTCCAGGACCCGACGCAGTCGCTCAACCCGCGCATGACGGTGTTCCAGCTCATCTCCGAGGCCTGGGCCATCCATCCCGGCATCCTGCCGCGGGCGCGCTGGAAGGAACGGGTGGCCGAGCTCCTGGTCAAGGTCGGCCTGAAGCCGGACATGGCGGCGCGCTACCCGCACCAGTTCTCCGGCGGCCAGCGCCAGCGCATCGCGATTGCCCGGGCGCTCGCCATGGAGCCGAAGCTCATCGTCTGCGACGAGGCGGTGTCCGCCCTCGACGTCTCGATCCAGGCGCAGGTCATCGCGCTTCTCGACGGCTTGCGGCGCGAGTTCGGCCTGTCCTATCTCTTCATCGCCCACGACCTGCCGGTGGTGCGCGATTTCGCCGACCGTGTCGTCGTCATGAAGGACGGGGAAATCGTGGAGGAAGGGCCGGTGCGGCAGATCTTCGATGCGCCCGCCCATCCCTATACCCGCGCGCTTCTCGCCGCGAGCCTCGATCCCGATCCGGAAATCCAGGCCGCCCGCCGTGCCGCCCGCAACCTCGAAGAAGGACTTGAAATAGCATGAAGCCCGATGTTCTGGTCGCCTATCCCCTGCGTCCCCGCCAGATGGAGATGCTGGAAAAGACCTATACGGTGCACCGTCTCGACCTGCTGAAGGGCGAGGCGCGCGAGGCGATGCTGGCCGAGGTCGGCCCGCGCTGCACCGCCATGGTGGTCAACGGCCATGTCGCCATCGACGACGCGTTCCTCGCAAGACTGCCCGCGCTGAAGATCGCCGCCTGCTCCTCGGCCGGCTTCGACCAGATGGACGTTGCGGCGATGACCCGGCGCGGCATCACGCTCACCAACACGTCGGACGTGCTGCTGAACGATGTCGCGGACATGGCGCTGCTCCTGATGCTGGCGGCGCGCCGCCGGCTGGTGGTCGGCGACCGTTATGTCCGCTCGGGCGACTGGGGCCGCAAGGGCATGATGCCGCTGACCACCTCGACCTCCGGCAAGAAGGCGGGCATCGTCGGGCTCGGACGCATCGGCCTTGCCATCGCGCGGCGCTGCGAGGCCCTCGGCCTGACGATCGGCTACTACGGCCGATCGAAGAAGGCCGGCAACGACTACGCCTATTTCGACGATCCGGTGAAGCTGGCCGCCTGGGCGGATATCCTCATCGTCGCGACGCCGGGCGGGGCGGAGACGGAGAAGCTGATTTCCGCGGACGTGCTCGACGCGCTCGGGCCGGAAGGCAGCCTCGTCAACATCTCGCGCGGCACGGTGGTCGACGAGCCGGCGCTGATCCGCGCCCTCCAGGAGGGACGCATCGCGTCGGCCGGGCTCGACGTCTATCTCAACGAGCCGAACCCGGACCCGGCCTTCGCCGCGCTCGACAATGTCGTGCTCTATCCGCACCATGCCAGCGGCACGGAGGAGACGCGCGACCGGATGGCCCAGCTCGTCATCGACAACCTTGCGGCCTTCTTCGCCGGCAAGCCGCTGCTGACGCCCGTGAACTGACGGGCGTCAGGCGGCGAAGTAGTGCGGGAACTCCGCGCGCAGGTCCTCGACCTTGGAGACCGTGCGGCTGAGATGATCGCGGATGGCGGCGATGGCGGCAGTCTCGTCGCCGGCCGCGATCGCCTCGACGATGGCGCGATGCCCGTCGAGGATGTTGATGATCTTGCCCTTCTCGGGAAGGTGCAGGCGGCGGATGCGCTCCAGGTGGCCGGAGCGCTCGCGGATGAGCTGATGCAGGCCGCTGCGCCTGACGCCGGCAAACAGCGTCTGGTGGAACAGTTCGTCCAGTTCCTGGAAGATCGAGAGCTGCTCCGGGTCGTCGGCGACGGCTTCCTGCATCTTGATGATCGAGCGCGCCCGCATGACCGTCGGGGAATCGGGCTCCAGCGCAAGGCGGCGGCAGACTTCCGTCTCCAGCGCGACGCGCAGGAAATGCGCCTCGTAGATCTGCGGCACGTCGATGCGTGTGACGACGGTGCGCGACTGCGGATAGATGCGCACCAGCCCTTCCTGCTTCAAAAGCTGCATCGCCTCGCGGATCGGCGTCTGGCTCACCTCGTAGGTCTCCGTCAGCTCCGTGCGCGAAAGCGTCGTGTCCGGCGGAAGCTGGATGGTGATGATCCGCTTGCGCAGGTCGTCATAGACCCGCTGGACGGTGCTGCCGGCGACCGAGGGAAAGCCGGAAGGGGCAAGTCCGAATGTCTGGGCAAGCGATGTGTTCATGGGATGATCCTTTTCGCTCAGTGTTAGCCGGGCCGCAACTCATACACAAGAATAGAAATATAGGTGTTGATATAGATGTCGAACTGAAATATTAGTATGGATGATGAGGCGCGGCAATGGTCTGCCGCGAAAGGAGACGGACATGACCGGGAGGAAAACCTACGAGGAGCTGCGCTCGGCGCGCTGGATGATGCCGGACGACCAGCGGTCGTTCGGGCACCGCTCACGCACGATGCAGATGGGCTACTCGCCGGAGGACTGGCAGGGAAAGCCGATCATCGCGATCATCAACACCTGGTCGGATGCCCAGCCCTGCCACATGCATTTCCGCGAGCGCGTGGACTGGGTGAAGCGCGGCATCCTGCAGTCGGGCGGCTTTCCCATGGAGCTGCCGGCGCTCTCGCTGTCGGAGAATTTCGTCAAGCCGACGACCATGCTCTACCGCAACATGCTGGCGATGGAGACCGAGGAGCTGCTGCGCTCCCACCCCATCGACGGCGCGGTGCTGATGGGCGGGTGCGACAAGACCACCCCGGCGCTGGTCATGGGCGCGGTCTCGATGGGCATTCCCTTCGTCTATCTTCCGGCCGGCCCCATGCTGCGCGGCAACTATGCCGGCAAGACGCTGGGCTCGGGTACGGACGGCTTCAAGTACTGGGACGAGCGGCGCGCCGGCACCATTTCCAAGGAGGAATGGCAGGGCATCGAGGGCGGCATCGCCCGCAGCTACGGCCATTGCATGACCATGGGCACCGCCTCCACCATGACGGCCATCGCCGAGGCGCTGGGGCTGACCCTGCCGGGCGCCTCCTCGATCCCGGCGGCGGACGCCAACCACCAGCGCATGTCGGCCGCCTGCGGCCGGCGCGTCGTCGAGATGGTCTGGGAGGATCTGACGCCCGACAGGATCCTCACCGCGGCCGCCGTCAACAATGCGGTGACGGTCGCCATGGCAACGGGCTGTTCGACCAATGCGATCATCCATCTCATCGCCATGGCGCGCCGCGCCGGCATTCCGCTGGAACTCGACGACCTCGACCGCATCGGCCGCACGACGCCGGTGATCGCCAATATCCGCCCCTCCGGCACGACCTACCTCATGGAAGACTTCTTTTATGCGGGCGGGCTTCGCGCGCTGATGAAGCAGCTCGGCGACAAGCTGGACCCGACCGCCATCACCGTCACCGGCCGGCCGCTCGTGGAAGGGCTGGAGGACGTCAAGGTGTGGAACGACGACGTGATCCGGCCGCTCTCCAATCCCGTCTACCACGAGGGCTCGCTTGCCGTCCTCAAGGGCAATCTCGCGCCCGACGGCGCGGTCATCAAGCCGGCGGCCTGCGATCCGAAATTCCACCGCCATCGCGGCCCGGCGCTCGTTGCCGACAGCTATGCCGAGATGAAGAAGATCATCGACGACCCGGATTATCCGCTGACGCCCGACACGGTGCTGGTGCTGCGCAATGCCGGCCCGCAGGGCGGCCCCGGCATGCCGGAATGGGGCATGATCCCGATGCCCAAGGCGCTCTTGAAGCTCGGCCTTCGCGACATGGTACGCATTTCCGATGCGCGCATGTCCGGCACGAGCTTCGGGGCCTGCGTGCTGCATGTCTCGCCGGAAGCCTTCGTCGGCGGGCCGCTCGCCCTTTTGAAGACCGGCGACATCGTCGAGCTCGACATTCCCGCCCGCAGCCTCGACATGCTGGTGGCGGAGGACGAGCTGGCGGCGCGCCGCGCGGCCTGGCGGGCGCCCGAGCCCCGCTACGAGCGCGGCTACGGCTTCATGTTCACCAAGCATATCGAGCAGGCCGACAAGGGCTGCGACTTCGATTTCCTGCGCACCGAGTTCGGCGGCAAGACGCCGGAACCGGCGATCAACTGAGGAAGAGGGCCATGTTCAATCCCGATGTCCGCGTCATTCCCGCCCAGCCGCCGAAGGCCGGCTTTGCGGCAGGGCCTGCCAAGCTGGACGCCATCCGCTCCGTCAAGCTGTCGCTCGCCTACCTGCCGCTCGCCCGGCCGATCAGCGACGCCAAGGTGCTGACGGGCCGGCAGAAGCCGCTTACCGAAGTCGCCTTCCTCTTCTGCGAGATCGTCTCGGAAGCCGGCCATGAGGGCCTCGGCTTCAGCTATTCCAAGCGCGCCGGCGGGCCGGGCCTCTACGCCCATGCCTGCGAGATCGCGGAAAACCTCATCGGCGAGGACCCGAACGACACCGCCCGGCTCTGGGACAAGCTCTGCTGGGCGGGCGCCTCGGTCGGCCGCTCCGGCATCGCCACGCAGGCCATCGCCGCCATGGACATCGCGCTCTGGGACCTGAAGGCCAAGCGCGCCGGCCTGCCGCTCGCAAAACTCCTCGGCGCGCATCGCGACAGCGTCGCCTGCTACAACACTTCGGGCGGCTTCCTGTCGTCCAGCGTGGAGGAGATCTGCGCCGCCATCGACCTTTCGCTCGCGGCCGGCATCGGCGGCATCAAGATCAAGGTCGGCCAGCCGGACCCCATGGAGGACCTGCGCCGCCTCGATGCGGTCACCAGCCATCTTTCCGGCCGCGCACCGCTGATGGTCGACGCCAACCAGCAATGGGACCGCACGACGGCGCTGCGCTTCGGCCGGCTGGTCGAGCCGCTGAACCTCGAATGGATCGAGGAGCCGCTCGACGCCTACGACGCCGAAGGCCACGCCGCGCTCGCCCGCGAGCTTGCGACACCCATCGCGACCGGCGAGATGCTTGCCAGCGCTGACGAGCACATGGCGCTCATCAAGGCCGATGCGGTAGATTTCATCCAGCCCGACGCGCCGCGCGTCGGCGGCATCACGCCGTTCCTGCGCATCTGCACGCAGGCCGAGGCCAAGCGCATGCGCCTTGCCCCGCATTTCGCCATGGAAATCCACCTGCACCTCGCCGCCGCCTATGCGCACGAGCCCTGGGTGGAGCATTTCGACTGGCTGGCGCCGCTCTTCAACGAGGCGCTCGAGATCAGGGACGGCCGCATGATCGTGCCGCCGCGCCCCGGCCTCGGCTGCTCCTTGACGGGCAAGGCGCGCGACTGGACCGTCGAAACCCGCAGCTTCGGCCATTGAGGAGGAGGAACCATGAAACCCGAAACCCGCGAAAAGCTGATGGGCGTCTCCGTCGCGACCCTGTGCTCGGCGCTCTACAAGCGCGGCCTCAAGAACCAGACGATCCAGGACGTGCGCCCCGTGCGGACGAAGGGCCGCAACATGGTCGGGCCTGCCTTCACGCTGCGCTACATGCCGGCGCGCGAGGACCGCAATCCCATGTCGATCTTCCGTGATCCGAAGCACCCGCAGCGCGTGGCCATCGAGACGTGCCCCGAGGGCGCCGTGCTCGTCATGGACAGCCGCAAGGACCCGCGCGCGGCCTCGGCCGGCGATATCCTCATCACGCGCCTCATGGTGCGCGGCGGGGCAGGGGTGGTGACCGACGGCGGCTTCCGCGATTCCATGACCATCGCCGAGCTCGACATCCCCGCCTATCACAACCGCCCGTCCAGCCCGACGAACCTGACGCTGCACGAAGCCATCGACATCAACGTGCCGATCGGCTGCGGCGACGTCGCGGTGTTTCCCGGCGACGTGGTGGTGGGCGACGACGACAGCGTCATCATCATCCCGCAGGAGATCGCCGACGAGATCGCCGATGAGGCCGTCGAGATGACCGCTTACGAGGACTTCGTCGTCGAGCGGGTGAAGGCGGGCCACACCATCGTCGGCCTCTATCCGGCGACGGACGAAAGCAATCTTACGCTGTTTGCTGAATGGCGGGCCGCGAACGGCCGCTAGGCCGGGCGCACAGCCGAAAGAAAGACAGTCTGGGTCCGGAGCCGCGCGTTCCGGCCGTGAGGACCCGCGTGCCGCGGTTCCTCCAGCTTAGGAATTTTCCCGCCGCTCTTCCCCGCGAAGACCGGCGCAACCGAATGAGGAGAACATCATGATCGCCCCCACCGACCTGCGCGAGATCATCCGCAACGGACTCCTGTCCTTCCCCGTCACGCCGTTCGATGCCGAGGACCGCTTTTCGCCCAAGCCGTTCGCGGCGCATCTCGAATGGCTCTCCTCCTATCCCGTCGCCGGCCTCATCGTCGCCGGCGGCACGGGCGAGCTCTTCTCGCTGACGCCGGGCGAGGTGGTCGAGGTCGTCCGGACGGCGCGCGCCGTCTCGAAGGACGCGCCGGTCATCGCCGGCTGCGGCTACGGCACGCGCATCGCCTGCGACATGGCGCGCGAGATCGAGGCGGCCGGCGGCGACGGCATCCTGCTCCTGCCGCACTACCTCACCGAGGCACCGCCGGAAGGCATCGCCGCGCGCATCCGCGCCGTCTGCAAGGCGACCAGCATGGCCGTCATCGTCTATAACCGCGGCCAGGCCCGCGTTTCCGCCGACCAGCTCGCGAAACTCGCCGACGAATGCCCGAACCTCATCGGCTTCAAGGACGGCACGGGCGACATCGACACGGTGCGCCGCGTGACGGTGATGCTCGGCGACCGCCTTTCCTATATCGGCGGCATGCCGACGCACGAGCTCTTCGCCCAGGCCTATCGCGGTGCGGGCATGCCGACCTATTCCTCGGCGGTGTTCAACTTCGTGCCGGAGACGGCCTTGAAGTTCCACGGCGCCTTCCTTGCCGGCGACGATGCGACCTGCGAGCAGATGCTGCGCGATTTCTACTATCCCTTCGCCCGCATCCGCGACCGCAAGACCGGCTATGCCGTCTCGGCGGTCAAGGCCGGCGTTCGCCTGCGCGGCTTTGCGGCCGGCCCGGTGCGCGCTCCCCTCACCGACCTCACCGAGGAGGAGGTCGACATGATGCGGCAGCTCATCGAGTCCACCAAATGACGCCGGCTCCGTTGAGAGAGGCGCTTGCGGGCATCTCCGGCATCCTGGTGACGCCGTTCGATGCGGACGACCGCATCGCGCCGGCGCGCCTGCGGCCGATCCTCGACCGGGCGCTCGCCGCCGGCCTGCATGTGCCGGTGGTCAACGGCAATACCGGCGAGTTCTATGCGCTGGCGGTCGACGAGGCCGAGGCGATGATCGGCGAGGTCTGCGGACTGGTCGACGGCCGCGCGCCGGTTCTTGCCGGTGTCGGGCGCTCGGTGAAGGAGGCCTGCCGCCTTGCCGCCGCGGCGCGGCGGGAGGGTGCGGCGGGCCTGATGATCCACCAGCCGCCCGATCCCTTCGCCTCGCCGCGCGGCGTTACCGACTATGTGCGGCGGGTGGCGGAAGCGGCGGACGGCCTGCCGGTCATGCTTTACCTCCGTAACGACGCCATCGGGACGGCCGCCATTGCGGAGCTCTGCGCCGTGCCCGGCGTCGTCGGGGTCAAATGGGCGACGCCCAACCCGATGAAGCTTGTCGAGGCCATCGCCGCCTGCGACCCGGCCATCCTCTGGGTCGGCGGCCTTGCCGAGGTCTGGGCGCCCGCGCTCTACGCCGTCGGCGCGCGGGGCTTCACCTCCGGCCTCATCAATGTCTGGCCGGAGCGCTCGCTCGCCATCCTTACCGCGCTCGACGGCGGCGACTATGCCGGCGCCCGCGCGCTCATCGCCGACATGGCGCCCTTCGAGGCGGTGCGGGCGATGGAGCTCAACGGCACCAATGTCACCGGCGTCAAGGCGGCGCTTGCCGCCATGGGCACCGACTGCGGCCCCACGCGCCCGCCGGCTTCCTGGCCGCTGACGGCCGAGCAGCAGGCGGTTCTGGAGCGCTTTCTGAAAGCCAACCGACTCATCCACGCTTGAAATAGGAGGTAAATTGAAATATTAGTATGCATGTGCATAAGATGATCCGCAATTCGGAGGGGAATTGCCGTTCGGATCATCACCACGGCCTCAAGGTCTGATTTTCATCATGGAAAGAGGCGTCCCGCGGGACGCAGGGAGGAGACCGAAATGAAACTCCGCATGGCAGCTTTCTGCCTTTCAACCACCGCACTGGCGTTCTGCGCCGTCCCCGCAATGGCACAGGACAAGAGCAAGGACGTGGCGATCGTGCTTGCCGAAACCGTCGACGTCGTCGAGCCCTGCATGGCCGCACGCCAGGATGTCGGCCGCGTCATCTCCGAGAACGTCAACGAGATGCTCGTCGAGTTCGACTATGTGAACGGCGGCCTCAAGCCGCGCCTTGCCACCGAATGGTCGCAGGTCGACAATGACACCTGGGAGTTCAAGCTGCGGCCGGGCGTCAAGTGGCACGACGGCAAGGAATTCACCGCCAAGGACGTGCAGTTCACCATCGAGCGCAACAAGAACGCCAAGTTCAGTTGCGAGGTCGGCGGCAAGTATTTCGGCGGCACCGAGTTCAGCTTCGAAAGCCCCGATCCGCACACGATCCGCATCACGACCAACCCTGCCCAGCCGATCCTTCCGCTGCTGATGACCGTCATGCCGGTGGAATCGGCCGATGCGACGCCGGCCGACGAATTCACGCGCAAGCCGGTGGGCACGGGTCCCTACACGTTCGACAACTGGGAAGTCGGCCAGTCGATCACCCTCAAGCGCAACCCGGACTATTGGGGCGACCAGCCGGCCGTCGAGAAGGCGACCTATCTCTTCCGGTCCGACAGTGCCGTCGCCGCTGCCATGGTCGGGGCGGGCGAAGCCGATATCGTGCCCTCGATTGCGCTCCAGGACGCGACGAACAAGGAAACGGACTTCGCCTATCCCAACTCGGAAACGACGTCGCTGCGCATCGACACGCGCATCGCGCCGACCAACGACCGGCGCATCCGCGAGGCGATGAACCTTGCGATCGACCGGCAGGCCATGATCGGCACGCTCTTCCCCGAACAGGCGAAGATCGCGACCCAGCTCGTCGTGCCGACCACCATCGGCTACAACGCCGATATCCCGGTCTGGCCCTACGATCCGGACAAGGCCAGGAAGCTGGTGGAGGAAGCCAAGGCCGACGGCGTGCCGGTCGACACGCAGATCCGCATCATCGGCCGCAACGGGCAGTATCCGAACGCCACCGAGGCGATGGAAGCCATCATGGCGATGCTCCAGGACATCGGCCTCAACGTGAAGCTCGACATGTACGACGTGTCGGTGTGGAACAACTACTTCGTCGCGCCCTATGTCGCCGATTCCGGCCCGACGCTGACCCAGTCGCAGCATGACAACGCCACCGGCGACCCGGTCTTCACCGCCTTCGTGAAATATGCCTCGGAAGGGGCCCATTCGATGGTGCGCGACCCGGCGGTCGACGCCCTCATCGAGAAGGCGACGACGGCGACGGGCGACGAGCGCACCAAGCTGTGGAAGGAGCTGTTCGCCAAGGTGAACGAGGAGATCATCGCCGATATCCCGATGTTCCACATGGTCGGCTTCACCCGCGTCTCGCCGCGTCTGGACTTCAAGCCGACGATTGCGGCAAACTCCGAACTCCAGCTTGCCCAGATCAAGTTCAAATAGAAAGCCATCCGCGGGCCGGCTGAGGCCGGCCCGCGCTTCGACAGAGAAAGAACGGATCTTCCATGCCCCTTATCGACCAGCGCGCCCTGACGGGTTTCGTCGAACACATGCTCGCCCGCGTCGGCATGGAGGCCGACAAGGCCGCGGCGACCGCCGAAATCCTCGTCGAGGGTGACATGATCGGTCATGAGACCCACGGCGTTGGCCTCCTGCACTGGTATCTCGAAGCCATCGAGGAAGGCTCGATGGCAAAGGCCGGCAGCTACGACGTGGTGGCCGACAGGGGCGCGACCTTCGTGTGGGACGGCAATCTCCTGCCGGGGGCCTGGCTGCTGACCAAGGCGCTCGACCAGGCCTGCGAGCGGGTCGCCGACCATGGCATCGTCGCGGCTGCCATCCGCAACTGCCATCATACCTGCGCCCTTTCGGCCTTCATGCGCCGCGTCACCGAGCGCGGCTACATCGTCCAGCTTTCCGTCTCCAATCCCGGGGCCGCGCGCGTCGCGCCCTATGGCGGCACGAAGCCGCTCCTGACGCCCAACCCGATGGCGGCGGGCTATCCCACCTCGGGCGATCCGATCCTCATCGACGTCTCGTGCTCGATCACCACGACGACGATGACGCAGACGCTCGCCAAGCGCGGCGAGAAGTTCCCGGGCGACTGGGCGCTTACCGCCGCTGGCGAGCCGACCGACGAGCCGCGCGAGATCACCGAGCGCGGCGGCACGATGATGCCGCTCGGCGGCGTCGACAAGGGACACAAGGGCTTCGGCCTCGCCCTCATGGTGGACATCATGGGGCAGGGCCTTTCCGGCAAGGGCAGGGCGAACACGCCTGCCGGCACCTTCGCCCAGAGCGCTTATCTCCAGGTCATGGACCCCGCCTTCTTCGCCGGGCTCGATGCCTTTACCGCCGAGGCGGACTTCACCGCCGAGGCCTGCCGCAGCAACCCGCCGGCGCCCTGGAACAAGGGGGCCGTGCGCGTGCCCGGCAACAGCGCGGCGAAGAAGCGCCGGGCGGCGCTGGAGAAGGGCGTGCCGGTCGGCGATGCCGCGTGGGAAAAGCTTCGCCGCGACGCCGAACGGCTCGGCGTCGCCATGCCCGCGCCGCAGCCGGCGGCCGGCTGACCGGTCCTGAAACGACAACGCCCTGCCGTTCGGCAGGGCGTTGCTTTTTTGGGCGATGAGCCCGACTGTTACCAGGAAGCGATGATCGCGCCCTTGTAATGGTCGGTGATGAAGGCCTTGATGCTGTCGTCGTGATAGGCTTCGACAAGCGTCTTCACCCACGGAGCGTCCTTGTCGGCGCTGCGCACGACGATCACGTTGGCATAGGGTGACTCACTGCCTTCGATGGCGATGGAATCCTTCGTCGGGTTGAGGCCGGCTTCCAGCGCGTAGTTCGTGTTGATGACGGCGGCGTCCACGTCGTCCAGCGAGCGGGGAAGCTGGGCGGCGTCGAGCTCGGAGATCTGGATGTTCTTCGGGTTCTCGACGATATCGGCCGGGCCCGCCTTCAGGCCGGCATCCGGGTTGACCTTGATGAGGCCTTCCTTGGCGAGGACGAGGAGGGCGCGGCCGCCGTTCGTCGGGTCGTTCGGAATGGCGACGGTCGCGCCGTCGGCAAGCTCACTGAGGCTCTTCACCTTCTTGGAATAGACGCCCATCGGCGTGGTGATCGTCTTGCCGACGGCAACGAGATCGAAGCCGCGGTCGGCGATCTGGTTGTCGAGATAGGGCTGGTGCTGGAAGGAATTGGCGTTGAGGTCGCCGTCGGCCAGCGCCTGGTTCGGCACGACGTAGTCGGAGAATTCCAGGATCTCGATATTGAGGCCCTTCTTGGCGGCGATGTCCTTGACCTTCTCCATGATCTCGGCGTGTTCGCCGGGCGTGACGCCGACCTTGATGTCTTCGGCGAGCGCCGGAACGCTGATGAGGGCGGCAAGCGCCGCCGTGGCGAGGAACTTCAACATGTGTATCTCCTTGATATTACATGGCTTGGGAGGGGAGGAGGAAAATCAGCCCTTGCGGTTGCGCTTGTCGAAGCTGCGGGCAAGGGCGTCGCCCGCGCTCTGGACGAGCTGGACGAGGACGATGAGGACGACGACCACGGCCAGCATCACGTCCGGCATGAAGCGCTGGTAGCCGTAGCGGATGCCGAGGTCGCCGAGCCCGCCGCCGCCGACCGCCCCGACCATGGCCGAATAGCCGATGAGGCTGACGATGGTCATGGTGAAGGCGAGCAGGATGGCCGGCCGCGCCTCGGCGAGCAGCACCTTGAAGACGATCTGCATGGGCGTTGCGCCCATGGCGCGGGCGGCCTCGATCAGCCCCTTGTCGATCTCACGGATCGCCGCTTCAACGAGGCGCGCGAAGAAGGGGATGGTGGCGATGGTCAGCGGCACGATGGCCGCCGTGGTGCCGATCGACGTGCCGGTGAGGAGCCGCGTGAAAGGGATGATCGCGACGACGAGGATGATGAAGGGCGTCGAGCGGGCGGCGTTGACGATGAGCCCGACCGCCCGGTTGAGCGCCGGCGCGGGGAAGAGCTCGCCCTTGCCGCTGGTGGCGAGGAAGATGCCGATCGGCAGGCCGATCAGCGAGCCGAGAAGGCCCGAGGCGGCCACCATCTGCAGCGTCTGGAGCAGCGATTTCCACAAAAGGTCGATCAGCATTTCAGGCGACATAGCCGAGCACCTCCGTGGCAAGGCCGGTTTCGGCATAGAAGCGGTCGGCGCGCGCGACGACCTCGGGCGTTGCCGGATAGGCGACGACGAGCGTGCCGAAGGGCTCGCCCGCGATCTCCTCGATGGCGCCGGCAAGGATGTTGACGTTGCCGCCGATCTCGGTGACGAGCCGGGCCGTCAGCGGCTCGAAGGCCGTCGCGCCGAAGAAGGTGAGCCGCACGAGGACGCGGTCGCCGGCGGCGGGTTCGGGCTTGATGCCCGAGCGCAGCCATTCCGGCAGCGTGGTGCCGAGGGCGGAGGAAAGGAGGATGCGCGTCGTCTCGTGCTGCGGGGCGGTGAAGATGCCGAAAGTCGGCCCCTGCTCGACGATGCGGCCCCTGTCGATGACGGCGACATGCGAGGCGATGGTCTTCACCACCTCCATCTCGTGGGTGATGAGGAGCACGGTAAGGCCGAGCTCGGCATTGATCTGCTTGAGGAGCGCGAGGATCGACTGCGTCGTTTCCGGGTCGAGCGCCGAGGTCGCCTCGTCCGACAGCAGCAGCTTCGGCGAGGTGGCAAGCGCCCGGGCGATGCCGACGCGCTGCTTCTGGCCGCCGGAAAGCTCGGACGGATAGCGCTCGGCCTTGTCGCCGAGGCCGACGAGGTCGAGGAGGGGGCCGACCTTGGCGCGGATCGCGGCCCGGTCGAGCCCGGCGATCTCCAGCGGCAGGGCGATGTTGTCGAAGGCGGTGCGCGAGGAGAGCAGGTTGAAGTGCTGGAAGATCATGCCGACTTCGCGGCGAAGGGTGCGAAGGCCCGTCTCGTCCAGCCTGCCGACCTCGGTTCCGTCCACCACGACCTTGCCGGACGTCGCCTTCTCCAGGCCGTTGACGAGGCGGATGAGGGTGGACTTGCCGGCGCCCGAGCGGCCGATGATGCCGGTGATCGCACCGCGGCCGACGGCCATGTCGACGCCGTCGAGCGCGACGAAGGCGTTCTCGCCCTCGCCGAAGCGCTTGGTCGCGCCCGCAAAGAGCACCATGGGGGCGGATTGCGCCTCGTCCTTCGAGGCGGTGGGAAGTGTCATTTTCAGCTCACGCTTTCAGTCAGGTCGCCCGACGGGATAGCATCGCCACTCCGCGATGCGAAGACGGCAGGGAGCGACCCTGCGTCACAGGCGACGGGCACAGGTTTGCCCCGCGCCGCCGCAATTTGACAGAAATGGAATTCCTAAAAATTCCGCGTTGCGGGAATATCGTCGTCGGACGCCCGCCGCAAGGCCGCTCCTAGAAGCTGTTGCGCTCGTGATAGGTGCGCAGGAACGACTGGATGCGGGCGTCCTCGGGATGGTGCAGGATGCGGTCGGGGCTGTCGACGCCGACGAGCTCGCCCTTCTCCATGAAGACGACCTGGTCGGCGACATGGGCGGCAAAGCCCATCTCGTGCGTGACGACCACCATGGTCATGCCCTCGCTCGCCAGCGTCTTCATGACGTTCAGCACCTCGCCGACCAGTTCCGGGTCGAGCGCCGAGGTCGGCTCGTCGAACAGCATCAGCCGCGGCTCCATGGCGATGGCGCGGGCGATGGCGACGCGCTGCTGCTGGCCGCCCGAAAGGCGCGAGGGGTGGTTCGCCATCTTGTCGGCAAGGCCGACCTTGGCGAGCGCGTCGGCGGCGCGCCGGTGCGCCTCGCTCTTCGACAGGCCCCGCACGCGGATCAGCCCTTCGGCGACGTTCTCGCGGGCGGTCATGTGCGGCCACAGGTTGAACTGCTGGAACACCATGCCGATCGAGCGGCGCATCTCGCGCAGCTTCCGGCCGGGCATCTTCTTTCCGGGCGCTTCGTAGCCGATCATCGTGCCGTCGATCAGTACCTCGCCGGAATCGTATTCCTCCAGGAAGTTGACGCAGCGCAGCAGCGTGGACTTGCCCGAGCCGGACGGGCCGATGAGGCAGGTCACCTTGCCCGGCGGGATGACGAGGTCGATGTCCTTCAGCGCGTGGAAGGTGCCGTAGTGCTTGTTGACCTTGCGGATTTCGACGGAGGATGCGGAAACCATCTCAGGTCCTTTCGACGAGGTGTTTGGTGATGCGCGCCTCGAGCCAGCGGCCGGCATTCGAGATGGCCTCGACGAGCGCCCAGAAGAAAAGCGCCAGGACGAGGTTGGCTTCGAGGTAGCGGAAGGTCTCGGTCGACATGCGCTGGACCTGGTACATCAGTTCGGGAACGGTGATGATGGACAGGATGACCGTTTCCTTGGTGAGGATGATGGAAAAATTCACCAGTGCCGGCAGCGAGGAGACGAGGCCGAGCGGCAGCAGGATGCGGCGCACGATGGAGGCCTCTGTCATGCCGATGGCGCGGGCGGCCTCGATCTGGCCGTGCGGCACGGCGCGGAAGCCCGAGCGGAAGATTTCCGCGAAATAGGGGCTGCCGTAGACGGTGAGGCCGAGGAGGCCGGCCGGCAGCGCGTCGAGCCGGAGGCCGACCAGCGGGCCGCCGTAATAGAGCACGAAGAGCTGCACGAGGAAGGGCGTGCCGCGGATGATCTCGACATAGACCTGGATGACCCGGTTCAGCCAGCGCGCGCCGTAGCGCTGGGCAAGGGCGAGGACAAGGCCGAGCGCCATGCCGAAGACCGTGCCCAGCAGCCAGCACAGGATCGTCGTGCCGAAGCCGCTGAGAAGGCCGGGGCCGTATTGCTGCAGGATGCTCCAGTCCATCAGATAGCCGTCCTGTGTTCGAGATAGCGACCGAGCACCGCAAGGCACAGGTTGATCAGGAGGTAGATGCAGGCGGCCGCGATATAGACTTCGAGCGGCCGGAAGGTGGTCGCGGCCTGCGCCTGGCTGGCGCGGGTGATTTCGAGGATGCCCACCACGGAGACCAGCGAGGAGGCCTTCACGAGGAGGATCAGTTCGTTGATGAGGGCGGGGAGCGACAGGTTGAAGGCCTGCGGCAGGATCACCCGGATCCACACGTCCTGCGGGGTCATGCCGATGGCGATGGCGGCTTCCGACTGGCCCTTCGGCAGGGCGGCGATGGCGCCGCGCCAGATCTCCGAGATATAGGCGCTGGCGCAGATGCCGACGGTCACGACCGCCGCCACCATGGCCGGCACGTCGAGGCCGATCACCGGCAGCGTGTAGTAGAAGACGAGAAGCTGGACGAGAAGCGGCACGCCGCGCAGGAAGCTGACCCAGAGCATGGCGAAGCGGCGAAGCCAGACATAGGGCGACAGCCGCGCCGCGCAGACCAGCGTTCCGATCACGAGCCCGAGCCCGATGCCCAGCACCGAGATCAGCAGCGTGTAGCGCGCCGCCCAGAACAACGGGCCGAAACTTTCCAGGAAGACGGAGATGGAGAACATGGCCCCTCGCGGTGGTTCGGCGCGCCGCCGGCCTTTCCGGGCGCGCAAACGCTCTATCTTTCCGGGCCGCAAACCGCAACGCTTCGCAGCGGCCGGGCCGGAAGGCGGGCGGGGCGCAAGGCCCCGCCCGCGGCTTTTCTTACTTGGTCGGCACTTCGCGCGGCAGCTCGGTGTAGGCGCCGAGCCACTTTTCCTGGATGGCCTTGATGCGGCCGTCGTCGGTCATCTTCAGGAGGGCGTCGTTGACGGCCTTGACGAAGCTGTCGCTGTCGGCGTCCTTGCGGGCGACCCAGGCGAAGTAGGTCGGCTGGCCGAAGGAAGCCGGCTCGAACAGGGCGAAGCTCTCCGGACGGTTCTTCACGAGGTAGGTGAGGTTCGGCAGCGAGCCGGCGACGGCGTCGAGGCGGCCGGCGGCAAGGTCGGCATAGGCTTCGTCGGTCGTGCCGTATTCCTTCACGGTCACGCCGCCCAGCTCCTTGCCGTAGGCTTCGAGCTGGCGGAACTGCGCGGTGCCCTGCTGGACGCCGACGGTCTTGCCCTTGATGTCCTCGGGCTTGTTCAGGTCCTTGTTGCCGGCGGCCTTGACCAGCGAGACGGTCGCATCGGCGATCGGCAGCGAGAAGGCGTAGCGCTCGAGGCGCTCCGGCGTGATGGTGACCGGCGCGATGACGATGTCGAACTTCTTGACTTCGAGGCCCGGCAGCTCGGCCGTCCACGGAATGTCCTGGTAGACCGGCTCGACGCCGAGTTCCTTGCTGACGCCGTCGAAGAGGTCCTTCGTCATGCCGTCATAGGTACCGTCGACCAGCATGTCGAAGGGGGCGTAGTGCATGTCGGTCGCCGTGACGATCTTGCCGGCAGCCTTGATGTCGGCGAGCTGGTCGGCAAGGGCGGGGCCGGCAAGTGCAAGGGCCGCGACGCCGAACAGCATGGATTTCAACGTTTTCGAAAGGGTCATTTCATCCTCCTGGTTAGACTCTGGTTGGTTGGTATTCAATGCGTGTCCGGCGCACCGTCGAACGTCACGCTAGCATATTGCCGGCGATGATAATGCGCTGGATTTCACTTGATCCCTCGTAAATCCGCATGATGCGCAGATCCCGATTGATCCGCTCGATGGGGAAGTCGCGGGTATAGCCGTAGCCGCCGTGAAGCTGCAGCGCGGTATCGGCCACTTTGGCCGCGGCCTCCGAGGCCGCGAGCTTGGCCATGGAGGAGGCGAGTGTGAAGCGGCCGCCCTCGTCATGGGCCTTCTGGCGCTGGCGCGCGGCGTCCTGCGAGAGCAGCAGGGCGGAACGGTAGGCGACGCCCATGTCGGCGATCATCCAGCGGATGCCCTGCCGCTCGCTGAGCGGCTGGCCGCCGATCACGCGCTCCTTCGTATAGGCGATGGCGGAGATCATGGCCGCCTCGGCAAGGCCGAGGCACTGGGCGGCGACCTCGATGCGGCCGTTGTCGAGCACCTGCATGGCGGTGCGGAAGCCACGGCCTTCCTCGCCGAGAAGCGCGTCTTCCGGCAGGTGGCAGTCGATGTTGAGCGTGAAGACATGGCCGCCCTTGAGGCCCATGGTCTTTTCCGCCGGCCCGGCCTCAAGGCCGGGCGTGCCCTTGGGCAGGATGAAAGCGGAAATGCCGCGATGGGCCTTTTCCGGGTCCGTGACGGCGTAGAGTACGATGAAATCCGCCACCCCACCGTTCGAGATGAAGCATTTCGTGCCCTTGACGTGCCAGCCGGCATCGGTGCGGCGCGCGCGGGTCTTCATGTCGGCGGGGTCGGAGCCGGCGCCCGGCTCGGTGAGCGCGAAGGCGCCAAGTGCCGCGCCGCTGGCCGCCTTCGGCAGCCATTCCCGCTTCTGCGCCTCGCTGCCGCCGATGAGGATGGAATCGGTCGCAAGGTAATGGGCCGTCAGCGCCGAGGCGGTGGAGCCGCACGCGCCGGCGACGATGGAGACCGCGCGCAGGAAGGCCGGCGCGGAAATGCCGCTGCCGTCATACTCTTCCGGCAGGTTCGCGCCCATCATGCCGACCTCGCCGAGGATTTTTAGCTGGCGGTGGACGAAGGCGGAGGTCTCGTCCGTCTCGTGGGCGAGGGGGGCGATCTGCTCGGCGCAGACGCGGGTCAGCACGTCGCAGAACAACGCCTCTTCCTCGGAAAGCATGTGCCAGTCGTCGCTCATCGGGTCTGCTCCAGTCCGAATTCTTTCAGGATTGCGGCGATGTCGCCGCCAAGGCGCGGGGCGGAGGTGGCGGCGGCAGGCTTCTTCCCGTCGAAAAGCACCGGCTGGCCGATTGTCGGGGCCGTGCCGAGCACCGGATGCGGCAGGTGGCTGACGAGGCCGCGGGTGGCGGCATGTTCGTTGCCGGCGGCCTGCGCGATATCCCAGATCGGCGCGGCCGGCAGGCCTGCGGCGGAGAGGGCGGCGACGGCCTCTTCGGTCGTCAGGCCGCGCGACCAGGCCTCGATCAGCGCCTTCAGCTCCGGCTCGTGTGCCGTGCGGCTCTCGTCGCTGGCAAAGCGCGGGTCGCCTGCCGCTTCCGGCGCTCCGATCAGCGCGGCGAGGACGGCGAACTGCTTGCCGCTGAGGACGGCGATCACCACCTGGCCGTCCTTCGTCGCGAAACAGCCGAAGGGGGTGGAGAGCGGATGGCGGTTGCCGACCCGCTGCGGCAGGGCGCCGGCATAGAAATGCAGCGCATGGCTGGTGGTCAGCATGGAGAAGAGGGCGTCGTACATGGCGACGTCCAGCGACGCACCCTGTCCCGTCCGCTCGCGCTGCACCAGCGCGGCCATGATCGACCAGCTCGCGAAGAGCCCGGCGACGAGGTCGGCGATGCTTTCGCCGGTCTTCAGCGGCGCGCCGCCTTCCTCGCCCGTGCCGGCCATCAGGCCGGACATGGCCTGCACCACGAGGTCGTAGGCCGGCAGGTCCTTGAAGGGGCCTTGCTGGCCGAAGCCGGAGATGGAGCAATAGACCAGCCGGGCGTTTGCCGCGCGCAAGGTCTCGGCGCCGAGGCCGAGCCGTGCGGCGACGCCGGGGCGGAAATTCTCGACCACCACGTCGACGCGCCCGGCAATGGCCTGCGCAGTCGCCTGGTCCTCGGGGTCCTTGAGGTCGAGCACGAGGCTCTTCTTGCCGCGGTTGTTCAGGGTGAAGAGGGCGCTTTCGCCGTCGCGGAACGGGCCGATATGGCGATAGTCGTCGCCGGCCGGCGGCTCCAGCTTGATGACCTCGGCGCCGAGATCGGCGAGCAGCGCGGTGCAGTAGGGGCCTGCCAGAACGCGGGAAAGATCCAGCACCTTGATGCCGGCAAGAGGCGCGGACGCCTTGTCGCACGATGCCTGCATGTGATGCGCCCTCCCAGCCGATCCACGCTAATATGTATAAACATAACACTTCATATGTCTAGACATATTTTTGTGCTATGTGTGAATCCACCGGTGTGCATCGACCGGCAGGGGGAGGGGCGGATGACCGGAAAGCGATCAGGTTCCGCGGTCGCCAAGGCGCAGGCCATCGCCGCCGAGGTGCGGCGGCGCATCGTCGAGCGCCAATGGCGCCATGGCGACCGCATCCCGGACGAGGCGGACCTCGCCATCGAATTCGACGCCGCGCGCGCGACCGTCAACAAGGCCCTGCAGATGCTGGCGGACGAGGGGTTTCTGGATCGCCGCCGCCGCGCGGGAACGCGCGTCGCCATCCATCACAAGGCGGTCTTCGCCATTCCCGTCGTGCGCGAGCAGGTCGAGCAGGCGGGCATGGCCTACAGCCATCGGGTGGTCGCGCACCGGCAAAGCCCCATCCCCGCGGAGATCGCCGCGCGGCTCGCCCTGCCGGAGGGCGAGGTGCTGGTTCACATGCGGGCCGTGCACTACGGCGACGGGCGGCCGTTCCAGATCGAGGACCGCTGGCTGAATCCGCAGGCCGTGCCGGGGCTGGAGAAGGTGGACCTCGGCCGGTTCAACGCCAATGAATGGCTGGTGCTCAACACGCCCTACCTGCACGCCGACCTCGCCTTCTCGGCAGAGAACGCCGACCGGCGGGACGCGCGGCTGCTCGGGGCGCGTCACGGCGAGGCGCTTCTGGTCCTCCATCGCACGACATGGAACGACCTCGGCCCCATCACCACCGTGCGCGTCGCTTTCCATCCGGGGCATTTCGTCAGCACCGAGGGGCGTTCGGGATAGACTTTAACGAGGCGCCTGCGCGGAAAGCACGTCGACCTGCTGGGCGCCGACGGTGCCGTCGGCCTCGACGACCGCCCGCCAGCGGCGGTTGCCGCAGCGCACGGAAAGCCGCCAGCGGCCCTCGTCCTCACCTTCGCCGCGCTCGACCCGCGAGGCGACGAGGCCGCGGCGCATGTAGTCGCGCAGCGTCTGCGTCGGCCAGCCGAAGCGATCGGCCAGCAGGTCCGCCGGCAACACGAACTCGCCCTCCGCATCGCGGGCGAGCGTGAGCGGTCCTTTCGTCATGACAACGCCTCCCGCGAGATCGGCACGATGCCGGTGGTATCCGTGCCGCGGTGGAAGGCGATGGCGAGGCGGAAGGAATGGGCGATGCGCAGCGCCCGGTCGAGGAAGAGGTCGGCGACCTCCGGCGGGCAGAGCCGTTCGACCGTGGCGCGGAAGAGCGAAAGCCAGCGGTGGAAATGCTCCTGCCCGAGTTCGGGGATGGCGAGATGCGGCGGCAGCGGCCGGCCGTCGTAGCGGTCGGTGCGCAGCAGCGTGGCGGACCAGAAGTCGCACATCTTGGCGAGGTGCACCGGCCAGTCTTCCGGCGCGATCACGCCGTTGAAGATCGGGCCGAGCAGGTCGTCCTTGCGGATCTCGTCGTAGAAGCCGTGCACGACGGCGTGGACCATCGCCTCGTCGAGCACTTCCGGCAGGAGCTTGCCGTCGATGACCACGGTGCGGGCGGGAGCGGGCCTTCCTCTCATCGGATCGCCCTGTAGCTGTGCCAGGTGCCGTGGCCGAGCAGCGGGAAGATCACGATGAGGCCGAGGAGCCCCGTCGCAAGGCCGATGAGGGTGAGGACAAGCACGATGGCGCCCCAGGCGAGCATGACCGGCAGGTTGCGGAAGACGAGCGAGATGCTGGTGCCCATGGCGGTGAAGGCGTCGGTCTTCTCCGCCAGCAGCATGGGGATGGCGAAGGTGCTGATGGCGAAGGAGAAGGCGGCGAAGAGCCCGCCGACGGCGGTGCCGACGACGAGCATGCCGAGCCCTTCCGGCGTCGAGGTGAGCATGGCGACGATGTTGTCGAGGCCGGGGAAGGGGCGAAGCCCGACGAAGAGCGCGTAGATGATGACGGCCGCGCGCATCCAGACCAGCATCAGAAGGCACAGGATCGCGCCGGTAAACCAGACCTGCGCGCCCGACTGCGCCTTGACGAAGACCATGCGCGCAAGGCTCGGCTGGATGCCCGCCTCGAGATCCTGGCTCTTGCGGTAGAGGCCGATGGCCACCAGCGGGCCGACCACCATGAAGCCGGCAAGCGCCGGGAAGAGGATATAGTCCAGCTCCATGCGGAAGAGGCACCAGACGACCGCCGCCGACAGGAGGAAGACGGCAAAGCCGTAGACGAGGCTCGGCAGCGGGGTGCGCCAGAGGTCGCGCCAGCCGGCGGCAAGCCAGCCGAAGGCCGCGCCGGCCGGCAGGTGGCGGCGGCGCTGCTCGGCGAGCGGCAGCGGGGCGTCAGCGATCTTTTCGCTCGTGGCCATGGGATGTTCCTCCTTTCAGCAGGACGATTGCGCGGCGCGGAACGTTCCGCCCGCGCCTTCGCTCTTCAGGTGCTGCACGCAGTCGGGCTGCGAGCGCAGCGCGACATGGACGAGATGCGCATTGGCGCCGATGAAAAGCAGCGTGCCGGCGACGACGATGGCAAGCGACGTCCAGCGCCAGTTGATGCGCGGGGCCCCGGGGTTCGCGCCGGCGCTCATCGGGCTGCCTCCCCGAGCGTGCCGACGTAGAGCGCCAGCATCTTGATGTCGACGGGCGAAAGGCGGCCCTCCCAGCTCGGCATATGGCCCTGCCGGCCGGAATAGATCGTGGTGAACACTGTCTGCGCGTCGCTGCCGTAGATCCAGGTCGCATCGGTGAGGTTCGGCGCGCCGGCATCCGTGCTGCCGCGGGCATCCTCGCCATGGCAGGCCACGCAGTTCTCGGCGAAGATCTCCTTGCCCGCCGGAATGCGCGCCTTGTCGGCCTCGCCCATCGGCAGGTTGGAGAGCGAGCGCACATAGGCGGCCACCGCGCGCACCTGGTCGGTTTCCAGGATGCCGCCGCGGCCGAAGGCCATCATCTCGGAGACGCGGGTGTCCGGGCTCGTGCCGTTGATGCCGATGCGGATCGTCTCCTCGATCGTGTCCGGATCGCCGCCCCACAGCCAGGCCTTGGCGGCAAGGTTCGGGAAGCCGGGCCCGCCGGTGCCGCGCACGCCGTGGCAGGCGGCGCAATTGTCGATGAAGAGCGTGCGGCCCGTCTCGCGGACGTGGTGCATCAGCTCGGGGTCGGCGGCGATGTCGGCAAGGCTCGCTTCAGTGACGCGGCCGGTCCAGGCGGCGCGTGCCGTCGCGGCGTCCTCCACCTGCTTCGCCACCACGGCGCGCTGGTCGATGCCGAGCAGGCCCTTGGTATAGGTGACGCCGACCGGCCAGGCCGGCATGAGGATCCAGTAGACGATGGCGAAGAGCGTGGTGACGGCGAGGAAGAAGAAGACGACGCGCGGAATGGGCGTCTCCAGTTCCTCGATGCCGTTCCATTCGTGCCCGGTGGTCAGCCGCCCGGTGGCGGGATCGTGTCGTTCCGTTGCCATGCCTATTCCCCCGGCCGGTCGTTTTTGTCGAGAATGCTCGTCTTGGCGCGGGTGAAGCGCTTCCGGTTGCCCGGCCAGAGCGTGTAGACGAGGACCCCGGCCGCCATGGCGATGAGGTAGAACAGCCCCCAGCTCTTGGAGACGGCGACGACGCTTTCGTGGTCGATGCCCATGGTCATTCCTCCTTCGCCGCCGTTTCCTGATGGGCGGCCTGCGTGAGCTGGCCGACGATCTGGAGATAGGCGACGAGCGCATCCATCTCCGTCAGGGTGCCCGGGTTACCGTCGAAGGCGCGCACGTTGGTCGCTTCGCCGTAGCGCTCGGCAACGCCGCCGGCTTCCGGGCCGTCGGGGTTCGCCTGTCCGCGGGCGTCGGCCACGGCGTTCTCGATCATCGCGTCCGTATAGGGCACGCCGACGTCGCGCTGGGCGGCGAGGTGCTCGCCGAGATCGTCGATCCTGAGTGCGTTGCGCTTCAGCCAGCCGTAGCGCGGCATCACCGATTCCGGCACCACGTCGCGCGGGTTCATGAGATGCGCGACGTGCCAGGCGTCGGAATACTTGCCGCCGAGGCGGGCAAGGTCCGGCCCGGTGCGCTTGGAGCCCCAGAGCATCGGATGGTCGTATTTCGATTCCACGGCCAGCGAATAGGGCCCGTAGCGCTCCACCTCGTCGCGCAGCGTGCGGATCATCTGCGAATGGCAGGCGTAACAGCCCTCGCGGATGTAGATGTTGCGCCCGGCCAGCTCCAGCGGCGTATAGAGCCGCATGTCCGGCGCCTCCTCGACCGTCTCGTGGATGGTGAAGAGCGGGGCGATCTCGACGAGGCCGCCGATGGAGGCGACGCCGACGATGGCGAGCACGAAGCCGATGGCGTTGCGCTCGATCTTGCGGTGGAAGAATTCCTTCATGATCATTCTCCTGCCTGTGCCGCGCCGGCCTGGCCGTAGAGCGGCACGTCGCCGCCGGCTTCGGCCTTGCGGGCATGGCGCGCCATGCGAATCGTCATGGCGACGTTGACGCAGCACACGACGGCGCCGGTCAGGAACAGGAGGCCCCCGAAGGCGCGGGCGATATAATAGGGGTGCATGGCAACCAGGCTGTCGATGAAGGAGTAGGCGAGTGTGCCGCTGTCGTTATAGGTGCGCCACATCAGGCCCTGGATGATGCCCGAATTCCACATGGCGAAGACGTAGACGACGGTGCCGGCGAGCGCGAGCCAGAAATGCAATTCGATCAGCCTCGGCGAATACATGCGCTCCGTCTTCCACATCCACGGCACGAGGGCGTAGAGCGAGCCGAAGGTGATCATCGCCACCCAGCCGAGCGCGCCGGCGTGGACATGGCCGACCGTCCAGTCGGTGTAGTGCGAAAGCGAGTTGACGGCGCGGATCGCCATGAACGAGCCCTCGAAGGTGGAGAGCCCGTAGAAGACAGCCGCGACCATCATGAAGCGCAGCGTCGCGTCGTCGCGGACCTTGTGCCAGGCGCCGTTGAGCGTTGCGAGCGCGTTGCCGGCAGAGGCCCAGGAGGGCACGAGCAGCACGAGGGAGAAGGTCATGCCGAGCGTCTGCACCCATTGCGGCAGCGCCGTGTAATGCAGGTGGTGCGCGCCCGCCCACATATACATGAAGGTGATGCCCCAGAAGGAGATGATGGAGAGCCGGTAGGAGAAGATCGGCCGTCCCGCGCGCTTGGGCAGGTAGTAGTACATCATGCCGAGGAAGCCGGAGGTGAGGAAGAAGGCGACGGCGTTGTGGCCGTACCACCATTGCGTCATGGCATCCTGCACGCCGGAGAACAGCGAATAGCTCTTGGCATGGCCGAAGGTGACGGGCACGGCGAGGTTGTTGACGATGTGCAGCACCGCCACGACCAGGATGAAGGCCATGTAGTACCAGTTGGCCACGTAGATATGCGGCTCCTTGCGGCGCTGGAGCGTGCGGATGTAGAGCAGGAAATAGGCGACCCAGACGATGACCAGCCAGATGTCGGCATACCATTCCGGCTCGGCATATTCCTTCGACTGGGTGACACCGATGAGATAGCCGCTCGCGGCGATCAGACAGAAGAGATTGTAGCCGATCAGGACGAACCACGGGCTGAACTGGTCGGGCAGGCGCGCGCGCGCGGTGCGCTGGAGGACGTGGAAGGACGTGGCGATCAGCGCGTTGCCGCCGAAGCCGAAGATGACGCCGCTGGTGTGCACGGGCCGCAGCCGGCCGAAGCTCGCCCAGGCCGAATCCACGAAGGTCAGCTCCGGCCAGGCAAGCAGCGCGGCGACCCACACGCCGACGAACATGCCGGCGACTGCCCAGGCGAGCGACAGGATGATGCCCACCCGCGTCGGGTCGTCGTAATATTCCGAAAGCCGGCTTTCCGGCGGCTCCGGCGCAAAGAGCGCCGAGAGCACGACGAAGCCGAGGCCGAGGCTGAAGGCGAGAACGATATAGCCGTGCACGGCGAGCGGATCGCCGCGCCCGCCGACCGCCATGGCAAGCCCGGCGAGCGCCAGCGCGCCGAGCACGAAGAGAGCCATATGGCGCTCCGAAACCGTCAATCCCGTGACCATCCGTTTTCCTTCCGTCTTACGCCGCCGCGGCGTCGAGCCCGAGCAGAGGGCCGAGCGTGGCCCTGTTGCGTACGATATCTTCGAGTGTATATTTGTCGAGTACCGCCAGGAAGGCGGCGAGCGCCTCGTGCAGCATTCCCTTGAGCCGGCAGGCCGGGGAGATCGCACAGGACCGGCCGTGCGCCTGCATGCATTCGGTGAGCGAGAATTCCTCTTCCGTTGCCCGCACCAGCGCACCGACCCTGATCTCGCCCGGCGCCATGGCGAGGCGGATGCCGCCGCTGCGCCCGCGCGTCGTCTCGATGATGCCGAGGCCGCGCAGCGTCTGGGCCACCTTGAGGAGGTGGTTGCGCGACAGGTGATAGGCCTCCGCGACGTCGTTGACGGTGCATACGCCGTCCCGGCGCGAGGCAATGTAGATCAGCATGCGCAAGGCATAGTCGGTGTGAAGCGTCATCCGCATGGAATGTCCCCCGGGGCCATGGACGGGCCGCATGCGATAAGAGGTATTTGCGATGCCACTTTTAGCGCAAGGGACCGCACGGTGAAAGTGCAATAGCGTCGCAGGGGCATCGTGGAGAAACGATGCCGGGGTGCCGGGGAAGCCGGGCGCGCCTTCGCATGTAATTCCCGGCGCCCGTCAAATTTAGAATTTAGGGAATCTTGAACTGCACGGGCGTTCCGTTCCGATTTGGTGCAGAGCGATGTATTTTCCGGAATAGTTCCATAACTGTTGTTACGCGATTTTCATGGCGGTTGCGGGAACAAAGTTTATTCTACTTTCTTTTCAAGGCGGTGATGCTAGTATCCGCTCACCGATTTGCCTAAGCGAGGAAGTGTCTTGTCAGAGATTTCGACAGAACAAGCGCCTTCGCAGGTGCCGCGCTCCAGCCGGCGCCGGGAGCTGATCACCTTCCTCGTTCTCGCCTTCGGCATCTGGCCGGTCGTCGCTGTCGGCGTGGTCGGCGGCTACGGCTTCCTCGTCTGGATGTTCCAGATCATCTACGGGCCGCCCGGCCCGCCCGGACATTGAGGGCGGCGCCATGCGGCACGAGGCACTGTCGAGGCGCGATTTCCTGAGAGGCAGCCGGCGGGCCGGCCCCTTGCGCATCCGCCCGCCCGGGTTTGCCGAGGACGGGGCCGAGGACGGGCTTGCCGTCTGTACCGGCTGCGGCGCCTGCGTCGCGCACTGTCCGGCCGGCATCCTCAGCCTTGCGGACGGCCTGCCGGCCGTGGATTTTGCGGTCGGCGAATGCACCTTCTGCGGCGCCTGCGCGCAGCACTGTCCCGAGCCGGTCTTCGCCGATGGCGTTGCCGGCCGCTTCGACCATATCGTCGCCTTCGCCGCCTCGTGCCTGCCCTTCCAGGGCGTGGACTGCCAGGCTTGCCGGGATGCCTGTCCGACGGGGGCGATCCGCTTTCGCCCGGTGCGCGGTGGGCCTTTCGTGCCGGACCTCGCCGCCGATGCCTGCACGGGCTGCGGCGCGTGCATCGCCGTCTGTCCCGTCGGGGCGGTCGCGGTGGCGCCGCCGGAGATGGAGGCCGCCCATGCCTGAGGTGCGTCGCCATCATATTTCCAGCGCGGTCATCGCCGCAAAGCCGGGCTGCCTCGACGGGGTGCTTGCCGCCCTTGCGGGTTTCGAGAATGTCGAGGTGCACGGCGCGGACAAGGGCAAGGTCGTGATCGTCATCGAGGGGCCGTCGACCGGCGTGCTCGGCGATACGCTGATGCGCATCTCCGTCCTCGACGGGGTCATCGCGGCAAATATGGTTTTCGAACATGTCGAAATGGAAGAGGACGAGGCTGATGGGCAGCGAACTGACGCGGCGTGACATCCTGAAGGCCCAGGCGGCGGGCGTGGCGGCAGCGGCCGCCGGCATCGCCCTGCCCGCGGCCGCCCAGCCGGTGCCTGGCGGGGTGAGCGCGCTGGAGATCAAGTGGAGCAAGGCCCCCTGCCGCTTCTGCGGCACGGGCTGCGGCGTCATGGTGGGCGTCAAGGAGGGCAAGGTCGTCGCCACCCACGGCGACATGCAGGCCGAGGTCAACCGCGGCCTCAACTGCATCAAGGGCTATTTCCTCTCCAAGATCATGTACGGCGCCGACCGGCTGACGACGCCGCTCCTGCGCAAGCGCAACGGCGCCTACGCCAAGGACGGCGAGTTCGAGCCGATCACCTGGGAAGAGGCCTTCGACGTGATGGCCCAGCAGGCCAAGAAGGTGCTGAAGGAGAAGGGGCCAACGGCGCTCGGCATGTTCGGTTCCGGCCAGTGGACGATCTTCGAGGGCTATGCCGCGACCAAGCTGATGCGCGCCGGCTTCCGCTCGAACAACCTCGATCCGAACGCCCGCCACTGCATGGCCTCGGCCGCCTACGCCTTCATGCGCACCTTCGGCATGGACGAGCCGATGGGCTGCTACGACGATTTCGAGCATGCCGACGCCTTCGTGCTGTGGGGCTCGAACATGGCGGAGATGCACCCGATCCTGTGGACGCGCATCGCCGACCGGCGGCTCGGAAACGAGCATGTGCGCGTGGCGGTGCTCTCCACCTTCACCCACCGCAGCATGGACCTTGCCGATATTCCGGTGGTCTTCAAGCCGGGCACGGACCTCGTCATCCTCAACTACATCGCCAACCACATCATCCAGTCCGGCCGGGTGAACGAGGACTTTGTGAAGAACCACACGAAGTTCGTGCGCGGCGTCACGGATATCGGCTACGGCCTGCGCCCGGACAATCCGCGCGAGGTGAACGCGGCCAATTCGGCCGATCCCGGCAAGACCGAGGCGATCGATTTCGAGGCCTTCAAGGCTTTCGTCTCGGAATACACGCTGGAGAAGGCGGTCGAGATGACGGGCGTGGAGGCCGGCTTCCTCAAGCAACTCGCCGAGCTCTATGCCGATCCCGACCGCAAGGTCATGTCGCTGTGGACCATGGGCTTCAACCAGCATGTGCGCGGCGTCTGGGCGAACCAGATGGTCTACAACCTGCACCTGCTCACGGGGAAGATCTCCGAGCCGGGCAACAGCCCCTTCTCGCTGACCGGCCAGCCTTCGGCCTGCGGCACGGCGCGCGAGGTCGGCACCTTCGCCCATCGCCTGCCCGCCGACATGACGGTGACGAACCCCGAGCACCGCAAGCACGCCGAGGAGATCTGGCGCATTCCGCACGGCATCATCCCGGAAAAGCCGGGCTATCACGCCGTCGAGCAGGACCGCATGCTGAAGGACGGCAAGCTCAATTTCTATTGGGTTCAGGTCAACAACAACGTCCAGGCCGGGCCGAATACCTCCAACGAGACCTACCGGGGCTACCGGAACCCCGATAATTTCATCGTCGTCTCGGATGCCTATCCGACGATCACCGCGATGAGCGCCGACCTCGTGCTGCCGGCCGCCATGTGGGTGGAGAAGGAAGGCGCCTACGGCAATGCCGAGCGGCGCACCCACGTCTGGCACCAGCTCGTGCAGGCGCCCGGCGAGGCGCGCTCCGACCTCTGGCAGCTCGTCGAGTTCTCCAAGCGCTTCACGACGGACGAGGTCTGGTCGGCGGATATCCTTGCCGCCAACCCGCAATACAAGGGCAAGACGCTCTACCAGGTCCTCTATGCCGAGACCGATGTCGCCAAGTTCCCGTTAAGCGAGGTCGATCCGGGCTACGACAACAACGAGGCGCAGCATTTCGGCTTCTATCTGCAGAAGGGTCTCTTCGAGGAGTATGCCGCCTTCGGCCGTGGCCACGGCCATGACCTTGCGCCCTACGACACGTATCACGAGGTGCGCGGCCTGCGCTGGCCGGTCGTCGACGGCAAGGAGACGCTGTGGCGCTACCGCGAAGGGTACGACCCCTATGTGAAGCCCGGCGAGGGTGTGAAGTTCTACGGCAACAAGGACGGCAAGGCGGCGATCATCGCCGTGCCCTACGAGCCGCCGGCCGAATCGCCCGACGAGGAATACGACACCTGGCTCGTCACCGGCCGCGTGCTGGAGCACTGGCATTCCGGCTCGATGACCATGCGCGTTCCCGAGCTCTTCAAGGCCTTTCCCGGCGCGCGCTGCTTCATGAATGCGGACGACGCGCGCAAGCGCGGCCTCAACCAGGGCTCGGAAATCCGCATCGTCTCGCGGCGCGGCGAGATCCGTTCGCGGGTCGAGACGCGCGGGCGCAACCGCATGCCGCCCGGCGTGATCTTCGTGCCGTGGTTCGATGCCAGCCAGCTCATCAACAAGGTCACGCTCGACGCCACAGATCCCATCTCGAAACAGACGGATTTCAAGAAATGCGCAGTCAAGATCGAACCCGTCGCATGACCCCCCGTCGCAGGTGGGTCTTCGCCGCGCTCGGCGTGGCCGTCATCGCCACCAGCGCCATGGCGCAGATGGTGCCGCAGCTTTCCGGTCCGGACGGCGACAAGATGCAGACGCTGCCGGCCGACCCGCTGCCGAAATGGATCATCGACGACCTGCGGCGCATGCGCGCCTATCCCGAGCAGCCGCCGATCATTCCGCACTCGATCGACGGCTACCAGCTTTCGGTCAACACCAACCGCTGTCTTTCCTGCCACAAGCGCGAGTTCTCGCAGGATGCCGGCGCGCCGATGATCAGCGTCACCCACTACATGACCCGTGAGGGCCAGATGCTCGCCGACGTCTCGCCGCGCCGCTACTTCTGCACCGCCTGCCATGTGCCGCAGGCCGACAGGAAGCCGCTTGTCGGCAACACGTTCAAGGACATGAGCGAGCTCGGCGTCACCGGCGCGGGAAGCGAGTGACGATGATGGCGCGCATCAAGGCAATCCTCCTCTGGGTCTGGACGATCCTGACCACGCCGGCGGCGACCCTCAGCCTCGCCTTCCTGACGCTCGGGGGCTTCGTCGGCGGCGTCATGTTCTGGGGCGCCTTCAACACCGCGCTCGAGCTGACGAACACGGAGAAGTTCTGCACCTCGTGCCACGAGATGCGGGACAACGTCTATCAGGAGCTGACCAACACGGTGCACTTCACCAACCGTTCGGGCGTGCGCGCCTCCTGCCCGGATTGCCATGTGCCGCACCAGTGGACCGACAAGATCGCCCGCAAGATGCAGGCCTCCAAGGAGGTCTGGGGCAAGATCTTCGGCACGATCAACACGCGCGAAAAATTCCTCGACAAGCGGCTGGAGCTTGCCAAGCACGAATGGGCACGCCTCAAGGCGAACGACAGCCTGGAATGCCGCAATTGCCATTCGGCCGTGGCGATGGACTTCACCAAGCAGACCCAGCGCGCCGCCGACATCCACTCGAAATACCTCCTGACCGGCAAGGCGACCTGCATCGACTGCCACAAGGGCATCGCGCACGAGCTGCCGAACATGAAGGGCGTCGATCCCGGCTGGAAGATGCCGAAGGAACTGGAGGGCGAGGAGCTGCCGGCCGCCTCAAACGACGCGATCGGCGATCTCCGCAAGGCCGTCGCCAGCGCCCACCAGTTCGTCGCCTTCTGACGTCCGCTCACGACATGCCGGGGACGAGGAGCAGCTTTCCGGTGGTCTCCCGGCGTTCCATCGACGCGTGGGCCGCGGCGGCATCGGCGAGCGGATAAACGTTGCCGATCTTCACCTTCAACGCCCCTTCCCCGATCCACCGGAAGAGCTGCTGCGCATGGGCGCGCAAAAGCGCCGGGGTGTGGATGTGGTCGGAGAACACGGCATAGCCGAGCTTGATGCTCTTCGGCAGGCTCATGATGTCGAGCGGCCCCGGTCCGCCGAGCACCGGGCCGTACCAGCAGAAGGTGCCGGACCGCCTGAGCGCGGCCAGCGAGCCTTGGAAGGTCGCCGGCCCCGAGCCGTCATAGACGACGTCCACGCCCTCCCCGCCGGTCAGCGCCAGCACGGCATCGGCGAATTCTCCCTTCGCATCCACGACGACGTGCTCGGCGCCGGCTTCCCTGGCGGCGGCGACCTTGGCCTCGGACGAGACCCGGCCGATCACGCGTCCGCCGCGCATCCGGATGATCTGGGTGAGGAGCAGGCCGAGGCCGCCGGCGGCGGCGTGGACGAGCGCGGTGTCGCCCGGCTGCACCGGGTAGAAATCGGTGGCGAAATGGCTTGCCGTCAGCCCCTGCATCATCACGGCGGCGGCGGTGCGGTCGTCGATGCCGTCCGGAATGGCGACCAGCGCATCCGCCGGTATCGAAAGCCGCTCGGCATAGCTGCCGGGCGCATAGACCCAGGCCACCCGGTCGCCGATGGCAAAGTCCCGCACGCCCTCGCCGAGGGCGGCGACCCGCCCTGCCCCCTCGACGCCCAGAATCTTCGGGTTCGCCGTCTCGGTCCAGGCCATGCCCTGGCGGACGCCGATGTCCATGAAGTTCACGCCGGCGGCGGCGATCTCGACGACGACGTGCCCGGGCGCGGCCACAGGTTCGGGGCGGTCGACATGGTCCATGACATCGGCCCCGCCGATGCCGTTCATGACGATGGCTTTCATTTCATGTCCTTTCTTGACTGGTTATTCCAGAATTAGCGAAATTTTTTTGCTCAGGCGATGGCGCGGAGCGTCATCCTGCCCAGCGAGCGCAGGTCGTCGCGGCTCGCCCCTCCCCGCGCGGCTACGCGGATCCCGGCGATACCGGCGATGAGGAAGTTCGCGATCTCCCCTGCCGTGGCGTCGCCGGCGATGTCGCCGTCGGCCTGCGCCTTACGGATACGCTCCTCGGCGGCGGTCTTGAGTTGGAGCGCGGCGGTCTGGCGGAGCGCCGAAAGCTCCTGCCGGCTCTCGCCGAATTCGCAGATCGAGCCGACCCCGAGGCACGCCAGCTGCGCATCCTCGACGACGCGGCCAATCATCGCCCGGATGCCGTCCACCGCGCGGGGCTCGCCGCGCAACGTGGCGATATGGGCGCGCGTCTCGGCGATGGAATAGCGCTCGACGGCGAGGCAGTAGAGCTTCCACTTGTCGCCGAAGGTGTCGTAGAGGCTCTGCCGGCCGATCTTCATCGCCCGCACCAGCATGTCCGTCGACGTGCCCTCGAAGCCGTGCTCCCGGAAAACCCCGATAGCGGCGTCAAGCGCGTCGTCCCTGTCGAATTCCTTGTTCCGTGCCATGACGGGGATATAGGAATACTGGAACGACCTGTCAAGAATTAGGCTCGGGCCTCAAATCGCGACCTGCTCGCCGAGTTCCACGACGCGGTTGGCCGGCAGGCGGAAATAGTCGGACGGGTCGATGCCGAAATCGGCGAGCGCGATGTAGAGCCGCTCCTGCCAGGCCGGCAGGCCGACCGTCGGCGAGCGCACGAGGTTGCGCCGGCCGAGATAGAACGAGGTCTGCATGATCTCGAACTTGAAGCCCTTCTTGCGGCAGAGGCTGAGGGCCTTGGTGATGTTCGGCTCCTCCATGAAGCCGAAGGTGAGGTCGATGCGCAGGAAGCGGTCGCTGAGCGTCTGCATGGCGATGCGGTTTTCCTCCGGCACATAGGGCTTGTCCTGCGTCCAGACGGTGAGGATGACGTTCCGCTCGTGCAGGACGTGGTTGTGCTTGATGTTGTGCAGGAGGACAGCCGGGGTGCGATCCGGCACGCTGGTCAGGAACACGGCCGTTCCGGGCACGATGGCGGGGGCATGGGCGGACTTCTTGTCGAGTGCGGCGATGAAGTCGGTGAGCGGGACGTCGTTCTGCGCCGTCTTGTCCTTGAGGTACTTCGTGCCGCGCGTCCACGTCCACATGACGATCATGATGGAGAGCGCGAGCGCCACCGGCACCCAGCCGCCGTCATGAATCTTCAGGAGGTTCGCCGCCAGGAACACGCCCTCGATCATGAGGAGCGGCAGGAGGAGCAGCGTGGCGGTGACGGTGGAATAGCGCCAGATCTGCCGCAGGAACTGGTGCGCCATCAGCGTCGTGACGACCATCGCGCCAGTGACCGAGATGCCGTAGGCCGTCGCCAGCGATTCGGAGCTGCGGAAGGAGAAGATGAGGACGATGACGCCGATGAAGAGAACGCTGTTGACCGCCGGAACGTAGATCTGCCCGGTGTTGGTCTCGGAGGTGAACTTGATCATCAGGCGCGGCAGGAAGCCGAGGTGCACGGCCTGGCGGGCAAGCGAGAAGGCGCCGGTGATCACCGCCTGGCTGGCGATGATGGTCGCCATGGTGGCGAGGATGACGATGGGCAGCAGCGCCCAGTCGGGATAGAGCAGGAAGAACGGGTTCGCCACCGCCTCGGGATGGGTGAGGATCAGCGCGCCCTGGCCGAGATAGTTGAGCGCGAGCGCCGGGAAGACGAGGATGAACCAGGCGATCTGGATCGGCTTGCGGCCGAAATGGCCGAGGTCTGCATAGAGCGCCTCGGCCCCGGTGACGGTGAGGAAGACGGCGCCGAGCACGATCAGCCCGACGCTGCCGGCATGGGTGATGAACCAGAGCGCGTTCAGCGGGTTGAGCGCTTCGAGGATCGTCAGGTCGTCGCCCATGTGGATGAGGCCGCCCCAGGCCATGGCGAAGAACCAGAGCACCATGACCGGGCCGAAGAAGTTGGAGACGGCGGCGGTACCCTTCGACTGGACGAGGAAGAGCCCCACCATGATCGCCGCCGACATGGGCAGCACGTAGCCGGCAAAGGCCGGCGTCACGAGGTTGAGGCCTTCGAGCGCCGACATGACGGAGAGCGCGGGGGTGATCATCGCATCGCCGATGAAGAGCGCGGCACCGATGACGCCGGCGAAGAAGAGGACCGGCAGGTAGCTGCCCGACTTCTTCATGAGAAGGGCGAGCAGCGAGAGCGTGCCCCCTTCTCCGTCGTTGTCGGCGCGCAGCAGGAACAGCACGTATTTGAAGGTGACGATGACGGTCAGCGTCCAGACCATCAGCGAGATGAGGCCGATGACGACGTCCTGCCGGACGACCCCGTTGGCCACGAACGGCCGCAGCGCCTCGCGGAAGGCATAGAGCGGGCTGGTGCCGATGTCGCCGTAGACGACACCGATCGAGCCGAGAAGCAGCACAAGGAACTTGCGCAGTTCGGGTTTGTCGCCGGCGGCGGCGTGCAACGATGTCATGGAATGGATCCCTGCGATCTGCTTGGTGAGCGGGAATATGGTGCAAAGCACAATCGCTTGCAATGCGGTCCGGTTCCGGGCCCACGCGGCCAGCTTGAAATTATATCGTGATGCGATATAATCGCGATCTTGGATGGAGACCCGAAGCCATGTCCGAAAACCTGGAAAGCCTGAAAGCCGAGCTTCTCGAACTGGACCGCCAACTCCAGCTTGCCGCGCGCCCGCAGGCGCACGGGCCGGAGGCCGCCGCCACATCCCCCTCGGGGCAGATGGCGGCGCTGAAGAGCAAGCTCGACGAGCGGCTGGGCAGCCTCGACGGCAATGCGTGGCAGCTTCTTCTCCTCGAATGGCGCTACGATTTCGCGCTGCTCTTCGACCATGCCCGCCAGTGGATGAGCCAGGTGGATTCCGGGTTCAACACGGAGCCGGCCGGCCAGTCCCCCAGGCAGGGCTCCGTGCTCCCGCGCTGAGAAGCGCGGCGGCCCTGGCCGCCGCGGCAGCGCCGCTCAGCCGGCCTTGCCGGCTTCCGCCTTTTTCGGCCCGAGATAGGGCTTCCGCTCGTTTTCCAGCGCGTTGGCCGCATGGCGAAGCCGCAGCAGGTCCTTGCGGGCCAGGAGGCCCTGCAGGCGTCCCGTCTGCGGATCGACGATCGGGATGCGGCCGACATCGGCGGCGAGCATCAGGTCGGCGACGTAGCCGATCGTGTCGTCGGGATGGGCGAGGGGCACCGACGTGTCGGAGACGTGATCGTCGAGGGTCTGCTTGTCCGGCGTCCGGTCCTGCTGCCAGCGCAGCGCGTCGCCGCGCGAGACGAGGCCCTTGACCAGCCCGTCCGCATCGACGACCGGATAGACGCGGTGCGTGCGCGCCGTCTCGGCGAAGAAGGCGGAGGCCGCCTCGACCGTCATGTCGGCCGGCAGCGTGTCGACCTCGCCGATCATGATGTCGCGCGCCCGCGTGTATTCGAAGGGATCGATGCCGTATTCGCGGGTGATGTGCTGGCCGCGGCGGGCGATCTTTTCCGTGAGGATCGACCGGCGCAGGAGGAGAACGGTCACGGCATAGGCCGAGACCGTCGCCGCCAGAAGCGGCATCAGGATCGAGACGTCGCCGGTCAGCTCCATCGCGAAGAACGTGCCGGTCAGCGGCGCGCGCATCGTCCCGCCCATCATGGCGGCCATGCCGAGCAGCGCCCAGAAGCCCGGGTCGCCGGGCAAGACGAGGCCGATCAGCCAGCCGAGCGCCCCGCCGAAGATGAGGAGCGGCGCAAGCACGCCCCCCGATGTGCCGGAGGAGAGCGAGACGAGCCAGACGGAGGCCTTGACCACGAGGATCGTCAGCACCGCCTGCGGCAGCAGCCGGCTGTTCAGCAGGCCGTCGATGATGTCGTAGCCGACGCCGAGCACGCGCGGCTCGATCAGGCCGCCGAGGCCGACGATGGCGCCGCCGATGGCCGGCCACCACATCCAATGGATGGGCAGCGCCTCGAAGGTGTCCTCGATCTTGTAGAGCAGCGCGGTGAAGAGGCCGGACTGCAGGCCGGTGACGATGCCCATCAGCGCGCAGAGGCCGATGACCCACCAGGGCAGGTCCATATGGAACTGCTTGGGGAAAAGCGCGCCGCTGCCGAACAGGAAGGGGCGCCAGCAGGCCGACACGCAGGCCGCGACGGCGACAGGAATGAAGCTGCGCGGCTTCCATTCGAAGAGCAGGAGTTCGACGGCGAGCGTCACGGCGGCGATCGGCGAGCTGAAGATCGCCGTCATGCCAGAGGCGGCGCCGGCGACGAGCAGCGTCTTGCGCTCGGCCGAGCTCAGGTGGAAATACTGGGCGAAGAGCGAGCCGATGGCCCCGCCCGTCATGATGATCGGGCCTTCCGCGCCGTAGGGGCCGCCCGTGCCGATGGAAATCGCCGAGGAGAGCGGCTTCAGCACCGCGACCTTCGGCGACATGCGGCTGCCGCCGATGAGGATCGCCTCGATGGCCTCGGGAATGCCGTGGCCGCGGATCTTCTCCGATCCGTAGCGGGCCATCAGGCCGATCATGAGGCCGCCGATGGCGGGCACCGCGACCATCCACAGCGAGCGGTGGGCTTCGCCGGGCGTGGCCGGGCCGATGCTGAACTGCCCGAACCAGGCGAGGTTGGTGACGAGCGCGATGAGATCCAGCAGCAGCCGGGCGGAGAAGGCGCCGGCGGTGCCGATGATCAGCGCCATGCCGATCAGCGCGAGGACGCGCCTGTCCGTCGTGAAGTCTCCGGCCTCGCGCCGGGCAAGGCCCCCGGTGAAGTCGTGCGGCCGGTGAGGGCTTTTCTGTTGCGGCATGCTGCGTCCTGTCGCTTGCGTTCTGGTGGAGGCCGCCAATATATCGTACTGCGATATAAATCAACAGGTGCCGTGCCGAAGCGACGACATCGGGCCGGCCTACACGTTTGCGGCGCAATGGGGTAAGGTTGGTTGCACGCGCCACGGAAAGCAGGGATGGGGGAATGCCGAAGGAAAAACTGACCGATGCCGACTACGAGGGCCTGTCCAACCTGCGCTACACGCTGCGGCGGTTCATGGATTTCAGCACGTCGGCGGCCCATGGCGAGGGACTTCCGCCCCAGCAGCACCAGGCCCTGCTGGCGATCCGCGGCTATCGGGAAGGCGAGGCCATGACGGTGGGCAAGCTCGCCGAGCGCCTGCTGATCGCGCCCCATTCGGCGACGGAACTGGTCGGCCGGCTGGTCGCCGCCGGCTATGTGCGCCGCCGCACCGATCCGGCCGACCGCCGCCGCCAGACGCTGGAACTGACCGACAAGGCCGACGACGTGCTCGAACGGCTGACCGCCATCCACCTCACCGAGATCCGCGAAATGGCCCCTCGCCTCATCGATATCCTGATGCGGCTGCAGGAGGCGCGGGAGGCGAACGCGTAAAGGCTGCCCGTTGCCGAAGGCGGGCTCCGACCTCATATAATGACGAATTCAATTCCAACCGGAGCGTACCCGTGAGCAATCCGTATGAGGTTCTTGGCGTTTCGGCGAGCGCCTCGCCGGCCGAGATCCAGAGTGCCTACCGCAAGCTTGCCAAGAAGCTGCACCCCGACCTCAATCCGGGCGACAAGTCGGCCGAGGAGAAGTTCAAGGAGGTGGCGGCCGCCTACGACCTTCTTGGCGATGCCGACAAGCGCAGGCGCTTCGACGCCGGCGAGATCGACGCGTCGGGCGCCGAGCGGCCGCCGCCGCGCCAGAACTACTACCGCGACTATGCCGGCGCCGATACCGGCCATCCCTATGCCAGTACGTCGGGCTTCTCCGACTTCATGGACAGCGACGACATCTTCGCCGACCTCCTGCGGCGCGGCCAGCGGGCGCAGGCCAACCGGCGCGGGCAGGACCTGCACTACCGGCTGGCGATCGACTTTTCCGAATCGATCGCCGGTGCGGGCAAGCGCATCACGCTGCCGGACGGCGGGACGCTGGACGTGAAGATCCCGCCGGGCCTCGTCAGCGGCCAGACGCTTCGGCTGAAGGGCAAGGGCGCGCCGGGCGCGGGAACCGGGGGAGCGGGCGATGCGCTGATCGAGGTGGAGGTGCTGCCCGACCCGCGCTTCGAACGGGAGGGCGACGACATCACGATCGAGCTTGCCGTCTCGCTGAGCGAGGCGGTGCTTGGCGGTCGCATCCGCGTTCCGACGGCGACGGGGGCGGTGACGATGGCGGTGCCGAAGGGCTCGAACACGGGCACGGTGCTGCGGCTGAAGGGCAAGGGTGCGCCGAAGCGCGGCGGCGGGTCCGGCGACCAGTTCGTGAAGCTGAAGGTGGTGCTGCCGAGCCCGCCGGATGCGGAGCTCGAGGCGTTCGTTTCGGGCTGGGCGAAGGGCAAGGCGTTCGACCCGCGCAAGGAGGGCTGACGATGAGGATGGACAAGCAGACGTTCCTGAAGACGTCGGGCCTGCAGGTGAAGGTCCTGGAGCTGTGGATCGAGCAGGAATGGCTGGTTCCCGAAGAGACGCCGACGGGCCTCCACTTCCAGGAGATCGACGTTGCGCGGGTCCGGCTGATCCGGGAGCTGCAGTCGCGGATCGGCGCGAACGACGCGGGGATCGACGTGATCCTGCACCTGATGGACCAGCTCCACGGCATGCGCCGCGCCATGGAAGAGATCAGGCGCGATATGGCGAAGAAGGGTTGAGTTCGGCCGGCGAACGATATACCTCACCCGGGCGGCGCCCGCCCGGGCCTGCCGCCATCCGGCTTTCCGCAGGGCGCAGACTTCATGCTACGAAAACTCTATGCCTGGACGCTGTCGCTGGCAGGCCGCAAGGCGGCGGAAGCCTGGCTTGCGCTCATTGCCTTCGTCGAAAGCTCCATCTTCCTCGTTCCGGCGGACGTCCTCTTCCTGCCCATGGCGCTGGCGCGGCCGGAGCGGGTCTACCGCTATGCGTTCGTCGCGACGGCGGCGTCCGTGGCGGGCGGCATCGCCGGCTGGCTGCTCGGCTTCTATGCCTATGAAAGCATCGCCAAGCCGATCCTCGCCTTCTACGGCAAGCTGGATACGTTCGAGCAGTTGAAATCCCATGTCGGGGAGGAGCAGCTCAACCTGCTGCTCGTCACTTCGGGCCTTGCGCACCTGCCGCCGATCAAGGTGGTGACGATCCTTGCCGGCGTCGCGCATGTGAAGCTCTGGCATTTCGTGGTGTCCGCCGTCATTGCCCGGGGCCTGCGCTTCTATCTCCTGGCCTTCCTGCTGAAGCGTTACGGCGTGACGATCCAGGCCTTCATCGAAAAGCGCCTGGGGCTCATTCTCGGCGCCGTCGCCGTCGTCCTCATCGGGCTCTACGTGGCCTGGCGCCTGCTGGCGGGCTGACGCCTCCCCTCCCCTTTTCTGCCCGGCCTGAGCGGCGGTTGTACGATCCCGCTTGCAATTAGTTTGTATGTCATCTATTTAGTTAATATACAAACAATCGAGCCTCGGGCAGCATGACCTCCGATATCGACGATACCCTCTCAACCAGCCGCTTCGGCGCGCTCGTCAGCCTCGCCGCCCGGCAATGGCGGCGGGCGGTGGATGCGCGCCTCCAGGCCTTCGGGCTCACGGAGGCGACGTGGCTGCCGCTCCTGCGGCTCGCACAGGCGGGAAAGCCCATGCGGCAGAAGGACCTTGCCGCCGTGCTCACGCTCGATACTTCCTCCATGGTCCGCATCCTCGGCAATCTCGACGCGGCCGGCCTCATCGAGCAGCGGCCGGACGATGAGGACCGCCGCGCCAAGGCGATCAGCGTCACCCCGGCGGGGCTGGCGCTGGTGCGGCAGGTGGAGAGCGTTTCCGAGGATGTCGAGCGCGAGGTGCTGGAGGGCCTGCCTTCGGGCGATGCCGATGCGGCGCGCCGCGTCCTCGTGGCGGTGTGCCGCCGCCTGATGGCGGCAAACGAAGGCGACAGAAGATCATGACCGTCGTTTCGAGCCATGGCGGCCCGCGGGCCGGCGCCGTCCGCACGCCGCTCTGGCTGTTGGCGCTCATCACGCTCAGCGGGACGCTGGCGATGCACATCTTCGTGCCGGCGCTCCCCGTTGCCGCCAAGGCGCTCGGCGCGACGACCCATGCCACGCAGCTCACGCTCAGCACCTATATCGTCGGCCTTGCCGTCGGCCAGCTCGTCTACGGCCCGATTTCCGACCGCTACGGCCGCCGCCCGGTGCTGGTCGCCGGCATGGTGCTCTACACGGCGGCAAGCGCGGCCTGCTTCTTCGCGCCGACCATCGGCATCCTCATCGTCGCCCGCCTGTTCCAGGCGCTCGGCGGCTGCGCGGGCCTCGTGCTCGGCCGGGCGATCGTGCGGGACGGGGCCTCGGGCGCCGAGGCCGCGCGCAAGCTCTCGCTGATGAACCTGATGACGATGGCCGGCCCGGGCCTTGCGCCGCTGCTCGGCAGCGCGCTTGCCGAAACCACCGGCTGGCGCTCCATCTTCGTGGCGCTCACCGTGCTCGGCCTTGCCAACCTCGTGCTGATCCACGGGCTGCTCAAGGACGGACCGGCGCAGCCGGGCAACGACGTGTGGCAGGTCGCCCGCAACTATCTCGCCCTGCTGCGCTCGCGCCCCTTCCTCGGCTACACCATCGGCGGCGGCTGCGCCACGACCGCGCTCTATGCCTATATCGGCGCGGCGCCCTTCATCTTCGTCGACCAGTTGCACCTGCCGACCTACGAGGTGGGTGTATATCTCGCCATCAACGTCGCCGGCATCTGGTTCGGCAGCCTTGCCGCCAGCCGCGCCGTCAGCCGCATGCCGACGACGCGGGTGATGGTCATGGGCAATATCGTGAGCTGCGTGGCGGCCGCATTCTTCTTCGCCGCTGCGCTCGCCGGCCCGCCGAACGCGGCCTTCGCGGTCGTGCCCATGCTGTTCTTCAGCTTCGGCGCGGGCTTCGCCTCCCCCGCCGCGCTGACGGAGGCGCTCGGCGTCAATCCGCAGGCGGCCGGCTCGGCCTCCGGGCTCTACGGCGCGGCGCAGATGGCGATCGGCGCGGCCTGCACGGCGCTCGGCGGCCTCGGCGGCAACCCGATGCTGGCGGCCGGCAGCGTCCTTCTCGGCGCGGGGCTGCTCGCGCAGGCCTGCTTCTGGCTCGCCGGCCGGAGCCGCGCCTGAAACGGCCCTCTATATGCGTCTTTGCTTGCGAAGGGGATGAATTCAAAGAGGGATTGTCTTTACCCGCCCTCTCGTGATTGAATTTCAAAAGAGAACAATCACGATGGAACGGGGAACTTTCATGATGAGCGAAAACATTACCATGCGCATGCGTCCGCTGCTGGCGGGGGCTGCCTTCTCGCTGCTGCTGGTTTCCGGCGGCATGGCGCCGGCCTTCGCGGAAACGCCGGCCGACACGCTGGTCGAGGCCTGGGCCATCGACGACACGATCACGCTGGACCCGGCCGAATCCTTCGAGCTGTCGCCGGCCGAATTCATCGGCAACGCCTACGACATGCTGGTGCGCCTCGACATCAACGACACCACCAAGGTCAAGGGCGGCATCGCCGACAGCTGGACCGTCTCCGACGACGGCCTGACCTATACGTTCAAGCTGAAGCCCGGCATCAAGTTCGCCTCCGGCAACCCGATCACCGCCGAGGACGTCGCCTGGTCGTTCGAGCGCGTCGTCAAGCTCGACAAGAGCCCCGCCTTCATCCTCACGCAGTTCGGCCTGACGGGCGACAACGTCGCGGAAAAGGCCAAGGCCGTGGACGACACCACCTTCGTCTTCACCGTCGACAAGGCCTATGCGCCGAGCTTCGTGCTCAACTGCCTCACCGCCACGGTCGGCGCCGTGCTCGACAAGAAGCTGGTGATGGAGCACGCCGAGGCCACCACGCCGAACGACGAATACAAGTACGACACCGATTTCGGCTATGCGTGGATGAAGACCCACTATGCCGGCTCCGGCCCGTTCTCGATCCGCGACTGGCGCGCCAACGAGATCGTCGTCATGGAGCGCAACGAGAACTACTACGGCGACAAGCCGGCGCTCGCCCGCGTCATCTACCGCCACGTCAAGGAAAGCGCGACCCAGCGCCTGATGCTGGAAGCCGGCGACGTCGACGTCGCCCGTAACCTGGAACCGGGCGATCTGGAGGCCGTTTCCAAGAACCCGGACCTGACGACCGCCAGCGCGGCCAAGGGCACGGTCTATTACATCAGCCTCAACCAGAAGAACGAGAAGCTCGCCAAGCCCGAGGTGCGCGAGGCCTTCAAATACCTCGTCGACTACGACGCGATCGGCTCCACCCTGCTCAAGGGCGTCGGCGAGGTCCGCCAGACCTACCAGGCCAAGGGCGTGCTCGGCGCGCTGGAGGAGAACCCCTACAAGTTCGACGTCGCCAAGGCGAAGGAGCTGCTGGAAAAGGCGGGCCTCAAGGACGGCTTCTCCGTGACCTTCGACGTGCGCAACACGCAGCCCGTGACCGGCATTGCCGAATCCTTCCAGCAGACCGCCGCGCAGGCCGGCGTGAAGATCGAGATCATCCCCGGCGACGGCAAGCAGACGCTCACCAAGTACCGCGCCCGCAACCACGACCTCTATATCGGCCAGTGGGGCATGGACTACTGGGACCCGAACTCGAACGCGGAAGCCTTCACCTCGAACCCGGACAACGGCGACGACGCCTCCCTCAAGACGCTCGCCTGGCGCAATGCCTGGGACATTCCGGAGCTGACGGAGCAGGTCAAGGCCGCCCTCCTCGAGCGCGATTCCGACAAGCGTGCCGAGCTTTACAAGAAGCTCCAGCAGGAAGCGCTCGAAACCAGCCCCTTCGTCATGCTCTACCAGCAGATCGAGGTTGCGGGCGTGCGCGGCAACGTCAAGGGCTACAAGCTGGGGCCGAGCTTCGATTCGAACCCGCTCGCGCCCATCTCCAAGGACTGACCTGAAGGATCCGCTCCTTGAGCATGAGTGAAACGCAAAGGCCGGCAGGGCGCGCGAACCGGCGCGCCCGGGCGAGGCTGAAGGCGGTGGCCGGCTTCCTGCTGGTCGTCGCCACCACCTATCTCGGCCTCGTTGCCGTCACCTTCTTCATCGGCCGCGTCGTGCCGATCGACCCGGTGCTGGCGATCGTCGGCGACCGCGCGCCGGCGCGTGTCGTCGAGCGCGTGCGGCTGGAGATGGGGCTGGACCTGCCCTACTACCAGCAGTTCTGGCTCTACCTGAAAGGCGTGCTTCAGGGCAATTTCGGCACGTCCGTGCTCACCACCAACCCGGTGATGACCGATATCCGCCGCGTCTTCCCCGCGACCATGGAGCTTGCGACGGTCGGCACGGTCATCGGCGCGGTGATCGGCATTCCGCTCGGCGTCCTGGCGGCCGTCAAGCGCGGCAGCGTCGCCGACCAGATGGTGCGCATCGTCGGTCTCATCGGCTATTCGGTGCCGATCTTCTGGCTCGGGCTTCTGGCGCTTCTCGTCTTCTATGCCCGCCTCGGCTGGACCTCCGGCCCCGGCCGCATCGACGTGGTGTTCGAATACACCTTCACGCCGATCACCGGCTTCTATCTCCTCGATGCGATCCTTTCCCGCGACTGGGCCGTCTTCCGCGACGTCCTCTCGCACATCATCCTGCCGGCCTCGCTGCTCGGCTATTTCTCCATGGCCTATGTCAGCCGCATGACGCGCTCCTTCATGCTGAACGAGCTGGGGCAGGAATATATCGTCGCGGCGCGCGCCAAGGGGCTTTCGGAAACCCGCATCATCTGGGGCCATGCGCTGCGCAATGCCGCCGTGCCGCTCGTCACGGTGATCGCGCTTTCCTATGCGGGCCTGCTGGAGGGCTCGGTGCTGACGGAGACCGTCTTCGCCTGGCCGGGCCTCGGCCTCTACATCACAAATTCCCTGCAAAACGCCGACATGAACGCGGTGCTCGGCGGCACCATCGTCATCGGTTCCGTCTTCATCGCCATCAACCTGCTTTCCGACGTGCTCTACCGCATGCTCGACCCGAGGACGAGGACACGATGAGCGAGACCGCCATGACCCGCCGCGAATGGCTCCTGACCGACCGGCCGCAATCGCGCCTGCAGGCCCGGCTCGGCCGCGCCTATGTCGCCTGGCGGCGCTTCACCGCCAACCGGCTCGCCGTCATCGGCCTTGCGATCATTCTCGGGCTGATCGTCCTTGCCGTCTTCGCGCCCGTGCTTGCGCCGCATTCGCCCTATGTCGGCGACCTTGCCAATGCGCGCCTGATGACGCCGGGGCCGGGCCACTGGCTCGGCACGGACGACCAGGGCCGCGACATCCTCTCGCGCCTCATCTACGGCTCGCGCCTCACGCTCCAGGTGGTCGTGCTGGTGGCGGTCATCGCCGCGCCCATCGGCCTTCTCGTCGGCACGGTCGCCGGCTATGCGGGCGGCTGGGTGGATGCGGTGCTGATGCGCGTCACCGATATCTTCCTCGCCTTTCCCAAGCTCGTGCTGGCGCTCGCCTTCGTCGCCGCGCTCGGCCCCGGCATCGGCAATGCCATCATCGCCATCGCCATCACCTCATGGCCGCCCTATGCGCGCATCGCGCGGGCCGAGACGCTGACCGTGCGCAATTCCGACTACATCCTCGCCGTGCGGCTGATGGGCGCCTCCCCCTGGCGTATCGTGCTGCGCCATATCATGCCGCTCTGCATCTCCTCGCTCATCGTGCGCGTGACGCTCGACATGGCCGGCATCATCCTCACGGCCGCCGGCCTCGGTTTCCTCGGCCTCGGCGCGCAGCCGCCGCTGCCCGAATGGGGCGCGATGATCGCCTCCGGCCGCCGCTTCATCCTCGACCAGTGGTGGGTCGCCGCCATGCCGGGCTTTGCCATCCTCATCGTCAGCCTCGGCTTCAACCTGCTCGGTGACGGGCTGCGCGATGCGCTCGATCCGCGGGGAAGCGGCCAGTGAGCGCGCTTCTGACCGTCGAGGACCTGCGCGTCACCTTCCCCACCCGCACCGGCGTCATCGAGGCGGTGCGCGGCGTTTCCTTCACACTCGGCCGCGAACGCCTCGGCATCGTCGGCGAGAGCGGCTCCGGCAAGTCGCAGACCGGCCGCGCCATCATGGGCCTGACGCCCGAGCACGGCGTGATCGAGGCCAGGCGGCTCGATTTCAACGGCATCGACCTCCTGAAGGCCTCGAAGGCCGAGCGGCGGGCGCTGCGCGGCAAGCGCATCGCCATGGTGCTGCAGGACCCGAAATATTCGCTGAACCCGGTGATGACCATCGGCCGGCAGATCGTCGAGACCTTGCGCGCGCATGAGCCGGTGAGCAAGGCGGAGGCCCGCAGGCGCGCGCTCGACATGCTCGCCGCCGTGCAGATCCGCGATCCCGAGCGCGTCTTCGACCTCTACCCGCACGAGGTTTCCGGCGGCATGGGCCAGCGCGCGATGATCGCCATGATGCTGGTCGCCGGCCCCGAGCTCCTGATCGCCGACGAGCCGACCTCGGCCCTCGACGTGACGGTGCAGCTCGAAGTGCTCGCCATCCTCAACCGGCTGGTGGCCGAGCGCGGCATGGGCCTCATCTTCATCTCGCACGACCTGCGCCTCGTCTCCTCCTTCTGCGACCGTGTCATCGTCATGTATGCCGGCCGCATCGTCGAGGAACTGCCGGCCGCACGCCTCGCCGAGGCCGAGCATCCCTATACGCGGGGCCTTCTCAACTGCATGCCCGAAATCGGCGCGGACCGGCATCCCCTGCCCGTGCTCGAACGCAAAGCGGAGTGGAAAGAATGACGCCGGCTCTCGCCATCGACGGCCTTCGCGTCGCCTTCGACGATTTCGTCGCGGTGGAGGATGTCAGCCTCTCCGTCGCGCCGGGCGAATCCTTCGGCCTCGTCGGGGAATCCGGCTCGGGCAAGTCGACCCTGCTTCGCGCTGTGGCGGGGCTCGCGCCCGTTACCGGCGGCACTATCGCGATTGGCGGCAAGGTGCTGGGCGACAGGCGCGACAAGGCCTTCTACCGCACGGTGCAGATGGTGTTCCAGGACCCCTACGGTTCGCTGCATCCGCGCCAGACGGTCGACCGGCTGCTGCTGGAGCCGCTGGCCATCCACGGCTTCGACGATACGGAAAGCCGCATCGTGCGCGCGCTCGACGAGGTGGGCCTCGGCGCGGGCTTCCGCTTTCGCTATTCGCACCAGCTCTCCGGCGGCCAGCGCCAGCGCGTGGCGATCGCCCGCGCGCTGATCCTCGAGCCGTCCATCCTTCTCCTCGACGAGCCGACCTCGGCGCTCGACGCCTCGGTGCAGGCGGAGGTGCTGAACCTGCTCGAACAGCTCCGCGCGGCGCGCGGGCTCACCTTCGTCATGGTCAGCCACGACCTTGCCGTCGTCACCCATATGTGCGACCGGCTGATGGTCATGCAGAACGGGCGGGCGGTCGAGCAATTGACCGCCGCCGACCTTGCCGCGCGCCGGGTGACGCAGGACTATACGCGCGGCCTGCTGGCCGCCAGCGAAGGATTCCGCCGAACCGCCTGAAGAAGTGCAGCGCGGCCTTGCAAAAGGCAAAGCGGACGCTGTACTGGTCGAAAGGCCGGGATGGCGGCGTGTTGCCGCGTCCGGCGGGTCATTCTGGCGGAGAGTATTCGGGCCGCGACGCGCGGCGCCGGCAGACAGCATAGCGAAGGTGGGACATCATGGAAATTCTGACAGCGGCCGGCCTGACGGCGCTCCTGCAGGTGATTGCGATCGACCTGGTCCTTGCGGGGGACAATGCGGTGGTCATTGGCCTCGCCGCCGCGGGGCTCGATCCCGCGCAGCGCAAGAAGGCGATCTTCGTCGGCATCATCGCCGCTACCGTGCTGCGTATCCTCTTCGCCACGGTCGCCGTGCATCTCCTCGCCATCATCGGCCTCTTGCTCGCCGGCGGCCTGTTGCTCCTGTGGGTGTGCTGGAAGATGTGGCGCGAGCTGCGGGCCACCGGCCATGAGGACGAGAGCGGCGTCGATGTCGAGAACGCGCCGAAGAAGACCTTCTTCCAGGCCGCAACCCAGATCGTCGTCGCCGACGTCTCCATGTCGCTCGACAACGTGCTTGCCGTCGCGGGCGCCGCGCGCGAGCATCCGAGCGTGCTGATCCTCGGCCTTGTGCTTTCCATCGCGCTGATGGGCATTGCGGCCAACTTCATCGCGCGCCTGCTCAGCAAGCACCGCTGGATCGCCTATGTCGGCCTTGCGATCATCCTCTATGTCGCGCTCGACATGATCTATCGCGGCGCGATGGAGGTCATGCCCTACCTGCCGGGTGCGGCCGCCTGACGGCGGCCGTCAGGCGAAGACATGCGCCCTGCCTGCCACATCGAGGCGCACCAGGTCGCCCGGCGCCGGCAGGGCGACGCTGGACGTCTTGATGAGGATCGGCGGCAGGGCGACGTCGGCGAGCGCCACCGCCACCGTGCAGACGGCGCCGCCGAACTGCACGTCCACCACGCGCCCGCCGTTCCGCGGCGAGGCGCTGTCGGCGATGACGCGGATCTGTTCGGGCCGGAGCATGATTTCCGCCTTGCCGGCATGATCCCCCTCCACCGCCACATGTCCCAGCGCGCAGTCGGCGACGCCGTCGCGGATGAAGGCGGGCAGCAGCACCGCATCGCCGAGGAACAGCGCCGTCTCGCGGTCGCGCGGATGATGGTAGAGCGTCTGCGGTGAGCCCGCCTGCACCAGCCGGCCCTCGCGCAGCACCGCCACCTGGTCGGCGAAGGAAAGCGCCTCGGACTGATCGTGGGTGACGAGGATCGCCGTGATGCCGGCCGCCTGGAGCACGCGCGAGACGGCCTTGCGCATGTTTTCCCGAAGGCCCGTGTCGAGCGCCGAGAAGGGCTCGTCGAGCAGCATCAGGCGCGGCCGGCGGCCGAGCGCGCGGGCAAGCGCCACGCGCTGTTGCTGCCCGCCGGAAAGCTGGTGCGGCCGGCGCGTCGCCATGGCGTCTTCCAGCTCCACCATTTCGAGAAGCTCGGCGACGCGTCTTGCCCGGTCCAGTGCACCGCGCTCGAAGCCGAAGGCGATGTTGTCGGCAACGCTGAGGTGGGGAAAGAGCGCGCCGTCCTGCGAGACGATGCCGATGCCGCGCCGGTGCGCGGGGACGCCCGCCGGCCCGTTTGCCAGCAGCGCGCCGTCGAAGCGCACGCGGCCGCTGTCGGGAAACTCGAAGCCGGCGATGATGCGCAGCAGCGTCGTCTTGCCCGAGCCGGAAGGGCCGACCACCGCCGCGCGGCTGCCCGCGCCGACGGCGAAGCTGACGCCGTCGAGCGCCTGCACCGTGCCGTAGCGCTTGGAGATGTCTTCGAGGTCGAGCAGCGTCATTGACCGGCCGTCCGTTTCGATTGGGCATGGAGAAGAAGGGTGAGCGGCAGCGACAGCGCCACCATCATCACCGCATAGGGCGCGGCGGCGACGTAGTCGATCTCGCTGGTCAGCGACCAGAAGCGGGTGGCGAGCGTTTCCACCCCGTTCGGCGCGAGCATCAGCGTCGCCGTCAGCTCGTTGGTGATGCCGAGCGCGACGAGCGCGACGCCGGCCGCAGCGCCCGGCGCGGCGAGCCGCAGGGTGACCTGCCGCAGGGCCTGCCCGGGCGTGCGCCCGAGCGCCATCGCCGCCCGCTCCAGCTCGACGGGCGCCTGCGCGATGCTGGCGCGAAGGCCGACCAGCGCGCGCGGCAGGAACATGAGCACATAGCCGGCAAGCAGCATGGCGAAGGTCTGGTAGAGCGGCAGCAGGAAGCGCACGGTGATCGACACCAGCGCCAGCGCCACCACGACGCCCGGCAGCGAGCCGACATAGTAGTGGCAGGCTTCGAGCAGCCGTTGCAGCCGGCCCGGCGCGCGCACCGACAGCCAGGCCATCGGCACGGCGGCAATCGTCGTCAGCACTCCGCCGGCAAGGGCGAGCACGAGGGTCTGCACCACCGCGCCCGTCACCGCGCCGTCCCAGATGGCAAGGCCCCCCAGCCAGAGCCAGCGGCCGAGCGTGATCAGCGGCACGCCGAGGGTCAGCGCTGCCATCGCCGCGGGGAGCAGCAGGGCGGGCAGGCGGAAGCGGCCGAGCTTCTGCCGGTCGGCCGGCCGCGCCGTGCCGGTGCCGACGCGCGCATAGCGCTCGTTGCCGCGCAAAAGCACTTCGAGCGCCAGCAGGAAGAGGCAGCACGCGACCAGCACGCCGCCGATCATGTTGGCGGCCGGGCTGTTGTAGGAGGACTGGAACTGGTCGACGATGGCCGTCGCCAGCGTGTCGAACCGGATCATGGCGAAGAGGCCGTATTCGGAAAGAAGATGCAGGCCGATCAGCAGCGAGCCGCCGCAAAGGGGAATGCGCAATTGCGGCAGCACCACGCGGAAGAACACGGCGGCGGGCGCAAGGCCGAGCGAGGCCGCGGCATCCTCCACCGCCGGATCGAGGCGGCGCAGCGTGGCGGCGACGGGCAGGTAGAGGAACGGATAATAGGCGAGCACCGCAACGAAGACGCCGCTTGCAAGCCCGTGCATGCTGGGGATCAGGCTGACCCAGGCATAGCTGTGCACGAAGGCGGGCACCGCGAGCGGCGTGACCGCCAGCCACGCCCACAGGCGGGCGAAGGGAATGTCCGAGCGCTCCGTCAGGAAGGCCGTGGCGACCGCGACGACGATGGACAGCGGAATGGCGATCAGTTCGAGATAGACGGTGTTGAGGACCAGTTCGCCGACGCGGGGACGGAAGACGAGGGTCTTCACCGTCTCCCAGCCGACATCGTAGGTCATCCAGCCGATGAAGCCGAGGGGAACGAGGCTGAACAGCGCCACCAGCGCTGCCAGCACCACCATGGGCGCATGCGGCACGCGGGCGTCCTGCCGTCGCTGCGCCGCGGGCCACGCCGTATCGAGTGCCTCTGCCGTATTTTCCTGCAACAGGCCCATGCCCTCATGCCTGAAAGAGAAGACCATTTGCGTCTTGTGCGACGCCAGCCCCCTGCCCTAAGGATTTCTTGACTAAAACGCAATGGTTTGTAATGCGGCAGGCCGGCGGGCGACGAGGCCTTCGCAAATTTCCCGAGCCGGCGGCCTGCCGGATCTTCTTCTCGCAATAAGTTGAATGTCATTTTCAGGTTTTTATGCCAGTATCGCGGCGCCGGTGGGAAAAGGCCGGCATCCGTCTTGAAAAGGAGAGCAGTATGAACAGATCGATCCGGACCGCGCTGACGGCGCTGTCGTTGCTGATGACGGCCGCCTCCGGCGCCGCGGCCGAGGATTCCGAGGGGATCGTCGTTTACAATGCCCAGCACGAAGGGCTCGGCAACGCGTGGATCGAGGCGTTCACCAAGGAGACGGGCATCAAGGTCACGGTGCGCAAGGGCAGCGACATGCAGATCGCCAACCTTCTCCTTCAGGAGGGCGACCTGACGCCCGCCGACGTGTTCCTCACGGAAAATTCCCCGGCCATGGTCCTGCTCGACAATGCCGGGCGCTTTGCGCCGGTCGACAAGGAAACGCTCGACCAGGTCCCGGCCGAGTACCGCCCGGCCGACGGCATGTGGACGGGCATCGCCGCCCGCTCGACGGTCTTTGCCTATGACAAGACGAAGCTGACCGAGGACAAGCTGCCGAAGTCGCTGCTCGACCTTGCCGATCCCGCCTGGAAGGGCCGCTGGGGCGCTGCGCCCGCCGGCGCGGATTTCCAGGCGATCGTCGGCGCCCTGCTGCAGCTCAAGGGCGAGGAGACGACGACGTCCTGGCTTGCGGCGCTGAAGGAAGGCGCGACGCCCTACAAGGGCAACAGCGTCGCCATGAAGGCGGTCAATGCCGGCGAGATCGAAGGCGCGGTCATCTATCACTACTACTGGTTCGGCGACCAGGCGAAGACCGGCGAGAACAGCAACAACGTCGCGCTGCACTATTTCAGGAACCAGGATCCGGGCGCCTTCGTCAGCATTTCCGGCGGCGCGGTGCTCAAGAGCACCAAGCACCCGAAGGAGGCGCAGGCCTTCCTCAAGTGGGTCACCGGCAAGGGCGGGCAGTCCATCCTCAAGGACGGCGATTCCTTCGAATATGCCGTTGCCGGCGAATCCAACCCCAAGCTGGTTCCGCTGAAGGAGCTCGACGCGCCGAAGGTCGAGGCCTCGACGCTCGACAGCAAGAAGGTCGTGGAACTGATGACGGCCGCCGGTCTGCTCTGAAGCCGTCTTCCCGGGATTGAAGCGCCGCGCGGTCGCAGGATCGCGCGGCGTTTTCTTTTTCCGGCTCAGCCGGAAAGGACGGCGCGGATTCAGCGCGCATGACGCGCCCGGCACCCTTGATGCATGTCAGGACCGCGTCACGCCGGCAAAACCCTTGCCGAAACGCTCGCGCACCTTGCGGGCGAAGGCCGAGACGGTGGCCTGGTCCGCGGAAAGCGCGGTCACGAGGACGAATTCCACATCCTCCAGCGGCGGCAGGGCCGGCGGGGGGATTTCGCGCAGGCCCGCCGGGGCGAGGCTGCGCGGCTGGACGAGGACGCCCATGCCCGCGCGCGCCGCCGCGGTGAGCCCGCTGAGGCTCTGGCAGGAGCAGACGATGCGCCAGGGCGTTCCGCTGCGCTCCAGCGCTTCCATCAAAAGGAGGCGGGTAAGGCTCGGCGGCGGAAAGACGATCAGCGGAAGCGCCGGCTTGGCGAGCATGGCGTCCGGATCGCTCGCCAGCCAGACGAGCGGCTCGCGGACGATGGCCTGGCCGCGCTGCTCGCCGATGCGACGCTTGGCCATCACGAGATCGAGTTCGCCGCGATCCTGCATCTCGGCCAGCGTCTTGGAGAGCGCCACGGAGAGCTGGAGGTCGACGGAGGGATAGTCGGCGATGAAGTCCTCCAGAAGGCCCGGCAATTGCCCGCTGACGAGGTCTTCCGAAATGCCGAGCCGGAAGGTGCCGCGCGGCCCCTCCCCGTCGAAATGGGCGACGGCCTGCCGTTCCAGCGAGAGAAGCTGGCGGGCGTGGGGCAGCAGCGCCTCGCCATCGGCCGTCAGCCGGACGGCGTGGGTATCGCGATCGATGAGCCGGCGCCGGAGGGCGCGTTCCAGCCGCTGGATGTGCTGGCTGACAGTCGACTGGCCGAGGCTGAGCCGCTCGGCCGACAGGGTGAAGCTTCTCGTCTGCGCCACCATGACGAAGCTGCGCAACTGCACGAGGTCGAGCATATCGCAATTCCCGATAAGTGTTATCGTTTGCATCGTGAAACAGGATAGCTAGATTGCAGGGCCTGTCGAGACCTGCTGATCGAGCCTCATGAAACGCCTCCTGCCCGATACCTTCACCCTCCTCCTTCTCGGGACCGTGCTGCTTGCCTCCCTTCTGCCGATTTCCGGCGGGCCGGCGGAATGGTTCGGCGTTGCCACCAATCTCGCGATCGCCCTCCTCTTCTTCCTGCACGGCGCGCGGCTCTCCACCGACGTGGTGATCGCGGGCGTGCTGCACTGGCGCCTCCAGCTCTTCATCCTCGTGGCGACGTTCGGCCTCTTTCCCCTGCTCGGCCTCGGGCTCGGCGTCTTCTCGCCCTGGCTCATCGACCAGCCGGTCTATATGGGCCTTCTCTTCCTGTGCGTCCTGCCGTCGACGGTGCAGTCGTCCATCGCCTTTACCTCCATTGCGGGCGGCAACGTGCCGGCCGCGATCTGCGCCGCCTCGACCTCCAATATCCTCGGCATCTTCCTGACGCCGGCGCTGATGGCGCTCTTCTTCTCGACGGGCGGACAGGCGGGCATCTCGTTCGACATGATCTGGAAGATCATGCTGCAACTCTTCCTGCCCTTCGTGCTCGGGCAGGCGCTCCAGCCGTTCATCGGCAACTGGGTGCGCGCCCGCAAGAAGCTGCTGATGCCCTTCGACCGCGGCTCCATCCTCATGGTCGTCTATCTCGCCTTCTCCGAGGCCGTCACGGAGGGCATCTGGCACCGGCTCGCATTGCAGGACCTTGCACTCATCGTCCTCGTCGACTGCCTGCTGCTCGCCGCGGTTCTGGTCATCACGAGCATCGGCGGACGCCTTCTCGGTTTCAGCCGGGAGGATTGCATTACCGCCGTCTTCTGCGGCTCGAAGAAGAGCCTTGCGAGCGGCGTGCCGATGGCGAGCGTCATCTTCGCCGGGCAGCCGATCGGCGTGATCGTGCTGCCGCTGATGCTCTTCCACCAGATCCAGCTCATGGTCTGCGCCTGGCTCGCCCGCATCTATGCCGACCGGCAGAAGGCGCTGGATGCCGCGGCTGCGGCCGCTTCCTGAGGCTGCGGCAAATCCGGTCCCCTCCCCTTCCCCGGATTGGAAAAGCGGTGCGTCCACGGCGCGCCGATTTTTCTTGTGGAGTCGTCATCCCATTCGTTATATTCAATTAAATATAACGAATGGGATAAGCATGCCGACCCTGCCCCCCCTCGTACCGCCCCGTTCTCCAGCCCTCGCCGTGCCCCTGCCCTTCCCGGCCCTGCCGGAAGACGGTGCGGCGAAATCCGGTGCGCAGCGGTTGCGCACCTGGGGAATCCCATCGACGTTCCATTGCTCGATCATCGGCACCTGCCTGACCACCGGCGAGTTGCGCCAATTGCTGATCCGGGCCGGGCAGGAGGACGCGCGCACGGCGACGGATCACGCCTTGCACGGCCGGGGCGTGCGCCTCGCCGGTCAGCGCGACCAGGCCGCCCGGCTTCTCAACAAGGCACTCGACAGGCGCCATGAGAACAGCATCCGGCGCCTTCCGCGGCAGGCGGGCGAGGAGGCGCTTCGCGCGATCTGGCGGGAGAGTTTCGACCGCGGCGATATCGCCGGCCCCTACTGGGCGCTGATGAGCCATCCGGCGAGCCCGCCGGCTCTCGTCCGCGAGATATTCGGCGAAGTCCACATGCTCTCGCACCTCGTCGGCAGCGCCAGCCGCCTCGACATCGCACGGCTGACCCGGCTGGAAAGGGAGTTGGAGGCGGAGAAGGACAGGAGCCGCCGGCAGCAGGCACGCCTCAAGGCCGCAGCCGCGGAGCGCACCGGGCTGCAGCAGCGCGTTGGCGAGCTCGAGGAATGGATCACGCGTGCGCGGGCAAGCGCCATCGCCGCCGGCCGCTCGACGCGGGCAGGGGAGCGCAGGCGTTACGCTGAAGAGGATGCCGGAGCCGCCCGTGCCGACGCCCTCGCCCATCGCATTGCCGAGGCGGAGGAACGCGGCCACGCCTTGCAGCGCGAACTCGAGCAGTTGCAGGATCTGTCCCATTCGATCCTGCGGGAGAACGAGGCGCTGGAGGCGGCGGTCGCCGCGCAGCTCCAGGCGGGCAGGGGCGTGGCGCCGCCCTCCCCGGCCGGCCCGGTTCTCTATGTCGGCGGGCGGCGCAATCTCTTCGATCACCTGCGCGCCTATGCCGAAAGCCGCAATGTCGAGCTCCTGCTGCATGACGGCGGCATGGAGGACAGCACGACGATGCTGCCCGCGCTCGTGGGGCAGGCGGCGACGGTCCTTTTCCCCGTCGACCATATCAGCCATACGGCGGTGGGCTTGGTGAAGCGGCTTTGCCGCCAGCAGGCAAAGCCCTATCTGCCGCTCCGCTCGGCGGGCCTTGCGAGCTTCCTCGCCGCGATCAGCGGCGCCGGCGGCGCCTACAGCCAGCCATAGGCGCTTTCCAGGCGATCACGCGGTGGACGGATGCAGGACGGGTCGATACCCCGCCTGGAGCGCGCGCAGCGTCGACGGCGGTGTGACCAGCCGCTCGGCTTTCTGAAGGCGCTGTGCCGGCGTGTATCCTTCTCGTGTCCAGCGATGGGCGAGGCCGGCCCGGAGCGTGAAGGCTTCCGCGCCGACACTGACCACCGTGCCATCCGGAAGCGCCGCAAGCGGGGCTGGAATGGGGTGCAGGCGCTTGCGGCCGCCCTCAAGGCGCTCCCGGTGGAGGACTGTATCCATCTCGCTCGCTCGCGGCGGAGCCCTGCCGCTTTCCGCCGCCCAGCAGGCACGGAACCGTTCTGCCTCCTGCCTCCGGCAGAAGAAGCAGGGGCGGTGGCCCGCGGCAAGCGCGACGGCTTCGTCGAGGAAGAACAGCTCCGTCCAGCTCCGCCCGCCCATCACGGTGCGCCGCTGCCCCTTATATTCGCAGGCGCAGACGATCCAGGCCTTGCTCGTCCACCGGCGGGCCAGAAGGGTCTTCGTCGCCGGATCGTGGATGATGCCGCGATTGCCGGTGAAGAGGCCCCGCTGCTCTATGGCAAGGATATCTCCGAAGGGTGTCACGCGGTTTTGAAGCGGCATGGCATGCGGCCCGTCGATGTGCTGTTTCTTCGCCCATCGCACACGAGCTTGCCATGTAGTGCAAGCCCCTCCCCCGATTTCCGGCGCCCGGCCTTGCTTTCGTCTCCGGCAGGAAGATCATCCGGTGGCGGGCCGCATCGATTCGCACGAAAGTCCTTGCTTTCTATCCGTTCGGGCCGTCGGAAAGACTGAAGGTGCCCCTTTTGCACCCTCCCGCTGCATCCCTCTCTTGCTGCGGAAAGGAGAGTATCGGCAAGGCATTAGCGTCCGCCGGGAGCAAGGCACGGCAAAGAGCGGTGGATGCCTCCACCTAAACCACTTGCCCCCCCTAGAGAATCGCTCATAATCACGCTTATTGGGCTCTTTACGGCCGAAAATCGTTATCTGAGAGAATGACCGTTCATGAACGCTAATCCGAGCGCTTCGCTGCATGCTCCGATGAACTTCGAAGACCAGATCCTCGAACAGGGCGATCTGATCTCGAAGAAGCTGCATCTGCTCAGCGTGCAGCGGTTCCCGCCCAATGCGAGGAAGACCCTGCGGTCGTTCTCGCTGGCGGAGGTCGCCGCCTATGTCGGGGTGTCGCAGAGCACGCTGAAGAAGCTGCATCTCGACGGCAAGGGCCCCTCCCCGCAGACCTCCTCCTCCGGCCGCCGGTCCTACACCGCCGAGCAGATGCTGGAGCTGCGCCAGTACCTCGATGCGCATGGCCGTTCGGAAAGCCGCATGTATGTGCCCCATCGGCGCAGCGGCGAGAAGCTGCAGGTCGTCGCCGTCGTCAATTTCAAGGGCGGCTCCGGCAAGACGACGACCGCGGCGCATCTGGCGCAGTACCTCGCCCTCACGGGGCATCGCGTGCTTGCGGTCGACCTCGACCCACAGGCGTCCCTCTCCTCCCTCCACGGCTTCCAGCCGGAACTGGATCAGGTCGCCTCGATCTACGATGCCATCCGCTACGACGGCGAGCGCAAGCCGCTGGCCGATATCATCCGGCCGACGAACTTCCCGGGGCTGGATATCGTTCCGGCCAATCTCGACCTACAGGAATATGAATACGACACCCCGCTCGCCATGGCCGACAAGTCGTCCAACGAGGGACGCACCTTCTTTACCCGCATCTCGCGGGCGCTGGCCGATGTGGACGACCGCTACGACGTGGTGGTGATCGACTGCCCGCCGCAGCTCGGCTACCTGACGCTGACCGCGCTGACGGCCGCGACGAGCGTTCTCATCACGATCCATCCGCAGATGCTGGACGTCATGTCGATGGGTCAGTTTCTGCTCATGCTCGGCGGCATCCTCAAGCCGATCCGCTCGGCGGGCGCAGAAGTCAATCTTTCCTGGTACCGCTACCTCATCACGCGCTACGAGCCCACGGACGTGCCGCAGGCGCAGATGGTCGGCTTCATGTCGACGATGTTCCACGAATTCATGCTGAAGAACCAGATGGTGAAGTCGACGGCCGTTTCAGATGCCGGCATCACCAAGCAGACCTTGTACGAGGTCGAGCGCGCGTCGATGAACCGCGCGACCTACGACCGGGCGCTGGAATCGCTGGACGCGGTGAACGGCGAGATCGCCGATCTCATCCACCGGGCATGGGGACGTTGATTTGTCGGCTGACAAAAATGACGTTTAATGAAGGAAAAACAATAGGCTGAAGCCTATCGGAGAATGAAGGAATGGCGCGGAAGAATCTTCTCGAGGGCTTAGCCACTCTGACGGACGACACGGCGAGCCCCTCGTCCTATCCGATGCGCGGGGCGGGCAAGTCGCTCGTCCGCTCGCTGGACGAGCTCGCCAGGCAGGCCGACCGCTTCCTAGAGGGGGAGGCGGTCGTCGAGTTCGATCCCGATCTCATCGACGATTCCTTCGTGCAGGACCGCCTGGCGCAGGACAATGACGATTTCCGCGAACTCGTCGAGGCGATCCGCAGCCGCGGCCAGGATACCCCCATTCTCGTGCGTCCCCATGCAAGCCTTGCCGGGCGCTACCAGGTAGTCTTCGGCCATCGCCGCCTTCGGGCCGCGCGCGAGCTCGGCCGCAAGGTGAAGGCCGTCGTCAAGACGATCGACGACCGTACCCACGTCATCGCCCAGGGGCAGGAGAATTCCGCCCGCGCCAACCTGACGTTTATCGAACGGGCGCTCTTTGCGCGCCGGCTCGACGATCTCGGCTACGACCGCGAGGTGATCTCGGCGGCGCTTGCCGCCAATGCGGCCGCCGTCTCGAAGATGATGTCGGTGACCGAGCGCATCCCCGCCGACGTCATCCACGCCATCGGCGAGACGCCCGGCATCGGGCGCGAGCGCTGGGTGGAGCTGTCGCTGCTGGTCGGCAAGGCTTCCGGCCTCGGCAAGGCGCGCGAGCTCGCCGGTGCGCCCGGCTTCCGCGACCTGCCTTCGGACGAGCGCTTCCTGTCGCTGTACGGCGCGCTCAATACCTCCGCGCGCACCGTGAAGAAGACGGAGCCGGCGGCGGGCAAGGCGAAATGGGAGCCGCAGGACCGCGCGGTCGTCGCGGAGATCAAGAACAGCGGGAAGGTTTTCTCGCTTTCGATGAAGGCGAAGAACGCCGTGCGTTTCGGCGATTTTCTATCACGCAATCTGGATGCGCTCTATGCGCAGTTCCTGGACGAAGAAAACAGGGGAGACTGAACAGCAAAAGAAAAAGGCCCCCAAGCGGTTGCCCACGTGGAAGCCTCTCTCAGATCTAAGCACTCCGAGAATCGCATTTCCACGAATCACAGTCAAGAGTCTTTGGCACCGAATTTGGTGAGCGGATTTCTTTTGCCTTCTGGAAGGTGAAGAAAGATGCAGAGTGGACATGTGACGACGCCCTTCGGGCGGCGGCCGATGACGCTTGCGCTGGTGAAAGGCCAGTTCGAGACGGCCAATATCAGGAGCGGGAAATCCGCGGACAAGTGGAAGATCTATCGGGACGCCTGCGACGCGCGCACGCTGCTTGGCGTGCGGGACCGTGCGCTTGCCGTTCTCAACGCGCTTCTCTCCTTCCACCCCGAGGTGGAATTGAAGGAGGGCGACAACCTCGTCGTCTTTCCATCCAACGCGCAGCTCTCGGCCCGGGCGAACGGCATTGCCGGCACGACGCTCCGTGAGAATCTGGCGCTCCTCGTCCAGGCGGGCCTCATCCATCGCCAGGACAGCCCGAACGGCAAGCGCTACGCCCGCAAGGGCAGGGACGGGGCGATCGAGACGGCCTACGGCTTCAATCTCGCGCCATTGCTTGCCCGCGCCGAGGAGCTGGCACAGATGGCACAGGAGGTCGCCGAGGAGCGACGCCGGCTGAAGATCGTCCGGGAGCGGATCACCATTACCCGCCGCAACATCCGCAAGCTCATCTCCGCCGCCATGGAAGAGGGCGCCGGGGGCGACTGGGCGTTCGTGGAGGACCAGTATCTTGCGGCCGTCGCCCGCCTTCGTACGGCAAAGACGCCGTCCGATCTCGCAGGCTGCCTCGACGAGCTTTCCCTGTTGCAGGAGGAAATCTCCAACATGCTGGAAGATTTGCTTCTTTCTCAAAAAAGCGACGCCAATGATGCCGAATGGCGTCAGCACAAACAGAATTCAAACCCCGAATCCAGCAATGAACTTGAACCTCGCTCAGAAAACGAGCAGGGCGCGAAGCCGGCGATCCAGAACGAACGTCGGCATGAGCCGCTGAAGGCGTTCCCCTTGGGCATGGTGCTGCGGGCATGCCCGGATATCGCGATGTATGGCCCGGACGGTGCCATTTCGCACTGGCGGGACCTGATGACGGCCGCGGTGGTGGTCCGCTCGATGCTGGGGGTCAGTCCCTCGGCTTATCAGGAAGCCTGCGAGGTCATGGGGCCTGAAAATGCCGCGGTCGCCATCGCCTGCATCCTCGAAAGGGCAGGGCACATCAGCTCGCCGGGCGGCTATCTGCGCGATCTGACGCGAAAAGCCGCGCGCGGCGAATTTTCCCTAGGCCCGATGCTCATGGCCCTGCTGCGGGCGAACGGCAATAGGGACAGCGTCGGGAATGCCGGATAGCGTCATGCAGGTTTTACCCCCCGTTCTCCGGCCGGCCGTTTGCGAGCCTCTACAGCCCGGCAGCCTTGGTGAGGTTGACGCGGAACCTGTCGCGGCGGCGCTGGTAGCGGCGGGTCATTTCGGCGGAGGCGTGGCCGAGCTGCTTCTGGACGTGGCGTTCGTCGACTTCGGCCGAGGAGGCAAGGCCGGCGCGCAGCGAATGGCCGGCGAATTTCTGCCCGCGCTCGGCCTCGGGAAGATCGCCGCGCACGCCAGCGGCCAGCGCCGTCTTCCTGACGAGGCGGGCCACCTCCTGGTCGTTGAGCCGGTCGGGGCCAACGTCCTTGCCTTTGCCGGTCACGCGGCGGAAGAGCGGTCCTCTGGCGATCCTGGCAAAGCGGATCCAGGTTTCGAGCGCGACGACGGGGCAGGTGGCCTCGCGGGAGCCGCGGCCGATCTCTACCTCGCGCCAGCCGGTCTTGCCGCGCAGCGTCAGGAGCAGGCCCCGATCGAAGATTTCGACCCAGCCGCGTCCATCCTCGCTCTGGTCACGCCCGAGGTCGAGGCCGGTGATTTCCGAGCGGCGCAGGCCTCCGGCAAAGCCGATCAGCAGCATGGCCCGGTCGCGCAGGCCACGCAGGCTTGCCCGGTCGAGCGTCTCCAGCATGGCGACCAAATCTTCCGGCAGGATCGCTTCCTTCTGGCGCGGCGGGGCGGCATGCCTGTTGCGGATGCCGGCAAGGACGGTGGCGATGGCGCGGTCCCTGCGGTCGAGCTTTTCTTCGCCGCGCTGGGCATAATTCCAGCAAAGCGACGACAGCCGCCGTTCGATGGTGGAAACACTCATCGGCCTGCCGGCGCCTGCAGACGTGCTTGCGGCGCTGCCGGCGGCGCAGGCGGTGATGTAGAGGCCGATTACCTGCGGGTCGGCAGGAAGAAGCGGAAGGTTCTGCCGCCGGCACCAGGCGGCAAAGTGCTTCCAGTCGGAGGCATAGGCGCGCCGGGTATTGGCGGAGGCGGAGGCCTCGACATAGGCGCGGGCGCGATCGGTGAGATCCTGCAGATGCGCGGTCGCGCCGGAACGGCCTTCCGGGGAAGGGGAGGGGAGGGCGGCCGACACCGGCGCAAGCGAAACATTAACCGCAGGCGCTGTATTATCCGCCGGCGTAGCGTGTTCCGGAGCGGGCTTTTCGCTGTTCTGCTCGACGGGAGAGGTCATTTCCGCATAAGAAGGCATAATGAACGATAATGCAAGATTATCGTTCATTATCGAGGTTCGACAGGCCGTGCGGTTTTATGGGCACTTTGTGGCATTAACCGCACGATTGCTGTAGTCTTCCCGGCATGGATTCGCGCGCCATCTCCGTTCCGGTCCCCGCATCGCCCTTGCCGCACATTCCCGGCTGGGCGCTGCCGCGCGGCCGCGAGCCGGGAGACCTCGACGCCGCCTTTGCCGCCGGCATCGCCTTGAAATCGCTGGACGATCTTGTCCGCGCCGCACCCATTTGGGCCGGTTGCTGGCGCGCGCGACAGGCGCTGAAATGCGCCGCCGCCGCGATCCGGCTGATGGGCCGCAGCGAGGATGAGGCGGCGTTGCGGGATGCGCTTTTGCTCACCGCCGCCGATGACGATCCCGGTCCGGCCGGCCGGGTGTTCCTGGCCACCAAAAGGTTTTCTGCGCGAAAACCCGGCTTTTCGACGAAAAGCGTGATGGAACTAGCCGATCTGCTGGACCTCGCCTGGGATGAGCGGCTTGCCGAAGCCGTCGACCATGGCGACAGGATGCTACAGGCCGGGCGGCCGGCCCCCTTCGCCGCGGCGGACCTGGTGTCGGCGATCTGCGCTGCGCGCCCGGATGCCGAGCCGCTGGCGTGGGCGTTGGCCGATGGGCTGATCGCCGTAATGCTGAAATGGGATTTTGCTGTGCCGCTGCTGATGGCCGAGCGCTATGGCCCGGCCTTCAAGACGCTCGGGGGCAGGGGACGCGTGCGCCCGGGCGATCCGACCTTTGCCCGGGCCGTCTGCCTTGCCCTGACCGAAGGAGCCGGCGCGGCGTTGCGTTCGGCATCGGAAATCGCCCGCCGGGCGGATGTGCTTGTCGCCGCCGCGCCGAAGGTCCGCACCAAGGGCGCCGGCGCGGTCATCGCGAAACTGCTCGATGACGATGCCGTGCCGGCTTCGGCCCCGGGCAGCGGCCTCTCGCGCTGGGCGGCGACCCGGCTGTTCGACCGGCTGGAGGGCTTTGGCGCCGTGCGGGAACTGTCCGGTCGCACCTCGTTCCGGATCTATGGGTTGTGACGATGGTTGAACCGGACGCAAGCGGCACGCGGCGAAACCGCAGATCGACATCGGAGGACGAAGTCCTCTTGGATCGGGAACTGGCCGAACTGCCGCCGGCGCTGCGCTGGCGCGAATGGATGCTGCGGGTGGAGGCGGTGATTTTTGCCGCGGCAGAGCCGGTCAGCCGGGAGGCGTTGGCGCGGGTCGTCGGCAGGGACTGCAGCATCGACCTCTTGATCGACGATCTGCGTGAGGAGCTTCGGTCCCGGCCCTACGAGATCGTCGCCGTTGCGGGCGGCTGGCAGCACCGAAGCCGTTCGGCTTACGCATCCGCGATCCGGGCGTCGCAGGCATCGACGCGGAATGCGGCGCCTGTAATGTCCGACTTCGAGGCCATGGTGCTGATGGCCATCGCCTATTTCCAGCCGATCACCCGCGGCGACCTGTCAAAAATCTTCGGCAAGGAGGTCAGCCGCGACACGATCGCCAGCCTGCGCAACGCCAATTTCCTCGCCTCCGGCCCGCGCAGCCCGACGCCGGGCGCGCCCTACACCTATGTCACGACGAAGCAGTTCCTCTCAGCCTTCGGCATGCAGACGCTGCGCGATCTGCCCGACATCGAGGCGCTGGAGGACGCTGGGCTTATCGATCGTCAAGCCGTTCGGACGGAGGCGGCTTCGGGCGGGTTGGCGGGCGAGGAGGAATAGCGCCGCCCACACGGGCATGTGCGCACATGAATTTGATTTCTTTCACGATGATGGGAACAAAATCCCTGCCTCTTTCGTAGTATACTTCATAGAGGCCGCCGACCGGCGCGGCTTGGTCCGGCGACTGTGGGAGGGTTCCATGCGAACCGACGGCAGTGACGTTTTCGACCTTTTTTCCAAAGCCTATGCCAGTGAAGCCCGCGAAACGCTGAGCCTCCAGGAGTATCTGCTCGCGTGCCGCGACAATGAGAGCCTCTATGCCAGCGCGCCCGAGCGGATGATCGCTGCCATCGGCGAGCCGAAGCTCGTCGACACGAGCATGGACGAGCGGCTGGGGCGGATCTTCGCCAACCGCACGATCAAGCTCTATCCCTCCTTCTCCGACTTCTTCGGCATGGAAGACACGATCGAGCGGATCGTCGGCTACTTCCGCTATGCCGCGCAGGGCCTCGAGGAGCGCAAGCAGATCCTCTATCTCCTCGGGCCGGTCGGCGGCGGCAAATCCTCGCTGGCCGAACGGCTGAAGAAGCTGATGGAGGAGCAGCCGATCTACACGCTCGCCATCGACGGCAAGATCAGCCCGGTCTTCGAATCCCCCCTCGGCCTTTTCAGCCGCGAACGCATGGGCGATCTGCTGGAGGAGAAATACGGTATCGCCAAACGGCGCCTCACCGGCCTCATCTCGCCATGGGCGACGAAGCGGCTCGACGAGATCGGCGGCGACATCTCGAAGTTCAGCGTCGTCAGGATGATGCCCTCGCGCCTGCGCCAGATCGCCATCGCCAAGACGGAGCCGGGCGACGAGAACAACCAGGACGTCTCGGCGCTGGTCGGCAAGGTGGATATCCGCCAGCTCGAAAACTTCAGCCAGGCCGATCCCGACGCCTATTCCTACAGCGGCGGCCTCAACCGCACGACACAGGGCCTTCTCGAATTCGTCGAGATGTTCAAGGCGCCGATCAAGGTGCTGCATCCGCTTTTGACCGCCACGCAGGAGGGCAGCTACAACGGCACGGAGAATTTCGGCGCCTTCCCCTATCAGGGCATCGTGCTGGCGCATTCCAACGAGTCGGAATGGCTGCAGTTCAAGCACAACAAGAACAACGAGGCCTTCCTCGACCGCATTCTCGTCGTCAAGGTGCCCTATTGCCTGCGCGTCACCGAGGAGCGGCTGATCTACGAGAAGCTGCTGCGCGAGAGCGAGCTGTCCGACAGTCCCTGCGCGCCCGAGGTGCTGGAGAATCTCAGCCGCTTCACCGTCGCAACGCGCCTGACGCCGCACGAGAATTCGCCGACCTATACGAAAATGCGCGTCTATGACGGCGAGAACCTGAAGGATACCGATCCCAAGGCGAAATCGCTGCAGGAATACCGCGATGCCGGCGGCGTCGACGAGGGCATGAGCGGCATCAGCACGCGCTTTGCCTTCAAGGTCCTGTCGGAGACCTTCAACTACGACACGAAGGAAGTGGCGGCCGATCCGGTCCACCTCATGTACATCCTCGAACAGGCGATCCGCCGCGAGCAGTTTGCGAAGGAGGTCGAGGCCGGCTATCTCGATTTCATCCGCTCGGAAATCGCCGCCCGCTATGCCGAATTCATCGGCCACGAGATCCAGAAGGCGTATCTGGAATCCTACAGCGAATACGGCCAGAACCTGTTCGACCGCTACATCGCCTATGCCGATGCCTGGCTGGAAGACCAGGACTTCAAGGACCCGGACACGGGCCAGATTCTCAACCGCGATATCCTCGACAGCGAGCTGTCGCAGATCGAAAAGCCGGCCGGCATCGCCAATCCGAAGGATTTCCGCAACGAGGTGGTCAAGTTCACCCTGCGCGCCCGCGCCCGCAACGGCGGGCGCAACCCCGCCTGGACGAGCTATGAGAAGCTGCGCGAGGTCATCGAGAAGCGCATGTTCGGCCAGGTCGAGGATCTTCTTCCGGTCATCAGCTTCGGCTCGAAGAAGGACAGCGCCACCGAGAAGCAGCATGCCGACTTCGTCGCGCGCATGACCGAGCGGGGCTATACCGTGCGGCAGGTGCGCCGACTGGTCGACTGGTACATGCGCGTCAACAAGGCCGGCTGACAATGCCGTCGCGGGGGCTGGCCCATGCCGAATTTCATCGATCGACGGCTCAACCCCAAGGACCGCAGCCTCGGTAACCGGCGGCGCTTCGTCAAGCGCGTGCATGACGAATTGAAACGCGCGATCAACGATCAGGTGAGATCCGACAGGATCGCCGATGTCGACGCGGCCCATGGCGTTCCCGTGCCCAGGCGCGGCGCCGACGAGCCGAGCTTCCGCAATTCCGCCTCCTCCGGCGAACGGCAATATGTCCTGCCGGGCAACGAGAGCTTTTCGGCCGGAGACCGTATCGGCAAGTCCGAAAGCGGCGGGGGCGGGGGCGCCGGCCACGGCCCGGGGCGCGGCGAAGGGGAGGACGACTTCCTCTTCGTGCTCTCGCGCGAGGAGGTGCTCGATCTCTTCTTCGAGGATCTGGAACTTCCCGACATGGTCAAGCTCAACCTCAAGGAAACGGTGGTCTACAAGCCGCATCGCGTCGGCTTCACCACCCTCGGCACGCCGAGCAACATCAATGTCGGGCGCACGATGCGCAACAGCTTCGGACGGCGCATCGCGCTACGCCGCCCGGGCGAGAAGGAATATAGGGCCCTTGCCGACGAGATCGCCGCGCTGGAGGCGAAGGGGGGCCTTTCCCAGCCGGAGCGCAGGCGGCTCGCCGCGCTGCGCGAGGAACTGGAGGCCCTCGAACGGCGACGCAAGCGCATCGCCTATGTCGACCCGGTCGACGTGCGCTTCAACCGTTTCGAGCGGCAGCCGCTTCCCAACGCCAACGCCGTGATGTTCTGCCTGATGGACGTCTCGGCCTCGATGGGCGAGCGGGAGAAGGATCTTGCCAAACGCTTCTTCGTGCTCCTCCACCTCTTCCTGAAGCGCCGCTACGAGCGCATCGACATCGTCTTCATCCGCCATACGGACGAGGCGCGGGAGGTGGACGAGGAGACCTTCTTCTTCAGCCGGCAAAGCGGCGGCACCATCGTTTCGACGGCGCTCGAGGAGATGCAGCGCATCGTCCTCGACCGCTATCCCGCCAACCTGTGGAACATCTATGCCGCGCAGGCCTCCGACGGCGACAATGCGAGCGGGGATTCGGAGAGCTGCGCGCAGCTCCTGCGCGACGAGCTGATGAAGCTCTGCCAGTACTATGCCTATGTCGAGATCATCGACGAGCGGGAAAGCGAGATTTTCGGCTCGACGGACAACGGGACCGCGCTCTGGCGCGCCTATCGCGCCATGGAGAGCGCGATACCGAATTTCCAGATGACCCGCATTGCCAGGCCCGCCGACATCTACCCGGTGTTCCGCAAGCTCTTTGCCCGGCACAAGGCTGCCGGGCGGCCCGGCCGATGAGGAGCGATCATGGCACGCGACGCCACCTTGCTGTTTGAAAGCTCCGAATGGAATTTCGCCACGCTGTCGCGCGCCTATGACGCCATCGAGGAGATCGCCGTCGGCGAAATGGGCCTCGATGTCTATCCCAACCAGATCGAGGTCATCTCCTCCGAGCAGATGCTGGATGCCTATTCCTCCATCGGCATGCCGCTGATGTACCAGCACTGGTCCTTCGGCAAGCGCTTCGCCTTCGAGAGCCATCTCTACCGCAAGGGCCGCCGGGGCCTCGCCTACGAACTCGTCATCAATTCCAATCCGTGCATCACCTATCTCATGGAAGAGAACACCATGCCGATGCAGGCGCTGGTGACGGCGCATGCCGCCTTCGGGCACAACCATTTCTTCAGGAACAACTACCTCTTCCGCCAGTGGACGGATGCCGGGGCGATCCTCGGCTATATGGACTTCGCCAAGAAATACATCGCCAGATGCGAGGAGCGGCACGGGGTTGCGGCGGTGGAGGAAATCCTCGATTCGGCCCATGCGCTGATGAACCAGGGCGTCTTCCATTATCGCCGGCCGCCGCGGCTTTCCCCCGCCAAGGTGACGGAGCGGGCACGCGAACGGCTGGAATACGAGGAGCAGGTCTATAGCGATCTCTGGCGTACCCTGCCGGCGACGGCCGGAACCGCCGATATCGAGGAAGCGGAGCAGGAGGCGCTGGAGCGCAAGAACGTCCTGCACCTTCCCGAGGAGAACCTGCTTTATTTCCTCGAAAAGCACAGCCTGATCCTGGAGCCGTGGCAGCGCGAGATCCTGAGGATCGTCCGCGTGATCGCGCAATATTTCTACCCGCAGGGCCAGACCAAGGTGATGAACGAGGGCTGCGCGACCTTCGTGCATTACACGATCATCAACCGCCTGTTCGACCTGGGCCGGATGGGGGAGGGGGCCATGCTGGAGCTGCTGGCGAGCCATGCCAACGTGGTCTTCCAGCCGGGTTTCGACGATCCGCGCTTTTCCGGCATCAATCCCTATGCGCTCGGCTTTGCGATGATGCAGGATATCGAGCGCATCGCGACGCGGCCGACGGCGGAGGATCGCGACTGGTTCCCCGATATCGCCGGCAACGGCGACGGCATGGGTACGCTGATCGACGCGTGGGAGAACCACCGCGACGAATCCTTCATCCTGCAATATCTGAGCCCGGCGCTGATCCGCAAATTCCGCCTGTTCCATCTTACGGACCGGGCCACCGACCGCTTCTGCGAGGTCGCCTCCATCCACGACGAACGGGGCTATTCCGCCGTCCGCTCGGCCCTTGCCCGCAGCTACGATCCGGGCGCCCACCAGCCGGATATCCAGGTGGTCGATGTCGACCTTCTCGGCGATCGCCGGCTCCGGCTGCAGCACAGGGTAAGGAACGGCATTCTCCTGGAGGAGGGCGAGCGCGATGCGACGCTCGGCCATATCCGCCGTCTCTGGGGGTATGGCCTGAGCCTCACGGGGGTCGATGCCGCCAGCGGCGCGGTGCTCTACGAGTGCTCGTCTACGGGAGGCGATGCATAGAAGCGCGCGCCGGAGCGAAGATCAGCGCGCGTTCCGTGCGATGTGCTTTTCGAACGCCTTGCCGAAATTGACGAGGAAATCCCGCGTCCCGTCGTTGGTGAGCTGTCCTGCATCGTCGAACAGGTTGCCGGTGCCGCCGATATAGGCTTCCGGCTGCTCCAGCACGGGCATGTTGAGGAAGCAGAGCGACTGGCGCAGGTGATGGTTGGCGCCGAAACCGCCGATCGCGCCGATCGAGGTCGAGATGATCGCCGCGGGCTTGCCCATGAGCGCGCCCTGCCCATAGGGGCGCGAGGCGACGTCGATCGCATTCTTCAGCACGCCGGGGACCGAGCGATTGTACTCGGCGGTCACGAAGAGGATCGCGTCGGCGGCGGCGATGCGCTCGCGCAGCGCGGTCCAGTCGGCCGGCGGCGCCGCTTCCAGGTCCTGGTTGAAATAGGAGACCGAGCCGATGTCGAGGAACTCGAATGTCAGGTTCGGTGTCAACGCGGCAAGGGCCTTGGCGACTTTGCGGCTGAACGATTCCTTGCGGAGGCTGCCGACGAGAACTGCGACGTTGGTCATGTTTGGCTCCAGTCTTTGTGGGAGGTTGATCCTCGCCCTTCATGCTCGAAAACTCAATATCGGCGAGGAGGCTTTGCGATGAATCTGGCTGGCGTATTTCACCTCAGCACATTGTCTTGCGGCTCGATCGGGGCGGGCAGGTCCGCCTCGCCGAGGAGGGAGAGCATGTCGCGCTCCACGGTGCGCAGCATGGCGCTGAGGGGAAGTGCGTTCGGCTCGAAGCCGAAGGGCTCCTCCAACTGGTGACCGAGCGCTTCGAGGCCGAAGAACGTATAGGCGACGAGCAGCACCGGCAGCAGCGTCCACCAGTCGAGCGAGCCGGCGAGCGCAAAGGGCAGCGTCACGCAGAAGACGAGCGCCGTGCGGTGGAGCAGCAGGGAATAGGCGAAGGGCACCGGCGTCAGCGCGATGCGCTCGCAGCCGCCCTGCACCCTGGCGAGGGCCGAAAGCTGGATCTCCAGCACCGAATAGTGGATCTCGCTGATCCGGTGCGCCCGCATCAGCGCAAGACAGTGCCCGCCGATCCTGTCCAGCACCGCATTGGTCGGGTTGGGATTGTGCGGGCCGATTCCGTCCGCGGACCAGCGGCGGATCGCCTCCAGCTCGTCCTCGCCGCGCAGCCGTGCGACAAGGCCCGCCGAGAAGGCGCAGAGATTGTGGAGGAGGAACCGGCGATCGTCCTCGTTCAGCGCCGCGGTCTGGCGGGCGAAGGAGCGGCAGGCGATGATCAGTTCGCCCCACAACACCCGTCCCTCCCACCAGCGCGTGTAGCAGGCATTGTTGCGGAAGCTCATGAAGACCGAGAGCGCGATACCCGTCAGCGTGAAGGGGATGGCGCTGATCTTGGCGAAAATCCCCGGATGCTCCCGCGCGGCGAAGATCGCGACGACGCTGAGCACCGTCATCGCCAGCAGATGCCAGGCGATCCGCGGCAGGATCGAGCCGTTGAAGGTGGAGACGATATCTTTGAAGCTCGGCTTGGAACGCAGGATCATCGGTGTGTCGGCAAATGTCGGGACGGGACGGGGTTTTTACGCACGAGGCATTGCCTTGCAGGATGCGTGCCAGCCGGGCAGGGCAGGCTTTTCAAGGCCTTGCGGGTTGCCGCATGGGGACGATGGACAATTTGTCCATCGGGACTGAGACAAATCGTCCATGGATTTCAATAGGATAAAGTGATGTAATTGAGGCCTGTCACCTTTCGGAGCGTTCGATCATGGCCGATGGCAAGCCGCAATACAAGACCTACAATCATCCCGCCGGCGGCTGGGGCGCCGCGGCCGCGACGGCGAAGGTGCTGATGGAGCAGAGCGTCATCACCAAGGGCTCGCGCGCGCTTCTGGCGATGAACCAGCCGGGCGGCTTCAAGTGCCCGAGCTGCGCCTTTCCCGATGCCGATTGCAAGAAGACGCTGGAATTCTGCGAGAACGGCGCCAAGGCGCTCGCCCATGAGGCGACGAAGTTCCGCGTCACGCCGGAGTTCTTCGCGAAATACACCGTCGCCGAGCTGATGGAGCAGTCGGACTACTGGCTGGAGATGCAGGGCCGGCTGACCGAGCCGATGCGCTACGACGCGGCGAGCGACAAGTACGTGCCATGCGGCTGGGACGAGGCCTTCGCGACGATCGGCCGGCATCTGCGGGGGCTTTCCAGCCCGCACGAGGCCGAGTTCTACACTTCCGGCCGCACGCCCAACGAGGCCGCCTTCCTCTATTCGATCTTCGTGCGCGAGTTCGGCACCAACAATTTCCCCGACTGCTCGAACATGTGCCACGAGCCGACGAGCCGCGGCCTGCCGCCGGTGATCGGCATCGGCAAGGGCACGGTGGTGCTGGAGGATTTCGAGCATGCCGAGGCGATCTTCGTCATCGGCCAGAATACCGGCACCAACTCGCCGCGCATGATGACCAATCTCGTCGAGGCGCGCAAACGCGGCGCGCCGATCGTCGCGGTCAATCCCATGCCGGAGCGGGCGCTGATCCGCTTCACCGAGCCGCAGGACGTCGTCCAGATGGCGACCTTCGGCTCCACCCGGATCGCCAGCGAGTTCGTGCATATCAAGATCGGCGGCGACCTTGCCCTCATCAAGGGCATGATGAAGGTCATGTTCGAGCGCGAGGCGGCCGGCGAAAAGGTGCTCGATGCGGATTTCATCGCCGAGCACACCGTCGGGGTGGAGGCGATCCGCGCCGACGCCCTCTCGCAGGACTGGGCCGAGATCGTGCGGGTCTCGGGGCTCGACGAGGCTCAGATCCGCCGCTGTGCGGAAATCTACATCCGCTCGCGCGCTACCATCATCTGCTACGGCATGGGACTCACCCAGCACCAGCAGGGCTCGCGCCTGTTGCAGCAGGTGGCGAACCTCCTGCTCCTGCGCGGCAATTTCGGCAAGCCGGGCGCCGGCATCGCGCCCATCCGCGGCCATTCCAACGTGCAGGGCGACCGTACCGTCGGCATCGACGAGCGGCCGGCGCAGGACTATCTCGACCGGGTGCGCGACGTCTTCGGCTTCGAGCCGCCGCGCGAATACGGCCACCACACGGTGGAATCCGTCGAGGCGATGGAGAACGGCACGGCGAAGGTCTTCATCGGCCTCGGCGGCAATTTCGTGCGCGCCATTCCCGATACCGACCGCTCCTACGAGGCGATGCGCCGGCTGGATCTGACGGTCGGCATCGCCACCAAGCTCAACCGCGGCCATCTCGTGCACGGGCGCGAGGCGCTGATCCTGCCCGTCGTCGCCCGCTCGGAATGGATTCGCACCGCGGCGGGCGAGCAGTTCGTCACCATCGAGGACGCGATGTCGAACGTCACGCCCTCGCGCGGCGTGCTGACGCCGGCAAGCCCCGATGTGAAGCCGGAGGTGGAGATCGTCTGCCGCATGGCGATGGCCGCGCTGCCCGACAGCAAGGTGGAATGGGCGCGCTACATCGAGGACTACGACCTCATCCGCGACAAGATCGCCGAGGTCTATCCGGATATCTATGCCGGCTTTTCCGAACGGGTCAAAAACCCGAAGGGCTTCCATCTCGACATCCCGCCGCGCCGGCGCGTCTGGCCGACGGCGAACGGCAAGGCGAATTTCCTTTCCATGCCGGGACTGGAGGTCAACGACGTGGTCGACGACCCGGCCATGCTGCGCCTTGCCACCGTGCGCTCGCACGACCAGTTCAACACGACGATCTACAGCAACAACGACCGCTACCGTGGCGTCTACAACGACCGTATGGTACTGTTCATGAACGCGGAGGACATCGCAGCGCGGGGGCTCGCCTCCGGCACGCGCGTCGCGCTCGAGACGATCAGCACGGACGGGCTGGCGCGGCGTGTCGACGGCCTGACGGTGCTCGATTATCCGATGCCGCGCGGGGCGGTCGCGGGATATTATCCGGAACTCAATCCCCTCCTGCCGCTTGATTACTACGACAGGCTCAGCGGCACGCCGGCAGCCAAATCCATCCCGGTGCGCGTCGTCGCCGGGTGATCCGGCCGTGAGCAAGGAGTAAGGACAGTGTTTGCAGGCCTCGATCCCGTGGTGCTGGCGCGCGCGCAGTTCGCGTTCACCATCTCCTTCCACTTCATCTTCCCGGCCTTTTCCATCGGCCTTGCCAGCTACCTGTTCGTGCTGGAGGGCCTCTGGCTGAAGACCGGGCAGGGCGTCTACGCCAATCTCTACCGCTACTGGCTGAAGATCTTCGCCGTGGTGTTCGGCATGGGTGTCGTCTCCGGTGTCGTCATGTCCTACCAGTTCGGCACCAACTGGTCGGTCTTCTCCGAGAAGGCCGGGCCGGTGGTCGGGCCGCTGATGGCCTACGAGGTGCTGACGGCCTTCTTCCTCGAGGCGGGCTTCCTCGGCGTCATGCTGTTCGGCATGAACAAGGTCGGCAAGGGGCTGCACTTCTTCGCGACCTCGATGGTAGCGCTCGGCACGCTGATCTCGGCGACCTGGATCATCGCGGTCAACAGCTGGATGCAGACGCCGGCGGGCTATGCGATCAACGCGGCCGGCCAGTTCGTGCCGGGCGGGTCCTGGGCCGACATCATCTTCACCGCGAGCTTTCCCTATCGCCTCGTCCATACGGTCATCGCCGCCTACCTGACGACCGCCTTCGCGGTCGGCGCGGTCGGCGCCTGGCATCTCCTGAAGGACCGCGCCAATCCCGGTGCGCGCAAGATGTTCTCCATGGCGATGTGGATGGCGGCGCTCGTCGCGCCGGTCCAGATCCTCGCCGGCGATGCGCACGGCCTCAACACGCTGGAGCACCAGCCGGTCAAGGTGCTCGCCATGGAGGGCGACTATCATCCGAGCCCCGACGGTGCGCCCCTCATCCTCTTCGGCCTGCCGGACAGCGAGGCCGCCGAGGTGCGCTACGAGCTGTCGCTGCCGCATCTCGGCTCGCTCATCCTCAAGCACGATCCCTTCGCGCCGCTGCCGGGCCTCACCGATTTTCCGCGGGAGGAGTGGCCGCCCGTCCATATCGTCTTCTGGTCGTTCCGCATCATGGTGGCGCTCGGCTTCGCCATGCTCGGCATCGGCCTGTGGAGCCTTTTCGCCCGCTACCGGCGGCGGCTTTACGAATGGCCGTGGCTGCACCGGGCCGCCGTCCTCATGGGCCCGTCCGGCTTCGTCGCCGTCATCGCCGGCTGGGTGACGACGGAAGTGGGGCGGCAGCCCTATACGGTCTACGGCCTGTTGCGGACGGCCGATTCCGTCTCGCCGCTCGCCGCGCCCGCCGTCGCCGCCTCGCTCCTCGCCTTCGTCGTCGTCTACTTCGTCGCATTCGGCGCCGGCACCTACTACCTCGCGCGGCTGATGGCCCGGCCGCCGGAGCGCGGCGAGAGCGAGCCGCCGAACCTGCCGCAGCGCGCGGCGGGCATCACGCCGGCCTCCGGGGTTACCGCCCCCTTTGCCACGAAGGAGTAGCGTCATGATGGGCTTCGACCTGACCCTCGTCTGGGCGGCGATCATCGGTTTCGCCGTCATGGCCTATGTGGTCATGGACGGCTTCGACCTCGGTATCGGCATCCTCTTCCCGACCTTCAAGGTCGGCGAGGAGCGCGACCAGGCGATGAACTCCATCGCCCCGGTCTGGGACGGCAACGAGACCTGGCTGGTCATGGGCGGCGGCGGGCTGCTTGCCGCCTTCCCGCTCGCCTACGCCATCATCCTGCCGGCGACCTATCCGCTGATGATCGCCATGCTGCTCGGGCTCATCTTCCGCGGCGTCGCCTTCGAGTTCCGCTGGCGCGATCCGGGCCACCGCGCCTTCTGGGATATCGCCTTCACCGTCGGCTCGGTCGTTGCGGCGCTCGCGCAGGGCATGACGCTGGGCGCGATCCTGCAGGGCATCACCGTCGAGAACAACGCCTATGCCGGCGGCTGGCTCGACTGGCTGAGCCCGTTCAGCCTGCTGACGGGCATCGCCGTCGTCGTGGGCTATGCGCTGCTCGGTGCGACCTGGCTGATCTGGAAGACGGAGGGCTCGAGCCTGCGCCATGCGCAGGCGATGGCCTTCCGCCTCGCCCTCGCCACGCTCGTGGCGCTCGCCGCCGTCAGCGCCGCGACGCCCTACCTTGCCTATGAATACTGGCGCCGCTGGTTCGAGATGCCCGGCGTGCTCCTGACCGCGCAGGTGCCGCTGCTCGTCGTCGTCTGTGCGGCGACGCTCTTCTGGAGCCTCAGGCGCGGCCACGAGCGGCTGCCCTTCCTGATGGCGCTCGGGCTCTTCCTGCTCGGCTTCGTCGGCCTCGGCGTCAGCCTCTATCCCTATATCGTGCCGCCCGCGGTGACGATCCGCGACGCCGCCGCGCCGGAAGAAAGCCTCAGCTTCCTGCTTGCCGGCGCGATCGTCATCATCCCGCTGATCCTCGCCTATACCGCCTGGGCCTACTGGGTGTTCCGCGGCAAGGTCGGCACGCACGGATATCACTGATGTCGGCCGCCATGCGCCGACTGAGGCAGTTCGGCTGGATGGTCGCCATCTGGGCGATGAGCGTGGCCGCGCTCGGCGTCGTCGCCGCGATCCTGCGGTTCTGGCTGAGGGCCTGACAGATTGTCCGGCCCGCCCGGACAACTTGTCCGTCCTTTAAGCCGCCGCGGCCGCCAAATGGCTGGAAACCCGGAACCTGCCACCTGGCATGCGGGTTGCTCGCCTGAAACGGAAGGGTCGGCCCATGCCGATCGATGATCAACAGCAGCAAGGAGGACTCGCGATGGGAAAAGTCATCGGCATCGATCTGGGAACAACCAACTCCTGCGTCGCCGTCATGGACGGCAAGACGGCGCGCATCATCGAGAATTCCGAAGGCGCGCGCACGACGCCTTCGATCGTCGCCTTCACCAGCGACGGCGAGCGGCTGGTCGGCCAGCCGGCGCGCCGGCAGGCGGTGACGAACCCGACCAACACGATCTTCGCGGTCAAGCGGCTGATCGGCCGGCGCTATGACGACCCGACCGTGGCGAAGGACCAGGGCCTCGTGCCCTACAAGATCGTCAAGGCGGGCAATGGCGACGCCTGGGTCGAGGCGGAGGGCAAGGCCTATTCGCCCTCGCAGATCTCCGCCTTCATCCTGCAGAAGATGAAGGAGACGGCGGAAGCCAACCTCGGCGAGGCGGTGACGCAGGCCGTCATCACGGTTCCCGCCTACTTCAACGACGCCCAGCGGCAGGCCACCAAGGACGCCGGCAAGATCGCCGGCCTCGACGTGCTGCGCATCATCAACGAGCCGACGGCGGCAGCGCTTGCCTACGGGCTGGAGAAGCAGAAGCAGGCGAAGATCGCCGTCTACGACCTCGGCGGCGGCACGTTCGACATTTCCATCCTCGATATCGGCGACGGCGTCTTCGAGGTGAAGTCGACGAACGGCGACACGTTCCTCGGCGGCGAGGACTTCGACATGCGCCTCGTCAACTATCTCGCCGACGAGTTCCAGAAGGAGCAGGGCATCGACCTGCGCAAGGACAAGCTTGCGCTCCAGCGCCTCAAGGAGGCGGCCGAGAAGGCGAAGATCGAGCTCTCCTCCTCCACGCAGACCGAGGTGAACCTGCCCTTCATCACCGCGGATGCGACGGGGCCGAAGCACCTTCAGGTCAAGATCACCCGCTCGCGCTTCGAGGCGCTGGTGGACGACCTCGTGCAGCGGACCATCGATCCCTGCCTCAATGCGCTCAAGGATGCCGGCCTTGCCGCCAAGGACATCGCCGAGGTGGTGCTGGTGGGCGGCATGACGCGCATGCCGAAGGTCCAGGAAACGGTCGCCAAGATCTTCGGCAAGGAGCCGCACAAGGGCGTCAATCCGGACGAGGTCGTGGCAGTCGGCGCGGCCATCCAGGCCGGTGTCCTGCAGGGCGACGTGAAGGACGTGCTGCTGCTCGACGTCACCCCGCTCTCGCTCGGCCTCGAAACGCTCGGCGGCGTCTTCACCCGCCTCATCGAGCGCAACACGACGGTGCCGGCCAAGAAGAGCCAGACCTTCTCCACCGCCGAGGACAACCAGAGCGCCGTGACGATCCGCGTCTTCCAGGGCGAGCGCGAGATGGCGGCGGACAACAAGATGCTCGGCCAGTTCGACCTGATGGGCATCGCGCCTGCGCCGCGCGGCGTGCCGCAGATCGAGGTGACGTTCGACATCGACGCCAACGGCATCGTCAACGTGTCGGCGAAGGACAAGGGAACCGGCAAGGAGCAGCGCATCCAGATCCAGGCCTCGGGCGGCCTTTCCGAGGCGGATATCGAGCGCATGGTCAAGGATGCCGAGACGCATGCCGCCGAGGACCGCAAGCGCAAGGAACTGGTGGAGGCGCGCAACATCGCCGAAGCCGTCCTGCACACGGCCGAAAAGGCGCTGGCAGAGCAGGAGACGGCCGGTCCCGCCGACAGGCAGGCGGTGGAGACCGCCGCATCCGCCGTGCGCGACGCGCTGAACGGCGAGGATGCCGCCGCGATCCGCGACAGGGCGGAAGCCCTGCAGCAGGCGGTGATGGCGCTTGCGCAATCGGCCGCCGCGGCCGGCGCGGCCGCCCCGGAGCCCGCGGAGGAGGGCGTCGTCGATGCCGAGTTCACCGAGGTTCCGGACGACGAGCGCAAGTAGCGCGTAAGGCCCTGAAGAAAAATCCGGCGGCGGGGCGCGCCTGCCTCGTTGCCGGAAACGCCTGCGGCCTCCTATAGTCATTCAGCTTCACCCCAACCGGAGCGTACCCGTGAGCAATCCGTATGAGGTTCTTGGCGTTTCGGCGAGCGCCTCGCCGGCCGAGATCCAGAGTGCCTACCGCAAGCTTGCCAAGAAGCTGCACCCCGACCTCAATCCGGGCGACAAGTCGGCCGAGGAGAAGTTCAAGGAGGTGGCGGCCGCCTACGACCTTCTTGGCGATGCCGACAAGCGCAGGCGCTTCGACGCCGGCGAGATCGACGCGTCGGGCGCCGAGCGGCCGCCGCCGCGCCAGAACTACTACCGCGACTATGCCGGCGCCGATACCGGCCATCCCTATGCCAATACGTCGGGCTTCTCCGACTTCATGGACAGCGACGACATCTTCGCCGACCTCCTGCGGCGCGGCCAGCGGGCGCAGGCCAGCCGGCGCGGTCAGGACCTGCACTACCGGCTGGCGATCGACTTTTCCGAATCGATCGCCGGTGCGAGCAAGCGCATCACGCTGCCGGACGGCGGGACGCTGGACGTGAAGATCCCGCCGGGCCTCGTCAGCGGCCAGACGCTTCGGCTGAAGGGCAAGGGCGCGCCGGGCGCGGGAACCGGGGGACCGGGCGATGCGCTGATCGAGGTGGAGGTGCTGCCCGACCCGCGCTTCGAACGGGAGGGCGACGACATCACGATCGAGCTTGCCGTCTCGCTGAGCGAGGCGGTGCTTGGCGGTCGCATCCGCGTTCCGACGGCGACGGGGGCGGTGACGATGGCGGTGCCGAAGGGCTCGAACACGGGCACGGTGCTGCGGCTGAAGGGCAAGGGTGCGCCGAAGCGCGGCGGCGGGTCCGGCGACCAGTTCGTGAAGCTGAAGGTGGTGCTGCCGAGCCCGCCGGATGCGGAGCTCGAGGCGTTCGTTTCGGGCTGGGCGAAGGGCAAGGCGTTCGACCCGCGCAAGGAGGGCTGACGATGAGGATGGACAAGCAGACGTTCCTGAAGACGTCGGGCCTGCAGGTGAAGGTCCTGGAGCTGTGGATCGAGCAGGAATGGCTGGTTCCCGAAGAGACGCCGACGGGCCTCCACTTCCAGGAGATCGACGTTGCGCGGGTCCGGCTGATCCGGGAGCTGCAGTCGCGGATCGGCGCGAACGACGCGGGGATCGACGTGATCCTGCACCTGATGGACCAGCTCCACGGCATGCGCCGCGCCATGGCGGAGATCAGGCGCGATATGGGCGGCCCGCAGGCCTGAGCGGCAGGCGGCAAACGGAGGAGGACGGCATGGTCGAGGGTCGGAGCGCGGCGGAATTGCCCGGGCAGGCGGAGTTCGGGCCGTGGCTCGCGCAGGCGGCGATCCTCGTCGTCGACGACGAGCCCGGCATCTGCAACTTCCTGATCAAGACGCTACGGCCGCGGTGCCGGCTGATCGACGTGGCGAGCAACGCCGCCGAGGCCTCGCGCAAGGTGGACGGGCAGAATTTCGACGTCGTCATCATGGACAATATCATGCCCGGCAAGACCGGGCTCGAATGGCTGGCGGAGCAGCGGGCGCTCGGCTTCTTCGCCGACGTCATCCTGATGACCGCCTATGCCGATCTCGATACCGCGATCGACGCGCTGCGGGTCGGCGTGGTCGATTTCATCCTGAAGCCGTTCCGCTCCAACCAGCTCCTGAACGCCATCGCCCGCTGCCTCGACCGCAAGCGGCTGCAGCGGGAAAACGACGTCCTGCGCCACGAATTGACCTCGCCCTCGCACCAGATATTCCTGCGCGACAGGCTGATCGGCTCGTCGAAGGCCATCCAGCAGGTCCGCGATGCCCTCGCCCGCGTCGCGCCGCTGCCGACATCGGTGCTCCTCACCGGCCCGTCGGGCACCGGCAAGGAGGTGGCGGCGCGCTCCCTGCATCTTCTTTCCGGCCGGGCGGACAAGCTGTTCGTGCCGATCAATTGCGGCGCCATTCCCGCCGACATGATCGAGAGCGAGCTTTTCGGGCATGTGAAGGGCGCGTTCACGGGCGCCATGCGCAGTCGCGAAGGCCTGCTCATGCATGCCGAGGGCGGGACCGTGTTCCTCGACGAGGTGGGCGAACTGCCGCCGCTTCTGCAGACGAGGCTGCTGCGCGTCCTCGAAGACCGCCGGGTGCGCCCTGTCGGCTCGGAACGGGAAGTGCCGTTCGACGCGCGCTTCGTCTTCGCCACCAATGCCGATCTTGCCCGGCGGGTGGACGCGGGCACCTTCCGGGCCGACCTCTATTTCCGCATCAACGTGATGCAGATCCGCCTGCCGCCGCTTCGCGAAAGGGGCGAGGACGTGCTGGAACTCGCCCGGCTCTTCATGGAGGAGATTTCCCGCCAGCTCGGCATGCCGCCGGTCGCCATCGATCCGAAGGTGGAGGCGCTTCTCCTGCGCTACGACTGGCCGGGCAATATCCGCGAATTGCGCAACCTCGTCGAGCGGACCGTCATCCTCGGCGCCTTCCCGGAGAGGATGGAGGGGACGGCGCCGGAGGAGGAAGCGCCGCGCAGCGAAAGCCTTGCGGAAATGGAGCGGCGCCACATCCTCGCGGTGCTGCGCGAGACGCGCGGCGACCGGGAGGAGGCCGCGCGCCGCCTCGGCATCTCGCGCAAGACGATCGACCGCAAATATGCGAACTGGCATGGCTGAGGGGGGCGAACAGGCGGGCACCCTGCGAGGGTCGGTGCGCTACCGGCTGCTGGTGATCGCGCTCGTGCCCATGCTCGTCGTCCTGCCGCTTCTTCTCGCCATCGGCATCCATCGCTGGAACGCCCGTTTCGATGCGGTGACGATCGCCAAGGTCAACGACGACCTGACGATTGCCCGGCAATATTTCTCCCGCATCCTGGAAAACACCGGAAGCAGGCTCGTCGCCGTCAGCGAATCCGAGCGCTTCCGGCAATTGCTGCGGCAGGGGGCGGATGCCCGCAAGACCTTCCCCCTCTACCTCGATGCGACGGGGCGGCAGGGCGGGTTCGATTTCCTCTATGTCGTCGACGACGACGGGACGGTGGTGACGTCCGGCCGCGCCGACCTTGCCAGGCCGCCGCGCTGGGACTGGCCGGTGATCGTCTCGGCGCTCGCCGGGCAGGCGCGGACGGGCATCGACGTGTTCGCCGGCTCGGAGCTCGCCGCCATCTCGCCGCAGCTTGCCGAGCGCGCCCGCATCGACATCGTGCCGACCGCCGGCAACGCCGCCCCGGACGGCATGGTCGAGACGCGGGGCCTCGTCCTCCAGTCGGCCGCTCCGCTGCTCCTGCCTGGCGGGCGCCGCGGCGCGCTTGTCGGCGGCATCCTGCTCAATCGCAATCTTGCTTTCGTCGATGCGATCAACGACCTCATCTTTCACGGTGCCGCCTCGGCGGAGGGCCGGCAGGGCACGACGACGCTCTTCCTCGACGATATCCGCATCAGCACGAATGTGCGCCTCTTCGGCGAGCGCCGCGCCATCGGCACGCGCGTCTCGCAGGAGGTGCGCAACGCCGTGCTGGACGAGGGCCGGACCTGGCTCGACAGCGCCTTCGTCGTCAACGACTGGTACGTCTCGGCCTATGAACCGATCCTCGACAGCGGCGGGCGCCGGGTCGGCATGCTCTATGCGGGTTTCCTCGAAGCGCCGTTCCTCGAAGCCAAGGAGGAGACGTGGCTGACCATCGCCGCGGCCTTCCTCATCGCCGTCGCGGCCACGGTGCCGCTCTTCCTGCGCTGGGCCCGCGGCATCTTCAAGCCGCTCGAACGCATGACGCGCACCATCGCGCGGGTCGATGGAGGCGACCTTGCCGCGCGGACGGGGCAGGTGGAGAACCGCGACGAGATCGGCCTCGTCGCCTCGGAGCTCGACCGGCTGCTCGACGGCATCCAGGCGCGCGATGCCGAGCTGCGGCTGTGGAACGCGCAACTGAGCGAAAAAGCCGAGCAGCGCACGCTCGAGCTGCGCGACACCGCCGAGCGCCTTGAGACGACGACGCGCCAGCTCGTCATGTCGGAGAAGCTCGCCGCCATCGGCGAGATCACCGCGGGCGTCGCCCACGAGATCAACAATCCCATCGCCGTCATGCAGGGCAATCTGGAGATCATCCGCGACCTCATGGGGCCGGCGGCCGAGGAGGCGCGCACGGAGTTCCGCCTGATCGACCAGCAGATGCACCGCATCACCGAGATCGTCACGAAGCTGCTCCAGTTTGCCAAGCCGCAGGAATATGCGCGCCTTGCCGAGGAATACGACCCGGCCGGCGTGATCGCCGACACGCTGCCGCTCGTCCAGCACCTTCTCCGCAAGACGATGATCGCCGTCGAGCGGGAGGACCGCGCCACCCGCTTCGTCCAGATGAACCGGACGGAGCTGCAGCAGGTCCTCGTCAACCTCGTCGTCAACGCCATCCACGCCATGCCGGAAGGCGGGCGCCTCGGCCTGCGCACCTTCGATTCAGGCAGCGGCGTCGCCATCGAGGTCAGCGACACGGGCGAGGGCATGACGGCCGAGGTGGCGGCGCGCATCTTCGATCCCTTCTTCACCACGAAGGCCCGCGAGGGCACCGGCCTCGGCCTGTCGATCAGCCGGATGCTGATGGCGCAGCACGGCGGCAGCATCGCGGTGCGCAGCCAGCGGGGCGAGGGCACGACGTTCACGCTCTGGCTGCCGGCCTCCGACGACGCCTTCTGACGGGCGGCGGACAGAATGTCCGCGGCCTTTCCGACAATCTGTCCCGGGCCGGGCGGAGGGAGCCGGCAAAGCTGCCGGATTCCCGATGGGGTGCGATTGGCACGGCGGTTGCAGGTTCTCTTCCGATTGGCCATGGGAAGAGGTAGGTCGATGGACGTCGAGAAATTCACCGATCGCGCACGCGGCTTCATCCAGTCGGCGCAGGGGCTGGCGGCGCGCGAAGGAAACCAGCAATTCACCAGCCTGCACCTGCTCAAGGTGCTGCTGGACGACGAGGAGGGGCTTGTCTCGGGCCTCGTCGAGCGGGCCGGCGGCAGTGCGCGCACCCTTCTTTCGGTGACGGAGGCGGAGCTTGCCAAGCTGCCCAGGGTCACCGGCGGCTCAGGCGAGGTCTATCTTGCCGCCGAGGCCGCCCGGCTTCTCTCGGCTGCCGAGAAACTGGCGCAGAAATCCGGCGACAGCTTCGTCACCGTCGAGCGCCTGTTCCAGGCCATGCTGGAGGACAGGCAGAGCGATGCCGGCAAGCTGCTTTCGCGCAGCGGGCTCGACGCGGCGCTGCTGGCCGCGGCCATCGACAAGCTGCGCAAGGGCCGCACCGCCGACAGCGCATCGGCCGAGAACGCCTATGACGCGCTGAAGAAATATGCCCGTGACCTCACGCGCGCCGCCCGCGAAGGCAAGCTGGACCCGGTGATCGGCCGCGACGAGGAGATCCGCCGCACGATCCAGGTCCTCTCGCGCCGCACCAAGAACAACCCCGTGCTGATCGGCGAGCCGGGCGTCGGCAAGACGGCCATCGTCGAGGGCCTTGCGCTGCGCATCGTCAACGGCGACGTGCCGGAGAGCCTGAAGGACAAGGCGCTGATGGCGCTCGACATGGGCGGGCTGATCGCCGGGGCGAAGTACCGCGGCGAGTTCGAGGAGCGGCTGAAGGCCGTGTTGCAGGAGGTCACCTCGGCGGCCGGCGGCATCATCCTCTTCATCGACGAGATGCACACGCTGATCGGCGCGGGCAAGACGGACGGGGCGATGGACGCCTCGAACCTCCTGAAGCCAGCCCTTGCCCGCGGCGAGCTGCATTGCGTCGGCGCCACCACGCTCGACGAATACCGCAAGCATGTCGAGAAGGATCCGGCGCTCGCCCGGCGCTTCCAGCCCGTCTTCGTGCCGGAGCCGACGGTGGAGGACACGATCTCGATCCTGCGCGGCCTCAAGGAGAAGTACGAGCTGCACCATGGCGTGCGCATCGCCGATTCCGCCCTCGTCGCGGCGGCAACGCTCTCCAACCGCTACATCACCGACCGCTTCCTGCCGGACAAGGCCATCGACCTGATGGACGAGGCGGCCGCCCGGCTGAAGATGCAGGTCGATTCCAAGCCGGAGGAACTGGACACGCTCGACCGCGAGATCATCCGCCTGAGGATCGAGCAGGAGGCGCTGAAGAAGGAGCACGACGCCGGCTCGAAGAGCCGGTTGAAGACGCTCGAAAAGGAAGTGGCCGAGATGGAACGCCGCTCGGCCGACCTCACCTCGAAATGGCGGGCGGAGAAGGGCAAGCTGTCCGACGCCCAGAAGATGAGGGGCGAGCTGGAGCAGCGTCGCACGGAGCTTGCGAACGCCCAGCGCAAGGGCGAGTTCCAGCGCGCCGGCGAGCTTGCCTACAGCACCATTCCGGAACTGGAGAAGAAACTTGCCGCCGTCGAGGAGAGCGACCACACCGCGACGGGCGAGACGGTGACCGCCGACAATATCGCGCAGGTCGTCTCGCGCTGGACGGGCGTTCCGGTCGACCGGATGCTGGAGGGCGAGAAGGAGAAGCTGCTCACCATGGAGGAGGCGCTGCGCAAGCGCGTCGTCGGCCAGGCGCAGGCGGTGCGCGCCGTCTCCACCGCCGTCCGCCGCGCGCGGGCCGGCCTTCAGGACCCCAACCGGCCGATCGGCTCCTTCATGTTCCTCGGGCCGACCGGCGTCGGCAAGACCGAGCTTGCCAAGGCGCTCGCCGAATTCCTCTTCGACGACGACACCGCGATGCTGCGCATCGACATGTCGGAATTCATGGAGAAGCATTCCGTGGCAAGGCTCATCGGCGCGCCGCCCGGCTATGTCGGCTATGACGAGGGGGGCGTCCTCACCGAGGCCGTGCGCCGCCGGCCCTATCAGGTCATCCTCTTCGACGAGATCGAGAAGGCCCATCCCGACACGTTCAACATCCTGCTGCAGGTGCTCGACGACGGCCGCCTGACGGACGGGCAGGGGCGCACCGTCGATTTCCGCAACACGCTCATCATCATGACCTCGAACATCGGCGCCGAATATCTCGTGGGCCAGGCCGAGGGCGAGAAGACCGGCGCCGTGCGCGAGGAGGTGATGGCCATGGTGCGGGCGCATTTCCGCCCGGAATTCCTCAACCGCATCGATGCCGTCATCCTCTTCCACCGCCTGCAGAAGAGCGACATGGGCAAGATCGTCGACATCCAGTTCGCGCGGCTCGCCCGCATGCTGGAGGAGCGCAAGATCGCGCTCAGGCTGGAGCCGGCGGGGCGCGAATGGCTCGCCGGGAAGGGCTGGGACCCGGCCTATGGCGCCCGCCCTTTGAAACGCGTGATCCAACGCTATGTACAAGATCCGCTGGCGGAGATGATCCTTGCCGGCGCGGTGCGGGACGGGACCAGCGTGGAGATTTCCGCCGACGGTGCCGACCTCACCTTCAATGGCCAGAAGCCGGCTTTCGGCGATGAAGACGACTTCGATATGATCTGACCGATTTCATTTCAACAAGGAGAATGCGCATGAGCCACAAGATCACCGGGAACATGGAAGTCATCGGCGCCGACGGCGTGCATGTGGGAACCGTCGACCGCGTCGAGGACGGCCGCATCAAGCTGAAGAAGAGCGACAGCTTCGGCCACCACGAGGGCCATCACCACTATATCGAGATGGGCTTCGTGGCGGGCGTCGAGGGCGACAAGGTGCGCCTTTCGGCGAATGCCGACATCGCCGTGACGCTGGAAGAGGAAAAATCGGGTCGTCCGGTCGACCTCTGACCAGCTGCGGGCCGGCCCCTCCAGCCGGCCCGTTCCCCTTCGATGCAAGGTGCTCCCATGGAAAATTACGACCTCTACCTGAACCCCGCAAAACCTTCGATCGGCCTTTATGTGCGTGCCGGCGCCGGCCTGCCCGACATTGCCGATGGAAAGGACTGGATTTTCGATGGCACGGTGGAAAAAGACTCGCTACCTTCCGACGTGGTGAAGGCGATCGAGGCGAACGGACACGCCTTCCGCGACATGGATTGAGCCGGCCTTCCGCCGGTTTCGTCTCTTCTGCTATTGCCGAATGGATCACGCATGGATGCAGTCCTCCCCTCCGTAGTCCCGCAGCCGGTCGCGGCGCGGTTGACCCGCGCCGCCATCTTCCTGGTCGTGACGCTCGAGCCCGGCGACGATGCCGAAAGGGCCGTGCGCAAGCTCTGTGCCGATCTTTCCGGCCTGCTGCGCGCCGTCGGTTTCCGCGACCTTGAAGGCGGGCTTTCCTGCGTGCTCGGCATCGGTTCGGATGCCTGGGACCGCCTCTTCGGCGCGCCGCGCCCCAAGGGCCTGCACCCCTTCCGCGAGATCCGTGGGCGCCACCATGCGGTCGCGACGCCCGGCGACCTCCTGTTCCACATCCGCGCCACGCGCATGGACCTCTGCTTCGAGCTGGCAAGCCAGGTCATGAGCCGGCTTTCGGGCTTCGTTACGACCCAGGACGAGGTGCACGGCTTCAGCTATTTCGACGACCGGGACCTGATCGGCTTCGTCGACGGCACGGAAAACCCCGTCGACGCGGCCGCCGTTGCCGCCACGATCATCGGCGCGGAAGACCCGGATTTTGCCGGCGGCAGCTATGTGATCGTGCAGAAGTACCTGCACGACCTCGTCGCCTGGAACCGCGTGCCGGTCGCCGACCAGGAGCGGATCATCGGCCGCGAAAAGCTCTCCGACATCGAGCTCGACGACGCCGCCAAGCCGAGCTACGCCCACAACGTCCTCACCTCCATCGAGGAGAACGGCGAGCCGCTGGAGATCCTGCGCGACAACATGCCGTTCGGCGATATCGGCAAGGGCGAGTTCGGCACCTATTTCATCGGCTATGCGCGCTCGCCGGATCGCATCGAGCGCATGCTGGAGAACATGTTCATCGGCCTGCCGCCCGGCAATTACGACCGGCTGCTCGATTTCAGCCGCGCCGTCACGGGGTCGCTGTTCTTCGTTCCCTCCGCTTCGTTCCTCGACGCGGTCGCGCCGGATGCCGCTCCGGCACCTGCGCCGGCGCCCCCGCTGGCGGCGGAGGAACCTTCGCAACCGTCCGCGCCGCGCGGCGATGGATCGCTCGGCATAGGCTCGCTCAGGAAAGGGGCTTCCCATGAATAACCTGCACCGTGAACTCGCGCCCGTTTCCGAGGCCGCCTGGGCGGAGATCGAGGAAGAGGCGAAGCGCACGCTCAAGTGCCACCTCGCCGCCCGCCGGGTCGTCGACATGGTCGGCCCGTCCGGTCCCGGCCTTTCGGCGGTCGGCACGGGCCATGTCGCTTCCATCGCGCCGCCCGAGGAGGGCGTGCAGGCGCTGGCGCGCGAGGTCAAGGCGCTCGTCGAGCTGCGCGTGCCCTTCCAGCTTTCGCGCCGCGCCATCGACGACGTGGAGCGCGGCGCGCTCGACAGCGACTGGTCGCCGGTCAAGGAGGCCATGCGCAAGATCGCCTTCGCCGAGGACCGGGCCGTGTTCGACGGCTATGCGGCCGCCGGCATCGAGGGCATCCGCGCCGCCGCGAGCAACCCGGCCATGCCGCTGCCGCCGGGAGCGAAGCGCTATTCGGACGCCGTGGCGCGGGCGGTCGGCCAGCTTCGTCTTGCCGGTGTCGAAGGGCCCTATGCGCTGGTCCTCGGCGCCGAGGCCTATACGGCGGCGAGCGGCGGCAGCGACGACGGCTATCCCGTCCTCCACCATATCGAGCGGATCGTCGACGGCGGCGTCATCTGGGCGCCGGCCATCGAAGGCGGGCTCGTCCTGTCGCTGCGCGGCGGCGATTTCGAGCTGACCGTCGGCGAGGACTTCTCCATCGGCTATCTCGGCCACACCGCCACCACCGTCGATCTCTACGTCGAGGAGAGCTTCACCTTCCGCACGCTGACGACGGAAGCGGCGGTCGCGCTTACGGCGGAGTAACACCAGCGGCTGGAGGCCGTCATGACGGAAAAGGACGATCATCACGTCGTCATCGTCGGCGGCGGTTTCGGCGGGCTGGAGGCGGCCCGCCATCTTGCCTCGGGACCTTTCCGCATCACGGTGCTCGACCGGCGCAACCATCACCTGTTCCAGCCCTTACTCTACCAGGCGGCGACGGCCTCGCTCGCTCCTTCCGAGATCGCCTGGCCGATCCGCTCGCTGCTGCGGCGCCACGAGAACGCGACGACGCTGCTGGGCGCGGCAAGCGGCGTGGATACGGCGGGAAAGGCCGTGCTGCTGGAGGACGGGCGGCGGGTTTCCTACGACACGCTGATCCTCGCCACCGGCGCGCGCCATGCCTATTTCGGCCATGACGAATGGGAGCCTTACGCGCCGGGCTTGAAGACGCTGGAGGATGCGACGACGATCCGCCGCCATATCCTCTCCGCCTTCGAGCGGGCGGAATGGCAGCCGGACGCCGACGAGCGCCGCCGGCTCCTGACCTTCGCCATCATCGGTGCCGGGCCGACCGGCGTGGAGCTTGCCGGCACCATCGCCGAGCTCGCCCACGAGACGCTGCGCCGCGATTTCCGCAACATCGACACGCGCGAGGCGAAGGTGGTGCTGGTCGAAGCCGGCCCGCGCATCCTCTCGGCCTTCACCGAGGACCTTTCGGCCTATGCCGAGCGGGCGCTTTCGCGCCTCGGTGTCGAGGTACGCACCGGCCAGGCGGTCTCCGAATGCAGAGCGGCAGGCATCGCGCTTGGCGGCGAATTCCTGCCGGCCGCGACGATCCTCTGGGCGGCGGGCGTCGCCGCCTCGCCGGCCGCCGAGTGGCTGAAGGCGCCAGCCGACCGCGCCGGGCGGATCGTCGTCGAACCCGATCTCTCCGTTCCCGGTTTTCCGGACATCTTCGCGATCGGCGACACGGCCCATGTCGCGATGGGCGAGGGCAGGACCGTGCCCGGCATTGCCCCGGCGGCAAAGCAGGAGGGGCGCTATGTCGCCGGCGTGATCCGCGCGCGTTGCGAAAGGAAGCCGGCGCCGGGGCCTTTCGCCTATCGCAACGACGGCAATCTCGCGACCATCGGCAAACGGGCCGCCATCGTCGATCTCGGCTGGATCAGGCTCAAGGGGAGGCTTGCCTGGTGGACCTGGGGCATCGCCCATGTCTACTTCCTGATCGGCCTGCGCAACCGCCTCGCCGTCGCCTTGAGCTGGCTGTGGATCTACTCGACCGGCCAGCGCAGCGCCCGCCTCATCACCGGGGCGGATGCCGAACATCGGGAAAGGAGACCGCAATGAGCAAGCGTTTCGCCATCGGCGACCATGTCGCCTGGAATTCGGAAGCCGGCCGGGTGTCGGGCACGATCATCGCCATTCATACCAGCGATTTCGACTACAAGGGCCATACCCACCGCGCATCGCCCGACGTGCCGCAATACGAGATCAGGAGCGACAGGACCGACCATGTCGCCGCCCACAAGGGCGCCGCCCTCACGCTTCTGGATGGAGATGCGTCATGACCCTCGTGACGACGAAGCGGCTGACGCAGGACATGCAGGCGAAAGCCGGCCTGCTGGTCGATAGCGCCGGCCTCGTGCCGCAATCCGTGGATCAGCCGATGGAGGCAGGCGACCTCCTGTTCTATCTGTCGCAGACTTCCATGCCGATGGCGGACTTCCTGAAGGGCGAAGGCCTCTTCGTCGACGGCGAGGGGCTGCATTTCGACCGTTCCCGGTTCGCCGCGATCCGCGATAACGCCGAGGCGGTGATCCGCGAATACGAGGCCGGCGACCGGCGGGATACGTGGAAGCGCTTCGACCTTTCCGAGGACGAGGATGCCTCCGGCAACGGGACCTATCTCCTCATCGTGCTCGCCGCGCTCGATCTTCTCTACGGGCCGGCCGCATGACGGGCGGCGGCGGCACATTCGTGGTCCTGCACATCGCCGTCGTCGTGGTCACCGCCGCGCATATCCTGCTTCGGGCGCACCGGCAGCCGGAATCGCGCGCCGCCTGGCTCGTCCTCGTCCTGACGCTGCCCTATGTCGGGGCGCTCGCCTACCTTCTCGTCGGGCAGACCAATGTCGGGCGCAAGCGGGTGGAACGGCTGAAGGCGGCCTTTCACGACCTTCCGCGTCCGCAGGACGCGCCTGGCTGGCCGGCGGCGCCGGAGACGGCCGGCAGGCACGAGGCGCTTTTCGCGGTCGGCCGGTCGATCAGCGGCTACGAGCCGGTCGGCGGCAACAGCGCCGTCCTGATGGAGAATTCCGACGCGGCCATCGACGCGATGGTCGCCGATATGGACGCGGCGGGCGATCACGTCCATCTCCTGTTCTACATCTGGCTTGCCGACCGCAACGGCACGAAGGTCGCCGAGGCGATGCAGCGGGCCGCGCGGCGCGGGGTCGCCTGCCGGGCCCTCGTCGACGACCTCGGCTCGCGCGATCTCGTGCGCGGCCCGCTCTGGCAGGACATGGCGGCGGCGGGCGTGAAGGTGCGCCGGGCACTGACGATCGGCAATCCGCTCCTGCGGGCGCTTACCGGCCGCGTCGATCTGCGCAACCATCGCAAGATCGCCGTCATCGACAACCGGATCACCTATTGCGGCAGCCAGAACTGTGCCGATCCGCAGTTCCTGCCCAAGGCGAAATACGCGCCCTGGGTCGATGTGCTGATGCGCTTCGAGGGGCCGGTCGTGCGGCAGAACCAGCATCTTTTCGCCAGCGACTGGATGGGCAACGGCGGCGAGGACATCGGCGACCTGCTGCGCCGCCCGATGCCGGCGGCAAGGCCGGGCTTTACCGCCCAGGTGGTCGCGACCGGCCCGACGTTCCGCAATTCGGCCATGCCGGAGATGTTCGAGACGCTGGTCTATGCCGCGCGGCGCTCGCTGTTCGTCACGACGCCCTACTACGTGCCGGACGCTGCCATGCAGGCTGCGCTCTGCGCCTGCGCCAACCGGGGCGTCGACACCACCATCGTCTTTCCCGCGCGCAACGACGATTTCGCGGTCGCCGCGGCAAGCCGCAGCTACTATCCCGACCTTCTTCGCGCCGGCGTGACGATCTACGAATACGGAGCCGGGCTGCTCCATGCCAAGACGTTGACCATGGACGGGGAGGTGACGCTGATCGGCTCGGCGAACATGGACCGGCGCAGCTTCGACCTCAACTACGAGAACAACATCCTCCTCGAGGATGCCGAAGCGACCGCCGCCATGCGCGGGCGGCAGGAAAGCTACCTTGCGCAATGCCGGCGGATCCTGCCGCAGGAGGTCGAGCGATGGCCGGTCGGCCGGCGCCTCTGGAACAACGCGCTCGCGATCGTCGGGCCCGTTCTGTAGGCCCGCCTTCCCGCGCGCGGCGCCTGCCGGCGAAAAAGAAAACGGGTCTGCCCCTTCGGGCATGACCGGGCCATGAAAGGGAGGTCAAGATGGTCAGCACGCGCGACAGCATCACCGATATCTGGGGTCCGCGAACGCCGTCCCTCGGGTCGCACTGGCCGATCCGCGTCGACCAGAATGTCGAGGAGGAGCCGGACCGCTGGGTGCAGGCCTCCTGCTTCCTGTGCTCGAACGGCTGCGGCATCGACATCGCCGTCAAGGACGACCGGCCGGGCGGGCGCATCGTCGGCGTGCGCGGGCGCGAGGCGGATGTCGTCAATCGCGGCCGGCTCGGCCCCAAGGGCCTGTACGGCTGGGTCGCCAATGCCAGCGCCGACCGGCTGACCCAGCCCCTCGTCCGCCGCGGCGGCCGGCTGGAGCCGGCAAGCTGGGACGAGGCGATGGACCTGATCGTCGCCCGCATGAAGGCGGCGAAGGCGAAGTACACCGCCGGCTCCATCGGCTTCTACACGTCGGGCCAGCTCTTCGCGGAGGCGAACTACACGCTGAGCGTCATCCGCACAGCCGGGATCGGCACCCTCCACATCGACGGCAACACGCGGCTCTGTACGGCAACCGCCGGCGCGGCGCTGAAGGAGACCTTCGGCGCGGACGGGCAGCCCGGCACCTATTCGGACGTGGAGGCTACGGATTGCTTCCTCCTCGTCGGCCATGACATGGCGGCGACGGCCACCGTGCTCTGGTCGCGGGCGCTCGACCGCCGTCGCGCCGACCGGCCCTCGAAGATGATCGTCGTCGATCCCCGCCGCACGGTGACGGCCGCCGAGGCCGACCTCCACATCAAGCCGCGCCTCGGCACCAATGTCGCGGTGCTGAACGGGCTGATCCGGGAACTGATCGAACAGGGCCATGCCGACCGCGCCTTCATCGAGGCGCATACGCTGGGCTACGACGAACTTTCCCGCACCGTCGCAAGCTACACGCCCGGGAAGGTCGCTGAGATCGCGCGCATCCCCGCCGACCAGATCCGCGAGGCCGCCGCGATGATCGGCGGCTCGACCATGCTGCTGTCGACCTGCCTGCAGGGCGTCTACCAGTCCAACCAGGGCACGGCGGCGGCCGTGCAGGTCAACAACGTCAACCTGGTGCTGGGCCGGATCGGCCGGCCCGGCTGCGGCATCCTGCAGATGAACGGCCAGCCGACCGCCGAGAACAGCCGCGAGACCGGATCGGGCGGCGACTTGTCGGCCTTCCGCAATTTCAGCAATCCGCGCCATGTCGAGGAGATGGCGCGGCTCTGGAACGTCGATCCGGCCACCCTGCCGGACTGGGGGCCGCCGACCCATGCCCTGCAGATCTTCGACTATGTCCGGGACGGTTCGATCCGGGTGCTGTGGATCGTCGGCACCAATCCGGCCGTCTCCATGCCGGACCTCGCCCGGCTGCGCGGGGACCTTCGCCGGCAGGGCGTGTTCGTCATCGCGCAGGACGCCTTCATGACCGAGACGACGGAGATGGCGGACGTCGTCCTGCCTGCCGCCATCTGGGGCGAGAAGACGGGCTGTTCCACCAATGTCGACCGCGTCGTCCATCTCAACCGCAAGGCCGTCGAGCCGCCGGGGCAGGCCCGGTCCGACCTCGACATCTTCCTCGATTTCGCCCGTCGCATGGATTTCCGCGACAAGGACGGCGCGCCCCTCATCAAATGGACCGATGCCGAGGGCGCGTTCGACGCATGGCGGGAATGTTCGCGCGGCCGGCCCTGCGACTATTCGGGGCTTTCCTATGCGAAGCTGACCGGCGGCTCGGGCATCCCCTGGCCGTGCAACGACCGGTACCCCGACGGCTCGGAGCGCTACTATGCCGACCTCCATTTCCCGACGGATCCCGATTATTGCGAGAGCTACGGCCACGACCTTCTGACCGGGGCGGAGGTCACGGAGGAGGACTACCGTGCGAAACGGCCGGACGGCCGCGCCTTCCTGCGCGCTGCCGAATACGTGCCGCCGACGGAGGAGCCGGATGCGGACTATCCCTTCTATCTCTCCACCGGGCGGGTCGTGTTCCATTTCCACACCCGCACCAAGACCGGGCGGTCGAAGGCGCTTCGCGATGCCGCGCCCGATGCCTTCATCCAGGTCAGCGAGGAGGATGCGAGCCGCCTCGGCATCGCCGAAGGCGAGATGCTGCGCGTCACCTCGCGGCGCGGCATGGCGGAGGCTCCGGCGCGGATCGGCGGCATCGAGCCCGGCACGCTGTTCATGCCGTTCCACTACGGCTACTGGGACGACCCCGGACGGCAACGTGCGGCCAACGAACTGACGCTCTACGAATGGGACCCGGTGAGCAAGCAGCCGCATTTCAAATATGCGGCCGTCAGGCTGGAGAAGGCGGCGGGCCTCTCGCCGCTGCCGCAGCCGGCCGAAACGAAGCGGGAGGCCGCGGCGCTGGACGGCGGGGCGGCGAGCCGGCCCTGTCTCGCCGATTATATCGGGCTGCTGCTGGCGAGTGAGGAATGCCTGGTTCGCGGCTGGGAGACGTTGCGCAAGGCTCACCCGATGACGCCGGATATCGGCCAGCAGAGCGCGCTGTTCATGGGCTGGTCCGAGGAGAGCGCCGCCGCCCTGCGCCCGCATGCGGCGGCCTATGGCGCACGGCGCGAGGGCGAACCGGCCGCGCTCGACAAGGCATTGGCGATCGGCCGGCCCCAGACCGGCTTCGGCCTGATGCGCGACCTGCAGGGGCTGTGGCTGATGGTCAACGAGAGCTTTGTGTCCACGGCGGTGCTCATCCAAGGTGCCCGCGCGCTCGGCGACCGCGCGCTGGAGAAGGACCTGCAAGGTATCGAAAGCCGGAACGAACGCCAGCGCACCTGGCTGCTGACCCGTCTCCGGCAGGCCGCGCCGCAGACATTGGCGGTGCCTTCATGAGCCTTTCCGGAACCTGACGCGCCCTCCATCGGTTGACGCAATGGCAACCGATGGAGGTCTCCCCTGACCTTGACCGGAGAGCCGCGGCCATTGACGAAAGGAACGGACACATGTCGGACGACAGCGTGAAGACCATGTGGGCAGCCTTTGCGACGCGGGAAGCCGCCGACCGGGCGGTCGAACACCTCGTCCAGCAATGCGGCATCGCCCGTGCAAACATCTTCGTCGAGGCGAGCGGCGGCGACAATACGGTCGGGACGGAGCCCTCCGGCGGCGACGGGATACGCGCCGATGCGCCGCTTCAAGGCGAGATCACGGTCTCGGCCGACATTGCCGACGCGGATGTCCTTAGGGCCGAACGCGCCTTCCGCGAGGCCGGCGCGCGCAATGTGCTGGCGCGATAGACCGGGGGAAGCCGGCCGTCACGTCGGGCTGGCGGGCCTGTCTTCCTCGTATTGTTCGGCTCCCTCGATGGGCCGAAGCCAGGGTTCGCGGCGCTTGATCCAAAGCTCGTAGGTCGGGGTGAACGGTGTGGGCGCTTCGGAGAGCGCGCCGAGCTTGATCTCGGCCTCGTCCGTATCGAGCGAGAAGAGCCGGGAGCCGCAATGCGGGCAGAAGCAGCGCCCCGAAAAGGCGGCGGTCTCGCCCGCGGCTTCGAACTGCCCTTTCGGCCAAATGCCGTAGAAGGTGAAGGCGGAACCGCTTTCCTGGCGGCAATCCGTACAGTGGCAGATGCCGATCCTCTTCGGCAGGCCCCGGACGGTGAAGCTCACGCGCCCGCAAAGGCAGGATCCGGCAAAGGATGTCATGACGGACGCCTCCTAGCTTGGCCGGGGTCGCCATCGGGCCGTTTGACCTCGAAGGCCTCGGGATGCGTGCCGTCCGAGACGCTTCCGGGATGCGGATCCGAAACGTCCTCTCCCGGCGTTTGCGGCGCCGGGCGTTCCTTGCGGTCTTCCCCGGCGTTTGCGGTTCTTTCCTGCATGATCGGTTCCTCCTCAGGATCGGTCGGGCTGGCGCTCGTCGAAGCCGGCTTCCCAGTCCTTCCCGCGCTTCCTGCCGGGCGGGGTCCGGTGGGCGGTCGCGTCTTGCGACCCGGTGATGACGGTCGGCTTGGCGCTCACCACGCCGTCGGCGTGCCGGTCCGCCTGGGACGGCGCGAACTGGCCGCGCGCATCCTGCTTGGCCGCTGACGGCCGTTTGTCTGTTTTACGCGATATCATATCCGTCTCCTTGGGATGCCGTCATTTGCCTTCGATTTCTTCGGCCATTTTCAGGTGATGTTCGAGCGCGGGAACCGTCTTTGCGGCCCAGGCCTTGAGGTCCGGATTGTCGCCTTCCGAAGCATAGCGCTTGAAAAGATCGACGGCATCTTCATGTGCGTCTTCCTGATCGTCCTGATAGACCTCGTCGAAGTCCTTGCCCGAGAGGTCCTTGAGCTTGTCGAAGGATGCCTTCTGCGCGTCGGACATGCCCGTGGCCGCCTTGGCCTGCACCTTGCCGCTGTCGAGGAGCGCCTTCGCTCGTCGTCTTCTGGTGGTCGTCGATCATCTGCCGGGCGAAGGCCTTGGTCGCGGCATTGCCGTTCTGAAGTGCGAGCTTGCTGGATTCGATCTCGAATATGTCGCTCATCGAGGCCTCCTTCACGAAGTCCCCGGTCTTCGGCGGAATGCCGAGCGTGGAATTGATGCCGGTGGTTTCCGCCGCCGACTGGGCGAAAGCGGCGGCCGGGATCATGAACATGGCGAGGGTTGCGGAAAGTTTCTTCATGAGGGTTCTCCTTTGGAGGACCCAACTTCCCCGATCGCCGCTTGTTCCATCCCGCAGATCGATGCGGCCTCGCGACCGGCGGCCGGGGCCGCCCGGGTTTCCGGCCGGGCGGCCTCTGCGTTCAGGCGCTCATGCGAGGCGGCGTCGAGGGGCCGGAGCGCTGCCAGGCCGGGGGCAGGGCCTGAACGGGCAAGCCCGCTTCGAGGCATGCGGCGACGAAGGCTTCGCGGGCGACGGCGACCGGCGTCTGCCTGCGAAGCGCGGCATGGCATTTCTCGCAGGCGCGCTTGTAGCGCTCGCCGTGCCGGAGCGGCCATTCGTTTTCCAGGAAGTCGAGGGTGTCGTTGACACTGTCGAAGGTGCGGCTGAGGCCGTTGGACAGGTGCACATGCAGGGGCGTTGCGAAGAATATGTCAGCCAGCATCGGGTTCCTCCTTTCAATTGGGCATCTGGCCCATTCGATATGGGCAATGCATTTGCGACTTCAAGAACGCTCGCGGGCGGTGCCGTTGCCGTCGCGGGACGATCGCCGCAAGCCGGCAAGGGATGGGGACGGGTGCGATGGGATGTCGCCGTCGCGGGTATCGGTCTGCCTTCATTTCCGGTCGTTCCGATATCCCTTCGACGTCGGCGCCCCTTTAACCGGCACACCGGGCTTTTGTTCCTGAACATCCTGCTGGAGCACTATGCCGGCCGGAAAGCGGGCGGGTCGAGGACGGGACGAAAGCGCCTCACCGGCCCGGCTTAGTGGTCCGCCTTGTCCCGCTCCCAGTACCAGGCGACATACATGCGCTTCCTGTCATGGTGGCGGTTCTTCAGGGCGCTGCGGATGAGGCGGATGTCCTCCCGCTCGCAGGCCGCCCATACGAAGGTCTCGCCGTCGACGGTCTTGATGGCGTCGATGGCCGCCTGCGCGAGCCCGTTCCGGGCGCCGGGCGGATAGGTCTTGCGGTGCAGCCAGCGCACCTCCAGCGATCCGGCCGTCGGCAGCGGCTGTTCCTCGGCCGCATCCGCGACCTCGATGATCGCGGTGAGGCGCGTTTGCGCCGGCACTTCGGCGGCGATGCGGGCAATGGCGGGCAGGGCGCTTTCATCTCCGGCAAGCAGGATCCTTTCCGCCTGCGGCAGGTCCCCGCCGCCGGGGCCGATGAGCGCGATCCGGTCGCCGGGCCGCGCATCCCGCGCGAAATCGGCGCCGGGGGTCGCAACGCCCGGGGCGGGATGCTGCAGGAAGTCGATCCACAGTTCCTTGCGGTCGGCGTCGACGGCGCGGATCGTGTAGACCCGCACCACAAGCGCATCGTCGCCCTCCGGCCAGGCGATGCGCCCGTCGTCGCGCAAGCCCGGCCAGACCGGCAGCCGGCCCCTCGGCGGCACGAGCAGGCGCACATGCATGTCGCCGCCGATGAACGGCGTGACGTCGGCGCAGGCGACGATCACCCGCCGCATGTTCGCCGTCACGTCCCCGGCGGAAACGACGGTCGCCTCATGGAGATTGGCGGGCCGCGCCTGCGGGGCGGGCTTCGACCATGTGAGCTCGAAGGGATCGTCCCCGGCGAAATAGAACAGGTGCTCGGCGAGCATCGTGCGGCTCATCTGAAGCGCATCCTCGCTCGGGCAGGCAAGGTCGATCAGGAGGCGGCCTTCATCGATGCGCATATGGGCGGTTCCCGCCTCGCTCTTCAGCACCGCGGCATCGCCGTCACGCCGCACTTCGGCATGCTCGACGAAATGCTCGCAGACCTCGTCGAGCATGGTCGCGGCGTTTGCCGGCAGCGCGATGCCGGAGAGCGTGAAGGTGAGGGCGGCAGTCATGCGGGATCCTCGTTCGTGGCGGGCTGGCCTTCTGCGATCATGCGGTGCCGGCCGATGGGCAGCATGGCCGGCCGGCCGGAAGTGGGGTCGGTGACGATGCGGCTTTGAAGGCCGAAGACCTGCCGCACGTTCTCCTCCGTCAGCACGGCTTCCGGTGGCCCTGCGACGTGCAGCCGCCCGTTCGCCATGGCGACGAGGTGGTCGGCGTAGCGGGCGGCAAGGTTGAGGTCGTGCAGCACCATGACGACGGTGGTGCCGCGCGTCTGGTTGAGGTCGGTCAGAAGGTCGAGGACCTCGATCTGGTGGCTGATGTCGAGGAAGGTCGTCGGCTCGTCGAGCAGCAGGAGGTCCGTCTCCTGGGCGAGCGCCATGGCGATCCAGACCCGCTGGCGCTGGCCGCCGGAAAGCTCGTCGACCGGCCGCTCGGCAAGGTCCTCCGTCTTCGTCGCGGCAAGCGCGGCTGCGACCGCCTCGTCGTCCTCGCGCCGCCAGCGGGAGAATACGCCCTGGTGCGGATGCCGCCCGCGGCTGACGAGGTCGGCGACGGCGATGCCCTCCGGCGCGATGGGCGACTGGGGCAGCAGGCCCAGCGTGCGCGCAAGCTCGCGCGAGGGCAGGTGGTGGATCGACTTGCCGTCGAGCAGCACCTTGCCGCGCCGCGCCGGCAGGAGCCGCGAAAGCGTGCGCAGCAGCGTGGACTTGCCGCAGGCATTGGCGCCGACGATGACGGTGATCTTTTCGGGCGGGATGGCGAGGTCGAGCCCGTCGAGGACGGTCGCCTCGCCATAGCCGGCCGAAAGACCGTCCGCAATCAGGGTATGGGGTTTCATAGCGAACCTCCGGATCGGTTGACCCGCACGATCAGGAATATCAGGTAGGGCGCGCCGAGCGCCCCGGTGACGACGCCGACGGGATAGCGGCTCGGTAACAGGAACTGGCCGCAGTAATCGCCGGCGAGCACGAGCGCCGTGCCGACGAGGGCCGCCGGGACAAGGAGCGAGCCGTTGTTGCCGACGATCCGGGCGGCGATGGGCCCGGAGAGGAAGGCGACGAAGGCGATGGGCCCGGAAATGGCGGTGGCGCTGGCGATGAGGCCGACGGCGGCGACGATGACGAGCACGCGCGTGCGACCGACCGATACGCCGAGCGCGGCGGCCGTGTCGTCGCCGAGCCTCAGCGCCTCGAGATCGCGGCCGCGCGAGAGAAGCAGCCCGCCGAAGACGCCAAGGGCGGCCAGAAGCGGCAGCGTCTCGGCAAGCTGCGCACCGTTGACGCTACCGGTGAGCCAGCGTAGCGCCTCCTGCAGGGTCCAGGTCGGGGCGGTGGAGAGGATATAGGCGATGACGCTTTCCAGCATGGCCGAAACGCCGATGCCGACAAGGATGAGCCGCGTGCCCGCGACGCCGTTGCGGAAGGAAAGGCCGTAGACGAGGAGCGCCACCCCGAGGCCGGCGGCAACGGCGAGGATCGAGACCGAAGAGCCCTTGAGGCCGAGCACGACGATGGCGAAGACGGCCGCCGCGCTCGCCCCCCAGCTTATGCCGATGATGTCCGGGCTTGCCAGCGGATTGCGCAGCATGATCTGGAAGGCGACGCCGCCGAGGCCGAAGCTGACGCCCGCGAGAACGGCAAGGACGGCGCGCGGCAGGCGGAGCTGGCCGACCGTGAAGGCGACGCCCGGCACGTCCTCGCCCATCAGCGTGCGCAGGATATCGCGCGGCGGCGTGAATGACTGGCCGAGAAGGAGGGTCAGCACGAAGGCCGCGGCGATAAGGGCAAGCAAAAGGCCGATGAGACGGCGGTGCCGGCGGGCGCGTCGATGGCGGTTTTCGGCAACGCGCGCGGTGAGGGACAGGGACATGGTCACAGGTCCCGCACCCGCTGGCGCCGGACGATCCAGATGAAGACCGGCGCGCCGACGAGCGCCGTCACGATGCCGACGTCGAGCTCGGCGGGCCGTGCGAGGATGCGCCCGGCGATATCGGCGACGACCAGCAGGCCTGCGCCGGCGAGGGCGGAAAAGGGCAGCAGCCAGCGGTGATCGCTGCCGGTGAGCAGCCGGCAAAGATGCGGCACGACGAGGCCGAGGAAGCCGATAGGCCCGCACACCGCCGTCGTCGCGCCGCATAGAAGGATTGCGGCGAAGGCGGCGAGCGCCCGGGCGACGGCGACGTTCTCGCCGAGGCCGGCGGCAAGCTCGTCGCCGAGCGCCAGCGCGTTCAGCTTGCGGGCGGAGAAAAGCGCGAGGACGAAGCCGGCGGCGAGGAACGGCAGCACCGGGCCGATCCGCTCGAAGGTCGCCCCGCCGACCCCGCCGATCTGCCAGGCACGGATGCCCCCGGCAATGTCGGCGCGGGGCAGCACGACGGCGATGACCAGCGAGGAGAAGGCGATGGAGGTGGCCGCCCCCGCAAGGGCGAGCTTCAGCGGCGTCGCTCCGCCGCGTCCCATCGAGCCGATGGCATAGACGAAGACTGCCGCCGCTCCGGCGCCGAGGATGGCCGTGAAGATATAGGCATAGGCCGAGGCCATGTCGAACCAGGCGATGCCGATCACGACGGCGAGCGAGGCGCCCATGTTGACGCCGAGAATGCCGGGATCGGCGAGCGGGTTGCGCGTCACACCCTGCATGATCGCCCCGGAAAGGCCGAGGGCGGCGCCGGCCAGCAGCGCCAGGAGGGTGCGCGGGATGCGCATGGCGATGGCGGCCTCGCCGATCGTCCCGACCCGGCCGGAAAGGGCTGAAACGATATCGTTGAGGCCGACATCCCGCGTGCCGATGGCCACCGACAGCGCGGCCACCACGACGAGCGCCGCCGCCGCCAGCAGCAGCCAGAGGCCGCGCAGGTTCGATGCCGTGGCGGTGGCCGTCATTTCGCCTTCCCGGCGGCTTCGGCAAGCAGCGCGACATAGTCCTTCAGCACCCACGAGATGGAAAGCGGCGTCGGGTTGGCGGCGGTGCCTGTCGGGTCGCGGCCCAGCATGACGAGGGCATCCTTGCCGACGGCGGGCATGTGCGAGAGAAGGAGGTCGGCCTTCACTGCATCGAGCAGCGGCGTGCCGCCATAGGCGACGACGATGTCGACGTCGTCGAAGGCATCGACCTTCTCGGCGCTGACGCTGGCGGCGAACTGGCCCGGCTTCGTCGCCTCCAGCACGCTTTTCGGCGAGGTGAGGCCGAGGTCGGCGAAGAATTTCACGCGGGTATCGTTGGCCGTGTAGAAGTTGACGGTGCTGAGGTTCGTCACGTCGAGATGGGTGACGAAGATCGCCGACTTGCCCTTGAGGATCGGATAGCCCGCGACCGTATCGGCGATCTCTTTCTCGATGCGGGAAATCAGCGCCTCGCCCTCGGCGGCCATGCCGAGCCCTGCGCTGTCGAGGCGGATCGTCTCGCGCCAGTCGGTCGACCAGGGCGATTGCGGATAGGCGACGACGGGGGCGATCTGGCTCAGCGTCTCGTAGTCCGACCGGCTGAGGCCGGAATAGGCGGCGAGGATGACGTCCGGCTTCGTGGCGGCGACCGCCTCGAAATCGATGCCGTCGCCCTCGTCGAAGAGGACCGGCTTTTCCCTGCCCAGCTCCTTCAGCTTTTCCGCGACCCACGGCAGCAGCCCGTCCCCGTCGTCGTCGCCGAAATTGGCGGCGGCAAAGCCGACCGGCACCACGCCGAGCGCCAGCGGAACCTCGTGGTTCGCCCAGGCGACAGTCGCCACGCGCACGGGCTTCTTCGGGATGACCGTCGTGCCGAAGGCATGCTCGATGACGATGGGATAGGCGGTGCCATCGGCGGCAAGGGCGCCCGCCGCGATCCAGAGGCAAGCGGCGAAAAGGGCCAGGGGAAAGCGGAAAAGCCGCGGCATTGGCGAAACCTTCCAGGCTGTTTAAAGTGGAGTTTTCGTTTCAGGTTCAGCCGGCGCCGTCAAGGCGGATGCCGGCCCCTCCTTGCGGTAGCTGCGAAGTTTCCGCGGGTTTCTACAAAACCGCAGGATTCTACAATACCGGAGTAAATGTCTCAAGTTATTGGCGTCTCAGGGGACATCGCGTATCGCTGCCGACGACCGGGCCGAAAGGATCCGGTTCGGAAGGGGTCGTCTGTCCGGGCTGGACTTCGGCATGGGGGCTTTGCCTGCCGGGACGGCAATGGAAACACCGGCTTTCGGAACGGAACCAATGCACATCGAAAAGACAGGCAGCGCCGGCAGGCAATCCTTCATCCGCTACAGGAACGCGCTTCTTCTGGGATGCACGGCGCTCGTTGCCTTCGCGCCGGCTTCGCTGCGCGCGCAGGAGGCGAACGGGGCTTCCGCCACGGTTCTGGAGACGATCACCGTCGACGGCGAGGGCACGGGTGCCGACAACGATTCCAAGACGATCGTCGCCAGGAAGACCACCGCTGTCGGCAAGATGCCGTCGGATATCCTGGAAACGCCCGCCACGGTCTCCGTCATCACCTCCAGGGAAATCCAGGAGCGCGCCGCGAGCAGCGTCGAGCAGGTCGTGCAATATACCGCGGGCGTCGTCACGGACTATTACGGTTCGGACGACCGCTACGACTACTTCAAGATCCGCGGCTTCACGCCCTTCACCTACCGCGACGGGCTGGTCGTCGGCCGGACCTGGAGCGGCATTCTCGAGGAACCCTATGCCTTCGAGCGCATCGAGGTCCTGAAGGGCGCCAATTCCACCGGCTTCGGCGTCTCCGACCCGGGCGGTTCGGTAAACTACGTCACCAAGACCCCGAAGAGCGAGCGCTTCGGCGAGGTCTACGGCACGGGCGGCTCGTTCGCGCACAAGGAAACGGGCTTCGACTTCGGCGACAACATCACCGAGGACGATACGCTTTCCTACCGCCTGACCGGCAAGTTCCAGCGGTCCGACGCCGAATACGATTATTCCCAGGATGATGAGAACTTCATCCTGGGCGGCCTGACCTGGCGCCCGACCGATACGACCAGCCTGACCTTCACCTTCGACCATCTGGACAGGGACGGCACGCCGAGCGGCGGCGGCCACCCGCGCGGCACGGATTTCGACAGGGACCGCTTCTTCGGCGAACCGGACTTCAACTACGACACGACGAACCGGAACACCTACAGCGTCATGCTCGACCACGATTTCGGCAACGGCCTGACCTTCAATTCCAGCGCCCGCTACAGCAAGTCGAACACCGGCTTCGGCTATGCCTACATCTTCGATGAAAAGGGCGCGTTCGATCCGGCGGACACCGAGGCGGATCGTATTTTCTTCAAGAGCGAAGGGTCCAACCAGCAACTCGTCCTCGATGCGCATATGCTCTACGAGGCGAGCCTGGACCAGGTGGACAGCCGCACGCTTGCCGGCGTCGAATACAGCAAACTCGAATCGGAAGGCGACACGCGCTATGAATATCCCCCGGTCTGGGGCGGTTCGGCGACGGGCATCAACTGGCAGAACCCGGTCTTTTCCGGCCCATCCGGTTCGTTTGCAAACCGCGCATGGCAGGAGAACGACCAGAAGACCAAGGCCATCTACTTCCAGCAGGATCTGACCTTCTTCGACAGGCTGACCGCGAGCATCGGTCTGCGCAACGACTGGCTCGATCTCAGCGAAACGGATCTGGCGAGCGGTGCCACGACGAGGGACGACTACAGCGAGTTCACCAAGCGGCTTGGCCTGAACTACAAGATCACGGACGAAGTCGCCGCCTATGTCAGCTACGCCGAATCCGTTGCGCCGCCGAGCGTGGGAATCGAGCCCACCACCGGCAAGCAGTATGAAGTCGGGGTCAAATATCGCCCGGACGCATTCTCGGCCTTGCTCAGCGCCTCCATCTACGATCTGACGCTGGAGAACATCACGACCCGCGACGCGCCCATATACCTGCCTGCCACGGTGAACAAGATCCGCCATCGCGGTCTCGATCTCGAAGCCAAGGTCGAGATGCCGAACAATATCAACCTGATCGCCGCCTATTCCTACATCGATTCCCGGATCGTCGAGGAAGGCGGCAAGCTGGACGGCAACAGCTTCGCGCAGGTCCCCGAGCATCTGGCCTCGATCTGGGGCACCTATACGCTGGAGGGTGACGGGCGGCGCGGCGACATGACCTTCGGGCTGGGCGCGCGCTATACGGGATCGTACTATTTCGACAACGCCAACACCCGCAAGTCGGACCCGGCGATCGTCTTCGATGCGGCCTTCACCTACAAGATCCAGGAGAACACGACGTTCCAGCTCAACGTCAGCAACCTGTTCGACGAGAAGCACATCGCCAACGACGACGGCGGCGCCTACTACTACAATCCGGGCCGCGCGATCTACGCGACCCTGCGCCAGACCTGGTGAGTATCCGTCCCGCCCGGGGTTTTTCTCCGGGTGGGGCTCCGGCCTTCAGCGCGCCTGCTGCATCCGCCGCCAGGCGGCGGGTGTTCCGCCGACGACCTGGCGGAAGGCCTTGGTGAGGTGCGCCTGGTCGGAAAAGCCGAGCTGGGCGGCGATGTCGGCGATGGTCAGTTCGTTTTCCACGAGCAGCGCCTGCGCAAGGTCGATGCGCTTGCCGAGCTGCCATTGCAGCGGCGTCTTGCCGGTGGTCTGCTTGAAGACGTTGGCGAACCAGCTTTCGGAAAGGCCGACGGTCTCGGCCATGTCGGCGACGCTGAGGGGCCGGCCGCCGCAGGCCCTGATGCGGGCGGTCAGCCTGTTCATCTGCGCCTGGGTGAGCCGGCCGTTGGACTGTTCGCTGCCCTGCTCGGGAATATCGAGCAGGCCCGTGACGATGCCCGCGACGAGGCTTTCCGCATAGACCGCGTGCCGCGTCGGCGTCGCGACCTCGTCGACCAGCAGGCCGGCCAAAGTCTCGATCGCCCCGGCATCCTGCAGCTCGACCGGCCGGCGCTGTGCGGCCAGCGCGGCCGATGCGCCGACCGAGGGGGTGAGGAACCGCGAGAGCCGGTCCTTGTGCATGTGCAGGTCGAGATGGGAAAAGCGGTGCGCGGCGGTAAAGCCCGTCCACAGCGGCACGCCGGCCGGCACGTAGATCGCCCGCGTCATGGGGCGCGCATGGTCTCCCATCCCGCCTTCGCGGTTGGTCATCCGGATGAAGGGCGACACGTCGTTGAAGAAGATCACGATGCGGGGATCGGGCGAAAGATAGTAGCCCTTCGCGCCCGGCTGGCCCTCCGCATCCCAGAAGACGCCGACGAGGCCGTCGAGGCTGCGCCATTTCACCGGCGCAAGGACCTTGATGCCTTCGGTATAGCAGGTCATCGAGTGCAGATAGCTCACCGCCCGGGACGCTCCTCGTTGGATGGGGCCTGGCTGAACGGCCCCAGGTCTGGCAGGGCCGTAAGATGACTAGAACTATCATATTTTTGTTCGGGGGCAAGGCTGCCGGTTTCCACCGGGAGAGGCGCGCTACGGCCGCGGCAGGGCGTAGGCCACGATCCGGTCGCCGTTCCTCGACCTCAGGCCCCCGTGTCCCCCGGCCGCGATGACGACGTATTGGCGGCCGTCGCGGCCGAGATAGGTCAGGGGCGTGGCGTTGCCGCCGGCGGGAAGATGGTCGCTCCAAAGGGTCTTGCCGCTCTTCGCATCGAGGGCGCGGATATATTGGTCCGTCGTCGCGCCGATGAACAGGAGGCCGCTTTTCGTCGCGATGCTGCCGCCCATGCTGAAGACGCCGGTCGGCAGACCGACGGGCAGGCGCAGGCCGAACGGCCCCATGTCGCGGGTCGTGCCGAAGGGGCGCTGCCAGAGGACCTTGCGGCTCGCAAGGTCGATTGCCTGCATCTGGCCCCATGGCGGCTGGACGCAAGGGATTTCCAGAGGGCTGAGCCAGGGTTCGACGACGATCGAAAACGGCGTTCCGTGCTGCGGATTGTTCTTGAAAGGCGGCTGCGGATAGGGCTCGTTCCAGCCCGACCACGCCTGGAACAGGCCTTTTTCGAGGGCCTTTCCATAGGGAAGCATGCGCAGCTTGAAGGGCATGAAGGTGGTGTTGATATACATCATGCGCCGGGCCGGATCGACGGTCGCGCCATACCAGTCGGACGTGCCGTCGAAGGCCGGCCAGCCGATGGTGGGCCTGAGGCCCGGCGGCGTGAACAGGCCTTCGTCATGCATCCGGCGGAATTCAATACGGCAGAGCAACTGGTCGACCGGGGTTGCGCCCCACATGTCCTTTTCCGTGAGCTTCGGCGCCCGCAGGGAGGGCATGCCGGTCGAGAAGGGCTGGGTCGGCGAATAGCGCTCGCCCGGAATGTCGCCGCTTGGGACCGGCTTTTCCTCGACCGGGAAGACCGGCTGGCCGGTGCGGCGGTCGAGAACGAAGATCTCGCCCTGTTTCGTCGTCTGGATCAGGGCGGGAACGACGCTGCCGTTCCGGTCCGGCAGGTCGACGAGCGCCGGGCCGGCCGGCAGGTCGAAATCCCACAGATCGTGATGAACGGTCTGGAAATGCCAGCGCTCCGCGCCGGTCGCGATATCGAGGGCGACGAGCGAACTGGAATAGGCATCGTCGAACGGTCGACGCTTGCCGCCGAAATAATCCGGCGTCGGCGAGCCGAGCGGGACATAGACGAGGTTCAGCCCGGGATCGGCCGTATAGACGCCCCAGCCGTTCGGCGTGCCGCGCGTATAGGTCTCATCGGGCGCGGGCTTCCTGTTGGCAGGCGTCTTGCCGATATCCCAGGACCAGGCGGGCGCGCCGGAGACCGCATCGAAGGCGCGCACGACGCCGGACGGCTCGCCCACTGTCTGGTTGTCGTAGACCCAGCCGCCGAGGATGATCTTGCCGTTGACGATCATCGGCGGCGAGGAGATGAAGTGAAAGCCCGGCGGAACCGGGCCCATATGCTCGCGCAGGTCGACCTGGCCATTGCTTCCGAAGGTTTCGCACGGCTTGCCCGTCTCCGCATCGAGCGCGATAAGCCGCGGCAGGTCCGATGCGGTGGAAATGATCCGGTGCGGGCAGGACGTCTGCGGCGCCTCGAAATAGGAAACGCCGCGGCAGGCCTGATAGACGTTCTTCGACATGTCGCCGCCGGGGCTGTAGCGCCATTTCTGCTGGCCGGTCGTCGCATCGAGCGCCACGACGTCCCGGTGCGGCGTGCAGAAATAAAGGCTGTCGCCGACCTTGATCGGCGTCACCTCGAAGCTGAATTCGCGGCCGTTGCTGTTCTCGCCCTCCTTCGGCAGGTCGCCGGTCGAGAAGGACCAGGCCTGCGTGAGATGCGAGACGTTTTCCGGCGTGATGCGGTCGAGGGGCGAATAGCGGTCGCCGGCCGGGGTGCGGCCGTAGAAATTCCAGTTTTCCGGAGCGACGCCGTCGTCATCCCCGGCCGCGATTCCAGCCACGGTGTTTGCCGGCGCCGCGGCGGCCTCGATCGTGCGCCGCTCGGTGATGCGGTAGCCGGCGAGGAAGACGAGTCCGATCAGGATCGCGCACGCGGCCATTGCCGCATAACAGGGCCAGACGGTGCTTTGCCGGGAAACCCGCAGCCGGCCCGCCACCAGCGGCGAGAACAGCCAGATGCCGAGGACGGCCGGCGCGACGAGCCGCGGGATCAGCGCCCATCCGTCGAGGCCCACCTCGTAGAGCGACCACAGGACCGTGCCGACGAGCAGGGCCGCATAGAGCCAGATGCCCGCGGGCCGGCCGAGGACGATGAGGACGCCGGCAGCAAGCAGCATCAGGCCGGCGGCTGCATAATAGGGGCTTCCGCCGAGAAGAAGCAGCCATGCGCCGAGGCCGAGAAGCCCGAGCCCGAGAAGGCCGGCGGCAACCCCGGTCACGGTGGCCCACCAGGGCCGGGCCCGCCCGCCCGCGATCGATTGCCGGGTCATGATGCCTCCTCGCCGGAAAGATGCTGGATCTACGACCAAACTTTCCTGCCGGGTCGATGTTCCCGCCGCCCGTGGCCAACCCATCGAGGCGTGGAACCAAAGCCGCTGCCGATCGTTGCGTGCATTGGAGGGGAGAGCGTGGCGCAGATCTTCACAGCATCGGCGGACACCCGGCTGCGGGCGGCGGCATTGCTCGGGGTGGTGGCCCTTGTGATGGCGCTGGTCGTTCTCGGCGGTTACGCGGATTCGAGCTATGCCACGCTCGTCGGCTGGGTCGAGCCTCAGCCGGTGCCCTTCAGCCACCAGCATCATGTGGGCGAGCTCGGCATCGATTGCCGCTATTGCCACGCGGCGGCCGAAACCGGCGCCCATGCCGGCCTGCCCTCGACCTTCACCTGCATGACCTGTCATTCGCAGATCTGGACCGGCGCGCCGATGCTGGCGCCGGTGCGGGCGAGCCTTGCTTCAGGCAAGCCGCTCGAATGGCAGCGCGTGGCGCGCCTGCCGGACTATGTCTATTTCGACCATTCGATCCATCTTTCCCGTGGCGTGCCCTGCGTCACCTGCCACGGCCGGGTCGACCGCATGCCGCTGATGAGCCGGGCGCAGCCCTTCCAGATGCAATGGTGCCTCGATTGCCATCGCAATCCCGCCCCGCATCTGCGCCCGCCCGCCGAAATCACCCGCATGGACTGGAGCAATTGGGACGAAGAGCCCGGCATCCACGCCGTCTACGGCGAGTTGATGACCAAGGTCTACGGGATCGAGCCGGCCAAGCTCACCCAATGCAACATCTGTCACAGGTGATGTCATGACAGGGGATCGGCAGCGCGAAAGGTGGGAAAGAGCGGCGGCGGGCCGCCCGGACGGTGTCGATCGGAGGACCTTGCTCAAGGCCATGGCCGCGAGCCTGGCGCTGGCCGGGCTTTCCGGCTGCGGCGCGCAGGCGGATGAAAAGGCGCTGCCCTATGTGCGCGAGCCGGAGGGCTTTGCGGATGGCGCGGTTCGCTGGTATGCGACGGCGGCCGTCTTCGAGGGCTATGCCCAGCCGGTTCTCGGCAAGACCGTCTCCGGCCGGCCGATCAAGCTGGAAGGCAATCCCGATCACCCGGTCTGCGGCGGCGCGACGGATGCCTTTACCCAGGCCGCCTTGCTCGGCCTCTACGATCCCGCCCGCTCGCAGGCGCCCCGCCGGGAAGGGCGGCCCGTCGCCTGGAGCCTGTTCGAGCGGTTCGCCGACGACCTTGCCGTCCGGCTCGATCAGGAAAAGGGCAGGGGCCTGCGCCTTCTGACGGGGCCTCTCTCGTCGCCGACCATGCTGGCGCAGATCGCCGCGATGATGCGGCGCTGGCCGCAGGCGCGCTGGCATGTGAGCGACCCGGCGGGACCGGCGGAATGGCGCCGCGCTGCGCGGCAGCTTTTCGGCCGTGTCCTCGATCGCCAGCCGGCCTTCGACAAGGCGGAGGTCGTGGTCAGCTTCGACGGCGACTTCCTGGGGCCGGGGCCGCGGCAGACGCCGAATGCGCGGCAATTCGCCGAAGCGCGGCGCAGGCGGCAGGCAGGAAAGGGGCGGTTCCGGCTTCTGGCGGCCGAGCCGGTGCCGTCGGCGACCGGCGTTGCGGCCGACCGGCGGCTGATGGCAAGTCCCGGGCGGATCGGCCGTCTGCTGACGGCGCTGGCGGAGGGACTGGAAAGCGGGACGGTGCCGGTCGCCGGCCTCTCCCGCACGCAGAGCGATTGGCTTTCCGATGCCGTAAAGGCCCTGAAGGACGCAGGCCCGCGCGGCCTCGTGATCGCCGGCGACTGCCTGCCGGCCGACTGGCAGGCGCTTGCCATGCGGATGAACCACCGTCTCGGCAGCTTCGGCGAGACGATGCGGTTTTCCGAGCCCGTGCTTGCCGCGCCGCCGGATGGCGAGGAGAGCCTTTCGGTGCTGGCGCGGGATATCGATGCCGGCGCGGTCTCGACGCTGATGATCGTCGGCGCCAATCCCGTCTATGCCGCGCCGGGCGATCTCGATCTTGCCCGGCACCTGAAGGCGGTCGCGACGACCATCCATGCGGGCACCCACCGGGATGAAACGGCGGCGCTGTGCCAATGGCACCTGCCCCTGCAGCACGATCTCGAAAGCTGGGGCGATGCCCGCGCCGTCGACGGGAGCGCCTCTATCCTCCAGCCGCTGGTGCGGCCGTTTTACGATGTGCGGACCGCCCCGGTCCTGCTGGCCGGGCTGATGGGGCGGAACGTCTCGGACCGCACCCTGGTCGAGGAGACCTGGCGGGAACGCTGGGGCGCGGATTTTTCCGCCCGCTGGCAGCAAGCCCTGCTGGAGGGCCGGGTGGCGGATACGGCAGCGCCCGTAGTCTTGCCGACCCCCGCCGGGGCCGCGCCGGCCATCGTGCCGGAAACCGCGGCCGAAGGCCTTACGCTGGTGATCCGCCCCGATGCCGGCGTGTGGGACGGCTCTCTTTCCGACAATGCCTGGGCGCAGGAAACGCCGCGCCCGCTGAGCAAGGTCACCTGGGGCAATGTCATCGGCATCGGGCCGGGACTGGCGCTGGAACGCGGACTTGAGACCGGCGATGTCGTCACCATTTCCGTGGGAAGCGCCTCGGTCGCCGGCCCGGTCCGGGTCACGCCCGGCCAGCACGACGGGGTCGTTTCCGTGACGCTCGGCTATGGCCGGCGGCATGAAGGCGGGTTGGCCGAAGGCCTCGGCCACGATGCCTATGCCCTGCAGCAGGGCGCCAATCGCTGGCAGCGCGGCGGCGTGCGGCTGGAGCCGGCGGGCCGGCACGAGGCGATTGCGACGACGCAGCCGCATCAGGCGATGGACGGCTTCGATTTCGTCCGCACGGTTCTGCCCGGCGGCGCCGTGCCCGACGGGAAGCAGGCGGAGGAGAACGCGTCCTTCTATCCGAAGGCGCCGGTGCAGGATCCGTCCTGGGGCATGGTGATCGACCTCGACCTCTGCATCGGCTGCAATGCCTGCGTGACCGCCTGCCAGGCGGAAAACAACATTCCCGTCGTCGGCAAGGACCTCGTCGCCGAGGGGCGCGAGATGCACTGGCTGCGCATCGATCACTACCACGAAGGCGATGTCGCCGACCCGAAACACCATTTCCAGCCGGTGCCCTGCATGCATTGCGAGGATGCGCCCTGCGAGATGGGCTGTCCGGTCAATGCCGCGATCCACAGCGCCGACGGACTCAATCTGCAGGTCTACAACCGCTGCATCGGCACCCGCACCTGCTCGTCCTACTGTCCCTACAAGGTGCGGCGCTTCAACTGGTTCGATTTCACCGGCAACGATCCGGAGACCATCCGGGCCATGCGCAATCCCGATGTGACGGTGCGCAGCCGCGGCGTGATGGAGAAGTGCACCTACTGCGTCCAGCGCATCGCCGGGGCGCGCATTGCGGCCGACAGGGAAGGCCGCGATATCCGCGAGGGCGAGGTGGTCACCGCCTGCCAGCAGGCCTGCCCGACGAAGGCGATCGTGTTCGGCAATATCGCCGACAACGCCTCCGCCGTCTCGAAAGGCAAGGCAGATCCGCGCAACTACACCCTGCTTGCCGAGGCGAACACCCGGCCGCGCACCACCTACCTGGCGCGGATATCCGATCCTGCGGAGGAGAAGGGATGAGCGAGACCGCCTCCGATACCCGCATCACCGCCGAGATCACGCGCATCCCGCTTCACCATCCGCATATGCGCAACTGGTGGCTGCTCTTCGGCCTGTCCCTGCTCCTGCTCGGCTGTTTCTTCGTTGCGGCCGGCGCGCTCTTCCTCAACGGCGTCGGCATGTGGGGCAACAATATTCCGGTCAATTGGGGACTGGCGATCTCCAACTATGTCTGGTTCCTCGGCATCGGCCATGCCGGAACGCTGATTTCCGCGCTGCTCCTGATCACCAATGCCCATTGGCGCAATTCCCTCAACCGCTTCGCCGAGGCGATGACGCTGTTTGCCGTCGTCTGCGCCGGGCTCTATCCGATCCTGCATCTCGGGCGTCCCTGGCTGTTCTACTGGATGGCGCCCTATCCCAACACGATGACGCTCTATCCGCAGTTCAAGAGCCCCCTGAGCTGGGATTTCTTCGCGGTGCTGACCTATCTCACCGTGTCGCTGCTCTTCTGGTATATCGGCATCGTGCCCGATCTCGCTTCCGTGCGTGACCGGGCGAAGACCCGCCGCGCCCAGGTCCTCTACGGGCTTGCGGCGCTCGGCTGGCGCGGCTCGGGCCGGCATTGGGCGCGCTGGCAGCAGGCCTATCGGCTGACAGCGGCAATCGCCGTGCCGCTCGTCGTCTCGGTGCATTCGGAAATCTCGCTGCTCTTTGCCGCCGGGCCCATTCCCGGCTGGACTTCCACGGTCTTCCCGGCCTATTTCGTCATGGGCGCCGCCTTCTCGGGTTTTGCCGTCGTGCTGATGATCGCCGTGACGCTGCGCCATGCGCTGTCGCTCCGGGATATCGTCACCGAACGGCATCTCGACCTGCTCGCCCGCTTCCTGCTGGCCACCGGCCTGATGACGGCCTACGGCTACGTCTACGAGGTGTTCGACGCGCTCTACGGCGGGGAAAAGCAGGACCTCGCCACGCTGCACGACCGTTTCACCGGCCTTTACGCCTATAGCTACTGGGGCGCGGTGATCTTCAATTTCGTGCCGCTGCAATTGCTGTGGTTCCGCGGCATCCGGGCAAGGCCGGCCGTGCTCTTCCTCATCGCCACCTCCGTCGTCGTCGGCATGTGGTACGAGCGCTACATGCTGCTGATGACGGCGCTCTACCGGGACTATCTCGTTTCCTCCTGGGGCGAGTACCACGCGAGCTTGTGGGAATGGCTGCTGTTTGCCGGCATGATCGGCGTCTTCCTTGCGCCCTTCCTGCTCTTCGTCCGCTTCCTGCCGGTGATCTCAGCCTTCGAGGTGAAGGAAGCGCTGCGCGAAACGGGGGATCTCCGCCATGCGTGAGCCCTCCGCCGACAAGGAACCCTTCGGGCTGATGGCGGAATTCCGCGCGCCGGAGCAACTGGTCGATGCCGTCCGCCGGAGCCGGGAGGCCGGCTACCGCTCGCTCGATGCCTATTCGCCCTATCCGCTCGAGGAGATGCGGCAAGCGCTCGGAATGACCGGGAACGTCGTGCCCTGGCTCTGCCTCACCGGCGGCGTGCTGGGCGCGGCGACGGGCTACGGGTTGCAGCTCTATACGAACGACGCCTATCCGATCGCCATCGGCGGGCGGCCGCTCTTTGCCTGGCAGCCCTTCATGCTGATCACCTTCGAGCTGATGGTGCTGTTCGCGGTCGGCTTCGCGATTGCCGGCATGCTGGTGCTGAACCACCTGCCGCGCCTGCACCATCCGGTCTTCGGGGTCACGGATTTCCACCGCGCGAGCGCCGACCGCTTCTTCCTCGCCATCTTCTGCAACGATCCCCGCTTCGAGATCGCGGAAACGGCCGCCTTCCTCCAATCGCTGGAACCGCTCCGCGTCGAGGCGATCCAATCGACGGAGGAGCCGGAATGAGGCTGCTCCTGCCGCTGATCGCCCTCCTTCTCGCCGGTTGCGACGACATGCGCCACCAGCCGCGCTACGATTCCTACGAGGAGAGCAAGCTCTTCGCCGACGGCAAGGCGTTGCAGGCGCCGCCCGAGGGCACGGTGGCGCGCGATGCGGCGGAGCAGCAGCGCGCGCTGGCAGAGCGGCCGCCGCTGACCGCGGCCCTGCTGGTGCGCGGCCGCGAGCGCTACGGCATCTATTGCACGCCCTGTCACGATGCCGCCGGTTTCGGCGAAGGCACTGTGCCGGCACGGGGCTTTCCGCAGCCGCCGAGTTTTCATATCGCCCGGCTGCGCACCGCGCCGTCGCGCCATTTCGTCGATGTCATCACCCATGGCCACGGCGTCATGTATTCCTATGCGAACCGCGTTTCTCCGGCCGACCGCTGGGCCATCGCCGCCTATATCCGCGCCCTGCAACTCAGCCAGGACGCGGCAGCCTCGGAGCTCTCCGAGGACGAGCGCCGAAAGCTCGGAAAGGCGGGATCATGAGGGCCGGGCTCGCTTTTCCCCGCCCGATGCCGGCGGCCGTGGGCCTGGCCGCGGCGCTGCTGCTCGGGCTTGCGGACCTGCGGGCGGCGCTTGCCGGATGGCTGGCGGCGCTTTGTCTGGCAGTCGGCGTGCCGTTCGGCTGCCTCCTCTTCGTCGCGGTCATGCGGCTTGTGCCGGGAAAATGGCGCGGGGCGATGGGCCGGGAGGCGGAGAGCGGACTGTCCTTGCTTCCGTTCGCGCTGCCGGCGGCGCTGCCGATCCTTGCCGGAGCGGCGTGGCTCTATCCCTGGGCCGGGGCGAACGATCTGGAGGGGTTCAAGGCGGTCTACCTGACGCCGCTGTTCTTCGGCCTGCGCGGCGTTGCCGTCCTTGCGCTTTTCATCGTGCTCGGCCTTGCGCTTAAAACGGCGAGCAAGGGCGCTGCGGTGATCGCCTTGGTCGCCTTCGTGCTTCTCGACGGCGTGCTTGCCGTCGACTGGCTGATGTCGCTCGACACGGATTTCCATTCCTCGGGTTTCGGGCTCTACGTTCTGGCGCTTCAGGTCCTCACCGCCTTCAGCTTCATCGTGCTGGTAAGCGAGCCCGATCCGCCGGCGGAGAATGTCTGCCTGCTGGGTGTGCTGTTCCTCTCGGTGCAACTGCTCTGGCCCTATTTCGCCTTCATGCAATATTTCATCGTCTGGTCGGACAACCTGCCCAAGCTGGCGCAATGGTATCTGGCCCGCGGCGCCGGGCCCTGGGCGGTAACGGCAGAGGTCTTCACCGGGCTTCGTCTTGCCGCGCTTCTTGCGCTGCTCTTTCCGCCCGTGCGTGGGGATATCGGCCTCCTGCGCCTCATCGCGGCGGCGAGCCTCCTGGCGAACGCGCTCGAATATCTCTGGCTGGTCCTGCCTTCGCTGCCGGAAGGCGGCGGCATCGCTTTCGTCGCCTTCGCCCTGTCGCTCCTCGGCCTGATCAGGGGAGGGATGCGATGACCGAACGATCCCAACCCGCTTTCGAGAAGCGTGATGTCGGCGCCGGCCGGATCCTGCTCTTCGGCGCGGCCGTGACGGCGGGGCTGATCGTCTCCTTCGCCTTCGTCGGCTGGCTCATCCATGCCTTCCAGCCGGTGCCTTCCAGGGGCCGCAGCGAGGTCAGGGAGGGCATTCGCCTGCAGGTCGATCCCGCCGGGGAGCGCCGGCGCCTGCAGGAGAGGGCCGCCGCGCGGCTCGCCGGCTACGGCTGGACCGACGCCTCCGCCGGCCGGGTCCATATCCCGATCGAAAGGGCGATGGACCTTCTTGCCGAACGCGGCTGGCCGGACGGGGCCGCCGACAAGCCGAAGGAGGGCGGGCCATGATCCGCCTCCTCCTCATCGCGTTTCTCGCCATCGGCGGTGCCGCCCATGCCTTCGACCCGTTCCAGGCGGCCGGCATCGATGAGAAACCCGCCGCTGCCGTGCCGCTCGATCTTCCTTTCACGCAGGCCGATGGCACGCGGACGAGCCTGCGCGCCCTTGCCAACGGCAAGCCGATCCTGCTCGCCCCCGTGCTGCACCGCTGCCCCAATATTTGCGGCGTCACCCTTTCGGGCCTGATGCAGGCGATCTCCGCCCAGAAATACCGGCCGGGGCAGGATTTTACCCTCGTCGCCTTCGGTATCGACCCTGAAGAAGGCCCGGACGCCGCAGCCGCATCCCTGCAGGAATTGCGCCTGCGCTTTCCGGCGATCCTCGAAAGCGGCGTTCATGCCCTGACCGGCAGCATGGCGGATATCCGGGCGGTCACCGATGCGCTCGGCTACCGCTATCAATGGGACGACCGGATCGGCCAGTACGCCCATGTCGCCGCCGTCGCGGTGCTGACGCCGGACGGGCGGCTGAGCCGCTGGCTCTATGGCCTCGCCCCCGCGCCGGACGATGTGCAACTGGCCCTGACGGAAGCCGGCGAAGGCACCATCGGCGGCCTTGCCGAAAAACTGCTGCTCCTGTGCTACCACTACGATCCCGAGACAGGCCGCTATTCGCCGCTGGTCTGGACGGCGCTGCGGCTCGCCGGCGGCGTGACGGTCGGGGCCGGCGGGCTGGCGCTGGCGGCCGCTTTCCGGCGGGAGCGCCGCAAGGCGCGGAAGGAGGAGGCATGAGCGATTTCATCGCGCTCTGGCCCGGCGCGGCCTCCGCCTACAGCCGCGAGGTGGATCTGCTGATCGGCGCCTTCACGGTGCTGATCGTCGCGCTCTCGGCGCCCGTCTTCATCCTGATCGTCGTCTTTGCCACGAAGTATCGCCGCGGCAAGCCGGCGAACCGCCGGCACGCGCCGGACCGCAACGTCTGGCTGGAAGTCTCCTGGACGCTGGTCCCCTTCCTGCTGCTGATCGGCTTCTATGTCTGGTCGACCCATCTCTTCGCCGGGCTCTACCATCCGCCGGCCGAAGCGCTGGAGATCGACGTCGTCGCAAAGCAATGGATGTGGAAGTTCAGGCATCCCGAAGGGCAGGGCGAGATCAACGAACTGCATGTGCCCGCCGGCGAGCCCGTGCGCCTCGTCATGGCCTCGCAGGACGTGGTGCACAGCCTCTTCGTGCCGGCGCTGCGGCTGAAGCAGGACGTCGTGCCGGGGCGCTATACGTCGATGTGGTTCACGGCGGACATGCCGGGCACCTACCGCCTCGCCTGCGCGGAATTCTGCGGCGCGGACCATTCGGTGATGGGCGGCAGCGTCGTCGTCATGGAACCGGCCGACTATGCCCGCTGGCTGGAGGAGACAGGCACCGACCGGACGCTCGCCGCCGAGGGCGCCGTGCTCTTCCGCCAGCGCGGCTGCAGCGGCTGCCACGACCCGGCATCCACGGTGCACGCGCCGGATCTTGCCGGCCTCTACATGCGCCCCGTGCCGCTGGAAAGCGGCGGGACGGTGATCGCCGACGCGCAATACCTGCGCGACAGCATTCTCCTGCCGCAGGCGCAAATCGCGGCCGGCTATCCGCCGATCATGCCGACCTTCGCCAACGTCCTCGACGAGGAGGAGGTTCTGAAGCTCGTGGCCTATATCCAGTCGCTGAAGGGCGGAAAGGAGCGGCAATGACCCCGCAGGAACGGCCAGACCGGGAAAACCTCGCCGATACCGGCCTGTCGGAAACCCCGGCGGAGCGCGTCAGCTACCTGCGCGCCGGCCATACGCTGAAATCCTGGCTCCTGACCACCGATCACAAGCGCATCGCCATTCTCTACCTGATCTCGATCACCTTCTTCTTTTTCGTCGGCGGGGCGGCGGCGGCGCTGGTGCGCCTCGATCTCCTGACCCCGGCGGGCGACCTCCTCAGCAACGAGGGCTACAACCGCGCCTTCACGCTGCATGGCGTGATCATGGTCTGGTTCTTCCTGATCCCGTCGATCCCCAACACCTTCGGCAATTTCCTTGTGCCGCTGATGATCGGCGCCCGCGACCTCGCCTTTCCGCGGCTCAATCTCCTCAGCTGGTACATCTTCATGCTGGCCGGGCTCTTCACGCTGGCGGTGCTGATCCTCGGCGGCCTCGATACCGGCTGGACCTTCTACACGCCGCTCTCCTCGATGTTCGCCCACGGCCAGGTGGTGCTCGCGGCGACCGCCGTCTTCGTCGCCGGCTTCTCCTCGATCCTGACGGGGCTGAACTTCATCGTCACGGTGCACAAGCTGCGCTGCCCCGGCATGACCTGGGGCCGGCTGCCGCTCTTCGTCTGGTCGATCTACGCCACGTCGCTGATCCTCGTGCTGGCGACGCCCGTGCTGTCGATCACGCTGGCGCTGATCGCCGCCGAACGGCTGTTCGGCCTCGGCGTCTTCGATCCCGCGGTCGGCGGCGATCCGCTGCTCTACCAGCACCTCTTCTGGTTCTACAGCCATCCGGCCGTCTACATCATGGTGCTGCCGGCGCTCGGCGTGGTGAGCGAGCTGGTGGCGGCCGCCGCCCGCAAGCCGATCTTCGGCTATGCCTTCGTCGCCGGCTCCTCCATGGCGATTGCCGTCCTCGGCTTTTTCGTCTGGGGGCACCACATGTTCGTCTCCGGCCAGTCGATGTATGCGAGCGCCGTCTTCTCCTTCCTCAGCATCGCCGTCGCCATTCCCTCGGGCGTCAAGGTCTACAACTGGACGGCGACGCTCTATAAGGGCCACATCTCGCTCGATCCGCCCTTCCTCTTCGCCATGGCCTTCATCGGCCTCTTCGTGGTCGGCGGGCTCACCGGCCTCATCCTCGCCATGCTGGCGGTCGACGTGCATGTGCACGACACCTATTTCGTGGTGGCGCATTTCCACTACATCATGGTGGGCGGGGCGGTCTCCGCCTTCTTCGGGGCGCTGCATTTCTGGTGGCCGAAGATGTTCGGCCGCCGCTATTCGCTGGTCTGGGGGCGGCTGTCGGCGCTCCTCATCTTCCTCGGCTTCAACCTCACCTTCTTCCCGCAGTTCCTGCTTGGCTATCTCGGCATGCCGCGCCGCTACCACGTCTATCCGCCGGAATTCCAGGTGCTGCATGTCCTGTCCTCGGCGGGCGCGGGCATTCTCGGCCTCGCCTATCTCATGCCCTTCGCCTATCTCTTCTACGCCCTGCGCTACGGCCCGCCGGCCGGCGACAATCCCTGGGGCGTGACGGGTCTCGAATGGCAGACCCGCTCGCCGCCGCCCAAGCACAATTTCGACGCCGTGCCGGTCGTCGACGGCCCGCCCTACGACTACCATGTCGAGATGGAGGGAGACGAGGATGGCTGACCGCGTCCGCGAGCCCTATGCCGCGCCCGGCCAGCAGCGCGAGGCGGCGATGATGGGCATGTACATCTTCCTTGCCAGCGAGACGATGCTGTTTTCCGGCCTCTTCCTCGTCGCGCTCTACCTGCGGCTGGAACGTGCGCCGGAAGTCGTCGCCGCCTCGCGGCAGATGCATTATTTCATCGGCGCGGCGAACACGGCGCTGCTCCTGACATCGAGCCTGCTGGTCGCGCTGGCGGTGGAGGAGGCGCGCGAGGGGCGCGCCCGGCCGGCGGTGCTGGCCACGGCCATCCTGCTCGGCCTCGGCTTTCTCGCCCTGAAGGCGGTGGAATACCGGATGGAGTATGCGGAAGGCATCCTGCCGCTGCCGGGCGCCGCGACGGAATTTTCGTCGCCGGCCCGGCACGCCTTCATGAACCTCTACCTGATCGCGACGGCGCTGCATGCCGTGCACCTTTCCATCGGTATCGGCCTCCTGGCGACGCTGGCGGTGCGGCTGCTGCGCGGCACGCTGCCCCTGCCGGAGCGCAGCATCGTGATGGTGAATGCCGGACTCTACTGGCACCTCGTCGACGTGATCTGGATCTTCCTCTATCCCATCTTCTATCTTGCGAGGTGAGGCCATGCGCACCGCATCCCCCGTCGTCGTCTGGATCGTGCTGCTCGCCCTGCTCGGGCTGACCCTCGCGGCGAGCTTCGTCCTCAGCGGCATGATCGGGCTCACCGTCGCGCTGGCTGTCGCGAGCGTGAAATCCGGCCTCGTCTTCTGGCGCTACATGCACCTGCGGGAAGTCTCGGGTCTGCTGCGGATCGCAGCGCTCGGCGCGCTCTTCTGGGTGTTCGTGCTCCTTGCCTTCGTCACCGCCGACTATCTGACGCGCGGGCTTGCCTGATCAGGAGCCGGCCGTGACGCGCCAGACGGTGTTGCCGACGTCGTCGGCGATCAGCAGCGCCCCCTTCGCATCGACACCGACGCCGACCGGGCGTCCGCGGGCCTCGTCGTCCTTGTCGAGGAAGCCGGTCACCACGTCCTCGGCCTTGCCGCTCGGACGGCCGTCCTCGAAGGGCACGAAGACGACCTTGTAGCCGTTGAACTTCTGGCGGTTCCAACTGCCGTGCTCGCCGACGAAGGCACCGCCGCGATATTTCTCCGGCAGGGCTTCGGCCGCATAGAAGGTCATCCCCAGGGGCGCGACATGGGAGCCGAGCGCATAGTCCGGTGCGATGGCCTTCTCGACGAGATCGGGCCGCTGCGGCATGACACGGGGATCGACGTGCTGGCCGTAATAGCTGTAGGGCCAGCCATAGAAGGCGCCGTCGCGGACCGAGGTCATATAGTCGGGAACGAGGTTCGGGCCGAGCTCGTCGCGCTCGTTCACCACGGCCCAGAGCTGTTTCGTCACCGGCTCGATGCTGAGGCCGTTCGGGTTGCGCAGGCCGCTGGCGAAGATGCGCCAGGCCCCGGTCGTCCGGTCGACCTCCCAGACGGCGGCGCGGTTTTCCTCGGCCTGTATGCCGTTCTCGGTGATGTTGCTGTTGGAGCCGACGCCGACATAGAGCTTGGTGCCGTCGGGGCTGGCGACAAGGCTCTTCGTCCAGTGGTGATCGATCGGCCCGCCGGGAAGCGCAGTCAGCATGGTCGGCCTGGCGGTGATCGCGGTCTCGCCGGTCCGGTAGGGATAGCGCATGATCGCGTTGGTGTTGGCGACATAGAGGTCGTTGCCGACGAGGGCGACGCCGAAGGGCGAATCGAGATGGTCGAGGAAGACGCTCTTCACCTCCGGCACGCCGTCGCCGTCGGCGTCGCGAAGCAGGGTGATGCGGTTGCTCGGCTGGTCGCCGCCACTGCCGGTCGAGAGCGACTGGATCCAGCCCATGACGAGGTCCTTCGGCCGGCGGGCGGGTTCCGTTCCCGGGCCCTTGGATTCCACCGCCAGCACGTCGCCGTTCGGCAGAACGTAGACGGAGCGCGGATGCTGTAGGCCGGTGGCGAAGGCGGCGATCTTGAGGCCCGGCGCGACCGCCGGCGTCTCGTCCTTCTTCCAGCCGACGACCGAGGCGATATGCATGGGCGGAAACAGATATTGCTGCTGTTCGGGCAGTTCAGGATCGGCGCCGATCTGCGTTTGCAGGTCGAAATCGTCGTCGCTGCAGGCCGAGGCCAGCCCGAGGAGGGGCAGGAGCAGGAGAGCGTTGCGGAGCGATGTCATGGCTGGACCTCCCGGTCGGCGCGGCGAAGCTCGACCATGCGCCAGATGGCCGTCAGCAGCAGCACGAAGACCGTGGCCGCCGAGAGCGTCAGCCCCCACGGGACGACCGAGGTCCAGGCGTCGCGGCTGTGGATCAGCGTGTTGAAGACGGCGAGCACCACGACGAGGATGCCGGCGAGAAGATAGGGCAGGCGCGGCACGAGCCGTCGCCGCGGGCGGGCGACGAGATGGCCGATGAGCGCGGCGAGGATTGCGACGACGGCGGCCACCGCGCTCGTCGAAACCAGCCAGGCGGAAAAATCGGCCCAGAGGAACTCGGCGCTTTTCCAGTAGGCGATATCCGTCAGCAGCCCGCCGATCATGCAGGCGATGGCGAAGGCCGCGATCAGTTCCTGCGGGGTATGGCGGTGGAGGGCGGGTGGATAGGCGTCCTCGGTCGTGGCCATGCCATTCTCCTTTGCGTGGATATTCCTTTCCAACAGGAAGACGCGCCGGATGTTCCCCGGCTCCTTCATTTGGTCCGCGCGAAGACGGTTAGGGTCGCCGGCTCTTCCTCGCCTTTCTTTCGGCGTGGGTGTTCTGCAGCATCGCCTGCGAGCGCTCGGCCGCCTTCTCGCAATGGGCGTGAAGCTCTTCCAGCTCCTTGTCCGTCAGCCGCTCGATGCCGACGAAATCGTTTTCGGCGTCGGAGAACAGGATGATCTCGTCGAGCTTGGCCTGGATCGCCGCGCTGTCGCGGTTCTGCGTGTTCTGGATGAGGAACACCATGAGGAACGTGACGATCGTCGTTCCCGTGTTGATCACCAGTTGCCACGTCTCGGAGAAGCCGAAGAGCGGGCCGGATACCGCCCAGAGGAGAACGGCGGCCACGCACAGGATGAAGGTGATGGGGCTTCCCGTCGCATGGGCGGTCGCCGTGGCGAATCGTGCGAAAAATTGATCCATTCAGGGGACCTCGGCGGCTTGAGGATGGTCTGCGCAGGCCGATGACGCGGCGTCCGGTCCCGGTGCATCGCTGGAAACGGGGAAGGCCCGGACTTGTTCCTGCCGCTTGCCCGATGACACGGGGCCGCTCAGCGGCTTTCCTGTTCGGATGACAGGAAGTCCTCGGTGAGCATCAATTCCACCTGCGCGGAGAAGCGGTTGCCGAGCAGGGTGAGCGATGCGTCATGCGTCTCGTCGGCCCCGCTGCACACCGCGTCCTTGAGGACGATGACGCGGTAGCCGAGATCGATGCCGCCGAGCGCCGTCGCCAGGACGCACACATCCGTCTCGCCTCCGGTGACGACGAGCGTATCGACGGCCTGCGTCGCGAGAAAGGCGTGCAGCCGGCCGTCGATCCAGGGCGAATAGGCCCGCTTGTCGAATATCGTGGCGGGCGGGCAATAGCGCGCAAGTTCGGGAACGAGAGCGAGCATGTCGGGGGAAGGTGCTCGCCCGTCATCATCCACCATTTCTCGTAATAGGTCCGCCACATGCCGGGCGCGTCGGATGGCCGGGCCGGCGGGCAGAACCGCGAGAACGTCGTGCGGGCGGCGTGACGCTCCGCCACCTCGATGACCTGCGGCGACACCGCTTCCATCCAGGCGACGCGCCATGGCGTTTCCTCGGCGAACATTCGCTGCATGTCGACGCAGATATGGCGCCAGTTTCCGAACATGACGGCACTCGCTGAAATCGGTTCGCCCCGCGTGCTCAGGCCGCGCGGCGGATATCCTTGACCCCGCCGGCAAAGAGGTCTTCCATTACCTGCGTGGGCATTGCAGTCTCCTCGTTGGGAAAGCGCCGGCGGTCGGCCCGGGATTCAACAAGGGATTCCGGCGTTTGTTCCACGAGACCTTCCGTTGCCGCTCTCCGCTTCGGGCGCGGGGCGGGCTTTATGGCATAGACATGCATAGGTGCCGGCCATGGCCGATCTGAAACGGATGCGCGACGGTGTGGAGGAACGGCCGTTGCGCCGGTATGTGGCGACCATGGCGGCCGCGTTCGGGGCCTCGCCGATGCGGCGCGTCCTGATAGGGCTGGCCGCGGGCATATTCGCCGTCATCCTCGCCACCGCCTACGGGCAGATCGTGCTCAACGGCTGGAACAAGCCGTTCTACGACGCGCTGCAGCACCGCGACGAGCAGGCCTTCCTCGCCCAGCTCCTGGTGTTCTTCGAGATCGCCGGTGCGCTGCTCGTGCTCAACGTCGCGCAGCTCTGGCTCAACCAGATGCTGCACCTGAAGCTGCGCGAGGCGCTGACGCGGGACATGATCGAGGAATGGCTGAAGCCCGGGCGCGCCTTCAGCGTGGCGCAGCGCGGGCAGATCGGCGCCAATCCCGACCAGAGGCTGCACGAGGACGTCCGCCACCTCTGCGACCTGTCGGTCGATCTCGGCGTCGGCCTCTTGCAAGCGGGCGTGCTGCTCGTCAGCTTCGTCGGCGTGCTGTGGGCGCTTTCGTCCGGCTTCGTCTTCCATGTCTGGGGCGCGGCCTTCCAGATCCCGGGCTACATGGTCTGGGCCGCGATCCTCTATTCGGGCACGGCATCCTCGCTGAGCTGGATGGTCGGCCGCCCGCTGATCGCCCTCAACGGCGACCGCTATGCCCGCGAGGCGGACCTGCGCTATTCGCTGGTGCGGGTCAACGAGCAGCTCGACGCGATTGCCGTTTCCGGCGGCGAGGCGGACGAGGCGCGGCGGCTGGAGGGCGATCTCGGCGCGGTCATCGCCGCCACGCGCCGTATCGTCTCGGCGATGGTGCGCCTTGCCTGGGTGACGTTGGGTTACGGCTGGGTGACGATCGTCGCGCCGATCATCATCGATGCGCCGGTCTATTTCGGCGGCGACATGACCTTCGGCGGGCTGATGATGGCCGTCGGCGCCTTCAACCAGTTCCATGCCTCGCTGCGCTGGTTCGTCGACAATATCGGCTCCATCGCCGACTGGCGCGCAACGCTCCGCCGCGTCGCCGCCTTCCGCCTCGCGCTGGTCGAGGCCGGGGCGGACGAAGGGGCGGCGGACCGCATCGCCTTCGTCGCATCGCCCGCACCCGTCATGGTGCTCGACAATCTGGAGATGGATGCGCCCTCCGGGCCGGTGCGGCTGTCGCAGCCGCATGTGGTGGTCCACCCGGGCGACCGGGTGCTCGTCACCGGTCCCATGGGGGCGGGCAAGACTCTCCTGACGCACACCATCGCCGGGCTGTGGCGCCGGGGCAAGGGCGTCGTCCGTCTGCCGGAGGAGGGCGGCATCGCCTTCGTGGTGCGCGATCCCTACATGCCGCCAGGCACGCTGCGCGCGGCGCTCTGCTACCCGCGCACGGCCGAGGCCTGTTCGAGCGAGACGATCGTCGCTGGCCTCACGAGGGCCGGGCTGGAGCGCCTGTCGCCGTGGCTCGACCGCAGCGCCCGCTGGGAGCACGAGTTCGGCAACGCGGAACGCCGGATGCTGAGCCTCGTCCGGGTGCTGCTGCAACGCCCCGGCTGGATCGTGATCGACGATGTCGACGACCTGACCGACGGCGAGAACGGCGCGCGGGTCGCTGCCATATTCCGCGACGACCTGGCGTCCGCCGCGATCATCGCGATGGGGGCCGGAGAGGGGCACGGCGACCTGTTTTCGCGCACGCTGCGCCTCGTGAGCGGCTGATCCGGGTCAGGCTGGCGGCTTTCGGGACGGATCGTTCCGGACGGTGCCGTCGGTATCGCGCCTGTAGGCCTGCGCGGCCAGCATGATCGCGCCGGACTGTGCGGGATAGGTGTGGACGACGTCGGCGAGCGCCTGCATGCCGATGCCGGCGCTCATGATCACGGCCATCTCGTTGATCAGCTCGCTTGCCCGCGAGGCGACGATGGTCGCGCCGAGGATCCTGTCGCTGCCCTCGGCGACGTGGATCTTGACGAAGCCGGTCCCCTGGCCGTCCGTGATGGCGCGGTCGACATCGTTCAGCATGACCGTATAGCTCTTGATCGGGATGGCCTGCCGGCGGGCATCCCAGACCTGCAGGCCGATATGGGCGATCTCGGGATCGCAGAAGGTGCACCAGGGAATGACCGAATTGTCGTGCCGCTGGCGAGTCCCCAGCAGCGCGTTGCCGACGGCCATGCGCGCGGAGGATTGCGCGGCATTGGTGAATTTCAGCGGCAGGCAGGCATCGCCCGCGGCATAGACATCGGGATTGCTGCTGCGCAGGAACTCGTCGACCGTGACGCCCCGCCGGGGATCGGCGGCGATGCCGGCGGCCGCGAGGTCGAGCGGCTCGATATTGGGCACCCGCCCGGTGCAGACAAGGATCTCGTCGGCCTCGATCTCGCCCCTGACATCGTTGTTGAGGGTTTCGAGGATCTTCGTGTCGCCCTTGCGCCGGATGCCGGTGGCGGTGGTGTTCAGGCGGATCTCCATGCCGTCGCGCGCCATCGACCAGGAGAGGATCTCGGCGGCGTCGCGCTCCTCGCGCGGCAGGAATTTCGGATTGTTCTGCACGATGGTCACATGCGCGCCGAGCCGGCAGAAGGCCTGCGCCAGCTCGCAGCCGAGCGGCCCGCCGCCGATGACGGCAAGGCGCTTGGGCAGCGCGGTCATCTCGAAGATCGTCGCGCTCGTGCGGTAGCCTGTCCGTTCGAGGTTCGGGATATCGGGAATCCGCGGGCGTGCACCCGTGGCGATGAGCGCTTTCCTGAAGGCGAGGCGCTCATCGTCGACGAAGAGCGCGTTGGCGCCGGCAAAGCGCGCCTCGCCGAAGAAGAGATCGATGCCCAGCGCCGCAAGGTCATGGGCGGAGTGATAGACCGAGATGCGCGTGCGGATGCGGCGCATGCGCGCCATGGCGGCGGTAAAATCGAGGGCGGGTTCCTCTACCTCCGGCGCGCCGAATTCGTCGGCATCGCGCATCGCGTCATAGGCATGGGCGGTGCGGATGATCGCCTTCGACGGCACGGAGCCGGCATTGAGGGAGTTGCCGCCGAGATGCGCGCGCTCGATGAGGGCGACGGAAAAGCCGCGCCTTGCCGCATGTTCGGCCGCCGCAAGCCCCGCCGGACCGGCGCCGATGACGGCAAGATCGTAGAGGCCTTTCGGCCGGGGATTGCGCCAGTTGCCGGGGCGCACCCGCTCAAGAAAGCGGGCTTCGTCGTCGGGCCTTGCCTCGGGTGCGGTGCGTTGCATGTCTATAACCATCCGCCGGTGAACCCGGCATGCGCAAGGCCGGCGCGTATATAGCGGCAGCGCCGCATGATATCCCAGATAAGCCCCGTGCGATGGTTTTCGATGCTTACGGCAAGAAGGCCCTGGTCGAGCCCGTACCAGCCTTCCGAAAGCCACCCGCCGGGGGCCGAATGCAGCGTCGGGTTGAAGCCGCTCGAAAACCTGTCGCCGGGGCAGACCCCAGGGTAATGTTCGAGCAGGTACCGGGTGCCGGAAAGCGCGGCCTCGGGGGTGAAGGGCAGCGTTGCCAGCATCGCCCAGGGGGAGATCGTGCCATCGTCCGGGCCATAGGGCACGCCGCGCGACATGTAGCCGAAGAAGCGGCGGTCCCTGCCGTTCTGGCGCAGCGTCGGGAAGGAGGGTCCGTCGCCGGCCGTCACGCCCCAGAAATCGCGGCAATAGCCCTCGAATTCGTAAGGGTTGCGCTCGCCGTATTCGCGGTGGATGGCGATCGCGCTCTTCGTGTTCTCGAAATAGTCGCTGTCCTTCTCGCGCATGAAGGCATCGCGGATGCCGCGGAAATCGATCCATGCATGGGAGAACAGATGCGTGAACAGCGGACCGCAATAAAGGACGTCGCGGTCCAGCAGGTTCTCCCACTGGTAGGTGAGGCTCCAGGTCTCGAAGCAACTGGCCGAGAGCGGAAAGGTCGGCGATCCGAGCCCGAGGATGTAGAGGAGCGTCGCCTCGTTGTATCCCTCCCAGCCGTAGTGGAGGAAGCCGCATTCCGGCTTCCAGCCCTGCGAGAGGCCGGAGGTGCCGTTCTGCGCCCAGTGCCAGTCCACCCGGCGGTAGAGGGCATCGGCATGGTCGCGGATCTCGCTTTCATCGCCATCGCCGTCGAAATAGCCTGCCGCCACCAGGACGCCGGCGATCAGCAGCGCGGTGTCGATCAGCGAGAGCTCGCATTGCCAGACGCGCCTGCCGGACCGCATGTCGAGGAAGTGATAGTAGAAACCCCTGTAGCCGGTCGCATCCGCCGCCTCGCTCTGGACGCTGTTCAGGAAGAAGCGCAGCACCTTGAGGGTCCGGGCCGCCGCCTCCTTGCGGGAAAGCCAGTCGTTTTCCACCGCGACCGGATAGGCGGACAGGGCAAAGCCGACGACGGCGATGCTGCAGGGCGAACCGTCGCGGGAGGTGTCGGCGACGAGGCCGGTGTCCGGGTCCGCATAGTCGATCAGATAGGAGAAGGCCGCGCGCTGAAGCCGGCGGACCAGCGCCTCGTCCGAAAGGTGCCTCAAGCCCATCGCGCTTGTCCTGAAGGTGAATGAAGCAGCCGGAGACCCGGCCGGAAGGGTGAAGCCCACCATACCAACGGGCCACCTGAACGCAACCCGTCTGGTGCCCCGTGGGATGGGCCGCCCCCGGCGATGCCGGGAGCGGGATCGTCCGTCAGCCGGCGGCGAAGGGCACGGTGACGAAGCTCTGCTCGTCCTGGCGCTGCACGAGGAGCAGCACGGCCTTGCGGCCTTCCTTGCCGGCTTCGGCGACGGCGGCCTTGGCCTCGCTTGCCGAGGTCACCGTCTTCTGGTTCACCGAGAGGATGACGTCGCCGGGCTCAAGGCCCGCGTCGGCGGCCGGCTTGTCCGGGTTGACGTTCTCGACGACCGCGCCGGCCTCGCCCTTCGGCAGGCCGAGCGACTGGCGCATGTCCGCCGTGATGTCGCCGAGCTGGATGCCGATGGTCGGCACATGCTGCGCGGCGCTGCCGGATTTGCCGCCGCCGGCATCGGCAAGAACCTGGCCGCTGCCGTCGTCGTTGGCCCCGATGGTGATCGACAGGTCCTTGTCGCTGCCGTCGCGCCAGACCTTCAGGTCCTGCTTTTCGCCGGGCGAGAGATCGGCCACCATGCGCGAGAGGTCGCGCGGCGAGGCGACCGCCTTGCCGCCGAGCGCGGTGATGACGTCGCCGGAGCGGATGCCGGCCTTGGCGGCAGGCGTGCCGTCATCGACGCGTGCGACGAGTGCGCCGGCCGGCTTGGCAAGGCCGATCGCCTCGGCGACGTCCGCGGTCACCGGCTGGATCTGCACACCGATGAAGCCGTGCTCGATCGAGCCGTCCTTCATCAATTTGGCGACGACGCGCTGCGCCTGGTCGGAAGGGATGGCGAAGCCGACGCCGACGCTGCCGCCGTTCGGCGAATAGATCGCCGTGTTGATGCCGACCACCTTGCCGTCGATGCCGACGAGCGGGCCGCCGGAATTACCGTGGTTGATCGGCGCGTCGATCTGGATGAAGTCGTCATAGGGGCCGCTGTGCAGGTCGCGCCCGCGGGCCGAGACGATGCCGGCCGTCACCGTCGTGCCGATGCCGAAGGGATTGCCGATGGCAAGGATCGGATCGCCGGCGCGCAGCTTGTCGGAATCGCCCCAGCCGATGGTCGAAAGCGGCTTGTCGCTGTCGATCTTCAGGACGGCGAGGTCGGATTTCGGATCGGTGCCGATCAGCCTGGCGGGCAGTTCCGTGCCGTCGTCCAGCGTCACCTTGATCGTGCTCGCCTTGTCGATGACGTGGTTGTTGGTGACGATGTAGCCGTCGCTCGTCAGCACGAAGCCGGAGCCGAGCGCCTCGGCCTTGCCGCTCGGGCGCTGCTGCGGCATCGGCATCTGCCGCTCGCCGAAGAAATCGCGGAACTGCTGGTCGAAGGGCGAATCCTCGCCGAAGGGGGATATGCCGTCGCTCGAGGCGTTCTCGGCCTTCAGCACCGTCGTGATGGTGACGACGGCGGGCTTGTCTGCCGAAACGATGCCGGCGAAGGAGCCGCCTGCGAGGGCGGAGCCGAAACTTTGCGGGGCGGCGGCCTGTGCGGCGCCGGTGGCAAGAAGGCCGGAGGCGGCCATCGGCACCACCAGCAGGGCCACGCCGAGAAGCGCGGCGACACGATGCTTTGCAAGGATTCTGGTCATGGTCGTTTTCCTTTGTTCAGCGCTCCGGTGCCGGTTCTTGCAGGCGCCGGAGCGCACGAGACCGGGCCGCCGGTACAACGCGGCCGGTCTCTCGTTGGGAGGGTAGGGAAGGCGGGTAGGGTGTTGCCCGCCGCCGGAACGATCAGCTCATCCGGACGATATCCCGGTCGAGCTTGCGGATGTCGCCCCGCAGGCGCTGGAAAGTGGCGTTGGGGATCGCGCCGTGATGGGCGTCGGCGACGGTCATGGCGTGGTGGCGGATGCCGCCGGCCTCGCCTTCGAGCTTGCGCGCGGCGCTGGCCGAAAGCCTGTGGGCGGCTTCGCCGTGCTCGATCTTCCGTTCCGCCGAGTGCAGGCCGGCGAGAATCTGGTCGAGATGCGGCTTGCGGACCATCATCGGCGTTTCCACCGGCATCGGCCGGGAGATCGACATGTCGTCGCCATGGTCGGAATCCGACCTGATGATCTGATGGGGCTTGCCGGCAGCGAAGGCGCCGCCGGCGGCGAGCGAAAGGGCGATGGTTGCGAAGGTGATGGTTTTGAGTGTCGAGCGCATGATGCGTATCCTCGATGACGGGACGGTGCGTCCCTCCGGGCTGTCCGGTGTCGTCGCGTCGCGGCTTCCTTCCCGCCGGCGGCATCCAGCCCGGCATCATCTATAAACCCGGATTCCGGCGCGGGTCATGTTACAATTAAGTAAAGTTCCGAAGGGCCGGTTTGCCAAATAATTGCCCGGATTGAGGGAAACGCGTCGCGCGTGCCCGCGTCGTCCGGCGCCTTTGCGAGGCCTTCGCAATGAGGTGTGGATAATGGAAATACGGCCGCACTTTGCCGCGCGTTGCACTAGATTTGCGCAATGCCGATCCGGAGTGCCGCTGCCATGGCCGACCCCTATCTTACGAATACGCTTGCAACGCACGGCAAGCCGCTGACGCCGCAGGATGCCGAAACGCTCTCCGTGGAGGCCGCCGACCGCGTCGCGAAGGTCCTTGCGCTGCGCGAGAACAGCGCGGCGACGCCGCTGCACGCGCTGCCGGGGCTTGCCGGCGAACTGGGGCTGGGGTCGCTTCACCTCAAGGACGAGGGATTGCGGCTGGGGCTCGGCAGCTTCAAGGCCCTCGGCGGCGCCTATGCCCTGATGATCCTCGTGCAGGAGGAGGCGAGCCGCCGTCTCGGCCGTGCCGTTGAGATCGGGGAGCTGCTCTCCGACGAGGTTCGCGCGGTCGCGCAAAGCATGACGTTCGCCTGCGCCACCGACGGCAACCACGGCCGCTCCGTCGCGCAGGGCGCGCAGCTCATGGGCGCGAAAGCCGTCATCTTCGTCCATGCCGGCGTCAGCGAGGAGCGGGTCGCGGCCATCGCGCGGTTCGGCGCGGAGATGGTCCGCGTCGCAGGGAACTACGACGATTCCGTCGCCGAGGCCGCCCGCGTCTCGGCCGAGCGCGGCTGGACGGTTCTTTCCGATACGTCCTGGCCCGGCTACGAAACGATCCCCGGCCTCGTGGCGCAGGGCTATACCGCGCTGGTCCGCGAAATCCTTGCCGAACTGGACGAGCCGCCGACCCATGTCTTCCTCCAGGCCGGTGTCGGCGGCTTCGCCGCGGCGGTTGCGGGGCATCTTGCCGTCGTGCTGGGCGACAGGCGGCCGCATGTGACGGTGGTGGATCCGGCCCGCGCCGCCTGCCTCTACGAGAGCGCAAGGCAGGGCAGGCCCGTGAAGATCGAGGAGACGCAGCCGACGATCATGGCCATGCTGGAATGCTACGAGCCGTCGCCGGTGGCCTTCCGTATCCTCGAACGCGTGGCCGACGGCTTCATGACGGTCGACGAGGATGTCGCCGTTACGGTCATGCGCCGGCTTGCCGATCCCTTGCCCGGCGATCCCGCGATCGTCGCCGGCGAAAGCGGCGGCGCGGGCCTTGCCGGCCTCCTGACGGTCCTCAGGGATTCGGCGCTTGCCGGCAGGCTCGGCATCGGGCGTGACGCCCGGGTTCTCGTGGTCAACACCGAAGGCGCAACGGACCCGGCGCTCTACGAAAAAATCGTCGGCAGGAGCCCGCAGGCGATAGGAAGGGCTTTGCCATGAGAGCGCTTGTCCAGCGGGTTTCGTCCGCGCGGGTCGTCGTCGAGGGGGCGGTGGCGGGGGAGATCGGCAACGGCCTTCTGGTCTTCGTCTGCGCGATGAGGGGCGACACGGAAAAGGAAAGCGAGTGGCTGGCGCGCAAGCTCGTCAACCTGCGCATTTTCAGGGACGAGGCGGACCGCATGAACCGCTCGCTTGCCGATGTGGGCGGCGCCGCGCTCATCGTCAGCCAGTTCACGCTGGCCGCCGAGACGAAGGGCAACAGGCCGGGCTTTTCCACGGCCGCGCCGCCGGAGGAGGGGAAGCGTCTTTACGAGACCTTCTCCGCGAATGTCGCGGCCCTGGGCATTCCCGTTGCGAACGGCATCTTCGGGGCGGACATGCGGGTGGAGCTTGCCAATGACGGCCCGTGACGATCTGGCTGGACACGGCGTCCGGCTAGGGCTGCCGGGGAGTAATCCTATTTGCCGGCGTTCCCGGCGTCGAAATCCCGCGCCTGTGCCTCGAGTCCTTCGATGAAGCGGGTGTAGAGGGTCGCGAAGGCGGCCATGTCTTCCGGCGACCAGTCGCCGAGGACCTTCGCAAGGACCTCTTCCTTGACGCCGTTCACCCTGGCGAGAAGCTGCATGCCGTCCTCCGTCAGGGTGACGATGGTGCGGCGGCCGTCTTCCTGCGAGGCGGCGCGGCGCACGACGCCCCGCTTGACGAGGTCCGTGACGATGCGGCTTGCGCGCGAATGGTCGATGCGCAGTTGCTCGGCGACCGCGCCGACCGTGACCTCCTGTTCGAGGCCGAGGCGCCGCACCAGCGAGAGGACGTCGAGATGGGAAAGCTCCAGGCCCGCGCCGACGCGCGAAATGGCAAGGCGCCCGATATAGCGCCGGCCGGTCATGATGCGCATCCGCCCCATCGCCGCGCCGATGCGGGCGAAGGCGCCGGGGCCGGTCTTTTCGTCGTCATCGCTGCTCATGGCCACGAGCATTAGCAGATTTCCGCCCGGTGCCAAACAAATTTCGTGTCTTTGTCACATATGTGCGATTGACATATATGTGCCGAAAGCACATAAGTTGCCTCCGACAAAACCCAGACCGAGTTGCCCCATGGATTCCCGCCCCCGTACCGACGACGATGCCGCCTATGCCTCGCTCGTGCCCGATCCGCGTCGCCGGATGCTGGTCGTCTGCCTGCTCATGTCCGGCATGTTCATGGCGGCCCTCGACAACCAGATCGTCTCGACCGCGCTTCCGACCATCGTCGGGGAGTTCGGCGAGCTGGAACGGTTCGGCTGGGTGGGCTCGGCCTACCTGCTGGCGACCAGCGCCGTCATGCCGGTCTACGGCAAGCTGGGCGATCTCTTCGGCCGCAAATACGTGATGATGACGGCGATCTTCATCTTCACGCTCGGCTCGCTCGCCTGCGGCCTTGCGGTGTCGATGAACACGCTGATCGCCGCCCGCGTGCTGCAGGGCCTCGGCGGCGGCGGCATCATGGTCTCGATCTTCTCGATCAATGCCGATCTCTTCGAGCCGCGCGTGCGGGCGCGCTACCAGAGCTATTCCAGCCTGATGCTGATGGCGGCCGGCGCGGTCGGCCCGACGCTGGGCGGCGTGCTCTCGGACCTTTTCGGCTGGCGCTCGATCTTCCTCGTCAACCTGCCCATCGGCATTGTCGTGCTCACGGGCCTCGCCTTCATCCTGCCCTACCGCAAGCCGAGCCGCCGGCCGAAGATCGACTATGCCGGCGCGATCCTTCTGGCCGGCGCGGTGGCGAGCATGGTGCTCTGGGCCGACAGCCGCGAGATCTTCGGTTCGCTGGTCGCCCCGCAGAGCCTTGCGGTCGTGTGCTTCGGCGCGGCCTGCCTTGTCGCTTGGGTCCAGGTCGAGCGCCGGGTGCCCGAGCCGATCGTCCCGCTCGGCCTGTTCGCCAACCCGACCGTCAGCCTGCTGCTGGTCGTCTCCCTGGTGAGCGGGGCGATCGGCATCGGCTCGGTCAACTATATCGCGCTCTTCCTGCAGACCACCACGGGCCTCACGCCCTCGCAGGCCGGCCTCCTCTTCATGGCGCTCACGGGCGGCATCGCCGCCGGCTCGCTGACGGCGGGGCGGCTGATCTCGCTGACCGGCCGCTACAAGGTCTTCTCGATCATCAGCACGACCGGCAGCCTTCTCACCTTCTTCCTGTTCACGACGGTCCATCCGGGCACGCCGATCTACCTGATCGGCCTGCTGATGCTCCTTCAGGGCCTCAGCGTCGGCTTCGGCCAGCAGGTTCCGGTGATCGGGGTGCAGAATGCCGCCAGTAACGCCGATCTCGGCGCGGCGACCGGCGCCGTCACGCTGACCCGCATGGCGGGCGCCTCCATCGCCATCAGCATCTACGGTGCCATCCTGACCGCCTTCGTGACCGGAAAGGCAGGCGCCATACCGGGCGTCGCGAGCATCGAGGGCCTGACGCCCGCGGAACTTGCGACCCTGCCGGAACGCGCCCGCGCGCTGGTCGCCGCCGCCTATACGGATGCCTTCCATCCGGTGTTCCTCACCATGGCCGGCACCATCGCGCTGGGGCTGCTTGCGGCCGTCTGCCTGAAGGATATCCGCGTGCAGACGGGCCCGAAGCGGTAGGTGCAAAAAGAGGAAGAGCGGGAAGGTCACCTTCCCGCTCTTCCTCCAGTCCGCGTTGCGTTGGTCGATGGCGCTTATGCAGAATCCTGCCCCGTGATCTCGCTCTGCCAGGGCGCGACGATCCGTTCGAGCGAGCCGACGAGTTCCGTGAGGACCACCGCGATGACCATGATCAGGACGATCGGCACGAACATCTCGGCGGTCCTGAAGGCGTTGGCCGAGGTGATGATGATGCCGCCGAGGCCCGAGATCGCCGTCTGGAATTCCGCGATCACGATGCCGATCACGGCCTTGCCGATCCCGAGCCTGAGGCCCGCCATGATATAGGGGATCGTCGCCGGCAGGATGATGCCGCGCATGATCTGCGACTGCGGCGCGCAGAAGGCCGTGCCCACCTCGATCAGCGTCTTCGGCACGGCCTTCACGCCGAACCACGTATTCAGGCAGATCGGGAAGAAGGAGAGCAGGAAGACGATGACCGCCTTGACCGCAAAGCCCAGCCCGAACCAGAGGATCATCAGCGGGACGAGGGCGATGAGCGGCGTCGCGTAGCCGGCGGTGACATAGATGCCGAAGCCGGCCTCGAACAGGCGGTAGCGGCCGAGCAGGAGGCCCGCCGGAATGCCGAGGACGACCGCGGCGATATAGCCGGCGACGAAGGGCTGGCTGCTTTGGAGAAGCGCGGAGAGAAGCCGTCCGTCGCTGAACATGTTGCCGGCGGCCACCAGGATCGCGGTGGGGTAGGTGGCGAGCAGCGGATTGGCGTGCCGGCCGAAATACTCCCAGATCAGGAGGGCGATGACCACGGAAATGGTCGTGATCATCCAGTTCGGCACGGACCAGCGGCGGTTTACGGCTTCGGCCTGCCCGGAGGACAGCGCACCGTCGGGCTGCGTTGCTGTGGACATGGTATCGATCCTCTCAGGCTGCCTGGGTCTCGTGATCGTGGAGGGCTTCCCAGATCAACGTGCGTTTCTTGGAATATTCCGCGGATGTGCGCACGGCGCGCATGTCCTGCCGGTCGCGGCCGATCTCGATGGGGACGATCTCGCTGACCGCGCCCTTCTGCATCACGATGACGCGGTCGGCCAGCATGACGGCCTCGTCGAGGTCGTGGGTGACGATGATGATCGTCTTGCCCGTCTTGCCGTGGATCGACAGGAGCTCGCCGTGAAGCGTCTCGCGCGTCTGGGAATCGAGCGCGCCGAACGGCTCGTCCATCAGCAGGACCTCGGGGTCGATGGCGAGCGCCCGGGCGATGCCGGCGCGCTGCTTCATGCCGCCCGAAAGCTGGTGCGGCCTGCGCCTGGCGGCATGGCCAAGGCCGACGAGCTCGAGATAGTGGCTGGACGCCTTCGACAGTTCCGGCTCCCTGACGCCCTTCATCTCGAGGCCGTAGCCGACATTGCTGAGCGTGTTGCGCCAGGGCAGGAGCTCGGCGTGCTGGAAGACCATGCCGCGGTCGTAGCCGCAGCCCGAGACCGCGCGCCCGGCCACGCGAACCTGGCCGGACGATGCGGTTTCGAGGCCCATGATGATGCGCAGACAGGTCGTCTTCCCGCAGCCGCTGGGGCCGATCAGCGCGATGATCTCGCCCTTCTCGACGTCGAATGAGACCCCGTCCAGCGCGCGTGCGAACGCAACGCCGGATCGTGTGCTGAAGGTCTTGACGATATTCTGCACTTCCAGATGGGCCATGCAGAGTCCTCCTCGAATGAACGCGTTACTTCTTTTCGACGGCCGCCAGCGCTTCCTCGCGCAGGCTCGTATCGACGAAGGTGCTGACGTCGGCCTTTTCCGGCAGCGCGCCGAGACGGACCATCTGGTCGTCCGTCCATTGCAGGTTCTCCAGCGGGATATCGAGGGTCGCGGAGACCGCATTGTACTTTATCGCCTCATCGTAGATGAATTCGGCCGTCTTGTCGTCTTCGGGCAGGTGTGCGACCTTGCGCGCCAGCGCGACCATCGCCTCCTTGTTCCCGATGGCGTGGGCAAGGCCCTCCATCTCGGCGGCGAGGAAGTTCACCATGTCGGCGCGGCGCTCGGCGATCTTGGCGCCGGTCGTCATGATGCAGACCTTGACGAATTTGGGCGTCACTTCCGCGCCGGCAAGCAGCGGCTTGACGTTGAGCGTATCGGCGCTGACGGCAAATTCGCTGGAGCTCGCCGCGGCGGCGACGACGCCGGAGCTGATGGCGCGCACGCGGTCCGCGCTGCCGCCGGCATTGGCATAGGTCACGTCCGTGGCGGCAACCCCGGCCGCTTCCAGCGCGAGCTGCGCAAAGAGCGCCGGCAGCGAACCCGGCGCCGAAACGCCGATCGCCTTGCCCTTGAGATCGGCCGGCGAGTTGATGTCCCTGGCGGCGAAGACCGTGTAGGTCATGCCCGGCCAGTCGCAGCCGATGATCTTGATGTCGGCGTTCTGGTGCATGGCGGCGAAGGCCACGACGGGACTTGCCTCGAAACTGTCGAGCTCGCCGGCGATGAGCGCCTTGAGGGCCGTCGGCCCGCCGGTAAACTCGACCATGTCGATATCGAGGCCGCGCTTCTCGCCGAAGCCGCCCTCGGCCGCCTGGAACAGGAAGCCCGAGTCTCCCTTGGCCTCGACGATGCCGTGTTTCCAGACCTCTCCTGCATGAGCCGGGGTGAATGCGAGCGCGGTGGCAAAGCCTCCCGCGATTGCGAACCAACGGCTGCCGACAACTATCCTGGACACCATATGCGCCTCCTCCCAAAAGCCTTGAATCGTTCCTCGGGCCCTTAAGGGCCGGAGCCACACGACATCGCCTCATCAATGTAGGCTTGTCATAATGTGTGTTTGCCATACAAACACATCTGTGGCATAAGTCAAGTCGGCAGGCGCGCAGGGCGTGCCTTGCCCGGTTTTGTCCATGTTTCGGGAGGATTGAATGGCTGAGAGAATCTGGGACAAGTTCCTGACGGAGCGGGATAAACAGGTCTTCGCGCTTGCGGGCTACGGCGTGCGGCAGGGATTTGGGAAACGGCCCGCCCTGCTCGTCATCGACGTGAACTACGCCTTCTGCGGCGACCGGCGCGAGCCGGTTCTCGAATCCATCAAGCGCTGGCGCCAGTCCGGCGGGGAGGCGGCCTGGGATGCCCTGCCGGTCATCCGCAAGCTGATCGACGTCGCGCACGACCGCGAGCTGCCGGTGATCTACACGACCGGGATCCGCCGCGACGACAACTGGGATGCCGGCGCCTGGGCGTGGAAGAATGCCCGCACCGGGGAAAAGCCCGCCGGGTCGAACCGGAAGGGCAACGAGATCATGCCGCAGGTCGCGCCGGGTGCGCAGGATATCGTGGTCTATAAACAGAAGCCGAGCGGCTTCCACGGCACCAATCTCCTCGGCTACCTCACCCAGCTCGGCTGCGACAGCCTCATCGTCACGGGCACGGCGACGAGCGGCTGCGTGCGTGCGACGGTCGTCGACGCCTTCAGCCACAATTACCGTGTGACGATGGTGGAGGACGCCTGCTTCGAGCGGTCCGAGGCGAGCCATGCGATGGCGCTCTGCGACCTCAACGCCAAATACGCCGACGTGATCGAAAGCCCGGAAGTGCTGGCCTTCATGGAAAGCCTGCCGCGCGGCCTGTTCGACCTTCCCAAGGGCGCGCCCCGCGCGGCGGCCGGCTGATCCGCCGGGCCCGGACCGGCGGCCGCAGCGGCCGCCGGCAGGATCGACACAACGACGACAGAGGAAATTCCAGAATGTCCAATGCAGGATCCGATTTCGCAACGGCGCGGGACGGCGCGCGCCTTTCCTACCGCCTCGTGCCGGGCAGCGGCTCCGGCCGCATCGTCCTCGTCCACTCGCTCGCCATGGACAAGACGTTCTGGGACGCGACCGTCAAGGCGCTGGAGGGAACGGCGAGCGTGCTCACCTTCGACTGCCGCGGCCATGGCCGGTCGGACAAGCCGGAAGGCCCCTACAGCGTCGAGCAGTTCGCCGACGACATCGCCGACCTGATGGACCATGTCGGCTGGCCTTCGGCCATCGTCGCCGGCGCCTCGATGGGGGGCTGCGTCTCTCTGGCCTTTGCCGGCCGGCACTCCGGGCGGGTGCGAGGGCTCGGTCTTTTCGACACCACCGCCTGGTATGGCGAGAATGCTCCGGCCGCCTGGGCCGAGCGCGCCGAAAAGGCGAGGAACGAAGGCCTTTCCGCACTGGTCGGCTTCCAGAAGACGCGCTGGTTCGGCGATGCTTTCCGCGAGGCGAACCCGGCCGTCGTGGAGCAGGCCGTCGGCGTCTTCCTCGCCAACGACCTGCCGGCCTATGCGGCAACCTGTACCATGCTCGGCGCGGCGGATCTGCGGGCGTTCCTCCCGGGCTTTACCTTCCCCTGCGAAATCCGCGTCGGCTCGCAGGACTACGCCACGCCGCCGGACATGGCCCGCTATCTTGCCGACAATATCAGGGGCGCCCGCATCGAGGTGATGGACGGCGTGCGGCATTTTTCGCCGCTGGAGGTTCCGGAGCGCATCGCCGCCGCGCTGAAAGACCTCGTGGCCTGAACGGGAGCTGACGGCGATGCGAAACGGCCAGGGCGAATGGGACGTCTTCGATGACTACGTCCTCGACTTCGCGATCGAACGGCTTTCGCGCGGCGAGAGGCTGGCCCTTGTCACGCTCGTCAGGATCGAGGGCTCCTCGCCGCGCTTTCCCGGCGCGCAGATGGCCGTATCCGAAACGGGCGACTGGGTGGGCTATCTCTCCGGCGGCTGCATCGAACGGGCCGTCGTCGCCGAAGCGCTCGATGCCATCGCCGCCGGCGGGAACCGGCTGGTCCGTTACGGCCGCGGATCGAAATATTTCGATATCCAGCTTCCCTGCGGCAGCGCGATCGAACTCTTCTTCGACGTCGGCATCGGTGCGAAGAGCCTGATCGCCATCGACAGGCGGCTGAAGCAGCGTCAGACGGCGGAGCTTCCCATCGATCCCGACAATCGCTTCAATGCCCGCATGGTCCGTCTCTACCGGCCGCGCAAGCGGCTGATTATCGCCGGTGTCGGGCCTGCGACCGTGCAGCTCGCCCGGATGGCGCAGGTCGCGGGCTTCGAGGTGATCGGCTGGTCCTATGACGAACCGACGCTGGAGCGGCTGGCAGCGCTCGGCGCTGCGACGGTGCGCCTGACGGGGCACGGCCGCACGCCGCCCCTCGAAGCCGATGCGCTGACGGCAATCGTCTTCATGTTCCACGACCACGACTGGGAGATGGCGCTGCTTCCCGCCGCGCTTGCGACCGATGCCTTCTATATCGGCGCGATGGGAAGCCATGCGACCCATCGCCTGCGCCTTGAAAAGCTGGAGGCGCTGGGCTTCGACCGCGCGAGCCGCGAGCGGATCCATGGGCCGGCGGGCCTTTTCGCCGGAAGCAAGAGCGCCGGCGACATCGCGCTCTCCATCCTTGCCGAACTTGCGCAGGCGGGAGCGGCATAGGCGGGAGATCCTTTCCCGCCGCAAGCGGGTCTGGTACATCGCACGCAGCAGGGGAGGGATATCATGTCGAGCGAGAATGAGGGGCTTTGGGCCTTTGCCTTGCGCCTTTACGGCGCCCCGGGCGTCAGCGACGCTTGCCTCGTCCTTCAGGACGAAAGCGGTGTCGACGTGCCGGTCCTTCTGTTCTCCGCCTGGCTTGCCAGCTCCTCCGTGGCGTTGACGCAAAGCGAGCTCGCACGGATCGACGGCCTCGTGAAGGCCTGGCGCGACGAGGTGATCAAGCCCTTGCGGGCGGTGCGCCGCCGGCTGAAGACCGGTCCCTATCCCGCCCCGGATCCGCAGACCGAGGACCTGCGCAACGGCATCAAGGCCGTGGAGCTTGCGTCGGAAAAGATCGCGCTTGCGCTTCTGGAGGCCGAGGGCGCCGCGCTTGCCGGCGCCGCGTCGGGCCCGGCCGGGGACAATCTTTCCCTCGTCCTGCGTCATTTCCGCGGGGGCGAGCCGGATGCGCAGGCGCGTCAGGCCCTTGCCGTCATCGAGCGCGCGCTCGCCGCGCTGTAACACCCCGGGCTTGCGGTCAGCCGTCGTCCTTCCAGCGCCTGACGGCGGGCAGGTGAATGTCGAAGAGGTCGAGCGCCCGCCCGACCGTCTGCGTGACCATGTCGTCGATGGTCTTCGGCATCGTATAGAAGGCGGGGACCGGCGGCATGACGATCGCGCCGTTGCGGGTCGCCTGGTCCATCAGCGCGATATGGCCGGCATGGAGCGGCGTTTCGCGGAAGAGCAGGACGACGCGCCGACGCTCCTTGAGGCAGACATCCGCAGCCCGCACGATCAGCTCGTCGTTGTAGCAGTTGGCGATCCCGCTCAGGGTCTTCACCGAGCAGGGAGCGACCAGCATGCCGGCGGTGCGGAACGAACCGGAGGAGATGGCCGCGCCGATGTCCTTGTGGCTGTAGACCACGTCGGCAAGTCCCTTGAGCGCGTCGGCGCTCATGTCGATCTCGTCCTGCGCGGTGCGGTAGGCCGAGGGCGAGATCACCGCATGGGTCTCGATATCCTCGACCTCGCGAAGCAGTTGCAGCGCCCGCACGCCGTAGATGATGCCGGAAGCTCCGGTGATGGCGACGATGAAGCGGCGCATGCGATTGTCCTGCGGTTACGACGTATAGGCGACGCGGAAGGCCGACACGGCCGCATTGGCGACATGCGCCTCGGCGGCCGCCTTGGCCGCGGCCTTGTCGCGCGCGGCGATGCCCGCCACGATCGCGTCGATTTCCTGAATGCTCTGGTTCCGGCGCTCCGGGCGCACGACCGAGCTGCGCCTGAGCGGCGAGGTCAGCAGGGTGAGCTTCTTCAGGAGGTCGAAGGCGATGGGATTGCGCGCTCCCGTGCAGATGCGGTCGTAGAATTCCCGCTTGGTGGCGACGATCTCTTCGGCATTGCCCTCCAGATAGGCCTTCTTCAGCCGTTCGCTCTGCTTTTTCAGGGCCTCGATTTCCTCGTCCGGGGCGTTTTCGATGAACTGCTCGACGATGAGCGGCTCCAGCACGCCGCGGATGCGGTAGATGTTGTCCGCATCGGTGCGGGTCACCGTCACCACGGTCAGGCCGCGGTTGTTGTGGTCGGTGAGGACACCTTCGGCCTGAAGCTGGCGCAGCGCCTCGCGAAGCGAGGTGCGGCTGACATTGAGCTTCTCGCACAGGTCCTTCTCGACCAGGTGCGTGCCCGGCTCCAGCGCGCCGGTCTCGATCGCCTTGCGCAGCGAATTCATGATCTTGTTGCGCAAGGGAGCAGGTTCGTGGACCAGCGGGTTCAAGGTTTCTTCAAACGGTGTGCTCATGGTGTCCTCGTGACGGGGCTCATCTCGGTGTGACCGCATGATTGTCATACGAGAAAATCACGCTTTCGTCATCTCTTGCCATATTCGGGGAACCGGGCAAGCCGCGATGCAGGCGACCGGCGGGCCGCCTGCCGTGTTTTTTCGTGCCGGCGCTATTTTTCGATGTCGCGCACCGGCGTTTCCGGCTTCATGCCGCCCTGTCGGCGCGCCAGCGTGTTCTCGCCCGTCTTGCGCCAGTCGCCGGCAACGGCCGCATCGGCGAACCGGGTCCACAGGTCGCTCCAGTCGCCCAGCGAATAGCCGTGCCACGGCGGCTGCGGCGAGAGGCGGGGAAGCTGGAGGTCCTCCCAGATCCTGCGCGCCCTGACCATGTAGGGCTCGGCCGGAAGCGCCAGCGGCGGCATGGGCGCCTTCAGCGTCGCGTCGATCAGCAGCGTGCCCTCGGCGTTCTTCGAGCCGGATTTCGGGCCGTGGCCGCCGGAGCGATAGGGCGTGACATGCACGTCGTCGATCATGTTGGCCCGGTAGGCGAGCGACCAGAAGACGGCGTCCGCATTGCGGCTGTCGATATCGTCGGAAACGGCGATGACGATCTTGCCGCACTGGGCCTGCAGCGTCGCCGCGCCCTGCAGGCCGCGCCAGATTTCCGATTGCGGCGCCGAGCGGTCGAATTCCAGGAAGATCACCTTGCGGATATTGGTGAGCGGCTCGTGCATGACGACGCGCTTGATGCCCTTGACGTTCAGCACCTTCTTCAGGTGGTTGAGGAACAGGGGCTCGTAGGCCACGCGCTTGAGCACGCTCGATTCGCTGGGCGTGACCTGGCTGACGATGGACACGAGGACCGGCTTCTTCTTGCGGGTGATCGCCGTCACCTGCATGGACATGTTGAAGTCTTCCAGCGCGACATGGCCGTGGCTTTCGCCGAACGGGCCTTCCGGTTCCAGCAGGACCGGGTCGATCAGGCCCTCGATGACGATTTCCGCGTCGGCCGGCACCTCGAGGTCGATGGTCTTGCACTTGACGATGCGGATCGGCTGGCCGATCAGGCCGCCGGCGACGCCGAGCTCGTCCTGGTCGATCGGCAACTTCTGCGGGCCGGTGAAGAGGACGGCGGGCGCGCAGCCGATGACGATGGCGCAGGGCATGGGCTTGCCCATCTTCTGGTATTTCAGCCAGTGCTGGTAGCCGCCGGCGCCGGACAGGCGGCTCGCCATGCGCACGCCGAGGCGGTCTTCCGCCTTGAGGGCGGCGCGGTAGGTGCCCATGTTGCGGATGCCGTTTTCCGGGTCCCGCGTGATGCAGAGCGTGGCGGTGAAATAGGGGGCACTGTCGAAGCCGGGCGTGGAGACCGGCACGGGCAGCGAGCCGAGGCCCTTGCCCTCCTGCCTCAACTCGTCGCCGGTGATGACGACTTCCTGGCAGGGCGCGTCCTCGACCGTGACCGGGTCGATGGGGTGCTCCATGGCATTGACCCAGACGTCGCCGATTTCCTCTTCGGAAACGCCGAGGCCGGCGGCGTAGATGGCGGGCGAAGCGGCAAGGACGCCGACGGCGACCGGGATATCGTAGTTCTCGCCCCTGGCGCCCTTCACGTCGGTGAAGAGGAAGCCGCGGCGCTGCTCGTCCGGCAGGCCGCCCTGGAACTGCCAGCGCGCCAGCGGATGCAGCTCGCTGTCCTTGTCGATCGGAACCTGGATCCGGGTGATGAGGCCCTTGGCCTCCAGTCTCTCGATATGCTCCTGCAAGTCGAGCGGCGCCTTGCGCGCGGATGCTGTCATGTTGTTCTCCCAAACCTTTCCGAAGCGCCGAGCCGGCTATGGCAATCGCCCTCCTGTCAAGGGCGATCTTTTCGTTTGCATTATGACCGCCATACTGTCATACATTAATACGAAGAGCAACGGCATAGCGCATGCCGTGTGCAAGAAGGCGGTGGATGCCGGAAACGGCCCGGCCGCCACGCATACGGAATAGGGAGGAGCCATGAGCAGTCTGCAGAACACCGCCGCGGCCGGCGAGGTCGTGCATCCGCTGAAGCAGCCGAAGCCGGCCGAGCTTTCGCCGGAGATGAAGCTGGTGCAGGAGGCGCTGTTCCGCCACGTCGGCAAGCCCCTCCCGCGCAAGGAGGACGGCCGCCTGATCACCGGCAAGGGCCGGTTTTCCGACGATTTCTCGCTGCCCGGCCAGACATATGCGGCCGTCGTCCGCTCGCCCTATCCGCATGCGCGCATCAACGGCATCGACAAGACGGAAGCCCTGGAAAGCCCCGGCGTCCTTCTCGTGCTGACGGGTGAGGACATCCTTGCCGACAACATCCTGCCGATCCCACACAATCCGGTCCCCTCCACCAATTTCGACATGAAGCTGAGGGCCAAGGACGGCAGCCACGCCTTTACCGGCCCGCATTACCTCCTGCCCGCCGACAAGGCCCGCCATGTCGGCGAGGCGGTGGCGATCGTCGTCGCCGAGACGGCGGCGCAGGCCGCCGACGGCGCGGAAAAGGTGATGGTCGACTGGGAGGAGCTGCCCTTCGTGACGGATACGGCCAAGGCCGCCGAGCCGGGCGCGCCGGCCGTCTGGGACGAGGTTCCGGGCAATGTCTTCATCGACACGACCTTCGGCGACGTCGAAGGCACCAATGCCGCCTTCGCCGCGGCGGACCATGTGGTCAAGGCGGAATTCCACATCCATCGCGTCACCGGCGTGACGATGGAGCCGCGCGCCTCGCTCGGCTCCTACGATCCGGAGACGAAGCGCTACACGCTTTATGCCGGCAGCGGCGGGGCGGTGCGCCAGAAGAACGAGCTTTCCAAGGTGCTCGGCATCGAGCCGAAGGACCTGCGCGTCCTGTCCTTCGACGTCGGCGGCAATTTCGGCACCCGCAACCGCGTCTATGTGGAATTCGGCCTCGTGCTCTGGGCTTCCCGCAAGCTCGGCCGGCCGGTGAAGTTCACCGCCACCCGCTCGGAATCCTTCCTGACCGACTATCAGGGCCGCGACCTCGTGACCAAGGTGGAGCTGGCGATCCGCAAGGACGGCAGGTTCCTGGCGATGCGCGCCGACAACCTGTCGAATGTCGGCGGCCGGGCCGTCTCGCTCTCGCCGCTCAGCAAGGGCTCCGGCCTTATCACCGGCTCCTACGACATTCCCTATGCGACGCTGCGCGCCCGCGCCGTCTTCTCCAACACGATGTGCACGCAGGCCTACCGTAGTTCCGGCCGCCCGGAAGTGACCTTCGCCATCGAGCGCATGTGCGAGCTTGCCGCCGACCAGCTCGGTTTCGACAAGCTGGAACTGCGCCGCATCAACCTCGTTCCGCCGTCTGCCATGCCCTATGTCAACGCGGTCGGCTCGGTCTACGACAGCGGCGAATACGAAAAGAACATGGACCGCGCGCTCGAGCTTGCCGAATGGTCGACGTTCGAGGCCCGCAAGGCGGAGGCAGCCACCCGCGGCAAGCTGCTCGGCCGGGGTTTCGCCAACTATGTCGAATCCTCCATCGGCACGCCGAAGGAGCGCGCAGAGATCGAGATCAAGGACGACGGCACCGTCGAGGTCGTCATCGGCACCCAGCCGAGCGGGCAGGGCCATGAGACGAGCTTCGCCCAGGTCGTGGCGGACATGCTCCAGGTCCCGGTGGAAAAGGTCTGGATCGTCATCGGCGACACCGACATCGTCAGCGTCGGCGGCGGCTCGCATTCCGGCCGCTCGATGCGCCATGCCGGCACGGTCATGGCCATGGCCTCGGCCGATCTTCTGGCGGAAGGCCGCAGGCGCTCTGCCGAACTCCTCGGCACCGCGCCCGACGAGATCGATTTCGAGGGCGGCGTCTTCAGGCAGCGCCATACCAACCACGCGGTCGACATCTTCGAGCTCGGCCGGCGCACCCGCGCCAGCCACGGCACGCTGCGCGTCGTGCGCGACAACGAGATGCACACGCCGGTCTTCCCGAACGGTGCGGCGATCTGCGAGGTCGAGGTCGACCGTGAAACCGGCCATGTGCAGATCGTCCGCTACACGTCGATCGACGATGTCGGGCGCTGCATCAATCCGCTGATCGTCCACGGCCAGACCCATGGCGGCATCGCGCAGGGCGTCGGCCAAGCCATGTGGGAGCTCTGCGCCATCGATGCGGAGAGCGGCCAGCCGCTGGCCGGCTCGTTGATGGACTACGGCATGCCGCGTTCCGACACCGTACCGAGCTTCACCTGCGAGATCGCCGAGGTCTTCTCGCCGACCAACCCGCTCGGCATCAAGGCCGGCGGCGAGGGCGGCACGACGCCGGCGCTCGCCACCGTCGTCAACGCCGTCGTCGACGCGCTTTCGGAATTCGGCGTCACGGACATCCAGATGCCGGTCACGCCGGCCACCGTCTGGCGCGCCATGAACACTGGACGCAACGCGTCCTGAGGAGGACTTTGAATGAGTGACCTGAAGCCCGTCCGCATCATCGCGTTTCCGGGTGCGCCGAACCTGCCGACCTTCGCCGCCATCGAGAAGGGCTATTTCGCCGACGAGAGCCTTGCGGTCGAACTGGCGCTGACCGCAAGTTCCGTCGCGCAGGCGGAACGGACCGCCGCCGGCGAATTCGACATCGTCTTCACCGCCTTCGACAATGTCGTCGCCTACGGTGAGGGGCAGGGCGCGGCTGCGGACGGCGTCGATCCCGATTACGTGGTGCTGACGGGCGCGACACAGCTCGAGCTCGCCATCGTCACGGCGCCCGAGGTCAAGGCCTATGCGGACCTGAAGGGCCGCTCGATCGCGCTCGACGCGCTGACCACCGGCTTTGCCTTCGTGCTCTTCGACATGATGGAGAAGAGCGGCCTTGGCCGTGACGACGTGACCTTCGCCGCCGTCGGCGCGACGCCGCAGCGCTGGCAATCGGTCAAGGCCGGCGACCATGCCGCGACCCTCACCATCGAGCCCTTCACCAGCATCGCCCGGCGCTCGGGCTTCAACGTGCTCGACGTCTCCTCGAACCATTTCGCCAGCTACCAGGGCGGTTCCATCGCCGCGCGGCGCGCCTATGCCGCGGAAAACCCGGAAACGGTGAAGGCGTTCATCCGCGCCTATCTGAAGGGGCTTGCCTGGACGCTCGATCCGGCGAACCGCGAGGCCGGTGCCGCGCTCCTCCAGAGCCGGATGCCGGATATCCAGCCGGCGGCGGTGCCGTCGATCATGGCGAGCCTGCTTTCGCCGCGGTCCGGCCTCACCCCCGGCGCGCACATCCTGCCGGACGGCATGAGGACGGTCCTCGACCTGCGCTCGCGCTACGGCAAGGGCGGCAAGGTGCTGACCGATATCGAAAAATACCTCGACCTCTCGTTCTTCGAGGCGGTCGCCGGCGGCAAGTGACGTGACGGAGGAGAACAGTCCATGGATATGAAGGGCGAATACCGCATCGCCGCCCGGCGCGAAGAGGTCTGGGCGCTCATCAACGATCCCGTCGTGCTTCGCGCCTGCATTCCGGGCTGCGACAGCCTGGAAGGCACGCCGGAGACGGGCTTTGCCGCCCGCGTCACGACGAAGATCGGCCCGGTCAAGGCGACGTTCGCCGGCAATGTCGCGCTTTCCAACGTCAACGCGCCGGAAAGCCTGACGATCTCCGGCGAGGGAAAAGGGGGCGTCGCCGGTTTCGCCAAGGGCGGTGCGGACGTGCACCTTGCCGAAGACGGCGCGCAGACCGTGCTGACCTATCTCGCCAAGGCCCAGGTCGGCGGCAAGCTCGCCCAGCTCGGCGCGCGGCTGATCGATTCCACCGCCAAGAAGCTGGCCGACGAATTCTTCGAGAAGCTGGCCGCGCAGGCGGCAGCGGCGGCGCAGGACGATGCGGCCCGCCCCGCTGCTGTCGTCGAGGCCGCCCCGTCCGGGGAGGCCGCGCCGCCGAAAGGTCGCTCGCCCTATCTCCTCGTCGGCCTTGCGATTGTCGCCGTCGTCATCGTCGCGGCGCTGATCGTCCGGTAGCGTGAAAGGAAGCCCCATGTCCCAAGTGACCATCACGATCAACGGAAAGCCGGAAACGCGGGAGGTCGAGGACCGTACGCTGCTCGTCCAGTTCATCCGCGAGCATGTCGGGCTCACCGGCACCCATGTCGGCTGCGACACGACCCAGTGCGGCGCCTGCACGGTCCATCTCGACGGCGTCGCGGTGAAGAGCTGTACCGTGCTCGCCGTCGCTGCCGACGGCGCGGCGGTGACGACCATCGAGGGCCTTGCCGAGGGCGGGACCCTGCACCCCGTCCAGCAGGCCTTCCACGAGCATCACGGCCTGCAGTGCGGCTACTGCACGCCGGGCATGATCATGGCGAGCGTCGACATGATCCGCCGCCACGACGGCGTGCTCGACGAGGCGACCGTCCGCCACGAGCTCGAAGGCAATATCTGCCGCTGCACCGGCTACCACAACATCGTCAAGGCGGTGCTGGATGCTGCGGAAAAGCATCGCGCGGCGCAGGCCGTCGCCGCCGAGTAAGGGGAGGGGAACCCGTGTACGCAACGACATATCACAGGCCGAAGACCATCGTCGAAGCCGTCGCCCTCTACGAAGGCTTTGAGGATGCGTCCTATCTTTCCGGCGGCCATACGCTGATCCCTGCGCTCAAGAACCGCCTTGCCGCTCCGCAGCATCTCATCGACGTGCGCGCTATCCCCGAGCTTTCCGGCATCACGGTGACGGCGGACAAGGTCGTCATCGGTGCCGCGACGCGCCATGCCGCCGTTGCGGGGTCGCAGGACGTGAAGGCGGCCATCCCCGCGCTCTGTGGTCTTGCAGGCTCCATCGGCGATGTCCAGGTGCGCCACATGGGCACGATCGGCGGCTCGACGGCCAACAACGACCCGGCCGCCGACTATCCCTCCGCCGTCCTGTCGCTCGACGCCGTCGTCCATACGGACCGGCGCGTCCTTGCCGCGGACGACTTCTTCCAGGGGCTTTATACGACGGCGCTGGAGCCGGGCGAGATCCTCGTCCGCATCGAATTCAGGATCCCGGAAATCGCCGGCTATGCGAAGTTCCGCAATCCCGCTTCCCGCTATTCCATGGCGGCGGCCTTCGTCAGCAGGCATCGCGACGGGAAGGTCCGCGTGGCGATCACCGGTGCGGGCAATGGCGGCGTCTTCCGCTGGAGCGAGGCGGAGGAGCGGCTTGCCGAGGACCTGACGCCGGCGGCGCTCGACGGACTGGCCCTCGATCCGTCGCTGATGATGGGGGACATGCATGCGCCGGCCGACTACCGCGCCCATCTCGTCGCCGTGATGAGCCGGCGGGCTGTCGAAAATCTCGGCCGAACGTATATACTCTGATCGGACAAGGAGTTCGGCGCGGCCGTCATCAGGGCGGGCGCCGGCGCAGGGAGCATGACGACGATGGCACAGAACTGGACCCCGAGCAGTTGGCGGCAAAAACCGATCCAGCAGGTTCCGGACTATCCGGACAGGGCGGCGCTTGCCGCGACGGAAGCGCAGCTTGCGACCTTTCCGCCGCTCGTCTTCGCCGGCGAGGCGCGCCGCCTGAAGAAGCAGCTCGCGGACGTCGCGGACGGCAAGGCCTTCCTGCTTCAGGGCGGCGACTGCGCGGAGAGCTTTGCCGAGCACGGCGCGGACAATATCCGCGACTTCTTCCGCTCGTTCCTGCAGATGGCCGTCGTCCTGACCTATGGCGCGCGCCTTCCGGTGGTCAAGGTCGGGCGCATCGCCGGCCAGTTCGCCAAGCCGCGCAGCAATTCGCACGAGACGCAGGACGGCGAGACGCTGCTGACCTATCGCGGCGACATCGTCAACGGCACCGATTTCTCCGGGGCTGCCCGCACGCCGGACCCGGAGCGCCAGATGATGGCCTATCGCCAGTCGGCCGCGACGCTCAACCTGCTGCGCGCCTTCGCGATGGGCGGCTATGCCAACCTGGAAAACGTGCATCGCTGGATGCTCGGCTTCGTCAAGGATTCACCGCAGGCCGCGCACTATCGCACGCTGGCGGGGCGGATTTCCGAGACCATGGACTTCATGAAGGCCATCGGCATCACCGCGGAAAACAATGCGAGCCTGCGCGAGACGGATTTCTTCACCAGCCACGAGGCGCTGCTGCTCGGCTACGAGGAAGCGCTGACCCGGATCGATTCCACCTCGGGCGACTGGTATGCCACCTCCGGCCACATGATCTGGATCGGCGACCGCACGCGCCAGCTCGATCATGCCCATGTCGAGTATTTCCGCGGCATCAAGAACCCGATCGGCCTCAAATGCGGCCCGTCGCTCCAGCCCGACAACCTGATCGCGCTGATCGATGCGCTGAACCCGGCCAACGAGGCCGGCCGCCTGACGCTGATCTGCCGCTTCGGTTCCGACAAGGTCGCCGACTGCCTGCCGAAGCTCGTCCGCGCCGTCGAGAAGGAAGGCCGGAAGGTCGTCTGGTCCTGCGATCCGATGCATGGCAACACGATCACGCTCAACAACTACAAGACCCGCCCGTTCGAGCGGATCCTGTCGGAGGTCGAGAGCTTCTTCCAGATCCACCGGTCGGAAGGCACGCATCCGGGCGGCATCCATATCGAGATGACCGGCAAGGACGTGACGGAGTGCACGGGCGGCGCGCGCGCCGTGACGGGGGCCGATCTCGCCGACCGGTACCACACCCATTGCGACCCGCGCCTCAACGCCGACCAGGCGCTGGAGCTCGCCTTCCTCCTTGCCGAGCGCATGAAGACCGGCCGCGACGAGAAGGAAACCGCGATGAGCCTCAATCAGGCCGTCTGATCGATACGGGCCGGCGTGCGGGACGGCTGTCCATCCCGCACGCCGTCTTGGGAGCGATCGCGCCTGCCTCAGATGTTGGCGAGCAGGTCGTTGATGCGGCTTTCCGCGCTGCTCAGGGCCTCGTCGACGGACTTGTCGCCGTTGACGGCCGCGCCGACCTCTTCACCGATGATGTCCTGGATCGCGAACTGGCGCTGGACGGCGCCCGGCAGCGAACGGCCGGTCTCGGCGATCTTCGCGATGCTCTCGCGATGCGGCAGCGCCTTGAATTCCGGCTTGTCGAAGACGGCCTTGACCGCCGGCAGGTGGCCGGTGCGCGCCCATTCGTAGTCGTTGTCGGCGAGGAACTTGAAGAGCTTGCCGATGGCCGCCGCCTGCTCGGGCGTGCGGTCCTTGTGCGGCAGGACCCAGCTATGGCCGTCCGCATAGGTGCTGTCCTGGCCCGGATAGAGCTGGGGGACCGGGTAGACGGCATAGCCCTTGGCGAGCGCCGTGCCGTCCTTCTCCGACTGGGCGACGAAATCGCCGATCAGCCAGGTGCCGTTGACGGCGATGCCGCCGTCGCCATGGGTGAAGGCCGTCACGGCCGCGGCGTAGTCGAGGCCGGTCGTCGACAGGCCTTCGTCCTTGATGCGCTTCATCAGCTCGACGGCGTTGCGGGCTTCCGGCGTATCGAGCTTGATCTTCGTCGGATCGGCGAAGAAGTCGGACTTCTGCTGCTGGAGCAGCGTGTAGAGGATGCGGGCATAGGCGGCCGTCTCGTTGGCAAGGATCTGGACGAGATACGGCTTGCCGGTCTTCTCCCGGAACTGCTTGCCCTGGGCGATCAGCTCGTCGGCCGATGTCGGCAGGATCGGCGTGCCGTCGGCGTTGACGAGGCCGGCTTGCTTCATCAGGTTCATGTTGATGTGGAAGAGCATCGTCCAGTTGTCGAAGGGCAGGCCGAACATCTGGCCGTCCTTGGTCACGCCGCCGCGGGCGGCGTCGGTGAAGCTGTCGGGCGAGATGCCCTCAGCGGAGAGGATGTCGTCGACCGGGTCGATCAGGCCGCGCGACTGGTAGTCGGAGATCGCCGAATAGTGCATCGACACGACGTCCGGCGCGGCGCCCGAGGCGAGCTGGGCGTTGAGCTGGTCGTAGCCCGGCCATTCGACCGTGGTGACGTTGACGTCGATATCCGGGTTCTCAGCCTCGAACTTGTTGACGAGCGAGGTGATGATGCCGCATTCGCCGACCGCCTTGGAAACGTCGGTGACCTTCCCGTAGTCGGCGTCGCAGGCGCCGAAGAAGCGCTGCAGCTCGATCTTCGTCTCGGCGTGCGCCGGAGCGCTGCAGGCCAGCGCGACCAGGGCCGCCGTGCTCAGTAGAAAACGTCTCATGGTCTGTCTCTCCCATTGAAGGGGCCTTGCCCCGGTTGAACCTGCTGCGGCCAAATCCCTCCCGGCCGCAGCGGCAGTCACTTCACAGCGCCACCCGAAACCGCGGTGACGATATGGCGCTGGAAAATCACGTAGACGATCAGAACCGGCAGGCTGGCGAAGACCGCCTGGGCACTGAGGAAGCCGAGCCCTTCGCTCTGGGCGAAATTGGTCTGGGACGAGGCGATGCCGATGGTGAGCGTGAACATTTCCTTCTTCGTGGCGGAGATGAGCGGCCACCAGTAGTCGTTCCAGGCATGCAGGAAGGTGAAGATGCCGAGCGTCGCCTGGGCGGGCAGCGTCAGGGGCAGGAGCACCTTCCAGAAGATGCGCAGCGGCGAGGCATTGTCGAGCAGGGCCGCCTCGTCGATCTCGCGGGGGATCGCCTTGAAGAACTGGGTCATCAGGAAGACGCCGAAGGCGGACGACAGGTCCGGCAGGATCAGCCCGACATAGGAATTGTGCAGGCCGAACCAGTTGAACATCTGGTGACGGGCGATGATCACCGCCTGCTCCGGCACGGCGAGCCCGAAGAGCACGATGACGAAGATCGTCCTGCGGAACGGAAATTCGAGGCGGGCGAAGGCATAGCCGGCGAGCGACGACAGGACGAGCACGCCGATGGTCTGGCCGACCGCCACCACGAGGCTGTTGAAGAACCAGCCGAAGGCCTGCGAGGAATAGAGGATGTTGAGGTAGTTGACGAGCGTGTAGGGGAACGCGAAGACGGATTCCGTCCCGAGCATCAGCTCCTTGTTGTCCTTGATCGACAGGCCGACGAGCCATGCGACCGGCGCCATCATCACGATGGAGAGGATGATGGAGATCGTCAGCAGGGTACGGTTGGCGGTCAGGCCTTCGGGACGGTAGGTCGTTTGATCCTGGCTCATTCGGACGCCTCCGACTTGCGGGTCGACACCAGGTACTGGGCCATGGCCGCGACGAGGATGATGAGGAACAGGAACTCGGAGGCGGCGGCCGCCTTGCCGACATCCCAGCGCACGAAGCCGACCTCGTAGATGTACATGACCAGCGGGCGTGACGTGCCGTTCGGGCCGCCGTTGGTCATGAGCTGCGCCTGGCCGAAGAGCTGGAACTGCATGACGATCTGGATGATCGTCACCAGCATGATGGTACGGGCGATCGAGGGCAGCGTCACGCGGGTCAGGACGCGCCAGGGGCCTGCATTGTCGAGGGCGGCGGCCTCGTAGAGATCGTTCGGGATCTGCTGGAGGGCGGCGAGGAACAGCATCATCGGCAGGCCGAGGCACCACCAGACGGTGGCGACGCCGACGGAAAACAGCGACCAGCCGCTCGTCGACAGGAAATTGACCGGCGCAATGCCGAGCTGTTCGCTGATCACCGCGAGCAGCCCGTCGCCGGGGATGAAGACGAAGCGCCAGATCAGCGTCACGATGGTGACCGACAGCACCGAGGAGGAGAAGAACAGGCCGCGCAGGAACGAGGTCGTGCGCGTCGTCTTGTTGAGCGCGAGCGCGAGGAAGAGCCCGAGCCCCACCAGCGAGGGAACGCTGACCAGCACGAAGACGACGGTGTTGCGCAGCGCCTGAAGGAACACCGGATCGGCCAGCACGCGGCCGTAGTTCGCCAGCCCGACGAAGCGGCCGGGGCCGAAGAGATCGACCTTGTGCAGGCTCAGCCACGCGCCCCAGACGAGCGGGAAGACGAGCAGGACCAGGAAGACGGCGAGATAGGGGAGAACGAAAAGGCCGTTGCTCCACTGGCTGCGGCGATAGCTCTCGGCCATGTCAATCGCCCCCCGCATGGTGGGCGATGCCGGCGGCGTCGAAAAGATGCAGGGCCGAGGTGTCGAGTGCGATCTGCAGCGTGTCGCCGCTGCGCGCTTCGCTGCGCCCGTCCGTTTCGGCGGCAAGTTTCGTGCCGTCGGCGAGCTGGCCGTAGATCAGGGTGCGGTCGCCGAGCCGCTCGACGACGTCGGCTTTCAGCGGAATGCCCGCTTCACCCGCCGGCAGCACGGTGACGTCCTCGGCGCGGATGCCGAGGCTTCCCCCTTCCGGCGAGAAGCGGGCGGGCAGGCGAATGGCGGCGGCGACGTCGCCGAGGCCGCAGGTTTCTATTCTCAGCGTGCCGCCATTCTCATTCACGCCCTTGACCGGGACGAAGTTCATCGCCGGCGAGCCGACGAAGCCTGCGACGAAGCGGCTTGCCGGGCGCTGGTAGATCTCCATCGGCGTGCCGATCTGCTCGATCTTGCGGTCGTGCATGATGACGATGCGGTCGGCAAGCGTCATCGCCTCCACCTGATCGTGCGTCACGAAGATCATCGTGCTGCCGAGCCGGGCGTGGAGCTGGGCAAGCTCCAGCCGCGTGCGGCCGCGAAGCGCCGCGTCGAGGTTCGACAGCGGCTCGTCGAACAGGAAGGCCTTCGGCTCCTTGACGATGGCGCGGCCGATCGCGACGCGCTGGCGCTGGCCGCCGGAGAGCTTCGCCGGCTTGCGGTCGAGGAGATGGGCGATCTCGAGCGTTGCCGCCGCCTGCTCCACGCGGCGCCCGATCTCGGCCTTCGCCATGCCGATATTCTCGAGGCCGAAGGACATGTTCTGCGCGACCGTCATATGCGGATAGAGCGCATAGGACTGGAAGACCATGGCGACGCCGCGTTTTCCCGGCGGCAGCGTGTCGACGCGCTCCCCGCCGACGGCGATCGTGCCGGCCGTCACGTCCTCGAGGCCGGCGATCATCCTGAGCAGCGTCGACTTCCCGCAGCCCGAGGGGCCGAGGAAGACGACGAACTCGCCCGCCTCGATGGACAGGGAAACGTCGTCCAGCACGGTGAGCGCGCCGTAACGCTTGGTGACGTTGGTGATTTCGATCGATGCCGACATGGTGCCTCCTCCCTGTCGCTATGGCCTTACGCGCCGAGCCGGATCATCCGGTAGCTGAGCGGCGCGATGCTGGCGGCAAGGCGGCCGTCGACGACCGATGCGCCCGCGCCGTCCCTCGGCGCGATCGTCTCGGCGCCGGGGCCGTTGACGGCGCGAAGGTCGTGGCCTTCCATGACCTTGTCCATGACGACCTTGCGCTCGCCGAAGCCTTCGAGCGCGAGATCGAGGTCGACCGCCTCGCTCTGGTGGCGGTTGACGATGAAGACGGTGAGCGCGCCGTCGGCCTCGGTCTCGACGGCGGAAACGTCGAGATAGGGCACGTTCGCGGCGAAGTCGGTCGAATAGCCGGGGCAGTCGAGCGACAGGTTCAGGGCCTTGCCGCGCCCGTATTTCGAGGCATAGGCATAGGGGAAGAACGTGGTCTGGCGCCAGGCCGGGCCGCCCGGAACGGTCATGATCGGGGCGATGACGTTGACGAGCTGCGCCAGGCAGCCGACCTTCACCACATCCGAGCGGCGGATGAAGGTGTTGAGGATGCAGCCGACCTGAAGCACGTCCTCGAAATTGTAGATGTCTTCCAGCAGCGCCGGGGCATGCGGCCAGCCGTCATTGCCTTCCAGCACCGTCCGGTCCGCATCGCGGGAATGATACCAGACGTTCCACTCGTCGAAGCTGATATAGACATCCTTCTTCGAGCGCTTCTTGGCCTTGGTATAGGTGATGACGCCGGCGATGGTGGCGATGTAGTCGTCGAGGCGGGCATTCTGCGCGAGGTAGTCCGCCGTGTTGCCCGCATGGTTGTCGAAATACATGTGCAGGCTGATGTAGTCGATGGAATCGTAGGTGTAGTCGAGGACGGTCGCTTCCCAGGCCGGGTAGGTCGGCATCTTCGGCGAGGACGAGCCGCAGACGACGAGCTCGATCGACGTGTCGAAGGCGCGCATGGCCTTGGCGGTCTCGAAGGCGATGCGGCCGTATTCCTCCGCCGTCTTCTGGCCGATCTGCCAGGGGCCGTCCATCTCGTTGCCGAGGCACCACATCTTGACGTTCCAGGGCTCTTCGCGGCCGTTCTTGCGGCGAAGGTCCGACCAGTAGCTGCCGCCCGGATGGTTGACGTATTCGAGGAAGGCGCGGGCGGAATCGAGGCCGCGCGAGCCGAGGTTGACGGCGAGCATCATGTCGGTGCCGGCCGCTTCCGCCCAGTCGGCGAATTCGTGGATGCCGACATGGTTGCTCTCGGAGCTGTGCCAGGCGAGGTCGAGGCGCACCGGGCGCTCTTCGCGCGGACCGATGCCGTCTTCCCAGTTGTAGGCCGAGACGAAGTTGCCGCCGGGATAGCGCACGATCGGAACGTCGGCCTCGCGCACCAGATCGATGACGTCCCGGCGCATGCCGTTCTCGTCGGCGGTCGGATGGTCAGGCTCGTAGATGCCCGTATAGACGGCGCGGCCGAGATGCTCGACGAAGGAACCGTAAAGACGGGGATCGATGGTACTGATGACGTAACCGCTGTGGGCGGTACCGACTGCGCGCATGCTTGCCTCCCTGTATATCTGGAAACCAGATATATATCAATTAGTATGATAATTTGCACAGGAAGGGGCGAGCGTCAAGCCGCCTTCGAGCGGCAAAGCGCGATCGGGGAGGGATCAGGTCTTCAATCGCAGCACGATGTCCTGATCGTAATTGCCGAAGCCGCGGCCGAAGATATTGATTCCACCGGGATGTTCGGCCGTTTCCGGCACTTCGATCCGCAGGCGGATCGAGCGGTGCTCAAGCAGGTTCAGATCCGAAAGACTGGTCGCGGAAACGTGCATGCCGTCGATGAAGGTGCCGTTTTCCGTTACGCGGAAACATTTGAGCACGCCGTACTGGCTGCCGCGCAGCTTCCACCAGTCGGGCGTATACTTGCCCCGGCGGTCGCCGAAATCGCCGGGCGAGGTCCAGGCGCCGATGCTCCTGCCGTTGATGGAGAGGGTAATGTCGGACGGCCAGTTGTCCGAGGTCCCCGGCACTTCCGAGGAGAGCTCCAGGACGACCTCCAGTTCTTTCACCTCCGCCCCCTTGATGCGGGCATTGTTGGGAAACTGGTAGTCGACATAACCCCTTGTAAACCAAAGGAGACCAGCCTTCATGCGGTCGGGCGCCAGGAACGTGTCGGGACTGTCGAGATAGCCGATGATGCTCTCGCGCGAACACATGCCGCAGGGCGCGAAGACCTCGTAGCCGCTATAGAGCCCGACGGGCATGGCCACCTCGATCGCCTCCTCGGCGGTACGGGCATGGCTGCCGAACGAAAGGACGATCTCCTCGTGCACGGCATGGCAGACCTTCTGGCTGCCCTTGCGCGCCTTCGAGACCTCGGTGCGGATCAGGCCCGCCTCTTCGAGCAGGTTGAGATGCGTCGACGTGGTCGATTGCGGCAGGTCCAGCGCCTCGGCGATCTCGTTGACGTTCAGCGGCCCGCGGATATGCAGCAGCTCCAGCATGGAAACCCGCGCCGGTGCCGCAAGGCATTTCAGCACCTCCTTGCCGTCTTCCGGGCCGATCATCAGAAATCGCGTGCTCATATGTCCTCCAGGCATTGCATCTGATCTGTATCAGAGATTTTGATACGATCAACCGCTGCCGGAGGGCTGAAGCGAATTTCCTGATGGATATCGCGGAAGCCTATGCTTCCTGCCAGACCATGTGCCCGTGCCCGATCTCGGTGCGGACGGACCGGGGCGGCACGTAGTCGAGGGGTTTGACGGGGCTCGGCAGCTCGCCCTCGTTGGGCATGAAGCGGCGGCGGTCGCGGTCCGGGTCGGCGACGGGGACGGCGTCCATCAGCTTGCGCGTATAGGCGTGCTGCGGATTTTCGAACACCTGCGCGCGCGTGCCCGTTTCGACGAAGCGGCCCGCATACATCACGGCGACGCGATGGCTGATCTGTTCCACCACCGCCATGTCGTGGCTGATGAACAGGTAGGAAATGCCCGTCTCGTTCTGGATGTCCTGCAGGAGATCGAGCACCTGCGCCTGGATGGAGACGTCGAGTGCCGCGACGCTTTCGTCGGCGACGATCAGCTTCGGCGACAGCGACAGGGCGCGCGCGATGCAGATGCGCTGGCGCTGGCCGCCGGAGAATTCGTGCGGATAGCGCTTCATCTGCTCTGCCGACAGGCCGACGCGGCGGAAGAGATATTCGACGCGGTCGGTCAGCTCGCTGCCCGAGGCGAGCTTGTGGATGACGAGCGGTTCGGCGACGAGGTCGCCCACCCGCATGCGCGGGTCGAGCGAGGCATAGGGATCCTGGAAGATCATCTGGATATCGCGCAGCACCGGCCGCATGGCCGAGCGGCTCAGCCCCTTCGTGCTTTTCCCGCCGATGCGGATGTCGCCGCTCCACGGCACGAGGTTGAGCAGCGCCTTGCCGGTCGTGGACTTGCCGCAGCCGGATTCGCCGACCAGCGACAGCGTCTCGCCGCGATTGACGGTGAAGGACACGCCTTCCACCGCATGGACGCGCCGCACCGGCCGTTGCAGGATGCCGCCCTTGATGTCGAAGCGGACGACGAGGTCTTCCACGGCCAGCACCGGGCCGGCCGCGTTCTCCGCCTTTGCGGGCGCCTTCGCCTCGGCGGGCGCGCGCTTGGGCCTGTCCGTTCCGGTCATCTCGCCGAGCCGCGGCACGGCGGCGAGCAATTTCCGCGTATACTCGTCCTTCGGATGGTGGAAGACCTCGCGCAGCGGGCCGTGCTCCACGTCCTGGCCCTTGTTCATGACGAGCACATGATCGGCCATCTCCGCCACCACGCCCATGTCGTGGGTGATGAGGATGACGGAGACGCCGTTTTCGGCCTGGAGCTTGCGGATGAGCGCGAGGATCTGCGCCTGCACCGTCACGTCGAGCGCGGTCGTCGGCTCGTCGGCGATCAGGATTTCCGGCTTCTGCGCCAGCGCCATGGCGATCATCACGCGCTGGCGCATGCCGCCCGAAAGTTCATGCGGATATTGCAGCAGGCGGCGGGACGCGTCGGAGATCTGCACCTCGTCGAGCATTTCCTTGCAGCGCTGCGTCATCGCCGCGCCGGACAGGCCGAACTGCGGGCCGACGGCTTCGGCGATCTGCCGGCCGATGGTCAGGACCGGATTGAGCGAGGTCATCGGCTCCTGGAAGATCATGCCGATATGGCGCCCGCGCACGCCGCGCATCTGGCCTTCGTCGAGCCTGAGGATATCGCGGCCGTTCATGACGGCCGAGCCGCCCGTCACGCGCGCCAGGTCCTTCGGCAGCAATTGCATCAGCGACAGCACGGTCATCGACTTGCCCGAGCCGCTTTCGCCCGCGATGCACAGCGTTTCCCCGCGCTGCAGGTCGAAGGACAGCCGGTCCACGACGGTGCGCGCACCGTCGGGCGTTGCGACCTGCGTTACCAGGTCCCGGACCTGCAAGAGCGGAGAAACGGTGTTCATGTCTATGCTTTCCAAGTCGTGGGGCGGGGCGGCCGGAGCCGCCCCGTGCATGCCTATTCGAAGACCGAGCGCGGGAAGTAGAAGGACACGACCCAGTTCGGCTGGTCGACGATCTCGCTGATGCGCAGGTCGCCGCAGACCGAGCAGAGCATGTAGGCGTCCACCGGATCGAGGTTCTGCGTCTGGCAGAGAAGGTCGATCATGTTGGAAAGGGCCGCCTTGGCGCCCTCCCACAGGTCCGGGCCGATGCCAGTGGTGACCTCGTAGCCCTTGGTGTCGAGATGGCGGGTGACGGGGCCGGGCGTGGTGAAGCGCGGCATCTTCAGCGGCGTATCCCGGATGAGGTCGAGCGTCAGCGCGACGTCCATCCGGCTTTCGATCGCCGTGCCGCAGACTTCGCCGTCGCCCTGCGCGGCGTGCGTGTCGCCGATGGAGAACAGCGCGCCCTCCACCTCGACCGGCAGGTAGAGCGTCGTTCCCGCCGCAAGGTCGCGGATGTCGAGATTGCCGCCGACGCGCCGCGGTGGCACGACGGAGTGCAGGCCCTTTTCGGCCGGCGCGAGGCCGATGGTGCCGGCAAACGGCTTCAGGGGCACGCGGGCGTGCTTGCCGAAGAGGGCCGGTTCCAGCGTCGAGGCGTCGTAGTTCCACAGCGCCAGCGCCGGTTCCTTGAAGTCGTCGGCCAAAAGCCCGAAGCCGGGAATGTTGGCCGTCCAGCCGAAGCCCGAGGGCTCGAACTGGTGGATGGTGATCTTCAGGACGTCGCCGGGCCTGGCCCCATCCACGTAGATGGGGCCGCTGACCGGATTGACCTTGGAGAAGTCCATCGTCGACACATCCGCGACCGTGCTGCCGGGATGATAGTGCCCGGCGCCGCTGTCGAGGCATTCGAATTTCAGCGTCGAGCCCGGCGCCACCGTCTCTGCCGGCTGGAACGAATTGTCCCAGCCGAAGTGATGGTGCCGGCCATGGATGGTGTACTGGCAGTTACTGCACATCTTTTGCATAAACCTCGTCGTAATTGACCGGGATGTGAACGGGATCGACGAAGATCGCATCCGGGCCGCCAAGGCGTTCGGAGCGCACGGAGAAGCGTTCCTCGTTGAAGATCGGCGCCCACGGCGCGTCGTCCATGATCTTCAGATAGATGTCGCGCCACAGCGCTTCGCGCTCCGCCTTCCTGGCGGGGTCGACCATCGAGTCGGCTTCCTGCGCCTTCTTGTCGAGGTCCTCGTTGCAGTACCACGACCAGTTCCAGCCGCCCTGGACCGCGCCGCCGCAGCCGAGGATCGGGCCGTAGAAGTTGGACGGATCGGGGAAATCGGCGATCCAGCCCATGCCGCCCGACCAGATCATCGGCGCGCCGTCCGGCTCGCCGCCGGCCGCGATGACGTTGGCCTGCGCCAGCGACTTGATCGACGCCTTGATGCCGATGGCGGCGAGATCCTGCTGGATGGCCTGCGCGATGCGCGGCTGCGGGTCGGTGTTGGCGGCGAAGAGCTCGGTCTCGAAGCCGTCGGCTAGGCCGGCTTCGGCGAGCAGCGCCTTGGCCTTTTCCGGATCGTAGGGATAGCCCTTGTAGTCTTCCGCATAGCCCGGCATGGAGCGCGGCAGCGGCTGGTTGGCCGGCAGGGCGCGACCGTTGATGATGCGGACGATGCGATCCTTGTTGATGGCCATGTTGACGGCCTGGCGCACCTTCACGTCGTCGAACGGCTTGATCTTGACGTTCATGGTCACGTAGCCGGTGTGGAGCTGCCCGCCCTGGATGATCAGGTCCTTGAACTTCGGATCCTTGGTGACCTCGATGAACTTGGCCGGCGGAATGCCGTCGCCGGGAATGTCGATCTCGCCGTTCTGCAGGCGCAGCAGCGCGACGACCGGCTCCTGGCCGACCTCGAAGGTGATCTGGTCGAGCTTGGGCAGCTCGGGATTGTAGTAGTCCTTGAAGCGCTCGAAGACGATGCGCTGGCCGAGCGTCCATTCGGCCAGCTTGAAGGCGCCGGAGCCGACCGGATGCTTGCCGAAGTCCGCGCCGTATTTCTCGACCTCCTCCTTCGGAACCACATGGGCGAAGTTCAGCGCCAGCACATGCAGGAAGGTCGCGTCGGGACGGCTCAGCTCGAACTTGATCGTGTAGGGATCGACCACGGTGATGCCGGAGAGGTGATCGGCCTTGCCGGCCGATGCCTCCTCGAAGCCGGCGATGGAGCCGAAGAAGCCGGCACCCGGGCTTTGCGTTGCCGGGTTCACCACGCGCTCGATGGAATACTTGACGTCGTCGGCCGTCAGTTCCCGGCCGTTATGGAACTTCACGCCCTTGCGCAGGGTGAAGGTGAAGGTCTTGCCGTCCTCGGCGATCGTGTAGTCCTGCGCGATTTCCGTGCGCAGGTTCGTGGTGCCGGGCTCGTAGTCCATCAGGCCGTCGAACAGCGACTTGATCATCGACCAGTTCTGCCAGTCGTAGCCGATGGCCGGGTCGAGCGTGGACACGTCGTCCTTGTAGGTGACGATCATCGAGCCGCCCTGCTTGGCGGTTTCGGCTGCCGCGCCGAGCGGGGCGGCAAGGATGAGTGCAAGCGCCGAGGCGCCGATGAGGAGCGATTTCTTCATGTCTGTCCCTTTCTCTCTGGAGTGTTTTTCACCGCAGCTTGATGCGCGGGTCGATCAGCGGAGTGATGAGGTCCGCAAGGAGGTTGCCGAGAACGATGGCGAAGGCGGAGACGATGGTGACGCCCATGATGATGGGTATGTCGACGCGCTGGATGGCCTGCCAGGCGAGCTGGCCGATGCCCGGCCATCCGAACACGCTTTCCACCACCACGATGCCCGACATGAACAGGCCGATGTCGATGCCGATCATGGCGACGATCGGCAGGATGGCGTTGGGCATGGCGTGGCGCACGAGGATGGTCCAGCGGGCGAGGCCCTTGGCGCGGGCCGTGCGGATATAGTCCTGGCGCAGCACGTCGAGCAGCGAGGAGCGCATCATGCGCGAATACCAGCCCGCGCCGAGAAGGCCGAGCGTCAGCGACGGCAGGACCATGTGCTGGAACGTGCCGTATCCGCCGATGGGGAACCAGCCGAGCCGCACCGCGAAGACGTAGAGCATCAGGATGCCGATGACGAATTGCGGTGCGGAGACGCCGACGAAGGAGAAGATCATCAGCGCGTTGTCCGTGCGGCTGCCGCGCCGGGTGGCGGCGATGACGCCCATGGTGATGCCGATGAGGAGTTCGCTGACGATCGCCCCGGCCATCAGCAGCAGGCTTGCCGGAAGGCGCGACCAGATGAGCGAGGCGACCTCCGTCTTCTGCAGGTAGGAGCGCCCGAGGTCGCCGTGGACGAGATCCTTCAGGTAGCGCAGATACTGCTCGTAGAAAGGCAGGTTCAGCCCGAGCTGCTCGCGGATGTTCTCGACGGTCTGCGCCGTGGCGCTGCGGCCCGCGATCTGGCGCGCCGGATCGGCCGGCACCAGATAGAGCAGGATGAAGGTCACGAAGCTGATGCCGATCAGGATCATCAGCGTTTGGAGCAGCCGTCGGGCGATATAGGCGAGCATCAGTGATGTCCCTGCTGGGTCGGGTCGAGCACGTCTCGCAGGGCATCGCCGACGAGGTTGAAGGCCAGCGCCAGAAGCAGGATCGCCGCGCCGGGAATGAAGACCAGCCAGGGCGCGCTGGTGAAATAGGTCTGGTTCTCGAAGATGATGTTGCCCCAGGAAGGGGTTGGCGGCTGCACGCCGATGCCGAGGAAGGAGAGCGTCGCCTCCAGCAGCACCGTGGTGGCGATGCCGAGCGTCGCCCAGACAATCATCGTGGAAAAGAGGTGCGGCAGGATATGCTTGAGGATGATGCGCGGCGCGCCCGCGCCCATCGCCCGCTCGGCTTCGATGAAATCGCGCTCGGAGAGCGAGCGCGTCTCGGTGTAGAGCACGCGCGCGATTTGCACCCAGTTGACCATGGCGATCACCATGGCGACGATCCACAGGCTCGGCGTGAAGATCGCGGCGAGCACGATGGCGAGGAGAAGGGCTGGAAAGGCCATCATCAGGTCGGTGAAGCGCATCAGCACGGTTTCGACCAGGCCGCGGAAATAGCCGGCGCAGATGCCGACCGTCGAGCCGATCAGCACGGCGATGCCGTTCGCCACGACGCCGATGATCAGCGAGGTCTGCGCGCCGAAGATCAGCCGGGAGAACAGGTCGCGGCCGACGAGATCGGTGCCGAACCAGAACTTGCCGTCGGGCGGAAGCGGTGCGCCCTCGAGCGTCAGCCCGTCGAAGAACTGCTCGTTCGGGTCGAAGGGCACGATCCACGGCGCGAAGACCGCCGCGGCTATCGTCAGGACGATGACGAAGAGGCCGAATGCCGCCAGCGGCCGGCGCACGATGCGGGCGAAGACGCGGCGCTCGGCCTTTTTCCGGTCGCCGGGAAGGGTATCAAGCGCGCTCACGGTCGGGTCCTGCCTGCTGTTCGTTCAGGAAGCGCCGTGCCGCGGCTTCGACGCTGATGCGTTCGGCCATCGCGGCAAGGCGCAGCTTCTGGTAGGCCTGTTTCGGCGAGAGGTTCTCCGCCAGCATCACGATCGCGGTCGCCTGCGCCACCGCCTCGCGCTGGTCGAGGCTTTCGCGCAGCGCGCCGATCTCGGTCGCCAGCGCATGGCGCCGGTGGAAATTGTGCATGGCGATGACCAGCGCGCTGTAGACGCCGGCGCTGCCGATCGGCTTGATGAGCTGCGCGTCCGCGCCCTGGCGGAGCGCCCAGTCGATGCGGCCGGGGGCCTCCGAGCCGATCAGCGCCACGGTCGGCACCGGCGCCTGCTGCGGCTGCCAGGGGAACTGCCCGTCGTAGCCCATGTCCACGTCGAAGAAGACGATGTTGAACGGCGTGATGTCGGCGTTTTCCGGCACGTCCGGCCAGCACTCCACGGCATCGACGCCGATGCGCTGCAATTGCTGCGCGATGGCGTCGACATTGGCATGGCGGCGGTGGACGATCAGCGCCGTCCAGTTTTCGAAGGCGCCCCAGGTCGGGAAGGCGGAGGGTCGGTCTGTCTTGGTCATTTGACGAGCCTCAGGAAGCCGGGCTGCTGGCCCTTGTCCGCGGAAGTCTGGAGATAGGTCCGGGCCATGAACGGGTCCGGCTGGATCGCATGGTCTGCCTGATGCACGATATCGAACCCGCCGTCCCCGCGCGCCCGTCCGATATGGGCGGGCAAGGCGATATGGTTGGTGCGGGCATCCACGATGATGTCGCCGAGCGGCGTGCCGGTCGCATGGGTCTTGGCGGCCGCAAGCACCGGCTCGATGGCGTCGGTTCCGGCGTGCGCGATGCCGGCGGCGATCAGCAGGATACTGGCATAACTCTGGGCGAAGAAGGCGGAAATTCCGCTATCCGCCCCGCGCGTCCGCGCCGCCTCGACAAAGGTCCGGTTGGCTTCGCCGGGCAGCGAGCGGAAGTAGCAGCTCACGGTGAAATTGTCCTGCGCATCCAGCCCCACCCGTTCGAGCTCGCTTTCGTAGAAATTGCAGCTCACGACGGGCCGGACGGAGGAGCGGAAATCGGGATCGCGCCGGCCCAGTTCGGCATAGGCCTTCAGGAAGGCATAGGAGGATTCGCCGATGAGGTTGTTGAGGATGAAGTCCGGCTTCTTCGCCTCGATCTCGCGGATCAGGTGGCCGATATCCGTGTCGCCGATGGCGATGGCGCGCTCGCCCAGCACCTCGCCGTCGGCGGCATGCAGCATCTCGCGCGCCAGCCGGTTGGTCTCCCAGCCCCAGATGTAGTTCGAGCCGAGCAGGATCGCTCGCTTGCCGAAGCGCGGCATGATGAATTCCATCAGGGGCACCAGATGCTGGTTCGCGCAGGCCGCGACATAGACGACCCGGTCGCTCGCCTCGAAACCTTCGTAGACGCACGGATACCAGAGCACCGCATCGCGCTTCTCGACGACGGGAATGACCTCCTTGCGGCTCCAGGAGGTCGTGCAGCCGACGATGTGGCGCACGCCGTGGCGCACGATGAGGTCGTCGCACAGGCCGGCATAGCGATCGGTGTTGCCGCCGGGATCGGCGGGGACCGGCTTCAGCTCGAACGGCAGATTATGCGCGTTGACGGCCTCTATCGCGGCCACGGCGCCGCAATACCCCTCGTGCCCCAGCTTCGCGTAGGGGCCGGAATGTGAGAAAAGCACCCCCACGGGGATGGTCTTTCTGCCGTCTGCAACCATGCTCGACCACCAAACAAAAAGGCCCCGCCGGAACGGTCGGTTCCGGGAGGGCCCAAATGCCAATTGGAAAATTTCCCGAAAATTACCGAGCCGATGCCGGTTTTGTCAACTTGTTTCGGTCGCTGCGGATTTCGGACAATTTCCTTGCGCTGCACAAGAGGACGAAAGGCCGACTCCCGGCATCGGGCCCCGCCGCGCTCCAGAAACCGCTTGCGAATTGAAAGCGGTCGATCTAGCCTGTAACCGATTGCCAAGCGCAATCGGTTTCCGCGCGGACATGCCATCTACGGAAAGGACGTGGCCATGGCCAGGCTCGTATTCGGAATGAACCAGTCGCTGGACGGTTATGTCGACCACACGGCGTTCGCGCCGGGCCCCGCGCTCTTCCGGCACTTCATCGAGGAGGCGGA
>NZ_AP044006.1:0-781881 GCF_055392685.1 Shinella sp. Sh6 | reverse complement strand
CCGACAGTCTATAGTTATTCCGGCGATGCTGCCGGCGTTGCACTCATCGGTGGCATGTCTTCGTGACGTCCGAAATGATTTCGGCGCGGCAGGAAAGGTGTGTCCACGTCGGGAATGACCATCATGAAAATCAAGACGCAATTCATCGCCCTGGCGTCGGCTACCGGCGTGGTGATGGCAGGGCTCGTGGTGAGCCTCTGGGAATATGCCGGCGCAGCCGACGACGTCACCCGGGCCTACGACCAGAAATACCAGTCCTATGTGCTCGCCGACGGCTTCCGGCAATCATCGGACGACCTGACGCGCATGATGCGCACCTATGCCGAGACGGGCGATCCGGCCTTCAAGGACCAGTACAACGCCGTCATCGAAATCCGCAACGGCACGCGTCCGCGGCCGGAAGGTTATGAACGGATCTACTGGGACTTCGTCGCCGGGGGCGTCGCCAAGCCGCGGCCGGACGGCCCGGCCGTCTCGCTGCACGACCTGATGAAGCAGGCCGGCTTCACCGACGAGGAATTCGGCCTTCTCGACGAGGCCGGCAAGCGCTCGGACGCGCTCATCAAGCTGGAGACCGAGGCGATGACCCTGGTCGACAACGCCGCCACCCTCGGCCCGCAAGCGCGCGAAAAAGCGACCCGGATGCTCAACTCGCCCGACTATCACAAGTTCAAGGCCAACGTGATGCAGCCGGTCGATACCTTCTTCGAGAAGATGGAGGCGCGCACGCAAAGCGTCATCGACGAGGCCAACGGCCGGGCCGGCCTCTGTTGGACGCTGATCGTCACGGCCATGTCCGCGTTGGCGCTGATGTTCTCCATCGTCGGCTACGTGACGTTCAGGCGCATCATCGGCGGCATGTCGCGCCTCGGCGCATCCATGGGCCTCGTCGCCGACGGTCAGCTCGACACCGAGATCGTCCTTGCCCGCAACAATGACGAGATCGGCGACATGGGCAAGGCGCTCGAAGTGTTCCGCCAGAGCGCCATCGCCAACCGGCGCCTGGAGGAGGAAGCGGTGGAAGGCCGCAAGCGCGCCGAAGCCGAACGGATCGCCATGCAGGAAAAGGCCGAGGCCGATGCGGCCGAACGGCTGCGCGTGGCCACCTCCGGCCTTGCGGCGGGCCTGAAGCGCCTCGCCGCCGGTGACCTCGCCTTCCAGATCGACGAAATCTTCGCGCCCGATTTCGAGCCGCTGCGCCAAGACTTCAACCAGTCGGTCGCCCAGCTCGCCACGACGCTCAGCGATATATCGAACGCCATCTCGACGCTCGACAACGGCACGCGGGAAATCGCCGCCGGCACGGACGATCTTTCCAAACGCACCGAGCAGCAGGCGGCCTCGCTCGAGGAAACCGCGGCAGCACTCGACGAGATCACCGTCAACGTCGCCAATTCCAGCAAGCGCACGGAGGAGGCGCGCAGCGTCGCGGGGCAGGCCAACCACGCCGCCGCCCAGTCCGCCGAAGTGGTCTCCTACGCGGAGGAAGCGATGCGCAAGATCGAGGAGAGCGCCCAGCAGATCTCCAACATCATCGGCGTGATCGACGAGATCGCCTTCCAGACGAACCTTCTGGCGCTGAATGCCGGGGTGGAAGCGGCGCGCGCGGGCGAGGCCGGCAAGGGCTTTGCCGTCGTCGCCCAGGAGGTGCGCGAGCTCGCCCAGCGCTCCGCACAGGCGGCAAAGGAGATCAAGGAGCTGATCCACAACTCCTCCACCGAGGTGGACAACGGCGTGAAGCTGGTGCGCGATGCGGGTTCGGCGCTGAAGACCATCAGCGGGTTCATCATCGAGATCAACACGCACATGGAATCCATCGCAACGTCCGCGAAGGAGCAGTCCGTCGGGCTTGCGGAGGTCAACACCGCCGTCAACGCCATGGACCAGACGACGCAGCAGAACGCGGCGATGGTGGAAGAATCCAACGCCGCATCCAATACGCTGGCGACGGAAGCGGTGCGCCTTCGCGACCTCGTCGGCCGGTTCCGCCTCGCCGGCATGCCGGCGGCGAAAGCGACATCCGGGCAGGCCGCACGCCCGCAGGCCTCCCCTGCCCGCACGCTCGGCCGCAAGGTCGCCGCCGCTTTCAGCGGCAATGCGGCCCTCGACACCCGGGCGGAATGGCAGGAGTTCTGACCGCCCCGGCGGAAAGCCGCCAGACTGAACCCGCCTGCGAAATATCGCGGGCGGGTTTTCGCATTCCCGAATGGGCTTTCGGATGAAAAGGACTATAGTATCAGGACAAAAAAATTGCACTGAAGGATGACTGCATGGATATCGACCGGGCGCGCACCTTTCTGGAGATCGTGCATACCGGCAGCTTCCTGAAGGCATCCGAACGGCTGCATATCACCCAGACGACGGTGAGCGCGCGCATCCGCACGCTGGAGGAGGCGCTGGGCCGCAAGCTCTTCGTGCGCACGCGCAACGGCGCGGCGCTCACGCCGGCGGGCCGCGAATTCGAGCGTTTCGCGCAGTCCTTCGTGCAGGTGTGGGAGCGGGCGCGCCAGCAGCTCACCGTACCGCCCGGCCGCACCGCGGTCGTGGCTGTCGGCGGGGAGATGAGCCTGTGGAACCCGCTCATGCTGGAATGGCTCGTCTGGATGAAGGGCAATTGCCCGCATATCGCCGTCCACGCCCGCGTCGGCATTCCCGACCAGTTGCTGGAGCAGCTGCGCACGGGCGTGCTCGATGTCGCCGTGCTCTATGCGCCGAAGCTGATGCCCGGCTTCCGGATCGATCTCCTGGAGGAAGAGCAGCTCATCCTGGTGCAGAACGTCGCCGGCCTGAAGGAAGGCGAGGAACCGGACCATGTGCGCGTCGAATGGGGCACGCAATTCGCCGGCCAGTCCGGTTTCGGGCAGGCCGGTTTCGCCGAGCCGGCGCTTCAGGTGGATTTCGGTCTGCTTGCCCTTCACTATATCCTGCGCGTCGGCGGCACGGGCTATTTCCGCAAGGGAACGGTGGCGCCCTATCTTGCGGCGGGCACGCTCGAAAGGGTCGAAGGCGCGCCCGAATTCACCTATCCCGTCTATGCCGTCTATGCGGAATCGTCGGAAGGACGCCGGGACGTACAGGACGCCCTTTCCGGCCTGAAGCAGGTTTCCGCCTAGCCGGACGGCCGAAAAGGCGAAAAAAGTTGCACTTCGGCAAAGGGAACGTTATCCCAAGAAATCCGCTCGCGGCAAAACGCCTGAAACGCCCTTCCCCACCCCTTTGGAACACGCGTCTCAAGATGGATTGACTGCAATTTTCTTGCAGTCAGCGGACAATATCATTCGTTTGTCACACCTCAGAACGGCCGCCAATAGTGCCCGCGAACTCTTTGGAAATGCCGGTTTTCCGGCCTCAGGAGGCGAGCGGACGCATGACTCTCTTGGAATTCAACGGACCTGGGCTGAACGAAGAACAGTGGAAGACGGTGCGCACCGTCGCCACCCAGCTCAAGCCCCAGCAGGCGCTCTGGCTGAGCGGCTATTTCGCCGGCCTTGCCGATGCCGGCCGTCCCGATGCGGCCCATCTCGTGCCCGCCGGCCTCGATCCGGCGCCGGTCGCCGCGGCCGCTCCCGTGCGCACGCTCACCATCCTCTACGGCAGCGAGACCGGCAACGGCAAGGGCGTCGCCATCCGCCTTGCCGAAGCGGCACGCGCGGCCGGTTTCGCCCCGGTCCTCGCCGACATGGCCGACTACAAGCCGCGCCGGCTGAAGGAGGAGCAGGACCTTCTCATCGTCGCCTCCACCCATGGCGAGGGCGCGCCGCCGACCTCCGCCGCCGGCTTCTTCGAATTCGTCGAAAGCCGCAAGGCGCCCAAGCTCGAGGGCCTGCGCTATGCCGTGCTGGCGCTCGGCGATTCCACCTACGAATTCTTCTGCGGCGCGGGCCGGCGGATCGACGAGCGCCTTGCCGAGCTCGGCGCCGAGCGCCTGCATGATCGCGTCGACTGCGACGTCGACTACGACGACCCGGCCGCCGCCTGGATCGATGCGGCCGTGGGCCTGCTCGCCCCGCCGCGCTCCGTCGCCGCGACACCCGCCGCCAGCCCGGCCGTATCCGCTGCCACAGCCTACGACAAGCGCAACCCCTTCACGGCCATCGTCATCGAGAACCTGGCGCTCACCGGCCGGGGATCGAGCAAGGAGACGCGGCATATCGAACTCTCGCTGGAGGGCTCCGGCCTCTCCTTCGCGCCAGGCGACGCCCTCGGCATCGTGCCGCGCAACGATCCGACACTCGTCGAAAGCCTCCTGTCGGCGCTCGATCTTTCCGGCGCCGAGCCCCTGACGCTCAAGGGCGAGGCGACGACGCTCAGCGAGGCGCTCGGTGGCGTTCTGGAAATCACCGCCGCTACCCCGCGCTTCCTCGACCAATGGGCCGAGGTGACCGGCTCGGCGGAGCTGAAGGAACTGACGGGCGATGCCCGCTCGGCATTCCTGCGCGAAAACCACGTCATCGATATCGTGCGCCGCTTCCCGGTAAGGGGTGTCGATGCGGCGGCGCTCGCCGCCGGCCTTCGTCCGCTCCAGCCGCGGCTCTATTCCATCGCCTCCTCCGCGACGGCCGTTCCCGACGAGGTCCATCTGACGGTCTCCACCGTGCAGTATGCAATGAACGGCGAGGAGCGTTTCGGCGTCGCCTCCGGCCAGTTCTCGCGCCGCGCCGGGCCGGAAACCGTCCTGCCCGTCTATGTGCAGGAGAACCCGCGCTTCCGCCTGCCGGCGGGCGATGCGCCGATCATCATGATCGGCGCGGGCACGGGCGTCGCCCCCTACCGCGCCTTCCTCCAGGAACGCGAGGCGCAGGGCGCGGACGGCCGCGCGTGGCTGTTCTTCGGCGAGCGCAACTTCGACAGCGACTTCCTCTACCAGACGGAATGGCAGGGTTTCCTGAAGGACGGCGTGCTCTCCCGCATGAACGTCGCCTTCTCGCGCGACGGGGCGGAGAAGACCTATGTGCAGCACCGGCTGCTGGAAGAGGCCCGCGACGTCTATGCGTGGCTGGAAGAGGGCGCGCATCTCTATGTCTGCGGCGACGGCTCGAAGCTCGCGCCCGACGTCCACCGCGCCCTCCTGACGATCGTCATCGAGCAGAGCGGGCGTGGCAAGGCTGCCGCCGAGGAATACCTCGCCGCGCTGCAGGAAAGCCGCCGCTATCAGATCGACGTCTATTGAGGCCCGACATGACCCTTCTTGAAACCGACCGCAGCCACGACATCTCCCAGCCCCTCGAAAGGCTCACGCCGGACGAGACGATGAAGGCAAACAGCGACCAGCTGCGCGGCACCATCGCCGAGGGGCTCGCTGCGCCGCTGACGGCCGCCGTTCCCGGCGACGACATCAAGCTGATGAAGTTCCACGGCGTCTACCAGCAGGACGACCGCGACATCCGCGACGAGCGGCGCCGGCAGAAGCTGGAGCCCGCCTATCGCTTCATGGCGCGCGTGCGCCTTCCCGGTGGCGTGCTGACACCCGCGCAATGGCTGAAGCTCGATGCGCTGGGACGTGCCTATGCCGGCGACATGCTGCGCCTGACGACGCGCCAGACCTTCCAGTTCCACTATATCCACAAGAAGAACCTGCGCGCCGTCATGCAGGGGCTGAACGACGTCGCGCTCGACACCAAGGCGGCCTGTGGCGACGATGCGCGCGGCGTGATGGCCTCGATCAATCCCGAGCTTTCGGCGCTGCACGCCGAGGTCTACGCGCTCGCCAAGGGCGCAAGCGACCACGCCACGCCGAAGACCGGCGCCTATCCCGAGATCTGGTACGGCGAGGAGCGCCAGACAAAGGGCGACGGGCCGGAAGAGCCGATGTACGGGCGCACCTACATGCCGCGCAAGTTCAAGATCGGCTTCGTCATCCCGCCCGTCAACGATATCGACGTCTACGCGCAGGACCTCGGCTTCATCGCCATCGTCGAAAAGGGCCGGCTCCTCGGCTTCAACGTGGCGGTCGGCGGCGGCATGGGGCGGACGGACCAGGCGCCGAAGACCTATCCGCGCCTTGCCAGCGTCATCGGCTTCGTTGCCAAGGACAAGGTGATCGAGACCTGCGATGCCGTCATGGGCGTGCAGCGCGACTACGGCGACCGCGCCGACCGCAGCCGCGCCCGCTTCAAGTATACGGTGGACGACAAGGGGCTCGACTGGATCAAGGCGGCGATCGAGGACCGGCTGGGCTTCGCCCTCGGCGAGGCGCGCGCCTACGCCTTCACCACCAACGGCGACACGCTCGGCTGGCAGCGCGGCGAGGACGGGCGCGAGCACTATACGCTGCGCATCGAGAACGGCCGCGTGAAGAATTTCGAGAACCTCGCGCTCTTCGACGGCATACGCGCCATTGCCGAGGCTCATCGCGGCACCTTCCGCGTGACGCCCAACCAGAACCTCATCATCGCCGAGGTGGACCCCGCCGACCAGCCGAAGATCGAAGCGCTCCTGAAGGCGCACGGGCTCGACAGGCTCAACGGCGGCAGCGGCCTCCGGCGCAATTCCATGGCCTGCGTGGCGCTGCCGACCTGCGGCCTCGCCATGGCCGAGAGCGAGCGTTACCTGCCGACGCTGATCACGAAGATCGACGCCATCCTCGCCGAGCACGGCCTGTCGGACGAGCCCATCACCATCCGCATGACCGGCTGTCCGAACGGCTGCGCACGGCCCTACATCGCCGAGATCGCGCTGACGGGCCGCGCGCCCGGCAAGTACAACCTCTATCTCGGCGGCGGTTTTGCCGGCCAGCGCCTCAACAAGATGGTGCTGGAGAACGTGGCAGAGCCGGCGATCCTCGAGCTTCTCGGCACGGTGATCGGCCACTTCGCCCGCGAGCGGCAACCGGGCGAGCATTTCGGCGATTTCGCCATCCGCGCCGGCTACGTGGCCGAGGTCACGGAAGGCCGCCATTTCAACGACTGACGGAAAGGAAAGCATCATGACGAAAGCAGCAACCGATTCGCTTGTGACCGTGGACTGGCTGAAGGACCATCTCGACGATCCCAAGGTGCGGGTCTTCGAGGTGAGCGTCGATACCGGCGTCTACGAGAAGGGCCATATCCCCGGCGCCGTCGACCTCAACTGGCACACGGACCTCGTCGACACCGTCAACCGCGACATCGCCTCGCGTGAGAAATTGCAGGAGCAGCTTCGCCGGGCGGGCGTCGACAAGGATACGACCGTCATCATCTACGGCGACCACAACAACTGGTTCGCCGCCTGGGGCGTCTGGGTGCTCGACGTCTACGGCTTCGGCGAGCGGGCCAAGTTGCTCGACGGCGGCCGCAAGCTGTGGGAAGCCCGCGGCCTGCCGCTGACGGCCGAGGTGCCCGCCTACGAGGCGACCAGCCTCGAACTGCCCGAGCGCGACAACAGCCTGCGCGCCCGCCTCGTCAACACGCTCGACTTCGCCGAGGGCCGCATCGACGGCAAGCTGGTCGACATCCGCTCGCCCGACGAATATCTCGGCAAGGTCTTCGCGCCGGAAGGCGTCAAGGAACTGTCGATCCGCGCCGGCCACATCCCCGGCGCCGAGAACGTGCCGTGGGCGACCATCGTCAACGAGGACGGCACCTACAAGCCGCTCGACGAGATCCGCCGCATCTATGCCGAAAAGGGCATCGACGGCACCAAGCCGGTCATCACCTATTGCCGCATCGGCGAGCGCTCCAGCCACACCTGGTTCGCGCTGAAGCGCCTGCTCGGCTACGACGCCCGCAATTATGACGGCTCCTGGACCGAATACGGCAACGCCGTCGGCGTGCCGGTCGTCAACAAGACCGGCACCGTCTGGCTCGGCAAGTAAGCCTAGCCGAGAAGCCCTTCGACAACGGAGGCGACGGCGAGAACCCGCGCGTCGCTTCCCCTCGGCCCCGAGACGAGGAGGCCCGCCGGCATGCCGGCGGCACCCGTCCCGCAGGGCAGCGAGACGCCGCACCAGTCGAGGAAATTGCCAACGAGCGTATTGCGCAGCGTCTTGCCGTTCACCGCAAAGAACAGGTCCTCATCGTCCACCAGCGGCTGGGTGAGCGGGGCGACATGCGGCAGCGTCGGGCTGATCAGCAGGCTTTCCGGCCCGAGCCGCGCTTCGACGGCGGTCGTCAGCCTTTCGCGGGCGGCCTGCGTTTCCAGATAGTCGGCCAGCGTGATCTTCTCGCCGAGCAGCGTGCGCTTGACGACGCGCGGGTCCATGCCTGCGGCCGCTTCGCCCTTGATGCGCTCGCGGTGGAGCACGAAGGCCTCGGCCGTAACCAGCGCACCGTGCCGCGCCATCACCGCGAAGATCTCGGCAAATTCCGGGAAGGCCTCGCGGCGGATGCGCGCGCCGGCCTTCGCCAGCCGTTCGACGCCGGCCTCGAAGACCGCGACCACCTCCGGCTCCGCACCATCGAAGAACACGGTCTCGGGGATCACAAGGGAAAGCCCGGCAAGGTCGGCGCGCGGCAGCGCTTCGCTGGCCGGTCGGCCGCGCATGGCGGCATCCACCCAGACGGCATCCTGCACGGTGCGGCAGAGCGGCCCGAGCGAATCGAGGGTGCGGGCGAGCGGGAAGACGCCCTCCATGGAATAGCGCCCGCGCGAGGCCTTGTAGCCGACGATGCCGGTGAAGGCGGCCGGGATGCGCACCGAGCCGCCGGTATCCGTGCCGATGGAGACGGGAACGAGGCCGGCAGCGACGGCAGCCGCCGAGCCCGAGGACGAGCCGCCGGGAATGCGGTGCTCGCCGGCCGGCGCTGCCGGATTGCGCGGCGTGCCGTAATGCGGGTTGATGCCGAGGCCGGAAAAGGCGAACTCGCTCATGTTGACCCGCCCGATGCTGACCATACCGGCCCCGGCCAGCGCCCGCACCACGGCCGCGTCCCGTTCGGCGGGCGCCGCGTCCGCCAGCACGCGCGAGCCGGCCGTCGTCGGCAGGCCCGCCATGTCGAAGAGGTCCTTCCAGGCGATCGGCAAGCCGTCGAGCACGCCGAGCGAGCGGCCCTCACGCAGCCGTCGGCGGGAGGCCTCGGCCTCCGCCCTCGCCCGCTCCTTCGTCAGCACCGTGAAGACCGCCTTGTCGGGGTACACTTCCACCGCGTCCAGCGTCTCCTCCAGCAGCGCGACAGGATCGAGCGCGCCCGATTGCAGAAGCACGGAAAGCTGGGCGATGGAACGCGGATTGGCAGGCATTGTCGAATGTCCTCTTCTGCACGCCGCAAGGCATGGCGGCAATTGTCTTTCACAAAGCGGTTTTCCCGGCAAGGCGGCGAAGGTCCGCCACCTCCGCTTCCGTCAGCGGCCGCACGGTGCCCTTTTCAAGGTCGCCGAGGGCGAGATTGCCGATGGAGACGCGCAGGAGGCGAAGGCAGGCAATATCCAGCGCCTCCAGCATCCGCCGGATCTGGCGGTTGCGCCCCTCCTCCAGTTCGATCTCCAGCCAGGCATTCCGCCCGCCTTCGCGAAGGAGGTGCGCGCGCCTCGCCCGCAGGAACTCGCCGTCATGCCGCACGCCCGCCGTCAGGGCGTCCAGCGCCGCGGCATCGACATGCCGGTCCACCTGCACATGGTAGGTCTTCGCCACATGGGTCTCGGGATCGAGCAGCGCCTGGGAAAATTCCGTGTCATTGGTGAAGAGCAGCAGCCCCTCGCTCGCCTTGTCGAGCCGGCCGACCGGCGAAAGATGGGTGTGGTCGAGCCCGGCAAGGCACTCGTAGACCGTCGGGCGGCCCTGCGGGTCGTGCCGGGTGGTGACAAGGCCGCGCGGCTTGTTCAGCATCAGGTAGACGCGCTTTTCGGCGGTCACCCGCCTGCCGTCGACGGCGATGGCCGCCGTCTCCACGTCGACCCAGGTTTCAAGGCTCGTCGCAATACGCCCGTCGACGCTCACCCGTCCGGCCCGCACCAGCTCTTCGGCCTGCGTGCGTGAACAGAAGCCGAGCTTGGAGAGCGCCCGCGGCAGGGTCGCGCGCTTGCCGGCGGGCGCGGGCGGCGCCTTGCGGCCGGCGGCGGATTTCTGCCCTTTGCGGATGTCTTTCATGATGGCGCCCTTGAAGCCGTGCGGCGGCCCCGCTATCGGTTGACCCATCGGCCCTTGCCACTCAACGGCGGGGGCGTCCAGCCCAATTCGCACCATTCGAAGTGAGACGCCGTTGAACAAGGACGACATTACCAGCGAACTCGTGACCCTGCGCGATTACTGGCGCTACGCGATTTCCCGCTTCAACGCCGCCGATCTCGGCTTCGGCCACGGCACGACGACCGTCGGCGACGACGCGGCCTTCCTGCTGCTCGATTCGCTCGACCTGCCGATCGACACGCTCGATCCCTTCCTCGACGCGCGCCTGCTGCCGGCCGAGCGCAAGCTGCTGGCGGAGCGCATCGAAACGCGCGTGACGACCCGCAAGCCGTCTTCCTACATCACCGGCCATGCCTATATCCAGGGCGTGCGCTTCCATGTCGACGAGCGGGTGATCGTGCCGCGCTCGCATATCGGCGAGATCCTGTTCGGCGAATATCTGAACTCGGAAGGCTCCTCTTTCCTGCCCGATCCGCTGTCGGTGGAAAGCGCGGCGGACATCTGCACGGGCTCGGGCTGCCTTGCGGTTCTGGCCGCGAAATTCTTCCCGCAGGCCGCAATCGACGCCGTCGACCTCTCAGCCGATGCGCTGGAAGTAGCGAAGATCAACCTTGCCGAACATGACGTGGAGGACCAGGTGAGCCTCCATCACGGCGACCTCTTCGCCCCGCTTGCCGGCCGCCGCTACGACCTCATCATCACCAACCCGCCCTATGTCGACCATGCGGCGCTTGCCGGCTTCCCGGCCGAGCATCGGGCCGAGCCGGTCATGGCCCATGACGGCGGCGAGGACGGGCTCGACCTCGTGCGCCGGCTTCTGACGGAAGCGGGCGACCACCTGACACCGGAGGGCGGCATGATCTGCGAGATCGGGTCGGGCCGGGAAATCCTCGAAGAGGAATTCCCCCATCTCGATTTCCTCTGGCTGGAAACCGCCGAATCGCAGGACGCGGTGTTCTGGATCTCCGCCGAGGCGCTCGGCGCCTGACGGCCTATCCGGCGTCGCCGGGCAGGCGTGCCTGCGCGATATCCGCGACGACGGAAACGGCGAGCGAGCGGGAATCGCGCGCCTTGTCGAAAATCCCGATGGGCGCGCGGATGCGCGCGAGCGCGGCGGCCTCGACGCCCCGTTCGCGAAGGGCGGCGCAGCGCTTCTCATGCGTGCGCCGGCTGCCGAGCGCGCCGATGTAGAAGGCGTCGGTGGCGAGCGCCTGCTCGAGCAGCGGCACTTCCCGATCGACGTCATGGAAGAGGATCGCGACGGCCGTATCCGCATCGACGTCGCCCGGTGCGGGCACCTTGCCGCGCTCGACGACGATCACCTCGTAGCCGGCCGCCGTCGCGACCGCGGCGACCCGCCCCGTCTCGGCAGGACCGCCGGCCAGAACCAGTCGCTCCTTCGGCCGGTACCGACGAATGAAACAGTCATTCTCCCAGCCGGTCGGGCCTGCGCCCTGAGCGAGGGAAAGCGCCTGCGCACCCGGATCGTAGCGCAGGCGCACGGGCATGCGCCGCTCCAGCGCGGCGAGCGCCCGGTGCAGCGGATCGGCATCGCGCAGGACATGGATGGCAAGGGTGATGCCGCCGCCGCAGGGCAGCACGATATCGAAGAAGGGTGAGCCTTCGCCGAGGCGGAGGTTCCGGTCTACGCCCTTGGCAATGGCGCTCGCGGCCTCCGCCGCCACCGCCGCCTCGGTGCAGCCGCCGGAAACGAAGCCGCAGTAAAGCCCGTCCCCGCGCACCGCCATCTGCGCACCGATGGCGCGGGCCGCACCGCCGTGGATCTCGACGAGGGTGACGAGGGCCGCCTTGTGGCCCTCGTCGAGACATCGGGCGGCAAAGCCCAGAATCTCGACGGCGTCGTCGGAAAGGAATGCAGCGCGCGGTTCTAGCGTCAGCGTCTGCGGGTCGGAGGCGATAAGGGCGGCCATGTCACTCCACTCCTTGCGTTCCCTGCCATCGTCGCACGATACCGGCGTCGAGGTCAAAGAGATCGAGGACCCGGCCGACCGTGTGGTCGACCATGTCCTCCAGGCTTTTGGGCCGGGCGTAGAAGGCGGGAACGGGCGGGTAGATGATACCACCCATTTCGGTCACCTGCGCCATGTTCCTGATATGGCCGAGATGCAGCGGCGTCTCGCGCAGCATCAGCACGAGCCGGCGGCGTTCCTTCAGCACCACGTCGGCGGCGCGCGAGAGGAGGTTGTCCGTCGTGCCGGTGGCGATCTCGGCCATGGTCTTCACCGAGCAGGGCGCGACGATCATGCCGAGCGTCTTGTAGGAGCCGGAGGAGCAGACCGCGCCGATATCCTTGTTGGAATGGGTGGTCGTCGCCAGCGCCTCGAGGTCCTGCTTCGTGAAGTCCGCCTCGGCCGCCAGCGTGATGCAGGCGGCGCGCGACATGACCAGATGCGTCTCGACCCCGAGGTCGCGCAACACTTCGAGGATGCGCTTGCCGTAGATGGCTCCGGAAGCGCCCGAAATGCCGACGATCATGCGTGCTGGCCGCTCGCTCATCGCCTATCCCGCGCTTGCAAGGAGTGCGGCGGCGCGCGCATTGGCCTCGTCGCTGATGCGCGCGCGCACGCCGTGGAAATTCGGCCCGCGCGTCGCATCGAGCCCCATGCGCGAGGTCGTGCCGATGCCGCTCGCCGACGGATCGAGCGCATTGCCCGGCAGGCCCTCGATGATGACGACGTCCTTGTGCGGCTGGAAATGGGTGGCGAGCGCCCAGAGCACTTCCGAGTCCTTGGTGATGTCGACGTCCGCGTCCACCACCACGACGTTCTTCAGGTACTGGTCCCAGCCGAGAAGGCCGAGCATGACCTGCCGCGCCTCGCCCTCGCGCGTCTGGTTCATCGCGATATAGGCGTGGAAATGGGTGCCGGAGGACGGGTAATGCACAGCGGTGATCGAGGGGAAGCGGGCCTTCAGCTTCTCGACCACCTCCGCCTCGCGCGGCACGCGGCCGAGGTTCAGGTGCTCGGCCGAATTGCCGCCCGCGACGGAAACCAGCATGGCATCGCGCCGGCGCATGATCGTCTCGACCGTGAAGAGGTTGTTGGTCGAGCGGTCGGAGGAATAGCCGGTGAACTCGCCGAACGGCCCCTCCTCAACATGGGCCTCGGGATCGATCACGCCTTCCAGCACGATCTCGGCATGGGCGGGAACGCGGATGCCGTATTTCGGCGTGCGCACGACCTGGAGCGGTTCGCCCATCAGGCCGCCGGCGACGTCGCGCTCGTCTTCACCGAAGGCAAGGCGGGCGGAGGCGGCGATCATGAACAGCGGATGGCCGCCGATCACCATGGCGACAGGCATCGGCCTGCCCTTCTCCTTCGCCATGTTCATCAGGCGCCAGAGATGGCCGCGCGAATGCAGCGAGGTCGCGAGCGCGTTCCTCGAATGGATCATTGCCCGGTGATAGCTGAGATTGCCGGCGCCCGTTTCCGGGTGCTCGCTGATGATGATGCCGCTGGTGATGTATTTCGTGCGGTCGGTGTCGAAGTGTTTCAGCATCGGCAAGCCGTGGAGATCGACGGCGTCGCCGGAGATGATCTCCTCGCTGACCGGGCCGCTTTCCACCACTTCCGGCGCGAAGGGCTTGTTGGCGCGGGCCTGGTAGGCCTCGTGCAGCCTGTCGGCGGTCGAGCCGAGAAGGCGGGCGATGCGCTCGCGCGAGGCGAAGATGTTGCAGAGGACTTCCGCGCCGATACCGCTGACGTTCTTCAGGTGCAGCATCGGGTGCTGCCCCTTGTCCGCAAGGTTCCAGATCAGCGCCGTAGCATCCTGATCGTCCGAGACCGGCCGGTCGATGGTGATGACGTCCTCGGGGTGCCGGTCCCGGTAATCGGCCAGGAAGCGGCGGACGTCTTGCTTGTGGTACTCGGTCATCTCTCGGCCTCGGTTCTGCGGGTAGGTGACGGCGCCCCGGAGGGCGCCGCCGTGTTCGGATCAGGCCGGCTGCAGCAGGTGCTTGCCGGTGGCGCGGTCGACGCCGGCGTAGCTGTCCGTCAGGCGCGCCTGGGCGTCCTTCAGGTCGCGCGGCGGCGGCGAGGGGTCGATGCCGACGAGCTTGGCGATGTTGTTGCCGAGATAGCCTTCCAGGTCGTCCTCGGAGAGGTTGATGCCGTGCGGCGGATCCTTGCAGAGCACTTCCAGCTCGCGCAGCCACATGCCCGGGTCGTTCGGCGGGCTGTCCGTGCCGAAGACGATCTTGTTCTTCGGAAGCTGCTGGGCGAACTCCACGATGCGCGACTGGAAGCACCAGCCGGATTCGCAGTAGACGTTCGGCGTATCCATCGCCATCCAGAAGGACTCGAACGAGTAGTTGCCGCCCGTCTGGATGCCGAAGTGACCGATGATGAAGTTGACCATCGGGAACTCGCGGATGATCGGGTAGAACATCGTCGGGATGGTGTACGGGCCGTCGCCGGTGTGGATGAGGACGACGACGCCAAGCTCGGCGCACTTCTTCATCGCCGGACGCAGCCATTCGAGCGCGCGGTCGGGACGGTAGCCGTGCATGTTGGCATGCAGCTTCAGCATCTTGAAGCCGTATTCTTTGACGTGGAATTCCAGCTCCGCAGCGCCGTTTTCGGGCCCCCAGCGCGGGTTGTAGTTGAAGTTGCCGATGAAGCGGTCCGGATACTTCTCGCACAGCTCGGCGATATAGGCCATGTAGTCGCGGATGCCCTCGCGGCCCTTGCGGTTGCCGTCACGGTAGCCGGTGTTGCCCGGCGGCGGCTGGATGAAGCCCATGTCGATACGGCGTGGCTTGCCGTTGATCATGTAGGGGCCGTCCATCAGCTTGAGCATGCGCTCGCCCGTGAAGGGCGTACCCGTATGACGCCACGCCTCGTCGACGAGGTTGGTCGGGTGAAGATGGGTATCGATGATCATTGTTCACTCCGTTCGTTTACGCGGCGATCTGGACGCCGTGCTGGCGCAGATACGCCTCGGCTTCCTCGACGGTTGCCGGCGGGGCGGTCGGCTCGAGGCCGATCATGCGGGCGAGGTTGTTGCCGAGGTAGTCCTCCAGCGTGTCCTCATCGAGGTTGAGGCCCTGCGGCGGCTCGTGGCAGAGGACTTCCAGAAGGTTGATCCACATGCCCGGCTCGTTCGGCGGCGTATCGGAGCCGAAGAGGATCTTGTGCTTGGGCAGGACCTTGGCGAACTCGACGATGCGCGACTGGAGGCACCAGCCGGATTCGACATAGACGCTCGGCGTGTCGAGGGCCATCTGCATGGGCTCGAACACATAGACGCCGCCGGTCTGCACGCCGAAATGCGCGAGGATGAAGTTGATTTCCGGGAACTCGCGGATGATCGGATAGAATTCCGTCGGGATCGAGTACGGACCGTCGCCGGTATGCACCTTCACCATCAGGCCGAGCTCGGCGCACTTCTTCATGGCCGGACGCAGCCAGTCGAGTGCGCGGTCCGGGCGGTAGGCGTGCATGTTCGCCTGGAGCTGGACCATCTTGAAATCGAATTCCTTGGCATAGCGTTCGATTTCGTCGACGCCGTTCTGCACGCCGTAGCGCGGGTTGTAGACGAAGCAGCCGAGGAAGCGGTCGGGATGCTCGGTCACCATCTTTTCCGTATAGCCCATGTACTGGCGGATGGCGGCTTTGCCTTCCAGGTCCATGACTTCATGGGTGTAGATGGTGTTGCCCTGCGGCGGCTGGATGAAGGCCTTGTCGATGCGGCGCGGCTTGCCGTTCACGTAGTACGGGCCGTCCATCATCTTCAGAAGCTTGTCGCCGGTGAACGGCGGTCCGTCATGGCGCCAAGCCAGGTCCACCAGGTCGGTGGGGTAGCAGCTTAGGTCGATTATCATTCCTGTTCTCCTGTCGTAGAGGGTCCGGTCGATGCGGGGCCGCGCGATGAACGCCATGCCGGCAAAAGCCGGGCGTGGATCCGCGATCTCAGGAAATGCCAATGACGGAGGAAACGGGCCGGCGCATCGTCCCCAAGGCGGGGGCAACCGGGCGTTCCTTTCGTAGTCAGCATCGACATCGCAGCCTCATCTTCCAACAGACGGTGAGCAATTGTCGGTGCTTCTACTCGCCTGCGAAAAGACCACAGGGCGGGCTTTATGTCAATAAAATAATCAATCTAACCCATTATTTTTAAAAGGATTTTTCCGCGCAAACGGCAGCGACCGCCCGCGCGCTGGAGGGTGCGCGGGCGGTTCAGACAGAGGACTTGCGAAAGCGGCTTGAGAGCGGGAGAAGCGCCGTCAGGCCGCCAGGCATGCACGCAAGTTTCTGTCGATACCCTCACGGTCGAGATTGCGGCCGATGAAGACGAACTTCGACTTCGGCTTGTCCTCGCCCCAGGCGTGATCGGCCCGGAAATCGACCAGCTTATGGACGGCCTGGAGCACGAAGAAGCGCTCGTCGTCCGCCACCGAGACGATGCCCTTGGTGCGGAAGATGTCGTCGCCGTGCTCGGCGAGGTAATCCTTCAGGAAAGCCGCAAGCTTCTCACCGTCGAAAGGCTCCGGATAGACGAAGGAATGGGACTTCACCGTCGCGTCGTGCCGGTGCGGGCGCAGCGAGATCGGGCCGGCCTTGCCGCCCTCGTCGCCGTGATGGTGATCATGGGCATGGTCGTGATCGGGATGGTCGCAGGCCGCATCGTGGCAATCGTGGTCGTGATGGCCATGTGCGTCGCGGTCGTCGTCGAGGTCGATGTCGAGGATCTCCGCCCGCTCGCGCACATAGGACGGGCGGAAGCCGTTGACGCCGAGGATATTGGAAAGGTCGACCTTGCCGTAGCTGGAGCGCAGGATCGGCGCCGTCTGGTTGAGCTTGCGCAGCGAGCCCTCCAGCGAGCCGAGAGCGTCCTCCTCGGCAAGGTCGATCTTGTTGACGAGGATGCGGTCGGCCGCGACGATCTGGTTGACCGCCTGGTTGTCGCTGCCGTCGAGCACCGGGTCGTAGAGGTGCTGGTCGATATGCATGGCGTCGACCAGCGTCACGATGGCGTCGAGCTCGACTTCCTCGGCGACGCTGCGGTCGACGAAGAAGGCGGTGGCGACCGGCGTCGGGTCGGCAAGGCCGGAGGTCTCGACGATGATGTGGTCGAACTTGTCCTTGTGGCTGAGGAGCTTCTTCATCACGTCGATCAGGTCGTTGCGCACGTCGACGAAGCAGCAGATGCAGCCGTTCTGCATCTGGAAGATCTCCTCGTCCGAGGCGAGCACGAGGTCGCTGTCGACGTCCACCTCGCCGTATTCGTTCTCGATCACCGCGATGCGGTGGCCGTGGCGCTCGGTGAGGATGTAGTTGAGCAGCGTCGTCTTGCCCGACCCCAGGAACCCGGTGAGGATGGTGATCGGGAGTTTTCGTTCGGCGGGTTGGATGTGCATGTTCATGCGTCCTTCTCCCTCAAGGCTTTCAAAATATCTTCCGGGGTGATCGGATAGTGGTGGAAGCGGACGCCGATGGCGTCGTGGATGGCGTTGGCGATGGAGGGGCCGATGGCGATGATCGGGTCCTCGCCGACCCCCTTGGCACCCCACGGTCCGCCCGGATCGGGCGCGGCTTCCAGGATGATCGTCTCGATGTCCGGCATGTCCATGGACAGCGGCATCTTGTAGTCGACGAGGCCCGCGTTGAGTGAGCGGCCGGTCTTCTTGTCGATGACGTAGTCCTCGGTCAGCGTGTGGCCGATGCCCTGCTGGATGCCGCCCTCGATCTGGCCCTGCGCGGCGATCGGGTGGATGACCCGGCCGACATCGTGCACCGGGATGACGCGCTTGACCTCGACGATCCCGGTTTCCGTGTCGACGTCCACTTCGGTGAAGTGGGCGGCGAAGGAATAGGACTTCGTCGGCTCGTAGGTGCCGTTGCCGACGATGTTGGCGGCCGGTATGCCCTTCGACGGGCCCATGGCCTCGGCAACGCTGATGAAGCGGCCGGGTTCGGCGATCACGAAGACGCGGCCTTCGCTCGCATCGATCTCGCCGACCTGGACCTGCAGCTTCATCGCCGCCCGTTCCAGCACGGCTTCGCGCGCCTTGCCGGCGGCGATCTTGGCGGCGCTGCCGACGAGATAGGTCGTGTGGCTGGCGAAGGCCCCGATATCCCATGGCACGACGTCGGTGTCGCCGTGGATGACGCCGACATCCTCGAAGCGCACGCCAAGCTCTTCGGCGACAATCTGCGCCAGCGCGGTATGCGCGCCGGTGCCGAGGCCGGCGGCCCCGGTGAGCAGCGTCACCGTGCCGTCCTCGTTGACCTTTACCGTGGCGTTGCCCTGCTCCTTGATGCCCGGATAGGCGGAGGAGCCGTGCATCTCACAGCCGACGCCCCAGCCCTTGCGGATATGCGGGCGCTTCGGGTCCGGCGTGCGGTCGCGCTCGCGCAGCTTCTTCCAGCCGATAGCGTCGATGCCGTGCTTGATGCAGGTCTCGAGCCCGTGGCCGACGATCGCATGGCCGGAGGGCGCGATATCGCCCTGGCGGACGGCGTTCTTCAGCTTCACCTCGGCCGGGTCCAGTCCGAGCCGTTCTGCGGCTTCGTCCATCTGGATATCGAGCGCATAGTAGCTCTGCACCACGCCGTAGCCGCGGAAGGCCCCGGTGATCGGCGTGTTGGTGTAGACGCAGCGGCCCTCGATGCGCACGTTCTCGCAGCGATAGAGCGAGGTCGCGGCATTCGTGCCGACCGTTGTGACGCCCGGGCCGTGCGAGCCGTAGGCGCCGGAATCGTAGACGAGCTTCATGTCGCGCGCGACGATGGTGCCGTCGTTGCGGAAGCCCTGCTTGAGCCAGACCTTGCAGGGATGGCGGGCGCGGCCGGCGACGAACGTCTCGTGGCGGGTGAACTCCATCTTCACCGGCCGGCGCGTCTCCTTTGCAAGGAGCGCGCAGAGGAACTCGTGCTGGAAGCAATCCTGCTTGGCGCCGAAGCCGCCGCCCATATGATCGACGAGGACGCGCACCTTGGTGAGCGGCAGGCCGAGCACTTCGGCAAGGATGCCGCGCACCATGAAGGAGGTCTGCGTCGAGATCCAGACGGTGAGCTTGTTGGAGCCGTCCCAGTCGGCGATGCAGATGTTCGGCTCCATATAGGCCGGATGCGGCCGGCCGCCGGAGAAGACGCCTTCGAGCACGAAGTCGGCCTCGGCGAAGCCCGCCTCGACGTCGCCGCGGTTGACGCGGACCGGGTCGAGCACCAGGTTGCCGCCCGGGCCGACCTCGTGGAGGATCGGCGCGCCCGGCTTGACGGCCTCGTCCGGGTCGAAGACGGCCGGCAGGGGCTCGTATTCCACCTCGATGAGGTCGAGCGCCTCGTCGGCGATCTCCTCGCTGATGGCGGCGACGGCGGCGACGCCCTCGCCCCAGAAGCGCACGCGGTCGTCGAGGATGTACTGGTCCTTGGTGCAGGAGGCCGAGCGCGGATGCGGCGAGCCATAGTGCAGGACGCGCGGCACGTTCTCATGCGTCAGCACGGCCTTGACGCCCGGATAGGCGAGCGCCTTGCTGACGTCGATGCTCTTGATGCGCGCATGGGCGACGGCGGCGCGCTTCATCTTGCCGTAGAGCATGCCCGGCAGCTTGACGTCGCCGGTATACTGCGCCTCGCCTGTCACCTTTTCCAGGACGTCGTCGCGCTTGACGCTCTTGCCGACGATCTTGAACTCGCGCTTTTCGATCGGGGTCGTCATGTTCATGATCTTGCTGCCTCCATCTCGCGCGCGGCGGATTTGATCGCGTCGAAAATCTTGGTGTAGCCCGTGCAGCGGCAGATATTGCCGGACAGGCCGAAGCGGATGTCCTCGTCGGTGGGGTTCGGGTTGTCGTCGAGCAGCTTCTTGGCCATCATCAGGATGCCCGGCGTGCAGAAGCCGCATTGCGATGCCCCGTGCCGCATGAAGGCGTCCTGCAGCGGATGAAGCCTGTCGACGCCAGGCTGGAGCCCTTCGACGGTCTGGACCGAGCGGCCCTCGGCCTCCACGGCCAGCATGAGGCAGGCATTGACCGGCTCGCCGTCGACGATGACGGTGCAGGCGCCGCAGTCGCCGACGTCGCAGCCCTTCTTGGTGCCGGTAAGGCCGACCTCCTCGCGCAGCGCGTCGAGCAGCGAGCGGCAGGTGTCCACCGTCATCTCGCGCGGCTCGCCGTTCACGGTGAATTCGACGATCTTCTTCATGCGAAAGTCTCCAATGCCTGTTTGATGGCGCGGCCCGTGAGCACGCCGACCATGTCGCGGCGGTAATCGGCGCTGGCGCGCACGTTGCTGATCGGCGTGCACTCCTCCATCGCCTTGTCCGCGGCGCTCTTGACGGTTGCCGCGTCGAGCGCGGTGCCGCGCAGCATGGCCTCGGCCTGAGAGGCGCGCAGCACGGTCGCGCCGACGGCGCCGAGCGCGATGCGGATGTCGCTGCAGACGCCCTCCTCCATCAGGAGGCTGACGGCGACGCCGACGGTGGAAAGCTCCATCGCCTTGCGGCGGCCGTGCTTGAGATAGGCCTTGCCGCTGTTGTCGGCGGCCGGCGGCACCGTGATGCCGGTGACGATCTCGCCCTTGGCGAGCACGGTCCTGCCCGGCCCGGTGAAGAATTCGGAAAGCGGCACCACGCGCATGTCGGTGCGGCTGTAGATATGGACGAAGGCGCCGTCCGCGATCAGCGGCGGAATGGTGTCGGCGGACGGCGAGGCGCGACAGATATTGCCGACGACCGTCGCGCGGTTGCGCACCTGGATGGAGCCGAGCGAGGCGAAGGCCGCGCGCAGGTTCGGATAGCGCTGGCGCACCAGCGGCAGACGCTCCAGCCGGCCGACCGTCACCAGGGCGCCGAAGGTCAGCCCGCGCGTCTCGTCGTAGGTGATGTCGGACAGGCCGGGGATCGCCTTGATGTCGACGACGTTGCGCACGCGGCGCAGCCGCTCCCGGATCTCGACCAGAAGGTCCGTTCCGCCGGCGAACAGGAAGGTATCGTCACCGAGTTCGGTGAGAAGACGGGAGGCGTGCTCCAGCGTTTCCGCCCGATGATAGTCAAAGCGTCTCATGGCTTTCCTCTTTGTTCAGGGATCCGGCGGCGTAGAGCCGCCGGAGATGTTGCGTGTGTTGCCTTCAGGCCGCGTCGGGCGCGGCTGCGCCGTTCTTCAGGCCGTGGCTGTGGTCGTCCTCCTCGCGTGCGGGCACGCCGTTGAAGAGGATGTTGAGAAGCGCGGCGGCGAAGGTGCCGACGAGCACGCCGCTATGCAGGAACTTGTCCAGCGCATCGGGCAGCTTGTCGAAGATGTTCTCCGCCACGACCGGCACCATGGCGAGGCCGACGCTGACGGCGACGATGTAGAGGTTGCGGCGGTTGGCGACGAAATCCACCTTGGCGAGGATCTTCACGCCGGTGGCCGAAACCATGCCGAACATGACGATCGCCGCGCCGCCGACCACGTAGCTGGGGATCGATGCGCTGACGAAGGCGACCTTCGGCAGCACGCCGAGCAGGATCAGGATGGCGCCGCCCGTGGCGACCACCCAGCGGCTGAGCACGCCGGTGATCTGGAGCAGGCCGACATTCTGCGCATAGGTCGTGTAGGTGAAGGTGTTGAGCAGGCCGCCGATGATGTTGCCGACGCCGTCGGTGCGAAGGCCGCGCGTTAGGTCCTCCTGGGTGATCTTGCGCCCGGCCATGTCGCCGACCGCCAGGAACTGGCCGGTCGATTCGATCATCATGACCGTCATGACGGCACAGAGCGACAGGATCGACCAGAACTCGAAGACCGGCCAGCCGAAGGCGAGCGGATGGATGACGCGCACCCAGTCGGCATCTCCCACGCCGCCGAAATCGACCTTGCCGAAGGCGATGGCGACGGCAAAGCCGATGCCAATGCCGATCAGCACCGCGAGATTGGACAGGAAGCCCTTGAGAACGCGGGTGAGCAGGAGGATCGATACGAGGACGAGCGCGGCGATGGCGAGCGCGAAGGGCGCGCCGTAGGCCGGGTTCGGGATCATGCCGTCCGGTCCCTTGATCATCGGCTGGCCGCCTGCGGCCCAGTTGACGCCGACGCGCATCAGCGACAGGCCGATGACCAGCATCACCGTGCCGGTGACGACCGGCGGGAAGAAGCGCACCCAGCGCCCGAAGAACGGCGCCACGAGGATGGTGAAGATACCGGATCCTATGACGGCGCCGATGACGCCCGGCATGCCGAGGTCCGGATTGGTGCCCGTCGCGATGATCGAGGGCACGGCGGTAAACGAGATGCCCATCATGATGGGCAGGCGAACGCCGACATTCCAGATGCCGAGCGACTGGATGATGGTCACGAGACCGCAACAGAAGAGGTCCGCGCTGACGAGCATCGCGACCTGCTCCTTCGGCAGGTGCAGTGCGCTGCCGATGATGAGCGGCACGGCGACCGCGCCGGCATACATGACGAGAACATGCTGGAGGCCCAGTGCCAGAAGGCTCGGGACCGGGTACATTCTTTCGACGGGATCCGTCGTGGTATCGGGATTGGACATTCGCTTTCCTCCCAGCGAACAGGTTCCGGCGCGGTGGGGGGCATCTTGGCCTCTTGGGTTCGGCACCGCACGCCGTACACCGAGGATCATGAGGCTGGCCAAATCAGTAAACAATCGGCATAATTATATTTATTCATCCAATAATTGGATAAATGGTCGCCATGGACATCACGCTGAAGCAGCTCCGGGCCTTCGTCACCGTGGCCAATCTCGGGCAGTTCACCCTTGCGGCGGACAAGCTCGGCTCGTCGCAATCGGCGGTGAGCACATTGGTGCGGCAACTGGAGACGAACCTGAACCTGCGCCTCTTCGACCGGCATACACGACTCCTGCGCCTCACGCAGGCCGGCATGGACATATTGCCGATCGCCGCGCGCGCCGTCGCCGACATCGAAGGCATGGTGGAAAGCTCGCGGGAGCTGAACGCGCTCCGGCGCGGCAAGGTGACGATGGCGGCGGGCACGGTGCAGGCCGCGCTCATGGTCCCGCAGCTCGTCCACGGCTTCACCAAGCTCTACCCGGAGATCACGGTGGAGTTGCACGACGTCGCGGAGAAGACCGTGCTGGAGCAGGTCGCCAACGGTTCGGCCGACCTCGGCATCGGCACGGTGCCGGACGACGACCCCGATCTCGTCGGCACGCGGCTGACGACGGACGAGTTCCTCGTCGTGCTCCATGCGGAGGACCCGCTGGTCAAGATCGCGACGCTGCGCTGGACGGACCTTGCCGAGCGCAAGCTGATCGGCCCGCAGCGCGGCAACCCGATCCGCGAGCGGCTGGAGAACGAGCTGGCGCGCAACGGCATCATGCTGCCGCTCGACAAGGCCATGCAGGAGGTGGCGCTGCCGCTGACGATCATCGGCATGGTCGAGGGCGGACTGGGCGTCGCCATCATGACCTCGGCGGTGACGCGCCTTGCGACCTCAATGGGCCTCATCGTGCGCACGCCGACCGAGCCGCACATCAAGCGCGAGGTCAGCCTGATCCAGAAGCGCTCCCGCTCGCTTTCGCCGGCGGCCCGCAGGTTTCGCGATTTCCTGATCAAGTCCGTCCATTGACCCGCGAAAAATTCGGGCGTTATCTGATGGCGCTGCTGGACTGCGCGAGGCGCAGGCAGGCAGGGCGCAGCGGTCCCTGCTGCGCGCGGTGCCGGCGCCCGTGCGTGCTCCGGCCGCCGCCGCTCCCAGCCACACAAGACCAGGAGCACCCATGGCTCATTCCCTCAAAGACCGCGCCGCCTCTTGCGACGAGACCGGCCGGCCGAATCGCCCCGACCTTTCCACCGACGCCATCCGCACGGCGAAGGAAGACCTTGCCGCCTGCTTCCGCATGGCCGCCCGCAACGGTTTCGAGGAAGGCATCTGCAACCATTTCTCGGCCGTCGTGCCGGGCCATGACGACCTCTTCATCGTCAATCCCTACGGCTATGCCTTCCGCGAGCTGACGGCCTCGAAGCTCCTCGTTTGCGACTTCAACGGCACCGTCGTCGACGGCGAGGGCGAGCCGGAGGCGACGGCCTTCTACATCCATGCCGAGATCCACCGCCGCCTGCCGCGCGCCAGGGTCGCCTTCCACACCCACATGCCCTATGCGACCGCGCTTTCCATGACGGACGGCCAGCCGCTGATCTGGGCCGGGCAGACGGCGCTCAAGTTCTACGGCCGCACCGCGGTCGACGAGAACTACAACGGTCTCGCCCTCGACTATTCCGAGGGCGCCCGCATCGCCGGAACGGTGGGCGACGCCGATATCGTCTTCATGAAGCACCACGGCGTCCTGGTGCTGGCGCCGACCATCGCGGAGGCCTGGGACGACCTCTACTACCTCGAACGGGCCGCCGAGGTGCAGGTGCTCGCCATGTCCACCGGCCGCACGGTCACGCCCGTCGACCCGGCGATCGCCGAGGCCGCCTACCGCCAGATGCGCGAGGGGGACGCGGATTCCGCAAGAGCCCATCTGGCGGCCATCCGCCGGCAGCTCGACGCCGAGGAACCGCAATATCGCCATTGAGGGCGGAACGCGTTTGCGCCGCGCGCCTTTCAGGCGGCGCAAACGCATCTCTCACACAGACTATTGAAAATACTTCATTTTCTGACGCGGTTTTTGCAAACGCAAAAAATCTTAGCAACTGCGATTATTTGGAATCTGTTATCAAACAATTGAAATAATGAATTTGTTTGAATTAATGGCCCGTGCTTAGGTTCCTTACATAACGAAAAAGGCGGGAACGAATGGTACGCGAAAATCCAACTGCGTCGCTCGCAAGTCTGGCCTCCGGTCAGTCCTTTGCGCTTACGGGAGGCACCGTCATCCTCGAGGACGGCTCGCAATCGGCAAGCGACATCATCGTGGGAGCGGACGGGCGCATCGTCGCCGTCGAACCCTTCCTCGACACGAGTTCGTGCGGAGCCTGCGTCGATATCGCAGGCATGCTGGTCACGCCCGGTTTCCTCGATGCCCACCAGCACCTCGACAAGACCGGCGTGCTGCGCTTCACGCCCAATCCCTCCGGCACGCTGCAGGGCGCCCGCGAGGCCTTCGCCAAATATGCCCGCACCGCCGGGCCCGACGACATCCACAAGCGGGCGACGCGCACTGTCGAGCGATGTCTTTCCCGCGGCACCACGGCCATCCGCAGTCATATCAACGTCGACAAGGATGCCGGCTTCCACGGCATCGAGACGCTGGCGGGCGTGCGCGACGCCGAGAGGGACCGCATCACCCTCCAGCTCGTCGCCTTCATGACACCGCATCCCGGCCAGGACTTCGACTGGCTCGGCAAGAACATCGACGACGCGGTGGCGCTGGCCGACGCGGTCGGGGGAACGCCCGCCGTTTCCGAGGATCCGCCGCGCTATCTCGACATCCTCTTTTCCGCCGCCGTGAAGGCCGGCAAGCCGGTCGACCTGCACCTCGACGAGCATCTCAACGCCGGCGTCCACCTGCTCGATGCCGCCCTCGACCGGGTCGAGCGCTTCGACATGCGCGGCCGCACCGTGTTCAGCCACATCTCCGTGCTGAGCGCCCTGCCCCGCCGCGACTTCCAGCGCATCGCCCAGCGCATGCTCGACCTCGATGTCGGCGCGGTGACGCTGCCGGCGGCGAACCTCTACCTTCAGGGCCGCGACTACGAGATGCTGCCGCCGCGCGGGCTTACCCGCGTCGCCGAACTTCACCGGATGGGCGTCACCATCGCCACGGCCTCGGACAATATCCAGGACCCGTTCGTGCCGACCGGCTCGGGCGACATGCTGGAAATCGCCCGCTGGACGCTGCTCGCCGGCCATCTGCGCGGCGACGAGCTCTCCGCCGCCCACCACATGATCACGACGGCGCCGGCTCGCCTGATGGGCCTCGGCAAGGACTACGGCCTGAAGGCCGGCGCGCGCGCCGACTTCGTCGTCACCGATTGCATCGATACCGACACGCTGGTTGCCGGCGGGCCGGATCGCGCCTTCGTCTTCTCGAAGGGCCGCCTCGTCTCGCAGACGGCGACCGAGACCATCCGCGAAAAGGAGGATGCATAACCGAGCGGCGACTCCGGGGGATTGGAACTGCAATCTATTGGGAGGAATGAAATGGGAAAGACCGCGATTTCACGTCGTTCGTTGCTTGCGTCCACCGTTGCACTGGCCCTTGCCGGAATGGCCGGGCCCGTCCATGCCGAAGACTTCAAGATGGGCCTCCTCGTTCCCGGCAGCGTCGCCGAGGAAGGCTGGAACCGCATCGCCTACGACGCGCTGAAGCGCGTCGAGAAGGAACTCGGCGCCAAGATCAGCTATGTCGAATTGCCCGACAACCCGGCCGCCTTCGAAAAGGCGTTCCGCGACTATGCCAGCCACGGCTACCAGGTCGTCCTCGGCCACGGCTTCCAGTTCCAGGATGCGGCCCTGACGACGGCGGAGGACTTTCCCGATACCGTCTTCCTCGTCTCGTCGAGCTACATCCACGAAGGCAAGGTGATCGGGCTCAACACCGATGCCAGCCAGCCCTTCTATCTGATGGGCGTGATCGCCGCGAAGATGGGCAAGGGCGCCGGCCTTGTCGGCGGCATGGAAATTCCGCCCATCGCGCATGCCTTCGAAGGCTTTGCGAAGGGCGCCAGGAGCGTCGATCCGGACTTTCCGGTCTCCACCGTCTATATCGGCAGCTTCACCGATGCGAGCGCGGCCAAGGAAGCCTCGCTCAGCATGATCTCGCAGGGCGCCGATTTCGTCGTTCCCAATGCCAATGCGGCGGGACTGGGCGTCATCCAGGCGGCGCAGGAGACGGGCGACCGGCTCGGCACCTTCAGCGTCTACAGCGACTACACGGACGTCGCGCCGAAGAACATTCTCGGCACGTTCATCGCCGATTACGGGCAGGGCATCGTGCGCATCGTCTCGGGGATCAAGGACGGCACGATACCGCAGAGCAATGTCGACTTCGGCCTGGCGGACAAGGACGTGATCAAGTTCACGTTCAACGACGCGGCCGCCCGGTCCGTGCCGGAAGACGTCCGCAAATATGTGGAGGAGGTGAGCGCCAGGATCTCCGCAGGCGAGATCGAGACGCGCACGAAGTAACCGATGCCCCTCCGGGGAAATCATCTTAATGGGAGGAAGAGCAATGAGACTTTCACGACGGACTTTCCTGGAAGGAGTGGCGGCGCTGTCCATCGCCGTTTCCATCCCGGCAATGGCTCAGGCCGAAGACTTCAAGATGGGCCTTCTGGTGCCCGGCAGCGTCTCGGAAGAGGGCTGGAACCGCATCGGCTACGACGCGCTGAAGGGCGTGGAATCCCAGCTCGGCGCCAAGATCAGCTATGTCGAGCTGCAGCAGAACCCCGCCTCCTTCGAGAAGGCGTTCCGCGACTATGCGAGCCAGGGCTACAAGGTCATCCTCGGCCACGGCTTCGAGTTCCAGGACGCCGCGCTTGAAGTGGCGCAGGACTATCCCGACACCTACTTCCTGATCTCCTCGAGCGCGATCCACGAAGGCAACGTCATCGGCCTCAACACCGATACCAGCCAGCCCTTCTACCTGATGGGCGTCATCGCCGCGAAGATGGGCCACAAGGCCGGCCTCGTCGGCGGCATGGAGATCCCGCCGATCCAGCAGGCCTTCACCGGCTTCAAGAACGGCGCGAAGAGCGTCAATCCCGATTTCCCGATCAGCGAGGCCTATATCGGCAACTTCACCGATACGACGGCGGCCAAGGAAGCGGCCCTCAGCATGATCTCGCAGGGTGCGGACTTCGTCGTGCCGAACGCCTCGGGCGCCACCGTCGGCGGCTACCAGGCCATCGCCGAATCCGGCCCGGACGTGCGCACCTTCTCGATCTTCAGCGACTTCACGCCGGTCGCGCCCAACAACATCCTCGGCCTCTACGTCGCCGATTATGCGCAGGGTGTGGTGGAAGTCGCCCGGGCGATCAAGGACGGCAACCCGCCGACCGAGAACGTCGTCTTCGGCCTGAAGGACCCGAAGGTCATCTCCTTCACCTTCCGCGAGGACGGCCCGGTCACGGTGCCCGAAGACATCCGCGCCGAGGTCAAGGCGATCAGCGACAAGATCGCGGCCGGCGAGATCAAGACCGACACCCCGTAATCGGCTGTGCTGCGGCCGGCCCTCCGGCCGCAGCGCACCGTCCAGCGCCACGCCAACATCCGGACCTATCATGGAACAGGTTAACCAGGGAGTGCGCGAGACCGTGTATCCTCAAGCAGCCCATACTTTCTACCGCAAGCTCTCGCAGATCGCACTCAGCGCGGTGACCCCCATCGCGGCGGTCTCCGTGGCGCTCGCCTGCGGGGCCGTCCTTCTCTGGCTCAACGGCTTCAACGGGCTCGACGCCATCACCGTCATGGTCTTCGGCTCGTTCCAGGACATGCGGGCGGTCGGCGAGATCCTCCTGAAGGCGACGCCCCTCATCCTCATCGGCGCGGGGCTCTGCGTCGCCTTCCGGTGCAGCATCTGGAACATCGGCGCGGAGGGCCAGCTCTATGCGGGGGCGATCGCCGCCACGCTCGTCGGCACCAGCCTCGACGGCCTCTCCGTCTGGATCCATGCGCCGCTCGTCATGCTGGCCGGTGCGCTCGCGGGCGCGGCCTGGGCCGGCATTGCCGGCTACCTCAAGGTCCGCTTCCGGGCGAGCGAGATCGTCACCACGATCATGCTCAACTATATCGCGCTGATCCTGACGAGCTATCTCGTCACCGGCCCGATGAAGGATGCGAGCGCCGCCTATCCGCAATCGGCGCGCCTCGTGCGCGAAGCCTGGACGCCGCGCATCGTCTCCGACATGCGCCTGCATATCGGCATCCTCATCGCCGTCGTGCTGGCCGTCGCGCTCTATATCTTCCTGCAAAGGAGCAGCCGGGGCTTTGCGCTGCGCGTCGTCGGCCTCAATCCGCATGCGGCGCGCTATGCCGGCATGGACGTCGCCCGCAACGTGATGGTCGCCATCTGCATCTCCGGTGCGATGGCCGGCCTTGCCGGGGCCTTCGAGGTGGCCGGCGTCACCCACCGGCTCTACCAGAACATCTCGCCGGGCTACGGCTTCGAGGGCATCGCGGTGGCGCTGCTCGCCAACAACAATCCCCTGGCGGCGATCCTGTCGGGCGGGCTTTTCGCGACGCTCCGCTCCGGCTCGGAAGTCCTCCAGATCACCTCGCAGGTGCCGCAGGTCCTCGTGCTGGTCATCCAGGGCATCGTCATCCTCTCGGTCGTCGCCTTTGCCAAGCTGCGCGACATCCTCAGGATCGTGGCCTGAAAGAATGGAAACTCCCGCAGGGCCGCCGGTCCTGCGGGAAAACAAAAACCTGGGCGACATTCCCGAAGGACCTCACCATGGACGACATGATGTTCCTCACCTTCCTCGCGACGCTCATGGGCGCCGCCTGGAGGCTTGCGACCCCCCTCATCTTCGCCTCGATCGGCGAGGTCTTCTCCGAGCGTGCGGGCGTGCTCAATATCGGGCTGGAAGGCACGATGCTCGTCGGCGCCTTCTGCGGCTTCGCCACGGCGTCCGCCACCGGCAGCATCCTCATCGGGCTTCTTGCCGGCATTCTCGGCGGCATGGCGTTCGGCCTCCTCTTCGCCCTCTTCACGATCACCATCAAGGCGGACCAGATCGTGGTGGGCGCGGCGCTCAATCTTCTCGGCATGGGGCTGACGGCCTTCCTCTTCCGCACCTACTACGTCTCGACGGGCAAGGGCATCGAGATCGCCCAGCCGGTCCACATTCCCTTCCTCAGCGACCTGCCCTTCCTCGGCGAGGCCTTCTTCCGGCAGAACCTCATCGTCTATTCGACGATCCTCGTGACGATCCTCGCCGCCCTCGTGCTCTACCGCACGTCCTTCGGCCTGACGCTGCGGGCCGTCGGCGAGCATCCGAAGGCCGTCGACGTCGCCGGCCGCAACGTCGCGGGCTACCGCTATGCCGCCGTGCTGGTCGGCACGGGGCTCGCCGGGCTCGGCGGCGCCTTCCTGACGCTCGGCCATTCCAACCAGTTCGTCGAGGGCATCACGTCCGGCCGCGGCTTCATCGCGCTCGCCGTCGTCGTCTTCGCCCGCTGGTCGCCGACGGGGGCCTTCTTCGTCTCGCTGCTCTTCGGCCTCTTCTATGCCCTTCAGTTGATGCTGCAGGCCGAGGCATCGGTGGTCGTGCCCTACCAGGTCCTCCAGGCGCTTCCCTACATCATGACGATCGTCACGCTCGTCGTCGTCCGCGGCAAGGGCGCGGCTCCCAGCAAGCTCGGCCAGCCCTACGAGATGAGGTAACGGACATGTCCAACAAACCCTTCCTGCGCATCGACAACATCCGCAAGCGCTTCGGCCCCATCGTCGCCAGCGACGGCGTGTCGCTGGAAATCGAAGAGGGCGAGATCCACTCGCTGCTCGGCGAGAACGGCGCGGGCAAGAGCGTGCTGATGAGCATGATCTGCGGCATGGTGCGGCCCGACGAGGGTGAGATCGTCTACAGGGGCGAGGTCGTGCGCTTCAACAGCCCGCGCGAGGCGATCCGCCAGCGCATCGGCATGGTGCACCAGCATTTCATGCTCGTGCCCAACCTGACGGTCGCGGAAAACTACATCCTCGGCCAGGGCTCGGCGCTGCGCGTCATCAACGACATGGACAAGGTCCATGCGAGAATCCGCGCGCTTTCCGACCGCTACGCCCTCGACGTGCGCCCCGATGCCGTCGTCGAGGACCTTTCCGTCGGCGAGCAGCAGCGCGTGGAGATCCTGAAGGCCCTCTTCCACGGCATCGACCTCCTCATCCTCGACGAGCCGACCGCCGTGCTGACGCCGCAGGAGACCGACCGGCTGCTCTCGCTGATGGGCGATCTCGTCAAGGACGGCAAGACGGTCGTCTTCATCTCGCACAAGCTGGACGAGGTGATGCGCGTTTCCAACCGCATCAGCGTCATGCGCGACGGGCGCGTGGTGCATACGGTCGATGTCGGCGAGACGAATGCGCGCGAGCTCGCCCGCATGATGGTCGGCCGCGACGTGCGCATGGAGCTGCCGCGCAGCCCCGAGCCCGCCGGCCGCATCGTGCTCTCCGTCGAAAATCTCACCTGCCGCGCCGAAACGGGCCTTCCCGCCGTGCGCGGGGTGAGCCTCGACGTGCGGGCCGGCGAGATCGTCGGCATCGCCGGTGTCTCGGGCAATGGCCAGACGGAACTGTCGCTGGCGCTCTCCGGCCTGCTGCCGGTCGATTCCGGCCGCGTCGTGCTCAATGGCAAGGACATCACCGGGCTCGATCCCGCCCGCATCAATGCCAGCAGCTTCTCCCATATCCCGGAGGACCGCCACAAGCACGGCATCGTCATGTCGCTCTCGCTCAGCGAGAACGCCATCCTCCAGCGCTACGACCAGGCACCCTTCGCCGCCCGCGGCATGCTCAACGGCCGGGCAATCGGCGAGCACACCCGCGACCTCATCAAGCGCTTCCGCGTGAAGAGCCGCGACGAGAACCAGGCGATCGGCTCGCTTTCCGGCGGTAACCAGCAGAAGCTGGTGGTCGCGCGGGAACTCGCCCGCAACCCGGATTTCATCCTCGTCAACCAGCTTGCCCGCGGCATCGACATCGGCGCCATGGAATTCGTCATGGAGGAGATGCTGAAGCAGCGCGACAACGGCCGCGCTGTCCTGCTCATCTCCACGGAACTGGAAGAGCTGTTCGCCATCTGCGACCGCATCCTCGTGATGTTCCACGGCGAGATCCTCGGCGAGCTGCCGCCCGACCGCAGCCGCCTCGACGAGCTCGGCCTGCTGATGGCCGGCAAAACGGAGCAACCGGCGCTTGCAGGCTAGACAGGAGAACGCGCGGTAGCGTTTTATACGAACCGCACGAACAGGAAGGCGGCGCGGACATGAATATAACCCTGCGGCAACTCAGGGCCTTCATCGCGGTGGCCGAGTTTGGCCAGTTCAATCTCGCCGCCCGGAACCTGCACATCACCCAGTCGGCGGTCAGCATCCTCATCCGCGACCTCGAGACGGAGATCGGCGTGCGGCTGTTCGACCGCCACACGCGCATGGTCTCCCTCACGCTCGTCGGCCAGGAATTCCTGCCGCAGGCGCGCAAGATCCTGAAGGATCTGGAGCTTGCGGTCGGCGACGTGCGCGACAACGCCTCGCTGAAGCGCGGCCAGGTCACCATCGCCGCGGCGATCGTACTGGCCGCGACCATCGTGCCGCCGATCCTTGCGCGCTTCATGCGCATGTATCCGGAAATCTCCGTCAGCATCCGCGACATGCCGGAAGAGCAGATCAGCCCGGCGCTGAAGCGCAACGAGGTCGATATCGCCGTCGGCACGCTGTCGGAGGACGACCCCGAGATCGCCGCGACGGCCCTGCTGCGCGACAAGCTGATGCTCGTCTGCCGGGAAGACCACCGCTTCGCCAAGCGCAAGTCCGTGCGCTGGACGGAACTGAAGGACGAAACCCTCATCACGCTTGCCGCAGCCAACCCGCTGCGCAACATCGTCGAGCACAATCTCCTGCGCGTCGTGCCCAACTACCGGCCGAAATACGAGGTGCGGTTCTCCACCACCGCCATGAGCATGATCGCCGCCGGCATGGGCGTCGCCGTGCTACCGGAAAACTCCAGCCAGCTTGCCTCGGCCGTGCGGGTGACGACCGTCGATCTCATCGAGCCGATGGTCATGCGCGACGTCTCGCTGCTCCAGCGCCGCCATCACAGCCTTTCGCCGGCGGCGGAACATCTCAAGGCGGTCTTCATCGCCTATGCCGCCGATCGCGAGGCCCTTTCCGGCCTCGCCGACTAGCACCGCGCGAAATATCCTGCGGGAAGGCGGCCTCCCGTCACAACCTGCCCGACATTTGCCACAAGCCGGATCGATATGCAGCCGTTGCCCAGCGCGGATCGAACCATGTCGAATGAGAATAACGGGATTGTCGAGGATCGGCCGGCGCTGATCGTGCGGTTCTTCCTGACCTATCGGTTTTACATCCTGGGCGCGGCCAGCCTGCTGATCTTCGCCCTCGTCGCCTCGGGCGTCTACCGCCTCACCGCCGAAGTGCGCTACGACGAGGTGCTGGCGGCGCTTTCCGACACGTCCTGGAGCGCCATCGCCCTTGCGATCCTCTTCACGGGCCTCAGCTTCTTCGCGCTCGTCCTCTACGACGTCAACGCCATCGACTATGTCGGCCGCAGGACGCCGTTCCCCTCCGTGGCCGTCACGGCCTTCATCGCCTATGCCGTCGGCAACACCGTCGGCTTCGGCCCGCTCAGCGGCGGGGCGATCCGTTTCCGCGCCTATTCGCGGCTCGGCCTCTCGCCCGGCGAGATCGCCCGCGTCATCGCCTTCGTCACGCTCTCCTTCGGCCTCGGGCTCCTCTCCGTCAGCGCGCTCGCCACCCTCGCCGTCGCCCCGCGCGTCGCCGGCATCCTCGGCATCGACGCCGACTGGCTGCGGGCCATCGCCCTTGCCGTTCTCGCCGTCCTGGCGGCCGTGTTCTTCATCGGCCGCGCCGGCAAGGGAATCGATATCCGGGGCTTCAGCCTGCGCCTGCCCGACAGCCGCACCACCTCGCGCCAGTTCCTCGTCTCGGCGCTGGACATCGCCGCCGCTGCGTCCGTGCTCTACGTGCTCCTGCCGGAAACCCATGTCGGCTGGCCGACCTTCCTTGCCGTCTATGCGGTGGCGATCGGCTTCGGCGTCCTCAGCCATGTACCGGCCGGGCTCGGCGTCTTCGAGGCGGTCATCATGGCCGGCCTGTCGAATGTCATCAGCATCGACCAGCTCCTCGGCAGCCTCGTGCTCTACCGGCTGATCTACTACGTCCTGCCGCTCCTCCTCTCGACGATCCTGCTGCTCGTCACGGAAATGCGGCAGCTCACCCTGCGCCCGCGCGTGGCCGAGGCCGCGCAGCTCGCCGGCAAGCTGGCCCCGGCGCTGATCGCAACGCTGTCGCTGGTGCTCGGCACCATGCTGATCTTCTCCAGCGTGGTGCCGACGCCCGATTCCGATCTCGACGTGCTGGCGACCTACCTGCCGCTGCCCATCGTCGAGGGCGCGCATTTCCTCTCCAGCCTCCTCGGCCTGCTGCTGGTGGTGGCCGCGCGCGGCCTCGGCCAGCGGCTGGACGGGGCCTGGTGGGTGGCGCTGGGGGGCGCGGCGGTCGCCTTCGCCTTCGCCTTCCTCAAGGCCATCGCCGTCTTCGAGGCGGCGCTGCTCGCCCTCTTCATCGTCGCGCTCCTCGTCAATGCCCGCGCCTTCGACCGGCACAGCTCGCTGCTGCGCCAGACGCTCGGCCCCTCCTGGCTCGCGGCCATCGGCGTCATCCTCGTCACCGCCTTCGTCATCCTGCTCTTCGTCTACCGCGACACCGAATACGGCCATGACCTGTGGTGGCAGTTCGAATTCTCCGAGGAGGCCCCGCGGGGCCTGCGCGCGCTTCTCGGCCTTGCCATCGCCGCATCGGCGCTCGCGCTCTCCAGCCTGCTCCGCCCGGCGCATTTCCGCACGGAAGGGCCGACGAAGGAGGAACTGGAGCGCGCCGTCGCCATCACCATGGAACAGGACCTCGCCGACGCCAATCTCGTGCGCATGGGCGACAAGCGGCTGCTGTTCTCCCCATCCGGCCGGTCCTTCATCATGTACGGCATCCACGGCCGCTCGTGGATCGCGCTCGCCGACCCGATCGGCGCGGAGGAGGAGTTTCCCGAACTCGTCTGGCAGTTCGTCAGCGCGGCGCGCGCGGGTGGCGGGCGGCCCGCCTTCTACCAGATTTCGCCGCCGCTGCTTTCTGCCTGCGCGGATGTGGGCCTGCGCGCCTTCAAGCTGGGGGAGCTCGCCGTCATCGATCTCGCCGGTTTCGAGATGAAGGGAAGCCGCTTTGCGAACCTGCGCCAGTCGTACAACCGCGGCCTTCGCGACGGCCTCACTTTCTCCGTCGTGCCGCCGGGCGCGGTCGACGCCGTCCTTGCCGATCTCCGGGCGATTTCGGACGGCTGGCTCGCCGAGCACGAGACGAAGGAAAAGACCTTCTCCCTCGGTGCCTTCGAGGATGCCTACGTCGCCGCCCAGCCCGTCGCCGTCGTGCGGCTGGAGGATAAGATCGTCGCCTTCGCGACGCTGATGGTGACGAACACCAGGCACGAAGCCACCGTCGACCTGATGCGCTTTGCCCCCGAGGCGCCGAAGGGCACGATGGATTTCCTCTTCGCCAGCATCCTCGAATACCTCAAGGCCGAGGGCTACCGGCAGTTCAACCTTGGCATGGCGCCGCTCTCGGGCATGGCACGGCGCGAAGCGGCCCCGGTCTGGGACCGGGTCGGCGGAACGCTCTTCGAGCACGGCGAGCGCTTCTACAACTTCAAGGGCCTGCGCGCCTTCAAGTCGAAATTCCATCCGCGCTGGGAGCCGCGCTATCTTGCGGTATCGAACGGAACGGGCGCGGCGCTCGCCCTCATGGACGTGACCTTCCTCATCGGCGGCGGCGTCAAAGGAGTGATTGCGAAATGACATTTTCCCCTCGCCTCGCCGCCGGGCTGCTTGCCGCCCTCCTCCTGCCGCTTGCCGCGGCCGCCGATGATGGCGGGCAGACCTTCGACACGGGCATGATCCCGCCCGGCCATATCCTGATGCCGGACGATGCGCCGGAGGCGAGCATCTTCCTCATCTCCGGCGCGGACGGATGGGGCGATGCGGAGGACGAGCAGGCCGCCGCCCTCGTCGACAAGGGCGCCGCCGTCATCGGCATCGACCTGCCGGCCTATCTGAAGGCCCTGCAGGCCAACACCGAAAGCGACGATCCCAAAGCGTCCGACGACTGCGTCTACATGATCTCGGATATCGAATCGCTCGCCCATCAAGTGCAGCGTGCGGGCGGCTCCACGAGCTACCACCCGCCGATCGTCGCCGGCATCGGCGAAGGCGGCGCGCTGGCGCTCGCCATGGTCGCCCAGAGCCCGGCCGCGACCGTCGGCGAGGCCGTCGCCGTCGATCCCGACGCCGGCATCGCCCTCGACAAGATTCTCTGCACGCCCGCCGCCAAGACGAAGACGAACGGCCGCACCGTCTACGGCCTGACGGACGGCCCGCTTCCCGCCGCGATCACCGTGCTCTTCACCGCCGACGCGGCGCAGGACGACCGCGACCACGTCGCCGCGCTCAGGAAGGCCCATCCCGACATCGACGTGCGCGATGCGTCGGCAACCGCCGGGGACGTCCTCGGGCAGGCCCTCGCCGACCGGATGGATGCGGAAAGCGACACGGATTCCCCGCTCGGCCTGCCGCTCACCATCCTCAAGACGGCGCCGGCCTACGACACGATGGCCGTCGTCTATTCGGGCGACGGCGGCTGGCGCGACATCGACAAGGAGGTGGCGGGCGCCCTCCAGCAGCGCGGCATTCCGGTCGTCGGCGTCGATTCGCTGCGCTACTTCTGGTCCGAGCGCAAGCCGCAGGAGACGGCGGATGACCTTGCGCGCATCATCGATACGTTCCGCAAGAAATGGAACGTGAGTCATGTCCTGCTCGTCGGCTATTCCTTCGGCGCGGACATCATGCCGGCCACCTACAACCTCCTTTCGCCGGAGGACAGGGCTCGCGTGCCGCAGGTCACGCTCATGGCGCTCTCCCGCCAGGTCGACTACGAGGTTTCCGTGACAGGCTGGCTGGGCGTTGCCGGAGCCGGCGCGGGCGGAGACCCCGTCGACGACATCGCGAAGATCGATCCCGGGGACGTGCAATGCATCTACGGCTCGGAGGAGGACGACGATCCCTGCCCGACGCTGAAGGCATCGGGCGTCGAATCCATCCGCATCGAGGGCGGCCACCACTTCGACGGCGACTATGACACGCTCGCGACCCGCATCATCGAAGGCCTCAAGCGACGGCTTGAAAAATAGGGGGAAAAAGACCGCCTGAAACAGGCATGGCGGAACGGGGGGAAAACCGTATAGAAAGCCGTCTTTCGGAATCATCGGCGAACTGCGCGCGAACATGCTACAGCTTGGACAGCGCAGGCCGTGCGGAACATGAGAGAAAGTATGGCGGACGACGACCGTGACGACGATCGCAAACCCGACACCGATGCATTGCCCGCCGGCGCCGCCGAAAAGGAGCAGCGCGGCAAGCTGACCGTCTTCCTCGGCGCCGCGCCCGGCGTCGGCAAGACCTATGCCATGCTGACGCGCGCCGGCAAACTCAAGGCCGAGGGCGTGGATATCGTCGTCGGTCTCGTCGAGCCGCATGGCCGCAGCGAGACGGCCGCCCTTCTCGACGGGCTCGAAGTGCTGCCGCGCCGCAAGGTCGTCCAGGGCGAGAAGGTGCTGGAGGAATTCGACCTCGACGGCGCGCTCGCCCGGCATCCGCGCATCGTGCTCGTCGACGAGCTTGCCCATTCCAACCCGGAGGCGAGCCGCCATCCCAAGCGCTACCAGGATGTCGAGGAACTGCTTGCCGCCGGCATCGACGTGTGGACGGCCCTCAACATCCAGCACCTCGAAAGCCTCGCCGACATCGTGGCGCAGATCACCGGCGTGACGGTGCGCGAGCGCGTGCCGGACCTCGTCCTGAAGAAGGCCGACGAGATCGTGCTGGTCGACCTGCCGCCGACCGAGCTGATCGAACGGCTGAAAGAAGGCAAGGTCTACCTGCCGGAAAGCATCAGCCGCGCCGTCGACCGTTTCTTCCGCCTCGGCAACCTGACGGCGCTGCGGGAACTTGCGCTGCGCCGCACCGCCGACCGGGTCGACGACCAGATGGTCGACTACCTCCGCCAGAATGCCATCGAGGGCCCGTGGGCGGCCGGCGAGCGGCTCCTGGTCTGCGTCGGGCCGGACGATCTTTCGGAAAAGGTGCTGCGCGTCGCCGCGCGGCTCGCCACAGGCCTCCACGCGCCCTGGCTCGTCGTCTCCATCGAGCGAGCGGACCGGGAGGAGGAAACGCCGGAGCGCCTGCAGCGCATCGAGGCGCTGTTCCGGCTGGCCGAACAACTGGGTGCGGAAACGCGCCGGGTGGCCGGCACGGATTTCGTCGAGGAGATCCTGAAGCTCGCGCGGCGCGAGCACGCCACGCAGATCGTCATCGGCGCCCGGCGCCAGCGGGGCTGGATGCGGTTCTTCTCCCGCTCCCTGCCGGATGCGCTGTCGCGCCGCGCCAGCGGCCTCGGCGTCTATTTCGTGACGCCCGAGAAGGCGGACAAGCCGGCCATGCCGGCTGCCGCCCTTCCGGCCGTCAGCATCGCTTCGCTGCGCCATGCCGCATTGGTCGCGGCCGGCCTCGTCGGCGTGACGGCGGTGGCGGGCAAGCTCGTCTACCAGTTCGCCGAACTGCCGAACATCTCGCTGCTCTTCCTGCTCGCCGTGCTCGGCGCGGCGGTGGTCGGCGGCTATGCCTCGGCCTTCATCGCCGCGCTTCTTTCGGCGCTCGCCTACAACTTCCTCTTCATCGACCCGCTGCACACCTTCACGATCACCGCGCCGCACGAGGTCTTCGCGCTCGTCGTTTTCGTGTCCGTAGCGGTGATCGCCGGCAGCTTCGCCTCACGCATCAAGGAACAGGCGGAAGTTTCGCGCGTGCGCGCCGCCGCCCTGCAATCGCTCTACGATTTCTCCCGCAAGCTCGCGACGACCGCGACCGGGGACGATGCGATCTGGCTCGCGGTCTCCTATCTCCAGGCCAGCCTCAAGCGCAACGTCGCGCTGCTGGTGCCGGAGAAGAGCGACCTCAAGGTCGCCGCCGTCTGGCCGCCGGATACCGATCTCGACGCCACCGATTTCACCGCCGCGCGCTGGACGCGCGACAAGCAGGAGCCGGCGGGCTTCGGCACGGGAACGCTGCCGGCGAGCCGCTTCGAGTTCCGTCCGCTGATGGGCCCGCACGGGCTGGTCGGCGTCTGCGGCATCGAGCATTCCGACGAGCGCCTCGACCTCAACGCCGAACGGGCGCTGACCGCCATCCTCGACCAGACGGCGATCGCCCTCGACCGGGCGCGGCTTTCCGACGAAAGCGTGACGCAGGCCGCGCGCCTCGAAGGCGAGCGCTACCGCGAGGCGCTGCTTTCCTCCGTTTCGCACGACCTGCACACGCCGCTCGCCACCATCCTTTCCGCCGTCCGGAGCCTGCGCCAGCCGGCCGCCGATACGACGGCGGAAGAACGCGACGAACTGCTGCGCTCGATCGAGGAGGAAGGAAGCCGCATGAACCGCTTCGTCTCCAACCTCCTCGACATGACGCGCATCGAATCGGGCACGCTGAAGCCGAAGAGCGACTGGATCGACGTCTCCGAACTCATCCACTCGGCCGTCGAGCGGGCGCGCAAATACTATCCGGGCAAGGTCATCGAGACGGGGATCGCTCCCGACCTGCCGCCCATCGAGGGCGACAGCGTGCTGCTCGGCCAGGTGCTCTTCAACCTGCTCGACAACGCCGTGAAATATGGCGGCGAGGAGCCGGTCAACGTCTATGCGCGGCGCGACGGGACGGACGTGCTGATCTCGGTCACCGACCTCGGCAAGGGCATCGCGCCGGCCGACATCGACCGCATCTTCGACAAGTTCCACCGCCGCGGCAAGCCGGACGGCCGCACGCAGCAGAGCACGGGGCTCGGCCTTTCCATCGCGCGCGGCTTCGTGGAGGCGATGGGCGGGCGCATCCATGCCGAAAGCCCCGCCGTGAAGAAGAAGGGCACGCGCATCGTCATCCGTTTCCCGACCGGAGACAGGACAAAGGCCGAGAAGGCGAAATGAGCGAGGCCTACTCGCTCTCGGGAGTGCCGCGCCGCCAGTAGGAGACGACGAGGTGCTCGCTGCCGGCAAGCCCTCGTTCCTGCCGCACATGGCTGCGGATCGCCCGGAAAGCCTCGAATTCGCAGCCGGCCCAGACATAGACCTTGCCGCCCTCCGCCGGAAAGGCGGCGGCGCGCACCGCATCGGCAAGAAGGCTGGTGCCGCCCGCCGGCCGGCCGTCGCGCAGGAGCCATTCGACGGCAATGCCGGCCGGCCCGGCGAGCGCCTGGATCTCCGCCGCATCGGCGACTTCGATGAAGGCAAGGCCGCGGGCATCGGCCGGCAGGTGCTCCAGCATCCGGGCGATGGCCGGAAGCGCCGTCTCGTCGCCGGCGAAGAGATACCAGTCGGCCGCAGCAAGGCCGCCGCCGCCCGGCCCCACCACCCCGACGCGGTCGCCGACCGAAGCGCGTCCGGCAAAGGCCGAGCCCGGCCCGGCATCGGCATGCAGCACGAAATCGATATCGAGCGTGCCGGCGGCAAGATCGACGCTGCGCACGGTATATTTGCGCATGAGTGGGCGCAGGTCCGGATTGTCCCAGGCGATCACGCCGTTCGCCCCGACGCGCGGCCATTGCGGCTCGGCGGCCCCCGGGCGCTGGACCATCAGGTTGAGATGCAGCGCATCGAGCCCGGCAAAGCGCGCGACGTTCTCGCCGGAAAGGGTCAGCCGGCGCATGTGCGGCGTCACCTGCCGACAGCCGACGACCTGAAGAATCTGGAAATTCGGCGGCCGGACGATCTCGCCGCCATCGCCCGTCCAGGCGATCTCCGGCGGGTCGTCCCCGGCAAATTCCAGGATATGCGAGGCCACCGACATGCGGGCGAGATAGAGGCCTTCAAGGTCCGGCGCGGCGACTTCCACCACCGTTTCACCCCCGGCGCGGGAAAACTGCGCACTGATCCCGCCCATGCGCAGCAGCGGGCCGGTCGGGCCGGCGCTCACCACGGCATTATGCTCGGTCATGTGCTCGCAGAATTCCGCGATGACGGGATCGGGATCGCGAAGGGCGATGCGGGCCTGAGCGGTATAGTGTCTGCCTTGCATGCGGCGTCCTATTCGGTTTCGTGGTCGATCCAGAACGTGCCTTCGAGCGGCACCGCCAGGAAACGGTCGTTGATTTCGGCGAGCGTCGCGGCGGGGTCGACATCGGAAAAGACGTCGGGATGCAGCCACTTGGCGAAGCACTCGAAGACGAGGATGTTGACGACGGAGATGGAGAGCTGGTGCGAGACCGCATGGGCCCGCCCGCTGCGCACCGCCGTCAGCGCGTCGCGCATTCCTTCCCCGAGAATGCCGTCGAAGGATCTTTCCGCCGAAGCCCGGTCGATGCCGCCGCCGAGAACGAGGCCGCTCTGGGCGGCAAGATGCGGGCCGCCGGTCGCGATATAGACCGACGGATCCGCCCCGAGCACGAATTCCGGGCTCAGCCGGCCGTCATAGCCCGGCACGTCCGCGCCGATGCTTTTTCCGCCGGCAAGGCGCAGCGCCTCCGTCATCCGGTTGCCGCTGCCCGGTGTCGAACAGCAGGTGGCGCCCGCATGGGCGTCGACGAGGACGGAGACCGGGGAAAGGGTGGCGGTCCTGTCCGTGATGCGCTTGTAGCGGGCCCGCACGAAATCGCCGTAGGCCCTGCCCTTCTCCTCCCGCCCGACCGCCTTGGCCAGCAGTTCCACGGAAAAGGCCGTCGTCTCGGCCGGCCCCTTGCCGTCGTTCACCGGCCCGTCGAGGAAGAGGACCGGCACGCCGGCCGCCTCCAGCGTCGCCGCCGTCTCGTTCCAGCCGGCCTCCCAGATGGAGACGACGAAGAGGTCCGGCTTGACGGACAGGATTGCCTCGACGGAGGTTTTTCCGGGCAAAACGGCGCCGACGGCCGGGATCGCCTCGATGGCGGGAAAGCGGCGGCGGTAGGCCTCGTACATGCCGCGGTCGATGCGCTGCGGCGCAGCCCAGCCGGCGATACGCGCGACGGGATCGGCATCGACGAGGGCGAGCGAGATGAGGATGAGGCTTTCGTTCGTGGCGATGCGGTGCGCGGGCCCGGCGAGGCGGACGGTACGCCCCGCCGCGTCGGACAGCACGATCTCCGCCCGCGCCGGGATGGACCACGCCAGCACGAGGGCCGCGGCCACCATCAGGAAACGGAGGACCGGCGGCATGCCGCCGGCTCTCTTCATCGACGGAAATCGCGTCAACAAGCTCACCATTCGTATTTCAGGCTTGCCATGACGGTCCGGCCCGGGCCGTAGTTGCAACTCCCACCCGTGTCGTTGGTGCACTGGACGACATAGACCTCGTTGAACAGGTTGGAGACGTTGAGGCGCAGCGTCGTTCCGGAAAAATCCTTGTTCAGGGCGCCGAGGTCGAACTGCGCGCCGATATCGACGAGCGCGAGGCCCGGGATCCTGAGCGCATCCAGATAGGCCGTGTCGGTATGGTAAGACGACATAGCGCGAACGCCCGCGCTCAGCGACAGGCCCTCGGCCCATTCCGGCCGGTACTGCACCCAGAGGGCGCCCTGATGCTTCGGCACGCGGAGCATGTCCTGCCCGACCTGTGTCGCGATATTCGTCTCCAGCACCTTGGAGTCGGAATAGGCATAGGAGGCGATCAGGTCCAGTTCCGGCGTCAGCTCGTACTTGCCCTCGATCTCGAGGCCGCGGATGCGCTGCTCGCCGGTCTGGACATAGCCGAGCGTCGAGCCCGTGCCGCTGTAGACGGGCGTCAGCGCATTCTCCAGCGTCAGGTCGAAGACCGAGACGCCGATCATGCCGCGCCCGCCCTCCGGCTCGTACTTGATGCCTGCCTCGAACTGCTGCGATTCCTGCGCCTTGTAGGGATCGCCGTCGACGTCGGCGCCGATCGTCGGCAGGAACGACGTGGAGAAGCTCGCATAGGGTGTCAGGCCGTTGTCGAAGAGATAGGCAAGCCCGGCCCGGCCCGAAAGCGCGCCGTCCTCGTTCTCGTAGGTGACGTTCTTTATGCGGTCTGTCGTCGTAATCTCCGAATGGTCGTAGCGAAGGCCGAGCGTCGCCAGCCAGCCGTCGTAGCGGACCTGATCCTGGATATAGGCGCCGATCTGGTCCTGCTCGGATACCCTGGAGGTCGTCCAGGCCGGGAAGGCATAGGTGCCGCCGTAGACCGGGTCGAGGTAATCCTGGCTGGTTATCTTCGCGCTGCCGAAATACCGATCGGACTTGAGATGCATGTATTCGAGCCCGAACAGCATCGTATGGTCCAGCGCGCCGGTATCGAAGCGCGCTTCGAGCTGGTTGTCGATATCGATGGACGACAGCCTGTCGTCGGACGCCGAGACGACGCGGCCGAGCGTGGTGCCCGAAGGCGGCTTCGTCGTCCATGTGAAGGCCGGATTCACGACGGCCAGGAACATGTTCTGGTCGGCATGGCTGTAGCGCAGGTTCTGCCGGAAGGTCAGGTCTTCGGTGAGATTGTGCGAGAACTCGTAGCCGGCCGTATAGAGATTGGCGTCGAACTCGTTCGCATTGGAGAGATAGTCACCCATATGGGTGCTGGTCGGTATCTGCCCGGCGGGGTTCTGTATCAGCGTGCCGAAGGCCGGATAGAAGCGCCCGCTGAAATTCTTCGGGTTCACCTTCTGATAGAAGCCGTAGAGGGTAAGCGAGGTGTCCTCGTCGGGCGACCAGGTGAGGCTCGGCAGCAGCATGAGCTGCCTGTTGCGCTCCTCATCGATCTGGCTGCCGAGGTCGCGCGCCTGCCCGACGAGACGATAGGACCAATCGCTGTCGGCACCGACCGGCCCGGTGAAGTCCACCGAGGTCTGGATGCCGCCGAGGGACGACGTCGTCACCTCCACCTCGTTATGGGCGTCGGCCTGCGGCCGCTTGCTGACCTGGTTGACCAGGCCGCCGGGCAATGTCTGCCCGTAGAGGACCGAGGACGGTCCCTTGATCACCTCGACGCGCTCCAGCGCATAGGAATTGATCGGGGTGGAGGCATATCCCTCCGTATCCCCCGCCATGGCGAGGCCATCGAGCCAGAGCCGGGCATAGGCATTGTAGCCGCGGATCCACATCCAGCCGCCGCGCACGTCGTCGCCATTGGCCTCCGCCATGACGCCGGGCGTGTAGCGAAGCGCCTCGCGGACGGAGTTTGCACCGCGCGCATCGATCTCGTCACGCGTGACGACGCTGACGGCCTGCGGCGTCTCGCGCAGCGGCGTGTCCGTCTTGGAGCCGCTGAGGCTGCGCCTGGCGACGATGCCACGGTCGGGGCCCTTCGCATTGTCGCCGGCATTGTCTACGGTGACGGCCTGAAGCTCCGTCGTCGCCGCATCCTGCGCCGACAGCGGCCCCGCCGCCGCGCCCACCGCGAGCGCCACCGTCGAGGCGAGCCAAAGCCGCCGGCGCCCTGCCCTCCTCATCGCCGTTTTCTGTCCCAAATTCATGTTCACGACCCCAACGTCCCTGCCTTCTGCAATAACTTGACCTTGTTAATCAAGTTAAGTTATTCCTAGGGCAACATTCGCACGGCCGGCAACGCCGGTTCCTTTGCGGAACGCGCAGATGCCTTTGCGCGACGGGAAATCTCCACCCCGGGTCGGGAAACGCAACAGAAGGGAAAGCAATGGCAGCCGCAGGCGGCGATGCCGGAAACCGGGCCGACGCAGGCCATCTTCGCGTGCGCGATTTCATGCGCCACGAAGGCATTGCGCTCGAAAGCCCGGAGGAGCGGCTTTCCCCCGACGATACGCTGATGAAGGGCGCGTTCCTGCACCGGGAACTGCGCCGCGGCCTCTTGCTGCATGTCAGCGACGCCATCGAGGAGCGGGCCTTCACCGCCACCTCGCTCCTGCCGGAAGAGCTCTCCTGCATCTTCTTCCTGGAGGGCAGCGTCGATCTTGCGATCGGCGGCCGGCGCTTCGCCTTCCATGGCGAAGGGGGCCTTGCCGAAGGCGTGGCCATCGTGAATTCCTGCCCGGAGCATTTCGCCCGCGCCTCCCGCGGGCGCCAGCACCTTCGCCATCTCGTGGTGTCGGCGACGCCCGAATGGCTGCACCGCGACGCGCTCGAAGCCGTCACGGACGGGACAGGCGGCGCCCGGCTGCTGCGCAACCATCTTGCCGAGCACCGCTGGACGCTGACCCCGCGCATGATCGACCTCGTGCGGCAGATCTTCTCGCCCTCCCCGCTCGTTCCCGAACTGCGCGACCTCTATCTGGAAGGCCGGGCCGTCGAACTGGTGGCCGAGACCATGGCGGCGGTGCTGCGGTCCGACCGCCGCGAGGCCGGCGGGGCGACGCTGACCCGCCAGGACGCCGTCTGCCTGCAGCGGGCGAAGGATTTCATCGAGGCCCATGCCGGCGAGCCGATGAGCGTGGAGGCGATCGCCCGCGAGGCGGGCATCAGCGCGAGCGGCCTGCAACGCCTCTTCCGCGCCGCCGAGAGCCGTAGCGTCTTCGACTATGTGCGCAACGTGCGGCTTGAGCGCGCCTTCACCGCCCTCGGCCGCGGCGAGGCCACGGTACAGGAGGCGAGCGCCATCGCCGGCTATACCAGCCCCGCCAATTTCGCCACCGCCTTCCGCCGCCGCTTCGGCATCGTGCCGACCGCCGTCCGGCGCACGGGCCTTTCCTGAAGGGCACGGCGCAAGCCCCGACGGCTGCCCGAAAGTTTATTTGCACAACCGTACCGGATTCGCCGAATCAGACCTTCCCTGTGCCCCGGCGAAACCCTAGTTGGATATCACTCGCGCAACCCGCGAGCTTCCCCGCGTCATTGGGAGCCAAACCGTGGCGCTCGCTGCCCCGCTTCGTGCGGGGCTTCTTTTTTTCACGACGAGCGATCAGCGAGGCGGCGGATGCGGTAGACGCCGAACGCACTCATGGCGGCCAGCGCATACCATGTCAGCGCGTAGACGAGGTGGCTGTTGCGGAAGGCGACGACCGTGAGGCCTCCGACGGGAAGGCCGCCCGGATTGGGCGTCGCATCCGCATCGATGAAATAAGGCGCGACATCGGAAAGCCCTTCGGCCGCGGCAATGGCGGCGACATCGCGGGAGTACCACCGGTCATGCGCCGGATCGTTGGAGCGCAGGAACGCGCCGCCGGGCTCCGTGATGCGCAGAAGGCCCGTCACCGTGACGGGGCCGGCGGCGATCTCGCCTGCCAGGCGCGCGGCCGGATCGCGCTTGCCGGCGGGCACGAAGCCCCGGTTGACGAGGATCGCCGACCCGTCGGCAAGGCGCAGCGGCGTCACCACCCAGAAGCCGGCGCCGAGCGCCGTCACCGCCTGCACGAGGACCGACTTGTCGTGTTCGAAGAGCCCGGTCGCGGTGACCCGGCGATATTCGTCGTCCCGCGCATTCACGCCGCCCCATTCGTTGCGCGAAGGAGCCGGCACCGGCGCGGCATGGATCCGCGCCTCCACCCGGGCAATGAGATCGAGCTTCCAGGAAAGCCTCTGGACCTGCCATGTGCCGAGCGCGAGGAAGACGGCGACGAGAAGGACGAGGAAGGCGATGAGGCGCCGGCGGCGGGAAGCGGGCTGGGGCATGCTACAGCATCACGTCCATCGTCATCGTCCCGCCCGTCAGGGCATGTTCTTCATCATCTCCTGGGTCATCGGCATCATGTTGGCGTTGAGGTGATGCATGACCCAGAGGGAGCCGGCGAGCGCGATGCCGACGATGATGAGCGTGAAGATCAGCGCCATCAGCGTCCAACCGCCCTCCGAGCGCGGGTTCATGTGCAGGAAGTAGATCATGTGCACGAGGATCTGCACGACGCCGATGCCCATGACGAGCACGGCCGTCAGCAGCTTGCTTTCCAGCACGCCCGCCATGACGAGCCAGAAGGGAATGGCCGTCAGGATGACCGACAGGATGAAGCCGGTCATGTAGCCCTTGAACGAGCCGTGCCCGGCCTCGTGGCCGTGGCTGTGGGCGTGATGTGCTTCAGAGGCGCTTTCGTGGCTCATCCGAGGACTCCCAGGAGATAGACGAAGGAGAAGACGCCGATCCAGATGACGTCGAGGAAGTGCCAGAACATGGAAAGGCACATCAGGCGGCGGCGGTTCTCGGGGGTGAGGCCATGCTTGCCCACCTGCACCATCAGCGTGATCAGCCAGATCGTGCCGAAGGTGACGTGGAGGCCGTGCGTGCCGACCAGCGTGAAGAAGGAGGAGAGGAACGCCGAGCGCGTCGGGCCCGCCCCTTCGAGGATGAGGTGGTGGAACTCGTAAAGCTCCACCCCGAGGAAGGTCGCGCCGAAGAGGCCCGTGACGGCGAGCCACACCAGCGTCTCCATCTTCGCGCCCCGCTCCATCTGCAGCATGGCGAAGCCGTAGGTGATGGAGGACAGGAGCAGCATCGCCGTGTTGAAGGCGACGAGGCCGAGGTCGAACAGGTCGGCCGGCGACGGGCCTGCCGCATAGCTGCGCCCGAGCACGCCGTGCGTCGCGAAGAGCACGGCGAAGATCAGGCAGTCGCTCATCAGGTAGATCCAGAAGCCCAGCATGGTGCTGTTTTCCGGATGGTGTTCTTCCGTCAGGTAGAACTGCGGCTTTTCGGTTTCCTGGACTTGGGTCGCGCTCATGGGCTCAGGTCCGTTCTGCAAGCGTCTTGGTGCGGGCTTCTTCCGTCGCCACCACGGTATCGGCGGGAATGAAGAAGTCGCGGTGATAGTTGAAGGTGTGGCCGATCGAGACCGCGACGATCGCGATGAAGGAGAGGGCGGCCAGCCACCAGATGTACCAGATCAGCGCGAAGGCAAGCACGGTGCTGATGCCGGCGAGGATGATGCCCGTGCCGGTGTTCTTCGGCATGTGGATCGGCCTGAAGCCGGTCAGCGGGCGCTCGTAGCCGCGGCTCTTCATGTCGTACCAGCTATCATGATCGTGCACGACGGGCGTGAAGGCGAAGTTGTAGTCCGGCGGCGGCGAGGAAGTCGACCATTCCAGCGTGCGGCCGTCCCACGGATCGCCCGTCGTATCGCGCAGCTCATCGCGGCGCAGGAAGCTGACGACGAGCTGGACGATGAAGGCGAGGATGCCGAGCGCGATCAGGAAGGCGCCGACGGCGGCGATGATGAACCAGATCTGCAGCGAAGGGTCCTCGAACTGCGAAACGCGGCGCGTGACGCCCATGAGGCCGAGCACGTAGAGCGGCATGAAGGCGACGAAGAAGCCGATCTGCCAGAACCAGAAGCTCAGCTTGCCCCAGAAGGGATCGAGCCGGTAGCCGAAGGCCTTCGGGAACCAGTAGTTGACGCCCGCAAGCAGGCCGAACAGCACGCCGCCGATAATGACGTTATGAAAGTGGGCGATGAGGAAGAGCGAGTTGTGCAGCACGAAGTCGGCTGGCGGGATGGCCAGCATCACGCCCGTCATGCCGCCGATGACGAAGGTCACCATGAAGCCGACGGTCCACAGCATCGGCACATCGTAGCGGATGCGTCCGCGATACATGGTGAAGAGCCAGTTGAACATCTTCGCGCCCGTGGGGATCGAGATGATCATCGTGGTGATGCCGAAGAAGGCGTTGACCGATGCACCCGAGCCCATCGTGAAGAAGTGGTGCAGCCACACGAGATAGGACAGGATCATGATCACGCAGGTCGCATAGACCATCGAGGCATAGCCGAAGAGGCGCTTGCCGCAGAAGGTCGCCACCACCTCGGAGAAGATGCCGAAGGCCGGCAGCACGAGGATGTAGACCTCCGGATGGCCCCAGATCCAGATGAGGTTGATATACATCATCGGGTTGCCGCCGAGGTCGTTCGTGAAGAAGTTCGTGCCGACATAGCGGTCGAGCGAGAGCAGCGCGAGCGTGGCCGTCAGGATGGGGAAGGTGGCGACGATCAGGATGTTCGTGCAGAGCGAGGTCCAGGTGAAGACCGGCATCTTCATGAAGGTCATGCCGGGCGCGCGCATCTTCACGATGGTCGCGATGAGGTTGATGCCCGACAGCGTCGTGCCGACGCCCGCCACCTGCAGGCCCCAGATGTAATAGTCGACGCCGACGCCGGGGCTGTAGGCCGCACCCGAGAGCGGCGGATAGGCAAGCCAGCCGGTGCGCGCGAACTCGCCGACGAAGAGCGACATCATGATGATGATCGCGCCGGCCGTCGTCATCCAGAAGGAGAAATTGTTGAGGAACGGGAAGGAGACGTCGCGCGCGCCGATCTGCAAGGGCACGACATAGTTCATGAAGCCGGTGACGAAGGGCATCGCCACGAAGAAGATCATGATCACGCCATGGGCGGTGAAGACCTGGTCGTAGTGGTGCGGCGGCAGGTAGCCTTCGCTGCCGTTGAAGGCGATGGCCTGCTGGATGCGCATCATGACGGCATCGGAAAAGCCGCGCAGCAGCATGATGATGGCGAGGATGATGTACATGATGCCGATCTTCTTGTGATCGACGCTGGTGAACCATTCGTGCCAGAGATAGCCCCAGAGCCTGTACTTCGTGATGAGGGCAAGGAGGGCGAGGCCCCCGAGCGCCACGACCGCGAAGGTCACCACGAGGATCGGCTCGTGGTAGGGGATCGCTTCCCAGGAGAGCCGCCCGAAGAGGAAGTGCGTGAGGCTGGTATTACCGAACATGGGATCGTCCAATATCGTTTCCATTGCAGCCCGCGGGACCGCGGGGCCGGGATGCCCGCCGGGACCGGCGGACATGGAGAGCTGTTACATCTGGTGCCCGTCGTGGTTCATCGTGGCCGGCTCCTCGACGCCTTCGGCCGGTTCCTCGCTGTGCGAGGGATTGCCGGTGTCGGGGAAGGTCGCGGCTGTTCCCCCTTCCCCGGACGCCTGGTCGGCATGGCGGTTGTCGTGCTGGAGCTTCGCCCTGTTCTCCTGGCTCTCGACGCCGGCACCGCCCATCATGTCGATATGCATCATGTCCTTCATGCACATCTGGCCTTCGCGCACGCACATGTTGAGCACGGCCTCGTAGAGCCCGTCATCGACCGAGGCGTAATAGCGCACGGGTTCCTTGACGCTCGGCTTTTCCAGCTTGAGGTAGGCGTCGCGGTTGAGCGCCGTGCCGTTCTGCTTGACCTGCGCGACCCACTGGTCGAAGCCGGCCTGGTCGAGCCCGTGGAACTTGAAGCGCATGTGGGAAAAGCCGTCGCCGCTGTAGTTGGACGAGAAGCCCTCGTAGTCGCCGGCCTTGTTGATCACGGCATGCAGCTTCGTCTCCATGCCGGGCATTGTGTAGATCATGCCGGCGAGCGCGGGCACGTAGAAGGAGTTCATCACCGAGGAGGCGGTGAGCTTGAAATTGATCGGCACGTCGACGGGCGCGGCCATCTCGTTGACCGTGGCGATGCCGTAATCAGGGTAGAAGAACAGCCACTTCCAGTCGAGCGCCACCACCTCGACGGTGATCGGCTTGACTTCGCCGCTCACCGGGCGGGCGGCATCGATGCGGTCGAGCGGCCGGTAGGGATCGAGCTTGTGGGTGCTGACCCAGGTGATGGCGCCGAGCGCGATGATGATGGCGAGCGGCGCCGACCAGATGATGACCTCGAGGCCCGTTGAATGGTGCCATTCCGGATCGTAGGTCGCCGCCTTGTTGGACTGGCGGTAGCGCCAGGCGAAGAACAGCGTGAGGCAGATCACCGGCACGATGATCAGCAGCATCAGCACCGTCGAGATGACGATCAGGTCCCGCTGCTGCACCGCGATATCGCCGGAGGGCGCCATGACGACCATGTCGCATCCGGACAAGGTCGCGAGCATGAGGGGAAGGACGATCGAGATTCGGGCTAAACTGAATGGCTTCGGCATTTCGGCCTCGACTTGCGTTCTGTCTAGTCGGCATTAAGCGGGCGCTGTCGCACTTGGAAATGAGGTGGTTCGTCGCAGCGCAGCATTGTGTCGCACCGCGGCAGGACGTCGGGGGCTGTCCGCCGGGGCGGATTTGTACTAGCCCAGATGCGTAGGGCGCCGTCGTCGGGCGACGCTCGAATGTACAAGCCAATTCTTGATATTCGACGCCGAATAGTCAACACTTGAACGACATGGCGCACATCGCTCGGAGAAATTCATGAGTTCGGTCGCTAACCCCACTTCGTCAGGTCTGGAACGGGACGCCCGCCGCATGCATGCGGACGGCAAGCCGCTGTCGCCGGGCAGTGTCGCCATCGGTGTGGTTATCGGCCGCACCTCGGAATTCTTCGATTTCTTCGTCTACGGCCTCGGCTCCATCCTCGTCTTCCCGAAGCTCATCTTTCCCTTCGCGCCGAGTGCGGTGGCCGGCACGCTGATGGCCTTCGCGCTCTTCCCCCTCGCCTTCCTTGCCCGGCCGGTCGGCTCCTTCATCTTCATGTGGATCGACCGCAACTATGGCCGCGGCACGAAGCTGACGGTCGCGCTCGTCATCCTCGGCGGCTCGACCGCCTCCATCGCCTTCCTGCCGGGCTACGAGACGATCGGCTACTGGGCGGTGGCGCTGCTCGCACTCTTCCGGCTGGGGCAGGGCTTCGCGCTCGGCGGGGCGTGGGACGGACTCGCCTCGCTCCTCAGCCTCAGCGCGCCCCCCAACCACCGCGGCTGGTACGCGATGATCCCGCAGCTCGGCGCGCCCTTCGGCTTCGCGCTCGCCAGCATCCTCTTCGGCTATTTCGTCAGCAACCTTTCCGAGGCCGATTTCCTCGCCTGGGGCTGGCGCTATCCCTTCTTCGTCGCCTTCGCGATCAACGTCGTGGCGCTCTTCGCGCGCCTTCGCATCGTCGCCAGCAAGGAATTCGGCGCCGCCATGGAAGCGCAGGAGCTGGAGCCGCGGCCGGTCTTCGAAATGCTGAGCAAGCATGCGATCGACGTCGTGCTCGGCGCCTTCGTGCCGCTCGCCAGCTTCGCGATGTTCCACCTCGTCACGATCTTCCCGCTCTCCTGGGTCACCCTCAAGGGCGGCCAGTCGGCGGCGGAATTTCTCTGGGTGCAGGTGGCGGGCGCGGGCGTCGGCGCGGTCGGCATCGTGCTGTCCGGTATCCTCGCCGACCGGATCGGCCGGCGCAACCAGTTGATGGCCGGCGCGATCCTCATCGCGATCTTCTCCTTCTCCGCGCCCTTCCTGCTGGATGCCGGCGGCAAGGGGCAGGACGCCTATATCCTGATCGGCTTCTTCATCCTCGGCCTTACCTTCGGCCAGTCCTCGGGCGCCGTCTCCTCGCGCTTCACGCAGCCTTACCGCTATACCGGCGCGGCGCTGACCTCGGACCTCGCCTGGCTCGTCGGCGCGGCCTTCGCCCCGCTCGTGGCGCTCGGCCTTGCCTCCAGCTTCGGCATCATCTTCATCGGCGGCTACCTGATCTCCGGCGCGATCTGCACCATCGCCGCGCTCACCCTGACGCGGGTGCTCGACCAGCATTAGGCAGTATCCGGGGGCGCATGCCCCCGAGCGGAGGTTCTCCTTGGACTATCTCGTCAACCTTACGCGCCTTGCCCCCGCGCCGGCGCTCGACGTGCGCATGGCGGAGGCCGGGGTGACGATCCGCCGGCCGCTCGCGCCCGAGGCCGGCCTCGTCACCGACTGGATCGCCGCGACCTTCGGCAGGGGCTGGGCGAGCGAGATGTCCGTCGCGCTGACGCGCCAGCCGCCGAGCGCCTTCGTCGCCACCCGCGCCGGCAGGCTCGTCGGCTTTGCCTGCCACGAGGCGATCGCCCGCGGCTTCTTCGGCCCGACCGGCGTCGAGGAAGGCGCACGCGGGCTCGGCATCGGCCATGCCCTCCTGCTCGCCAGCCTCTTCGACCTCAAGGCGATGGGCTATGCCTATGCGATCATCGGCGACGTTGGCCCCTCCGCCTTCTACGAGAAGACGGTCGGCGCCATGCCGATCCCCGATTCCGCGCCCGGCATCTATGCCGGCATGCTCGACATCTGAGAACGCCATGCTCGCCCTCGAAACCATGTTCGTTCCGGCCGGCGACGACAGGGCAATGGCCTATCGCCTCAGCCTTGCGAACACATCGGGGGAAGCGCTTGCCGGCTTCCGGCTCTGCTTCAGCGGCCTCGGCCAGATCGCCCCGACGGCAAAAGCCGAGGGCGGGACCATCGGCCGGATATTCTCGACCTTCGTGGAGCTCCTCCCGCCGCAGGGTTTCATCCTCGCACCCGGCGCGACCTGGACGGTCACGCTGCACGATCTCGGCTGGGCGTTCCAGCACTGGACGGACGGCGCGCGCGGGGCCTATCTCGTGCTTGCCGACGGCTCCACCCTCGCCCTTGCCACCGCTGCCACGAAATTCGCCGGCCGCAATACGCCGGCCAAGCGCGGCGCGGAGCCCTTTCCCGTTCCCGCCGCCCCGCCCGCGCCCATCGCGGTCATTCCCTGGCCCAACGCTGTCTCCGTCAGCGGCCTTGCCGGCGCGCCGGCTGGCCTTGCCCTCATCACCGAGGGGCGTGAAGCGGAGGCGGCCGCGGAAGCCTTCGCCCGGCTCACCGACGACCTCTTCGCCGTCGAGGGCATCGTGCGGCCGGAGGAGGAAGGCGGCCGGCCGGTTCATCTGCATTGCCGCGAAGGGTTCGGCGCGGAAGCCTACGAGATCGCCTTCGCACCGGCCGCGGCCACGGTATCGGCGTCCAGCCGGACGGGCCTCCTCTACGGCCTCGTCACGCTCGGCCAGATCTGGCGCGGCGCGCATCATTTTCCCTCGGCCTACGGTTTTCCCCGGGAGGGGACGATCGGCGACGCGCCCGCCATGGCCTGGCGCGGCCTCCTCCTCGATACCGCGCGGCAGTTCTACGCGAGCGCCGAGATCAGGAAGCTGCTTTCCGTCCTCGCCTGGAACAAGGTGAACCGCTTCCACTGGCATCTTTCCGACGACGAGGCCTGGCGCATCGAGATCGACGCCTATCCGGCGCTTGCCGCCGTCGGCGCCTGGCGCGGCCATGGCCTTGCCATCCCGCCCCTGCTCGGCACCGGCCCGGAAAGAAGCGGCGGCTATTACAGCAAGGCGGCGGTGCGCGACATCGTCGCCCATGCGGCAGGCTTCGGCATCGAGATCGTGCCGGAGATCGACGTGCCCGGCCACAGCCACGCCCTCCAGCAGGCGATCCCGGAACTGCGCGACCCGCAGGAGAAAGGCGGCTACCAGTCCGTGCAGGGCTTTCCCGACAATTGCCTCAACCCTGCGCGCGAAAAGACCTACGAGGTGCTGGAGGCGATCTTCCGTGAGGTCATCGACCTCTTCCCCTTCAGGACCATCCATATCGGGGCGGACGAAGTGCCGCTCGCAGCATGGTCCGGCTCCCCGGAAGCGCTCGAAAGGCTGCGCGCCATCGGCGGCCCCGCAATGGCCGAAGCCCATGCGCGGCGGCTGAACGCCGTCAGCCAGTCGCCCCTTGCCGAGGACATCGAGGGCTCCGGCGCGGCAGCGTTGCAGGCAATCTTCCTCAAGCGCATCCAGACGTTCCTCGCCGCCGAAGGATGCGTCACCGGCGGCTGGCAGGAGGCCGCGCACGGCAATGCCTTCGACAGGGAGACGACCTATCTGTGCGGCTGGCGCGACGGAGAGGTCTCCGCCGCGCTCGCCGAGGAAGGCTACCGGATCGTCGTCACGCCGGGACAGGCCTATTACCTCGACATGGCCATGAGCCCCGACTGGGACGAGCCGGGCGCAAGCTGGGCTGGCTCCTCGACGCCGGAGGCGACCTACGCCTTCGATCCCGTCGCGGGCTGGAGCGCTTCCCAGAAGGAAAGGCTGCTCGGCGTGCAGGCCTGCATCTGGTCGGAGGCGATGAAGGACCGCGCGGTCTTCGACCGTCTCGTCTTCCCGCGCCTTTCCGCCGTCGCCGAGACCGGATGGACGCTGCCCGGGCGCAAGTCCTGGAGCCGCTTCAAGGCCGCTGCCGGCCTGATGCCGGTGCTTTACGGATCTTCCGGACACTGAAAGGCGCCCGCAAGGGGCGCCTTCGCATTTCGGTTCCGATGCCCACCGCCTATTCCGCGGCGGCTTCGAGGTTGCCCGCAGCCGGCGCCGCGTTCCTCGCGCTCAATTTCCTGTAGAGGAAGAAATAGAGCTTGATGTATTGGCCGACGAGGATGGCGTTGAGGATCGTGCCCTCGCGGATGAACTTGATCTCGCCGAGGAAGGCAAGGCCGATCAGCGCGGAGATGACGAGCAGCGTGCAGTCGAAGCCCGTCTTGATGTTGCCCCACTTCCAGCCGGTGCGCTTGAAGATCGTGTTGACGAACATGTCGATCGGCATCAGCACGAGGTTGGCGCGGATCATCAGGAAGAGGCCGAAGGCGAGCGCCGCATCGGCGAAGACCAGCAGGGCGACCCGGTAATAGTAATCCTCCAGCACGATGAACTCGGTGAGCTTGAGGTTGAGGTCGAGGAACACGGCCAGAACGAAGGCGGGGATCAGGGCGGCGAAGTTCTTCAGCTTGAAGTCCTTCGGCAGCACCAGGTAGGTCAGGAACAGCATCAGCAGTTCCAGCATGAAGTTGTAGGTGCCCTGGCTGAGCGGCGTGTAGACGAGCGTCATGGTGCGCGTCAGGCTGCTCTGCGGCGAGATGCCGACACCCGCCCGGATCGCAAGGCTCACGCCCAGCGTCAGGATGTAGATGCCCAGTACATACATGATCCAGCGCCGGGTAAGGCTGCCGGTGTCGACGATATCGGCTTCCGCCGGACGATGTGCCATGGTTTCCTCCCGATGGTGTTGCACGGCGGCCTCCCTTGCTCCCGGCCGGCCGCGCCTGAATTCGTTCCTGCGGGTTTCCCGGAACTCCTTCTCCCGGTCAATCCGCAATCCTGTCTTTCCAACAGGCGCCGGAGCGCCTGCCGGAATTTTCGTGGGCTTCACGCCATGAAGCGGAAGCGGTGCAGCGAGATGAAGAGGCTGAGCAGCTTGTTGACGACCGGCTCACCCTCGTTGCGGTTGCCGAGGTCTTCCAGCGCCGCGTCGATGGAACTTGCCGCGGCCGTCAGTTCCGAGACGGTCATGTTCGCCATGACGCCGTAGATATCGAGCGGCATCACCGCCTTTTCCGCCTTGTCCTCGGTGACGATGCAGGCGCCGGCATAGGTGTCCACCTGCTTCACGCAATGACACATCTCCGCGCTCTCCTCGCCGATCACGACGAAATAGGGCTTGGGCGCCGGCCAGAAGGTCGCGACCGCCCCGCGGTCGATCGACACGCCCTTGAAGAGGCCATTGACGATGTGCCGCTTGCCGTTCGCATAGCGCTGGATGACGGAGAGGCGCGAGTATTTCACGCCGTCCACCTCCGGCACGACCCTGCCGTCCGTGAGCGGCACCCAGACTTCCTGGTAGAACTTGGCATGGCCGCGGCCGTAGACGTCGAAGAGGTAGACCTTGGCCTTGCTGCCGTCCTCTGAGATTTCCAGCGGCACGATATCGAGCTGGTCCGCCGTCAGGTCCGAAAGGCCCGGAACGCCCTTCTTGCACATGCCGGAATAGTCGATGTCGGCGTTCTTCAGCAGCTTGCGGTCCTTGGCCACCAGCTCGCCGTCCTTGAAGACGAAGAGCGGGTTGATCTTCGACAGGCTGTCGGTCAGCACGATGTCGGCGAAGCGGCCGGGCGTCAGCGAGCCGATCCTGTCCTCCATGTGGAAGGAACGCGCCGTGTTGTAGGTCGCCATCTTGATCGCATGGATCGGGTTGATGCCCATCTCGGCGCAGAGCGAGATGATCCAGTCCATGTGCCCCATGGTCAGCAGGCGCTCGACGGAGATGTTGTCCGTGCAGAGCATGAAGTTGTCGGTCGGCCACTTGCGGTCGACGATGGCGCGCAGCAGCACCTTGATGACCTCGGCCGAGCCGACGCCGAACTTGATATGCGTCGGAAAGCCGTATCGGATGCTCTTTTCGATATCCTTCTCGTTCCAGACGTCGTGGTTGTTGGAAACCCCGATGGCCGGAAGATAGTTGAGGATCATGTCGGAGAGCGCGGTGACGCCCCAGTGGCCGTTCATGAAGCCGCCCTTGGCGCGCACCCAGGCGGCCTTGCGGAAATCGTCTTCGCTGCCGGAGGAATAGGTGAAGTGCTCGAACTCGCCGAGGCCGATCACCGGCTCCATCTTCAGCACCGCCTCGGTGACGTTCGCCGCCGTCTTCTTGCCCGGCGCGAAGGCATAAAGGCGATAGGGCAGCTTGTCGTAGTCCTTGAAGAGCTTCTGCGCCGCTTCCACGCCCTCTTCCGCCGCCGCGCTCAGGAGGTCGAGGCATTCGGAATAGATCGTCGTCGTGCCGCAAGGCACCATGGCCTCGGCGAGCGCCGTCGGATGGGCGAGCTGCGATTCGAAATGAATATGGGCGTCGATGAGGCCGGGGATGGCATAGAGCCCCTTGCCGTCGAAGACCTCCTTCACCTTCAGGATGTCCTCGTCCGGATTGAGCGCGATGATGCGCTTGTCGTAGACGAGGATCGAGCCGTGGTAGACGGTCTCGCCGTGAACATCGAGGATGTTCAGGTTCTTCAGGAGCAGGTCGGCTTCCCGCTCGCCGTTAAGGATGGCGAAGATCGCCCGCACCGTGTCGTAGTGCGCGGCTTCCGCGATGTTCACATGCTGGTTCATGACTGGTCCTCCGGTCTCTTCGGCCCCGTCGCCGGGGCCGGCAATCGTTCGGGGTTTCCCCCGGAAGCGGCGGCTCCCGCCCCCGCGCTTCCCGAATGGCATAAGACGCCATTGCACCGTTTCCGAAAAGCAGTATTTTCTGCGCATAACGTACGCTTTTCGAGAACGGTTGAAGGAGAACGCCATGCTGCACTCCCGCGTGCTGCGCTATATCGACGAGGTGGCACGGCTGGGCTCGATCCGGGCGGCCGGCGAGCGGCTGAACGTGGCGCCGTCGGCCATCAACAAGCATGTGCTGCAACTGGAGGAAGCCATCGGCGAGCCGCTGTTCGAGCGCCTGCCGCGCGGCCTGCGCCTGACGCCGGCCGGCGAGATCCTCGTTGCCCACATACGCCGGACGATCAAGGAATACAGCCAGGTCGAGGCGGAGATTCGCGACATCAAGACCTTGCAGAGCGGCGAGGTGATCATCGCCACCATGAACGGCCTTGCCGGCGGCATCGTGCCGAAGGCGGCGGCGAGCTTCTGCGCCCGGCACCCGCGCCTGAAGATCTCCATCCGCGTGATGTTCGTGCGCGACATCGTGCAGGCGGTGATCGACGGCGAGGCCGATCTCGGCCTTGCCTTCAACCTGCCGGCGACGCCCCAGCTCGAGACGCTGTGGAAGGCGGATACGCGGCTCGGCGCCGTCGTCTCGCCGGAGCATCCGCTTGCCGGCATGGAGACGCTGCCACTTTCCTTCTGCGAGCCCTATCCGCTGATCTTCGCGGAAAAGTCCATGCTGATCCACGGCATCGTCGCCGACGCCTTCGCCGAGGCCAGCCTTGCGGTGGAGCCCGCCTTCCTCACCAATTCCATCGAGGCGATGAAATGCCTTGCCGCGGCCGGCGACGGCATCGCCTTCCTCAGCAAGTTCGACATCGCCGAAGAACAGCGCAACGGCATGCTGACCTATGTGCAAATCCGCGACCGCACCTTCGGCAAGAACGTGCTCTCCCTCGTCCAGCGCGAAAAGCGCGGCCGGGCGCTCGCCGCCTCCATGTTCGCCGACGAGATCGCGCGGGCGCTGCGCGCCATCGTGGAATAGCGGGTGGAGCCTGTTGCGGCCGGGCGTGCCGGTTCCTATGCTCGCGGCCTGCCCGCCCGAACCGAAAGCCCTTCCATGGACGTCAAGACGAACGGCAACGTTTCCTTCTGGTATGCCGATATCGGCGGCCTTCCGCAAAGGCGCCCCGCCCTTCCCGGCGACCGGCAGGCGGATGTCTGCATCATCGGTGCGGGCTATACGGGCCTGTGGACCGCCTATTACCTCAAGAAGGCCGATCCCGGCCTCGACATCGTCGTCGTCGAGCGGGAATTCGCCGGCTTCGGCGCGTCCGGGCGCAACGGCGGCTGGCTTTCCGGCGGCTTCGGCTGGTCGCGGGAAAAGTACCTCAAGACCTCCAGCCGCGGCGCGGTGGTGGACATGCAGCGCGCCATGGCCGGCACGGTGGACGAGGTCATCCGCGTCTGCACGGCCGAAGGCATCGACGCCGATATCCTGCGGGTCGACAACATCACCGTGGCGACCAACGCCCCGCAACTAGAGCGCGCCCGCGAGGAATACCAGTTCTACCTCGACTGGGAGATGCCGGCCGGGCAGATCGAAATGCTTTCGGCGGAGGAGGCCGCACGGCGCATCCGCATCAAGGACGTGAAGGGCGCCTTCGTCATCCGCGACATGGCGCGCGTGCAGCCGGCCAAGCTCGTGCGCGGCCTTGCCGCCGTGGTGGAAGGCCTCGGTGTTGCCATTTACGAAGGCACCACCGTCACGCGCTTCGGAAAGGGCCTGGTCGAGACGGACCGCGGCACCGTGCGCGCGCCGGTCGTCATCCGCGCGACGGAAGGGTTCACCGCCGGCCTTCCCGGCTGCGAGCGCACTTGGCTGCCGCTCAACAGTGCCCAGATCGTCACCGAGCCCGTGCCGGATGCGCTCTGGCGGGAGATCGGCTGGGAGGGGCACGAGCTCCTCGGCGATGCCGCACACGCCTATTGCTATGCCCAGCGCACCCGCGAGGGCCGCATCACCATGGGTGGGCGAGGCGTGCCCTATCGCTTCGGCTCACGCACCGACGATGCCGGGAAGACGCAGCAGGCGACCATCGAGGCCCTGCACGCCATCCTCCTGCGCCTTCTGCCGCAGACGAAAGCGCTGAAGATCGACCATGCCTGGTGCGGCGTGCTCGGCGTGCCGCGCGACTGGTGCACGACCGCCGGCTTCGACCCTTCGACCGGCATCGGCTGGGCGGGCGGCTATGTCGGCCTCGGCGTCTCCAGCGCGAACCTTGCCGGCCGCACGCTCTGCGACCTTGTCCTGCACCGGGAAAGCGAGCTGACGGGCCTTCCCTGGGTCAATCGCACGGTGCGTCCGTGGGAGCCCGAACCCTTCCGCTGGCTCGGCGTCCATTCCATGTACCAGCTCTACCGCATGGCCGACGAACGGGAGTTCGCCGGCCTGCCGCAGACCTCGCGCCTCGCGGCGATTGCAGACCGCATCACCGGGCATTAGCGCTCGGCGACGGGCCTCGTCTCCTCCAGCAGCCAGGACCGCGTCTCGGGGCGGACATGGGCTTCGAGCTTCGCGCGCACCTCCGCGTGGTAGGCATCGAGGAAGGCGGTTTCGGCCGGGCTCAGGGCATCGAGGTCTGCCATGGTCAGGTCGATGGGCACGAAGGTGAGCGTGGCGAAGCGGCAGAAGCCGGGACCGTCAGCCACCACCTCCACCTGGTTTTCGATGCGCATGCCGAAAGCGCCCTCCCGGTAATAGCCGGGCTCGATGGTCATGATATTGCCGGGCGTGAGGCCATGCAGGTTCGGCTGGCGCGCGAAGCGGTGCGGATATTCGTGGACCAGCAGGTTATGGCCGACGCCGTGGCCCGTGCCGTGGTCGTAGTCGAGGCCGAGATCCCAGAGCGCGCGGCGGGCGAAGGCGTCGAGCTGGTGCCCTTGCGTTCCCGCCGGGAACCGCGCCGACATCAGCGAGATGAAGCCTTTCAGCACGGCCGTATAGGCAAGGCGCATCTCCGCCGTCGGCACGCCGAACATCACAGTGCGCGTCAGGTCCGTCGTGCCGTTGGCATATTGCCCCCCGGAATCCACCAGATAGGGCGCATCCGTCTCGAGCGGCGCGTCGGTCCCGGGGCTTGCCGCATAGTGGCACATGGCGGCATTGGCACCGGCGGCGGAAATCGTGCGGAAGCTCGGCTCGAGGAAGCCGGGCCGCTCGCTGCGGAAGGCAAGCAGCCGCGCCTCGGCCTCCAGCTCGCCGAGCGGCGTTTCCGTGCCCGCCCGCACCGGCGCTTCAGCGGAAAGCCAGGCGAGGAAATCGGCGACGGCGATGCCGTCCTCCAGATGGCAGTCGCGATAGCCCTGCAATTCGGCCGGCGTCTTTTCCGCCTTGGCGAGCGTTATCGGGCTCGCCTGCGGCGCAAGCCGCCCTCCGGCGGCAAGGATGCGCGCCCGCACGGCCTGCGGCGCGAAATCCGCGTCGATCGCCGCCGTCCTTTCGGTGACGGTTTCGGCAAGGCGGTCGAGCAAGCGTTCCGGCGGCGACAGGGCCACGTCGGCAAGCTCGTAGGCGTCGAGGTCGTTGCCGAGCTTGCGGCGGTCGACGAACCATTCCGTGCGGCCGTCCTCCTCCAGCACGAGGAAGGAATGCGGCACCGGGTTCATCGGCACGTCCGAGCCGCGCACGTTGAGGAGCCAGGCGATATTGTCCGGCAAGGTCTCGACGAGAAGATCGGCGCCCTTCCCCTTCAGGCTCCCGGCGATACGCATCCGCTTGCTCCCAGCCGTTTCACCGGCCATCTCCGGCGGCATGGCGCGGATCGCGCCGAGCGGACGGGGCGGACGGTCCCGCCAGACGGCGTCGAAGGGATCGGCATCGAGCGCGACGAGGCTCGCATCCGCCGCCGCGCAGCCCTCCGCCAGCCTATCGTAGAGGCTGCCGGGCACCAGCATCGCGTCGAGGCCGATGCGCCAGCCGGGCCGCGCATTCGCCTTCAGCCAGCGGTCGAGCGGATCGTCATGGAGGTGATGGACGGCAAAGAGCGCCGGGTCGACCTCCTGGCGCACCTGCACCTGGTAGCGCCCGTCGACGAAGATCAGCGCCTCATCCGCCAGCACGAGCGCCAGCCCCGCCGAGCCGGAAAAGCCGGTGAGGTAGCGCAGGCAATCGTCGCGCGGGGCGGTGACCTCGCTCTGGTGCGCGTCCGTGCGCGGCACGATCAGCCCGTCGAGCCCTGCCGCCGCCATCCAGCCGCGCAACGCCGCCACCTTCTCCTTCGTCGTCATGCTTATTGTCTTTCCTTCAGTGGTCGGCCTTCAGCGGCCCGCCCTTTTCGGCGACCATCGACAGGAGCCGCTCGAAGACCGAGCCCGACTGGCGGATGCCGTCATGCTCGAATTCGTTGGTGACCCAGGCGTCGAGATTGCCGACGGCCCTGGCCGTCGCGAGCGAGAGGCCGGCATCGACATACATGTCGTCGAAATAGACGACCGCCGAGACCGGCACGGCATTTTCCGCAAGGCGTGCCTTGTCGTAGAGCCGGCCATGGCGGGGCCGGCGGGCAAGCGCCTCGGCGGCGGCCCGGAAGGGTTTCAGCAGCGCGATCTCCTCGAACATCCACGGATAGATCATCTCGCCGGTGAAGAGCAGTGGGCGCGCCTTGGCGTCGAATTCCGGGAATTCGGCAAGCACGCGCCCGGCCGCCCATTCCGTCGCCCCCTCGCCCTCGCCGTAGATCGCCTCGTGGATTGCCGCAAAAAGCGGATTTCCGTTATAGGCGGTCGCGTGCATCAGCGCGCCGAGGAACTGGTCGGACAGGCGATCCGGGGCGGCGAAGGCCTCGTCGAGCAGCCAGTGGATGTTCTCGAAGCCCGGACCCATGCCGAAATCGAGGCCGAGGCTCTGGAAGCGGCGCACCGTCAGGCGGTCGCCATCCGGCAGCCTCACGACATTCGCATCGAGGAAATCGGCGATGCGGGCAACCAGCGCCCGGTCGTCCGGATAGCGCTTGTAGAAGATCTCGTTCTTGGCGCGCACACGCGGATAGGTGTGGCGATAGACCGCCTCCGCCGAGGGGTCGAGGCCCGGCAGGCCGCCGGCGACGTAGCAGGCGGAAAGGCCGTCGGGCGCGCGGCTGAGATAGGTCAGCGTCAGGAAGCCGCCGTAGCTCTGGCCGAGCGTCTGCCAGCGCGCGCCGCCGAAGATCGTCTTGCGCAGGTGCTCGAGGTCGTCGACGATGGAATCGGCACGGAAGCAGGCAAGGTAGTCGGCGCCCGCCTCGCCGTCGAAGCCGGCGATGGTCGCCGCGTCCACGGGGGTGGAGCGGCCCGTGCCGCGCTGGTCGGGCAGGAGGATACGGTGCGTCTTCAGGGCCCGGGCGAGCCAGGGCGGGCTGCTCTTGGTCGGACGCGGCGACTTGCCGCCCGGCCCGCCCTGCAGGAAGCAGAGGAGCGGTAGTTTTTCGTCCTTGCGGGCGGGATCGACCACCTCGCGCGCGAAGACCTCGATGGTCCTGCCATCCGGCTTCGACCAGTCGAGCGGGACGGTCACGACATGATCGCGCACATGCAGGCCGGGAATGGTGTATTCGGAGACGATCATGGGATTTCCTCAACGGACGCGCGGATCGAGCAGCACGTAAAGCAGGTCGACCACGATATTGGCGATGACGATGAACAGGCCGCCGAGCAGGACGACGCCGATGATGATCGGCCTGTCCTGGTTGGCGACCGCCTGCACGGCGAGCGCGCCGACGCCCTGGAGCCCGTAGACCTGCTCGATGACGATGACGCCGCCGAGCAGGAGCGCGATATCGGCGCCGAGCTGGGTGACAAGCGGCGTCAGTGCGGCGCGAAGGCCGTGCTTCCAGACGACGCGGCGCTCCGAAAGGCCTTTGGCCCGGGCGGTGCGGATATAGTCCTCGCCCATCACGTCCAGCATCTGGCCGCGCGTCAGGCGCGCATAGATCGCCGCCATGGTCAGCGCCAGCGTGGTCCAGGGCAGCGCGAGATGCCAGGCCCAGACCAACGGATCGGATGTGAGCGCCTTGTAGCCGCCGGCCGGAAACAGGGTGAAACCCGCCTGCCTCGGCATGAAGTAGAGCAGATAGAGCGACATCATGCCGAGCACGAAGGTCGGGAAGCTGAGACCGACGAGGATGAAGGCCTGCCCCAGCCGGTCGCGCAGGCTTCCGACATGGCGCGCCGACATGATGCCGATCGGCACGCCGATGGAAAGCCAGAGCAGCGCTCCGCCGAGCACCAGCGACAGCGTGACCGGAATACGCCTGAGGATGATCGGCGCGACCGGCTGCTGGTTGCGGTAGGAAAAGCCGAGGTCGCCGGAGAGCGCCTTCTGCATGAAGGCGCCGTATTGCACGATGATCGGCCGGTCGACGCCGAGATTCTTACGGATCTGCTGGAGCTGGCTTTCGGTCGCCTTGTCGCCGGCGATCATGCGGGCGGGATCGCCGGGCGCGACGAAGAACAGGAAGAAGACGAAGGCCGACAGGACGAGGAGCACGCCGGCACCGAAGCCGACACGGCTGGCAAGGAAACGGATCATGGCTTGGCCCCTGCCTTCGGCTGGCGCCTGAGGCGGCGCACGGTGCGGGCGCTCTTCGGGTCGAGCGCGTCGCGCAGGCCGTCGCCGAGGATGTTGAAGGCGAGCGTGGTCATCAGGAGCGCCGTGCCGGGCACGAAGATCAGCCACCAGGCGACGAGATAGAGCGAATTGGACGAGGCATCCGCCAGCATGCCGCCCCAGCTCGGCGTCGGCGGCACGATGCCCATGCCGAGGAACGAGAGCGTCGCCTCGAAGACGATGGAATTGGGGATCTGCATGGTCGTGTAGACGATGATCGGCACGGCGAGATTGGGCAGGATGTCGACGACCATGATCGACAGCGGCCCGGCGCCGAGCGAGCGGCTCGCCAGCACGAAATCCTGCCGCCGCAGCGAGATGACCTGACCGCGGATGACGCGCGCCATCGGCGCCCAGCTGAAGAAGACGATGACGACGACGGAGAGCGCAAGGCTCGGCCCGAAGGCCGAGACGAGCGCCAGCGCGCAGAGCAGGAACGGCACGCTCATCACGAGGTCCGTCAGCCGGCTGAGGACGAGGTCGACCGTGCCGCCGAAATAGCCCGCCGTGGTGCCGACGACGACGGCGATCAGCGAGGCGAGCATGGAGGCGAAGACGCCGACGAGCAGCGAAACCCGCGCTCCATAGGCAAGCCGCACGAGGACGTCGCGGCCGAGCTGGTCCGTGCCGAGCCAGAATTCCGCACCCGGCCCCACCGGAATGCCGGCCGGCGACAGGCCCGTCTCGCGGAACTGCTCGATCGGCGAATGGCCGGTGATCCCGGCCACCCACGGCGCGACGATCGCCAGCAGGATCACCGCGAGGATGACGCAGAGCGCCGCCATGCTGGCGGTATCGCGCCGGAGCCGGCGGACCGTCAGCGCGAAGGAGCCGCGCTGGACGACGTCGGCCTCGGGGGAAGGTTCGTTCACCGTGGTCTCGCTCATGCCAACCCCCGTGTCTCTACAAGCACGCGCGCACCGCCGTCCGCAAAGGCCGGCAGCGTCCTGGAGGCTGAAAGCAGCGTGCGCGTATAGTCGTGCTGCGGATCGGCAAACAGCCGCTCGGCCGTCTCCAGCTCGACGATCCGCCCGCCCTGCATCACCGCGATGCGGTCGCAGACATGGCGCACGACCGAAAGGTCGTGGGAAATGAAGAGATAGGTGAGGCCGAGGTCGCGCTGCAATTCGCGCAGGAGGTTCAGCACCTGCGCCTGGATCGACACGTCGAGCGCCGAGACGGGCTCGTCGCAGATGATCAGCGCCGGATTGAGCGCCAGCGCCCGGGCGATGCCGATCCTCTGGCGCTGGCCGCCGGAGAATTCGGCGGGGAAACGGTTGTAGTGCTCGGGATTGAGGCCCACCATCTCCATCAGCCGGCGTACCTTCTCGCGCCGCTCCTCGCCGCTCGCAATGCCGTGCAGGCGGAAGGGATCGCCGATGATGGCGCCGACGCGTCGGCGCGGGTTGAGCGAGCCGAATGGGTCCTGGAAGACGAGCTGCACCTCGCGCCGCATCTCGCGCCAGGCCCGCGCGTCGAGGCGCGCCATGTCCCTGCCCAGCACGCGCACGCGCCCGGAGGTCGCCGGCACCAGCCCGGCGACGATGCGCGCCAGCGTCGATTTCCCGCAGCCGCTCTCGCCGACGAGGCCGACGGTCTCGCCGCGCCCGACCGTCAGGTCGATGCCTTTCAGCACCTCCAGAGAACGCTTCGCGCCGAAGAAGCTGCCCGTCTGGTAGGTGAGGCATACGTCCTCGATCTCGGCGACCGGTTCTGGATCGGCGGCCTTTGCGGCGACAGCCGCCGCCGCCATGGCCGGGCGCGCCCTGCCGGCCCCGGCCTCCAGCCAGCAGAGGGATTCGACCCCGTCGTCATAGATCCGCAGCGGCGGGCGCTCGCCGGCGCAGCGCGCCAGCGCCTCGGGACAGCGCGGGGCGAAGACGCAGCCGGCGGGCGTCGCGAGCAGGCTCGGCGGCCGGCCGCCGATCGGCGCAAGCTCCGTGCCCGGCCGGTAGCTGGCCGGCGTCGAGCGCAGCAGGCCCGCGGTATAGGGATGGGCCGGGGCGCGGAAGACATCGGCCGCCCTGCCGTATTCCAGCCGGTTGCCGGCATACATCACCATCACGTCGTCGGCGACGGAGGAGAGCAGGCCGAGATCGTGGGTGATGAGGATGACGGTGGTGCCGAAATCGCGCCGCATGGCATCGAGCAGTTCGACGATCTGCGCCTGCACGGTGACGTCGAGGGCCGTCGTCGGCTCGTCGGCGATGATCAGCGCGGGCTTGAGGATCAGCGCCATGGCGATCATCACGCGCTGGCGCATGCCGCCGGAAAACTGGTGCGGATAGTCGTCGAAGCGCTCGGCAGGCGCAGGAATGCCGACCTTGCCCAGCATGTCGACGACGCGCGCCCGCGCCTCGGCCGGGCCGATCGTCTCATGGGCGTGCAGCACTTCGGCGATCTGCGCGCCGATGGTGTAGAAGGGATGGAGGCTGGAAAGCGGGTCCTGGAAGATCATGCCGATGCGCCCGCCGCGAAGGCGCCGCATCTCCTCCTGCGAAAGGCCGATGAGGTTCCTGCCCTCGAACCAGACCTCGCCGGAAATATCGGCATTGGACAGCAGCCCCATCACCGCCTGCGTCAGCACGCTCTTGCCCGAGCCGGATTCGCCGGCAATGCCGAACAGCGAGCCCGGCCGAATCGCGAACGAGACGTTGCGCACCGCATGCACAGTGCCGTCCTCGGTCGGAATATCGACGGTGAGGCCCTTCGCCTCGAGAATAGCCACGTCCGCCTCCATTTTGTCTGCGGAAGATAAGAAGCTTCGCCGTGCCGGCGGAGTCATGCGTTCCGGGTAGCCCCCTCATCCGCCTGCCGGCACCTTCTCCCCGACGGGGAGAAGGCAAAAGCGGGAAGGCTGGCGACCCTTTCTTTCTCCCCACGGGGGAGAAGGTGGCCCGAAGGGCCGGATGAGGAGTTCATTCCCTGCATCCGGCGTGGCCGTCTATCGGCTCAGCGTTCGATCCACAGGTTGGTCCAGTCGCCTTCGACGCCGAGCGCGTAGGGCTGGTAGTTCTTGACGGCCTCGCTGCGGTAGCGCGGGTTCTTGTTGGCGATCAGCGGCACGACGGGCGCATCCGCCATCACCAGCTCGTCGACCTCGGCCCAGAGCTTCGCGGTCTCCTCGGGCGTCGTGGCGTTGATCGCCTGCCCGGCGATCTCGTTGGCCTTCGGGTTGTTGTAGTCCGTGTAATTGTAGGTCTGGTGCGTGCCGTCGAAGGTGAATTGCGGCTGGAAGACGGAGCGTGCGGCGCCGCCCACCCAGTCCGGCGTCCAGCCCACGGGCGCGATGTCCCAGGTGCCTTCCTTGGTGTTGACCGGGTTGGTCATGAACTTGGAATAGTAGTCGGCGGCGGTCACCGGCGTCATTTCCAGCGTGATGCCCGCACGCGCGAGGCTCGCCTGGAGCGTGGCGGCGGTCGCCACCTCAAGGTCCTTGTTGCGATAGGGCATCTTCAGCGTGATACCGTCCGGGAAGCCCGCCTCGGCCAGGAGCGCCTTGGCCTTTTCCGGGTCGCCCTTGGCGTCCGGCGAGGGATAGAGATCGAACTTGTGGTAGCCGAGGACGCCGATGCCGAAGATGCCGTTGGCGGGCTCGGCGACGGTCGAGCCGCCCCATTGCTGCACGATGGCCGCCTTGTCGACGGCATATTCCAGCGCCTGGCGCACGCGAAGATCCTTCAGCGCACCCTTGTTGTTGTCCGAGACGGTGTTGATGAAGAGGAAGTTCGTGTTGCCCGAGGACATGGCCGTCAGCTTCTCGTCGCCCGTGGCGGCGAGCGTCGCGAGGATCGCGGTCGGCACGTTGATGTCATAGGCAAGGTCGCCGTCGCCCGACTGGAGCTGCTGCATGATGGCGTCGGCCTGCAGGCCCATCGTGATATCGATCTCGTCGACATAGGCCTTGCGCAGCGGGTCGCTCTCCGGCTTCCAGGCCGGGTTGCGCACGAGCTTCAGGCTGGTGTCGGGCGTATATTCGCCGATCGTATAGGGGCCGCTGCCGATGAAGTTGGCGCGGAAGTCCGGGCTGTCGGGCACGTAGTCCAGCGTCTCCAGCGCGACAGGTGCGGGCATCGGCAGGGACAGCATGTAGACGAAGTCGCCGGCCCGCTCCTTCAGCTTGAAGATCACCGTCCTGTCGTCCGGCGTCTCGATGCCGGTAACGTCGTTGCCCTCCATATAGGCCTTCATCGCCGCCGGCGTCGGCTCGACCTTGGCAAAACCGTCGCAGAATTCCGAAAGGCCGGAGATCAGCGCCGTGAAATAGGTGAGCGTCGAGGCCTGCATATGCGGGTTGCACAGGCGCTTGAAGCCGCGCTCCACATCGGCCGAGGTGATCTGGCGCGCGCCGGAGGGCGCATTCCACATCGCCCCGTCGCGCAGCGTGAACGTATAGGTGAGGCCGCCATCGGTCGGCTGCGGAACCTCGGTCGCAAGGTCCCCCACCGGCTTGATCGCCACGTCCGGATCGGTCGAGGCCTCGTAGCTGACGAGCTGGCGGGAAATCGCACGCATGAGGTTGTTGGTCGGCACCATGCCGGCGAGCGTCGGGTCCATGTGGTCGGGCTCGCCCGTCGCCAGGATGCGCAGCACGCCGCCGGTCTGCGGCTCCTCCTGCGCCAGCGCGCCGCCGGCCTGCATCAGGCCGATCACCGCGGCCGTCGCCATCAGGAACTTCCAGTTCGTCTCCATGCGCATGGGCTCCTCCCTTGAGCTTCATCCTCACATGCGAAAGTCATTACTCAAAAATTGAACCATTGCAAAAGAAATTGAGGCGCAGTAGAAAAATTTTCGCAGATGCCGGATCGGGAGGCAAGGCGGGTCGCGGCGCGCGCCGAAAACCCCGGGCCTTACGCCGTCCGGCACATCGACATCGCGGATTGCTTGGCCCATATTCCGGCCATCTCCAATCCGCGGAACAGGTTCGGCAATGTCGCAAGAGGCAGGAGCGAGGAAGAAGGGCGTGGCAGACAGCGTCGCGGAGGAACCCCTCGGCAAGAAGATCCGCAAGCGCCGGCGCGCCATCGACATGACGCTCCAGCAGGTCTCGGAGCGCGTCGGGCTGTCCATCGGCTTCCTGTCGCAGATCGAGCGCGGCGCCTCGACGCCCTCGCTCGCCTCGCTCTGCAACATCGCCGAGGCGCTGGGCACCAGCGTCGACGCCTTCGTCAAGGCGCCGCCGCGCGCCACGGGCGCCGTCTCGCGGCAGGGCGAGCGGGAGGCCTTCAGCCTCGGCGACGCCCGCCGGACCTACGAGCTGCTGGGCGCCGGTTTTGCCGATGCCAGGCTGCACCCCACCCTCGTACGCCGCCCGCCGGGCCATGTCTCGGAGATCATGCACAACGAGGGCGAGGACTTCGTCTATATCATCGAGGGTTGCATCCTGCTGGAGGTGGGCGGCGAGCGCCATATCCTCAACAAGGGCGATTCCATGCATTTCCAGTCCCATTTGCCGCACCGCTCCGCAACGCTCGGCAACGAGACGACGCTGGAATTGTGGGTGCGCACGCAGCCGCTCTTTTCCTGAGCGCGGCCGGCGGCAAGGCATGGAGGACGGCGGCGATGGAGATCAAGTGGCTGGAGGATTTCGTGACGCTTGCCGACACGTCCAGCTTCTCGCGGGCGGCGGAATTGCGCAACGTCACGCAGTCCGCCTTCAGCCGCCGCATCAAGCAGCTTGAAGGCTGGCTCGGCGCGACGCTCATCAGCCGCGCGACGATGCCTGCGGAACTGACGCCGGCGGGGCGCTCCTTCCTGCCGGTCGCCCAGGAGGCGATCCGCACCTTCTATGCCGCGCGCGAGGCGCTGCGCCCGTCGCACGAGCCGGGCCTCGTCCGCTTTGCCGCGCTCCACACGCTGACGGTGACCTTCTTCCCGCAATGGCTGAAGGCGCTGGAAACAGCGGGCGGCGCCTTCAGCACCTCCCTCCTGCCCGACCGCGGCGGGATCGAAGCCAATCTCGACGCGCTTATCGGCGACGAGGCGGATTTCTTCCTTACCTACGCCCACCCCGAAGTGCCGTTCCATCTCGACCGCGGCCGGTTCGCCTCGCTGACGGTCGCCCATGACCGGCTGATCCCGCTCGCCGCGCCGCGCCTTGCGGTCGCCGGCAGCGAGCAGAAGGGACTGAACCTCATCGACCGCGCCGTTGCGCAGCCGCGGCTTGCCGTCCCCTATCTCAGCTACGGGTTCAATTCGTTCTTCGGCGTCGCGCTCTCGCGCCTCTTCCTGCGCCGCCCGCCTTTCCGGCGGCGCACGACGCACGAGAACACGATCAGCGCCGGGCTGATGACCATGGCCGTCACCGGCGCGGGCGTCTGCTGGCTACCGGAAAGCCTTGCGCGCGACGAGATGGAGGCGGGCCGGCTCGTTCCCGCCTCGGCGGACGAGGGCTGGAACCTCGACCTCGAAATCCGCCTCTATCGCCACGCCGGCAGCCGAAGCGGCAGGGTCGAGGACCTCTGGCGCACCGCCGGGCGGGTGCTGGAGGCTTGCCCGGTCAGACCTTGAGGAAGACCAGCGCCCGGAGGATTTCGGCGAAATCGGCATGCGCGAAGGCGACGGCGCGGGGGCCGTGCGCATAGGCGCCCGGATACCAGCCGGCCCGATAGGCGTCCGTCGGGTTGTTGAACTCGATGACGACTTCGTAGCGCTCGGCGCGGGCGGGCAGCGCCGCGGCGAAATCGCCGGAGAGCGCGGCGGCGACCCCTTCGCGGATCAGGCGGCGCGACCAGGCCGGCGAGAGGGAGGTCGAGGCGCGGCCCGCGCCCTCCAGCGTCTCGACCGTGGCAAGGCCCGGCACCATCGCCCGCGCCTCGGCGCACATCTGCGCATCGCCGGCGAGGAAGACGGAGGGCACGCCATAGCCGGCCGCGCAGAGCGCGTTGACCGTGAATTCCGAGGCGACCTCGCCGTTGAGGACGAGGCGCGAGATGCGCAGGTTCGAGGTATGGGCGAGCGGGTTCGCCTCGCTGCCCGCCTTCGAATGGTAGCCGGTATAGATCGCCGCGGCGAAGCCGGCGTCGAGGCCGAACATCATCGCGTCGGGATGGCCCGACCAGCCGCGGACGATCCGCACATAGTCCGGCAGCCGGTCGAGGATGAGGTTGCGGCCGCTGTCATGGGCGTCCTTAATCACCACTTCGCTCGCCCCGGCGGCGCGCGCGCCCTCGCAGGCGGCGACGACTTCCGCCGTCATCAGCGCGCGGAACTCGGCCCAGTCGGCATGGGTGCGTTCGGCCTCGTCCCAATGGGCGATGCCTGCGGTGCCTTCGATATCGGCGGAGATGAAGACTTTCATGGGACGGGGTTCTCCTTGAGCCAGTCGGCAAGTGCGGGATAGAGGCGGCCGTTGCGGCCGGGCGTTGCCGACGCCGCGCAGAGCGCGTTGAGGACGGCTTCCTGCGTCGTCTCGGCAGCGGCGCGGAAGGCAAGGTCGATATGGTCGTCCGCAAGGCGCTGCTGCATGGTCACGGGCGACGACGGCTCGTGCTCGACCGGATCGGCCGTCGTGAAGCAGAGGACGACATCGCCGCTGCCGTTGCCCCAGAAGGCGCCGAGCCGGGCAAGGCCCGCGCCGCCGCGCCGTGCGACGCGCTGCAATTGCCGGTCGCCGAGCGGCAGGTCGGTTGCCATGACGACGATCACCGATCCGCGCTCGGGGCTTGCCGGCGCGCGCGGTTCGGGACGCCGCCCGTCCGGCAGGACGAGATCGCCCGCCGCGCCGAAATTGGCGAGCACCAGCGTGCCGAGCGTGAAATCGCGTTTGGCGACGCGCAGCTTTCGCGAGGCCGTGCCGATCCCCGCCTTGAAGCCGAAGGCCGTCATGCCCGAGCCTGCGCCGACGGCGCCCTGCTCGACCGGCCCGGTGCGGGCGGCATCCAGCGCCGCCCCGGCATCGGCGGGAGTGACGGCCAGCGCCTGGATATCGTTGATGGCGCCGTCGTTGCATTCGAGAACGAGCGGATTGACGGTCGAGGTCTTGCGGCCGATCGCCGGATTGGCGGCGATGGCGCGGCGGATGAGGGCCTCGGTGCAGGCCGAAACGGCGAAGGTGTTGGTGAGCAGGATCGGCGTCTCGATGGTGCCGAGCTCGGCGACCTGCATGAGGCCGGCCGACTTGCCGAAGCCGTTGATGACCTCGACGGCGGCGCGCGGCTTGACGCGGAAGAGGTCGCCCGGATGGGGAACCACCGCCGTCACGCCGGTGAAGACGCCCTCGCCGCGCAGCGAGCGATGGCCGACCGCAACGCCCGGCACGTCGGTGATCGCGTTTTCCGCGCCCGGTTCGAGCCGCCCCTTCGGGATCAGCCCCCATTGCCGTGCCGTCTGCATGTCGCCCCTCTTCCGCTCCTGCCCTTTTAGGCCGGAACGCCGGCAGCTTCCAGATAGAGGGCCTGGAGTTTGCGCGTCATCGGTCCCGGTCGCCCGTCGCCGACCGCCTGGTCGCCGATACGCACCACCGGCGTAACGAGGCTGGAGGCCGATGTCTGGAACGCCTCGGCCGCCTCCTGCGCCTCCTTCGGCGTGAAGGCGCGTTCCTCGATCCGCAGGCCGTGCCGCTCGCAGAGCCGCGCGAGGGCGCGCTGCGTGCAGCCCGGCAGGGTCGCCTCAGACGCGGCGCGGGTGATGATGCGGCCGTCATGGGTGATGATGTGGGCGGTGGACGAGGCCCCTTCCGTCACCACGCCGTCCTCCACCAGCCAGACGTCGGAAAAGCCGCGCCCGCGCGCCGCCTGCTTGGCCATCACCTGGCCGAGCAGCATCGTCGTCTTGATGTCGCGCCGGTGCCAGCGCGGATCGGGCTGGAGATCGACCGCGATGCCCTCGGCCTGCGCCTTCGTGCCGGTCAGGGTCTTTGCCTGCGTGAAGCCGATCAACTTCGGCTCCATCGCCCCGGGATAGAAGAAATCCCGGTCCGCCTCGCCGCGCGAGACCTGGAGATAGACGACGCCGTCCGAAAGTGCGTTGCGGCCGATCAGCCCGGCCTGCACCGCCTCGATATCGGCACGCGACAGGGAAAGCCGGATATCCAGCTCGCCGAGCGAGCGTTCGAGGCGGGCCAGATGCAGGTCGTTGTCGATCATGCGCCCGGCGATCACCGCCGTCACCTCGTAGACGGCATCGCCGAACAGGAAGCCGCGGTCGAAAAGCCCGATCCGCGCCTCTTCCTCCGGGACGAACTGCCCGTGGACGTAAACGATCCTGCCCATATGATCCTCTTCATGCCTCGTTTGCCTTGCGGCGGACATTGGCGGGGCTTGCCGCCGCGCGCCAATTCAATTTGGACAAAAGCCCATGCAGAAATGGACTGGCCTCAGTCTTTTCAATGCGTTGATGGAAATTCAAATATAGGCTGAGCCGATTCCGCGTCTTGTTTTTGCCGCCCTGCCGGGCATGATGGGCAAGGCGCTTCGCGCGATCCGCCCTTTGAGGTCATACCCTCCGGCACAGAAGTGAAAGAGACGACGATGGATGTGATTTTTTCTCCCGAACTCACCGTTTGCGGGATCGAGGAGCTTGGCGGCCACAGCACCCGCAACGTGACCCATGTCCTCTCGCTGATCGACCCGGAACGTGCTGAGCTGGAAGCGTTCGGCGCCTACGGGACCCATCGCCGCACAGTCCTGCGCTTCCATGACATCATCGACGCTCTGCCCGGCCGCACCATGCCGACGCCGCATCATGTCGAGTCGATCCTGCGCTTCGGCGAGGAATTCTCCACGCGGCAGGACGCCGATGCGGCCGGCCACATCCTCGTCCATTGCCATATGGGCGTGTCGCGCTCCACGGCCGCGATGCTGACGCTGATGGCGCAGGCGAACCCCGGCGAAGCCGTCGACAGCCTCTTCGAGCGGCTGGTGGCGATCCGCCCGCAGGCCTGGCCGAATTCGCAGATGGTCGGCTTCGCCGATACGCTGCTCGGCCGCAGGGGCGACCTCACCGCCGCGCTCGCCCGCCACTACGGCCGACAGGTCAAGGCCCGCCCGCAATTCGTCGAGTGGATGACGGAACTCGGCCGCGAGGCGGAACTGCGCATGGCGGTCTGAGGCCCATCGGCCTCGATCTGTGAACGCACCGTTCTCCGGGAGCGGCTTTTCAAGCCGGGGGCGATCCACCATGTTTGGCCCAACACTCCCTCCAACGGACGCATAGCGTCGAGGCTGACACCATGAAGAAAATCGGTTTCCTCTCCTTCGGGCACTGGACACCCTCCCCCCAATCCGGAACCCGCTCGGCCGGCGATACGCTTCTCCAGTCGATCGACCTTGCCGTCGCCGCCGAGGAGCTCGGCGCGGACGGCGCCTATTTCCGGGTGCATCACTTCGCCCGCCAGCTCGCCTCTCCCTTCCCGCTGCTGGCCGCCGTCGGCGCGCGCACGAAGACGATCGAGATCGGCACCGCCGTCATCGACATGCGCTACGAGAACCCGCTCTACATGGCCGAGGACGCCGGCGCGGCCGACCTCATCTCCGAAGGCCGCCTCCAGCTCGGCATCAGCCGCGGCTCGCCCGAGCAGGTGATCGACGGCTGGCGCTACTTCGGCTACCAGCCGCAGGAGGGCATGAGCGATGCCGACATGGGCCGCCGCCATGCGGAAGTGTTCCTCGACGTCTTGAAGGGCGACGGCTTCGCCGAGCCGAACCCGCGGCCGATGTTCCCCAACCCGCCCGGCCTCCTGCGCCTCGAGCCGCATTCGCAAGGGCTTCGCGAGCGCATCTGGTGGGGCGCAGGCTCCAACGCCACCGCCGAATGGGCCGCAAAGCTCGGCATGAACCTGCAGAGCTCGACCCTCAAGGACGACGAGACGGGCGAGCCCTTCCATGTCCAGCAGGCGGCACAGATCCGCGCCTATCGCGAGGCCTGGAAGGAAGCGGGCCACAGCCGCACGCCGCGGGTGTCCGTGAGCCGCAGCATCTTCGCCCTCGTCGACGACCGCGACCGGGCCTATTTCGGCCGCGGCGGCAAGGAGCAGGATTCGATCGGCTTCATCGACGACAAGACCCGCGCGATCTTCGGGCGTTCCTATGCCGACGAGCCGGACAAGCTGATCGACCAGCTTGCCGCCGACGAGGCGATCCGCGAGGCCGACACGCTGCTCCTGACCGTGCCGAACCAGCTCGGCGTCGAATACAACGCCCATGTCATCGAGGCGATCCTGAAGCACGTCGCGCCGGCCCTCGGCTGGCGCTGACGAAAACGCCGCGGAAGCCATTCCGCGGCGTTTCCTTTTCGGGCAGGGCATTTCCGGCCTGGCGGCAAGCGCGCGACAGAACACACTTTTCCCACCTTCGGCACAAACTCCGCCGGGCTTCAGGCTCGGACAAGCTCACCCCTGTATCGAGCAATCTGCCGAACCCGTGGATTTTTGTTCTTTCGTTTTCCTATTTCAGGACTTTGCCCATGACGTCGATCGTTTCCTCCCTCAGCATCAGCCAGATCAAGCTGCTCTCGGCGGCCGCCATCAAGGACTGGACGACGGAGGACGTGGCATCGCTTTCCACCGGCCAGATCAACGCCTTTTCCTCCTCGCAGATCGCCGCGCTGGAAACGGAGGACATCGGCATCCTCAATTCCGGGCAGATCGGCGCGATCACGCAGGGCGCCATCATCGGCCTGTCGCTGGAGCAGATCGGCGCGCTCGACAAATATGCCATCGAAAGCCTGACGACCAATCAGGTCTCGAGCCTCACAACAGGTCAGGTGAAAGGGCTTTCCTCCGACCAGGCGGAGGCCCTGACGGCCGCGCAGGTCAAGGCCCTCAGCGCCGCCCAGCTTGCCGCGCTCGATCCCGAAGACCTTGCCGCCTTCTCCACCGAGGACATGGCGGCGATCAGCTACAAGGCCGTGCAGGGCCTCAGCCCTGCGGTCCTTGCCGGCCTTTCCACCGTGCAGATCAGCGCGCTGGCGCCGCTGACCGTCGCCGGCCTCAGCCGCACGCAGGCGGATGCCCTCACATCGGACCAGATCGCGGCACTCACGACCGCGCAGGTCGCCCTTCTCACGTCGTCGCAGATCGGCGCCCTCAGCGCCGCCGCCATCTCCGCCTTCTCCGAAGCGCAGATCGCGGCCCTCAGCACCAGCGCGATCACCGGCTTCTCGTCCACGCAGATGACGGCGCTCGGCACGTCGCAAGTGGAGGCGCTGACGCCCCTGCAGGTCGCGGCCCTCAACGCCCAGCAGATCGCCGCCCTCGGCACCCAGGGCCTTGCCACCTTCTCGCTTGCGGATATCGCCGCGATCTCCTCGCGGGCCGTCTCCGGCCTCAAGGCCGACATGATCGGCTCGCTGTCCGAAGACCAGATCGCCGCCCTGTCGCTGAAGACGGTCGAAGGCCTCACCGCTGCACAGGTCGCAGCCCTTTCGCCCGAGCAGGTCGATTCCCTGACGCCCGCGCAGATCGGCTCGATAAGCGCGGCCCAGATCAGCGCCCTCAGCATCGAGGCCATCAAGGGGCTCTCGAACGCAAGCATCGCCGCCATCGCGCCCAAGGCCGTGCGGGGGCTCACCCCCGCGCAGATCGCCGTGCTGACGCCCGAGCAGGTCCAGGCGATGACGCCGACCCAGGTGAACGCGTTCGACGCGCGGCAGATCGCGGCCTTCAGCCCGGAAAACCTATCCTCCTTCTCCGTCGGCCAGATCGCCATGATCAACGCCAACGCGGTGCGGGGCCTGACCGCGGCGCAGATCGGCGCGCTGGACCTTTCGCAGCTCGATGCCTTCTCGCCCACGCAGGTCAAGTCCTTCACCGCCGCGCAGACCAGCGCCATCAATTCCGAGACCATCGCGGCCTTCTCGCCGGCCGACATCGCCGCCTTCTCGGCGAATGCACTGTCCGGCCTCGGCACCGGCACCATCGCCAACCTTACGACTGCGCAGGTCGCCGCGCTGAACGTGAAGTCCATCAGCGGCCTTTCGACCGCACAGGTCAGCCAGTTCGACGTCGAGCAGGCGGCCGCGCTCGGCCCGAGCCAGATCAGGGCGATGACGGCGGGGCAGATCGGCGCCCTCAGCCCGGCCTCCTTCGAGGGCTTTTCCAGCACCGATATCGCGGCCATCCAGAACAGTGCCATCGCCGCCCTCGGCACCGACGTGATCACCGCCCTCAGCACCGGGCAGGTCGCCGCGCTGACATCCGGCCAGATCACCGCCCTCAAGTCCGCGCACATCGCCGCCCTCGGCCTCGACCAGGTCGAGGCCTTCACGCCGGCGCAGGTTCGATATCTGAATGCCGCGCAGATCGCCGCCATGGCGCCGGAAGCGTTCACGACCTTCTCCAGCGCCGATATCGCCGCCCTGACGAGCCGGGCCATTTCGGGCATCCGCACCGAGGCCATCGCGGGCCTTACCGGCAATCAGCTCGCCGCCTTCAGCCTTGCCGGCCTTGCGGGCTTCACGCCGATCCAGATGTATACCATCGGCTCCAACCTGATCGGCAATCTTTCCACCGCGCAGGTCGGGGCCCTCAGCGCCGCGCAGGTCGCCGGCCTCAACACGGCGGCGCTCGCCGCGCTCTCCGCGCAGCAGATCGCCGCCCTTTCGAGCAAGGGCATGTCGGGCCTGCCGACATACGCCATCGCGGCCCTTACCACGGAACAGATCTCGCTTCTCGGTTCGAACGCCATCGCGGGCCTCACCACGGTCCAGCTCGACGCCCTGACCCCCGCGCAGATCGAGGCCTTCAACCCGGACCAGATCCGCGGCATGAGCTCCAGCCAGATCATGGCGCTCGGTCCCGACGGCATCGCCACCTTCTCCACCGACGACATCGCCGCGATCAACTCGAAATCCATCCCGGGCCTCGACAGGGAAAGCCTTGCCGCGCTTTCGGCAAGCCAGATCGCGGCCTTCACCACCGCGCAGATCGGCAACCTGACGCTGACGCAGCTTGCCGGGCTCGACACCGCTTTCGTCGCCTCGCTCACCACCGCGCAGATCACCGCCATCGGCGCCAACCTGATCGGCGGGCTGACGGCCGACCAGATCGGCGCCCTCACCACGACCCAGGTCGCCTCGCTTTCCACCGCGCAGGTCAAGGCCCTCACCGCGACGCAGCTTTCCGCCCTCACCTCGGCCGATCTTGCGGTCCTTTCCACCACGGCCGTCGCGGCGATCTCCAACAAGGCCATCGCGGGGCTGGATCCGGCCGCCCTCGCCGGCCTTTCCACCGCACAGATCGCCGCCGTCAACCGCAACACGCTCGCCGGGATGACGGCCGAGCAGATCGAGGCGCTGTCGACGAGCCAGCTTGCCGCATTCTCGACGAGCCAGATCAGCGGCCTCACCTCCGTGCAGACCGCGGTCCTCACCACCCAGGACATGCAGGCGCTTTCCAACGCGCAGATCGCGGCCCTCAGCAATCGCGCCGTCACGGGTCTCGATCCCGACGTCTTCACATCGCTCACCTCCGAACAGATCGGCGCGCTCACCACCAGCGCCTTCTCAGGCCTCACGACAGGCCAGATCGAGGCGCTGAGCTCCACGCAGGTCGGCGAGCTTTCCACCGCGCAGATCGCGGCCCTGACGGCCGCGCAGGCCGCCGCACTCGAGCATGACGTCACCGTGCTCAGCTCGGCCCAGCTCGCGGCGTTGCGTGCGTCGGCCATCGCCGGGCTCTCCACCGGCCAGATCGCCGCCCTGCAGACCGACCAGGTCGCGGCACTGACGACCGGACAGATCGCCGCCCTCACCTCCGGCCAGATCGCAGCGCTCACCACCGGCGACATCGCGGCGCTCTCCACGACGCAGATGGCCGCGCTCAGCGCCGCTGGCATCGCCGGCCTCACCTCCGGCCAGATCGCCACCCTCGACAGCAGCCAGATCGGGGCGCTCCGCAGCAACCAGATCGCCGCCCTCACCTCCTCGCAGGTTCCCGCCTTCGGCACCGACCAGATCGGCATGCTGACGACGATGCAGATCGCCGCCTTCAACGCGGGCAGCATCACCGGCTTCACCTCGCAGCAGATCGCGGCGATGAGCACCGCGCAGGCCGAGGCGCTGACGGCCGTCCAGGTCGGCTCGCTCACGTCCAGGCAGATCGCCGAGCTCGGCACCGACGACATCGCCGCCTTCTCCACGAAGGATATCTCGATGATCAGCGCAGATGCGATTGCCGGCCTCTCGCCGGCGACGATCGCCTCGCTCTCGACCGCGCAGATCGCCGCCATCAGCGCGTCCGCCATCGCCGCGATGACCACGCAACAGCTCCAGGCGCTTACCACCACGCAGGCCCAGGCCCTCAACCGCACGCAGATCGCCGCCTTCAGCTCCACGCAGCTCGCCGCCCTCGGCGCCGACGATGTCGCGACCTTCTCCACCCAGGAGATCGCCGCCATCGGCGCGGGCGCGATCGCCGGCCTTTCGACGGACACCATCGCCGCGCTCTCGACGGCACAGATCGCCGCCATCAGCACCGCGGGCATCCCCGGCCTCACCACCGGCCAGATCGCCGCCCTTTCCACCGCGCAGGCCGAGGCGCTGACCTCCGACCAGACCCGCGCGCTCAGCTCCACGCAGCTTTCCGCCTTCTCCATCGAGGAGATCGCCACCTTCTCGACCCGCGATATCGCCGCCATCGGCTCGGATGCCATCGCGGGGCTTTCGAGCGAAGCCATCGCCTCCCTTTCGACCGCGCAGATCGCCGCCCTCAGCACGGGCGCCATCACCGGCCTCACCTCCCGGCAGATCGTCGCGCTCACCAGCGAGCAGCTCGATTCGCTGACGCCCACGCAGGTGGCCGCGCTCGGTGCGCGCCAGATCGCCAATCTCGGCACCGAATACATCGCATCCCTGACGCCGTCCCAGGTCGCCGCGCTCTCCAACGCGGCCATCGCCGGCCTTTCGACCGACCAGATCGCAGCCCTTTCCACCGCACAGGCCGAAGCGCTGACCCCCACGCAGGTCGCCGCGCTCAATTCGCGGCAGATCGCAGCCCTCGGCAAGGACGACATCGACACCTTCTCCACGGCCGACATGGCGGCGATCAGCTCGGGCGCCATGTCGGGCCTTTCGACCGACGTGCTCGCCTCGTTGACGACGGAGCAGATCGCCTCCCTCGGACCGACCGGCCTTGCCGGCATGACGAGCGCCCAGATCAACGTGCTCTCCAGCGCGCAGATCGCGGGCCTGACAACGGCGCAGATAGCGGCCCTCGGCTCGAAACAGGTGGCTGCGCTCGGCACGGACGGCATCGCCGCGCTTTCGCCGACGAAGATCGCGGCCCTCGGCTCGGCGGGCATCGCCGGCCTGACGACGGATCAGATCGCGGCCCTTTCCACCGCGCAGGCCGAGGCGCTGACCACCACGCAGGTCGCCGCGCTGACCTCGGCGCAGGTCGCCGCCCTCGGCACCGGAAGCCTTCAGGCCTTCTCGCCCGCCGACATCGCCGCCATCGATTCGCGGGCGGTCGGCGGCCTCACGACGGCGGCCGTGGCAAGCCTCAGCCACGCGCAGGTCGCCGCGCTTGCCGTCGCGGGCCTCACCAGCGCGCAGATCGACGCTCTTGGCAGCGGCCAGCTCGAAGCCCTGACGAGCAGCCAGATGGCGGCTCTCGGCTCCGTTCAGATCGGCGCGCTCGATGCGAACGACCTTGCCGCCCTTTCCACCGCACAGATCGCAGCGATCGGCACCGACGGCATCGCCGCCCTTTCCACCGGCCAGATCGCCGCCCTTTCCAGCGAGCAGGCCGAGGCGCTGACGGCAGCGCAGGTCGGCGCGCTCACCTCGCAGCAGCTCGCAGCCTTCAGCTCCGCCGAGATCGCCCTGTTCTCCACCGCCGACATGGCGGCGATCGGCTCGCGATCCATCGTCGGCCTTTCGACCGCCACGCTCGCCGGCCTCTCCACAGGCCAGATCGCCGCCCTCGGCACGGGCGGCATTTCCGGCCTCTCCACCAGCCAGATCGCCGCGCTCAGCGCCGATCAGATCGAGGCGCTGACGGCAACGCAGATCGGCGCGCTCACCTCCCAGCAGGTCAGTGCGCTCGATGCCGACGACATCGCGCTCTTCACGACCGCCGAGATCGCGGCGATCAGCTCCTCGGCCATGGCGGGCCTGTCGTCGGCGATCCTTTCCGGCTTCACGCCGGAGCAGATCGAGGCGCTCAGCCCCGCCGGCATCGGCGGCATGACGACGGGCCAGATCGCGGCCCTTTCCACCGCGCAGGTCGCAGCGCTCTCGACGAGCCAGGTCGCGGCTCTCACCTCCCGTCAGGTGGCCGCGCTCGGCGTGGCGGATATCGCGGCCCTGACGGCAAAGCAGATCGCGGCCCTCAGCCCGGGCGGCCTTGCCGGCCTTACCGGCCTGCAGGCGTCCGGCCTCACCCTCGCACAGGCCGATGCACTCTCGACGAGCCAGATCGCGGCGCTTAGCGCCGCCGCGCTCGGCGGACTTTCCAGCCAGGCGCTCGATACCCTGACGCCCGCCAAGCTCGCCGCCATCGGCGGCGCGGCGATCAAGGGCCTCCCGCCCGCCTATCTCGCTACGCTCTCGGAAGCCGAGATCGCCGCGCTCGGCACCGGGCAAATCGCCGGCCTCAGCAGCGCGCAGGTCGCCGCCCTCAGCACCGACCAGGTGGAGGCGCTCTCGCTTGCCCAGATCGGGGCGCTCACCCAGCCGGGCGTTGCCGGCCTGACGACGGCGCAGATGCAGACCATCTCGACGGAAGAACTGGCGGCATTCGGCATCGGGGCGATCCGGGGCCTGCCGACGGCCGTCATGGGATCGCTGTCGACGGAGAGCATCGCCGCCCTTTCGACCAGCCAGATCGCCGCCCTCACCTATGGCCAGATGGGCGCCCTGAGTTCCAGCCAGGTCAGCGCCCTCTCGGTCGAGCAGGTCGGCGCGCTGACCGCCACGCAGGCGGCCGCGCTCGGCTCCGACGACCTCAACGCCCTTTCCGTCGACCAGATCCTGGCGCTGGGGTCGGAGGCGATATCGGGCCTGCATACGGCGGCCCTCGCCGGCCTCACGGTCGAGCAGGCGGGCGCCTTCACCCCGGGCCAGCTCGCCTCGATGACCTCCTCGCAGATCGCCGCCCTGCCGCAGGCCTCCGGCGTCTCGGCCTTCAGCGTGTCGAGCACCGGCGCCATCGTCGCGCCCGCGGCGGACGAGGTCCAGACGGAAAGCGACCCGCAATCCGACGTCGCGGCGATCATCTCGTCCTATCTGGAAATCTGAGCCGGTATCCGCCGGCTCAGGCCTCGAAGGACTTCAGGATGGGGCACGGCCCCGTCCTGCCCACCGCGCATTCCGAGACGAGCGTCTGCAGTGAGCTCCTTGCCTGCTGCAGGGCCTCCATGCGTGCGTCGAGCTCGGCAAGGCGCTTTGCCGCCATCTCCCGCACCGTCGCCCGGTCCTCGCCGGAATCGAGATCGAGCAGGCGCCGGATTTCCTCCAGCGTGAAGCCCGCCGCCTGCGCCTGGCGGATGAAGCGCAGGCGCGCGACGTCTGCGGAACCGTAGCGGCGGATGCCGTCGATGCGCCGCGGCGTCGAAAGCAGGCCCCGGCGCTGGTAGAAACGCACCGTCTCGACGCCGACATCCGCGGCCGCGGCGAATTTTCCGATCGTCAAGTCTTCGAGGTGTTGACTCCGTACCATGGTACGGAACTTATGGTCTTGCCAACGATTTCACAAGACAGGAGACGTGAGATGTTGGACAGGACCCGGACTTCCACCGGCCGCAAGGCCATCCTCTACCGCATGGTGATGCCGAGCCACACCTGCCCTTACGGGCTGAAGGCGAAGGACCTCCTGCGCCGCTCCGGCTATACGGTCGACGACCGGCACCTGAAGAGCCGCGCGGAAACCGATGCCTTCAAGGCCGAGCATGAGGTCGAAACCACGCCGCAGGTCTTCATCGACGGGGCGCGCATCGGCGGCTACGACGATCTGCGCCGCTTTCTCGGCAAGCCCGTCGCCGACCCCAAGGCGACGAGCTACCGCCCGGTCGTCGTGCTCTTCGCGTTGATGGCGCTCACCGCAATGGCCGCGAGCTTCGCCTCAAGCGGCTCGCCGTTCACCCTTCGCGCGGCCGAATGGTTCATCGCCTTCTCCATGGTGGCGCTCGCCATGCAGAAGCTCCAGAACGTCGAGACCTTCTCGACCATGTTCCTCAACTACGACCTCCTGGCAAAGCGCTGGGTACCCTATGGCTACATCTACCCCTATGCGGAAGGCCTTGCCGGCATCTTGATGGCGGCAGGTGCGTTCACCTGGCTGTCGGTGCCCATCGCCCTCTTCATCGGCACCATCGGCGCGGTCTCGGTGTTCAAGGCGGTCTATATCGACCGGCGCGAACTGAAATGCGCCTGCGTCGGCGGCTCCAGCAACGTGCCGCTCGGCTTCGTCTCGTTGACGGAGAACCTGATGATGGTCGCCATGGCGGCATGGATGGCGGCCGGAGCGCTCGGCGTCATCGGTGGCCACGCCATGTAGCACTCAGCGAACCGCGGCCTCCGTGCGCCCGTCAAGCGTGGCAAGCCGGCCGTAGAGTTCCGGCCGGCGGTCGCGGAAAAGGCCCCAGGAACGGCGCTGGTGGGCGATCGCGTCGAGGTCGAAGGTCGCCGTCAGCACGCTCTGCGTTACCCGGTCGGCTTCGGCTACCTTGGCGCCGGTCGGATCGGCGATAAAGGACGAGCCGTAGAAGGTGATCTCAGTGCCGTTCCGCCCCTCCTCCGTGCCGATCCGGTTCGAAGCGACCAGCGGCATCAGGTTCGCGGCTGCATGGCCCTGCATGACGCGTTGCCAGTGGCCGGAGGAATCGAGCTGCGGATCGTGCGGCTCGGAGCCGATGGCCGTCGGATAGAGCAGGATTTCCGCGCCCTGCAGGGCCATGGAGCGGGCGGCCTCCGGGAACCATTGGTCCCAGCAGATGCCGACGCCGATACAGCCCGCCCGCGTCTGCCAGACCTTGAAGCCGGTATCGCCCGGCGAGAAATAGAATTTCTCCGTATAGCCGGGTCCGTCCGGTATATGGCTCTTGCGGTAGTTGCCGAGCACCTTGCCGTCCGCGTCGATCACCGCGAGGCTGTTGAAATAGGCCTGCCCCGCGCGCTCGAAATAGCTCACCGGCAGCACCACGCCGAGCTCGGCGGCAAGCCGCGCGAAATGCGCGATCAGCGTATTGCCTTCGAAAGGCTGGGCGAGCGCGAAGAAATCGTGGATCTGGTCCTGGCAGAAATAGGGCGCGGCGAAGAGTTCCTGGATCAGCACGAGATCCGCGCCCTTCTCCTTCGCCGCGCGCACCAGCCGTTCGGCCCGTTCGATATTGGCCTTCTCGTCCCAGATGCAGGCCATCTGCGTGGCGGCCACGGTGACATTGCGCATTGCGGACACTCCCTCTTTCCGCGATTGCCGCATCGTAGACGGTTCAGCCCTCGAACGCCATCAGCGCATCGCCGGCCTGAACGTAGTCGCCTTCCTTCACCCGGAACCGAAGCCGCCCGGCCTTCGGCGCAAGAATCTGCGTTTCCATCTTCATCGCCTCCATCACCGCCACGAGGTCGCCCGCGGCAACGGTCGCACCATCGGCAATGCGGAAGGCCTGCAGGGTGCCGGAGACAGGAGCGGGAATGGCGTCCTGCGCCGCTATGCCGGAAGCGGGGGCGGGAGCCCTCCCCTCCCCGGCCGCGCCGAGCCCTGCGAGGAGGAGCGCCGGCAGGGCGAGCGAGACCCGCCTGCCGTCGATCTCGATATGGGTGCGGACCATCCCGGCGTCCCCGACCGGCTCCGGCCGGGCCATGGCGTCCGGCATTTCGGTGAAATCCGTCTCGATCCAGCGGGTATGGACCCTAAACCCGTCCCGGCCGGTGAAATCCGCGCTGTCGACGGCCGCGCGGTGGAAGGGCAGGACGCTCGCCACGCCCTCGATGCGGAATTCGGCGAGCGCGCGGCGGGCGCGGCAGAGCGCCTCCTCGCGCGTCGCGCCGGTGACGATCAGCTTGGCCATCAGCGAATCGAAGACGCCCGGCACCGTCGAGCCGGCGGCAACGCCGCTGTCGAGGCGCACGCCCGGGCCGGACGGAGGGTCGAAGGTGATGACCCTGCCCGGCGTCGGCAGGAAGCCGCGGCCGGGGTCTTCCGCATTGATGCGGAACTCGATGGAATGGCCGCGCGGCGCGGGCGTTTCGTCGAGGCGGAGCGGCAGGCCCTCGGCAATGCGGAACTGCTCGACGACGAGGTCGATGCCGGTCGTCTCCTCCGTGACGGGATGCTCGACCTGAAGGCGGGTGTTCACCTCGAGGAAGGAGATGGTGCCGTCCGCGCCGAGCAGAAATTCCACCGTGCCTGCGCCGCAATACCCGGCCGCCGCGCAGATAGCTTTGGCCGCCGAATGGATACTTTCGCGCTGATCGGCGGAAAGAAAGGGCGCGGGCGCCTCCTCGATGAGCTTCTGGTTGCGCCGTTGCAGCGAGCAGTCGCGGGTGCCCAGCACCAGCACGTTGCCGTGACGGTCCGCGAGCACCTGCGCCTCGATATGGCGCGGCCGGTCGAGGAAACGTTCGAGGAAGCATTCGCCGCGGCCGAAGGCGGCCGTCGCCTCGCGCACGGCGGATTCGTAGAGATCGGCGGCCTCTTCCAGCTTCCAGGCCACCTTGAGGCCCCGTCCGCCGCCGCCATGCGCCGCCTTGATGGCGACCGGCAGGCCGTGCCGCTCGGCGAAGGCGATCACCTCGGCCGCCGATGAAACCGGCCCGTCGCTGCCGGCGACGAGCGGCGCGCCGACGCTCGCCGCGATGCGCCGCGCCTCGACCTTGTCGCCCAGCGCCTCGATCACCTGAGGGTCCGGGCCGATCCAGACAAGACCGGCATCGATGACGGCGCGGGCGAATTCCGCCCGTTCGGAAAGGAAGCCGTAGCCCGGATGCACCGCATCCGCGCCCGATCGGTTCGCAATGGCGATCAGCTTTTCGATGTCGAGATACGTTTCCGCCGGGCGCATGCCGCCAAGCCCATAGGCCTCGTCGGCAAGGCGCACGAAGAGCGCGTCCGCATCCGGGTCGGCATAGACGGCGACCGACTGCAGGCCGTAATCCCGGCAGGCGCGCAGGATACGCACGGCGATCTCGCCGCGATTGGCGATCAGCACTTTCTTCATGGCTCTCTCCTGGCGCCGATCTCGGCAAAGGGCGCGATGGGGCGGAAACGGATGCGGGCGTTCACGGGGATCTGGCCGGCAAGATCGAGATGGTGGTCCGCGACCGTACCGATGACGGGATAGCCGCCGGTCAGCGGATGGTCGGCGAGGAAAAGCACGGGCTGGCCGCTGTGCGGCACCTGAATTGCGCCCGTCGCCGTGCCCTCGCTCGGCAGTTCGGCGCTGTCCCTGCGCTCCAGCGGCACGTCGCCGGCAAGGCGGATGCCGACGCGGTTCGACTGCGGCGTTACCTGCCAGAGCTGGCCCGCCAGCGTCTCGATGCCCTTTTGCGTGAACCAGTCGGTGCGGGGCCCGAGCACCACATCGAGCGTCACCACCTCGCCGGCAGCCGGCGGATCGAAGGCGGCAAGCTCGTCCATGGAAACGCTGGAGAGCCCGTCCCCGCCGCGCAGGACAAGCACGCTCCCGGCCGTCACCGGCTCGGGCCCGACGACGGCGAGCGTATCGGTCGCCGCGCTTCCCAGCACCGGCGCCACGTCGAAGCCGCCGCGCACGGAAAGATAGGCGCGCGTGCCCCGTTTCGGATGGTCGACGGTCACGACATCGCCCGGCTCCAGCGCGATGGGCCGGAAGGCCGGATGATCGTGAGTCCGGCCGGCGGCATCGCGCACCATGACGAGGGACGGTGCGCCGGCAAGGCCGACCACGGCGCGGCAATTGCTCTCGAAGGAAAAGCCGCCGAGGGTGAGTTCGAGACAGGGCGTATTGACCGGATTGCCGACGATGCGGTTGGCCGCGTTCAAGGCGCCGCGGTCGAGCGCGCCGGAGGCGGAGACCCCCTGCCCCGTCTGGCCGAAGCGGCCGAGGTCCTGGAAGAGCGCGGGCATGGGCGCGGCCAGCACCGTGAACTGCGGGGCATCGGCCGGGACCGTGCGCGCGGGGCGGACGGTGGGCGCGGGAAGGCTGACGGTCCTGCCGGATTTTTCCATGTCGAAGAAGCGCACGCGATAGCCGGGCTGGAACAGCGAACCGGGATCGCGCGTGATGTCCCACATCTTCAGCGGGGTCGTGCCGATGATCTGCCAGCCGCCGGGGCTTGCCTGCGGGTAGACGCCGCTGAAGGCACCGGCAAGCGCCACCGAGCCGGCAGGAATGCGGGTGCGCGGGCTCCTGCGGCGCGGCACATGCAAGGCCGGATCGCCGCCGACGAGATAGCCGAAGCCCGGCGCGAAGCCGCAGAAGGCGACGGTGAATTCGCTCTCCGTATGGCGCCGGACGACCTCCGCCACGGTAAGGCCCGTCAATTCCGCGACGTCGCCCAGGTCTTCCCCGTCATAGCGCACCGGGATCTCCACCAGATGCTCCGAGGGCGCGGCTTTGGCGGAAAGGTCGCGGGTGGCAAGGCTTGCCGCCAGCGCCTCCGGCGTCAGCCGTTCCGGGCGGAAGCGGACCATCAGCGTGCGGGCGGCCGGCACCGTTTCGACGATGCCCGCCACGGGGACGGCCTCAAGCGAGGCGAAGAGCGCCAGCGTCTCGTCGAGACCGGCAAGCTCGACGAGGATCGTGTCCAGGCTGACGGGAAGGAAGCGCATCGCCTTCAACCGGCGAAGGAGCGGATGGCGATGCCCTCGGCCGTGAAGCGGCGGCGGATTTCCTCGGCGATGGCGACGGCGCCAGGGCTGTCGCCATGCACGCAGATCGACTGCGCCTCGACGCGGATCGTGCTGCCGTCGATGGCCTCCAGCGTGCCGCTCCGGGCAAGGCCGACCATGCGGTCGGCGATCACCTTCGCGTCGTGCAGCACGGAGCCCGCCTCGCGGCGGGAGACCAGCTCTCCCTTCGGCGTATAGGCCCGGTCGGCGAAGGCCTCGGCGACGACGGCAAGGCCTGCGCGGCGTGCAAGGTCGAGGATCGGCGCATTGGCAAGGCCCATCAGGACGAGCGAGGGATCGACCGCCTTGATGCCGTCGATCACCGCCTGTCCCTGCCGGGCGTCGTAGGCGATGCGGTTGTAGAGCGCGCCGTGCGGCTTGACATAGCGCACCGTCGTTCCGGCAGCCGCGGCGACGCCCTTCAGCGCACCGATCTGGTAGATCACGTCGGCAATCAGCTCCTCGGGGGTCGCGTCGAGGTCGCGCCGGCCGAAGCCGACCCGGTCGGGATAGGAAACGTGGGCGCCGATGACGACGCCGTTTTCCGCCGCCGCCTTCACCGTGCGATAGATGCCCGCCGGATCGCCAGCATGGAAGCCGCAGGCGACATTGGCCGAGGAGACGACGGCGAGCATGGCCTTGTCGTCGCCCATGCGCCAGGCGCCGTAGCTTTCGCCCAGATCGCTGTTGAGATCGATCGCTGCCATTTCTCGTCTCCTTCCGGCCGTCTTTGGGGTCGCTGGATCATGCATTGCCTGACAAGAATGTCAATATTGTTCAACAATATCTCGCGATCCTCCCTTGTTCCGGTCCTCGCCCATTCGTGCTAGAGCGGTCGGGAACGTGGCGCGGAGACCGACATGACCGAGGATGCAGATGGAATGTCGCTCGCCGACCGGCTGGCGCGGCGCATTCGCGCGCTGCTGATCTCCGGCGAGCTTACCCCCGGCCAGCGCCTGTCGGAAGCCGCCTTCAGCGAGCGTTTCGACGTTTCGCGCAATTCGCTCCGCGAGGCCTTCCGCCTGCTCACCAAGGACGGGCTCCTGCGTCACGAGGCCAATCGCGGCGTCTTCGTCGCTGTTCCCACCATGGCCTCCATCATCGACATATACCGCGTGCGGCGCATGCTGGAATGCGGCGCGCTGCGTCAGGCCTGGGGGCAGCATCCGGCGATCAGGGTCATGCGCGAGACGGCGGACCGGGGACGCGTCACGCGCGACCGGCAGGACTGGGCCGGCGTCGGCAGCGCCAACATGGCCTTCCATGCCGCTGTCGTCGACCTTGCCGACAGCGCCCGGCTCAACGAATTCTACGAGCGCATCTCCGCCGAGCTGCGGCTGTGCTTCGGCCTTCTCAACGACCCGGAAAACCTGCATGCGCCCTTCGTGGAGATGAACGAGACCATCGTGGCGCGCCTCGAGGCGGGCCTGCCGCACGACGCCGCGGCCGAGATGGAGACCTACCTGAACCTTGCCGAGCGGACGATGCTGAAGGCGTTGGAACGCGCCTGCGAGCCCGCTTAGCCCTTCACCCTCACGCCGGCGGGATCGTAGAGCGGTTCCAGGTGGATCGTCGCTGGCGTGCGCTCCATGGCGACGACCAGCTCGTAGCGGCCGCTCCTCAAGAAGGCGTCGTCGATCCCCTCGGCCCGGCGCACATAGCCGTAGCCGATGTTCTTTGCGAGCGTATAGCCGTAGCCGCCGCTGGTGAGATAGCCGACGGGCTCGCCGTCGCGCAGGATCGTCTCCCGGCCGACGAGGACGATCTCGGGATCGTCCACGGTGAAGCCGGCGAAGGCCTTGCGGCGCGGCTCGTCCTTTGCGCCTTCCAGCGCCGAGCGGCCGAGGAAATCCGTGTCCTTGCGCAGCTTCACCGCCCAGCCGAGGCCGGCTTCGAAAGGCGTGTCGTTCGGCGTGATGTCCGAGCCCCAGGCGCGATAGCCCTTTTCGAGGCGCAACGATTCCAGCGCGCGGTAGCCGACCGGGCGGATGCCGAAGGGCGCGCCCGCCGCCATCAGCGCGTCGAAGACGACGCCCGTGGCGCCGATCGGCACATGCAGCTCCCAGCCGAGCTCGCCGACATAGGTGACGCGGAGTGCCCGCACCCTCTCGCCGGCAATGGCGATCTCGCGCACATGGCCGAAGGGGAAGCCGGCATTCGAGACGTCCGCCTCCGTCACGGCGGCGAGCACGTCGCGCGCCTTCGGCCCCATCAGCGAGAGCGTGCCGAAGTCCTCCGTCACGTCGGTGAGCGTAACGTCGAGGCCGGCGGGAACGTGGTCGGCGATCCAGCCGAGGTCGTGGGTGCGGAAGCCCGTACCCGTGACGATATAGAACCTGTCGTCGGAAAGCCGTGCCACCGTCAGGTCCGCCTCGATGCCGCCCCGGCTGTTGAGAAGCTGGGTGTAGGTGAGGCGGCCGGCCGGCCTGGCGACGTCGTTGGCGCAGATCCAGTCGAGCGCCTTGCCGGCATCCGGCCCGGCCATCTCGTATTTGGCAAAGGAGGACTGGTCGAAGATACCGACGGCCTCGCGCACATGGCGGTGCTCCTCGCCGACGGCGGAAAACCAGTTCTGCCGGCCCATGGAATAGACGTCCTTCGGCTCGGTCCCGTCCGGCGCGAACCAGTTCGGCCGTTCCCAGCCGAGCTTCGAGCCGAAGACGGCGCCGTGCGCCTTCAGCCGTTCATAAAGCGGCGAGACGAGGCGGGGACGGCCGCTTACGTATTCCTCGTGCGGGAAGGCGATGGTGTAGTGCTTGCCGTAGGCTTCCAGCGTGCGGTCGAGCACCCATTGCCGGTCGCGGTGCATGGCGGAAAAACGGCGGATATCGACCACCCAGAGGTCGAGCGGCGCCTCGCCGTCGACGACCCATTGCGCCAGCACCCAGCCCGCCCCTCCCCCCGAGGCGATGCCGAAGGCATTGAAGCCGGCGCCAACGAACATGTTGCGACATTCCGGCGCGACGCCGAGGATGAAATTGCCGTCCGGCGTGAAGCTCTCCGGACCGTTGATCATCTGCTTGACGCCGACCTTCTCCAGCGCCGGAATGCGGGCGATGGCCTCGACCATATGCTGCTCGAAATGGTCGAAATCGTCGTCGAAGAGGCGGAAGGCCCAGTCGTCCGGCACGTCGCCGGTCGTCCACGGCTGCGGGTTCGGCTCGTAGCCGCCCATGACGAGGCCGCCCACCTCCTCCTTGAAATAGGTGCGGCGGTCGGGATCGCGGATCGTCGGCGCATCGGTCGAAAGGCCCGGCACCTTTTCCGTGACGATATACTGGTGCTTGACGGGCTGGAGCGGCACGTTGATGCCCGCCATGGCGCCCACCTGCCGCGCCCATTGGCCCGCGCAGTTGACGACCTTCTCGCAGGCGATGTCGCCGAGCGTGGTGCGCACCCGTACGATGCGGCCGTCTTCCATCTCGAAACCCGTGACGCGCACGTTCTCGACGATCCGCGCGCCATGCATGCGCGCGCCCTTGGCGAGCGACTGGGTGATGTCGGAAGGGCTTGCCTGCCCGTCCGTCGGCAGCCAGCTCGCGCCGACGAGGTCGTCCACCTCCATCAGCGGCCACATGGCCTTCACCTCCCGGGGCGTCAGGAGGTGCATGTCCATGCCGAAGCTCTTCGCCGTCGTGGCGAGGCGGCGGAACTCCGTCCAGCGGTCGGCATTGGTGGCAAGGCGCAGGCACCCCGTCATCTTCCAGCCGGTGGCAAGGCCGGTCTCGGCTTCCAGCCCCTTGTAGAGGTCGACGGAATATTTCAGCACGCGGGTGATCGAGGCCGAGGAGCGGAGCTGGCCGACGAGGCCCGCCGCATGCCAGGTCGAGCCGGAGGTCAGCGTGCCCTGCTCCAGCAGCACCACGTCCGCCTTGTGATCGCGCGCCAGGTGATAGGCCGTCGAGCAGCCGATGATGCCGCCGCCGATGACAACGATCTCGGCATGGGATGGCAGGGTCATTGTGCGTTCTTTCCGTATGTCGTTCTGTAATGGTCGAGCGCCCTGTCGAGGCGGTCGAGGTTCTCCGCCGTGTAGCCGACGTAATCGGCGCCGGGCGCGGCAAGGTGCAGCTCGGAAACCATGCTCCACATCGCCTCGCGCAGCAGCGAGGCGCATTGCATGGCCGCATGGGCGCGGCGGATGGCCGGATCGGGCGCACCGCCGAAATAGGCCGCAAGGAAATCCTCCGCCTCCTCCGGCGAGAGCCCGGCATTGGAGGTGGTGCCGGCAAGGTCGAACATGGCGGTCGAAAAGCCGGCATATTCGAAATCGATCAGCCAGAGCCGCTGCCCATCGTCGAGGATATTGGCGGGCAGGAGGTCGTTGTGGCCGAAGACGATGGGCAGCGGCGCCTGTGCCGCCTCCAGCTCGTCGGCAAGCGCCAGGTAGGCCGGCAGGTGCGCCGCCATGCGGCTGCCGCCGGCCGCAAGGGTGCGCGCATAGTCGCGCACGACATGGAAGGGCCAGAAGAGGAAGGCAGCGCCGCTCACTTCGGCCGGCATCCGCGTGTGGAAGCGGCTGAGGAGGCCCGCCACGCGCCGCCGTTGCGCGGCGACGTCCCCTGCCTCATAGGTTTTCGCGCCGAGATAGGCCGAGACCATGACGCCCGGCTCGGCATAGCGCACTTCCGGCCCGAAGCCTGCCGCGTGCGCCGCCCGCGCCGTCATCAGCTCGCGGTCGCGGTAAACGTGGTGAAAAGGATAATCCCGGCCGAAGCGCGCCACATGCCGCCCGGCTCCGTCCGTCACGAGATAGCTTTCATTGCTGATGCCGCCTTTCAGCGGCGCAATATCGATGCGCCCGCGCCAGCAGGGCAGCGCCCGGATGCGGTCTTCCGCGGCGCGGCCGACTTCGACATGCCCCTCCATCGCCTTCCTCCCGAAAGCGGCTGCCGGGACGTTTCGCACCCTTGTTCCGGGCGTCGTTCGTCGGTTATCCTGCCGGCTGCGGCCGGGCTCATGTCATGCCGGAAGAAACCGGCTGTCAATCCTCAAATGTGGCTTTTTCTGTTTTTCTGACCGTTTCTGCGGCTTTCTTGCGCGACGCGCCGTCAGGGATTATGAAGAAGGCGACCGCTCCCGGGCCAGAACGACATGAACCATTCCAAGCGCCACAACGATATTCTCCGGCTTCTGCAGCAGCAGGGCACCGTCACCATCGCGGACCTCGCACGGCAGCTCGACGTCTCGCTGGAAACCGTGCGGCGGGACATCAAGCCGCTGACCACGAACGGGACCGTGGTGAAGATGCACGGTGCGGTGGCCCTGCCCTCCGTCGTCGGCGAAGCGCCCTTCGAAAAGCGCATGCGCGAAAACAGCGAGGCGAAGAAGGCGATTGCCGTCGCCGTCGCAGCGACGATCCGCGACGGCGATTCGGTCATGCTCGATACCGGCACGACGACGAGCTATCTTGCCCGCGAACTGCTCGGCCACCGGCGCCTGACGGTCGTCACCAATTCCTCCGACATTGCCCGCACGCTTTCGACCGTCAACGACAACCGCGTCTACATGGCCGGCGGCGAGCTGCGCAGCGACAACGGCGCGGCCTTCGGCGTCTCGGCCATCGAGTTCATCAGCCATTTCACGGTCGGCCACGCCGTCATCTCGACGGGGGCGATCGACGCCGCCATCGGCGTGATGGACTACGATCTGGAGGAAGCCGAATTCGCCCGCGCCGTGCTTGCGCAGGGCCGGCGCGCCGTCGTCGTCACGGACCATACGAAGTTCGGCCGGCAGGGGCTCGTGCGCGTCTGCGATTTCGGCGCCATCACGGATCTTTTCACCGACAAGGCGCCGCCCCGCGACATCGCCGCGGCGCTGAAGACGGCAGGCGTCAACGTCGCCCTCGCCTGAACGCAGAAGGGGCGGCGCGCCGCCGCCACCCCTTCCGTCCCCGCAGGTGTCTTCCGTTATTCTTCTTCCTGGAAGACTTCCTCGCGTTTCGCCTTGACCGACGGCAGGAAGACGACAACCAGGACCGCAAGCGCGATGGCCAGCAGCACAGCGCTGATCGGGCGCGTGAAGAAAGTCGTCGGGTCGCCGCGCGACAGGATCATGGCGCGCCGCAGGTTCTCTTCCAGCAGCGGCCCCAGCACGAAGCCGAGCAGCAGCGGCGCCGGCTCGCAGCGCAGCTTGACGAGGAGATAGCCGCCGAGGCCGAACAGCGCGACCGCATAGAGGTCGTAGACGTTGGAGTTCACGCTGTAGACGCCGATCGAGCAGAAGGCCATGATGATCGGGAAGAGCACGTAGTAGGGCACCGTCAGCAGCTTCACCCAGAGGCCGATCAGCGGCAGGTTCAGCACGACCAGCATCAGGTTGCCGATCCACATGGAGGCGATGATGCCCCAGAAGAGGGTCGGCTGCTCGGCCGCCACGTTGGGACCGGGAACGATGCCCTGGATGATCATCGCCCCGACCATCAGCGCCATGACCGGGTTTGCCGGAATACCGAGCGTAAGCAAGGGGATGAACGATGTCTGCGCGCCCGCATTGTTGGCCGACTCCGGCCCGGCGACGCCCGCAATCGCTCCTTGGCCGAACTCCTCCGGCCGGGCGGCAACACGCTTTTCGACCGTATAGGAGGCGAAGGCTGCGAGGATCGCCCCTCCCCCCGGCAGGATGCCGAGCGCCGAGCCGATGGCCGTTCCGCGCAGCACCGGCCCGACCATGCGGCGGAAATCGTCCCGCGTCGGCCAGAGGCCGGAGACCTTCGCCATCAGGACGCTGCGCGATTTCTCCCCTTCGAGGTTGCGCAGGATCTCGGCGATGCCGAAGACGCCCACCGCCACGGCGACGAAGTTAAGTCCATCGGAATACTCACGAATCCCGAGAGTGAAACGCGGCGTGCCGGTATAGATATCCGTGCCGACGAGCCCGAGCAGCAGGCCGAGGGCCACCATGGCGAGCGCCTTGACGATGGAGCCGTGCGCGAGCGCGATGGAGGAGACGAGGCCGACCACCATCAGGGAGAAATACTCCGCCGCGCCGAATTTCAGCGCGATGCCGGTCAAGGGGATCGCGAAGATCGCCACGAGGAAGGTGGAGACCGTGCCGGCGAAGAAGGAGCCGAGCGCGGCAATGGAGAGCGCCGCCCCTGCCCTCCCCTTGCGGGCCATCTGGTAGCCGTCGATCGCCGTGACGGCGGACGAGGACTCCCCCGGCATGTTGATGAGGATCGCCGTGGTCGAGCCGCCGTACTGCGCGCCGTAGTAGATGCCGGCGAGCATGATCAGCGAGGAGACCGGCTCGAGTTGGAAGGTGATCGGCAGGAGCATGGCGATGGTCGCCGTCGCCCCGATGCCGGGCAGGACGCCGATCAGCGTGCCGAGCAGGACGCCGATGAGGCAGAAGAGAAGGTTGGCGGGCGAAGCGGCGGTCGTGAAGCCGAGCGCGAGATTGCTGATGAGATCCATGGCCGTCTCCCTTAAAGCCGCGTCCAGGGGCCGAACCGCTCGAACGGCAGGCCGAGGGCATAGCTGAACACCGCCACGGAGAAGACCGTGATGGCCGCCGCCAGCGCCACAGCCATCAGGGGCTTCATGCGCGAGGAGGCGAAGGCGGCGATGAGAGCGGCGAAGAACAGCGACGGCACGAAGCCGAGGCCGCGCACCGTGAGCCCGAAGAAGACGGGCGCAGGCAGGATGAAGAGCATGCCGCGCAGCGCGATCGGCCCTATCGGCTCGCCGCTGACGCGCGTTGCCTGCACCAGAACCACGACACCGAGAATAGCCAGGATGACGGCGAGGATGAGCGGGAAGTATCCCGGCCCCATACGCAGCGCGGTGCCCAGCTCCAGGCCGAGGCATTGATAGATGAAGAAGCCGCCGAGCGCGATGAGGGTGATCCCGCATATCGCATTCGTCGTGTCGAATTGTAACTGTCTCATGAAGTCCCCTCTCCTCGCCGGGAAACCGGACGGCGTGGCCACCGCCCGGCAGAAGCAAAGCCTCAGTCGGCGTACTGGCCGGCGGCCTCGATGACGGGCTTCCAGCGTGCGACTTCGCTTTCCAGCTTGGTCTTGAGGCCATCCGGCGTCGCGTCGGCCTCGGAGGACGGCGCCGTGCCGAGCTCGGCGAAGCGCGCGACGACGTTCGGGTCCTTCAGCGCGAGCTGCAGAGACTTCGACAGGCGCTCGGTAATGTCCTTCGGCGTGCCCTTCGGCGCGTAGATGCCGTGCCAGATGCCGATCTGGAATCCAGAAAGCCCGCCCTCTTCCGCCGTCGGAACGTCGGGCAGGTTGGAAAGGCGCGCCGGCGAGGTCACCGCATAGGCCTTGATCGTGCCGCCGAGGATCTGCTTGGTCGTGTTGGTCGTCTGGTCACACATCACGTCGACCTGGCCGCCGAGCAGGTCCGTCATGGCCGGGCCGGTGCCCTTGTAGGGAACGGTGGTGAACTGCGTGTCGAGCGCGCTCATCAGCATCATGCCGCACAGGTGCGACGCTGCGCCGATGCCGGCATTGGCGACTGTGACGGTATCCTTGTTGGCCTTCATGTAGTCGATCAGGCCCTTGAGGTCGGTCGGCTCGAAGTCCTTGCGCGCCACGATGGTCATCGGCACCTCGGTGACGAGGCCGACATATTCGAAGGCGTTCAGCGTGTCATAGGCGAGCTTGCGGTAGAGCGTCGCGCTCGTCGCCATGCCGATATGGTGGAGAAGCAGGGTATAGCCGTCCGGATCGGCACTCGCCACGCGGCCGGCGCCGAGCGTTCCGCCGGCCCCGCCGACATTCTCCACGACGATCTGCTGGCCGAGGTCCTTCGACATGGCTTCCGCCACGAGGCGCGTCACCGTATCGGTCGGCCCGCCGGCGGAGAAGGGAACGACCATCGTGATGGTGCGCTCCGGATAGGTCTGGCCAAGGGCCGAGGTGGCAAGCAGCGTTGCGGCAAGCACGGTCGTGGCGCCGAACAGGGTCTTCAGGCTCTTCATCAAATCCTCCCGATGAAACGACCAGCCGGCATGGCTCCTCCCGTGCCGGTACTGGTTGGGAAGACAGTGACGCATGGGACATTCGAGACAAGCGGCGACGGCGGAAGCCCGTCAAGTTTACCGCCGTAAACTGGTTGCCATGGGTGGAAGCGGGGACAAAGGGCGGCAAGGACGGGTGGATTTCCACCCATCGGAACTTACAGATCGCTCTGAAGCAAGTCCGTGCCGAGATTCCTGTCGAGCCCGTATTTCTGCATCTTCTCGTAAAGCGTCTTGCGGGAAACGCCGAGTTGTTCGTAGACGGGCTTGAGGCTCCCGCCATGCGCGGCGAGAGCGCTGGCGATGAGGCCGCGCTCATAGGCGGCGACCTTGTCGGCCAGGCGCTGCGGAGCGCCGTCGCCGCCGGCCTCCTCCGGCGCACCGTCGAGACCGAGCACGAAACGGTCGGCCGCATTGCGCAACTCCCGCACATTGCCCGGCCAGGAGCGGCCGGCGACGTCGGCGATCAGCTCCGCCGGCACCTCGACGTCGGCGCGGCCGTAGCGCGCCGCCGCCTCCCGCACGAGCTGGAGGAAGAGGAGGGGGATATCCGCCCGCCGCTGCTCCAGCGACGGCACATGCAGCGTCGCGACATTGAGACGGTAGAAGAGGTCCGCGCGGAAACGCCCGGCCGCCACCTCGTGCGCCAGATCCACCTTGCTGGTCGCGAGAAAGCGCACGTCGAGCGGCACGGCCTCGTTCGAGCCGAGGCGCGTGATGACGCGTTCCTGTAGCACACGCAGGAATTTGGCCTGAACATCCACCGGCATGGAACCGATCTCGTCGAGCAGGATCGTACCGCCGCGGCCGTGCTCGAACTTGCCGTAACGCGGCCTGAGGGCCCCCGGAAAGGCGCCGATCTCATGGCCGAAGAGCTCGCTTTCAATGAGGTTCTCCGGAAGCGCGGCGCAATTGATGGCGATGAATGGCTTGCTCGCGCGGGCGCTGATGTCGTGCATCGCCCGCGCGACCACCTCCTTGCCGACGCCGGTCTCGCCGATGATGAGCGTATCGGCATCTGCCGCGCCGATGGCGCGAAGCCGATAGCGGAGGTCGACCATCACCTGGGTGCGGCCGGGCAGGCGGGCCTCGATATCGTCCCGCTTGCCGGCAACGGCGCGCAGGCGCCTGTTGTCGAGGACAAGCGCGCGGCGTTCCATTGCCCGCCGGGCAATGCCGGCCAGATGCTGCGCGGCGAAGGGTTTTTCGATGAAGTCGTATACGCCGGCACGCATCGCGCTGACGGCGAGCTGCACATCCGCATGGCCCGTGACGAGGATCACCGGCACCTCCGGGTCCACCTCGCGAATGCGCTGGAGCAGCGTCATGCCGTCCATGCCGGGCATTCGGATATCACTGACGACTACACCAGCGAAGGCGTAGCCGACCAGCTCCAAAACCCGCTCCGCGCTGGAGAATGTCGTTACATCGAGGCCGGAGAGCTCCAGCGCCTGCGCGGTGGACCGGCGCATCTCCTCCTCGTCGTCAATCAGGAGGACGCGGGCATCCGTCATTCCGCTGCCTCCTGCACCTCTGCCGCGCTGTCGAGCACGACGCGGAAGGCGGCGCCAACGCCCGGTCGACCGGAGACGGAGAGACTCCCACCGAAGTCTTTGATAATGTTGTAGGAAATGGAAAGGCCGAGCCCGAGGCCGCGGCCAACGCCCTTCGTCGTGAAGAACGGATCGAAGATGCGCTCGGCAATGGCCGCCGGCACGCCGGGCCCGCGGTCGCTCACCTCGATGGCAATGCGTCCACCCGCGCGTCGTGCCGACAGCGTGATTTCCCGGTTCTCCAGCCCCTCGACGGCGTCCGCGGCATTGCTGATGATATTGACGAGGACCTGCTGCAGGCGCACCGGCCCGGCCTGCACCACCAACCCCTCTTGCTCCAGATCGACCATAAGCCGCGCATCCGCCGCTTTCAGCCGCGGAGCGACGATCTCCATCGTGTCGGCGATGACTTCGGGGAGGGGAACCGGACCCAGCTTCTCGTTCGGCTTGCGGGCAAAGTTGCGCAGGTGACGGCTGATGGAGGCCATACGGTCGATGAGGGCTGAAATGCGCCGCACGTTGTCCTGCGCTTCCGGCACGCGGCCGCGATCGATGAGAAGGGCGGCGCTGTCGGCATAGGTCTTGGCGGCGGCGAGCGGCTGGTTGAACTCGTGAGACAGCGCGGCCGACATCTGGCCAAGACCGGCAAGCTTGCCCGCCTGGATAAGGTCGGCCTGCGTCTTGCGCAACTCCTGTTCCGTGAGCCTCCGTTCGGCGATCTCCAGCTCGATCTGCTCGTTGACGCGCGCAAGATCGGCGGTGCGTTCCTCCACCCGTTTCTCCAGCGTGTTGCGTGCCTCCTCCTGAAGCCGCAACCGCTCGACCACCCGGGCGCGGCGTTGCCAGAGGATGGCGGCGGCGAGGGCGGCAAGGCAGATGAAGAGCAGGACGGCGACCAGCGTCGTGCGGGCCTGCGTGCGGACGGACGCCGTGTCGAGCAGGACGTTCACGGTCCAGTCGGCCTCGGGCATGTATTGCGACAGCCGCAGATACTCGCGTCGCGTGCCGCCCTCAGCGATCTGCATCAGTTGTTGACCGTGGTAAACTGCCTCGGAGACGGGCAGGGGGCGGAGTTCAGCTTCCGCATAGCGACGCGAAGCCTGGGTGCGCGCCAGCCGCGGCGCGTCGAGCGGCAGGATGCCCGTATAGAGCCATTCCGGGCTGCCGGTCATGAAGATGATACCTTCGGGATCCGCGACGAAGATCTTGTATTCACCGCCGCGCCAGGAATTTTCGATGGAATCGATATCGACCTTGAAGACGATGACCCCGAGGATCTTCCCGCTTTCCTCGACAGGCGCCGAGAAATAGTAGCCGCGCTTCAGCGACGTGGTGCCGAGTGCGTAGAACCGGGCCTGCTGCCCAACGATGGCGCTCTGGAAATAGGGACGGTAATGGAAATTCTGGCCGATGAACGTGCCGGGAACGTCATAGTTGCTGGCGGCGATCGTGTTGCCATCCGGTGTCAAGACATAAATATCCGAGGATTCCAGTAACTGATTGATTCCTTTCAGATACTCGTTCGCCGCTTGGCGAAGGGCGGGCTCGGTGGGCGTCTGCAGCAACTCTTCGATGATCTCATGGTCGGCGATCAGCGCGGGCAGGGGCTCGTAACGGCTGAGATGGCCGGCGAGCGCCGCGACGGCGAGCCGCAAGGCCGAACTCGCCTGAAGCGAGGCCTCCTCCATGTAACTGCGGGTCAACAGCGCGCCGCCCTGAAGAATGGCGAGCACGACGATGATGGGCAGGATCGTGAAGGCCAGGGCATGGCGAAGTTTCATCGAATGGCGGCTCCTCTCCGCCCTCCATCCTACCGATAGGCCTTCACGTTTCATAGGGGGAGGGGAGGGGAGGAGGATGAAGGGCTCGTAGCGGTTTCGGCATCGCCGGCGATTTGCTAGAAGACGACTTGCGCAACAGCCGGGGCGGTTCATGCATCCAAGACAATTGAAGACGTTCCTGGCCGTCGCCCGCTGCGGCAACATCACCCGGGCAGCCGCCGAGGTGCATCTTGCCCAGTCGAGCGTCAGCGACCAGATCCAGGCATTGGAAGCTGAGATGGAGACAGCGCTTTTTCATCGCGCCCGCTCCGGCATCACCCTCACCGAGGCCGGCCGCGCATTCCTGCCCTTTGCCGAGCGGCTGGTGCTCGTCGGTGAGGAGGCGCGGATCGCCGTGCGCCAGGCGGCGGGCATTGCCGCCGACACGCTCTCCATCGGCACGCTCGAAACCATTGCCGCAAGCAAGCTGGCGATGCTGTTGCCGAAGTTCGCCGCAGCCCATCCCGACATCGCGATCCGGGTCACCGTCGCATCGAGCGGCGAGCTCTCCCGCCAGCTTGCCGCCGGCGACCTCGATCTCGCACTGTCCTTCTTCGGCCCGGGGGCCGACGACCGTTTCAAATCGCGCAAGGTCGCCGACGAACCGCTCGTGCTCATCGCCCCCGCCTCCTGCCACGACGGGGGAGGGGGGTTCGACCGCCTCGCGCGGGAAGCCTTCATCGCAACGGCGAAGGGCTGCACCTATCGCCGCATGTTCGAGGAAGGGTTCGAAGCGGCCGGGTTCGCACCACCGGCTCCCGCCGCCGAGGTCGCCAGCATCGGCGCGATCGTTCAGATGGTCGCGGCGGGCGGCGGCCTTGCCCTTGTGCCGCGGCTCGCCCTTGCCGGCAATGCCGGGGCTGACCGGGTAACCGAGCTCGAATGGCCGCGGGCAGACGCCGCCGCACCGCTCCACCTCTTCTGGCGGCACGGCACGGTCCGACGCCGCGCCATCGCGGCCTTCCTCGATTTCGCGCGAACCGGCCTCAGATCAGCCGATGCCCGCCTTCGACATGCAGCACCGAGCCCGTCGTAAAGCCGTTCTGCATCAGGAACAGGATCGCATCGGCGATATCCCCGGGCTGGCCGACGCGGCCGACGGGCAGTCGCTCGGCCATGGCCTGCAGGGTGGCCGCCTTCGCATCGCCGGCCACGAAGGACCAGATCGGCGTGTCCACCCAGCCGGGCGAGACCGCATTGACCCGGATCGGCGCGAGTTCCACCGCAAGCGCCCGCACCAGTCCCTCAAGCCCGGCATTGGCGGAAGCGACGACGGAGCCGCGTGCCGAAGGACGATAGGCGGCGATGCCGGACGTATAGGTGATCGACCCGTTGGCCTTCAGCTTCGGCGCTCCATGCTTGGCGAGGAGCAACGGCCCGTAGACCTTGCTTTCCATGACACGCCGAGCCGCGGCAAGCTCGATATCCGGCAGCAGCCGGTAGGCGCCTTCGATGTCGGCCGCCGTGGCGACGATATGGTCGACGGCATCGAGCTCGGCGAACATGCGCGCCACCTGAACTTCATCGGTGATATCGCAGGCTATGGCGCGCGCATTACCGCCGAGGCTTTCACGGGCGGCGGACAGCTTTTTCGCGTTGCGGCCAAGAATGACAGTGCGGGCGCCCCGCAAGGCGAGCCTTTCCGCCAGCGCGAGGCCCATGCCGGAGCTTCCCCCGGCGATAACAATACATTGTCCTGAAAAATCGTTCTGCATCTTGCATCTCCCGATTGGTTACGGAATGCAGATGCCCCGGAGGCGGTCCCGAAGGGAAACGGAAGAAACCGATGGTTCAATCGGAATTTCCGATGATCAATCGTCCGTACCATCATGCAGGCGAAGAAGCTCCTGCTGGACCTCTTCCTGGAAGGCGAAGACGGCAGCGCGAGCCTGGCTCTCGTCCGAACCGAACTTGCGCAGCTCCGCCGCCAGTTCCCGGCAGACCCTCAGCCAGTAGAGACGCGCGTCCTCGCCGTGAAGACCGTCCAGCTCGCCGGCGCAACGTCGCACATGCGCTGTGCGGCGCTCGGCGGGGAAGGGGACGACCGGGCTGGTCTTGGCAGGGGTCGAACGGCGGCGCTGTTGCGCCGAGGCATGTGACGGCATTGATTCGGTCTTCCTTGTCTTCCGCCCATGATTAGGAAGTCCATGGTTAACGTGCGGTTTCCAAAGCCGAATCCATCGCCTTCCCCGCCCTTATCCGGCACGCTTTGCCGGCGTACCGTTTGCCCGCGCCAGCGCCATCAGCATGGGACCGAGGGTGAATTCGCCGCGTTCGGCCCGGCGCGTCAGATCCCGCAGGTATCCGCCGGCCGAGTTGATGTGCCCGGCCCGCTCAAGAATGCAGGCGATGACCGTCGCCGCATTCTCCGGCCCGAGCACCTCGCACGCCGCCTCATAGGCCGACGGGCTGATCGCAAGCATCGAACGCACGACCACCGCGGCGGTCATCAGATCCCGCCAGCCCGAAATGGCCCCGCCGGGTCCGAACGCCACGATTTCCGGGCAGGCCTGAAGGACGAGGCCCAGCGGATAGGGCTTGTGCGGCTCGGCCGGCGCCGGCTTCTTCTGGCTGGCCCGTCTCCCTTCCGATATCCTGTCGTCCATCCGATCCAACGGGGTGGGCGGCTGATCGCCGGGTTCGGCATCGCTTCCCTGCTTCGGTTCGAAGCGAGGTTCAAGGTCAGAGGTGGAGTCGGGTTTTGAATTCTGTTTGTGCCGCTCAGTTTGATCGGCATTGCCCGCCATATTTTGAGAAATAACCTGTCGTTCCAGGCTGTTGAGGATATCGTTCCGGAGGGCTTCGAGTTCGGCGAGGATCGGCGTCAGGATTTCCACCGTCGCAACCCGCGGCAGGGAAAGAACGAGCCGGCGATAGGCCGCCTCATACCCCATCCAGTCACCGGCAAGGCCATCCTCCAGGCCGGTCTCGATCAGCTTGGCGATGTCGCGGCGAACAAGCGTCACGCGCTCGCGCAGGCGCCGCAGCAGGAGGCGCTCGGCCGTCACCTGTGCCGCCGTCTGCTCGATCTCCCCTGCCCGGGCGAGAAGGGGCGCGAGAGAGAAACCGAACGCCTCGCCGACGGCACCTTCGCCGTCTCGCCGCACGTAGCGCTTGCCGTTCGGGCTGTCACGCCGAGTGAGGAGCCCCGCCGCGACGAGTGCGGCAAGATGCCGGCGCAGCGTCGTTTCCGCCATGCCATGCGTGCGCAGGGAAAGCTGGGCGTTCGAGGGAAACACCACCAGGCCATCCTTGCCGGAAAGCTCGGTCTTCGGATGAAAGCTCAACAGCGCATTCAGCACGGAGAGCGCCCGGTCGCTGATGCCGAGCTTCGGCTTTGCCTCGCAGAGCCAGCGATAGAGCTTCCACTTGTCGATGCTCGCTTCCGGCGCGATCGTCCTCGCCAGCGCCTGGCTTGCCAGCATGCCAAGCGTCATCGACCGCCGCCCGAAGGGCGTCGTTATGCCGTCCGTTTCCATGTCTCTTCACCTTTCAACAGGCAAAAGAGACCCCATCACCGGAACCGGTGCCGAAAAGGCTTGACTGCGATTCGGGGAAGTGCGATTCTCAAGCTGCTAAACGATGAGAAGGGCTTCCGCGACGGTAACGTTGAGGGGGCCTTTTTCTTTTGCGGATCAATCTCCTGATTTGTCTTTGCTTTCCGCCCTGTACGCCTCGTAGAGGCGGTCAAGGTTGCGGGTGATGTAGGCGCCGAAGGAGGCCGCTTCCGACGCCTTCAGCGCAATCGTGTACTGGCGGCCATTGGCCTTGATGCTGGCCTTCACGTTCCTGCGCTCCCATATGGCGGGCACGACAGGCCGGCGGACGGCCATCGGCACGTCGCTCTTCGAGAGGAAACTGCTGACGAGGTTGAACCGCTCTTCCGGCGAACGCGCCTTGACGCGATCACGGGCGAGGAATTCGACGGCGCGGTCCTCGTTGGCCGGTTCGTCGAAGCGTGTCGCCAGCTCGTGCCAGCGGTCGCGGCCGATGGCGAGCGCCGGCCCGATGCCCGCGCGCACCGCCTTCGGAATGCGGTTCACCACGGAAAGCATCTTGGAAACGGTGGTCTTGTCGGCGCTCAGCGCCGCCATGATCGTCTCGCGGTCGAAGCCGCGCGCCTCCAGTTCCCCGGCGAAGGTCGCGCGTTCAAGGAAGGAGAGATCGGCGCGGGCGCTGTTCTCCTGGCCCTGCGCGATGACGTGGTCACGGTCGGAAAGCGCCCTTACCACGGCTCGGACGGGCCGGCCGAGCAGGCGCGCCGCCTTGGCGCGGCGATGGCCGAAGGCGATCTGGTAGATGCCCTGCCTGGTGGGATGCGGGCGAACGAGGATCGGCGAATCCTGCCCGCGCACGCGCATCGCCTCGACGAGCTCCTGGAACTGCTGGTCGGAATGGGCGAGGCGGTCCGAGATGAAGGAATCCTCGATCTGGTCGGCCTCCAGCTCGATGACCACCTCGCCGGCCGTCAGCTTCGCCTCGATCTCCTTGGCTGCATCCGCCTTGGCGGCAAGCGCATCGATGCTGCGGGTCACCGCGCCGAGCGCGCCGATGCCCTTGTAGGTCACATGCTGCCGGTGCTCTTCGACGGGGTTTACCGGCGTCAACTTCTCCGCCGGTGCCATCAGGTTTGAAAGAACGTTCTTGCGCGCCATGATCAACGCCCCCATGCCTTGTGAATGAGCTCGACGATCTCCGTATTGACCGCCTCCATGGATTCCAGCGCCCGGTCATAGGTGGCGCGGGTAAACTGACTGCGCTCGACCTCGTAAAGCGTCTGGTTGGTGAGCGCTGCATCGGCGATGGCGACGCTGCGGACCATCGGGTTGGTCAGCACATGCTGCTTGAAGAGCGAGCGCATGAAGGCGACCATCTGCGTCTGCGGCCCGTCGGCCGGGTCGTAGCGGGTAACGAGATAGCGCAACCAGTCGAGGTTCATGTTGCCGCCCGCGCTTTTCAGCGTGTTCAGCACCTCGCCGAGCATCTGCAGGAACTGGCACATGGACATGACGTCGAGCATCTGCGGATGCACGGTGATCAGCGCCGCCGTCGCGCCACAGATGGCGCTCATCGTCAGGAAGCCGAGCTGCGGCGGGCAGTCGATCACCACGACGTCGTAGTCGTCGGCGACCGAGGACAGGGCCTCGTCAAGCCGCGCGAAGAAGATGCGGCCGTAATCGCCGCTGTTGCCCTGCGCCAGGATGCGCGGCGTGTCGTGCTCGAACTCCATCAGTTCGAGATTGCCGGGCACGATGTCGAGGCCGGGGAAATTCGTCTTGCGGATAATCTCCTTCAGCGGACGGCGCTGGTCGTCGTAGCGGATCGCGCCGTAGAGCGTCTCGTTCTCGTCGACGTCGAATTCCGGCTGGAAGCCGTGGATCGCCGAAAGGCTTGCCTGCGGGTCGAGGTCGACGGCGAGCACCCGGTGGCCGGTGAGCGCCAGGTGCTGCGCCAGATGCGCCGTCGTCGTCGTCTTGCCGGAACCGCCCTTGAAGTTGACGACCGCGATGACCTGCAGATGCTCGCCATTGCGCCTGCGCGGCACGTAGCGCTGGCCGCGGCTGTTCTGCTCGAGATAGGCGCGCATCTCCTGCAACTGATCGGCCGTATAGGAGCGGCGGCCGGACGGCGTCACCTGCGGCAGGGGCCCCTTGGATTCCAGCGACAGGTTGCGCAGATACCCGCTGGTGACACCGAGGAACCGCGCCGCCTCGCTGAGCTGGAACTGGCGCAGGCTCTTCTGTGCGACCGGCGGAAACATCTCCAGCCGATGCTGCTTCAGCTTGTCGGAAAGTTCGTGCGCCTGGCCGATGATCAGTTGATCGACCTCGGAAATTGCCTGCCCGAACGTTGTAGCCATATTCATGCCAAGAATCTCAAAGTGCGATTTCAAACCCATTTTGCGGTTTAAAACGCATTTAGAAACTGATTCTGACCGGGGAGCAAGGCAATAATGGTTACGCGCCGAGCGCGAAAGCGCTGGCCCATCAGTAATTTGGAGAGATTAATCCATTGACGCCGGCCTGCCTATCGGCATCTCCGAATCAACTGGGGAAAACGGCGGGTTTCCTCATGCCTCGACATAGCCGCGTCGGCGGTGCCGCGCGATCTGCCGCGCCAGGACGTTTTTGGCCTCCGCGAGCGTCGGATGAAGGTTAGGTTACGACCTCCTGTCGGTCCCGCCATGAAGGTCCCGGCCAGTGGCAGGCCGCGCGACGCGCAATAGGCCTCATCCTGTCGCTTCTAGTCGGGATTGGAAACGTCATGCTCGCCCTACTTTGTGCGCGCAGGCGACGTTGTGTTCCGATCGCGCGGCGAGCGAAATACAGCTACCGCTCTGGACGAGCAGCTAGCCGTCATCGTTCCCCATGGCGTGCTGCTCAGGGGCGGGGCCGAGGGGCGTAAGCGCAAGCATCGGCTTGAATAAAGGATGGCATAAGCAAAATCGGTCTCTTATCTGGACATAGCAATCGCATGAGAGCGCCTGGGTGCTGCCTCCTGAGGCGGCACAGTGGAGGCCCGTGCGTGTCGCACGGATATCCGTGGCCGTTCCCCTGCAGGCCGCCAAAGCACGACCTCAGCACATGGACCGTCACCGACGACTGGCCCGACCCCGTTCCGGTCGCGGAAGCCGAGATCGAGGTGTTCGAGCGATGGTTCGGCGACCTATTCGATCAACTATTCGGCCCGGACACCGGATGATCCAGACATTGAAAATCAGCGTTGAGATTCGTCCTTCAATGGACTATATGTGGTCACATATGGCTACATATGGAGGCGCAACATGCTGACCATCAATCTCAGAGACGCCAAGGCTGGATTTTCCGGCCTGGTCGATGAAGCCGTCAAGGGAGAGATCGTGACCATCACCCGTCATGGCAAGCCCGTTGCGGCCCTGGTTTCGGTCGAGGCGGCTGAGATCGCGCGCAAAGCGCTTGATCGCAAACGGGCGGGCCTTGTCAGCTATCTCAGGACGTTCCCCGGCGGAGAGTTCCCGCGCAACCGCAAACCATCGCGGGATGTCGAGCTTTGAGCGGCTTCCTTCTCGACACCAATGTCGTCTCCATGCTGGCACCGTCGAAGTCGGAAGCATCCGCTTACTTCCTCAACTGGTTGGACCGCATGGATGCCGATGGACGGCTATTTCTGTCGGTCGTATCCATTCATGAGATCGAGAAGGGAATCGCGCTCCTCGACCACAAAGGGGCAACAGTAAAAGCCGCGAGCCTGAAAGCATGGCTCAGCGGCCTTGTCTCCGCATACGATGACAAGATCATTGGCTTCGATGCGCAGGCCGCCGCAATCGGCGGGCGGCTGGAAGCAAAGGCGCTTGCCGCCGGTCACGACCCCGGCATGGCGGACGCCGTGATTGCCGGGACCGCCGCAGCGCATGAACTCGTCATCGTCACCCGCAACACGAAGCATTTCCTGCCATTCGGTATCGCCGTGTTATCACCCGACGAGGCCGCCGCACAAGGAGACCCGACATGATCGCTTCCACCGTGCCGCTACGCGCCGCCCTTTACCTGCGTGTCTCGACGGCGCGGCAAGCCGAGCATGACGTTTCCATCCCCAATCAGAAGCGGCAGGGCGAAGCCTATTGCGAGGCCCGCAACCTGCAACTGGTCGAGACCTATATCGAACCCAGCGCATCGGCGACCAACGACCGCCGCCCCGAGTTCCAGCGCATGATCGAAGCGGGAACATCAAAGCCCGCCCCCTTCGACGTGGTGGTGGTCCATTCGTTCAGCCGCTTCTTCCGCGATCACTTCGAGTTGGAGTTCTACGTCCGTAAGCTGGCAAAGAACGGCGTGAAGCTGGCTTCGATCACACAAGGGATGGGGATGACCCCATGCACGTCATGATGCGGCAGATCATGGCGCTGTTCGATGAATACCAGTCCAAGGAAAACGCCAAGCACGTCATGCGGGCCTTGAAGGAGAGCGCCCGGCAAGGCTTCTGGAATGGCTCGTTTCCTCCTATCGGCTATCGCACCGTCGCCGCCGAGCAGCGGGGAGCCAAGACAAGAAGAAGCTGGAAATCGACCCGCTCCACGCTGACACGGTGCGACTGATCTATCGCGTCGGCAATCGTGTGATCCTCGAACCACTCGACGACGACACTATGCCTTGGGCAGCAATCGACAAGCTGGGCGACACACCTTTCATTGCCCGAGGGGCGCGAGCAGCCTTCCATGCCGGCTGATCGGGCCATGTTCGACTGATGATCCATCTCGATACTAACGTCGCGATAGCGCTCCTGAACGGGCGACCGCGCCAGCTCCGTGAGCGCTTTGACGAGGCGCGCAAGGCAGAGACTCCACTGGGGCTGTCGGTCATTGCCTATCACGAGTTGATGTATGGTGCTGCAGCAAGCGAGCGTCGACACGACAACGAGGAGAAGATTGCTCTGCTCATTGCTTCCGGTGGCATTTCGTTGATTGACTTCGATACGGCCGACGCAGACGAGGCTGCGGACATTCGTGCATAGGCAAGCTCACGACGACGTAGCACGTCGATCCGCTGGATCTCCTGGATGGCACCGCGTTTCGTTGGCGAAACCTCGCGCTGATAGCGCTCCAGTAGTTCGCCGAGGGTGGTAGTTTCGAGGATCCGCGTGTTTGGAGCGGCACCGAAGCGATCGACCTGGGTCTCAAGCTCGCGTGCCCACTTCTCTGCTTCTAGCTTGCTGTCGAAGGACTTGCACCGAGGCTTCATGCCGCGCCGACGCACCTGGGCTTGCCAGCGTCCTCTGAGCTTGCGGATCGTTGCCATCGTGATCTCCAACGGCTTGTTGCTGTCGATCACGCGTAGGATGCCCCTGGAGGGGAGCCAAGGATTATCCCGGCACGAAGACGTTAACTGCTCTCGACAGGAGGTGCTCACCATCATTGTCAGCAAGCGCAGATTATAGTTTCATGGAAGAGCTGAGGGGCTAGGTATGCGTGAGATAATTCGTTCCGTCGTCGCGAGCGTTTTCGCTATAACGCTTGTCGCAAGCGCGACTGAGAAAGCGTTTGGAGAGGTCCAGACGTTCGGCCCTTTCGCCGTCGATAGCGCAAGACCAGACCTCATATCATTGAACGGCTTGATTGATGCCGGATCAGCGCTGAACTTCCGACGCGCTCTCCAGGCTGCTCCGGACGCCAAGCTGATCACGCTTAATAGCCCCGGTGGGAACGTGCAGATGGGGCTGTTGATTGCCGACGATATCCATCAGCGAAAGCTCGCAACGTATATTCCCAAAGAAAGTAAATGCTATTCAGCATGCTCCTTCGCCTTCCTGGCAGGAAACGAGCGGAAGGTCGACGGAGAGCTCGGCGTTCATCAGATATCTTCGGATTCACCTGATCTCGTCGGCGCGCAGCTAGCGATCTCGGACATCATCGAAGTTCTGAATCGCTTCGATACGCCGATGGACGTGATGCAGGTCATGTTCAAGACGCCGCCTGACGACATGCATATATTCAGCCAGGACGAGATTAAACGCTACGGATTGAACCGAACCGCAAGCCAACAATCAGACGAATTGGCCGCATCTCGTCAGAAGACCCTGACGGCGACCCAACCTGCCGATGCAAGTGGATCGTCCGGCAATCAAAAGGGAACTTCTGATCAGCCAACAGCCGACTCTCTTCAGGCCGGCCTACCTCAAGATACAGCACTCTCACCAATCGAAGAATTCACCAAGAGGCCAAACCGTGTAGCGATCTACACCGGCTTGGATCTATTCGGTGACGACATCTCTTCCATCCGAGTCGACGATGCTGCGTCATGCGCAAAGAGCTGCCTGGTCATGGACGGCCAGTGCAAGGCGTTCACCTTCAATACGAATCCAAGGCTCAGGAAGGGACCGAACTGCTTTTTGAAGTCGAGTGCCGGACGAGCAGATGGAAACAGTGTAGCTTTCTCAGGGCGCTTCCTGAGCGGAGCTGAGGCAGATCCATCAGCTTTCACAATGGGTGTTATCGATCCTCAGACTGCGCTGTTCGACAATGTCGATTTGCCGGGTGGCGATCTTTCACGACGTCCGCATCAGTCAGCAAAAACGCCGCTCGCCTGTCGATTGGCCTGTGTAGACGAAGCACTGTGCATCGCGTTCACATACATCAAGGCTAAACGAGAGTGCTGGCTGAAAGGTGCGATCGGAACACCGCTGTTCGGTAAAATATGATCAGTGGTCTGAAGAAACTTGAAACCTTCTCACCAGCCAGAATCATTAGCCTTGATTGAGAGAAATCCGTGACACTAGACCGTCCGACGCTCACGCAAGTTCAGATCATCCAGTCGCTAGCCGAAGCCCTGTCCTGGTTTGAAAAGGAACTCAGTTGGGGGGTAAGCCCAGGCGAGCTGAACCACCTCACTGGCAGGATAGGTGAGCTATACGCCGCGATGATTACCCGTGGGCAGATGGCACTGGATACGAACCAGCGTGGTTATGACGTCGTTTCCGCCTCAAATGAGCGGATCTCCGTCAAGACCATCACGTCTTCGACGCATGTTGGGTTCAACTTAAGCACTTTTCATCATGTAGACCGAGTGATGATTCTTCGCGTTAATGTTGACGATGATAAAGGCGTATCGGTCGAAGAACTTTTGGATACATCGGCAACAGACGCACTGGAGCTGATGCGCGAGCAGGGCGGCAGGCTTGTCTATCCCATAAGCCGGGGAACTCGCGAAGCACGAACTGTTCAATCTTTGGATGTAATAGACAAGGCTCCTTACTCTGACCTGGAAATTGTTAGATATGAAAGCGGCGCCATTCGGATCTTCCGGCATGGCGAAGAGCAGCCGATAGTCGTTAAGGGCTTGCTACGATCGATTGCGGCTGAGGTCGGCGTGGATCTTTTCAATTCGAAGGGCGGATCAAAGAACACCCAACAGTTGGGGGCCGATGTGATCCGGGCTCTCAATGTAAGAGGACGTGCCTCGAGTGTGGCCCTAGCCACTTCCGACACCAGCAACTAAGATTAGGCAACCTCAGCAGATCACGGAAAAACCTTGTAGCCCAAGGTTCACAATGGCGGGCCATGCGAGATAGCGATGAGAACTGTACCTACTCAATAGCCCTCCATGACCCTATAAAAAGAAGCCGACGCGAAAAGCAGCAATGATGCCGCTGGCTTCTCGCGTGGGGGCAGCGACATCATCGACGCGCTTCTCATGCGCAGCTTGCGGGTATCAAGGCATGGAATTTGGCAAAGAAAAGATCGACGATGCCATTTTCGCGCTGCTGTTCCTGACGCTCGACAGGGACGGCAGGGCCTGGAAAGGCTTCGATTGGGATTCGATGAACCGCCTTCCCGCGAAGGGTCACATCGACAATCCAGTGGGCAATGCCAAATCGGTCATATTAACCGACGAAGGCATTGCACGGTCCGAGCACCTGTTTCGAGAAATGTTTGGCAAGAGCGAGTATCGTGCGATCGGTTCTGCGCGCGGAAAGCAAGGCTTTCTTTCATCGGCCCCCTCTCGATGAGCAAAAGAACTCTGGCCACCGCCGCGTGGTCAAGCCGGGCCCGCACCGAACCGTGTAGTCATCACTTCGCCCTTTCGTTTGTGACTAACCGAACCCCGCCACCACTGTTTCGATAGGCAGGAACAGCGTCCGACTGTCTTCCGGATATTCAATGACCTCCGCACAGCGCAGATAGAAGCGCTTGGCTGCATCGTCCTTCGCCTGGACCAGAACCGCCCCGATGCCGATGCTTTGCGAAGCCTGCGCGATCCGGCGCAGCGCGTCTGACAACAGGTCCGCACCGAGTCCCTTGCCCGCATGGTCAAGGCTGACCGCCAACCGCCCGATCACCGACACCGGAATCACATCGGGCGCATTGCGCCGCACCTTGCCGGGAGCAGCCCCACGCTCGACCGATCCAGCCGAAACGCAGAAAAAGCCGACCACCCGATTGTCCTCGCAAACGACATAGGCGCGCGAGAAGCGGCTTTCGTTCTTCAAGGCCCGATGACGCAGCCAGTCATTCAGAACCGGCTCGCCACAATCAAACCCCGAAAGATCGTGTGCGGAAGTGAGGGGAACAGGGGCAGAAAGCCGACGTGCGGGATCGTCCGGCACTTCGGCTATTTCTGCCATGCTGGCGTCCGGCGAAGCAGGGCCTTGAGCTTAGGACCCGGCGCGGGCGGATTGTCGAGCGCATGCATGAAGGCGTCGTAGCGCTCGGATCGAGCGTGAACAGCCGCTGGTCGAGCAGCACATCCACCGCCTGGCGTCGAGCGCTTTCAATCATGAACTCGGTGCGCGTCTTGCCCAACACCGCTGCCGCATCGTCGATGAGTTGCCGGGTGCCGGTCTCGATCCGCAAATTGATGCTGCCCTTGGCGTCGGCCACAGAGGCGCGTGCCGTGACAGCAGCGGAACGAACAGACTCAGAATGAGCTACACGAGTTTTTGCCATGACCGGAATATGAGTCTTTGTATCCACAGCGTCAATACGAAGATCAGGAAAGGAAAATTGGGCGTTACCCTGCGGCGAGAGGCAGTGCCTTGACGGTCAAATCAGGGAAAATCGCGGCCCGCATAACGCAACATGCTCGATCCCGGCAAGGCGTGGGACGGCCGCTATCGCCGTGTTCCCCTGATTTCCCGAAGAGGCGTGCCCCATTAAGGGTGCCTTGCGCTATTGTGATCACAGGTCCAAAGCGTAAACGTAGTTATTGTCACTATCGGCGTTGGCCCGGCGCGCTCCCAGCGTTGGAGAACCGCGATCTCACCGAAAGCATCGGTTCAAGACAGAGCTTGTGGAAGCGCGTTATGTCGAGGTTGACGCGATGGTAAAGACGCGGAGGGAGCCGAAAGCGTAATGCATTCTCAGTCGCGGGGCCTGCGCCGTGCGGCCGCCGACGGCAATCCGGATTCGATGGCGGCAAGGCCCGCCTCAAGCCGGGCAAGGTCGTCCTCGCCCAGAAGGCGCGCCAGTTCCGCCTCATAGGCCCGGGCAAGTTCGATCATCTCGTCGTAGATGCGCCGGCCGGCCGCGGTCAGTACCAGGTGCTCGATGCGGCGGTCGTCCGCATTCTCGCTGCGCTTCAGCCAGCGCTTATCCTCCAGCGCCCGAACCGCGCGCGACACCTTCGTCTTGTGCATGCTGGAATTGACGCCGATCTCCGTCGCCGTCATGCGGCCGTAGGTGCCGAGCGCGGCGAGCGTGCGCCATTCCGGCCGCGTCATGCGGTAGCGCGCGCGGTATTGCGCGGCAAAGCGCTGGCTGACCCGTTCGGCCGCCTGGTTGAGCCGATAGGGCAGGAAGGTCTCAAGCCGGAAATCCATGGTCGCCTTGATGGTTACAAAATCGACAGTTACACCTGCAACCATCTGACGATAGACAGCCTTGCAGAGGAGGGCAAGCCATGCCGGATCGTGCGACGGAGAGCGCCAACAGCCTGAAATACATGCCGGGCTTCGGCAACGACTTCGAGACGGAATCCCTGCCCGGCGCCCTGCCGCAGGGCCAGAACAGCCCGCAGAAATGCGAATACGGCCTCTATGCCGAGCAGCTTTCCGGCTCGCCCTTCACCGCCCCGCGCGGCACCAACGAGCGTTCCTGGCTCTACCGCATCCGCCCCAGCGTACGCCACACGCGGCGCTTCTCGAACGCCAGCTATCCGCACTGGAAGACCGCGCCCTGCCTCGACGACCATTCCCTGCCGCTCGGGCAGCTCCGCTGGAACCCGCTGCCTGCGCCGGCGGAAAGCCTCAACTTCCTCGAAGGCATCCGCACGATGACGACGGCGGGCGACGTGCTCACCCAGGTCGGCATGGCCGCGCACGCCTACACGTTCAACGCCGACATGACGGACGACTATTTCTTCGACGCCGACGGCGAGCTGCTCGTCGTGCCGCAGCTCGGCGCCATCCGCGTCTTCACCGAAATGGGCATCATGGACGTAGAGCCGCTGGAAATCTGCCTCATCCCGCGCGGCATGATGTTCAAGGTCTCGCGCATCGGCGAGGGCGACACCTGGCGCGGCTATATCTGCGAGAACTACGGCGCGAAATTCACCCTGCCGGACCGCGGGCCGATCGGCGCGAACTGCCTTGCCAATCCGCGCGATTTCAAGACGCCCGTCGCCGCCTACGAGGACAAGGAAACGCCCTGCCGGGTGCACGTCAAATGGTGTGGCAAGTTCTACGTCACGGAGATCGGCCATTCGCCGCTCGACGTCGTCGCGTGGCACGGCAATTACGCGCCGTTCAAATACGATCTTCGCACCTATTCGCCCGTTGGCGCGATCCTCTTCGACCATCCCGACCCGTCGATCTTCACGGTGCTGACGGCGCCGACCGAAGAAGCGGGCACCGCCAATGTCGACTTCGTCATTTTTCCGCCGCGCTGGCTGGTGGCAGAGCATACGTTCCGCCCGCCCTGGTATCATCGCAACATCATGAGCGAGTTCATGGGCCTCATCCACGGCCAGTACGACGCCAAGGAGGAGGGCTTCGTGCCCGGCGGCATGAGCCTGCACAACATGATGTTGCCGCACGGCCCGGATGCGCCGGGCTTCGAGAAGGCTTCCAACGGCGAGTTGAAGCCCGTGAAGCTCGACCACACCATGGCCTTCATGTTCGAGACGCGCTTTCCCCAGCAGCTCACGAAATTCGCCGCCGAGCTGGAGACGCTGCAGGACGACTATCTCGAATGCTGGGACGGGCTGGAACGCAAGTTCGACGGCACGCCGGGCATCAAGTGAGACTAGCCGCCCTGCCAGGCCTTCACTGCCTCCATGGGCCAGACGAGCATCAGGATGTTGAGCGTCAACCCGTCGCGGATGAGCCAGGTGGTCAGCGCCTCGAAGAAGACGATGAGCACGACGCTCGCCCAGACGGGAAGGCGCGAAGCGAGGAAGAAGCCGATCACCATCGCCAGGATATCCGCGCTCGAATTGATGACGCTGTCGCCGAAATAGTCGAGCGAGATCGTCGATTCGCGATAGCGGTTGATGACCATGTCGGTGTTTTCGAGGATTTCCCAGCCGCATTCCACGACGAGCGCCAGCGCAAGACGCACCGTCACGCTCGCTTTCGGCAGGAGAAGGAAGAAGAGGCCGAAGAACAGGATGCCGTGGATGATGTGGCTCGGCGTGTACCAGTCGGAGATATGCTGCGAATTTTCCGAGGAAACGACGACGCCGTGCCAGAGTTTGACATATCCGCACTTGCAGATGGGCGGCTGACCCATCGTATAAAGGATGATGGCCGTCACGGCGACAAAGCCGGCGACGACCAGCAGGGAATTTCGGACCGTTGGGTTCAAGCGGGATTTCCTCGCATGAGGGTGGAGACAGGCGGCCGGCAGATGACACCATCTTGCGGCCGGAAACAAGATCGGGAGTAGGGCATGAAACTTGCGACACTGAAGGATTCCACCCGCGACGGCCGTCTGGTCGTTGTCTCGCGCGACCTGACGCGCTGCTCGGAGGTCGGGCATATCGCCCGCACGCTGCAGGCCGCACTCGATGACTGGGCCCATGTCGCCCCGCGGCTGGAGCGCGTGGCCGAGGGGCTGGAGACCGGCTCGCAGCCGACGGTCCGCTTCCACGAGCACCACGCCGCCTCGCCGCTGCCGCGCGCCTACCAGTGGGCGGACGGGTCGGCCTATGTCAACCACGTCGAGCTCGTCCGCAAGGCCCGCAACGCCGAGATGCCGGAGAGCTTCTGGTCCGACCCGCTGATGTACCAGGGCGGCTCCGACAGCTTCCTCGGGCCGCGCGAACCAGTCCTTGCGGCGGACGAGGCCTTTGGCATCGACATGGAGGGCGAGGTCGCCGTCGTCGTCGACGACGTGCCGATGGGCGCGAGCGTCGAGGAGGCCCGCGCGGCGATCAAGCTCGTCATGCTCGTCAACGACGTCTCGCTGCGCGGTCTCATCCCGGGCGAGCTTGCCAAGGGCTTCGGCTTCTTCCAGTCGAAACCCTCCTCCGCCTTCTCGCCCGTCGCGGTGACGCCGGACGAACTGGGAGAGGCCTGGGACGGCGGCAAGCTGCATCTGCCTCTCCTCGTCTCGCTCAACGGCAAGCCCTTCGGGCGCGCCGATGCGGGCGTCGACATGACTTTCGATTTCGGCCAGCTCGTCGCCCATGCGGCAAAGACCCGTCCCCTCGTCGCCGGCTCGATCATCGGCTCCGGCACGGTCTCCAACAAGCTGGACGGCGGACCCGGCAAGCCGGTTTCGGAGGGCGGGGCCGGCTATTCCTGCATCGCCGAGATCCGCACCATCGAGACCATCGCCACCGGCGCACCGAAGACGCCCTTCCTGAAATTCGGCGACACCGTGCGCATCGAGATGAAGGACAAGGCCGGCCATTCCATCTTCGGCGCGATCGAGCAGACCGTGCAGCGCGCCGAGAAAGGCTGAACGATGAGCGGCGACATCGTGCTCTTCGATTACTGGCGCTCGTCGGCAAGCTACCGCCTGCGCATCGCACTCGAAAGCCTCGGCCTTTCCTATGCCCGCGAGGCCGTCGACCTCCTCGCCGGGGAGCAGCGCGCCCCGGAGCACCGCGCCCGCAACCCGCAGGGGCTGGTGCCGGCGCTCCTGATCGACGGGCACATGCTGACGCAGTCGCTGGCGATCATCGAATATCTTGCAGAAACGCGCGCCGAGGCGCGTTTCCTGCCCGCCGATCCGCTCGGCCGGCAGCGCGTGCGCACGCTCTCCTACGCCATCGCCATGGAAATCCACGCCGTCTGCAACTCCGGCGTCGCCGCCCATGTCCTGGAGATCACCGGGGGAGGGGAGGAGGTCCGCGTCGGCTGGATGAAGAAGTTCATCGGCGAAGGCCTTGCCGCCGTCGAGCACCTGCTCGACGACCCGGCCACCGGCATCTTCTGCCACGGCGACACCCCCACCATGGCCGACTTCTGCCTTGTCCCGCAGGTCTACAACGCCGAACGCTGGGGCGTCGACCTCTCCGGCCTCGACCGCGTGCGCCGCATCACGGGAACCTGCCGCGCGCTACCGGCCTTCCAGGCGGCCCATCCGGAAACGGTGAAGGCGGCGTAAGCTTTGATGTTCGAAAGGCCGCAGGATAACATCTCGAAGGGAGGTGCGTCATGCCATCCAAAATCGAAGAACAGAAGCCGCCACGGACGCCCGAACCGGTCGACAATGAACCAACTCTGATTGAAAAAGCGTTGGCGATGGTGCAGGAGCTCAATCGAAAGTACCCGCCCACCGGCCTTGCCGCCGACAAGGCCTTCATTGACAGCCTATATGAAGACTGACGAAGTCCACCAACCTCTCCTCCGTCATGGTCGGGCTTGACCCGACCATCCACGCCACTGGTGCGTCGGTGGATCCTCGGGTCGAGCCCGAGGATGACGCTGAGAACGGAGCGGCTGTATCCTCAGGCCACATCGCCCATGCAGATGTACTTCATCTCCAGGTAGTCGTCCGCGCCGTGGGCGGAGCCTTCGCGGCCGAGGCCGGATTGCTTGATGCCGCCGAAGGGGGCGGCCTCGGAGGAGATGAGGCCGGTGTTGACGCCGACCATGCCGTATTCCAGGGCTTCCGCCACCTTCCAAACCTTCTTGAGGTCGCCGGCAAAGAAATAGGCGGCAAGGCCGAATTCCGTGTCGTTGGCCTGCGCGATCACGTCCTCGACCGTGTCGAAGCGGAAGAGCGGAGCGACGGGGCCGAAGGTCTCTTCGCGTGCAACCGTCATATCGCGCGTGACGCCCTTCAGAACGGTCGGCTCGAAGAAGGTGCCCTTGCCGGTAATACGCTTGCCGCCGGCGACCACGCTCGCGCCCTTGGAGAGAGCATCGGCGATATGGGTCTCGACCTTGTCGATGGCTGCTTCCTCGATCAGCGGACCGATGGTCGTGCCCTTGTCGAAGCCGTCACCGACGGAAAGCTCGGCGACCTTCTTCGCCAGCTTCTCGGCGAAGGCGTCATAGACGTTGGACTGCACATAGAGCCGGTTGGCGCACACGCAGGTCTGGCCAGCATTGCGGTACTTGGAGGCCATGGCGCCTTCCACGGCGGCGTCGAGGTCCGCGTCGTCGAAGACGATGAAGGGCGCGTTGCCGCCGAGCTCCAGGCTCACCTTCTTGATCTGGTCGGAGCACTGGCGCATCAGGATGCGACCGACCTCCGTCGAGCCGGTGAACGAGATCTTCCGCACCTTCGGATTGTAGCAGAGTTCCTTGCCGATGGCCGGGCCGTCTGTACCGAGGATGATGTTGAAGACGCCCGCCGGAATGCCCGCCTTCTCGGCGAGAATGGCAAGGGCGATGGCCGAGAGCGGCGTCTGCTCGGCGGGCTTGGAGACGACCGTGCAGCCGACGGCGAGCGCCGGAGCGACCTTGCGTGCGATCATCGCGGCCGGGAAGTTCCACGGCGTGATGGTGCCGACGACGCCGACCGGCTGCTTGATGACGAGCATACGCCTGTCGGCGGACGGGGCGGGGATCGTCTCGCCGTTGATGCGCTTGGCCTCTTCCGCATACCACTCGACGTAGGACGCCGCGTAGAGAATCTCGCCGCGCGCCTCGGGCAGGGGTTTGCCCATCTCGGCGGTGAGGATCGCGGCCAGTTCGTCGGCGTTGGCGACGATCAGGTCGTTCCACTTGCGCAGGAGCGCGCTGCGGTCCTTGGCCGGGCGGGCGGCCCACAGGACCTGCGCGCTATGGGCGGCATCGATGGCGGCCGCCGTCTCGCTTGCGCCCATCTCGGGCAGCGTCGCGAGCTTCTCGCCCGTCGCGGGGTTGAAGACGTCGAAGGTCGCCGCACCGTTGCCGCCGATCCAGTTGCCGTTGACATAGCCTGCATCGCGCAGGAAATCGGTCGAGTTCAGGTGCCGGGTAAGGGCATCGTAGAAGGCCATGTTTCGTTCCTTTCGGACAGGAAAGAGCGTTCACCCGGAGCGATGCTCCGGGTGTTGCCCTTGAAGGATGGGGTTCAGCTATCGATCAGGCCGCGCGGGCTTCGACCATCGCCGCTTCGAGGATATCGAGCGCTTCGGCGAAGACCTCGTCCTGGATGGTGATCGGCGCGAGGAAGCGGATGACGTTGCCGTGGACGCCGCAGGTGAGCAGGATCAGGCCCTTTTCGAGGGCCTTGAGGCGCACCTTGTTGGCGAAATCGGCGCTCGGCTGCTTCGTCGTAACGTCGTTGAACTCGACGGCGTTCATGAAGCCCGGACCGCGGATGTCGACGATCTCCGGAACCTTGTCGCGGAGCGAGGCAAGGCGCTGCTTGAGGCGCGCGCCAAGATTTTCCGCGCGGTTACACAGGTCCTCATCCTTGATGACGTCAAGAACCGCATGGGCCGCTGCAACGCCGATCGGGCTGCCGGCATAGGTGCCGCCGAGGCCGCCCGGGCCGGGCGCGTCCATGATCTCCGCGCGGCCGGTGACGGCGGCGATCGGGAAGCCCCCGCCGAGGCCCTTGGCCATGGTCATGATGTCGGCGGCGATGCCGTAGTGCTCCATCGCGAAGAGCTTGCCGGTGCGGGCAAAGCCGGTCTGCACCTCGTCGGCGATGAGAAGGATGCCGTGCTGGTCGCAGATCTCGCGCAGCGCCTTCATGAAGGGAACCGGCACCGGATAGAAGCCGCCTTCACCCTGCACCGGCTCGACGATGATCGCGGCAACCCGGTTCGGGTCGACATCGGCGGCGAAGAGCTTCTTGAGGACGGCGAGCGACTGCTCGACCGTCGTGCCGTGCATCTCGACCGGGAAGGGCGCGTGGAAGACGTCGCCCGGCATCGCGCCGAAGCCGACCTTGTAGGGCACGACCTTGCCGGTCAGCGCCATACCCATGAAGGTACGGCCGTGGAAGCCGCCGGAAAAGGCGATGACGGCCTGCCGGCCCGTGGCCGCGCGGGCGATCTTCACGGCGTTCTCGACGGCTTCCGCGCCCGTCGTGACGAAGATCGTCTTCTTGGCGAAGTTGCCGGGAGTAATGGCGTTCAGCCGCTCGGCGAGTTCGACATAGTTCTCGTAGGGCACGACCTGGTGGCAGGTGTGCGTGAAGCGGTCGAGCTGGTTCTTGACGGCCTCGATGACGCGCGGATGGCGGTGGCCGGTGTTGACCACGGCGATGCCGGCGGCGAAATCGATGTAGCGATTGCCCTCCTTGTCCCAGATTTCCGCATTCTCCGCCCGGTCGGCGTAGATCTGCGTGGTCATGCCGACACCGCGGGAAATCGCGGCGTTCTTGCGGTCTGTCAGAGGCGTTGCGGTCATGGCGCTATCCTGGATCTGGAGGGCTCTATCGAATAACTTGCATTTTTTCTGCAAGTCTCAAGTGGAATTCCTACATTTTTTCTGCAAGAATGCAACGGCGATTTTCGATATCCCGGCGCACTCTGCAAGAGGTGCTATAAGCGGACGATACGACAGAATCGGGGATTTGGCATGATGGGTGCGAACGAACCCGTTCATTACAAGGTAGCGGAGGCCGCGCGGCTCGCCGGCGTCTCGGCCTCGACGCTGCGGCTGTGGGAAACGCAGGGCCTCGTCGTGCCGGGCCGCTCGCAGACAGGCCATCGCCAGTACAGCGCCGAGGACGTCGCGCGGCTGAAGCGCATCGCCTGGTATCGCACCGAGCGCGGCCTCAACCCCGCCGCCATCCGCGAGGCGCTGGAGGCGGAGGATCCGGCCGGCGAAACCGCTTCGGCGGACGGCGACGCGCCGCAGGGCATCGGACGCAAGCTCCGGAGCCTGCGCCATGCCGCCGGCAGGACGCTGGAGCAGGTAGCCGGCGACATCGGCATTGCCACCTCCGTCCTCTCCACTTTCGAGCGCACCTCACAGGGCGTCACCTTTCGCGTGCTGCACGACCTTGCCGACTATTACGGCACGACGGTCTCGAAGCTTTCGGGCGAGGAGGAAACGGCAGAGCGCTCCGTGGTGCGCGCGGGAGAATGGAAGCTCTGGCCGGAAACCTCGCCGGGCGTCACCGTGCAGGTGCTGGCCGACGGGCGCAACATGATGGATTGCCACCGCTTCGTGCTCGCCCCCGGCGCCTCCTCGGACGGCGCCTACCGGCACGAGGGCGAGGAATTCGTGCATGTGCTGTCCGGGCAGGTCGAGATCGTGCTGGACGGGCACGAGTTCCACGACCTTGGCCCCGGCGACAGCCTCTATTTCGAAAGCGCCCGCCGCCACGCCTGGCGCAACCGCCACGACGGCGAGACCGTGCTGATCTGGATTAACACGCCGCCGACCTTCTAGTTTCGACGCTTCAACTGCTGCTCGCGGAAGAAGATGAAGAGACCGGAGGCGACGATGAAGCCGGCACCGACGAGCATGGCGGAACGTGGCGCATCGCCGAAGAAGATCCAGCCGAAGATCACCGCCCAGAGTAGCATCGTATATTGCAGCGGCACGACGGTTGCCGCATCCGCGAGCTTCAGCGAGCGGTTGACCAGCATGTGCGCGCTCATCGCCACGATGCCGAGGAGGCCGAGAAGCCCGAAATCGACGGGCCGCACGGGCGTCCAGCCGGCGGGATCGGCAAGGCACCAGACGCCGGAAAAAATGGCCGCGCCCGCCACCTGCCAGAAGACGAGCGTGGTATCGGGCGCCGCGCGCAACGTGCGGCCCAGCACCATGGCAAGGCCGAAGGCAAGGCTTCCCGCAAGCGCGATGAGCGCGGGCAGCGTGAATGTGTCCTTCGACGGCGACAAGGCGATGAGCACACCGACGAAGCCGACGACGATGGCGCTCCAGCGGCGCCAGCCGACCTTTTCCCCGAGCAGGAACGGCGAGAGCGCGGCGACGTAGATCGGCGCGGCGAGCCAGTAGGTCATGGCGTCGGCGAGCGGCATGTAGGCGACGGCGAAGTAGAAGCCGGAGGCCTCGAAGGCGAAGAGCGCCGAGCGCAGGAGATGCAGCCTCGGCCGGTCGACATCAACGAGGCGCCGCCAGCCCATGCGCCAGAAGAACGGCGCCAGCACCATCAGCGCGGCGATGCTGCGGATGAGCATGAGCTGGCCGACCGAATAGGTCGAGACCAACCATTTGCCGAGCACGTCGTTCAGCGAGAACATCAGCATGCCGAGCAGCATCAACAGCACGCCGAGGCGCGCGGAACCGGAAGCATGGGGTTGGGAAACGGCGATGTCGGACATGGCGCACTCGGCTCTTCGATCCGCAGCCCTGTGACATATTCCCGCCAAGCGATCCAGTCAGCAATTTTGATGGCTTCATCAGGAAAGCGCCGGTTGATCCTTCCGGGCTGGGGTGAAACACTGGGCGTCCATTCACGAGGCTTCCCGATGACGAATGAAAAGACCGCCGGACGCCGGCTGCGATCACAGGACTGGTTCGACAACCGCGACCATATCGACATGGCCGCGCTCTACCTCGAGCGCTTCATGAACTACGGCATCACGCCCGAGGAGTTGCGCGCCGGCAAGCCGGTGATCGGCATCGCGCAGAGCGGCAGCGACCTGACGCCCTGCAATCGCCACCACATAGAGCTCGCCAAGCGCGTGCGTGACGGCATCCGCGATGCGGGCGGCATCCCCATCGAATTCCCGACCCATCCGATCTTCGAGAATTGCAAGCGGCCGACCGCCGCCCTCGACCGCAACCTTGCCTATCTGGGCCTCGTCGAGATCCTCTACGGCTATCCGCTCGACGGCGTGGTGCTGACCACGGGCTGCGACAAGACCACGCCTTCCGCGCTGATGGCCGCCGCCACCGTCGACATTCCCGCCATCGTGCTTTCCGGCGGGCCGATGCTCGACGGCTGGAACGACGGCGAGCTCGTCGGCTCGGGTACTGTCATCTGGCGCTCGCGCCGCAAGCTTTCCGCCGGCGCCATCGACGAAGCCGAGTTCCTGCAGGCGGCAATGGATTCCGCGCCCTCGATCGGCCATTGCAACACGATGGGCACGGCCTCGACCATGAATGCGCTCGCCGAGGCGCTCGGCATGTCGCTGACCGGCTGCGCGGCCATTCCCGCGGCCTATCGCGAGCGCGGCCAGATGGCCTACCGCACCGGGCGGCGCGCGGTGGAACTGGTGCTGGGGGATATCCGCCCCTCGCATATCCTGACGCGGCAGGCCTTCCTCAACGCCATCCGAGTCAATTCCGCCATCGGCGGCTCGACCAACGCCCAGCCGCACCTGATGGCCATGGCAAAGCACGCAGGGGCGGAACTAACGCCGGAGGACTGGCAGCTCCACGGCTACGATATCCCGCTGCTTGCCGACGTGCAGCCGGCCGGCCGCTTCCTCGGCGAGCGCTTCCACCGGGCAGGCGGCGTGCCGGCCATCATGCGCGAACTGCTCGACGCCGGGAAGCTGGACGGATCCTGTCCCACCGTGACGGGGCGCAGCATGGCGGAAAACCTTCAAGGCAGGCAAGCCAGCGACCGCGACGTCATTCGCCCCTATGGCGCGCCGCTGAAGGAGCGGGCGGGCTTCCTTGCGCTCAGCGGCAATCTCTTCGATTTCGCCATTATGAAGACCTCGGTGATCTCCGAGGAGTTCCGCCAGCGCTATCTGAGCGAGCCGGGCCGCGAGGGCGTCTTCGAGGGGCGGGCGGTCGTCTTCGACGGCTCGGAGGATTATCACCGGCGCATCAACGACCCGTCGCTCGGCATCGACGAGCGCACCATCCTCGTCATCCGCGGCGCGGGGCCGCTCGGCTGGCCGGGCTCGGCGGAGGTGGTGAACATGCAGCCGCCGGATCATCTCCTCAAGCGCGGCATCACCAGCCTGCCGACCATCGGTGACGGACGGCAATCCGGCACGGCGGACAGTCCCTCGATCCTCAACGCTTCGCCGGAAAGCGCGGCCGGCGGCGGCCTTGCCTGGCTGCGCACCGGCGACACGATCCGCATCGACCTCGAAAAGGGGCGATGCGACATGCTGGTCGACGACGACGAGATCGAAAGGCGCAAGGCCGATGGCATTCCGCCGGTACCGGCGGATGCCACCCCCTGGCAGCGGCTGTACCGCCAGACCGTCACCCAGCTTGCGGACGGTGCCGTCATCGAGGGCGCCGCCGATTTCCGGCAGATCGCAAAGACCCCGCCGCGGCACAATCACTGACGGCGATCAGCCGCGCCGGGCGACGAGGATGCCGACAAGCACGATCGCGCCGCCGATCCCCTGCATCAGGCCGACCGGCTCGGCAAGCAGGATCCAGGCAAGGATGGCGGCGACGACCGGCTGGAGAAGCAGCGTCAGCGAGGAGAAGGCCGTCGGCAGGTAGGCGAGTGCGAAGGTGACGAGGCCCTGGCCGCCGACATGGCTGATAAGGGCAAGGCCGAGCACCATGGCCCAGCCGAAGAGCGTCACAGGCACCATGTTGCCTTCAACGAAGAAGGCGACCGGCAGGATACAGATCATCGCGGAGAAGGTCGTCCAGACCATGATGCGCAGCGTCGAGAAGCGCGCGCGCACATGGCCGAGCGAGAGCATGTAGAAGGCGTAGAAGATCGCTGCGACAACGGCCGTCGCATCGCCCGCCAGCTGCCCGCCGCCGATCGCCGCCGGCCCGCCCTTCAGGACGATGACGCCGACAAGCGCGAGCGCCAGTCCCGCAAGAAAGACCGGCGTGATGCGCGTGCGGAAGAGCAGCCAGGAGCCGAGCGTCACGAAGACGGGCGCAAGGTTGGCAAGCAGCGTCGCATTGGCGACCGAGGTCATGTGCAGCGAGAGGTGCCAGGCCGCAAGGTCGGCGGCAAGGAAGACGCCGGGCAGGAGCAGGACGATATGGTCGCGCAGCCCCGACGGCCGTTCGTCGCCCTGTGCGACCGCCCGCGAGGCGATGAAGAACGGTAGGAGCGCAAGCGCGACGCGCCAGAAGGCCGTCGCCATCGGCCCGACTTCCGAAAAGCGCACGAAGATCGGCGAACCGCCGATGGCGGCTCCCCCGATCAGGAGAGCGATGAGCGCAAGGCGCGCCTGCGGGGAAGAAGCGGTGGGGGACAAGGAGAAAACGTCCAGAAAGCGGCAATGCCGAGCGAGCTATCAGACCGGATCGGTTTCAGCCAGATGGGCGAAGGCGATTTGAAGGAAAACTTTGCGTGAGAAGCAAGCCCGCCTCTGCCTACAGGCATCTCCCTCGAAAAGAGAGAAAGCAAAGCGCTCTTATTTCCTCCCATTCGCGGGGCGGTATAGAAACACCACGGACGTGGTGGCCATCCAATTACGCCGCCACTTCTAACGGCTGAATAGCATCGAGTTGCGGTCCCAGTTCCTCCGAGGAAGTTTCCAGATCGTACTTCATCTGCATGTTCATGAACCATGCAGCGTCAACGTTGAAGTACCTGCCAAGGCGCAAGGCAATGGGTGCGGTAATCCGGTGCTTGCCCCTGCAGATTGAGTTCAGCTGGCTTCGCGAAATACCGATTGCTTTCGCAGCCGCATAGACGGAAATGTCCATTGCATCGAGGAATTCCTCCTTGAGGACTTCCCCTGGATGGGGGAGAGGGATTTCTCTAGCCATAGTCGGTCCCTTTCTGGTGGTAATCGACGAACTCGACGTCGTATGCGTCGCCGTCATACCAAGTGAAGCAGATACGAAACTGGGCATTCACACGAATAGAGAATTGCCCAGTTCGGTCTCCTGTAAGTGCCTCCAGGCGGTTGCCCGGCGGCACCCTTAAATCCTGAACCCGCTCAACGGTATCGAGCATGAAAAGTTTCTTCACGGCTTGCTTTGCGACATCGGGATGGATGCCTGCCACGCGTTTTCCATGATAGAGGGCTTCCGCAGCCTTGCCTTTGAAACTCAGGATCATGGCGATACGTACTAAATAATAGTACGTACTTCAATAGCGGTACAGGAATATTTGAGGTGAGAACGTCAAGTCTCGGATACCAATCTCCGCCAGCCGAGCGCCCGGCGGTGGTACCGGAGAAAGCCTGACGGATCGTCGCGCCCTCATTTGCGGGCGGAGAAAGCGGAGACACCCTCCCCTATAAGAGAGGGGAGGGGTCTATCGTCAAGCCGCGTCCGGCCGATGGACCGTCTTGACCTCCAGGAAGTCTTCAAGACCGAAGATGCCGCCTTCGCGGCCGTTGCCGGACTGCTTGAAGCCGCCGAAGGGGCTGCCGTAGCGGTGCGGGCCGCCGTTGATGTGCACCATGCCGGCGCGCAGGCGGGCGGCGACGCGCTCGGCGCGGTCGGGATTGCCCGTCTGGACATAGGCGGCAAGGCCGTAGGCCGTGTCGTTGGCAATCGCGATGGCCTCCTCTTCCGTATCGAAGGGAATGATCGACAGGACCGGGCCGAACACCTCCTCGCGGGCGATGCGCATGTCGTTGTTGACGTCGGCGAAGATCGTCGGCCTGACGAAGTAGCCGGTCTCGAAACCGTCCGGCTTGCCCGGCCCGCCGACGAGAAGGCGCGCGCCTTCCGTCACGCCCGCCTCGATCAGCGCCTGCACGCGGCCGAACTGGATATGCGAGACGAGCGGGCCGATATGCTCGCCTTCCTCCTCCGGATTGCCGACCCTCGCCTCCTTGCCGGTGTGCTCGGCGATCTCCAGCACCTTGTCGTAGACGGAGCGCTCGACGAGCATGCGGGTCGGCGCATCGCAGGACTGGCCGGAATTGTTGAAGCATTCGCGGATCGTGCCCGCGACGCGGTCCTCGAGGTCGGCATCGGCGAAGACGAGATTGGGCGACTTGCCGCCGAGCTCCAGCGTCACGCGCTTGACCGTGTCGGCTGCATCCTTGCTGACGGCGATGCCCGCGCGGGTCGAGCCGGTGAAGGACATCATGTCGACGTCCTTGTGGCGGGAGAGGGCCGCCCCGCATTCCACGCCGTCGCCGTTGACAAGGTTGAAGGCGCCGGCCGGGAAGCCCGCTTCGTCGACCATCTCGGCATAGAGCATGGCGTTGAGCGGCGTGAATTCGGAAGGTTTGAGCACGCAGGTACAGCCCGTCGCAAGCGCCGGCACCACCTTCAGCGCGATCTGGTTGATCGGCCAGTTCCAGGGCGTGATGAGACCGCAGACGCCGATGGGCTCTCGGCGCACCACGTCGCCGTTCGGCAGCACCTCGCGGCTCTTCAGGCGCTTCAGCGCGTCGATAAAGCCCTGCAGATGGCCGACGCCGACGTCAGCCTGCTGCTCGGTGCTCATGGTGATCGGCGCGCCGAGCTCCTGCGTGATGGTGCGGGCCATCTCGTCATAGCGGCGCTTGTAGATGGCGAGCAGCTTTTCGAGGAGCGCGATACGCTCATCCACGCTCGTGCGGCTGTAGCTCGCGAAGGCCTTCCTGGCGGCCGCAACGGCGCGGTCGATATCGGCGGCAGTGCCCATGGAGATGACGGCGATGGGCTTTTCCGTCGCCGGATTGAGCACCGGAAGGTCGTGCGGCTTCAGCGGGTCCACCCATTGGCCGTCGATGTAGAACTTGCGCTTGTCGAGCATTCCCGTCTCCCTGTTGTCCTCGTAGCGGCCACCGCGGCGCGCTCCGCGCCTTTGGCCCGGGATGCTAGCCAGCCGGCGGCGAAGGTCAAGCGCAGCATTCCGATCCGCCGCCGGCAAGCTGTTCGAGGATGGGGCAATCCGGCCGGTCGTCGCCGTGGCAATGGGCGGAGAGGTGCTCCAGCGTCTGCACCATTTCCTCAAGAAGCCGCATCTTCGCCTTCATCTCCTCGACATGCGCGCTGGCGATGCGCTTGACGTCCGCCGAGGCGCGGGCGCGGTCCTGCCAGAGCGCGAGCAGGTCGCGGATCTGGGCGATGGAAAAGCCGAGGTCGCGCGCCCGGCGAACGAAGGAGAGCGTCGAAAGGTCTTTAGGCCCGTAGATGCGATAACCAGCGCCCGTGCGGCCGGCCGGGCGGATGAGGCCGATCTCCTCGTAATACCGGATCATCTTGGCCGAAACGCCGGTTGCCGATGCCGCTTCGCCGATATTCATGTCCCGTCCCTCTTGAATGGCGGCTGGAAACGCTTCAGCCGGAGCGCGTTCGACACGACGAACACGCTGGAAAGCGCCATGGCGCCGGCCGCGAGTGCCGGCGAGAGCTGGAGGCCGAAGGCGGGATAGAAGAGCCCCGCGGCAACGGGAACCAGCGCGACATTGTAGCCGAAGGCCCAGAAAAGGTTCTGGCGGATATTGCGCATGGTCGCCCTCGAAAGCGAAATGCCGGTGGCGACGCCCCGCATGTCGCCGGCCATCAGCACCACGTCGGCGCTCTCGATGGCGACATCCGTGCCCGTGCCGATGGCAACGCCCGTATCGGCGGCAGCGAGCGCCGGCGCGTCGTTGATGCCGTCGCCGACGAAGGCGACCTTCTTCGCGCCGCCGGCCGCAAGCTCACGCACCGCCGCAACCTTGCCTTCGGGCAGCACCTCCGCGATCACCCGGCCGATGCCGAGGCTTTGTGCGACGGCTTCGGCGGTTCGGCGGTTGTCGCCGGTGATCATCGCCACCTCGACGCCGAGCGCCTTCAGTGCGGCGACCGCCTGCCTGCTCGTCGGCTTGACCGGATCGGTGACGGCGAAGAGCGCGGCGAGCTTTCCGTCCACGGCGGCATAGAGCGGCGAGGCCCCCCCGGCGGCAAGCGCCGCGGCGCGGGCGGCGAAAACCGAGACGTCGAGCCCTTTACCCGCCATGAAACCCGCCGAGCCGGCCTCCACCTTGCGGCCCGCGACCTCAGCGACGAGGCCTTCGCCGGAAATGGCGGCAAAGCCGGAGGCGGGAGCAAGGTCGAGGCCTTCCGCCGTCGCGGCGGCCTGGATGGCGGCAGCGATGGGGTGCTCTGAATGGCCTTCGGCGGCGGCGACCAGCGCCAGCACGTCATCCCGCGAAAACCCTTCCGCCGGCACGATCTCCGTCAGCGTCGGGCGGCCGAGGGTCAGCGTGCCCGTCTTGTCGACGGCGACGATGTTGGTGGCCTCCAGCGTCTGGAGCGCCGTGCCCTGGCGAAAGAGCACGCCGAGTTCGGCCGCCCGGCCCGTGCCGGTGATGATGGACGTGGGCGTCGCGAGCCCCATGGCGCAGGGGCAGGCGATGATGAGCACGGCGACCGCATTGACCAGCGCATGGGCGAGGGCGGGGAAGGGGCCGAGCGCCAGCCAGAGACCGAAGGTCAGGAGCGCGGCCGCGATGATCGCGGGCACGAACCATTGCGTGACGCGGTCGACCAGCGCCTGGATCGGGAGCTTCGCCGCCTGCGCATCCTCGACCATGCGGATGATCTGCGAGAGCACCGTGTCGGCGCCGACCCGCGTGGCGCGGAAGGTGAGCGAGCCGGTCGTGTTGACCGTGCCGCCCATCACCCTGTCGCCCGGCTGGCGCGAGACGGGCATGGGCTCGCCGGTGATCATGGATTCGTCGACATAGGACGCGCCCTCCGTCACCTCGCCGTCGACCGGCACCTTCTCACCCGGCCGCACCAGCACGATATCGCCCGCCACGACGCTTTCCAGTGGCACGTCCTGCGCCTTGCCGCCGCGCAGCACGCGGGCGGAGCGGGCGTTGAGGCCGGCAAGGTGGCGGATCGCCTCGCCGGTGCGGCCCTTGGCCCGCGCCTCCAGGTAGCGCCCGGCGAGGATGAGCGTGACGATGACCGCCGCCGCCTCGAAATAGACATTGGCCGTGCCGCCCGGCAGGAGGCCGGGTGCGAAGGTCGCGACGGTCGAAAAGCCCCAGGCGGCGAGCGTACCGAGGACGACCAGCGCATTCATGTCCGGTGCAAGGCGCAGGAGCCCCGGAATGCCCTTGCGGAAGAAGCGCAGGCCCGGCCCCGCCAGCACCAGCGTCGCCAGCACGAACTGGAGGATGCGACTCTCCTGCATGCCGAGCGTTTCATGGATGGAATGGCCGAAGGCGGGGAAGGCGTGCGCACCCATCTCCATGACGAAGAGCGGCGCCGTCAGGACGGCGGCGATAATGAGGTCGCGCCGGAGCCTCTTCGCCTCGGCGGCGCGGCGATCCTCCTCGGGCGCAGCGGCCGTTTCGCGGATGGCCTTGTATCCGGTGCGCTCGACGGCGGCGGCAAAGTCGTCGAAAGAGGCTGCGCCCTTGAGGAAGCGCACGCGGGCACGCTCCTGCGCGAGGTTCGCCGTGGCGTCGAGAACGCCGGGAACGGCTTTCAGCGCCTTCTCGACACGGCCGATGCAGGAGGCGCAGGTCATGCCCTCGACTGGAAATTCCAGCACCTCCTGCGAAACGCCGTAGCCGGCTTCGCGCACCGCGGCGACGACCGCCGGAACATCCGGCACGCCGGCGAAGGTGACGTCCGCTCGCTCGGTCGCAAGGTTGACGGTCGCGCCGGCAACGCCCGGCACCTTGCCTATCGCCTTTTCGACACGACGCACGCAGGAGGCGCAGGTCATGTCCTCGATGGAGAGCTTTATCGTTTGCCGGTCTTGCGGGGTGGTGAGCATGGTGCGCCTTTCATCATATCGGACGAAGCCTGCACCTTCCCATCATGTCAAGGTCAAGCCCTTTCAGGCATCGGCCGGCGAATAGCCTTCGGCCTCGATCACGGCGGCGACCGCCGCCCGGTCGCCGGCATTTTCGACGAGGACACGCTTTGCCGGCAGGTCGATCTCGACCCGGGCGGCAGGATAAGCGGCGAGCACCGCCCCGGTGATCGCCTTGACGCAATGGCCGCAGGTCATGTCCGCAACGGTGAAGGCGAGGGTATCTTGGTCCGTCATGCGAGGTCTCCCGATAGGTTGGCTCAGGCTGAACCCTTCCCCCATGGGAAGGTCAAGCCCTCTCGAAACCGTTCAGCCGGTCCTTCAGGAGGCCGATGGTGGAGACGTCGGCGTTGGCGAAGGCAAAGCGGAGATAGCCTTCCTGTCCCGCGCCGAAATAGCTTCCCGGCAGGCAGAGAACGCCCGCTTCCTTCGCCAGCCTCTCCGCGACGAAGGCCGAGGACTTGTCGCCGTAGGGGTGCCCGATGAAGGCGAAATAGGCTCCGACGGCGGCGACCCGCCAGTCCGGCACGCCGGCCATCGTCTTCTCGAGGGCCGTGACGCGGCGGGCGATCTCGCGGCGGTTCTCCTCGCGCCAGCCGGAAAGGAGAGGCAGGGCGGCCGCGACGGCGGCCTGCGCCGAGCGCGGCGGGCAGATCTGCAGGTTGTCCATGATCTTGGCGATCTGCTCCACCACGGCGGCGCCCGCCGTGATGGCACCGAGGCGATGGCCGGGAATGCAGAAGGATTTCGAGAAGCTGTAGAGGCCGATCAGTGTCTCCTCCCAGCCCTTGCGAGCGAAGAGATCGTGCGGCCGGCCGGCGCCCTCCGGCAGGAAATCGCGATAGGTCTCGTCAAGGATCAGCCAGATGCCGCGCGCGGCGCAAAGATCGTAGATCGCCGCCAGCAGGTCCGGCGGGTAGACGGCGCCGGTCGGGTTGTTCGGCGAAACGAGGGCGAGCGCCCGCACGTCCGGCGTGATGGCCGCGGCGAGCGTATCGAGGCCCGGCAGAAAACCGTTCTCGGGATCGCAGGCGGCGAACCGCGTGCGGATGCCCAGCATGGCGAGCGTCGTTTCCTGGTTGAAATAGTAGGGATCGGTCATCAGCACGGCATCGCCTGCGCCCGCCACCGCCATGGCGGCGCAGATGAAGGCCTGGTTGCAGCCGGACGTGATGTGCGTGTTGCCGGCGGCAAGCGGCGCGCCGTAGACCTCGGTGAGATGCGCCGCATAGGCCGCGCGCAGCGCGTCCTCGCCCTCGATGGGGCCGTAGCCGGTATAGGCACGCGCGGCGGCGCATTCGCCGAGCAGGCGCAGCATCTCGGGATGGGGCGGATAGCCGGGCACGGCCTGCGAGAGGTCGATCATCGGCCCGGAACGCCCGTCATAGGCCCGGCCCCAGGCGAAGACGGCGGGGATGGGTGGGGCGGCGAGGGTTTCGACGAGCGGATTGAAGCGGGGCATGGGCGTTTCCGTGAGTGTCAGGCGCGGGTCTTGCGCGGTGGATCGGCGCGGCGCTTGGCCGGCGCGGAAAGGGGGCGGGGCGGCTCGGCCGCACGGCCGGCACGTCCGCGAAGGACGAGGCGGGCGGAGGCCTGCGGCTCGGCGAGGCTCTGTTCCAGCGAGGCGAACAGCCAATCGATGAACACCTTGACGATGGGCGCCTGCCGCGCCGATTGTCGGCAGGCCACATAGAAGGCGTCGTTCGCCGGCACCGTGAGATCGAAGGGCACGACCAGTTCGCCGCGGGCGATCAGGTTGCTGGCGGTGATCGTGTCGCCGAGCGCGATGCCCTGGCCGTGCAGCGCCGCCTCGGTGGAAAGGCGGGCGTCGCTCATGAAGTGCTGGCGGCCGTTCACCAGCCCCACGGCGTCGGCCGCCGAAAGCCAGGTGTTCCATTCGCGCCCGTCGTCGCCGTGGAAGAGCGTGTGGTCGGAAAGATCGCGCACCGAGCGCAGCGGCCGGCTGTTGAGGAGGGTGGGGCTCGCGACCGGAAACAGCGCGAGGTTCGACCACAGCCGCGTCCAGCAGTCCGGCCAGTTGCCGTCGCCGTAGAGCACGCTGACATCGGTGTCGAGCGAGCGCAGGTTGCCCGGATCGTTGGAGGCGACGAGCGTGACGCGCACGCCCGGGAACTGGTCGGTGAAGGTATTGAGGCGCGGGATGAGCCACAGCGAGAGGAGGGCGGGCACGCAGGTGACGGTAAGGTCGCCGTGGGTCTCCGGCTGCCGCATCAGGGCCGTCGCCGCAGCGATCTCGCCGAAGGCGTTGGTGACGGCGGGCAGCAGCAGGGCACCCTGCGGCGTCAGCTTCAGCCGCCTGCCGCCGCGCTCGAAGAGCGACGTGCCGAGCGAATCCTCCAGCGCCCGTATCTGGTGGCTCACCGCGCCGTGTGTGACGTTCAGTTCGCGCGCGGCGGCCGAGACCGCGCCGCGGCGGGCCGTCGCCTCGAAGGCGCGCAGCGGATTGAGCGGCGGCAGGCGGGAGGACACGGGAGGAAAGCCTTATGTGAATTTTTCTCACGGCAACTGCTATAACAACGTGAATTGCTTTTCCAGACGATTTGCACCGATACTGTGAAAAACGAGGGCAAGGCCCCGGGGAACACATCGAAATCCTTTTCGCCGGCCCCGGCCTGCCCGCATCCGCGAGGCGAGGTATCCCCATGGGCGGCAGCAAGCTCGACGAACTGAGGGCGAAATACGGCGCGAGCCACGGCGGCGAGATGTTCGATCCCGCCTTCCGCAAGGTCGCCGACAAGATCTTCACCAAGAACGGCACGCGCCTTGCGCCCTATGCCGGCGTGCCGACGTTCCTGTCCGCCCCGCACATGCCCGTCGAGGCGGAGAACCCGGATTTCGGCAACCTCCAGGTCGCCATCACCGGTGTTCCGATGGACCTCGGCGTCACCAACCGGCCGGGCTCGCGCTTCGGGCCGCGGGCCCTGCGCTCCATCGAGCGCATCGGCCCCTACAACCATGTGCTCGACTGCGCGCCGGTGCAGGAACTGCGCGTGGCGGATATCGGCGACGTGCCGTTCCAAAGCCGCTACCGGCTGGAGCTCAGCCACGACGACATCGAGAAGCGCTTCAACCAGATCGTCGATGCCGGCGTGATCCCGCTCGCCGTCGGCGGCGACCATTCGATCACCCATCCGATCATGAAGGCGGTCGGCAGGAAACAGCCGGTCGGCATGATCCATATCGACGCCCATTGCGACACGGGCGGCATGTTCGACCAGACGAAGTTCCACCACGGCGGCCCGTTCCGCAACGCGGTGCTCGACGGCGTGCTCGATCCCGCCCGCACCATCCAGATCGGCATCCGCGGCTCATCGGAATATCTCTGGGAGTTCTCCTACGATTCCGGCATGACCGTCATCCATGCCGAGGAGATCCCCGGCCTCGGCATTCCGGCGATCATCGAGAAGGCGAAGGCCATCGTCGGCGACGGGCCGACCTACCTCTCCTTCGACATCGACAGTCTCGACCCGGGCTTTGCGCCCGGCACCGGAACGCCCGAGATCGGTGGACTGACCACCCGCGAGGTGCTGGAGCTCATCCGCGGCCTCAAAGGCGTAAACCTCGTCGGCGGCGACGTCGTGGAGGTTGCCCCGCAATACGACGCGACGACCAACACCGCGCAGGCCGGCGCGCAGGTGCTCTTCGAAATCCTCAGCCTCATGGTATTCAGCCCTTCCGTCGCCCGGACGGCCTGACGTAGAATGGAATACAAGGGAACGAACCGGCCGGAGCCCGGCCTATAAACAGGAGAAAATGACGATGGGTGATATCCTCAAGACCACTGTCAGCCGCCGCGCCGTGCTCGGCGCTGGCGTTGCCGGCGCCTCGCTGCTCGCCATGCCCGCCATCCTGCGCGCGCAGGACAAGTCGCTGAAGGTCGGCGTCTACGGCGGCTACTTCAAGGATTCCTTCGACAAGAACATCTTCGAGGACTTCACCAAGGCGACCGGCATCGCCGTGGAATCCGTCGCCGAGCCGACGGGCGAGGCCTGGCTGGTCCAGCTCGAACAGGCCGCCAAGGCAGGTCAGGCGCCGGCCGACGTCTCGATGATGTCGCAGGTCGCCATGTTGAAGGGCCAGTCGACCGAGCTCTGGGCGCCGCTCGACATGGGCAAGATCCCGAACGGCTCCAACCTGATCGACCATTTCGTCAACAAGTATCCGGACGGCCGCATCGCCGGTATCGGCGCCGTCGCCTGGTACATCACGCTCGTCACCAATACCGATGTCTACAAGGAACCGCCGACCTCCTGGGCCGCGCTCTGGCATCCGGCGAATGCCGACAAGCTGGGCCTTCTCGCCCTCGTCTCCAACTCCTTCCTGCTCGAAGTGACGGCCAAGACCCATTTCGGCGGCACGAATGCGCTCGATACGGAAGAGGGCCTTCTCAAGGCCTTCGAGAAGCTCGCCGAGGTCAAGCCGAACGTGCGGCTGTGGTATCGCGACGAGGCGCAGTTCGAGCAGTCGCTGAAGTCCGGCGAAATCCCGATGGGCCAGTACTACCACGACGTGACGGGCCTTGCAGCCAAGGACGGCCAGCCGGTGCGCTCCACCTTCCCGAAGGAAGGCGGCATCATGGATTCGGGCTGCTGGGCGCTCTCGCGCGCCTCGCAGAAGACCGAGGAGGCGCATGCCTTTATCAACTACATGTGCCAGCCGGCCATCCAGGCGACGCTGTCGCGCAAGGTCGGCACCGCGCCGACCGTCAAGCGCGACCTGCTCGACCTTACAGCCGAGGAATTCGCCGCGGTCTCGTCCGACATCGAGCCGATCATCCCGCGCTATGACCTCTATACGTCCAAGGCCGACTGGCTGAACCAGAAGTGGACCGAGATGATCGCCGGCTGACGGCGATACCCTTCCGCCCGGCCGCCCTTTGCGGATGCGGCCGGGCGCCAGAAACCAAGGCCCGAGCGGAGACCCGATGTCCGGACTGACCCTTCAGAACGTCACCAAGCAATTCGGCACGTTCACGGCCGTCAGGAACGTGGCGCTCACCGTGCCGCACGGCACCTTCGTTTGCCTCCTCGGCCCCTCCGGCTGCGGCAAGACCACGCTGATGCGCATGGTCGCGGGCCTCGATCTGCCGACGGAAGGCGAAATCCGCCTCGACGGCAAGGACATCACCAACGTCCCGACGCACAAGCGCGACCTCGGCATGGTCTTCCAGTCGCTGGCGCTCTTCCCGCACCTGACGGTCGGCGAGAACATCGCCTATTCGCTGCGCATCCGCGGCGCGGGCAAGGACGAGCAAAAGAAGCGCGTGGACGAGCTTCTTTCGATGATCCACCTTTCCGGCTATGCCGACCGGCCGGTCGCAAAGCTCTCCGGCGGCCAGCGCCAGCGCGTCGCCATCGCCCGCGCGCTCGCCATCTCGCCGAAACTCTTCCTGCTCGACGAACCGCTGTCGGCACTTGACGCGAAGCTCCGCGAGGCGATGCAGGTGGAACTGCGCCAACTCCAGCAGCGCCTCGGCATCACCACCATCGTCGTCACCCACGACCAGCGCGAGGCGATGACCATGGCCGACACCGTCGTCGTCATGAACGGCGGCGAGATCCGCCAGGCGGCCCCGCCGGTCGACATCTACCGTCGTCCGGCCGACACCTTCGTCGCCGACTTCATCGGCATGACGAACCTTCTCGATTTCAAGGCGGATGGCGCAGGCGCAACGGTGCTCGGCGCATCAATCCCCGGCCTTGTCGTGCCGAATGGCCTTGCCTCCGGCATCATCTCGGTGCGCCCGGAGGACGTCCACCTCACCGCGCCCGGCAATACGCCGATCACCGGCACCGTCATCTTCATCCGCGACCTCGGCGGCACGATCGAGACCTTCGTGGAGGCCGCCGGCAAACAGATCGTCGCCGTCTCCGTGCCGAACGCCCGGCCCGATGTCGCCGTGGGCCAGAGCGTCGGCATCGCGCTCGATCCAGCCGACTGCGTGGTGCTGAAGTCATGAGACGCGAGGCCCCGCAGAAGCTGACGGACTATGCCCCGCTCGCCTTCCCGGCGGGCATGCTGATCGTCTTCTTCGTCGTGCCCTTCGCCACGATGATCGCCGTTTCGTTCTTCCGGCGCGATCCGGCCGGCTTCTATTCGCCGGATTTCGTCTTCGACAACTATGCCCGCTTCCTCAGCCTGTTCTTCGGCAAGGTGCTCGGCTTCTCCCTGTTCCTCGCCGTCGCGGTCGCAATCTGCTGCGTCGTCATCGCTTTGCCCTTCACCTATCTCCTCTCGCGCTCGAAGCGCAGGACGCAGGTGCTCTGGCTCGTCGCGCTGCTGTCGGTCCTGTCGCTGTCGGAGGTCATCATCGGCTTTGCCTGGTCGACGCTCTTCTCGCGCACGGCCGGCATCACCAATCTTCTCGTCATGCTCGGCATCATGAGCCAACCGATCGCGCTCAATCCGAGCTTCGGCGCGGTGCTGACCGCCATGGTCTACCAGGCGCTGCCCTATACCGTGCTCGTCCTCTATCCCGCGCTCGTCCGGCTCGACCCGACGCTGACGGAGGCCGCGCGCACGCTCGGCGCCTCGCCGCTCAAGGCCTTCTTCACCGTCGTCGTGCCGGCGCTCAGGAACACCGTCGTCGCGACACTCATCATGGTCTTCATCTTCGCGCTCGGCTCCTACCTCCTGCCGCAGATCCTCGGCCGGCCGCAGCACTGGACGCTCTCCGTGCTCATCACCGACCAGGCGATCTACCAGTCGAACATGCCGTTCGCCGCCGCCATGGCCGTCTTCCTCGTGCTGGTCACGCTCGGCCTTGTCGCGCTCACCGTCTATGCCGGGCGAAAAGGGGAAGCCGCATGAACACGCTCCTGCAACGGGTCTATTTCGGCCTCGTCGGCCTCTTCCTCGCCCTGCCGATCATCGTCGTGGCCGGTGTCTCGGTCAACGCGAAGCAGGACCTCGCCTTCCCGCCGAAGGGCTTCTCGCTCGGCTGGTACGGCGAGATCTTCGCCAATCCGGAATGGCGGAACGCCCTTGTCGCCTCCATCACGCTTGCGGCGCTTTCGGCCGCGCTGGCGCTCCTCATCGCGCTGCCGCTCGCCTGGTTCCTGTGGCGGCGCCATGCGCCCTGGGCTAATGTCTTCCAGTTTCTCGGCATCGCGCCCTTCACGCTGCCGCCGGTCATTACGGCGCTCGGCCTCCTCACCTTCTGGGCGACGACGGGCTTTTACGGCCAGCCGGCGACCGCCGTCATCAGCCACGCCATCTTCTTCGTGACGCTGCCGCTGGTGACGCTCTCGCTCGGCTTTTCCTCCATCGACCGCTCGCTGGTGGAGGCGGCTGCGACCATGGGCGCCGACGACCGCACGGTCTTCCGCACCGTTGTCCTGCCGCTGATCCTGCCCTATCTCATCTCCGGCTATGCCTTCGCCTTTGTGCTGTCGCTCAACGAATATATCGTCGCCTACATGACGATCGGGTTCACGATGGAGACGCTGCCGATCAAGATCTTCAATGCGCTGCGCTACGGCTATACGCCGACGATGGCCTCGGTGACGATCCTGTTCGTGGCGATCGCGGCGGCCATCTTCGGCCTCGTCGCCCGCTTCGGGGACCTGCCGAAACTGCTCGGCGCCATGTCGTCAAGGGATTAACGCCATGCGGATCGCCGCCCTCCAGATGCATGCCATAGCTGGCGACAACGAGGCCAACCTTCAGCGGATCGCATCGGCGGCCGCCGATGCCGCGGCCGGCGGCGCGATGCTGCTGATCGTCCCGGAACTTGCCGTCACCGGCTACGGGGTGGGCAGGGCGGCTTTCGAGAGGCTGGCTTCGCCCGCAAGCGGCACGGTGGCCGAACGCCTCAGCGCCATCGCGCGGGACAACGGCATCGCCGTCATCGCCGGGTTTGCCGAGCGGGAGGGCTCTTCGACCTACAACAGCGCGCTTTTCACCGACGGCATCGGCACGAACGCCGTCTACCGCAAGTCTCATCTCTACGGCGATTACGAGCGCGCCGCCTTCAAGCCCGCCGTCCCGGATTCGGTGATGGTGGATATCGGCAGCATCCGGCTCGGCATGCTGATCTGCTACGACGTGGAATTTCCGGAGAACGTGCGCCGCCTCGCGCTTGCCGGCGCCGACCTCGTCGTCGTGCCGACGGCCCTGCCGAAGGGCGCCTCCGGCAGCTTCATCGCCGGGCACATGATCCGGGTACGCGCCTTCGAGAACCAGGTCTTCGTCGCCTATGTCAATCACTGCGGCGCCGACGACAATTTCACCTATGCGGGCCTTTCGCGCATTGCCGCACCGGACGGCACGCTGCTCGCCGAAGCCCCAGCCGAAGGCGAAACCCTGCTCTTCGCCGAGATCCGCCCCGAGAACTATGCGCAATCCCGCGCGGAAAACACCTATCTCCTCGACCTCGGCCGACAGGCTTGAGTAGGACGGATCAAGCCGCCTCGTGCGCCGTCGTCACCGTAAAACGCAAGCCAAGGGCTTTCATCACCGCAAGAAGCGTGGAAAGCTTCGGATCGCCCTTTTCACTGAGGGACTTGTAAAGCGCTTCGCGGGTAATGCCGGCATCTCTGGCGACCTGGGTCATGCCTTTTGCCTTGGCAATATCCCCAAGGGCCATTGCGATCATTTTGGGATCGCCATCTTCGAAGGCAGCTTCGACATAGGCTTCAATAGCTTCGTTGCTGGTGAGAATAGCCGTCGGGTCCCATTTCGTGGTTTTGATTGCCATCAGACCTCCTTCGCCATGTCTATAGCGCGCTTGATATCGCGCTCCTGCGTTCCCGTGTCGCCGCCGGAAAGCAGAATGATCAGCTCATTGCCCCGCTGCACGAAGTAGATGCGGTATCCGGGCCATAGTCGATACGAAGCTCTCCGATGCCGCCAAAGAACTTGACGTCGCCTAAGAGCCCGATTGTCAGCCTGTTGATCCGTGTTTGGATTCGCGCCTGGGCTTTGACGTCCCGGAGGGATTTGAACCACCGGGAAAAAACGTCTGTCTCACGAACCTCGACCATCTGTAACCTTTAGACTACAATGGAGATGGCGTCAAGGAGATCGTGAACTATAGATTACAGCCGAATCCACAGGCGGAGAATCCGCCGCGTTGATGAGCCGGCCTGCAACGATCAGGCCTGGTAGGTAATGCGGCCGTCGCACATGGTCGTGACGGGGCGCACCTTTGCAAGACTTGCAAAATCCGTTGCCTCCACATCGGCGGAGAGCACGACGATGTCGGCGAGATAGCCGGGCTTCAGCATGCCTTTGCGGTCCTCCATGAACTCGACCCAAGCGCCGTTCTTCGTGTAGGCGGCCAGCGTTTCGTGCAGCGAAAGCCGCTCGTCCTTCATGCCTTCCTTCCACACGTCCCGCATCATGGCGCATTCGATGCAGTTCATGGGATCGAGCGGGGAGACCGGCCAGTCGGTCGCGAACACGATGGGCGCGCCGGCATCGGTGAGCATGCGCCAGGCGAAAGCGTAGGGCCAGCGCGCTTCGCCGATATAGGAAAGGTAGGGTTCGACCGGCAGGCCGGCGCTGCCTGGCGGATGGGTCGGCTGCATGGAGGCGACGGTGCCGAGTTCCTTAAAGCGCGGGATGTCGTCGGGATGCACCACCTCGATATGTTCGATGCGGTTGCGGCTGTCGCGCTTGCCGTTCGCCTTGATGGCGGCCTCGTAGCCATTCAGCACCATGCGCACCGCGCCGTCGCCGATGGCGTGGACCGCGACCGGCAGGCCGAGCCTGTCGGCGGCGATTGCGATATTGTCGAAATGCTCCTGCGAGAAGAGCGGGTCGCCCTTCCAGCCCGGCTGGTGGCAATAGTCGTCGACAAAGACGGCCGTGCCCGATTCCGTCACACCGTCCATGAAGAGCTTGACGAAATCGCAGCGCAGGCGATCCGAATTGAAGCGCTCGCGCCAGGCGGCCGCTTTCGTCTCGAGGTCCGAGAGCGGCATGAAGTTCTTCATATGGAAGGGCATGCGCACGCGCACCGGCAGGCCGCTGGTCTTCTCGATCTCGTCCAGCATCTCGAGTTGGTAGAGGCTGCCATCCATGTTCTGCAGCGAGGTGATACCGAGCGAGGCGACATAGGCGAGCCCTTCCTTCAGGATCTCGATGTCGCTTGCCCGTTCCTCGGCGGTCACATGCTCCGGGTCGCCGCCCGTGCCGACGCCGAGCATTTCGCGACCGCCCGTCTCGCTGAGCGCCGAGACCGGGCGAATGGCGTTGCTCTCGCGCAGCTCGCCATTGGCAAGGCCGTCCTCGCCCATGACGATCTCGTTGCCGATGCCGACGTCGCGGCCTTCAAGGATACCGCCCATCTTCAACGCCAGCGTATTGGCCCAGGCGGTGTGATGGTCGGGCGCGAAGATCAGCACGGCGCGGTCCGGCAGGATGCGGTCGAGGTGATGGCGCGTCATGCGCTCGTCGTCGGACAGCACGGTATAGTCGGCGTGCTGGGCGACCAGCAGCTTGCGCTCCGGATATTTCGCCGCATAGGCCTTCAGTTCCCGCTCCAGCGTCTCAAAGCCCTTCACGCCCATCAGCGAAAGCTCGCGCAGTTCCGCCGAGCCCCCGAAAATGTGCATATGCGCCTCGTTGAAGCCCGGCAGGACGGTGGCGCCCCTGGCGTCGATCACGTGGGTGTCGGGCCCGGAATAGGCATCGATCTCCGCTTCCGAGCCGACGGCCAGGATGCGATTGCCGGCAACGGCGATGGCGGCAGCGCGCGGATTGGCCTCATCCATCGTGAGCACCCGTCCATTGCGGATGATGAAGCTTGCTTCGGTCTGCATGTGCGTTTCCTCGGTTTTCAGATGGCCCGGCGGCAGAGCGCGCGGAAGAAGGCGAACATGTCCTGGTTCTCCTCGTCGCCCAGAGGTTCGGGCTGCGAGGAGAGCTTGACGATGACGGTTTCGGTGCCTGGATCGACATAGAGCCATTGGCCATGGATACCGATGGCGCAGAAGGCACCGTCCGCCTCCCCGGATTGATACCATTGGCTGCGGTAGCGTCCGTTTGGCAGGTCGACGTTGCGCCCCTCCTGCCAGGCCTGCCGGTCGCCGTTCTCCTGCATGTCGCGGATCCAGCCCTCCGGCACGATCTGCCGGCCGTTGCGGACGCCGTGGTTGCGCAGGAGTTCGCCGAGGCGGGCAAGATCGCGTGCCGTCATGGAGACGCCGCCGGCGGTGCGCGGCGTACCGATGGCATCCACGGTGACATCCGCATTGCCCTTCGCGCCCATCGGCTTCCAGAGAAGATCGGAGACAAGGTCGGCGAAGCGCGCGCCCGTCACGCGCTCGATGACGACGCCGAGAAGGTCGGCATTGGGCGAGGCATAGTAGAACGGCCCGCCATGCGGCCGCTCGGCCTTCGTGAGCGTGAGCAGGAAGGAGGCCAGCGTCTCCGGCTCCGCGTCCGACAGGGGCGGGTTCCAGAGCATGGCCCGGCGATAGCGGGCAAAGGCGCCGTAAGGGTCTAGATAGGCTTCCTCGAAATCGAGGCTGACGCGCATGTCCAGCACGTCGCGATAGGTGCAGTCGCCGTACACGCTGCCCCTTGCCTCGGGAAGATAGTCGGTAACGGGACGGTCGGGGTCGATGAGGCCTTCGGCCTCCAGGATGCCGGACAGCACCGCCGTCAGCGACTTGGAGATGGAAAAGACGAGATGGGGCGCGTTGGGATCGGCATGCGCGGCATAGTATTCCGCGGCGATCTCGCCCTTGCGCATCAGCACGAAGGCGTCGGTATGCGCGACATCGAGGAAGGCACGGGCGGTGGCGCTGCCGGCAAGCCCCGTCTCCATCGCAGCATCGAGGAAGGCCTCGCTCGCAAGCGGCACCTCCGCGGCGGGCACTTCCGCGGCGATCACCGCGGTCGGCACGAAGTCGCGGACGTTCTGGAACGTCCAGCGGCTATAGGGGGCGGTGCGCCAGTTGGCGAGGGTGACGTCGGCACGGGCAAAGCCGTGCCTGTCCTTGAAGGTCTTGATCATGGCGATATCCGCCCTAACGGCGGGAAGGCAGATGCCTTCCCGCGCATAGGGCCATCCTCTTCCTGGCAAACCGTACCGCTTATTTCTGCAGCTCGGTCCAGAGCTTGGTATAAAGTTCCTGCACGTCCGGCGGGCAGGCGAGGTTGAATTTACCGGCCGCCTTCAGTTCTTCGGGAATGACGATTTCCGGCGCCGTCTTCATATCCTCGGGCATGAAGGCCTCCGAACCCTTGATGCCGTTCGCATAGCGCGCGAAGGACGAAAGCATGGCGGCGTTCTCGGGGTCCATGATGAAGTTGAGGAAGAGCTTGGCATTGTCGACGTTCTTGGCGTCCTTGAGGATGGCGGCGTTGTCCATCCAGACCGGATAGCCCTCCTTCGGATAGCCGTAATGCACGTCGGGGTTCTGGAGACGCGCACGGAAGGAAGCGCCGTTCCAGTTCACGCCGGCCGAAAGATCGCCCTTGGTGTATTGCTCGATATTGCCGTAGTCCATCGAGACCCATTTCGGCTTGGCGGCCGCGAAGATGTCGCGCACTTTCTTCAGGACCGCGAGGTCGCCCGTGCAGGGCTCGCCGCCCGCATAGGTGACGGCCATGTGCATGACGTCGGACATCTCCGGCACGACGTTGACCTTGCCGACGAGCTCGGCCGGCGGATCGAGGAAGATGGCGGAGGTGTTGATATCGCCGGAATAGACCTTGGTGTTGACCGTCACGCCCGTCGTGCCCCACTGCCACGGAACGGAGTAGTGACGGCCCGGGTCGAAGGGCACGTCCACCCACTGGAGATCGACGTTCTTGAAGTTCTCCATCTGGTCGGGACGCGATTCCAGAAGCAGCCCTTCCGATATCCAGATCGGCATGACGCTCGCCGAGGGCACGACGATGTCGAAGCCGTGGCCGCCCTGGCGGATCTTGGCAAGCGCGGTGTCGTTCGAGTCGTAGTCGGTGACCGTCACCTTGACCTTGTAGGTGTCCTCGAACTTCTTGATCATCTCGGGGCTCGTATAGTTACCCCAGTTGTAGATGTTGAGCTCGCCATCGGCATGGGCGATGGCGGTGGAGGCCATCAGGCCGGCGGCGAAGGCAAGCAGTCCCAGTTTCGTTTTCATCGGCTGTTCTCCTTTGTTATTCGTTGCTCTCCTGAGGCGTGCGGCTCAGGAAGAAGAAGAAGGTGACGATCGCCAGGGACAGGACGAGGAAGACCGTCGAGATCGCATTCATCTCGGGCGTCACCACACGGCGCAACTGGCCGAGCATATAGGTCGGCAGCGTGTCCTGCCCGCCGGACTTGACGAATTCGGTGATCACCACATCGTCGAGCGAGATCACGAAGGCGAGCATCAGGCCCGCCAGAATGCCAGGCCACAGCAACGGCAGCGTGACATAGCGGAAGGTCTGGAAAGGCGAGGCATAGAGATCGGCCGCCGCGCGCTCGAGCGACAGGTCCATGCTCTCCAGCCGTGCGCGGATCGGCATATAGGCGAAGGGTACGCAGAAGGCGGAGTGGGCGAGCATCAGGTAGCCGATGCCGGAATAGCCGGTCCAAACCTTGAGGCGCGAAACGAGGATCAGCAAGGCCACGGCCGTCACGATTTCCGGCACGAGCAGCGGCATGTTGATGATCGAATACTTGAAGGTGAGCCCGCGATAGGGTGCCGTGCGTGTGGTGGCGATGGCCGCGAGCGTCGCGCAGGCCGTGGCCACGACCGCCGCGACGGCAGCGATCTGAAGCGAGCGTAGCGAAGCCTCGACGACCTGCTGGTTATGCCATGCACTCTGGAACCAGCGGAACGAAAAGCCTTCCCAGGTGGCAATCGAAACGCCGGAATTGAAGGCGTAGACCACGAGGGTGGCGATCGGCAGGTAGAGCAGGAAGAAGCAGACCATGGCGATGGTCGCAAAGCCCGGCTGCCGCTTGATCGAGAAGGATCTAGCCATGGGCGCCGCCTCCGGATTTCGATGCGTTGCGGACGTAGTACAGCATGGCGATCAGCACGATGATGACGAGCGTGACGGAAAGCGCCGCGCCCAGCGGCCAGTTCCGCCCCTGTCCGAATTGCAGCTCGATCAGGTTGCCGATCATGAGGTTCTTGCCGCCGCCGAGGATGCGCGGCACCACATAGGAGGAGAGCGCCGGTACGAAGACGAGGATGGAGCCGGCGATGATGCCGGGCTTCACCAATGGAATGATGATGCGCCACAACACGCCAAAGCGCGATGCGTAGAGGTCGTAGCCTGCCTCCACCAGCCGGAAATCGAGCTTCTCGAGGCTCGCATAGAGTGGCAGCACCATCAACGGCAGGAACACGTAGGTCATGCCGAGCATGATGGCGAAGTCGGTGAACATCATCTGGATCGGCGCGGAGATGATGCCGAGCTTCATCAATAGCGTGTTGACGATCCCTTCGCTGCGGATGACCTCCTGGATGGCGAAGGTGCGAATGAGCATGTTCGTCCAGAAGGGAATGGTGATGAGAAACAGCCAGAGCGAGCGGTTGTGCGGCGCGCGTGTCGCGATGAAATAGGCGGTCGGGAAGCCGAAGACGAGGCACAAGATCGTCGTGGCGAAGGCGAGCTTGGCGCTGCGCCAGAAGATCGAGAAATGCGCTTCGGCAAGAGAGACTGTGTCATCAAAGATATCGCGCGAGAAGAGGACATTGAACCAGCCCTCCGTCGAGAACTCCCATTTCACGTCGCCGTAATTGCCGGGCGCGAGGAAGGAATAGATGACCACGATGACAAGCGGGCCGACGCCGGCCGCCAGGATGAGCAGGAGGGCCGGCGCACTAAGCAGCCAGCGATCCCGGATTTCCTTCTTCTGCCGCTTTTCACCGACGTCCCTGGCGCTGGCGGTCATGGTTAATCCCTCAGGATCTGTGCGACATCGTCGTTGATGGCGACGCTGACGCGCTCCTGCGCGGCAAAGCCGCCGGCTCTGTTCCCGGCGTTCTGCTGGCGCACGATGAAAATGCCGCCGCCATCGACCCTGACGTGAAAATGATTGTCCGTGCCGAGATAAACGGTGCTGTCGATGACACCCTCCAGAACGCCGGAGCCTGGCGGACCGAGGCGCGCATGCTCGGGCCTGACGACCACCGTGACCGTGCCCTTCGGCGTGAGCCCCTCGGGATAGGTCGCAGAAATCTCGGCGCCGGAGGAGAGGCGTACGCGGGCGGCGCTGCCGGAGACGGAGACGACGTCGGCTTCCAGGAAATTCGTTTCGCCGATGAAGTCGGCGACGAAGCGCTCGGCGGGGCGGTCGTAGATGTCCCAGGGGGAGCCGACCTGGCGGACCGTGCCTGCCGACATGACGGCGATGCGGTCGGACATGGTCAACGCCTCCTCCTGGTCATGGGTGACGAAGACGAAGGTGATGCCGGTTTCCAGTTGCAGACGCTTCAACTCCATCTGCATGGACTTGCGCAGCTTGAGGTCGAGCGCGGAAAGCGGCTCGTCGAGCAGGAGCACCTTCGGCCGCGGCGCGAGCGCCCGGGCGAGCGCCACGCGCTGCTGCTGGCCACCGGAAAGCTGCGTCACCGGGTTGTCGCCGCGCTCTTCGAGATGCACGAGCCTGAGCATGTCGTTGACGATCGTGCCGATTTCCGCCTTTGGGCGGCCCAGCATCTTCAGGCCGAAGGCGATATTCTCGGCGACCGACAGATGGGGGAAGAGGGCGTAGTTCTGGAAGACCGTGTTGACCGGCCGCTGGTTGGGCAGGAGGCTGGAGATGTCAGCGCCGTCGAGCAGAATCTGCCCTTCCGTCGGCAGCTCGAAGCCGGCGATCATGCGCAGGAGCGTCGTCTTTCCGCAGCCCGACGGGCCGAGCAGAGTGAAGAACTCATTGGGGCGGATATCCAGCGTGACGTCGTCGACGGCCTGGAAGGTGCCGAACCATTTCTTGATGCCATGCAAGCCGATGGCGCCGCCATGGGCCGCGGTCGTTCGGGTGTCAGTCATCGGTTCCCCGTTGGTCGTCCGGCCCCGAGCTTCCTCTGCCCAAACCGCCGGCTGTCCTCTGTCCGGCCGCTGATGACGGCTCTTATGTGATAGGCTTGCCTTGCTTATGATCACAACAAATCATAATTTGATCAAAACTGTAAAGGGCCATTTTGGGCCTCGACGATTTATCCGTTCTGCGTGCAAAGCGCCGGGAATTCAGCCCAGAGGCGACGAGCCGCGGCAGGAGGAGGGAGGACAGGCATGCTGGTCGCGGCCGGTCGGGAGGCGTCCGAATCCGCCAAGCAATGGGTTTATCGCGTGCTCCGGCGCGCCATCATGACGGGGCAGTTCACGCCCGGAGAACCCGTCACGATCAACGGTCTTGCCGAAACGCTCGGCGTCAGCGCCATGCCGGTACGCGAGGCCCTGCACAGGCTGGTCTCGGAAGGCGCGCTGGAGTTGCTCGACAATCGCCGTGTCCGCGTGCCCGATCTCGACCCGCAGCGTTTCGAGGATGTCCTTGACGCGCGCATCGCCCTGGAGACGCGCGCCGCCGAGCGCGCCATGCCCTTCATCGACGATTTGCGGCTTGCCCGCCTGCGCGCCTTCGACCAGCAGGCGGACCAGGCGCTGGCCGCCGGCAATTTTGGGCGTCTTGTAGAGGCGAATTTCGATTTCCACCGCTGTCTCTACGAGGCGCGTCCCGGTTCGGTGATGCTGCCGCTCATCGAATCCCTCTGGCTGCGCCTCGGCCCCTTCATGCGCCGTGCGGGCGAAACGCTGTCGCAGACCTATCAGGTCGACCGGCATGCCGAGGCGCTGGCCGCCATCATCGCGCGCGACGCCGAAGCCCTCAAGGCCGCCATCGTCGCCGATATCCGCGACGGCACCGGCCATCTGGGGCGCGGCCATTTCGAGCGCATCGCCGCCCTCGGCCGAACGGGTTGAGGCAAGGCGCGCCGCCCGCGCTATTTTCTCCCCGCATGCTTGCCGATCCGATAGAATGGCCGCCAGACCCTGTGCGGGATTGCATGTCACGGAGGATGCCTTGAGCGACGACAATGTTCTGAAATTCGAACGCCGGAAGCCGAAGCAGGAAAAGAAGCCTCTCGCGCCCGGTCCGAAAAAGGGGCTGATCTGGCTTGCCGTCGTCGTCGTGATCGCGCTCGTGTGGGCCTACTACCAGTTCATCGCCCCGCAGGGCCTTTGACAGGACAGGCCCGCCCCGCGCCTACTTCTTCTCCTTCAGCAGGAGAGCGGCCTCGACGCGGTTGCGAGCCCCGAGCTTCCTCAGAACGTTGGTCACATGGAACTTCACCGTTTTCTCATGGACCTCGAGCTTGCCGCCGATCTCGCGATTGCTGTGCCCTCGTGCCAGTAATTCCAGGATACGGAGTTCCTGAGGGGTCAGGCGGGCGAGGGGGGCCGTTTCCACCTTGCCGCTCAACCGGGTGAGAAGACCGAGGCTGAGGCTCGGCGATACGAAGGATTCGCCCGCCGCGACGCTTTTGACGGCGGCGATCAGGTCGTTCGCGCCGATGCCCTTCAGGACATAACCCGCCGCCCCGGCCTCGATCGCCCGCATCACGTCATGACCGTCGTCCGAGCCGGTCAGCATCAGGATGCGCGGCGGCCTTTGCGTCGCGGTGATCGCCGCGGCCGCCTCGATGCCGTTGCCGGGCATGGAGATGTCGAGCAGGATGACGTCGGGCTCATGCCGCTCGACCAGCTCGAGCGCCTGGCTGCCCGAACATCCTTCCGCGACGACCGTGATCGCCGGATCAAGAGCGAGCGATTGCGTGACGCCTGCCCTGAACAGCGGGTGATCGTCGACCACAATGATCCTGATCGGCGTGTTCATGCTTCCTCTCCCCCGTTCAGGATCGCGCTCATTTCAATGACAGTGCCCTGCGGGCCGTGACGCACGGAAAAGGTGCCGCCGAGGCTCTCGACGCGCTCGCGCAGCCCGAGCAGCCCGAGGCTGCCGTCTGGCCGCTCCGCGCGCCCGCCCGCGCCCGCACCGTCATCGCTGACACGCAGGACGACGAGATCGCCGTCGTGCCGGCACTCGACGGTCTGCCCGTGTCCGCCGGCATGGCGATAGGCGTTGTTGAGGCCTTCCTGTACGAAGCGATAGGCGCACAGGCGCACCGCCTGGGGGGTGTCGAGCGGCACGCCCTCGCAGATCACGCGGACGGCGGTTCCGGTTCTCTGCTCATGCACGCTCGCCACGCTTGTGACGATTTCACATAGGGAAAGCTGCTGGATTTCCGGCAGCATCAGGCCTCGCGCGATCGCGCGCATGTCACGCAAGGCATCGCCGAGAAGGCCTTCGATCGCCGACAGGATCGTCTCCCGTCCGCTCCGGTTCGATGCACGCCGGACCTGCTCGATCTTGAGGGCGGAAAGGCCGATGAGCTGGACGGGGCCGTCGTGCAGTTCGGCGCCCACATTGCGCAGGTAGCTTTCGTTCATCTCCACGAGCCGGCCCGAGGCCCGCTGGACCTTCATGCGCAACTCGCTGTTCTGGTTGGAGACGCGCTCGATCTCGGCAAGACGGTTCTGAAGAGCAATCTGCTGCTGCCCGATCAGTCGGCTGTTGCGATAGACGACTGCGGTCAGGGCGGCGGCGATCGACAGGGCCGCCCCGATAACGACGAGCCATGTGTGTATGCGCACCCGCAGCAGCTTGGCCTCCAGCGGTTGCGTCAATTCGTGGATTTCGACGACGGCGATGATGCGGCCGGACCTGTGTTCGCGCAGGGGAACGTAGATCTCCAGGTATTTCGTCGTCCAGGCCCGCGCGACATGTTCGCCCGCCGCAAGGTCGGTGTATCGCGCCGAAACCTCGCCGTCGAAGGCCATGGCGGCGCCTTCCGGCAGCGGGAACCGGCCGCCGATCAGGCCGGAGGTCGTCGAATAGGCGACGAGTCCGTCGTTCCGCCAGATATCGACATGGGCGAAGCGGTCGGCGAAGGCACCGTTCTTCAACGTCGCGTCGAGACGGGCGATGGCCTGTGCGCCGAGGAGATCGCGATGCGCGAGTTCCTGGACGAGCGGCGACAGGAGGCTGTCGAGGAAAAGGGCCGAGCTTGCCGCCGTGCTTTCCACCGCCGCGCGGGTGACGATCCCGGAGATGACGACGCCCGCCAGGAACATCGCCGCCAGCATGACGATGCCGCCGGAAAGCGCGAACTGTATCGACTGGCTGAGGCTTCGAAAGCCGCGCGCCCGGTGAAAGCGTGGCGATGTGGCTGCTGCTTCGACCATACGCCAAAGATGCTCCGTTGCCTCTGTCGCCAGACGACCACGGAACCCCTTTGCCGGCTACTGCCGATGGTCCAATCATCTGCTTGGACCAAAGTCCAGGGTCGCCCCCGCCTTGCGATCAGGGCCGATTGCCCTTTCGGGGAAGCAACTCGTCAGACCATCCGCCGTGGTGCGAAGGCTCCGGTCGAGCGCATCATTCCTGCGCAATGTCCATCGTGCGCGCCCAACGCAGCGCGCGGCTGGCCACACGGAAAAGCGTCAGGAAACGCACCAGGGGGAGAATGGTCATGGTCAATATCGTCAAGCACGACCTGCAGTACATCTTGAAGCAGATCAAGATTGCCGAACGGCATGCTGCCGGCGAGGATCTCTATACGCTCGTGGCAGAGGCCGGAGGCGTGGATCCCAATTCTCCCGCCTCCGCGCAAATCCACCTGCTTCCCTACGGCCTGCGGACCGTCGACGGCAGCTACAACAACCTTGTGCCCGGCCGGGAGCACTGGGGCTCGGCCGACCAGCAGTTCCTGTCCCTGACCGATCCCCAGTTCACCCAGGGCACGGGCACCTTCTCCTACACGTCCAACAACGACTACGCGCAGCCCGGCGACGTCGCCGATGCGCAACCCCGTCTGATCTCGAACCTCGTCGTCGACCAGACGCTCGACAATCCGGCGGCCATCGTCGCGGCGCTCGAATATGCCGGCGTTGTCGGACAGGCGCAGGTCGATGCCCTGCAGGCCATCCGCGCGGCCCACACCGTCGTCAAGGCATTGCCGACGAATTCCCAGGCCTATGCGCTGGCCAAGGCACAGCTCGACGCGCTTCTCGTTGAGAACGGCATCGAGATGGACGGCCCGACGGTCTTCCTGCCCAACGTGTCGCCCGATATCGGCGACTCCGCACCCTTCAGCGCCCTGTTCACCCTGTTCGGCCAGTTCTTCGACCATGGCCTCGATCTCGTGGCCAAGGGCGGCAACGGCGTGGTCTATATTCCGCTCTCGCCGGACGATCCGCTCTACAATCCCGCCAGCCCGCACACCAACTTCATGGTCCTGACCCGCGCGACCACCGGCGATGGCGCACGCAACACGACGACGCCGTGGGTGGACCAGAACCAGACCTACGGCTCGCATGCCTCCAAGCAGGTCTTCATGCGCGAGTATGAGGACGGACCCAACGGAACGCCCGTTGCGACGGGCCGCCTGCTCGAAGGCAGCGGGCACGGCCTGGCGACATGGGCGGATGTGAAGGCACATGCCGAAGACGTGCTCGGCATCAGGCTCACCGATGCGGACATCGGCAATATCCCGCTGATCGCGACCGACGAGTACGGCAACTTTATCCCTGGGGCCAACGGCTATCCCCAACTGGTGGTCGGGCTCGGCGCGGACGGCCTCTTCGGGACCGCCGACGACATGCTTCTCGAAGGCGACCCGGCCAACCCCGTCGATCCGAGCGCCGTCGGCGCCTTCCGCACGGGCCATGCGTTCCTCGACGACATCGCGCACACGGCCGTTCCGGTCTTCGCCGCCGGCGTCCTCGCCGCCGATGCCGATGACGTGGCAGGCAACACGGTCGCAACCAACACCCGAGGGCAGAACGTCGAGTATGACGACGAGCTCCTGGATGCGCATTTCATCACCGGCGATGGGCGCGGGAACGAGAATATCGGCCTGACGACCATCCATCACATCTTCCATGGCGAACACAACCGCATGGTCGAGGAGACCAAGCAGGTCGCGCTCGAGGCGGCGGCGAATGGCGATATCGCGTTCCTCAACGAGTGGCTGCTGGTCGATGTCACCGCCGTTCCGGCCAATCTCGAGGATCTCGTCTGGGATGGCGAACGCCTCTTCCAGGCAGCCCGCTTCGTCACCGAAATGGAATACCAGCATCTCGTCTTCGAGGAATTCGCCCGCAAGATGCAGCCGGATGTCGACGCCTTCCTGTTCGAGCCGGATCCCGACATCAACCCGGCGATCTTCTCCGAGTTCGCCAACGTGGTCTATCGCTTCGGCCATTCGATGCTCAACGAGAATGTCGACCGGGTCGCCGCCGACGGCTCGGCGAACCACATGTCGCTGTTCGAGGCCTTCCTCAATCCCGTCGCCTATGACGAGGGCGGGAGCCTGACCCATGCCGAGGCGGCCGGAGCGATCATCCGCGGGATGAGTGCACAGGTCGGCAACGAGATCGACGAGTTCGTCACGAACACCCTGCGCAACCAGTTGCTCGGCATCCCGCTCGACCTTGCGACGATCAACATCGCGCGCGGCCGCGACACCGGCATGCCGACCCTGAACGAGGCGCGCGCCCAGTTCCAGGCAATGGCGCACGGCGACAGCCAGCTGGCTCCTTATGCAAACTGGACCGACTTCGCGCTCAACCTCAAGAACCCGGCCTCCATCGTCAACTTCATCGCCGCCTACGGCACGCATGCGACGATCGCGAACGAGACCACGGTGGAAGGCAAGCGCGCCGCGGCGATGGCGATCGTGTTCGGCACGGCCGAGACGTTCTGGGACGAAAGCCTCGGGGCGAACCGGACGATCGCGTCGCCCGGCGACCGCACGGCCTTCCTTTCCGGCACGGGCCCCTATGCCGATGGGCTCGGCGGCCTTTCCAACGTCGACCTGTGGGTGGGCGGCCTTGCCGAGAAGAAGATGGATTTCGGCGGCATGCTCGGCTCCACCTTCTCCTTCATCTTCGAGCTGCAGATGGAAAACCTGCAGGACGGCGACCGCTTCTACTATCTCTCGCGCGTCCAGGGGCTCAACCTGCTCTCCGAACTCGAAGGCAACTCGCTTTCCAAGATGGCCCTGCGCACGACCGACCTTGGCGAAACGGGCACGGCGATCCCCGGCGATTTCTTCTCGCGTCCGGACCGGGTCCTCTATCTCGACGCGGCAAGGCAACTGGCCATGACGGGCAAGAGCGATCCCGTCCAGGACAATCCCTATCTCGAGGCCCTGTCTCCAATGGTCGAGCGCCGCGATGCCAACGGCGACGGCGTTGCCGAGTACCTGCGCTACAACGGCGTCGAGCACGTCGTCGTCCAGGGCACCGACGGCGACGATCACATCATCACCGGCGAGGGCGACGACACGATCTGGGGCGGGGCCGGCAACGACCGCCTGGAAGGCGGCTACGGCGTGGACCATATCCACGGCGGCTCGGGCGACGACATCATCACCAATGCGGGCACCGATATCGGCGCGATGGACTTCCTCCATGGCGAGGAAGGCAATGACGTCATTCACGGTGGCAGCGGGCTTTCGCTGATCTTCGGCAACGAAGGCAACGATTTCCTGATCGCCGGCCCCGACGGCAAGACCGTCATGGGCGGCATCGGCAACGACTTCATCCTCGGCGGCGACGGCATGGATTTCCTGCTCGGCGAGGCCGGCGACGACTGGCTGGAAGGCGGCGGTCGCTTCGATACGCTTGCGGGCGAGAACTCCGAGCTGATGTTCAACTCCACCATCGTCGGCAACGACGTGCTGAACGGCCAGAACGGCGATACGGATTATGACGCCGAGGCCGGCGACGACATCATGTTCCAGGGCGTCGGCATCCAGCGCAGCAACGGCATGTCCGGCTTCGACTGGGCGATCCACAAGGACGATCCCGTGGCGGCGAATTCCGACCTCGGCATCCCCATCTTCGCCAACCAGGAAGCCTTCATCCTGCGGGACCGCTTCGATCTGGTGGAGGGGCTTTCCGGCTGGAGATTCGACGACGTACTGACGGGCCGCGTGGTACCGGTCAACACCCGGGTCGAGGCAACCGGAACGGCGGCCATCCCCGGCCCGGATTCGCCGCTCTATTCCTACTCGAATGCCCTTCTGGAGCGCAATGTCGCGCTCATCGACGGACTGGATATGCTGGTCGCCCATCGCCAGCGCCATGTCGAGGTCGGCAACGACGGCGTCGCGGAGACCGTCGTCCTCGAAACGGCGGACGCCTCCGACATCCTGCTCGGCGGCGGCGGCAGCGACCGCATCAAGGGCCTTGCCGGCGACGATGTCATCGACGGCGACAAATGGCTCAACGTGCGCATCCGGATCGTCGCGAACGGCGAGACCTACACGGCCGACGGCATGACGAAGAAGGTCTACCTCGAAACCGATATGGTGAAGGGCGCGGTACGGGCGGGGGCATCGGCACAGTTCGGCGGACGTTCCCTCGACATGCTGATGCTGGCCGGCGTGCTGAATCCGGGTCAACTGTCGATCGTGCGCGAGATCGTCGACGGCAATGCCGCGGGCGACATCGACACGGCCGTCTATACGGACATTCGCGAGCACTACGGCTTCGGCGTGAACACCGACGGTAGCCTCTATGTCGACCACGCGCCGCCGGCGACGGACGAGACCGATCCCCTCGCCGAGAACATCGAGGGCGTGACCGAGCGGCCCGTTCTCGATGGCCGCGACACGGTGCGCAACATCGAGCGGCTCGAATTCACCGACCTGACGATGAACGTCATCTCCGGCACGGACGCCAACGAGACGCTGAATGGCGACGTCGCCGGCACCGGCCTCACCCACGACGTCCTCATGGGCTTTGCGGGCAACGATACGCTCAACGGCCTTTCCGGCAACGACGTGCTGATCGGCGGGGCCGGCAACGACACGCTGCGCGGCGGCGCCGGCGACGACATCTATGTCTTCGGCCTCAATAACGGCACGGACCGCATCGAGGAGACGTCCGGCAACGACCGGATCAGCGTGGCGACCAACGGCGAGGCGCTCTCCGCCCTCAACTTCAGCCGGGCCGCCAATGGCGATCTCGTCATCACGCTCAACGGGCAGACGATCCGCGTGGCGGGCCAGTTCAACGGTGCGGGCAGCACCGTCGAGACGATCACCTTCGACGGCGGCAGCTATCACGGCTACGAGCTTTATCTTGCCGACGACGAGGGCGACGAGATCATGCGCGGCAGCTACGCGCTGCACACGGGAACGGGCACCACGCTTGAGGCGGCACCCGACGTCGATACCATCCTGGTCGATCTGGGCAGTTCCCAGGCGACGACGCTGCTGGGCAATACCGGCGACGACATGCTGTTCGGCAACAACGGTGCCGATACGCTCAATGGCGGCGCCGGCGCCGATCTGCTGGTCGGCGGCGCCGGCGGCGACACCTACATCGTCGATGACATCGGCGATACGGTGGTCGAATTGGAGAACGGCGGAACGGACACAGTCCAGACGACGGTGGCGAGCTACATTCTCGACGCGAACGTCGAGAACCTGACCTATACGGGGACCGGCACCTTCACCGGGGCTGGCAACGAGCTCAACAACGTCATCATCGGCGGCGCTGGCAATGACAGCCTCTACGGAGAGGCCGGCAACGACCGGCTGGTCGGCGGCGACGGGGACGACTTCCTCCATGGCGGGGCCGGCGACGACGTCATCAATGCCGGCAACGGCAACGACGCGGTCAATGGCGGTACCGGCAACGACACGATCAATCTCGGCGCCGGCTTCAGCAGGCTGGTCTATGACGAACTGGATTTCGGCGACGATGTCGTCTCCAGCTTCGACGCCAACCCCACCGGCGGCGGCCAGGACAAGATCGACCTCAGCGGCCTCGGCATCACCGAGGCGGACTTCGACGCACGCGTTTCCATCACCTCCAACGGCACCACGACGCGCATCGACATCGCCGGCGGCGGATCGATCACGCTCAACGGCGTTTCGGGGACGGGCAACAATACGGTGGACCGCACGGATTTCATCCTCGCCGGTGAAAACATCATTCCCGGAACGGACGGCGACGATACGCTCGACGGGACCGCGGGCGCCGATATCATTCTCGGGAACGGCGGCAGCGACACGATCAACGGCGGATCGGGCGACGACGTCATCGACGGCGGGGCGGGCGACGATTTCCTCTTCGGGGACAGCGGCGACGACATCATCCACTGGCAGGCGCCGAATGGCGGCTGGGACGTGGTCGATGGCGGGTCGGAGGGCATTGCCGGCGATACCTTCGTCATCACCGGCGACGATTCCTACGAGATCTTCCGCTTCTATCCCGCCGAGGACGCCGAGACCGTCATTCCAGGCCTCGCGCTTCGCGGCGGCGGCACCGAGATCGTGGTGACCCGCTCGGTCGTGGTGAACGGCATCGAGGGCGCTCCGCAGGTCATCGCCGAATTGTCCGAGATCGAGGAGATCGTCATCAACGGCAGCCCGGCGAGCGGTGCAGGAACCGCCGGCGGCGACCGCTTCGAACTGATCGGCGACTTCGCCGAGCAGGGCGAGGAGACCAGCCTGCGGCTGAACACAATCACCATCATCGGCTCGGAGGGCGACGATACGGTCGACATCTCGCAGCTCGCCTCGGCTCACCGCGTCGTCTTCAAGACCAAGGGCGGCAACGACACGATCATCGGCACGCTGCGGCCGCAGGATGTCGTGCAACTGCCGAACGAAACGACCATCGACGACTACGACATGGTCCGGAACGTCAACGGCTCCACCACGCTCGTGGGCGAGGGGCATTCGCTGACCTTCTTCAGCAATGGCGGCCTGCCGCAATTCGTCTCGGAAGGCGACGGGACCGTGCCGGGCGATTTCATTCCGCCAGCGACCGGCAACCAGAACGAAGAGGACGAGGACGACGATAACGACAACGGCGTCGTGCCGGACGGCAACGACGATGAGGACGACAACGACAACGATGACGATGACAATCAGGCCGGCGGGGCGGAGGACGACGACGATGCCTCCGGGGTCCTGATCGGCACCGTGAACGGCGAGGCCATTGTCGGCGGCAACGGACGGGACATGATCTTTGCCGGCGACGGCGCCGACAACGCGCTCGGCGGCAGCGGCAACGACATGATCTACGGCGATGCCGGCAACGACCGCCTCTTCGGTGAAGCCGGCGACGACCTGCTCGACGGCGGCCTCGGCAACGACACGGTCTTCGGCGGCGACGGCAACGACATCTTCGTGGCGGCGGTGGGCGACGGCGACGACGTCTACTACGGCGACCACATGAACGGCGGCACCGGCAACGACACGCTCGACATGTCCGCCATCAATGCGAACATCACGGCCGATCTCGGAACCGGCTTCAACGGCCGCGGCAGCGTGGTCAGCGCCCAGTCCGGCTCCGATACGATCTGGGGTATTGAGAACATCGTCACAGGATCGGGCAACGACGTCATAACGGCGAGCGCCGCCGTCAACGTGATGGACGGGGGCGCGGGCAACGACATCTTCCGCTTCCTGTCGGCAGGCGATGCGCATGGCGACACCATCATGGGCTTCCAGCCCGGGGACAGGCTGGACCTCAGCGGAATGGACGCTAACTGGGCGGCTTCCGGCAACCAGGCCTTCACGCTGGTTTCCGGCGCTTTCTCCGGTGCGAGCGGCGAACTGCTTGTCACCCACGAGAACCGCGACGGCATCGACTACACCGTCGTCGAGGGCAACGCCTCCGGTGGCAACACCGCGGACTTCAAGCTCTCGATCAAGGGCTCGCACAACCTGACGGCCAGCGATTTCGATCTCTGACACACATGGGACCGGAGGCGCATGAGGCGCCTCCGGCAAGCGAAATCCAGTTCAGCGGGTGACAGTCATGCGTTCCAAAGAGCCGATGTCCGCAGCCAGGCGGAAGAATGCGGAGAAACTGACCGGCGGCTTCCGCGCCGTCGGCCTCTTCCTCTTCGTCATGTCCGGCATCATCAACATCCTGGCGCTGACGGGCGCCTTCTACATGCTGCAAATCTACGACCGCGCACTGACGAGCGCGAGCATCCCGACGCTGCTCGCCATCTCGATCCTGGCGGTCGGCCTCTATTTCTTCCAGGGCCTCTTCGATATCCTGCGTGCACAGATCCTCGTGCGGATCGGTGCGCGCCTCGACCGGAAGATCGCGCCGCTGGCCCACCGTGTCGCTGTCGACATGCCGCGCTTCGGCTTCTCGACGGCGGAATCGCTCGAGCGCGGGCGCGACGTCGATACGGTTCGCAGCTTTCTCGGCAGCCAGGGGCCGATCGCCCTGTTCGACCTGCCGTGGATGCCGCTCTTCCTCGCGTTCGTCTACATCCTCCACCCGCTTCTCGGGGCGCTCGCCCTCGGTGGGGCGGTCGTGCTGACGCTCCTGACCATCGCCACGGAACTGATGACGCGGCGGCTGGCGGGCGCCACCCATACGGCCGTGGTGACCCGCAACGCGATTGCCGATTCCAATGCCCGCAACGCCGATATCCTGAAGGCGATGGGCTTTGCCCGCCGGGCCGTCGAACGGTTCGACCGCGCCAATGAGGACCACCTTCATCTCCAGACGCGCGCCAACGACATCACCGGCACGTTCGGCGCCATTTCGCGCGTCGTGCGGATGATCCTGCAATCGGCGGTGCTGGGGCTGGGCGCATACCTGACCATCCAGGGTCAGCTTTCCGCCGGCGCCATCATCGCCGCCTCCGTCGCCTCGGCACGGGCGCTGGCGCCGATCGATCTTGCCATCGGCAACTGGAAGAGCGTCGTTGCGGCGAGGGCGGCCTTCCAGCGGCTGCGCGAAACGGTGGTCGCCCTGCAGTCCGCGTCCGAACCGATGGACCTGCCGGCACCGGAACGCTCGCTGAAAGTCGAAGGCCTCACCGTCGCCGCACCGGGGTCGGGCCGGGTGCTGCTGAGCGACGTCAGCTTCGATCTCAGGGCCGGCCAGGCCCTCGGCGTCATCGGCTCCAGCGGCGGCGGCAAGACCACCCTCGCACGCGCACTGACCGGGATATGGCCGACACTGCGCGGCAGCGTGCGGCTGGACGATGCCGAGCTGACACAATGGGAAGACGCCCGGCTCGGCTCCTATATCGGCTATCTGCCGCAGGAGGTCTCGCTGCTCGACGCCACCATCGAGGAGAACATAGCCCGTCTCGACGAGGCCGCGGAGGCGCGGGCCATCGTCAAGGCGGCCGCAGCAGCGGGCGTCCATCCCATGATCGTGCGCCTGCCCGATGGCTATAAGACGGAACTGGGGCCGCTCGGGGTGTCGCTTTCCGGCGGCCAGCGCCAGCGCATCGGCCTTGCCCGCGCGCTTTACGGCGATCCCTTCCTCGTCGTGCTCGACGAGCCGAACTCCAACCTCGACAGCGAGGGCGAGGCGGCTCTCACCGCGGCCATCGAGGCCGTGAAGTGTCGCGGCGGCATCGTCGTCGTCATCGCGCACCGGCCGAGCGCGCTCGCTGCGGTCGACATGGTCGCGGTGGTGCAGAACGGGAAGATGACGGCCTTCGGGCCGAAGGAAGACGTGCTCGGCGCCGTCATCCAGGCAACGCCGCCCGCACCGGCCGCCGCTTCCGCAAGCCACATGAGAATGGAGCGCGCAGGTCTTGCGGCGCGGGTTTTGACATGATCATCGATATCAAGGCAACAAGGCAGGCACCCGCCGAGTCCGATCCTTCCAGGCGCTATGTCCTGAAGGGAGCGGAGCTGAAATCCAGGACGCCCTTTGCGCTGGGCCTGATGCTGGCGGGGCTGGTCCTCTATCTCCGCTCCTTCTTCGAGAGCAGCGCCCGCCCGGCAGAGGAGGGGGAGGAGGATCGGAAGACTGAAAAGGAAGACGAGGGGTCGTCCACGAGCGCGGGCGTCGCGCAGGATCTCGTTCTGCCTGTCGATCACGCGCTTTCGTCCCCGGACGATTATCCGCAGGAACGCGACCTGCCGGCCGACGAGCGCTTCCTGAAGGAACTTGCCCGGCCGGAGAGCCTGCAGGCAGGTATCACCTTCGACATCGACGTCAAGGGATGGGTGGGCGCGAAATCGTTCGGCTTCGGGTCCCTTGCGGCCAACGACAATGCGTTCCTCGGATCGCTCTTCCACGCGCCTGCCACGGGGAGCAATCCCGAAGGCGGAAAGAGCCGCCGGCCCGACATTCCCGGTGCGGGCTCAGCAGGGCCGGACGACGGCGAGACGGAGACCGACGCTCCCGGCGAGGACGGCGAGACGGAGCGGGCCAACCGCGCGCCGCGCGTCACGGGACCCGTCTATCTGCTGGATGTCACGGGCTGCGCCTCGCTGGTCATCGCTCTTTCCGATCTGCTGCGCAACGCCCAGGATCCGGATGGCGACGTGCTCTCCATACGCAACCTGACGATTTCCCACGGCACGCTGGTGCCGGCGAACGGATATTGGCTGTTCCAGGGCGGAGCGAAGCTCGAAGGGCAGGTGACGCTCAGCTATCAGATCACGGACGGCGACTTCTTCGTCGACCAGGTCGCCTATTTCAACGTCCGGCGAAACGTCATCGAGGGATCGGACGGCAATGACATCATCCTCGGCACGGCCTGCGGCGACGATATCGCCGGCGGGGCCGGGGACGACAACATCGACGCGAGAGGCGGCGGCGACGTCGTTGCCGGCGGGAACGGTAACGATCACATCGTGGCGGGAGACGGCGACGACATCGTCTTTGCCGGCAACGGCGATGATATCGTCTTCGGCGGTGCGGGCAACGACACGATTTCCGGCGGCGACGGCGACGACCGGCTTTACGGGGATGCCGGGAACGACGTCCTCTTCGGCGACGCAGGAAACGACATGCTGTTCGGCGGCACCGGCGCCGACATCCTCGACGGGGGTGAAGGGGACGACCGCCTTTATGGCGGCGACGGCGACGATCTTCTGATCGACGGCCCCGGCCGTGACGTCAATTTCGGCGGTGACGGCGACGACCGGGTCGTGGCCGCACCCGACGGGGACGACGACATCCATGACGGCGGCGACGGCCGCGATACGATAGACTATTCCCGCACCGCCTCTGGCGTGACCATCGACCTTGACGAAGGCCGCGCATCCGGTGTCGAAATCGGAAGCGACACGCTCTCTTCCTTCGAGGCCGCCATTGGCGGAAGCGGAAACGATTACATCACCGCGAGCACGCGGCACGCGACCGTCCTGACGGGCGGCGCGGGCGACGACGTCTTCCGGTTCCTGCCTCCGGCCCTGCCGGCGGAAGGTGCCGGGCCTCCTGTTGCGGCAAATCACATCATCCTCGATTTCGCCGTCGGCGACCGGATCCACATGTCGAAATATGACATTTTCGAACGGGTCCTCGACAGGCACGAAGACCAGTTCGAGGCGATCTACGGCGACGACTTGGAAGAGGACGACATTGCCATCCGCTACCGCCACGACCGGGTCGACGAACTGAGCCGGACGGTCATCGAGGCGGATTTCAACCGGGACGGCATCTGGGAAACGACCGTGACGATCGACGGGGCTCGCATGCTCGTCGTCATCGAGCAGGTTTGACGGGAGGCTTCAATGAGCAAGGAAAACAGCAATCCCTTTCGCATCGGTCCGCGGGTATTTGCCGGCACGACGCTCGGTTTCCTCCTGGTTGCCGGTGCGGGCGGCTGGGCGGCGACGATGCAATTGTCCGGTGCGGTCATCGCGCAAGGGCAGATCGCGGTGGACCAGCAGATAAAGGCCGTCCAGCATCGCGACGGCGGCATCGTCAGCGAGATCGCGGTGCGCGAGGGCGATCAGGTGAAGGAGGGGCAGGTTCTGCTTCGCCTCGACGACGCCCAGACGCGGGCCGAACTGTCCATCGTCAAGGCGCAGTTGCTTGAGCTCAGCGTCCGCAGGGCCCGCCTTCTGGCAGAGCGCGATCTGCTGGCGCATATCGAGTTTCCCGGCGATCTCGACATTCGCCACGCGGAAACGCGCCTGCTCGTTACCGGCGAGCAGCGGCTGTTCGAGGGCAACCGCCTGAACCGGGAAAGCCGCAAGCAGCAGCTCGAACTCGGCACGGTGCAGGTCGGAAAGGAGATCGTCGGGCTGGAGGCCCAGCGAAGCTCCAAGGCCGACGAGATCGCCCTGGTGGAAGAGCAGCGGGCCAAACTCGAAAAGCTCACCCGTCAGCAACTGATCGAGCGCGCGCCGCTCTACGCGGCGAACCGGGATTTCGCAAGGCTCCAGGGAGAACAAGGGGAGATCGATGCCGCCATTGCCCGCGCGCGCAGCAAGGTGAACGAGATCCGCCTGCAGATCATCGCCATCGATGAGACGGCGCGCACGGAGGCACAGCGCGAACTGACGGCGGTGGAGACCAAGGTGTCCGAGCTTCAGGATAGGCAGATGGCGATATCCGACCGCCTGTCGCGCACCGAGATACGCGCACCGCTCGCCGGCACGGTCAACGAGCTCAACATCCACACGATCGGCGGTGTCATCACCCCGGCCGAAGTGCTGGTAACCATCGTTCCGGCGAATGCGCGGCTGAAGGTCGAGGTCATGCTGCAGCCGGCGGCCATCGACCAGGTCGAGCCCGGCAGCGCCGCGCGCCTGCGCCTTACGGCGCTGAACCAGCGGACGACGCCGGAGCTTTCCGGCCTGGTGTCCCATGTCTCGCCCGCCACCACACGCGATACGGCCAGCGGCCAGCTCTTCTACAAGGGAGATGTCGAGATCGGCGAAGGGGAACTGGCCAAGATCGGCAAGAGCCGGCTCATTCCGGGCATGCCGGTGGAGGTTTACGTCACGACCAGCGAACGGACCGCGCTTTCCTACCTCGTAAAGCCGATCGTCGACCAGTTCAGCAAGGCGTTCCGCGAGCGCTGACCTCTTCAGTCCCCGGTGGCAAGGCTATTGGCGCCTGCCGCTTTGCGTGTATCCTGCCAAGGGGGAAATGGAACGGGTGCCGTCTGTCATGGAGGAGCACGAAAGGGAGAAGGGCTGGCTTTCGGGCCTGAACCTGTCGAGCCAGTTCCTGGCGGCGGCGGCAGTGGTGCTGTGCCTCTCGATGGCGGTGCTCGGAACTTGGATCAACCGGCAGATCACACGAAGCGTCCTTGCGGTCTCCGGTTCCGCCGGGGCCGCCTTTCTCGAGGCCTTCGTCGAGCCGCTGGTCCAGGATATCGGTCCGGACGGCCGATTGCCGGCAGAAAGCCAGAAGGCACTTGATGCGCTGCTCTTCGACGACCAGCCGATCCGCAGGAGCATCATCTCCGTCAAGATCTGGAGAGTCGATGGCACGGTGATCTACGTCAACGAGCCGAAGGACCTGATCGGCCGGAAATTCGTCTCGGCGGATGTCGCCAGGGCCGCAGGCGGTGAGGTCATCGCCGAGTTCGACGACATGACGAGCGGGGAAAGCGCCCATGAACAGAAGCTTGGCCTCTCCACGATCGAAGTCTATGCGCCCTTGCACCGCAATACGACAGGGGAGGTGATCGCCGTCGGCGAGATCTACGAGAATGCAGAGATCCTCGACGCACAGCTCGAACTCGGCGTGATGCGGACCTGGATCGTCGTGTGCTTCACCACCCTGGTCATGCTCACGGTGCTTTACCTGATCGTTCGCCGGGGGAGCCGGCTGATATCGCGGCAGCGGGCCGAATTGCAGGCGCGTTTTCGGGATTCGCAGCAGTTGGCGGCGACGAACGAGGAGCTTCGCCTGAAGGCCGAGCGCGCCAGGCTGGACGCCAATGCCGCCAATGAAGAACTGATCGGGCGAATAGGCCTCGATCTTCACGACGGCCCGATACAGATCCTGAGCCTGTTGATGCTAAGGCTTGGCAGGCTCCGGAGCGGCGGACCGACGAAGGAAACGGCCGCCCATACCGCGGCAATCGAGGAGCTGACGGCGGGCGTCATCCATGAATTGCGTGTTCTTTCGGCGGGTCTGGTCTTGCCGGAGATCGGCGATCTCGGGGTCAGGGAGGCCATCAGGCTCGCCGCCGAGCGCCATGAAAACCTGACCGGCACCCGGGTCGACGTCGAATTCGGCGATCTGCCGAAGCATGTCACCGGCGCCCTGAAGATCTGCATCTATCGCATCGTCCAGGAATCGCTGAACAACGCATTCAAGCATGCCGGCGGCGCCGGGCAGCGCGTCCACGCCGAACTGAGGGGCGCCAATATCGGATTGCGGATAGCCGATAGCGGCGGCCTCGCAGCGGAGCACAGGTCCCCTGCCGGCGATGGGTCCAGGCTTGGCCTGCGTGGCATCCAAAGCCGCGTCGAAACCTTCGGCGGCACTATCGTCATTCGATCGGAGGCGGGCGGAACGGTGGTCGACGTCGAATTGCCCATCAGCAAGCTTGCGCAGATCGAGGCCGGCCTCAAGCCCGTGCCCGCGCCTTGAACGCGGTGGAAACCCTTCAATTGAGAAGGCCGCTGCCCTTCCGGCCGCTCGCCTTCTCGGCGGTGAAACCGCCAAGCTCCTGCGCGGCCAGCACGACCTCGACCCGGTTGCGGGCATGCAGCTTCTGCATCAGCAGGGTCATATAGTGCTTGACCGTTTTCTCGCTGATCTGGAGACGGTGGGCAATCTCCTTGTTCGTCCTGCCGAGCAGGAGAAGCCGGACGATCTGGTCCTCGCGAACGCTCAACCTGACCGCCTGCGACGCGGACCGGGGCATTGCCGACGTGCGAAGCGCCGAAATCACCTTTCCGGCAAAGCTCGGCGTGATGAACGTCTCGCCGGAAAGCACCGTTTCGATCGCCTGCATCAGTTCTTCGTCCGTGCTGCCCTTCAGCACATAGCCGATGGCCCCCGCCTCGAAGGCCCTCACCGCATGGTCGATCCCGGCGGAGGCGGTGAAGACGATGACCTTGGTCCGGGGCGCGACTTCACGGCTGCGATGGATCGCCGCAAAGACATCCCCCGGCATGTTCAGGTCGAGCAACAATATATCGGGATGCATCGTCGTCGAGACCTCGACGACATCGGAAGCGCAACGCCCCGTGCCGAGTACCTTGAACCCCGGCATCTCGGAAAAGATATGCGCCAGCCCGCCCAGCAGCACCGGGTGATCATCGACAAACGCTATGGAGACGACTGCCATACACGAAGCTCCCTCTTGCAGGTATAGATTGTAGGCCCAGTGCAGAACGGCGTAAATCGATAAGTTAACACATGGTAAATTAAAGTCACAGCATCTGAATGGCGCCTGCCGATGCCCGACATTCTCGGCCCGGGAAACGCAGGCATTCCAATCAGCAAGAAACTCCGCCTGGAGCTACCGATCACAGTGACCCACCGCTACCATCAATCAGCAGTGTGTTTGGGCGGAATACGAGAAACTGTTGTGTAGACGCCGGCGCGCACCACGCGGGAACGCAACGATGCAAGCAGGGCGTCTCTCATCCGGCTGAATTCAGCCGGTTGCATATCGCCACCGCCCCCAGACAAGCCTTCTGACTTATAGCCAAGATTAAATGTGTACCGTTCCGGAGCGGATCGTTCATCCACCGCAAAACACACCCGCCGAACCCGCGATAGTCTTCTTACTCGTTGCTACGCGCTATGCGTCCTCTCTTCCGCGACGCCCTTTCTCGTTGCCAAAACCGGTGGCCTGCCGCGGCGCTGCTTCCCCCATTCACGCACTGTAGCCGTTTGGCCTGCAGACGAATTGCCTCAAGCGAAACGTTGTCTTTGGAGTATGAGCGAGGACACATGCGAACCGTCGGGTGTGGGATCGACCAAGAAACGGCTCGGCGCTGAGACAGCCTTTCCTTCGATTTATCCTGTGGAGAAGCGCAAGTCCCGCATGGTCCGCGGCTGATAGATAGATGACAGCGCTCAGAAACGGGGATCAGTATCCCACGTGCAAGCAGGAGAGGGACAATGACAACCACAAATGAAATTGCAGACAAGATCGCCGGCGATCATGGGCTAACCAAGGTGCAAGGCAAAGCCATCGTGGAGGCGGTGCTCGCGCAGATCACTGCAGCGGCCGTCGCTGGCGCGGAAACTTCGCTTCCGGGGTTCGGTAAGTTCAAGGTAAAAGATACGCCCGCGCGTGAAGCGAGAAACCCGGCAACCGGCGCTACGATCAAGGTGGCCGCGGCGAAGAAGCTGACGTTCTCGCCGGCAAAGTCCCTTAAGGACGCGCTCAACAAATAGCAGGCATCGACGGCGACGCACGCTGGGGCATTCTTGCCTCTATCTATCATCTCCCGATGAACGGTAGGTTGCGTGTGCGGTATTGCCGATGCCTGACTTGTGGAAGGCCAGCCCGGTTGCCACTATCAAGGCCCCCGGGAGCCAAGAGTCGGTCACGAGGTCACGATCTGCTTGCCATGTATCTCATGCTTGCCTGATCGAGCCGAGACGCAAGGCAGCAGTTTATACCGAGCATCGCTCGCCTTGATGTATCTGCACAGATCGATGAGCGTTTGAAACGCACCAGCCTACCAAAGCGCCGCGGGAGAAGGCGTGACCATAATTGCGCCTTCTCCTTTGGCTGTTCATGAGTAGGCCGGGTTCAATTCCGGCGTTTTTGAGCTGGATAATTGGCTTCGTCGAAGAGCCATCCGTGGGGAATGATCCTCAAGCAATCTGCGGGAAAGGGCCGGATTAGCAGCGGAACCATTTCCATTCGTTGGATGCACGATCCAGGGTACCGTTGGCTATAGCCGACGCAAGCCGAGACCACATGCGGTCGCGCCTAAATCTCACAAGATCACCACTCGATTCCGAAAGCGCTAGATCCGCATATTTCGACAACAGCGGTGGAATTCCACCGGCAGCTTCCATCTCATGAAGCGGATCAGGTTCGGCGCGCAGCAGAACGCGGTGCCCCCATACACTGGACCGCTCGTCTGCCAACATGGCCGCGAGCAAATCGACGTCATCAGACTGCTGGATGCCGATCGATGTCAGATACCGCATCAGGGGATAGTAGACGACTTGCCTACACCCACCCAGAACCCTGGTGCCGGGCAAGATGGAAATCACAAGAAACGCCGTGAAAAGACTGGGGAGGATCGCACGCGCGCGGAGCGCGGCCGCCAAGCGAGATGGGCTGAACTCGACTTCGAAATGCGACGCCTTGTCTGCCCTGAGGCGACCCGCAACAAGGCGCAACGGAACCACGCGGTGCTTTTCCAGTCGCCAGAAGAAATCCGTCGTTCGCCGCACCCATCCGGCCCATGATCCGGCATTCAATTGGTCGATCACAGTCAGTATCGACTTCGCAACAGTCCCGTCGCCAGCGAACTGGGTTGCCATCCAGGAACCGGAGTCTTCGAGATGATCGGCGATCAGATCGGCCACATCGAAATCATCCAGTTGAAGCAACTTGACCGAAGGGGGAAACACCCGGCCCCAGAGCGTATGGTTACCCGCCTTGATCGCCTCGGCTGCCGACCGGAATTCGGCGTCGGGGAGTTCGGCGAGGAGGCGGATCGCGGACGGATTGGGCGCTGTCTGACGCTTGGCGTTCGTCAGCGCGTACCGATAGGGTCCATTCAGGCAGCCGATGCTGCCACCATCCATTCGGCTGCGTGGAAGGCCGAACAAATTGAGTGTCTCGCCGCCGATTCGAAGCCAACCCGGTCCCTTTTTCGCGCGTTCGTTGAAGCTCGAGGTCGAGACAGAGTAGGTGATATGCCAGTTCCGACTGTGAGCCATCAGGCCCATTAAACTGAACAGATGCGTGTAGAAGGCGTCGGGCTCGAGCAGGAGCAGGCAATGCGGGCCGGTCTGCAATACCGGAGATGCAAGGAGTTCGCGTCCTGCTGCCCGAGCTTGTTCGTCCGCATAACCCGATCTGCGGGCTGCGCGCTCGAAGCAGATGTGAAGCAGGCTCCTTGCATGCACGCGCGTGGCGCTTTCCGTGTGAAAACGCTCGATCCTATAGACCTCCGATGCATATGCGCCGAGCGGCCTGTCCCAACAAGGGCCTAGATACGGCATGAGATAGGAAAGGGAGCGCCGCACATCGGCAGGACTACAGAACGCCTCTGAACTTCCCGATGCCGATCCGGGCATCTCACGATGCCTTGGTGTGCTTCGGAGCCAGTGCCGCCATGCTGTTGGCGCACCGCCACGAAAGAGCAGGGCCGAGTGGCTCAGAGGGCGTGTCGATGATCACCGCCGGCAGTGTCTCGTAGCAGAAAGCGGGCGGAATGGCAGGCTTGACCATCAGTGATACGAACTCCGAGATTGAGGCTCGCGAATTTGAGGAAACGATGGTGTAGAAGTTGCCGCTGTTCCAGGTCAGCACCGAATAACGGAAAAACAGTTGCAAGGCGGCGGCCGTCGTTTGTAGATCGACCTGACAATCCGACATTGTCTCGAGGATTTCGGACTTCTTTTCTGAAATCTGGCCGGCTGAGAAATATCGACTCTTGAAAAGGTCGTCTTTCTGGCGCTCGCGCTCGGCATAAATGTCGCGATTCTTGTGCGTGAGCTTCTGTACCTGCAAGAGAATGCCCCCATGCCGGATGCGTGGGACGATGAATGCGAGTTGTGCAGCACGATCTCGATCATACATCTGGAAAGTCGTATCTTCGACGAGCACATCGAAGCCGTCCTGGAAGGGCAGAAGGCTGGGATCGGTTGCGTACCGGTCAGCGTTCAGCTCGAAAAACGGGCCTAAGAAGAAATGTGCATGTTCGCTTCCCCGCCTGGCAAAGAATGCATCGCGATTGGCCAGCGTCGGACTGCAGGCGAGTGTCTTGATGCGCCCGTCACCCAGCGCTGCGACAGACCGCGCCATGCAGCCCGTTCCGGTGCCCAGCGTATAGATAGTAGACGCTTGGGCCGACTTCGCCCAAGCACGAAGGCAGAAAGACAGTACCGTTGCCCCGAGACGGCAGGTCTCTTCGAGCCTGTAGGGAATGCTCGCGTGATAATGGCTGTCGAAGTTCCCGAAAAGCCGCACATGCGTGTCGGCGTAGACCGCACAGTCGAGATCGAAGTCATGAAGGCTGATGTCCGGTTCAGGCAAAGCAATGTCTGGAGCTCCGCCTTTCCCGCTCGCCGTGCGTTCGAAGAATGGGGCGAACGACGTCAGTCGGGGCGCGTTGCGCCAACGCTCGATAATCTGCGGATCCACCATGATCGCCTCCTGGTTGGATTACGGCAGTGCAGTTCACGTCGGCCAGCAGCAACAATGTATCTGTGAGCGCCGGCACCTATTGATCTGCTCTTGCCCCGCCAATCGTGTGCGCGATTAAGGCCTCAGCCAATCTATCGAAATCGACAGCTGGACCGATTAAGAGCCGACGAGTTGCATGGAAGCGTACTGTATGAGGAGCAGGATCGCCCCAATCACGCCGAGTCGGGGGAGGGCGCAGGCGTCGCCATCATCAATGCTACACCGATGACGAGGTAGATATGCTGTGCGGAACGAGGACTTCATCTGGCGTCCTGTTTCTGGTCGTGGGAGCGTGCGTGGTAACGATAGCACGTGCGATGACATTGTCGTTCCTGGCGGTAAAACTCGATCAAGACTTTGGGTTGAGCCCCGCAAAAATTGGCTTCCTGCTGGGGGCCGGTTCATTGATCGGAGCTTTCACCGCACCAATTGTGGGTGCGTTATCCGACGATATAGGGCGTAGGGCTATTCTTACTCTCGTTCTCGTGACGTTGGCTATCGGTATGATCGCGCTGGGGCTTGCCGAAACCGTGGTATTCTTCTGCGCCGCCCAGGTTGTCACCGTTGCTGCGATTTCGCTTTATGGGCCGATGTCGCGCGCTATGATGAGCGATATCTGCGCTGAACCTTTCCGTCTCAAATACTTTTCTTGGCGCTATACCGCGTCAAACGTTGGCTGGGCCGTTGGCCCCCTTATCGGGGTGGCGGCGGGTGTCGCGTCGACCGCGCTTTTTCTCGCTGCAGCTGCGGTCTATTTCCTGCTCGCCTTTATTCTTCAGCTGATACATTTTCCGCCGTCAGGTCGGGCAAAGGAGCAGGCTTCCATCGGAGCAGTCACGTTCCTTGGGAATATCCAAACTGCAGTTCGCGACCGCCGCCTACGATGCTTTGTTGGAGGCAATCTTTTTCTGCTCGCAGTTTATGGGCAATGGACCGCAACACTGGCGCCGTACCTCGCAGACACTATCCCCGGGGGGACTGAGATTTTCGCCTATATGGTCTCGATAAATGGCGTCGTTGTTCTCTTTGGAAATCCATTGGCGAGACGGATCGTTGAGCGATTTGGTTCGTTCAAAACTCTCACAACAGGATGCATGCTTTTCTTCGTGAGCCAGGTTGGGTTTATGGTTTCCGGCAGCTTAACAGGGCTTTCTGCATCGATGGTAGTTTTCACGATCGGCGAAATTCTCACCGTGCCGTCAGAATACGCCTTGATCGATGCCGCTTCTAAAGCCCGAAATAGGGGGAGCTACTTCGGCGTTCAATCGTTTTCGATGGTCGGAAGCTTTATTGGCGCGGCCGTCGGAGGAGCGGTGCTCGGTGCTTCCGGCGGAGCCGCGATGTTTAGCATCTTCGCGATGTTTGCAGGAATCGGGCTAACGTTCTTCGCGGTCGGAATACGAACACCACCCCCGAACTCTCGACGGCTCTAATCCCTTCAGCTTCGATCCTGTGGAGATGATCAGCAGATGTTCTAAAAAAGACGGTTACATTCAATGCGCCGGAAAACCTGTCGCCCAAAGGCGTGCTCGGGTCCTTACCTGAAGATCGAATCCTGCAACGTCGATCAATATTGCCGTGCCTGGAACAGGCTCATCGATCTACCTTGGAAGATTATGTCCATCGGACCACGAGCGTGGGCGCACAGGTCATGATCAAAGCACATTCCGATATCCTGAGAGGCGAAGCCAACCCTTTGCCGGCACCAATGCAGCGTACTCGTCAAGTGAACGCGGCCACGCCCTGGATGATCCTGTGAATGCTAGTTTTGCCCTGCGTCACACACGGGAAACTCGGACAGAGAGAGCCAAAATAATCTGGCCTCCGACAGTGGGCGGGCGTGGCGCTGCAACGATCCTGCAACGATCCGCGATGGCGAGTGGCACCTTTGTCTCGAGCACAGCGGGTGTGAAATGCATCATGGTTGCCGCGGCCGATGGTGATTAACGGTTCGTCAGATGGAAGGACGCCGCTGCATCTCCGCACCGACGTGATGAGTGCGGGAGGGGCGTCCTACCTAGCCGCTGTTGACGATTGGTGAGCTTTGACACGCCACGCTGATGGCGTGCTTGCAGGACGTATAGCTACGTTAGCGCTCAGCACCACCTGGCCTTCGCCGGGTAGAAAGATTGTCTATGCTGGCCCGCACCTCAAGCCAAAGTCTTTACGGCTGGCCTCGTTAATAGACAATTTCACGCCTACCGTGTGGCAGTCTCTTCCGACAGCCAAAATGAGGCCACTATGTCCGCGAACTTTTCCACATCCCCTTCGGTCTTGTCCCACCGCTATCCCTCACCAAAGTGAAGACGGGATATCGTGATGAAAGCAAGGGCCGCGTCTTGACGCTAGTTCTCAGAAATTAGGAGAAAACCTTGATGAATGCTACTCCAAAGACCATGGCTGCGGTCCAACTGGTGGGGCACGGCGGGCTCGACAAACTGGTTTATCGTCGTGATGTGCTGGTTCCTACGGTCCTGCCCGGCGAGGTTCTGATCAAGGTCAGCGCCTGCGGCATGAACAACACTGACGTCTGGGTGCGTGAGGGTGCGTATGGAAAGGAAGATGATCCGGGGGCGGTGTCTACGTGGCGGAGGCACAGCAACACACTGACCTTCCCGCGGATCCAAGGTACGGACGCAGTCGGTCATGTCGTCGCGGTCGGCGCCGGCATCGATGAAGGTCGGATCGGGGAGCGCGTGATGATTGATTTCTCGATCTACAACCGCGACGACGACAGTCTTGCAGACATTGACTACATCGGCCATGGGCGTGACGGCGGCTATGCGGAGTACATGACCGTACCTGCCGAAAACGCGCATGTCGTTTTAACGAACATGAGCGATATCGAGCTTGCAACCTTTTGCTGCGCCTATCTTACCGGCGAGCGAATGCTCGAGCGCGCGCGACTGGCTTCTGGCGAATTGGTGCTGGTCACTGGCGCTTCAGGCGGCGTCGGCTCCGGGATTATTCAACTTGCCCGCGCCCGTGGCGCAATTCCAATCGCTGTAACCGCGCCTGGCAAGGAGCAGGCGATGTACGATATTGGTGCTGAGGCGGTCGTGACGCGTGGTAGAGGCGACTTGGTGGAGGCGGTCCACAGCGCCACGAAGGGGCGGGCGATCGACGTGGTCGCTGATCTTGTTGGTGGCGTAATGTTCAATGACCTGTTGAGAATCCTTCGCCCGGAAGGCCGCTACACAACAGCGGGCGCAATTGCCGGTCCCGTCGTCCAACTCGACCTCAGAACCATGTATCTCAAGCAGCTTGAGTTGCATGGATCAAGCCAGGGCAGCCGCCATGATTTCCGGCGATTGATCAAATACATCGAACAAAACAAAATTCGCCCGCTTGTTGGCGGGATCTATCCCTTGTCCGAGTTTCACAGGGCCCAAACCGATTTCATGAGCAAGAATTTCGTTGGAAAACTGGTCGTGGTGCCATAATGGCATCAAAGGATGGCAAATCTGCACTGCTCGCGGGTACTGTCCGCGGCCGTCCACCGTCTGACCAATTCCACCATCTCCTATCGTCCCGATAGAGCTCCAGAAGACTACGGTGGAGAATACGCGTTGTTGTCGATCCAGCGTCTAACTGCGGGCATGCAGGTATAAGGCTCCGCGCACCGCCGTCCAAATGACATTCCTGTCAGATCGAACGCAAAAAGCTAAGACCGTCACGAAGACGGCACAAACGGATCAGGGTTTTTGGACGAGGACTTCGGTCTGGCCGCATCGGATACAGCATCACACAACGGGGGTTCGATACGCCACGGTCCGAACGACGGAACGCGATTCCGACGGAGCCCTTGCCAATTCCGCGGCGACGTATCGCGGCATACTTTAATCAGTTAAATCCGCCTATCTGGCTCCCGCGACTGTCCGAAGCAACTCAAAAACTGCAGGCGACAGTTCAAACTGCCGAGCTGTTCCGCGACCCATTGAATTCTTTCCAAGCGTTTCAACAAGCACGCCGCGCTCAACGAGCAGGTCCATTGTCTCGACCACGCCATTGCGGGTCATGCCGGTAAATTTAATTATATTTGAAAGAGTTAGCGCTTCGCTGGCCAGGTGCATCATATACAGGATGTTCAGCAGGCCGATCTGCTTGATTCGGGACTGTGCTGTCTCGCCTTCTAGCGGTTTCTCCAAAATCTCGCGTACGGCGAATGCTGACAGCGCCTGATTTTGCCATCGGTCACTCAATTTGCTTGCCATCGATTTAACTATCCATTATTTGAACAGTATGAGCGTTGGACGAGATGATACTCCACTTCCCATCCAACGAAATAGCAATCGGAGGGTAGAGGGCATGAAGAGCCTTTTCTTTCGAACGATCATAGCAACGTTGGGATTGGGTTCACTCTATCCCAATTCCGGGCAAAGTGCGCGTGCTGATGAATGGGGTTGCCAAGTTATTCTGTGCCTATCCAATCCAGGTGGCCCAACACAATATGCCGAATGCCGCCCGCCTATCCAGAAGCTCTGGAGATGGCTCACCAAAGGACGGTCGTTCCCGACCTGCAGCGGCGTTGGATTTCAAAGCTCCCGCCCTCAGTACGAGCCCTATTACTGCCCCGACGGCTACCGCCTATCAGGAGGCTATGGCCCCAGGGGGCGAGACGGCACCTGCGTGTCAACTGTCATGCAGCCGGTGAGCGACAGCGTCTGCCGGCGGGAGCGAGATAACGCCGGCAGAAGCAATGGCTCGGTGATCTCACCGCGCTGGCGGCAATGGGACGGCCGCTACCGGTGCATGGGGTATACCGTGAGCCGGCCGTTGGTCCGTGAGAAGCCACGGTATATTGATTTGACGATAAACGGAGTCGGCAAGCAGAGGGTGTGGTTTTAGGCATGCCCATTGCATTTCTCGACCTTGCGCAAACCTGCGCACCCCTCGTCGCGCCTGAAATTCTGGCTGGAGTGGTTAGCCTCGAAAGCCGGTTCGCCCCCTTCCACATTAGGATCAACAGCGGTCATCCACTCAAAAGACAGCCGTCATCGAAGACCGAAGCAATCGAGGTCGCGACGTCTCTCATTGCCGAACGCCACGGCCTTCAACTCGGTCTCGGCGGGATCGGAGTGGCGGAATTGCAAAAGTTGAAGCTCTCGGTTTCCGACGCCTTCGACCCCTGCGTCAACCTCCAGGCCACGGCCGTGTTGCTGGACGGATACTACCGTCTCGCCATCAAGGCCGGTGCGGATTCAGCCAGGGCCGAGCAGGTGATGCTGCGGTCCTACTATGGCCGCGACGATCCTTCCGTCGGCGCGATGGTCAACTACGACGGCCACGTCCGGCAAGAAACCAAACGGCTCTTGCCGATCATGGCCAAGTTGACGATCGGGGACATGGGGGAGGGAAGGAAGGTCAGCAGTATATACGAATCTTCGGCTGTCGGCGCTGTCGCTGAGATGGTTGCCGGAAACGGTGAACCGGAAACGGCCTCGGCTGCAGCACCGCCGCGATGGGATGTCTTCAAAAGCCGCCGCCGGTCGTCCGCCCTGGTGTTTCAGAACAACCAAATGGAGCAGAGTGAATGAGTATCAGTTCCCGTATCCGCCCCGTTGCCGCACCGTCTACGATGGCAGTCGCCGTCGCTGTAATATTGGTCGAGCCGGCATTCGCGCAGGCTGCCGGTATCGAAACGATCCTGCAGAACGTGGTCGACCTGTTACAAGGCAATATCTTTCGTCTATTTGCCACCATCGCGGTGATCCTGATCGCCCTTGCCTGGATGTTTGGTTACATGGACCTGCGACGCGCAGGTTACTGGATCGTCGGCATCGGCGTGATCGCCGGCTCTTCGGAACTCGTCAGTACGATCATCGGGAGTTGATCGCATGGCGACCGGACGCCCCGCCCTTGAGGAAGACACGCTGTTTATCGCCTGCACGCGACCGGCAATGGTTGCGGGCGTGACGATGGAGGCCATGGGCATCAATGTCATGGCGACAACGGTCTTCTATCTCGCGGCGGGCTCGATCGCCTATGCACTCGTCGGCGTGGTCTTCCATTTCATCTTTCGGGCACTCGTAAAGCACGATCACAACATGTTCCGCATCCTGGTTGCCTGGATCGGGACCTGCGGCAGGAACCGTAACGGCTCCTATTGGGGCGGGGCGACTCTTTCGCCCTTGAGGCTTGTCCGCCGCTTCGACGAACGGGATCTTGGATATGTCTAGCGTCAGGACCCTCAGGTCTCGCGAACTCGGACCGGAAACCTTCATTCCCTATGTCCGACACGTCGATGAAACTACCGTCGCGCTGGACTCCCGCGCCCTCATGGTCACGGTCGCGCTCGAAGGGGTGTCTTTTGAGACCGCCGACGTCCTTGATCTCAATGCGCTGCATCGCGACATGAACACGCTCTACCGCAACATCGCCGATGAGCGGCTCGCTCTATGGACCCACCTCATTCGTCGCAGGGATAGCGATTATCCCGAGGGATCCTTTGCGACGCCATTCTCTGCTGCGCTCAACGAGAAATATCGCGAGCGCATGGTGCGGGAGGATCTTTTCCGCAACGACCTTTATCTGACCGTTCTCTGGTCTCCGGCGCGTGACCCGGCCGAAAGAGCGGCCAAGCTGCTATCCCGCCTGCGGCGCGCCCATCGCGCCACGGTCGAACTCGACGTGGACGCACTGAAGCAGTTACAGGACAAGGTCGTCGACGTCACCGCGGGATTGAAGCGCTTCAAGCCTCGTGTTCTTGCCCTTTATGAGCGCGACGGCCTGCTGTTTTCGGAGCCGAGCGAAGTCCTCCATCAGCTTGTTGGCGGCCGGCGGGAGCCTGTTCCCTTGACTGACGGCCGCATTTCCTCGGCGATCTACTCGGATCGGGTCATCATCGGTCGCGAAACCGTCGAAATCCGGCACGAGGCGGAAAGCCGCTATGCCGGCATGATGAGTTTCAAAGAATATCCAACCCGCACGAGGGCGGGAATGCTCGACGGCGTACTGACCAGCCCCTTCGAACTGATCCTGTCGCAATCCTTCTGCTTTGTCTCCAAGGCCGGCGCCCGCGTCATCATGGGCCGCAAGCAAAACCAGTTGGTCAGCAGCGGCGACAAGGCCGCCTCTCAGATCGATGAGCTCGACGACGCGATGGACGATCTGGAATCCAATCGCTTCGTGCTCGGCGAACATCACCTCACTCTCGCCGTCTTCTCACCCTCGGTGAAGGAACTGACCGACAATCTTGCCAAAGCCCGCGCCGCGCTGACCAACGGCGGCGCTGTTGTGGCACGCGAGGATCTTGGTCTCGAGGCGGCCTGGTGGGCACAGCTGCCGGGTAACTTTCGCTACCGTGCACGATCGGGCGCGATCACCTCTCGCAACTTCGCTGCGCTATCGCCATTCCATTCCTATCCGATCGGTCAGAAGGACGGTAACGAATGGGGGCCGGCGGTCGCCTTGCTCAAGACAGCATCGGGGTCGCCTTTTTACTTCAATCTCCATTATGGTGATCTGGGCAACACCTTCGTGTGCGGCCCATCCGGCGCCGGCAAGACGGTAATCGTCAACTTCCTGCTCTCGCAGCTGGAAAAACACAACCCGCATGTCGTCTTCTTCGACAAGGACCGCGGCGCGGACCTTTATGTCCGTGCCGCTGGCGGTACCTATCTCCCTCTTAGGAGCGGCACACCCACCGGCTGCGCGCCCCTCAAAGCCCTCGATCTGACTCCCGAGAATAAGATGTTCTTGACGCGCTGGGTCGGCAAGCTCGTAGGTTCCGGCACACACGAACTGACGGTATCGGAGCTGCGCGATATCGCCGACGCAGTGGATGGCCTTGCCGATCTGCCCCCGGGGCAGCGGACGATCGGCGCACTCCGGACGTTCCTAAACAACACCGATCCGGAAGGCATCGCCGCGCGACTGCGGCGATGGGAGAGGGGAGGGCCACTCGGCTGGGTCTTCGACAACGTCATCGAGGATGTCGGCCTCGGCGATCTTGGCGGCAGCGGAAAGTTCATCGGCTACGACATGACTGACTTTCTCGACAACGAGGAAATTCGCATCCCACTGATGGCCTATCTTTTCTATCGCGTCGAGCAACTGATCGACGGGCGCAGGATCATCATCGTCATCGATGAGTTCTGGAAAGCCCTCCAGGATGAAGGCTTCCGTGATCTTGCGCAAAACAAGCTGAAGACGATCCGCAAACAGAACGGCTTGATGCTGTTCGCCACGCAGAGCCCGCGCGACGCGCTCGTCTCATCAATTGGGCACACGATCATCGAGCAATGCCCGACGCAGATTTTCCTGCCGAACTCTCGTGGCAACCATGCCGACTATGTCGAGGGGTTCAAGCTGACCGAGCGCGAGTACGAATTGATCGCACGCGAACTTTCCGTCGAGAGCCGCAGGTTCGTGCTCAAGCAGGGGCACAACAGCGTTGTCGCAGAGCTGAACCTTAGCGGCTTTGACGACGAACTCGCCGTCCTTTCCGGTCGGACAGCCAATGTCGAACTTCTCGACGCGATCCGCGCTGAAGTCGGCAACGATCCTAAGGATTGGCTTCCCGTTTTCCAGGAAAGAAGGAGCGCAAGCTGATGGTTTTCTATCAACTTCATGTCGCGGCAGTCGCGGCGGCCATTGCCCTGTCTGCCGGCAGTGCGGCAGGGCAAGGGATTCCGGTCATCGACCAGACGGCAATCCTGAAGCACATCGAGACCATCGCCCAATTGAAATCCCAGCTCGATGCGTTGCGTCAGCAGATCGAACAGGCCCAACAGCTTTACGGCTCGCTCAACAAACTGACTGACATGGCGGACGTCGCGAACGTGCTCAACGATCCTGCAATCCGTCAGGCGCTTCCGTCCGACTTCGCCGCCATCGAGAGTTTGCTGAAGGGAGACAGTAGCGGCGTGTTTGAGGACACCGCCTCAAAGTTCCTGGAAAGCAACTCCGTCTATCGCACAGCCGCCGACGATTTCTATGCGAAGGAACTCGCACGCGCGCAAAACAAGAACGCTGGCCAGATGAGCCTTGGCAAGCAGATGTACGATGCCGCCACCAAGCGCATTCATGGCATCGATCAGCTGCGTGAGAAGATTTCGACAGCAGGCGACGCCAAAGAAATCGCCGATCTGCAGGCGCGGCTGCAAGCCGAACAGGCTTTCCTCCAGACCGATGTGCTGCGGATGGAAGCTTTACGGATGGTGCAACAGGCGCAAAGTCAGGTCGATGAACAACGGAAGGCGGAAGACTGGCGCCAGCGCATGGACGCGATGAAGGCGGCGCTGCAATGAGGCGAGTACCGTTCCTAGCCGCGCTGCTGATCCTTGGAGCCTGCTCCGAGAAGACAGAGCAGACCTATACCACCGACAAGCTCATTGCCGACAAGGCACTGCCATCCCGCATCATGATGGAATGCCGCAACAATCCGGCCGAGCTGCGAGAGACAACCAACTGCCAGAACGCCGAAGCGGCCGACGGCAAGCTCCGCCTGGAGAAAATGCGCGAGGCATTGGGAGGCTGAACCGATGTACCATGTGTTCGAGTTCATCGACGGGCAGTTTAAGCGCCCGTTGGAAATGTTCGTTTCCGAAGGATCTTCAAACATCGCCGAGTGGGTTACCGGCCCGCTGACGGCCGCCGTAACGCTCTACATAGTTATCTACGGATATCTAATATTGCGCGGCTCCATCCACGAGCCGGTCATGGAGTTCGCCTTCCGCGCGATCAAGCTGGCAGTCATCGTCATGCTGGTGACGAACGCTGGCGAATACCAGACTTATGTCACGAACATCTTCTTCCATGTTTTGCCACGCGAGATCGCGCAGGCGCTCAACACTGGCACGACGCCGAGCGCCAGCACGTTCGACAGCCTGCTGGATAAAGGGCAAGCATCGGCGTCCGGCATCTGGTCGCGCGCATCTTGGCCGATCGACATTGTTACAGGTGTCGCTGGCATTATGGTAATCGGCGTCAGCTTCCTCGTCGCGGGGATCGGCTATGTTGTCTCGCTCTACGCCCGGCTGGCGCTGGCCATGATACTGGCATTCGGCCCCGTCTTCATCGCGCTTGCCATGTTCCAGTCCACCCGCCGCTTCACAGAAGCGTGGATCGGACAGCTTGCGAACTTCGTCATCCTCCAAGTTCTTGTCGTGGCGGTCGGCGCGCTCTTGATTTCCTGCCTCGACTCCACCTTCACGGCGATTGATGGCTACACTGACATCCTGATGCGCCCGACCGCGCTCTGCGCCATCGGCATCGCCGCACTCTACGTCTTCTTTCAGCTCCCTAGCATCGCCTCGGCCCTCGCCGCCGGCGGGGCCTCGCTGGCCTACGGCTATACCTCAACGCGAGATGCACACGAGAGCATGCCCACACGAGGAGCCCGTTACACAGGTCGGCTGATCGGACAGGGCGCCCGAGTTGCCGCTCGCAAACTCGGCTGGAAAGGAAGGCACGGATGATTGCCTTTCTCAAGACGAACACAATGTCCGGCCGAAGGATCGGACCCGCCGTCCTTATTGCCATCCTCACCACGCTTGGTGGCTGCGCCTCGCTGACCTATCCGCTCCCGAAATGCGACGGCTATTCGCGACGGCCGTTGAACCGGTCGATGTGGGACTGGGAGGGTGATCTCAAGCGACAGCGCGAGGACTCCAGCGCTCGGTCCACGACGTCGGCCACTCCCTATGTCGAGGAAGGCAGATCAACCGCCGCGTTCGCGCAATTCAATATCGACGGCTCCTATCGCCGTTGCACGGGGTAATCGCATGGTCTCCACAAGCGGTCTTAAGAGCTATTTCGAGAAGGCTCGGCGTTTCGACCAGGACCGGATTTTGCAGATCGAGCGATCGAATCGAATCGCCTGGTCGACCGCGATCGTGTCCAGCATCGTCGCCGGCGTTGCCATCTTCGCGGTCGCGGGCCTGACTCCGCTGAAGACCGTCGAACCCTTCGTGATACGCGTCGACAATGCCACGGGGATCGTCGATGTCATCTCGGCGCTTACTTCGACAGCGGGCACATATGACGAGGCGGTAACGAAGTATTTTGCGGCAAAGTACGTTCGCGCCCGAGAAGGTTACGTCTGGAGCGAGGCGCAGGAGAATTTCCGCACGGTCGCGTTGTTATCGACCCAGGCTGAGCAAGCCCGGTTCTCTACTGCCTACCGCGGAAGCAACGCGGAATCACCGCAGAATATTTATGGTCGTGCCGCCACCGCCAGGATCAACATCGCCTCGATTTCCCTGATCAACCAGAATGTGGTGTCCGTGCGCTACATGCGCACAATCGTCCGTGGGGAGGAAACCCGCACCTCTCATTGGGTGGCGACGCTCACCTATTCCTATGCAAACGCACCAATGTCTTCGACGGACCGGCTGGTAAATCCCCTCGGCTTTGCGGTCAGTGAATACCGCGCTGACCCGGAGGCAATCAATTGATACGAAAGACAATTCTTCTCGCTTTTCTTTTCGGCGGAGCAGCCTCGTCAGCCCTTGCGCTCGACATCCCCCGTGGGGCGTCGCAGGACAGCCGTGTCCGGTTCGTAAACTATCAGCCCTACAACATCACCAGGATCGTCGGCACGCTGCGCTCCTCCGTGCAGGTCGAGTTCGCAGCCGACGAGGAGATTGCTCATGTCGCACTCGGCAACAGCGTCGCCTGGGAGGTGGCGCCGGCCGGCAATATCCTGTTCCTGAAACCGCGCGAGAACCAGCCGGTGACGAATATCTCAGTGGTGACGACGCGCCGGGATGGATCGACGCGTAGCTATCAGATGGAGCTGACGGTGCGCGACGGCTCGGTCGCGGTCGGCCAGAACACCTACTTCTATGTGAAATTCCGCTATCCTGCCGATGAGGCGGAACTCCGTCGGCGGCAGGCTGCGGCGCGCGCACTCGCCAACCAGGCGAAGCATGCTGATAATGTGCTTGCGCTTCACGAGGCGTATGGGCCACGCAACTGGCGCTATTCGGCGCAGGGAACGCAGGCACTGGAACCCCAGAGCATCTACGACAACGGTAAGATCACGACCTTCACCCTCGCGGGCAATCAGGAAATGCCGGCCGTCTATATGGAAAACTCGGACGGCTCCGAAAGCCTGGTGCCGCAATCCGTCGACGGCAATCTGGTGATGGTCCACGCGATCAGTCGCAAGTTTATCCTGCGCCGCGGCAAGGACGTGCTGTGCGTGTTCAACGAAGCCTATGATCGCGTCGGCATCAACCCGGATACGAACACAACGTCGCCCTCCGTGGAACGCATCGTCAAAGACGATGCTTCAGCGCAATAAGAGAGGGGAGGCCATGGCTCAAGAGGAGGAAATTCGAATCCCGGGCGAACGCGCCGAAACAATCACTGGCCGGCGCATCGACCAGAACCCCGTCTTAAAGCGTGGCGCGGTGGCGCTCGCCGTCGTGGCGTTCATCGGATTTGCTCTCTGGTCGGCGACTGGGAAAAAGGCGAGGGACGAGAACGCGCAGCCGGAGCGCGTCGTCATTCGCCAGAACATGCCGTTCGAAGCGGCCAAGGAGAAAATCGAGCCCAAGAAGACGGTCCCGGAGGTGAAGTTGCCAGTCCCGGTCGTGGAACCTGTCGTCGAGGAAAAAGACGAACTGCTCGATTCAGCCCGCCGGGCACCTGTAATGGCTTTCAGCCGTGGACAGAAGAATGCCACCCAGCGCCGAGAGGCCGACAGTTCCGAAACGGCCGCAAACAGCAATTTCCTGCCGCTCGATGGCAACATGATACGACAGACCCAGCAGGACAGCGATGAGCAGCGGTTCGATCGGCTGCTACTGCCGACCAAGCTCGAAGGATCACGGGCCGGCACGCTAGGCAATCGCGACTTCATCGTCGCAATGGGGACATCGATCCCCTGCGTGCTGGAAACGGCCTTGGCATCCGACCAGCCGGGATTCGCCAGTTGCGTGATCAATCGCGATATTCTTTCGGATAACGGCAGAGTCGTCCTGATGGAGAAGGGTACCCAGGTTGTTGGTGAATACCGAGGCGGGCTGCAGCGCGGGCAAAAGCGCCTCTTCGTTCTGTGGAGCCGTGCCAAAACCCCGAAAGGCGTGATTGTCACGCTCGCATCTCCTGCGACCGACGCGCTCGGCCGCGCCGGCGTCGACGGCTATGTCGACATTCACTGGTGGGAGAGGTTCGGCAGCGCTCTGCTCCTTTCCATTGTCGGTGACGCGACAAGCTATGCGAGCAGCCGATTACAGGACAGCGATGTCGATGCGCAGAACACCTCCAGCGCAGGCAAGCAGGCGGCGGCAATCGCGGTCGAGCAATCCATCAACATTCCGCCAACGCTCAACAAGAATCAGGGCGAGCTCGTCTCGATCTTCGTCGCCCGTGACCTGGATTTCTCGGGGATCTATCGCCTGCGCGTAACGGAGCCGAGGAATCGCATTCTCGACCGAGCGGTGCTGGGGGATTTCGCGCCGGACTCGAAGCTGGTAACGAAGTAGCGGCGACGATGACGGAAACACAGGATGCTGCGGTTGTTCGTGAGCTGCTGAAGCCGTTTTCGGCATTTCTGCAGGATTGCTCGCTCTATGAGGTGATCGTCAATCGGCCCGGGCAAGTAATAACGGAAGGACCCGGCGGGTGGCGGACTCATGACCTTCCGGAGCTTTCCTTCGATAAACTCATGCGCCTTGCCCGGGCCGTGGCCAGCTTCTCGCATCAATCCATTGATGAAAGGCGGCCGATCCTATCGGCAACGCTTCCTGGGGAAGAACGCATTCAGATCGTTATCCCTCCGGCAACGCTGAAAGGCACGGTAAGCATCACGATCCGCAAACCATCATCGGTCGATTTTACACTCGACGATCTGGAAGAGCGGCAGTTTTTTGCAGACACGCGGACCATTAAGACCGATGCAGCAAGCGACGACGACGAGTTACTCGCTCTCTACCGCGCCGGTCAGGTCAAAGACTTCCTGCGCCAGGCGGTGGTGTCCCGAAAGAACATCATAATTTCGGGAGCGACAGGATCGGCAAAAACGACACTTTCCAAGGCGCTTATCAAACATATTCCAGAAGATGAGCGGATCATCTCGATCGAGGACACACCGGAACTTGTCATCCCACAACCGAACCATGTACGGCTATTTTATTCGAAGGACCGGCAGGGGCTATCACAAGCGCGACCTAAGGAACTCCTTGAATCGAGCCTTCGCATGCGCCCGGACCGCATATTGCTACAGGAACTGCGCGATGGGACCGCGTTTTACTACATAAGGAACATCAACTCCGGTCATCCCGGTTCGATCACCACGGTCCATGCAGACTCGGTGTCTCTCGCGTTTGAGCAGTTGACCCTCCTAATAAAGGAATCGGATGCTGGTCGAGACATTGAGCGCTCAGAGATCCTGAACCTGCTGAGAACTTCGATCGATGTCGTTGTTCAATGCAAGCGGATAGGCGGAACGTTTCGAGCGTCTGAGGTATATTTTCGTACAGAGAAGAAATAAAACCCCGGTCTTTCGAAAGGCCTTACCTTGCACCGCCACACAGTCGTTCTTTGAACGTTTTTTGCGGATGGACCAATTTTCTGAACGTTTTTTTATCGTTCGTGCGTTCAGTTATAATGCATTGAGGAAAACATTATAACTCCCTCATTCTTCGTCAATCGATTAACCGAGAATTCGCGGCAAAAGGCGCCGTTATAATGTTCGGCGACAAAATTATAACGGAATGAGAACGAGGCTTTCCCAGCGGCCGATAGCTGGAAGGCGCTCGACTGTTCGATTCCTTTCAAGAGCTAGACGCACACGTCCAGCGGTCGGTCTGGGATTGTGCTCGAGCGGAGGTAGATAGGGGGATCGGCGTCTTCTTGGAAAGAACAAATCTCTCCAAGTGATATCGGATCAGAGGTATCCGTGGTGGCCACATGCCCACATATGTGCGAATATGGGTATCCTCAGTTCAGGAGCATGTTAGATGAGCCGATTGACGATCGACATAACGGATCAGCAACATCAAAGCCTAAAGGCGCTGGCTGCTTTGCAGGGCAAGACAATCAAGCAGTATGCACTTGAGCGCCTCTTTCCCGGTGACGAAGACGCAGAACGAGCCTGGGAGGAGTTGAAGACGTTGATAAACACGCGCGTCAATGAGGGGCTCGCCGGTAGACTGTCGACCAAAACCGTAGGTGAGATCCTCGACGAGGAGATTCCCGAGGGTCGTGCTTGACTGCCTACATTCTGACCGCGGAGGCGGAATCAGATCTACGTTCGGTAATCCGCTACACACGTGCGCAATGGGGTGCTGCCCAAGTACGCCGCTATGTCTCGGGTTTGGAGCGAGGTATCTCAATCCTTGCCGACGGCAAAGGTTCTTTCAGGGATATGAGTGCACTTTATCCGGCGTTACGAATGGCGCGATGCCAACATCACTACGTCTTTTGTCTGCCACGAGAGGATGCGCCCGCCCTCATCGTGGCGATTCTTCATGAACGAATGGATCTCATGAAGCGCTTGGTTGATCGTCTAAACGAATGATGTTGGACGGAGGGGAGATTACCTGAGCGGAAGACCGTCAAATCCTTGTTATTGCGTGGCCCAAAAAGGGGGCGCCAGTTCTGACCCTTTCAAGAGCCTGCCGCACGGCAACCAATAGTTTGACAAACTTTGCCATTGGCGGATATCGTTACCCAATCAAGGAGATTCAAATGGCGACGATGAACGTATCCCTGCCGGCCCCCATGAAAGATTGGGTTGAAGCCCAAACTAAGACCGGTCGGTATTCGAATGCGAGCGATTACGTCAGAGACTTGATCCGCAGAGATCAGGCGCGTACCGACAAGATTGCCGAGATGCAGCGGTTTGTCGATGACGGAATTAGAAGCGGTGTTGGGAGCCGTTCAGCGGACGAGCTGTTTGCTGCAGCCACCACGCGAGCCGAGATCAGCCGCGAACGCGCTTGATGCCATTCATCCTATCGGTCCAAGCGGAAGAGGATGTAATCTCAATTGCCGAAGAAGGCATTCGCATCTTCGGAGCATTGGTTGCTAAACGATATCATGATGAGCTCTTCACTTTGTTCGAGCTAATTGCCGGCAATCCACGAATGGCGCGTGAGCGCCATGAGATTTCTCCGCCTGTTAGGATCCATCCCTTCAAGGCACACCTTGTAGTTTATCGCATCAAAGAGGACGGAAGCGTCTTTGTGATCCGTATCAGGCATAGCCACGAGGATTGGGCAGCAGATTCGCTCTAGTCAATTGTTTTGTCGAGCTCATGACGTGCTGGTCATAAGTTCGAACCTCATCAAGAGCCTTAGCGGCCACGGGTTCCCTCCCTCTCGGACAACGTCGTGACTATTCCGCAGCTGCAAGAGGACCGAAGGAAACGTCGGTCGTATAGTTCTCGCGCAGGAACGCGATGAAATTGTCCTGGAACTGCCGGGTATGGGCATGGGCCAGTTCGTCGGCGCGCTCGACGTTCTTCTCCCGGATCGCCTCCAGCATCAGGTCGTGCTCGTCGGTCAGGAGATAGCCGTCGCCGGTGCGCTCCAGATATTCGAAATGCAGGTGCAGCATGCGTTGGCCCTGGTTCAGCAGCCGCTCGTAGAAGGAGGCGAGATAGGGGCCTGCCGTTAACAAAGCATATAAGGTGGGCATGACTGACAGACTTTGGCATCATCAGTCAGAAAACAATATGAATGATAGATAAACAGATCAATTATGAATAGTTGATCTGTATTTATATCTTTTTTGTTGACCGATCTTAGAATGTTTGAGATAGCTTGCCTAATCCACGGAGAACTTTTGGGTAGGTCGGATGGCACGGTCTGAGTCAGATGCCTTGCTGGAAGTCGGTCGGTTGCTAAAGGCTACCCGTAAAGGCCGGCAACTGACCCAGGAGCAGGTTGCCGACATGGCGGGCATATCGCGTCCCCGCTATCGCGAGATAGAAGCCGGAAGCAGTGCTGCGCGCACGACGACCCTGATCAACATCGCCCGTGCTCTCGGACTTGAGTTGATGCTTATACCGCAGGCGATGGTTCCGGCCGTCGACGCGCTGCTGCGACCGCATGACGATCTCGACGATCTCCCGGCATTCATGGCTCATGCAGATGGGGATGAGAATGCCTGAAGCTTCATCCGATCCGAGATCCATCTCGTCGCTCGACGTGCTGCTGAACGATATGAAGGTCGGCACGATCGTCAGGACGCCCGGCGATTTCAACGCCTTCAGCTTCGAGGACAGCTATCGCGTATCGGGCGGCTTCCCAGTGCTCAGCCTGTCTTTTCGCGCAGCCACTGGCGGCTTGCGCAAGGACCCAAAACCCGTTGCCCGCGCTTTGCCGGCGTTCTTTGCTAATCTGCTCCCTGAAGACAAGCTGCGGGAAGCAATGGAAAAACACCACGCGGGGAGTGTCCGCGCCGGAAACGATTTCGACCTGCTCGTCGCGCTCGGTTCGGATCTGCCAGGCGCCGTCCGCGTCGTGCCGAGCGACGGGACGATTGCCCGTCTCGACAATCTGCCCGCTACCAAGCCGAAAGCCCGGTTTTCGCTCGCCGGCGTTCAGATGAAGCTTTCGGTCATCAAGAATACGGGGAAGGGCGGTGGACTGACGTTGCCGATCGGCGACGAGCAGGGGGCCTACATTGCCAAGTTTCCTTCGACCTCGTTTCCCGGCGTGTCAGAAAACGAATATGCCAATCTTGCATTGGCTGAAGCGATCGGCATGGAGGTTCCGGAGCGTGAACTCGTCGAGCAATCAGAGTTCGAAGGTATCCCGAAGGAGTTCGAGACACTGTCGGACGGTAGAGTCTTGCTCGTCAAACGTTTCGATCGTGGCGCAAACGGCGAGCGGATCCATATCGAGGATTTCGCGCAGGTATTCGGCGTCTATCCTTCGCGGAAGTACGAAGGAGCTGCATATCATGATATCGCCGCAGCCTTGAACGTTGCCGTTTCGTCCGACGCTGCGCTCGAGTTCGTCCGCCGACTGGCTCTGGCTGCTATAACCGGCAATGGTGACATGCACCTGAAAAACTGGTCGCTGATCTATCGCGGAGCGGGCGACAAACCGGAGTTTGCGCCTGTTTACGACGTGCTCTCGACAATCCCTTACATCCCAGCAGATGCCATGGCTCTGTCGCTCGCCGGCGAACGCCCCTTCAAGGCGTTGAATGCGCAACGATGGAAAGCCTTCGCCAATCGCGCGCGCTTGCCGGAAGCGGCCGTGCTTAAAGCGGTGGTCGATACGGTCGAGCGCGTCAACGAAGTTTGGTGGTCGCTGCCGGAACGTAATGTCGTCCCGGCGAAGGTTCTCGAGCGTATCGATACGCATGTAAGGCTGATGACGCCCATCCTTGGCACGTGCGCCAACTGAAGTGGCGGCCAATCTCGCTGATCTACAATAAGCCCATGAGGCTTTTCGGATCGTATCGCGGGCGATCGCTAACGCCAGATGCCGGTGGTTAGAAAACCTATAAAAGGGCCAGATAGATACAAATAAGTCTGTTTGATATTGGGCTCTTCCGACCCTGTCCGAAGTGCCCGTTCAAACCCTTGAACGCCGTGTCTATTTCCGTGAGTTGTTCCGCCTTCAGCACGAGTTGGTCAAATTGCAGGATTGGGTGCAGCACAAGAAGCTCAAGGTCGTGGTACTGTTCGAGGGGCGCGATTCCGCAGGCAAATGTCGGTGAGTATTGGCACGGGCTTAGGTCGTCAGGGAGGCCGCCCGCATCAAACCGCATGCTGTGATGGACTTTGACGTCGTCAAGGCGATTGCCGATCAGAAAATCATCCGTTGTTGATTTCATACCTTTGGATCACGCCAGCCGGGCCTCGTAGAACATGGCGGCGTCGTATGGCCTCGTAACGGACTTAGGCCGCTCACGCGACTTGGTCGAGCCGACGCGAGGATTTCCGCCGGTGCTTAGCGGAAATTATTTCCGTTTTATCCGCTGATAACCACTTCGGGACGCCTCGCTCAACCTCTCGAATGCGGCTTGACAGGCCTAGCCTGCGGCATAATGATAAGATGTCAGACCAATTTGAGAAGCTGACACGGAACAGGGGATTGGCGTCATGCCGGCAGAACCAGGCGGCAGGCCGCAGATCGAGCCGTTGCCGCCCATCGACCGGGCGCGGCAGGTGACGGAGGCTTTGGCCTCCTATATTGATCGGGCGAGCCTTCAGGCAGGCGACCGCCTGCCAGCCGAGCGCGAGCTCATGGCGGCGCTGGCGGTCGGCCGCTCGACCATCCGCGAGGCGATCCGCCATTTCCAGGCGCTCGGCGTCATCGAAAGCCGCAAGGGCAGCGGCACCTATCTCCTGAAACCGGTCACCACCGCCACCGTGCACATGCCGCTCTCCTTCGATGCGGCGCACTTACGCGACGTGCTGCTCCAGACGCTGGAGGTCCGCCGCGGGCTCGAATGCGAGGCGAACATGGTGGCGGCCCGGCGGCACACGCCGGAGGATCTTGCCGTCATCGCGGCGAAGCTGAACGAGATGGAACGCGTCCACATCGCCAAGGGCAGCTCCGGTCCGGAAGACCTTGCCTTCCACCTCGCCATCTACGATGCCACGCACAACCCGCTCTTCAAGCAGCTCCTCGAACAGATGCGCGGCGCCTTCGAGCGCTTCTGGGAAAAGCCGTTTGACCGGCCGGATTTCGCCCGCCGCTCCTTCCCGTTCCACCGCACGCTCTTCAATGCGATCGCCGCCGGGGACCCCGAGACTGCGCGCATCGAAACCCTGAAAATCCTCGAAGTCGTCGAGGAAGACATCAAGGAAATGTCCCGATGATCAACGGAGCCGATCTGTTCGACTTTGCTTCCCTGACCGTCGCCCACGACGAGGCGAACGCCTTCGACGCGGTCGTGCCGCCCATCGTCCAGACCTCGCTCTTCACCTTTAGCAGCTATGACGAGATGGTCGCCGCCTATCGCGGCGAGATCGTCCGGCCGATCTATACGCGCGGCCTCAACCCGACGGTACGCGCCTTCGAGGAGATGCTGGCGAAGCTCGAAGGCGGAGAGGATGCGCTCGGCTTTGCCAGCGGCATGGCGGCGATCTCTTCCACCGTGCTCTCCTTCGTCGAGCCGGGCGACCGCATTGTCGCCGTGCGCCATTGCTACCCGGATGCCTTCCGCCTGTTCGGCACGCACCTGAAGCGCATGAAGGTAAAGGTCACCTATGTCGACGGGCGCGACGAGGAGGCCGTCGCCAAGGCCTTGCCGGGCGCAAAGCTCCTCTATCTCGAAAGCCCGACGAGCTGGGTCATGGAGACGCACGACGTCGGCGCGCTTGCCGCGCTCGCCAAGCGCCACGGCGCTGTCAGCGTCATCGACAACAGTTGGGCGAGCCCTGTCTTCCAGCGGCCGCTGACGCTCGGCGTCGATCTCGTGTTGCATTCCGCCTCGAAATATCTTGGCGGCCACAGCGACGTCGTCGCGGGCGTCGTCACCGGCTCGAAAGAACTGGTCGGCCGCATCCGCGCGGAAGCCTATCCCTATCTCGGCGGCAAGCTCTCGCCCTTCGATGCCTGGCTTCTGGTCCGGGGCCTGCGCACCCTGCCGATCCGCATGAAGGCGCATGAGGCCTCGGCGCTCGACATCGCCGGGCGCCTGCAGGCGCTCGATATCGTCGACACGGTCTTTCATCCGGCGCTCGCCAACCGCCTGCCGCCGGGGCTCACCGGCACGTCCGGCCTTTTCTCCTTCACCTTCCGCGAGGGCATCGACATCCGCGCCTTCGCCGATCACCTCACCCTTTTCAAGCTCGGCGTCTCCTGGGGGGGACACGAGAGCCTGATCGTGCCGGGCGAGGTGGTCCTGCAGCAGAAGGCCCAACCGAATTCCGCGCATGCCTTTGGCATCGATGCGCGGTCCGTGCGTCTCCATGTCGGCCTGGAGGGAACCGAGGCCCTGTGGAGGGATCTGGAAGCGGCGATGGAGGCCGCGACCGAAAACTGACGTCGAACGAACGATCAAAACGAAAAGAGGGAACGACCATGAAAAGACTTCTGACTGCGGCGCTTCTCACCACGCTGATGGCCTCGAGCGCGCTTGCCGATACCACGCTGAAGCTCGTCGAGGTGATCACCAGCCCCGAGCGCACGGAAACGCTAAAATCCGTCGTCGGCAAGTTCGAGGCGGCCAATCCCGGCACCAAGGTCGAGATCATCTCGCTGCCCTGGGGCGAGGCGTTCCAGAAATTCGCCACCATGGTCTCAGCCGGCGAGACGCCGGACGTCATGGAAATGCCCGATACCTGGCTGTCGCTCTATGCCAATAACGGCATGCTCGAAAGCCTCGAGCCCTATCTCGAAAAGTGGGAGTACACGCCGGGCCTGACGGCGCGCGCGCTTGAGCTCGGCCGCGACATCAAGAACACGGCTTATATGCTGCCCTACGGCTTCTATCTTCGCGCCATGTTCTACAACAAGAAGCTGCTGGCCGAGGCCGGCGTTTCTGAGCCGCCGAAGACGCTCGATGAATTCGCGGAAGCCTCCAAGAAGGTCTCCGCGCTGCCCGGCAAGTACGGCTATTGCCTGCGCGGTGGGCCGGGCGGCCTCAACGGCTGGGTGATGTTCGGCGCGTCCATGGCGGGCGACAATAAATTCTTCAACGATGACGGCACCTCCACCTTCAACAGCCCGGGCTGGGTCAAGGGCCTCACCTTCCTGATCGACCTCTACAAGAACGGCTATGCGCCGAAGGACAGCGTCAACTGGGGCTTCAACGAGATCGTCGCGGGCTTCTATTCCGGCACCTGCGCCTTCCTCGACCAGGACCCGGATGCGCTGATCGCCATCGCCGAGCGCATGAAGGCGGAAGACTACGGCATCATGACCATGCCGAAGGGCCCGGACGGCAAAACCTTCCCGACCATTGGCTTCGCGGGCTGGTCGATGTTCGCCTCCAGCGCCAACAAGGACCTGTCCTGGAAGCTGATCGAGACGCTCGAAGGGCCGGAAGGCAATATCGAGTGGAACAAGCGCACGGGCGCGCTGCCGGTGCACAAGTCGGCTGAGAAGGATCCGTTCTATGCGAGTGAGCAGTTCAAGGGCTGGTTTGCCGAGCTCGAGGACAAGGATGCCGTGCCGACAGTGATGCCGACGCATCTGGAGGAATTCGCCTTCTTCAAGGATTCGCTGGTGATCAAGACCTCGCAGGAGGCCCTTCTCGGCGACATCACGCCGGAAGACCTCGCCAACCAGTGGGCGGACTACCTGACCAAGGCGCAGCAGAAGTTCCTGGCGAAGCAATAGCGCCGGAGCCGCCGGACGGAGAACGAGGCTCCGTCCGGCTTCTTCCACGAAACGCCCCGCAAGCCTGACGGAAGCGAGACGATGACCTATGCTGCCCATCCCCCGGCCACAAAGCCGTTCAGAAAGAGGTTCGCCGATGCTGCGGAGCCCTATCTCTACAGCGCGCCGGCGCTGATCCTGATCGTCGCCGTGATGTTGGTGCCGCTGGTGCTCGGTATTTCCTACGCGTTCCGCGATATCCAGCTCCTCAATCCCTTTTCCGGCGGCTTCATCGGGCTCGATCATTTCCGGGCGCTGGGGCAGGACCAGGCCTTCTTCCGGGCCCTGCGCAACACGCTCTGGTGGACGGGCGCCTCGGTTTTCCTGCAATTCGTCTTCGGGCTGATCCTCGCGCTGCTGCTGGACAAGCCCTTTGCCGGACGCGGGCTGGCGCAGGCGCTCTGCTTCCTGCCATGGGCCGTACCGAGCTTCCTTGCCGGCCTCAACTGGGCCTGGCTCTTCAATCCGGTGATCGGCCCGCTGCCGCACTGGATGTATGCCTTCGGCATTCTCGACGCGCCCAACAACATCCTGTCCGATCCGCAGCTTGCCATGTGGGGGCCGATCATCGCCAATGTTTGGTGGGGCATTCCCTTTTTCGCGATCACCCTGCTTGCCGCGCTGCAGGCGATCCCGCGCGATCTCTACGAGGCCGCAAGCATCGACGGGGCCGGGCCGGTCCAGCGCTTCGTCTCGATCACGCTGCCGTTCCTCGCGCCGACCATTGCCATCACCATCCTCCTGCGCACCGTCTGGATCTCCAACTTCGCCGACCTCATCGTCGTCATGACGAATGGCGGGCCGGCGGACCGCACACAGATCGTCGCGAGCTATATCTTCACCCAAGCCTTCAAACGGCTGGATTTCGGCTATGCCTCGGCCATCGCGCTCGTCCTGCTCGTCCTGCTTCTCGTTTATTCGCTGCTGATCGTACTTCTGCGCCAGACGCTGCTCAACAAGGACTGACGCCATGCGAACCCGACAACTCGCCTTCACCGTCGCGCACCGGCTTGCAATCCTCGCCTATATCGTCTTCGCGCTCTTTCCGCTCTTCTGGCTGCTCAAGGTCTCGGTGACGCCGAACGACCTGCTCTACAGCGAGGGCGTGCGCATGTGGCCATCGCGCGCGACGCTGGAGCATTATACCTTCGTCATCGCCCACAGCGCCTTCCCGACCTTCTTCAAGAACAGCCTGATCGTCGCGGGCTCCACGGCGGTGACGGTGACGATCCTCGCCTCGCTCGCCGGCTATGCGCTGTCGCGCTTCCGCTTCCGGGCGAAATACTGGATCGTCGCGCTGATGCTGATCACGCAGATGTTCCCGCTCGTCATGCTGGTCGCACCGATCTTCAAGATGCTCTCGCCGCTCGGCCTCACCAACAGTCTGACAGGCCTCGTCATCGTCTACACCGCCTTCAACGTGCCGTTCGCGACCTTCCTCATGCAGTCCTTCTTCGACGGCATCCCGAAGGACCTGGAGGAGGCGGCGATGATCGACGGGGCGACGCAGTTCATCGCCTTCCGCCAGATCATCCTGCCGCTGACGCTGCCCGGCATCGCCGCGACCCTCGGCTTCGTCTTCACCGCCGCATGGAGCGAACTGCTCTTCGCGCTGATGCTGATCTCCGGCAACGACGCGGCAACCTTCCCGGTCGGGCTTCTTACCTTCGTCTCGAAATTCTCTGTCGATTTCGGGCAGATGATGGCGGCGGGCATTCTCGCGCTCATCCCGGCCTGCCTCTTCTTCCTGCTCATCCAGCGCTATCTCGTGCAGGGCCTGACGGCCGGTGCGGTCAAAGGCTGAAAGGACCTTCCATGGCTTCCATCGATATTGAGGGCATTCGCAAGAGCTTCGGCGCCTTTCCCGTGCTGCACGGCGTCGACCTTGCCATCAGGGACGGTGAGTTCATCGTGCTGGTCGGCCCCTCCGGCTGCGGAAAATCGACGCTGCTGCGCATGATCGCCGGCCTTGAGGAGGTCACAGCCGGCGACATCCGCATCGATGGCAAGCGCGTCAACGATCTTGCCCCGAAGGACCGCGACATCGCCATGGTGTTCCAGTCCTATGCGCTCTATCCGCATATGAGCGTTGCCGACAACATGAGCTACAGCCTGCGCCTTCGCCGCTCCACCAAGGAGAAGATCGCCAGCGCCGTCAGCGGCGCGGCCGCCAAGCTCGGGCTCGATCCGCTCCTGGAGCGCCGCCCGCGCGCCCTTTCCGGCGGCCAGCGCCAGCGCGTCGCCATGGGCCGCGCCATCGTGCGCCAGCCGAAGGCCTTTCTCTTCGATGAGCCGCTATCGAACCTCGATGCGCGCCTGCGTGAACAAATGCGCGCCGAAATCAAGAAGTTGCACGGCGATCTTCACGCCACCTCCATTTACGTGACGCATGACCAGATCGAGGCCATGACGCTCGCCGACCGCATCGTCGCCATGCATGGCGGGGTGGTCCAGCAGGTCGGCACGCCGCTCGATCTCTACGACCGGCCCGCCAACCTCTTCGTTGCCGGCTTCATCGGTTCGCCGGGCATGAATTTCTTCGAGGGGCGCTACCTCGTGTCCGGCGACCACGCGGACCTGAAGCTCGAAAACGACGTGACCCTGCCGGCGCGCAGGGTCGGCGGCATAGAATCGGGTGAACCGGCAACCCTCGGCATCCGTCCGGAGCATGTCGTCATCACGGAAGGCGGCGCGCTGGAGGGGAGGGTCGATCTCATCGAGCCGACCGGCTTCGGCATCATCATGCATGTCACGGTGCATGACGTGCCGCTCAAGGTCTTCACGCTCAACCGCGCCATGCTGAATCCCGGCGCGACCGTCCGTCTCGACCTGCCGCGCGACAAGCTGCACCTCTTCGACGGTGAGGGCAGGCGGCTGGGGTGAAGCCGGGCTGGTTTTGCAGGGAACACTCGCTGATTTACTGCGCCGAGCTTCTGGCGATTTTTTGCCGAATGGCCGGTTTTGCGACCTTTGCGATGTTTCAGAATGGGATGTCCTCGACCTCACCAACTACCTGGAACGCCGGCCGAGACAGCTTTCCGGCGGTCAGCGCCAGCGCGTGGCCATCGGCCGGGCGATCGTGCGCGAGCCGTCGACCTTTTTTTTCGACGAACCACTGTCGAACCTCGACTCGGCGCTGCGCGCCGCGCGCAGAACCCTTTCTGCCATGGGAGCCTAAGCCGATGGAGATGCACAATCGCGATCTGAAGGAAGACATTCGCGACACCAGATCGAGATCGTCGCACGAGACCGTGGCGGTGGATATGCGCAGGCCGTCGCACGAGCGTTGCCACACGCCGGTCAGGTTACCGACCGTTGGCATCTGATGGAAAACGCCAGCCACGCCTTTCTCGACGCCGTTCGTAAATCAATGCGACAGGTCCGGATGGCAATCGGCACTGCCACGGTAAATCCAAAACTGCTGATCGCCGCTGAGCGGCTGCAATACGAGGGATATCTGCGGCGCGAAGAGGCAAACGCCGTTATCCGCGGGTTCGTCAGTGAGGGTTTGTCCATCAAGGAGATCGTGCGCCGAACCGGGCATAGTCGAAAGCTGGTCCACAGCGTCGTTCGTGGTCAGCGGACTGACATCTTCCGGGTTCGGCAAACCTCTCTCGAACCGCACCTGCCTTGGCTTGAAGCGCAATGGGATGCCGGATTGCGTAATGGAGCCGAACTGTGGCGTCAGCTTCGACTGGCCGGTTTTGGCGGAGGCCTGCGTGTTGTCACCGAATGGGCAACAAGACGAAGTCGGGCAGAAAAGGCTGAGAGCGGACTTGGTCATGCTCCCGCCGCGCGAACCGTCGTTCGCCTGATGACCCTCGAGCGCAACAACCTGACCAAGGCTCAAACGATGACGGTTGCCGCCATCGAAGAGAGGCTGCCGGACCTTGTGGACGCCAGGGATGTCGTTGAGAGCTTCCATGACATGTTGCGCCGCAAGTCCTCCGGTCCGCTCTTAACGCGGAAAACTCAATATGATGCCGCAACTGAATCATTCTCGAAAATCCGCTCTTATCGCGGAAAATGCAATATGACTCGCTAGCGTAGTCGCCACCGATGCCAGCCGCCGGGGAGATGACCGCCGCCCTTTGCTCGAATTTTCTCACCATTCAGATGCTCAGTTAGGCCAGAAGTAGCATGACGATCGGCAGCGGCTTCGGGTCAAGCCCGCGGCGGCTGCAATTTCCGGCAAGGCGAGAGGCTGATCGATATGGGCGGCCATATAGTCCAGCGCCGGTCGCAGGCGCGCGTTGGGATGGGATGGAAACGCACCGAAGGTCGGTTCTGTCGGCAGGGTCGTAAGTCCACATCCGTGTGTATCGACGCCAAGTCTCCAACTTTGTATCCGCACCCCCGCCGGCTCAGTCCCGCGTGGAAACCAACAGGTTCGGTCAGTATCGGAGAGCTGACAAGTGTCAGCGGTCTTTTTGGTCTCAAGATCGAGCGCGACCTGCATTTCGAAGCCAAGCAGACGTTGTCCGCTTACGCGTCGGAAGCACACGACTGAGCCATATCAACGCCTGATGCGTGACGGGAGTGGCCTTTGCAGGCCGCTCCCGTTTAACGGGCGATACCCGCTTCCGAAAGTCGTTGCCTCTTGTTATCAGTGTGTGATAACATAGATAATATGAATTTAGAACGCGACGAAGGGCTCGATGCTCTTTTGGGTTTGGACGGAGAGACATTCTTTGTCGATGCAAGCGGGCATTACAAGGTCAAGTTCGTCGTAAAGCGCGTAAAAGCCGACGAACGTAAACCACACGGCCTGAATTACAGCCTCACGCTGCACGACAAGTCGGGCGACCGCATTGTTGGATTCGATAATGCCCATCCCGTGCCTACCCAGTCGGGGCCGGCTGGCAAGAAGCGCATCGTCAACGACCATAAGCACCGGTTCAAGACGATCCGCCCGTATGATTACAAGGACGCAGCCACCTTGCTTGGAGATTTCTGGGCACAGGTGGATTCCGTCCTGAAAGAGGAAGGAGTCACACCATGACCGCACTCAAGGTAGGTATTGCCTCTTACGAGGATTACAAGAAGCGCACGATGGCCATTGCGCGCGGCCAACTCAAGCCCGCGGCCGATGATCCCAAGGTGTGGTTCACCTCCATGGAGAGCTTTGCGAAAGTGCTTTCGGATCGCAATAGGGAGCTTCTTGCGTTGATCGCGGCCACAAAGCCTGGCTCAATGAACGAACTGGCTGAAAAGACCGGTCGGGCACCATCCAATCTATCGCGCACATTACGCACAATGGAGAGGTTCGGTCTGGTGCGTTTCGAGAAGGGGGCAGGCAAAACGCAGGCTCCCCGCGTCGACTACTCAGACATCATTCTTGATGTTCCTCTCCAGCGCGCAGCGGAAATACTGGCAATCTGAAGACCCGTTCGGCCTGCGCGCAGTATGAATATCTGGTCGCTCGCAACGCATATCCTTCGCGGAAATACGAGGGTGCCGCCTATCATGATATCGCCGCAGCCTTGAACGTTGCCGTGTCGTCCATCGCTTCTCTTGAGTTCGCCCGCCGGTTGGCTCTGGCAGCCATCACGGCAATGGCGACATGCACCTGAAGAACGGGTTGTTGATCGTAAGCGCGATTTTCAGTTCCTGCACCTGGATGAGGTTTGATTAGGCTTGTGTCCATCATGGAGGTTATGGACACAAGCGCGATGCTACCGTCGCATCATGGCGCGACCCGAGCCTTGGCGAAGTTGAAGGGTAGCAAGTCGGTAATGTCGTCCTCAGCCGGGCGCTGCGGCAGTTCGGTGAGAACGAAGCGCAGCCAGACGTATGGATCGATACCGCAGGCACGGCAGGTCAGCATGAGGCTGTAAACGACGGCGCTGGCTTTGGCACCGGCAGGCGTATCGCTGAACAGCCAGCTATTGCGTCCGGTGCAAAACGGCCTGATGTCGCGCTCACGCTCGAAGATCAACAGATCGCCTTCCCAATGGCCGAACTGGGATCGATCACCGATAAAATCAGGGCGTTGCGATATCCTGTTACCGGCTGGAAATACGCTGTTACGCGGCTTCTTCGATCCACGCGGACGGCGTTTGCGGCGTGCCTCGGGCAGGTAGCGGTAAAGGCCAAGCCCGTAAGCCTCCTTGCCATAGATGAAACGGTAAATCGTTTCTTGCAGATCCGGACCAGGCTGATCCCATCAGCCAGAAGTCGGCCGGCAATCTGCTCCGGTGACCAGTAGGCCTCCAGCTTCTCGATAATCATACGACGCAAATGCGGATGACGCCGCAGCTTTCGCAAACGCCAGTGTCGTTCCTTGGCAATGTCATCGGCAACCGTGCTGTCGTAGCCGTCGTAATCTGGCAGTTCGCGATCCCTAAACGTGTTGCGCTTGATCTCGCGATAGATGGTCGAACGATGGCGTCCGAGCTGACGGGCCATCCCGTTGACGGGAACATTTGCCGCCACCAGTTGATGTAGGCGTCGTCGGTCGGCGCGAGCAAGCTGCGTATAGCATCGGGACATGCCAAGATCTCCATAGTGAAGCCGTGTCTCATCGGCTCTCACTGCGGTCGATCCAGGCGCAATATGCAATGGACAGCCGATGGTTACTTTCGTTGCGATTGGCGAAGCATCGAGGCTAGGTCCCGTTTGGGCCGTCGTGCTTCTGTTGGGGATCTGACAGGAGCAGGACGGGGTCCGTGCTCCGCGCCGCTGCGATACGCTCGATCACGGTGAGCGTCGGATTTTTCTGTCCACGCTCAATCCCACCCATGTAGGAATAGGCAACGCCGGCTTCCGCTGCCAGTGACTCCAAGGTCATGCCGCGCTCCAGGCGGTTTCTCCGAACGTTCTCCCCAAGAATCTGTGCCATACGCATGGGGCGCATAGCGATAAGGAAACCATCGGCTTTACCAGTCACTATAGTGACTGATAGGTTGGTGAATTCGGGGGTAATCTTTCTGCTGCTTGTATCGCCATTGGACGTCTGGTTGTGGCACCTGCCAAAAGCGCGGGGGCTCGCGGTGGGCTACGATAAGCGCGCTTACTGGCGCGCGTTCGGCCCGATGCGCGTCGCAGCCGGTGGTATTCTGAGAATCTGAAGAGGAACCGAATTTGCGAGGTGATTTTGCCGGCTCCCCCATCAGTCTCCACAGTTTTGTCTGGCAGCTCCTCCACTCGCTTCCCACACTCGTTCTCGGTCTCTGCACCGTTCTCCTGCTTTCCTATGAACTGTGGCGCAGTCATGCAGCGGCGCGCGAGGGCGCAGAGCGCAACGTCTCGAACCTCATCCATGTCATGTCCGAGCAGGTGGCGCGCACATTCCAGTCCGTCGACGTCAACTTGCAGGATATTGCCGGCGAGCTGGCCGACGTCCCGGCCATGCGTGACAACGATCCGGCCTTCCGGGCGCGCCTGCACAAGAGGCTGGCGGCCATGCCCTTCGTTCGCGCGCTCTTCGTGATCGGCCGGGACGGCTTCATTGCCCACGACACGGATTTTCCGAGCACGCCGCGGGTCAGCCTCGCCGACCGAGACTATTTCAAGGCCCACGAGAATAACCCTTCGCTGGGACTACATATCGGCCGGCCGCTGAAGAGCCGGTCGCGCGGCGTCTGGTTCATCAGCCTGAGCCGGCGTATCGCGACGGCGGATGGCAGTTTCGGCGGCATCGTCGTGGCGGCGATTGAACCGCTTTATTTCGAAAGCTTCTATCGACAACTCTGGGTGGGCGGCGGAACGATCTCGCTGTTCCTGTCCCCGGGCACTCTTCTTGCCCGTTCGCCCGCAAGGGAGGAGATGATCGGTAAGTCTTTCGCCGACATGGAGCCATTCCACAGTCTGCTTGGCATGCGCGATCCTGGCGTCGCCTGGCTAACGAGCCCCATCGACGGCATATCCCGGATCGTCGGATACCAGAAGCTCGACATCGCACCGGTAATCGTGCTGGTGACGCTCAACGAGGCCGATGTCATGCAGCCATGGCGCGGACATGCCACGGTCGGCTTCATCGGCGCGAAGAGGCGGCGCGGCGACGATTGGAGGCGACCCAGCGCTTGGAAGCCGTCGGCCGCTTCGCCGGCGGCATCGCGCACGATTGCGGAAACCTGATGCGGGTCATCCGCTCCGCCACCGTCGTCTTGCGTCCGCTGGTCAATGACCGGCAGGAGGCGGTGAAGCTGCTCGATGAGGTGGATACCTCGCTCAATGCCGGGCGAGCTTTGGTCAGCCGGTTGTTGACCTACGCACGCAGTACGGAATTCCGTCCGGATGTTGCCGATCCCGATGCGCTCGTCCGGGAAATTCTGCCGATCGCGAGGCAGGCGGCGGGGCCGGGGATCGACGTCGTCGCCAAGCCATCAGGCGAGGCCTTGTCCTGCCGCCTCGACAAGGCGCAGTTTCAGGCGGCGATCGTCAATCTGGTGTTGAATGCTCGCGATGCGATGCCGTCGGGCGGCACAATCACGATCGATGTGCAGTCGGCCGAGGACATGGACCCGTCAGGTGCCTTGAGCTGGGTGGATGTCACTGTGACGGATGACGGGATCGGCATGAGCGAGGCGGCCCGCCGCCAGGCATTCGATCCGTTCTTCACGATGAAGGGGATGGGGGAAGGGCACGGCATGGGATTGAGCCAGACGCTGGAATTCGTCCGGCAGTGCGGCGGGCGCGCCGATATCGCTAGCCGTCCGGGCGCAGGCACGACCGTCCGGCTCCGCCTTCCGCGCGGGGAGGGGAGCAAGGGAACATGAGGGCCGGAGGGGCGGAGCTGGACGTGCTTGTCGCGGATGACCATCCTCTCATCAGGGCAGGTATCCGGGCGATGCTGGCCGCGCGCCCGCATTGGCGCGTCTGCGCAGAGGCCGAGAGCGGTCAGGCTGCGCTACACCTTGGCTTGGCCCTGCGACCCCACCTCGCCATCCTCGACTATTCCCTGCCCGGGATGAACGGGCTGGAGGTCGCGCGCCGGCTTTGCGGGGAGATGCCGGGGATCGGCATCGTGATCTATACCATGCACGCCGACGAGCGGATCGTACAGGTGCTTCTCGACGCGGGTGCCCGCGGTTATGTGCTGGAGACGGAGGACGATACCGCCCTGCTCGCCGCGATGGATACGGTTGCGGTGGGGGGTGTTCATATTTCGCCGGACGTGCCGCGCCAGGCTCTTTTGCAGAACGCCGTCTCCATACTGACGCCCCGCGAGATCGAGGTCGTTCGCCGCGTTGCGCTGGGCGAGACGAACAAGAGCATTGCCGCGCAACTGAATGTCAGTTTGAAGACCGTCGATACGCACCGTACGGCGGCGATGCGTAAGCTCGGTTTACACACGGCCGTAGAGTTGACGCTGTTCGCGGTCCGTAACAGGCTCATAGAGCCGTAATCTCTCCCTTCCGGATTTTCTGACGCCTGTCAGGGAATGACACTTGCCTCGGGTGTATACCCGATGGTGCTAGGTCGTATCGGATGCTACGGCGGTATTTCGGCGTTAGCGGTGGGGACGTCATGGGGCAAGTCGTGCAGGCGTCCATACCGTTCGTGCCGCTCGAACGGACCCGGAATGCATGTCGCAGAAGCAACCTAATTTTGTCTCCTCCCGCAATTATCTGGACCTCGCAGAGCGCTTTCTGGACATCGGGTTCTGGAATGCGGATTTGACGACGGGTGAAGTGCGCGGCACGGACGGGTTCTTCCGGCTGTTACGCTTGCCGCCGGGCGAGGCGTTCAACCTGCAGAAATGGACCACCCTGCTTCACGCCGAGGACCGGGAGGATTTTCGCTCCATCTGCCCGCTTGCTGCCATGGGCGTATCGATCTCCCGGGATGTCCGGCTGGTCGACCTCCAGCGCCCGCCGCGCTGGATACGGATTTCAGTCGAGGAGCCTGCATCGCCCAACCAGGTCGTCGGTCTCATCCAGGACGGCGGCGTCGAGCGGGAGGCGAAGGCCGCGCTCTACCGGGAGCGTGCGCGATTGAATGCCTTCATCGAGATGATGGGCGGTGCCTTCTGGGCGCGCGACCTGAACGGCGTTGTGGGCGACCTACGCGGCTGGGAGCAGCTCACCGGCCGCGATCAGGCTCAATCCGACGAGGAATGGCTGGAGGCGATCCATCCTGATGACCGCGGAAAGGTAGAAGCGGTGCGCGAGGCATGCAATCGTGACGGGCTTGCCCGAGAGGTCTCGTATCGCCTGCTTCATGCTGACGGTCGGTATCGCGAGGTTCTGGCGCGTACCGCGCCGGTTCGCCGGGAAAATGGCACGCCGATCGAGTGGATCGGCGTAGTCACGGAAGGAGGGCACCGCAAAGGCTTGAGCAGGCAGAATGGTGCGATGCTTCGGCCCCAGCAGTTGCGCGCTGCGCGTGCTTTTCTCGGCTGGTCGGCCGAGCAATTGGCAGTGGAAGCGGGCGTCTCTACCGCGACGATCCGGCGTTACGAGACCACCGGCGAGCACATGAAGGATGCAACGATATCGGCCATCGTCGCAGCGCTGGCGCGCTGCGGCCTGGAATTGACGGGTTCGTCTACGGAAATGGGCCTCACGCTGCGATTGAGCAACACGCCCTGACCAGCGGCCGGCAATAAGCGATTTATACAATCTTATGCAATTTTTGCGGACAATCTTAATGTTTTGGGCAAAAAGCGCGCAGTTTCTGCATGCAACGCGAGCGGGACGGTGCGTTTTGTTTCATGACCATCAAGGGATACTTGCTACTTTAGATCATCCGAATGGATGCGATCGTATCACTTCCGGCATGACGACGGATTCGGGGCTTAAACGTGATTTCTGAGCGAGCCACCGAGGTATCTCATGCAGTTAAAGCCTTTATCTCCATCCGCGTCGCCGCGGGCGCCTACCGCAATCGGCTGCGACGAGGCTGAACGAATCTGGCATCTTGCCGCACGGACGGCGGAGGCCAAGCAGATGCTGGCCGGCGTCCTTGCCAATCTCGCGCGGCTTCACGCTGTCATTGCGACGGCTGAGCCTGCCTCACTTCGCAGCGACGATGAGCGCCGCAACCGGCTTTCGTCTGTACATTCATAGCCACGAAATCCGCGCTCCGTTCTGAGAACTCACCCAATCGTTGGATTGGATCGTCTTGCCGGAAGGCCGGGGAAGCCATCTGTTGCAAAGCCATCAACCAGTCAACTGCCGAGGAGAAATCATGTTAGCCCTTTCTTTCGGCCTTGCATCTGATGCAAGCGCTATCCTTGACGCGATGCAGCGTTCGCAAGCCATCATCGAGTTCGACCTGACGGGCAAGATATTGAAGGCGAACGAGAATTTTTGTCGGGCGCTCGGTTACGCCCTTCCGGAGATCGTCGGCCAGCATCATCGACTCTTCGTCGATCCAGTGGAAGCCGCCTCCGAGGACTACCGTGCCTTCTGGGCCAAGCTGGCGCGCGGCGAGTTCGACCAGCGTCAGTACAAACGCATCGGCAAGGGCGGTAAGGAAATCTGGATTGAGGCGTCGTACAATCCGGTGTTCCGACGTGGCAAGCCCTACAAGGTCGTTAAATTCGCCACCGACATCACCGCGCAGAAGCTGAAGAATGCTGAAGATGCCGGAAAGCTGGAGGCCCTGTCGCGCGCGCAGGCCGTCATCGAGTTCACGCCGGCGGGCGATATTCTCACCGCCAACCAGAACTTCCTCTCCGCTCTCGGCTACCAGTTGTCCGACGTCGAGGGCCGGCATCATTCCATGTTCTGCGACCCCACCTATTGCCAGAGCCCGCAATACAAGCAGTTCTGGGACAGGCTCAAGGCGGGCGAGTTCGTCGCCGAGGAGTTCATGCGCATTGGCAAGGGCGGCCGCCGCATCTACATCCAGGCCTCCTACAACCCGATCTTCGACATGAACGGCAAGGTCTTCAAGGTGGTGAAATTCGCCACCGACGTGACCGGCCGCGTCGAGAACGTCGAGACGCTGGCCAGCGCGCTGACGCGGCTTGCCCAAGGTGACCTGACGCTGCACCTGCCGACGCCCTTCATTCCGACCCTCGAGCAGTTGCGGAGCGATTTCAACAGCGCGTGCGAGCGGCTGCGAGAGGCCATGAGCGCGGTCGGCGAGAACGCCCAGGCGATCGCCGCCGGTTCGAACCAGATACGCTCAGCCGCCGACGATCTGTCGAAGCGCACCGAGCAGCAGGCCGCCTCGGTCGAGGAAACGGCAGCGGCCCTCGAGGAGATCACGACCACGGTGGCCGATTCCAGCCGTCGCGCCGACGAGGCTGGAAAGCTCGTTGCGAGTACCCGCGAGAATGCGGAGAAGTCGGGCGAGGTGGTTCGCATGGCGATTGCGGCAATGGGCGAGATCGAAAGCTCCTCGCGGGAGATCTCGAACATCATCGGGGTAATCGATGACATCGCCTTCCAGACCAACCTCCTGGCGCTGAACGCCGGGGTCGAGGCGGCCCGGGCCGGGGATGCGGGCAAGGGCTTTGCCGTCGTGGCTCAGGAAGTGCGCGAACTTGCACAGCGCTCCGCCAATGCCGCCAAGGAGATCAAGGCGCTCATCAACACCTCCGGTGAACAGGTCAAGAGCGGCGTGACACTGGTCGGCCAGACCGGCGAGGCGCTGGAGCGGATCGTCCGGCAGGTGCAGGACATCAACGGCAATGTCTCTGCCATCGTCGAGGCGGCAAAGGAGCAGGCGACGGGCCTCGGCGAGATCAACCAGGCCGTCAACACGCTGGACCAGGGCACACAGCAGAACGCGGCCATGGTGGAGGAGTCGACCGCGGCCAGCCACAGCCTCGCCCGGGAGGCTGAAGCCCTCTTCAACCTGCTCGGACAGTTCCGCGTCGGCGACGCCGGCCGGCACCGCCCGGTAGAGGCACAGTCCGAGACGCATGTGGCATCGTTCCAGTCGCGCAGACTAGCGGGATAGGGCGAACGTATCGGGGGCGGCCGCCCTGAAAGTGGCACGCCCTCCCGTGCGGAACACAAGAAAAGCTGTTTTATGAAGCAACTAGCATACCGCATTTCCACTTTCCTATCTGTGTCGGCCGACAATCCGGAGTTGCTCAAGGCGCAGTATCGCGCCTTCTCCTGGCAGCTGCCGATCATGTATTGCATTCTCCTGTCCAGCACATGGGCGCTGGCGGCCACGCACATATCCTTCGCCCCGCTCTGGCTGACGATCGCCGTGCCGGCGGCCTTTACGGTGCTGTGCCTCGTGCGCATCCTCTACTGGTGGCGGCTGCGCAGCGTCGATCCGACGCCGGAGCGGGCACAGCGCGCGCTTGCGCGTACCAACCGCCTCGCCATCGTGATCGCGTCCGCCTTCACGCTCTGGTCGTTTCTGCTGTTTCCCTACGGAAACGCCTATACCCAGTCGCACGTCGCCTTCTACATGGCGATCACCGTCATCACCTGCATCTTCTGCCTGCTGCACCTGCGTTCGGCTGCGCTGATCGTGACGGTAATCGTCAACGGCGCCTTCGTCGCCTTCTTCGGCATGTCGGGCCAGCCGACCTTTCTCGCCACGGCGATCAACATCGTGCTCGTCTCCATTGGCATGCTGATTATCCTCCTGGTGAACCACCGCGATTTCACCGCCATGGTGAATGCCCAGACCGAGACCCGCCGCAAGCAGGACGAGCAGAGCCAGCTGCTGCGGATGATCGACGACATGCCGGTCGCCGTCATGACCGTCGAGCCCGGCACGCTCCGGGTCAACTACGCTAACGAGACGTCGAAGCTCCTCATCCGCAGCATTGAGCACCTGCTGCCAATCAACGCCGACGAGCTGCTCGGCACCTCGATCGACGTTTTTCATAAGCATCCGCAGCACCAGCGCAATCTTCTTGCCGATCCTCGCAACCTGCCGCACAATGCGCGCATCCGCGTGGGGCCGGAGACGCTCGATCTCAAGGTCTCGGCAGTCACCGCCAGCGACGGCGGCTATCTCGGCCCCATGCTCACATGGGCGATCGTGACAAAGGAGATGGAGGCGGAACGCCGCATCCGCCAGCTCGCCCACTACGATACGCTGACCGGCCTTGCCAACCGCGCCGCCTTTCATGAAAGGCTGGACGCCGTGCTCGCGTCGCCGGTGCGTTGCGCATCCCTGCTGTTCATCGATCTCGACGGTTTCAAGGTCGTCAACGACACCAAGGGGCACCGGGCGGGGGACGCACTTCTCAAGGAGGTGGCTGGGCGCCTGCGGCAGGCGTGTGCTGCGCTGGACGTGGTCATCGGCCGGCTCGGCGGCGACGAATTTGCTGTGCTGGTTTCAGGCGACACGCCGGACGGCGTGGAGCGGCTCGCGGCCACACTGATCGAGCTTCTGGCGGCCCCTTGCTCCCTGGACACCGGACGACAGGTCCAGATCGGAGCCTCCGTCGGCATCGCGCTCGCCCCGTTGCACGGCGCCATCGGCGAAGAGCTGCTGGCGCATGCCGACATGGCCCTCTATGCCGCCAAGGCGGCCGGCAAGGGGACGTTCCGGATGTATTCGCCGGACATGGAGGCTCGCCTTCAGGACCGGGTGCGGCTGGAGGCGAGCCTGCGCCGGGCGCTTCAGGACAAGGACAGGCTGTTCGTCTTCTACCAGCCCATCGTGGACGTGCGCAGCGGCAAGGTCACGGCGCGCGAAGCGCTGATACGCTGGCACCATCCGCGCAAGGGCTGGGTTTCGCCTGCCGAATTCATTCCCATTGCGGAGCAGAGCGGCCTGATTGACCAGCTCGGCGAATTCGTGCTCGACCATGCCTGCCGGGACGCGGCCGGATGGACGGACGGCGCCCGCGTCGCGGTCAATGTCTCGGCAGTGCAACTCGGCAAGGGCACGCTCGCGCCAATGGTGCTTGCCGCCCTCGTCGGCTCGGGTCTGCCGGCCGAACGGCTGGAGGTCGAGGTCACGGAAACCGCGTTGCTCGACGGTGAATCTGATGTGGTGGGCGACCTGCGCCGGCTGCGGGACATGGGCGTGCGTGTTGCGCTCGATGATTTCGGAACGGGCTATTCGTCACTCGCCCATCTGCGCGTCTTCCCCTTCGACAAGATCAAGATCGACGGGTCCTTCGTTAAGGATGCGGTTGAACGGTCGGACTGCGCGGCGGTCGTGCGCTGCATTGCCGATCTCGGTAAGCGTCTCGGTGTTATTACGGTGGCCGAAGGCGTGGAGACCGAGGCACATTTCGACTGCGTCAGGCAGGAAGGTTGCACTGAGGTGCAAGGCTATCTCATCGGGCGCCCTCAACCGAACAGGCATGATGCCCTGATCGTTGCCAGAATTGATAACGTTCATGTCGTGGCCAACCGAGCCTTTTGAAGAAGCGCTTCGGTCCACTCGAAGTCATCAAAGGGGTGTCCTTCAGTGCGCAACGGGGCGACGTCATCTCTATTTTTTGGAGAAGCTAACCCAAGTGCATCATGCCGGTGTTGAGGGTAGGGGATCACCCCGCTTCTTGCAAATGAGCCATAAACACCTCGGCCGGCGTCCTGTAACCGAGGCACCTTCGGGGTTGGTCATTCAGGTGTCGGGCGAGTTGGTTGAGATCACCCTGTGATACGGCTGCCAGGTCGGTATCGCCTGGCATGAAGCGGCGAATGCGCTTGTTGGCGTTTTCCACGGCACCTTTTTGCTATGGTGCGCTGGGGTCGCAGAACCAGCTGCGCGCACCGATACCATCTTCCAAAGCCCTGAAGCCGGCAAACTCCGTGCCGCGGTCACCCGATCCGCCTTAGCAACTCGCCGCCGCTTGGCGCGGCTAACGGCCTATATCACAGGCGGCTTGTCGCCGAACGTCCGAAAATATGCCGATCCGACGTCGCTGGGTGCGCAGGAAGCGAAGGGGAGGGAAGATCCGCTGTAGGCAAGGCGGTGTACGTAACAGCGTCACTGTTAAGCGGCAACGTCACCAATCAATGAGCCAGCTGGAATGTTCCATTCCTTGCTGAGCTTTCGGATCTGTTCGAGATTGATTTCCCGCTTGCCGTTCAGAAGGTCAGCGGCACGCGCTTTGGAGCCGATAACGGCTACCAGATCCGCGCGAGTGTAGTTGTTAGCAGCCATCACCGACTTGACCACCTCCACCGGACTCGCCGCCGGGATTGGGTAGTTTTTACCTTCATACTCTCCGATCAGAAGAACGAGCGCGTCAAAATGAGCCGCGTCTTCAGAGCCTTCCTGCGGTTCGTTCTCGAAATACGGCCGAACTTCCTTCAATGCGGCGTTGTACTCGTCTTCACTCTGAAGGGTTCGGAAAGCTTTCAAATTCAACATGTCGCCTTTCCTCACATCAGAGTTTTGCTACGTCAATCGCGTCATACTGGGCATGCGTCCCGACAAACAGAACGAAAATCCGTTTCGTCCGAAATGCGACCAATCCCACGATGCGGTACTTGTTGCCACCCACGTCAAAAATCACTTTGTTGCCGGCGACGATGTCGGCCGAGTTGAAGGTTTTCTTCAGCTCACTGAAATTGCTCCAGTTTGCCTTCGATGCGGTGGCATACCATTCCGTCATCGCCGCTCCAGCGGTTTCTCTCGGCGCGCCTTTCGGCAGGCTATTCCAGAAATTGACCAAAGCGGACTTAGCGATAACGTTCACGCCTGCTCCTATTTAGCGCGTTCCCAATTTGGAAACAAGCCCAAAATTCCCAACTTGGAAACTGATTTCTGTATCGAGTTCCTCAAATCGTGCAAACCCCCGCATCGTTCGTCAACCGTCAGGGCAGGAATGGCGTTCGCGACCCCGCACAGACCGAGTTCGCCAACTCCCTTCGCCTTCATGGGCGACGACATCGGATTCGCCTCGTCCATGAAGATAACCTCCTGATGCGGTAGCCGTAACCGTCGGGATGGTCGCTACGGTATTCAGCCGGCCGCCCTCGGCGATGCGCCGGACGGAGACGCGCTTTCCTGCCATAGTTAGGAGAATCCTTGAAGAAGGAAAAGTTTTGTCTTACGTTTCGTCTATCGATCAAGTTGGAGTATGACGATGAACGAAACTGCGACCCTGTCGTCGAAATTCCAGATTTCGATTCCCAAGGCTATCCGCGCAGCCCAGCATTGGGAGGCGGGCCTGACCTTTGCATTCATTCCCAAGGGAACGGGTGTCCTTCTGGTCCCCGTGCCCAAGCGGGAAGCATTGGCTGGCATCGCCAAGGGTGCATCACCCAGTGACTACCGCGACCGGATGGATCGCGTCTGATGCATCTTGTCGATACCTCTGCTTGGATCGAATGGCTGATTGGTTCACCGACCGGCGAACTCGTCGCCCGACATCTGCCCGAGCAATCCGACTGGCTGGTACCAACCATTGTGCAACTCGAACTTGCGAAGTGGCTGGTGCGTGAGGTTGGCGAGGACAAGGCGGATCAGGTGATCGCCTTCACGCAGCTTTGTCATATTGTGCCGCTCGACACCGAAATTGCACTGGCGGCGGCTGACGTTTGCCGGGCGCACAAATTGGCAACCGCCGATGCCATCGTGTTTTCCACGGCCCGCACACACAATGCCGATCTTATCACCTGTGATGCACATTTCGATGGATTGCCGGGGGTGACATTGGTCGAGAAGATCAAGCCCTGACCCTCGTCGCATCGGCCACGTTCGGCCGCCATCTGTTCGTTGAGCTTGCGCACCATCACCGCTTCGATCGCAGGCAGGCAGTCGGCGGCAATGAGCGGATCGACGCCAAGCGCCTGCGCCATGGCGAGTGCAGCACCCATGTCCCAGCCGATGATGACGCTGGTGCCCATGCCGCCGGCGATGCGCAACTGTCCGGTCAAGCGCAGGAGGAGGTCCCAGACCTGCCAACCTTCCGGAGTTTCCGGATGGTTCAGCCGCGCCGGGCAGTCCGGGCACGTGATTTGACGGCCGCGCAGAAGCTTTCGCCTCGCCGAAATGCCATTCGGCTAGGTCGGATCGACATTCATCGTAGCCAGATCATTGCAGCGAGGAGATAGACGAAGCCCTCGAAGTGAGTTGTGCGGCGGTCGTAACGTGTTGCGAAGCGACGGAAGTGTTTCATTCGGTTGAAACACCGTTCGATGCGGTTGCGGTGTTTGTAGAGGGCTTCATCGTGCGGGATGATAATCTTGCGCGTGCGGTTTGACGGGATTACCGCTTCGGCTCCCATGTCTGCGATCATCTCCCGCAAGGCATTGCTATCATAGGCTTTGTCCGCCAGAACGGCGTGGCCGCTCTGGCTCGACAGAAGAGCCGGGGCTTGCGTGATGTCCCCAACTTGACCGGCGGTTACGATCACACGCAGCGGCCGCCCCAGCGCATCTGCGAGCATGTGGATCTTGGTGGTCAGTCCGCCTCGGGAACGCCCCAACGCCTGATCCTTGGCCCCCCTTTTCCAGATGCCGCCTGCTGATGGGCACGAACGATAGTGCTGTCGATCATCAGATATTGATTGTTGCGATCTGCCGTCAGTGTTTCGAACACCCGCTCCCAAATGCCGGCATGGCACCAGCGGCTGAACCGGCGATGGGCCGTCTTCCACTTGCCATAGCGTTCCGGCAGATCGCGCCAATGCGCGCCGGAACGCAAAACCCAGAGGCAACCATTGATGAACACGCGATTATCCGAGCCCGTTCGACCGGGATCGCCAGCTTTGCCGGGCAACAAGGACGCAATCTTCAGCCATTGGCCATCATTCAGTTCATACCGCTTCGCACCCACGCAAACGCCTCCGGGGTTCAACATGGTGCTCTATGAATCAGCGATCTCGTGATTTGAGAAGCCTGAATGTCGATCCGACCTAGCACTACTTTGGCAGATTGAGGCAAGGTTGATTTGAGATTCTCCCGGCACCTTATGAGTGGAGGTGCCGATGATGGATATGAGCGCAGAACTTTCGCTGTTTTTACAGCCGTTTATTGATCGGTTCGGGCACAGGAAGCGCAGCGCAATGTGTCCGCTTTATATCGCCGGTCTGATCGGTCCCGGAGATCGCAAGAGCATTGAGCCGATGGCCGCACGCCTGGTTCCGGGACAATACGATCGTCTCCATCATTTCATTTCCGATGGCATCTGGGACGATGAACCGCTCAGTCTGGAACTGGCGCGTCAGGCGGACAGGATGGTCGGCGCAGACGGTGCATTCCTTGTGATCGATGACACAACTCTCCCGAAGAAGGGGGAGCATTCCGTCGGCGTGGCCCCGCAATATGCGTCGATGCTGGGTAAGAGAGCCAATTGCCAGACGCTTGTATCGCTGACGCTGGCGCGAGATGAGGTTCCCGTACCAGTGGCTTTGCGGCTATTTCTGCCCGAAAGCTGGACTGGGAATCCATCGCGGCTATTGAAGGCCGGCGTGCCCGAGGCGATGCGGGAGCCACGCACCAAGCCTGAGATCGCCCTGGGGGAGATTGACCGCCTGATGGCGGCGGGCCTGCGCTTCGGCGTCGTGCTTGCCGATGCCGGGTATGGCTTGTCGGCTGCATTCCGCCAAGGTTTGAGTGCTCGTGGTCTCGTCTGGGCGGTCGGCATCCCCAAGCATCAGAAGGTCTATCCTCATGATGTCGCGCTGATCTTCCCGGTTTCCGGCCATGGTCGGCCGCGCCAGCATCCAATTCCGGATGTCCTGTCGGTGGCAGTCGAAACGACCCTGGCGGCGGCGCGATGGAGGACAGTCAGTTGGCGGCGAGGCACGAAGGGCCGTCTGTCGGCGCGGTTTGCCGCAAAACGTATACGTATTGCCGATGGACCTCCACAGCGCATCCTCGACAAGGGCCAACAGCATATGCCCGGCGAAGAGGCTTGGCTGGTCGGTGAGTGGCGTTCGAACGGAGAACGGAAATACTACTTGTCCAATCTGCCTGCTGATACAGCGCTCAAGCAACTGGCCGGTGCCATCAAAGCCCGCTGGGTCTGCGAACAGGCGCACCAGCAAATGAAGGAGGAGCTCGGTCTTGACCACTTCGAAGGCCGCTCATGGAAAGGGTTACATCGTCACTGTCTGATGACGATGATCGCCTATGCCTTCCTCCAACATCACCGCCTTCAGATCGCAAGGCGGGAAAAAAAGGAAGAGGCGCCGGCAAAACGGGCCACCTGAACCGACCCTACCGACAGTTCGACGTGACGTCATAGCTGCACTGATCTTGATAGACGCGGAAATCCGATGTCCACACTGCCAAGGCCAAATCAGGCATCATTCCTTCAATCTGCCAAAGTAGTGCTAGGGCGATGAGACGTTTTTTCCCGCTTCCAGCATCAGATTCGGCGCAAGACAGCGGGTCTGGAACACCTCGAAGTAAGCGCAGTTTTCGGGTCACCTATGAATCGGCTGCGGCGTAGGCAAGTTGTGTCCACAAGCAACGTAGTGGATGTGTTTCGGCGTGGAATAAGGGCTCTGACGCGCTTTTGGTGACGTTCAGTTTGGCCCTATGACGCGGGCCTCAAGGAGATCGAGTTTTCCGCGACCAGGCGCCAGTCAAACGCGGGGAGTGTGACATTCCAACTTTGCAGAAACAGGACATTCTAACTTTGCGACTACAAATCTCCAAAACGAAGCCATTGAAATTATTGGCATATCGCACTTCAAACTCGAACCCACCCCCACATGTAAAATGTCAAAGCTGAATAGGGCTGCGATATCGCCAGCCAGTTAGAAACGCGACACTGGCTCTGCCGATCAGCCCCCGATCCGACCGGCTGGGCCGGGTTGCGAGGGAGGAGCGGGGGCGGGCGAAGGAGCACCCTTTCGGCTTTAGCTTTCTCAGTAGCAATTGTTCAGTCGCCGGCTGATACTCGCTTTCATCTGAATTGAGCGGGTAGGGATCAAAGCTGCACGATGCTTCCGGAAATCAAGTTGCAAGGTGACGTCGATGTCGCCGCACTGTCACCACTTGTTCGCGGCATGCTTCTGTCCGTTGCCTATGCTGACGGTGAGGGTGGCATAGGATTGACGGCGACCGGCGCCATGAACCGCAAGTTCGTGCATTGGGCCGCTGTAAACTTCCTCTGGCCCGACTTCACAGCCAAAGACCTCTACAGCATGAATAAGGTGCTGAACGAAAGCGACATGCCGCCGCTATGGGTGGTGCGCGATATGGCCCGTCATCTGAAGCTGCTTCGCCGGAAAAAAGATGTACTGCTGCCAACCAAACGCGGCCGCGAGTTTCTGGCGAACCCGAACGCCTTCTTCGATCTGATCGCCACGGATTACCTCTACTCGTATGTCCACGACATCGAACGAGAGGAAGAGGTCCGGGCGCGGTTGCGCTGGTGGCGCATGTTCCTTAATCTTCTCAATATCAAGGCCAGAGAAGGGTGCACGCCATTGCAGGTTGTGAAGATCCTATATCCAGACTTCGCGCCTCTGTCGGACACCGAAATGACCCTGGAAGCCTGGGAGCTGAAATCCGATCTCCAATACGGCGTCTTTCGACGCTTATGCTGGCTCGGCTTGCTCTATGAGGCACGAGAAGGGCTTACCGTCCTCCAGGACGGATCCTTCCACAAGACACCGCTTTGGTCCGCCTGCCTGCAATTGGAATCAGATTCGCAGAGCGACATCGGCGTGCACTGACGATCCTTATTCCGACGCTGGCTGCCTCAATAACGCTTGCTCTCGCCGCGCAATCACGGTCGGATCGTTCATATAATCCGTTCTCGGCTTGCGTCCCCGCTTCTGATAGCCGTTGGCGGTGCTGCCGTCGCGAATGCCGAACATATGATCGGTCTGGCCGGTGCGTCGGGGACCACTCCTGCTGCGCTGCTGCTCGCGCCCGGCCTGCAGTTCTCCGACAACCGACAGCATGTCGTCCAGCCTCTTGTTGTCGACGACCTCAGCGCGATGTACCGAACGCAACGTGTCAAAGGTTCTGTAGGGCAGGGCGAAGCTCTCGTGCATGATCTCAAGCCGCCCGTCGGGATAGTCGCAAACGATCACCTTTTGGCCGGCCAAGGACCTGGAAACGTCGGTCGGATCGAGAATGAACAGCACCTTGTCGTAGCGTAGCGTCAAAGCCTGCGACAGCGTGCGGACTTCCTTGCGGCACATGGCACTATCAAGGTTCTCGTGATCGGCCAACGGCCGGTGCATGTTCTTCGGGTTACGCGGTTGTTTGCCGAAACGCGCGTTGAAATCCGCAATGAAATCAGTCACATAGGCGTTTGCTTCCTCAATCGTGTCGATGCCGCGAAGCCGCATCTCCTTGACCAACCGATCCTGCAATGTCTGGTTGGCACGTTCCACCCGGCCCTTGGCCTGCGGGGTGTTGGCGCAGATGATGTCGATGTTCAGTTCATAGAGCGCCCGACCGAACTGTGTCAGACCACTCGTCCGGTCTGTCTCCGACGCATGGGTCGAACGAAAGACGCCGTGCTTGTCGCTGTAGAACGCCAGCGGCTTGCCCCATTGCTGCAGATAGGACTTTGTCGCATGCAGATAGTCAAACGTGTTCTCAGATCCGGCAAAGCGAAGATGCAGAAGCTTTCCGGTGGCATCGTCGATATAGACGAGCAGGGCGCATTTGGGCCCGCGGTTCTCGAACCACCAGTGATGCGATCCATCGATCTGCACCAGTTCGCCAAAGCAATCACGTCGGCCGCGTGGCTGGAAAATCCGTTTCTTGCGTTCCCGGCGAGAAACCCAGATGCCAGCCTCGGTCATCCATTGCCGCAGCGTCTCCTTGGCCACCGAGATCCGGTGCAACTCGATCAGCTTCTCGCGCGCCAGCGTCGGACCGAAATCCAGATAGCGTTCGCGGATCAGATCCAGCGCCGCATTGCGAAACTCCTCGCTGTGACGCCGATTGCTCGGACGCGATCGCTTCTTTGAAACAAGACCGGCCGGACCATCCCGGTCATAGGCCTGCAGCAGCCGATGCACCTGGCTTCGACTGAGGTCGAGCAGTTCGGCAGCCTGGACAACGCTCAGGCGCTCATCACGGATCTTCTGGATGACTTCGAGGCGATACAATTCTTTCTGCGACATGGTGATCAAACAGGACATGACGACTCCGACCGCTCATGGTCTCGACCAGGCTGAGGGTCGTCATCCTTGCTCCCAACGTTGGCATTGACCAGTCCGTCGAGAGGCGAGACTGTCGCATCTCTAACTGGCCCAACTGTCGCATTACTAAATAGCCTCTACATAAAAAAATCGCGTAATCTATCTTATGGAACTAACTTGCAACCCGCGTGGTGCTGTTCAACGGTTACTAAGATGATGTCGTTTCTTTAGAAGAGCGTCCGCTTAGGACCTGGCGAGACCAGCGCCGACGGCGCTCGACAGACATGAACACTTCAATCGGGTGCTTTGTCATAGGACTATTTCCGGTGTTTGCACTAGGTGTTTATACACGCCCTCATTGATCAGTACCCATTGGCCCATTCTTTGTGACCTATGGACATGATGCGCCAAGGCTGGCTCTCGAGCTTTCGCCAAGCATCGCAGCAATGATCGACAATGCTGTCGTAGGATTTGAAGACCCGGTTTGAGAGCTAGTGTCGCGCATGAAGCGCCAGAGGTTTTGACCGGGTTGAGTTCTGGCGACTTCGGCAGCGTCAAGCGAACCGAGGAATTGACCCCCTTGCCGAATTGAAGATCTGCCCCCCTTCATTGGTTTGCGGTTTCGTTGGTTTCAAGCGCCGCTCCGGCCTTCTGCAGAAGGCCGGAGCGGCGCTTCTCGCGAAGTCGGCAGCGGTTGCCCCCGAATGGTAATCACCGTCGAGTGGTGAAGCAAGTGGTCCAATATCGCCGTGGCGACGACAGGGTCCCCAAAGACATTTCCCCACTCGCCCACAGAGCGATTTGATGTAATCAGGATCAGGCCCTTTTCGTAGCGCCGGGACACCAGTTCGAAGAACAGGTGGGCGGCGTTGGCCTCGAAGGGAAGATAGTCCAGTTTGTCGATGATCAGTAGCTTCGGTCGCGACAGGATCGTCAACTGCTTGCCGAGCGTGGCGTCGCTGTGGGCCTTGGCCAGCATCGCCACCAGCGTCGCCGCGGTGACGAACTGCACGTCGTAATTCTGACGGATCGCCTGGCGGCCGAGGCTCACGGCCAGATGGGTCTTTCCTGTTCCGGGCGGGCCGAGGAAACAGGACCGTGTCGCCGTGCGCGATCCAGCGGCAGGTCGCCAATTCCCGAATCTGCCCCTGATCCAGCGACGGTTGCGCCTCGAAGTCAAACCCGTCCAGTTCCCGCACGAAGGGGAACTGCACCAGAGCCGCACCCTGCTCGTCGTTCAATCGCGACCTGAGACCGGAGCCTTGCCGTTGATCAGACTGGCAGGACGCGTTCGTTTACCCAAGCGCCCACAAAACAGGAAACAGGATCGCAACGATGCGGTCGTGCAATGCTCCACGAATATTAGCTATTTCGGGCATACGCGACCCTCCGGATTGCTTCGAGAGTACGGATGCCATAGGTAGTGAACCGCTTCCACCAAGGGAATTTCGTGGCCTTGTACGCAGCTCTCGTTGCGATCGTGGTGCTATTGCGAGCCGGTGTCGCAACAGCCGAGCGAGTGGTGTAAATTCGGGTTTTAGTTGCCCAGCCACGCTCCAGCGCAATATCCCACGGATATTCCATGATCTTTAGTCTGTTGACCAATTTTTCGGCGCCAGCGCGAGTAACAACGTAGCATGCGGTCGAGCCTTGCGGGCCATGAAATGCTCGGCCGAGCTCGTCACCAAGACTTGAGGCTGTGATGCGCTTAAAACCTACAAGGCGATGATTGAAGAGCTTGATAGCATGCGCTTTCGGCAATGCTTCCACAGCAGCCCCAGCTCTAAGAAGAAGATCGCTGGAAAGCTCAATGTCGTCTTCCACGATTATACCTGCGAACTCACCCGTCTCCAGGAAAACAGAAAGTGCCCTGAGGTGGCTGCGATAACAGCCGTATTCGCCAGGTAAGATCGTACGGCCGTTGTTGCGTTTGAAAGCTTGTGTGTCGCAATCAATACGATCTTGAGGAGCAACTCTCATACCATCGACGCCAGGAACACGAACAAGAGAAAGACCAAGCAACTCCGCCCGACGCGACAACACGCTCCAACGATCGACTGAGCGATCAAGATTGATTGCAAAGATGTGCACTTCCATTCCTCACCCATCTCCTTGCCAAAGAGACGCTCAAGCGGCAACACTGCTATTGGCAGGAAGCTCATACGTCGCCCACCTACCATTTCTTGGTGGGAACTCGCAAGCTACCACATCCATTGACACTACGGTTGCCGTGAGTTGACCTCCACTAAAGCTTATCGCGGTTTTTGAGATTCAGGCGTCTCGCCGTGTTTCGGCGCGGAATATTGGCTCTGACTCATATGTGTAACGGCCCGGTTAGCAAGGTTTTTCCGCGTGAATCACCGTCGGACAGTGCAGTCATATGTCCGGCTTTCAGCGCAGTCATCGACCGCGGGCCACAATGAGATCCGCGATGTTGATCGCCGAATCATTTTCTCGCGCTCAAAGGCGCATTGAGTCAGACGGTCTGATCAACATCCAGGTATCGCCCCTTGGGTTCATCACGCTTCGTACCTTGCCGCTTGATCCCAACGCACAGACGCCGGAATTCTGTTCCTACGCCGTTGCCGGCGCTTGGTATATGCCGCCCTTAACCAGGGAGCGCCCATATTGTGCGGGCCGTTTGTGCGAGCCGTCTTGTTGGCCAGCGTCACCGCTGCCACCTTGTAGGGGCGACGTGCCATTAATGACACCACCCAACCGGGCAACTTAGAACCTCTGCGAGCCTGTTTCAGGATCGACGTCGCTCCAACAATCAGTAGCGTTCGTAACTGCTTGTTGCCGCGCTTCGAGATCTTGCCGAGGCGCTCCTTCCCTCCGCTGGAGTTTGCTGTTGGTGTAATGCCGATCCAGGCAGCCAGATCCCGTCCTGTCCGAAAGGCCGCCGGATCCTGAACGGCGGCACGAACAGTTGCCGCAATAATAGGTCCTACGCCGGGGATCGTCGTCAGCCGACGAGCGGCATCATCGGCTTTCACTGCTGCGATGATCTTGCTGTCAAGCACCTCAACCCGTTCTGTCAGCCTTTCGATCTGATCGGCCATTTCAAGAAGCGCCGCCTTGGCCGAGTGCGGCAGACGTCCGTCTTGATCGTCGCGCAAAATTGCAATGAGCTTGGCAATGCTTGTCATTCCGGCCGCGGCGATAATTCCGAGCTCGGCCATATGGCCCCGCATGGCATTCGCCGTCTGGCTTCGCTGACGCACGAGTAACTCTCGGGTCTTCAAAACCATCCCAGCGGCTTGCTCTTCCGGTGACTTGACGGGCACGAAGCGCATCGTTGGACGCGTAACCGCCTCGCAGATTGCCTCCGCATCAGCCGCGTCGGTCTTGTTGCGTTTGACGTAGGGCTTAACATAGGCCGGTGGGATCAACCGCACCGTATGGCCGAATTCGCCGATTGCGTTGGCCCAGTAGTGGGCACTCCCGCATGCTTCCATTCCGACAAGGCATGGCTCAATGTGACGAAAGAATTCCAAGACCTGTGATCGCCGCAAAGCACGGCGGACAGCTATGTGCCGTCTTCAGTAATGGCGTGGATCTGAAAGACCGACTTGGCCAAATCCAGTCCGATTATGGTAATCTTCTCCATGGAACGGTTCCTTCTGTCTTGTGGCGATTGGCGTCACCACAGTAGGCATCCTCGATGCCGGTGCGAAGGGCCGTTCTTGAATTAGCCCCCGAAAGGCCCGGACATGCTCCCCCACTTAGCTAAGTGGGTAGGAGTAATGTTTAGGATTCAACTGGCGTTGTTTTCTCTGGAAAATCAGCGCCATGCGGACCCGATTTCGACCTTCCGATCTGATCCCCGCCGAATTCAACGTTGAAGCAGTGCACGATGCGGCCACCGCAGTCGATATCATAGCATCTGGCCGGTCAGAACAATGTAAATGCCCCCATTGTAGAACCGTCCCTCAGCGTATTCATAGTCGCTATCCTCGGATGCTTGCCGATCTGCCGGGTGCGGAGGCCGTCCATCGCATCACTCCAGAGCAGGGCGTTTTATCCGCGTTGATTGCCCTTGGTATCAGTTGAGAGTTGAAGCAAACGGCGCGGAAGCACGTCGGCGCCTGTGTCTTGATAAGATGGGTCAGGTTGGCAGTTGCGATCCGCGATCACGTATTTTGCGACTGCTGATGCAGGTCCTATATTCACCTTGTAGTATCTTTGCATGTAGGCATGCAGCGCCCAATCCTCTGCCGCATCGCCGCAAGCCGAAATCGTTTCGCCACATACGCTACCACCACATACGACATTCGCGATCCTGGCGGCATCCTCGATGGTCTTCCGATCCTCTCCCAGCTGGCCAAAATTCAGGCTTACCACGACGAGCGATGCAGCAACGAGGCCGTTCGATGCCATCCACAATCGGTTTTGCCAGTGCGCGCCCATCGAGCTCAGGCCCGAGAGCAAGGGGGGGGCGCAGAAAACACACAAGCCGGCGGCGAAATAGGCAAGCGATGGATTGAAGTAAAAGCTCGCCACCCGCGGGCTGAGGAGAAGCGGCAGCGATGCCGAGCCCCCCACCAGAAACAGGAACGACGTCCGTCGCAATCGGCTCTGCCGCAGGGCAGCATTCACATTCGCTTCCCGCGAACGTCGGGTGATTGCAAGCACCAGAACTGTTATCGCAAGCGGATAGGCGTTGACACGCAAGAACGCACGGAATGCTGGCCAACCGCCGCCGCCGTGTCCGCGCTCGCCCGCAAGGCTAGGTAGTAGCTGAACGGACAGATACCGTTGGATGGCCTCTCGCGGCTGGTCGAACGACCAGAGCACGAGAAAGAACAGCGCGATTGCGGCAAACAGGATCACACTGTCGAAAAGGATCACGCGGAAAGAAGGCCTACGGAACGAAAGCCAATACAGCGCGGGGGTGGCGAGGGGGAACAGGCCGACGGGACCCTTTGTCAAGAGGGCGAGCGAGGTTGCCAAGCCAGCACCAGCGATCAACGCAACTCGCGATGTAGCCGAACCTTCCCGCCGCTCGTCATAAGCCGTCACGACGAGGAGCACTGCGGCTGACGTAAATACGATCAGCAGGTTTTCCAGCATCCCATTACCGAATGCCCATTTGACCCGGCCGGCGATGAGCACCATGAGCAGGGCAAGTGGTGCGGCATGTCGCATCCCGATGTCGCCATCATGCAGCTGCATCCATATCTTAAACAAAATCAGTCCCGCGATCACGAATGTAAGCAGCGAGAAGCTTTTTTCGACGAAGATCGTATCGCCGAAGATCGCGAACCCAATGGATTCCAGCCACATCATGAGTGGCGGGTGTTCTGCGAAAACAGGGAAAAGCGTATCGGAAAAATGCGGGCTCCATGCGGAACCGACCCCTTCCGCCATGTTTCGTGCGATGCTGGCGTAGATGGTGCCGTCGAAGAAGAACGATTGTTGGACCAGCCTGGTGAGCAGCAACAAGCATACAGACGCGGCAAGCAAGGCCCAAAGCGCAGCAATGACCTTGCGGGATGGGATATTCGCTGATGCCAATGCTGGGATCGGTGCGTTCATTTCCAGATAAACCGGTTTGCGATGACGAACTTCCAGACGGTGTCGATGGCAATGCCGGCCAGCGTGGCGAGAAATACGACATGCACGACGCGCTCGTATGTCAGCGTTGCAGCGGAAACATTGGCGACGATACCGACTGCCGAGATGACCAGAAATTTCACGTAGCCCCAGAACTTTCGCCATCCGCGCAGCCGCCTGTCCTGGAAGGTGAGAAGGTTGTTAAGAAGGAAATTGCTGGTGGCGGCGACCAGCGTCGCAATTGTCTGTGCCGCAACGAATGGTGCCGACAAGGATAGTGCAGCGTAGAGCACGGCAAAATGAACGAAAACGCCCGAGCCGCCAACGAAAAGAAACGATATAAGGCTAACGGGCAGGAGGCCGCCGGTCATCTTGCTTAACAGGAAGGTGACGAACTTCCATATGACATAGGAGTCGAGCTTGGATTTCCCGTTTACCCGAACGCCGAAATCGAAGGGGACCTCGCCGTGGCGCAGCTCTTTGTTGGAATACAGAATATCCAGAAGCAACTTGAAACCCGGATCGCCAAGCCTTGGCGCCACCTCGAGAAAACTGGTGCGACGCATGAGGAAGAAGCCTGTCAGGGGATCGGAAAGCTTTCGCCCGAGAACAAAACTGCTAAGCCAATTGCCGACATTCGACAACGTCTGGCGAAGCGGCGAAAGCCCCTCGAGCGCCTTATCGGCTTCGAGGCGACGGGCCGCACTCACGATTTCTAGATCATCCCGCTCTAGCCGCTCGGCCATCTCGACCAAGACCGCCGGGTCATGCTGCCCATCGACGTCCATGACGCAGAGCAAATCCCCCCGCGCGGAAAGCATTCCCTGGATACTCGATTTTGCGAGGCCCCGTTCATTCAGTCGGATGATGGTACGGACACGATCGTCGTATACGCCATAGCAGAACGCCTCTTGCGCAGTTCCATCAGCGGAATTGTCATCGACGAACAGTATTTCCCAATCAAAGTCGGCGAGTGTCGATTTCACTCGTTCGACAAAAGGTATGACGTTTCCGGACTCGTTGTAAGTAGGCGCGATTATCGACAGGCGTTTTGACGGCACGGCGGGACCTGACAGAGTTTCTTCGAGGGGAATGGCCCCCACGCGATGTTGAAAGAGACTTTGTGTGTCGCTGTCAAGCTCGTGGTGGTACTCACGGAGATCGATACCGCGGCAGCGAGGCAGTTTGCCAATATCCTTGCTCGTATCGCTGACCTGCCGGTCTCGCGTCTGCCGGAATTGCTTCCGTGGGAGTGGAAGCGGCTACGCCAGGGTGAACATGTCGAACCAACGGTGATGCGGCGCGTTGTCGTGCCGTGGCGCATCCGGCTCAGCCGATGAGGCCTTTATACGCCGCCTCGCTGACTTCGACTCTTTTGCCTTCCCAAAGTGCGGTGAATCTGAATCTCTGGTGCAAACCGGAGGTCTGCGATGCGATCAGGGATTTCACTACGGGCGGATTTTTTTGGAGAGGGTCTGCGCCAGCTGACGCGGCAGACGAAGGATGCCGCTCAGGCGCGCCGTCTTTTGGCACTCGCCTCGATCTACGATGGAGGCTCGCGTTCCGATGCCGCGCGCCTCGGCAACGTCACGCTCCAAATTGTCCGGGACTGGGTCATGCGGTTCAACGAACACGGTCCCCAAGCCTGATCAATGGCAGGGCTCCCGGTCCACAGTGTAAGCCCACGGTGAGGGCCGCCTTGTGAGGTGAGGCTTAACATCGGAAGTCCTAGTGCAAACACTAGGGATAGTCCTATGACGAAGCATCCGATTGAAGTGATCACGTCTGTCGAGCGCCGTCGGCGCTGGTCGCGGGAAGACAAAGAGCGTCTCGTTGCAGCCTGCCTCGAGCCGGATGCGGTGATCTCGGAGATCGCCCGCGTAGCCGGCATCCATGTCAGCCAGCTCTTCCGCTGGCGCAAGGAGCTTTGCCAGGTCGATGGACCGTCGGCAGGATCGGCAAGCATGTTGGTGCCGGTAATCATGTCCGAGACCGCTCCGGCAGGCTCGCCCACTACACCGGAGCCGCCCACCCCATCCCATTCCCGACGCAAGCGCAACGATGTAACGATCGACCTTGGTCGTGGCCGACGCGTCCGCGTGGATAGCGACATCGACACCGAAGCGCTGGGCCGTATTCTCGATGTCGTGCTGGGTCGTCGATGATCCCGGTTCCGAGTGGCGTGAAGGTCTGGCTGGCGACGGGCCATACGGACATGCGCAAAGGCTTTCCCGGCCTTTCGTTGATGGTGCAGGAGACGCTGAAGCGCGATCCGATGTGCGGGCACCTGTTCGTATTCCGCGGCCGCGGTGGTGGCCTGATCAAGGTAATCTGGCACGACGGCCAGGGAGCTTGCCTGTTCACGAAGAAGCTGGAGCGTGGGCGCTTCATCTGGCCATCGGCAGCCGATGGAACGGTGGTGATCACACCGGCGCAGCTCGGTTATCTGTTGGAGGGTATCGACTGGCGGATGCCGCAAAAGACCTGGCGGCCAACGTCCGCCGGGTGAGCAAAAGCACTGGAATGGCGGGGTCGAATATGATTCCATCCGGTCATGAGCGATGCGGCCGAAGAGCTTCCGGACGACCTTGCCAGTGCGCTTGCACTGCTGGCTCAGGAACGCGCCCGGCGCGTTGCTGCCGAGGCGGAAGCAGCGACCGCCAAGGCTGAAGCTGCCAACGCAAAGGCGCTCGTCTCGCATTCCGAGGCGCTGATTGCGCGGTTGAAGCTGGAGATCGACAAGGTTCGAAGGGAGCTCTACGGCAGCCGGTCCGAGCGTAAGGCACGGCTCCTCGAACAGATGGAATTGCAGCTCGAGGAGCTTGAAGCAGACGCCGGCGAAGACGATCTGGCGGCGGAGATGGCAGCCAAAGCCTCCGCCGTCAAAGCCTTCGAGCGCAAGCGCCCATCACGGAAACCGTTTCCCGAATACCTGCCGCGTGAACGCGTCGTCATCGCCGCCCCGACGGCTTGCCCTTGCTGCGGCTCGGCTAAGCTGTCGAAGCTTGGTGAGGACATCACCGAGACCCTGGAGGTCGTTCCGCGTCAGTGGAAGGTCATCCAGACGGTCCGGGAGAAGTTCACCTGCCGCGAGTGCGAGAAGATTGCGCAGCCGCCGGCCCCCTTCCATGTGACGCCCCGCGGCTTTGCTGGGCCGAACCTGCTGGCGATGATCCTCTTCGAGAAGTTCGCTCAGCACCAGCCGCTCAATCGCCAGAGCGAACGCTATGCCCGCGAGGGCGTCGACCTCAGCTTGTCGACGCTGGCCGACCAGGTTGGTGCTTGTGCTGCGGCGTTGAAGCCCATCCATTCGCTGATCGAGGCGCATGTTCTGGCGGCCGATCGGCTACATGGCGACGACACCACCGTGCCGATCCTGGCGAAGGGAAAGACCGATACGGGCCGTATCTGGACCTATGTCCGGGATGACCGGCCGTTCGGAGGGCTATCACCGCCGGCGGCACTCTACTATGCATCGCGAGACCGGCGGCAGGAGCATCCGGAACGCCATCTGAAGGCCTTCACCGGCATTCTGCAGGCGGACGCCTATGGCGGCTACAATCCGCTGTTCAAGGTAGACCGCGATCCCGGTTCCTTGACGCAAGCACTGTGCTGGGCGCACGCGAGGCGCAAGTTCTTCGTGCTCGCCGACATTGCCGCAAACGCCAAGCGTGGAAAGAACGCCGCGCCGATCTCGCCTATGGCGCTCGAAGCTGTCAAACGGATCGACGGTCTGTTCGGTATCGAGCGGGAGATCAACGGGCTTGCCGCCGACCAGCGCCTGGAGCGCCGGCGCAAGGACAGCCAGCCACTCGTCGAAGGTGAGCGTCCGGTGAACGCATTTTCGGGTGCCGAGAGATGGAAGCTATAGGCCGCGTTTCATCTGATCAGCCATGATGCGGTCGATTATTTCAGGATCGCACTGTGTGTCGATGAGGAACTCGCGGATACCGCCGTTCCACGTCCTGATGTCGGCGAGTAGGCTTTGAAGTTCTTCGATGCCATTCTCCGTCAGACCCTTCGTGCCATCTTCACTGCCGTCGCTGACGTAAACCAGTTCGCCTTCGGAGATGTTGTCCGAGTTTGCGGTCACTTCTTCGATCAGTTCGAGGTTCTCGCCGATCATGCCGGCGACCTGGCTGAGCGTGTAGATGAACCTCGAGCGAGCCATCAGGCGGCCTCGCATCGAGCTTTTGCCTGCGTCCAGTTCCAAGGCAGCAGGTCTTCAATTCGGTCTTTGGGGTGATCCTGGATCCGGGTCAGGACATCGGTCAAATAGACCTCCGGATTATGGCCTTGCAGTTTGACCGTCTCGATGATGGTGAGGATGTTGGCGATGCGCTCACCGCCCTTGTCCGAGCCGGCAAACAGCCAGTTCTTCCTTCCAATTCCAAGCGGACGCATGGCTCGTTCAGCGATGTTGTTGTCGATTTCGACACGGCCATCGTCGATGTAGACGCTCAAGGCTGCCCATCGCGACAGGGCATATCGCATCGCCTCGGCCAGCCTCTGCTTCTGAGGCAAAGTCGAGAGTATCGCCTCGATCCAGGCCTTGAGTTCGTCCAGAACAGGCCGGGCATGGTGTTGGCGCAGGGTGCGCCGCTCGTCAGCCAACATGCCGCGGATACGGTTCTCGATATCGTAGAGAGCGTCGATACGTGACAGCGCTTCCTCAGCGATAGGAGACGGTTTGAGCTTTATCACATCATGGAACTTGCGGCGCACATGCGCCATACAGGCGGCTTCAATGATCTGGTTACCGTAGAGCTTCTTGTAACCCCCGTAGCCGTCGGCATGCATGACGCCGCTGAAGCTTGCCAGGTGATCAGCCGGATGTGCGCCCCTGCGGTCGGGGCTGTAGTAATAGGCAATGGCTGCGGGAGTGGCGGATTGATAGCCACTGCCGTCAAAGACGTAGACCCAGACCCTGCCGGTTTTTGTCTTACCCCGCCCGGGGTCGAGAACATCGACCGGGGTATCGTCCGTATGTATTCGGTCGAGTGCTGCGATATGGGCCCTGATCAACAAGACGAGTGGCGTCAGCAAAGCGGATACGCGGCCGACCCAGTCGGCCATCACGGATCGGGAGATGTCTATCCCCAACCGGTCGTACATCTCTGACAGGCGGTAGAGGGGAATGTGATCGTCGAATTTGGCGATCATGATATGGGCGAGCAGTCCCGGTCCGGGTTTGCCGCGCTCGATCGGCAAAGTCGGCATCTCGCCAACCACTGTCGTATCGCATTCTCTACAGATCATGCGCTTTTCGACATGCCGGACAATCTTGACCGACGCCGGCACGTGCTCCAGCACCTGGACCACTCTGTCGGTCGCCTTCAGGAATGACGTGCCACCACAGGTCGGGCAATTGCAGGGAGCCACATAGACCAGTTCTTCGGTGGCGAGATCATCGGGTAGAGGCTTGCGCTTTGGCTTCTCGGATGCGTCGTCCAACTCCGGCAGAGGAGTTTTCCCGGAGCGCAGTTCAGCCTCGGCGCGGGAGGCCTCGATCTCCTCCAGCATCAGTTCGAACTGCTCAATCTTCCTGTCGATCTTTTCCGAAGAGGCGCCATGCTGCCGATGTCGGAGCAGCTCCAGTTGCGCGCGAAGAAGCCCGATTATGGAGTCACGCTTGATGACTTCGGCTTCCTGGCTCTCAAGTTTCGCCGCCTGCTCGGCGACCAGTGCGCGCAAAGCAGTGAGCTCGTCCTGACTGTTCAGCGGCGCTGTTTCCATAACCGCAAATCTAGCCGATTTGCCTCTGGCGCGCCAGCATTAAGCCTCTGATGTCCCTGCAAAATATAGATTTTATCCCGTTCGACCAGGAGCAGATGTCCACGCTGGGCGACGCCAATCGATCCCTTCCACGAGCATGGAAAGCTGCGCCTGCGTCAGATGTGCGACACCTTCTTTCGCCGTCGGCCACGGAAAATATCCGCGCTCCAAAATCTTGTAGTAGAGGCAGAAGCCCTGGCCGTCCCACCAGAGAAGCTTGATGCGATCGGCGCGTTTTCCGCGAAAGCCGAAGATCGCGCCCGAGCCCGGCGCCTCCTTCACGACCGTTTCGACCAGCGCCGATAGGCCATCAATGCCACGCCGCATATCGGTCACTCCGCAGGCCAGATAGACCCGCACATTCCCCGATGGCCCGATCATGCCGCCTCCACGCAAGCGACCAGCGGGCCAAGCAGCTTTAACTCTACGTCAGCCGGAACCTTCAAGCGCCGACCGTTTCGAAGCAAAATCTCGACGATCGCCGGCCTGGTTGCCGCGGCAGAAGCCTGGCCTACGCCAACCTCCTGGGTAATTTCCACCGGGAGGAACACCGTCGGCCGATCGGCATAGTTGAATGATTGCCGCCACAAGCGGATCTGGCCCGGATGAATGTCGTGCCGGCGCGCCACATCGCCAATGCGAGCACCGGGCTCATCAGCTTCCGCAAGTATCCTCAGCTTCGCCTCGTCCGACCAACGCCGTCTGCGCTCGGTACCGGATATGATCTCCATGCGAGCCATGAAACCTCTTTGTTCTGGTATTAATGTCAGCACTATTGCTGGTTCTAATGCCAGAACATCGCCTGATTTGCCCCATCAGCAAAAACAGCTCACCAGACGCTCACCGTCGAAGAGCTGCACGGCTGGCTCCAAACCGAGCGGGCAAAGCTATCGCGCAGTTCTCCCGTCGCAGAGGCGATCGACTACATGCTCAAGCGTTGGGATGGCTTCACGTCATTCCTCGAGGATGGCAGGATTTGCCTGACGAACAATGCAGCCGAGCGCGCGCTCAGAGGCTTCGCGCTCGGCAGGAAGTTCTGGCTCTTCGCCGGATCGGACCGTGGTGCTGACCGTGCCGCGTTCATGGGGACACTGCTCATGACCGCCAAGCTCAACGACATCGATCCGCAGGCATGGCTTGCCGACGTTCTCGCCCGCATCGCCGACACGCCGATCACCAGGCTGGAGCGATTGCTTCCGTGGAACTGGCAGCAAGACACGCTGAACGCTCAAGCGGCATAACCCGCGGCCTCCACCGGAGGATTACGGCAGCGCCACGTGGCTTGTTGAGCAAAAGCGGCGGCAGGATCGACCATTCGTGGTCGGTGAGTTCATAGCGGCAGCGCGTCATCAGGGCTCCCTCATTCGAAAGCCTTGAATCATTATCCGCCCCAGCCGGCAATCGACTTTATGGGTTTACTGCCTAGGTAGGGGACTTATTCAAATTCTTGTCAAGATTGGATGATTCTGTTTCGGAATGGGTCTTGGGGCATGGAGGAAACCATGCGCGATCTCTTCTGGCTATCGGATGAAGCCTGGGCGGCATTGGAGCCGCACTTGCCGAAGAACCAACCGGGCAAACCCCGGGTGGATGACCGACGTGTCATCAGTGGCATCCTGCACATCCTGAAAACGGGTGCGCGCTGGCGGGACGTGCCACCGCAATACGGTCCGGCGAAAACGATCTATAATCGGTATGCCCGATGGGCGCGGCGCGGTATCTGGCAGCGCATCTTCGCCAAGGTAGCCGCTGCCGGATCGATCCCTGATGAACTGATGCTCGACAGCTCTCATGTGAAAGCTCACCGCTCTGCATCCGGCGGAAAAGGGGGGAGTGGACGCAAGCGGTCGGGGTCTCGCGTGGCGGGAGAACAACGAAAATCCATTGTATGGCCGATACTTGCGGCCGGATCGTTGCCGTCGCCCTGACGCCGGGAAACATCGCGGACATCTCCATGGCCCAGCCCATGCTGGAAGTTATCTCACCGACCCGCCGCCTGATCGCCGATAAGGCCTACGATGCCGATCGGCTGCGGCTTTGGCTTAGTGAACGAGGAATTGAGGCCGTTATCCCTGGACGGGCAAGTCGTGACGTAGTCTACCCACTCAATCGAACTGCTTACAGACGCCGCAACGTCATCGAGCGCATGTTTGGTAGACTCAAAAACTGGAAGCGCATCGCAACACGATACGACCGCCTCGCTGTCAACTATCTCGCCGCTATCGCCCTTGTTGCTCTTGCGACGCAGTGGCTTAAATGAGTCCCCTACCTAGCGCAACCTGTCTAGCATGGTGGCCACTCGATCAATCACCTCTCCTTGCTGCTCATCGGTCATGTCGCTTCCCGAAGGCAGGCAGAGACCTTTCTCGAATAAGCCCTCGTCAAGACCGCTCCCATGGTAGTTAGCGCCTGCATACAACGGCTGCAGGTGCATCGGCTTCCACAGTGGACGGGTTTCAATCTGGTGTTCAAGGAGCATCAATCGGATGTCTTCGCGGCTCACCCCGGTCTTGTCCGGATCGATGGAGAGCGCCGTGAGCCACCGGGTTGAACGGCAATTTGATGGCTCCGGCATAAATTCGACCCCAAGACCTTCTAGAGCGGCCTTATAGCGCGCAAAGACCTCGCGCCTACGTCTCACTCGGGCCTCGAGCACATGCATTTGCCCCAATCCTATCGCTGCGCAGATATTGGATAGGCGATAGTTATAGCCGTAGGTCGAGTGTTCATAGTGCGGGGCCGGATCGCGAGCTTGGGTTGCCAAGAACCGTGCTTGTTCCGCCCAGTGTTTGTGGCGAGTGACCAGCATTCCCCCGCCCGATGTAGTTATGATCTTGTTGCCGTTAAACGAAAGGATCGCGGCATCACCACCTGTACCCGATCTGCGATCCCCAATACTGGCACCCAAGCTTTCTGCGGAATCGACAATGAGGCGGACATCATACTTGGCGACAATGGTCTCCAATGCGCAGATATCTACGGACTGGCCATACAGATCGGTTGGCACCAAAGCCTTAGGTAGACGGTTTTCGACTGCGGCCCTGGCGAGCTCCTCTGAAACAAGCTCGACGTCGATAGTCCAACTCTTGCGATCAAGATCGAAGAAGCGCGGTGTAGCGCCGAGATAGTTTATAGGAAATATTCCACCTGCAAAGGTCATCGAGGATATCCAAACCTCATCGCCTGGTCCTACCCCGGCGATCCGCAAAGCCAGATGGAGAGCCGCGGAGCCAGAAGAAAGCGCGACACAATGCGCATCTGCCCCGAGATACTCACGCACGGAAGCCTCAAAGGCATCGAGCTGAGGGCCAAGCGGAGCGACAAAGTTTGAGGCAAAGGCTTCAGCTACGAACTGCTCCTCGTAGCCAGACATATGAGGACGGGAGAGGTAAATACGCATACTCAGTCCTTGACCAAAGGTCTTGCCGGATTGCCGACAACGGTAACGCCGGGGGGCACGTCGCGGACAACGACTGCTCCCATGCCGACTACTGCTCTTGAACCAATCTTGATACCTTGGCGGATGACTGCGCCCGAGCCGATATAAGCATGATTGCCTATGGCGACATTCCCGTTCACTTTAGCGCCCGGCGCGAGGGTGACGAAATCCCCAACGGTACAATCATGCTCGACATAGGAATATAAGTTAGCATGAAAACAGAGGCCTATGCGGATGTTGGAAGTCAATGTCACAAATGGTGAAAGGCACGCACCATCTCCAATAATGACTTCATCCATCTGCACGACGGAGGCGGCGCGAGCCTCGATTAGAGGGACGTCTGCAGCCGCGCATTTTTCAGCGAGGCACTGACGGATTGTTGACGAGGCGACGGCAATACTGACGAACTTCTGTCCGACGTCGCACCTCAGGAAGTCAGTCCAACTTACAATATCATGACCGTTCATTTTACCAGGCGCTTGCCAGTCATCTATGAACACGAGTTCAGCCTCAGGGCATTGTGCTCGAAGCAGCGGCATGATGCCTCGGCCGCAACCGGACGCTCCGTACACGCCGATTAACCTGCTCATGAGTTGCTCCCTTTAAACTTGGACATTGTCGCCTCGCCCGCAGCCGAAATGCCTTCCCTTTTCAGGACTTTGTGGAAGGTCAACCACATAATCTTGATATCCAGCAAAATGCTTCGGTTGTCTACGTACCAGACGTCCAGTGCGAATTTTTCATCCCAAGAGATCGCATTGCGCCCGTTCACCTGAGCCCAACCGGTGATGCCTGGGCAAACCTCATGGCGACGTGCCTGCTGCGGGGAATAGAGCGACAGGTATTCCATCAATAGCGGACGCGGGCCGACTAGGCTCATTTCTCCCTTCACAACGTTCAACAGTTCGGGCAATTCGTCGAGTGAGCTTGAACGTAAAAAACGGCCGAGCGCGCTGAGCCTTTCGGCATCAGGGAGGGGGGTGCCATTGGAATCAAACGCATCACGCATGGTGCGGAACTTGATCATCTGGAACGGCCTGCCATGGAGGCCGGGCCGGGTTTGGCGAAAAAACACAGGGGATCCCATCTGAGTGCGGATGAGCACCGCAACCACGATGAACACAGGCGAAAGTAGGCTCAGGCCGAACGTTGCGCCTAGGACGTCGAGCATACGCTTCATTTTACGATTCCGGCCCCGCGCCCACGACCCATTCAACCCATCTGTTTGCCAGCAGTTTGCGTGAAAACTGAGCTTCTGCAAGCCATAGGGCGTTGGCCCCTTTCTGCTTCAAAGCACGCCGATCCTCTGCCGCAGCAATTAACGCATCTGCGAAGGCCACAGGATCATCAGGTGGCACTACGAAGCCGCAATTCATATCGAGGATCATTTCAGCAAGCCAACCCGGATAGTTATTCAACACTGGCAAACCTGCAGCGATATAGTCGAAGAACTTGTTTGGCGACGTCCCGTAGTAGAAAGCAGGGACATTTCGCAGCGTCTGAAGACCCAAATCCGCACCAGCCATCAGCGCGTTGAGTTGTACTTTGGGTAAAGGATCAAGAAACAGCACGTTGTCAAGCTTTTCGCCACTAGCGCGCGTTTGTAGACGCGGCTTTTCCCGGCCTTGACCAATGAAAGCGATCTGAATATCGTTTCGGCCACGGTGCTTCAGCTCAGACGCCGCGTTCAAGACGGCATCAAGGCCGTTGGCGGGACCATGTGTGCCGGTGAAAATAGCTAGCAACTGATCGTCGCCAACGCCCTCTGGGCGCCACAAGGCGCTTGAACCTGAGAAGAGATCGATATCGCAGCCATTCGGCACCATTGCGATCCGCGATTTGTCGACACCACGGGCCGCGATGCCTTCAATGATACCAGGGGAGAGACCGATCAGCCGATCGGCGCAGCGATACGAAATCCATTCCAAAATGGACATTAACGAAAGTATCACGGGATTCTTGATGACACCCATAGCCTTCGGCAATTCTGGCCAAAGGTCTCGCACCTCGAAAACGAACGGTTTACGCCGCAGCCAACGCGCAATAATTCCAGGGATTCCAGCAGTAAGCGGGGTTGTGGTGGCAAAGATGACATCCACAGGCTCACGCAGCGCGACGCCGATCGAGTTAACCGCGAATTTTACAAATACAGCTACGCGCCGAACAAATCCCATATGGTTGGAGTAGTCGAGATCAAATTCGATAACATCAATCCCATCAACACCCCCTCGTCGACGCCCCTTCTCAAACGGCCCGTAAAGCCCAGTCTTGCCTTGGGCATAGCTGCCGCAAACCATCGTGACACTGTGTCCAGCCCGAATGAGTGCCTGCGCCATCTCGTAAGATCGAGTTCCAGCTGATCCTTGTGGCGTTGAGAAGTGCTGGTGGAAGTACAATACTCTCACGCTTCCCTCGCGTTTGTATGAGTTTCCAAGCCGAATAGACCTGCTACCATCTGACTTTTTTGAGTTTCGCGCGAAGCCACACCAAAATCCACTCTACTCTCAGTTTCCTAAGCCCTAGCTCTACTGGCAGCGATCAGTTCCAGTGCCTGTCTGGATAGCGACAATTATAACAACACTGTTATAGGCGCCGATGGAAAAGACAGCGAACGCGGCGAGGGTCGCAAATGCAGCTCCGATTGCCCCAAACAAGTAGACAAGACATATATTAGCTATCAAACCGACGATCGCGCTTTTTATCGCGAGCTTGGCAACCAGTGGCGTCATATCGAAGGCACTCAAGACCGGGACGCAAACCTGGTAGCCGGTCCGAACTACAAAAGCGGCGCTGACTAGTAGACCCAGGAAAATTAAATCCATCTTTCCAAATCCTATATCTATTTTCAGAAAATAATAAAATACATAGGCAATTAAAATTAATGCAATGGCAATACACCACGATGAAATATAAATAAGCCTCACCCAAAAATGATAAAAACTAAAATATCTCTCCTTATTAGCCACAATATGAGGTGACCAAAGAAGTGAAAAACTGTCGAATAACATGCCTATTGCCGAACCAACAATATAAGCCTTACTATAAGAACCGACATCTTCCAAGGGAAACCAGGCAGACAAAAAAAATCTATCGCTTACTCCGTTTGCTAACGCAACGATTTGCATCAAAAAAAGAGGGGAAACGTATGATACAACTTTTGAATATGAAAGTATTGCCTTTTTTGTCGCTATATCATTCTCCTGCAATTTCCAACTGATTAGAGCAGCAAGCAATGACGAAACTAAAAGCGCAACAATAAAGAACGGGCCTACTGGCAAGATCGGAGGCGCCATAAGAAAACACAGCATTCCGAGAAAAATGCACCCTGGACGAAGAAGCTCACCCGCTGCATACGCCTTAAGATTGTTCGTGGCGCGAGCTACAGCGCTGCCCGATGCCAGGTGTGAAGCTGCCAACCCCGAAAGCGGCAAAAGTGCAAACCACGCAAAAGGCGAATCGGGACCCAAGATAAGAAAAATCACAACTCCAGCCAACAATGCGAAGGCCAGCATTCCTACATATAAATGCGCAACAGCACTCAAGACCGCCCCGGCACCGAATTCGTATGTATAGCGCGTGAACGCAGATTGGAGGTTCAATCCGAACACACAAATTGCTGCCATAAAATATGCTTGACTAATGCTGATAAACCCAAAATCAGTATCCGAAATATTATAAGCCAGGGTTAAATTTAGCGCCAAAACAAGCAGTTTCGAGACGATAAGCGCAGCTGAGTACCCAGCGGCAAGTCGTGCTAACTTATATAAATTTGCCATGATGCTTTAGGCTCCGGTAGTGCTCCGCGTCCCGAAACTTTATCGGCCTCGCGGGATTTCCGCCGGCTATTGCAAGGGCGGGAACGTCTATCGCAACCACGGAACCAGCTTGAACTATAGCACCTTCGCCAATGGTTACACCGGGCAGAACCAGCACGTTCAATCCTATCCAAACGTTATCGCCGATCTGGACGTCACGGACCAAGACAGAAGTGTCGTATGGTAGTGCATCGCCCATATAATTGTGGCTTTGCGTCAAAACTATGAGTCCAGCTGCCGAGTGAAAGTTGTCACCGAAGGTAACCATGCCTCGACCATACGTTCGGACGCCATTAAAGTTAGCATTCTTTCCAATACTTACTCTGGAGCCAAACCTCGACCAGCCATTTATATGAAGCTCGCGCCTGCCGTGACGACAGACAGCGCGCCGACCGAAGGCAAAGCGATAGAGCGCTTGCCGCAGCATATGTAGTAGCATCTCTCTATCTCTCTAAGGGCGTCATACAGCCTGCGAATCTTCCAATCTACGCACGGAAAGCAATTCTTTCCCGAGGGAATTGACCGGCATAGTTATCGCAAAATAAAAACAAGACAACGGAAAATAATTTACTATGAATCCACCAGATTGCGACAGTGAAATAAAACAATACGAAGATAGAACTATGAAGAAATCGAGTATCTTAAGCCTACTATATCGAAATAATCCAAACATCAATACAAACATAAAAGGAAGACCCAACTCAAGAATCATTTGTAGCGGCATATTATGTATACTTTTTATCAAAAAAAGATCCTTACTATTAACTTTTTGCAGAAGTGCAATACTATTTCCGGATCCTATTCCTAAACCAAAACTCCTCGCGAAATCGGCAAGTGCGTAGGATGCGGCATTTGCGCGCACATCGATGGATATAACGGAGGACACATCATCTCTGTATCCCAAGACTATCAGCGCGCCGCGGGTCAACTGTTCAGCGATCTTGTTCAACGCGCTCGTTGCGAGCAGAAGCGCAATGAGCACAATTGAGATTGATGCGAGGGATACGACCAACCCTTTCAGCGAATTTCCCCAATGCTTCTTGTACCAGTATGCCGACGAGTACCAAAACGCTGCATACGCCATGCAACCCCACAGTGCAGCACGCGATTCATTAATGCCCATTAAGGTCAAAGCGGCTAAATGCACGGGAAACATTTGGCTTACATCGCCGGCGCGTATTGCCAGGATGAAGAAAGCAGCGAGAGCGAGCGAGGCATCATTCTGGTTCCAATACCATCCGGTCACCCCCCTCCCGTTCGTATTAGGCAGATCGAAACCTGCGAAATATTCGACACTCATTAAAACAATTAATACCACATAGAAAACTCTGAGCATATGGTAAAAATCAAACGGACTCCTGCAGAAATACTCATATGACATAAAGAATAAGAATAACATTACCAAGTAATGACTCATGAATACAACTTGAAGGTGCGATAAAGGATATCCACCGACGGCAATGCTAAGAATCTGAAAGACGAAGAAAACAAAAACGATAGATATAAACCACTGCAATTGGCTTTTCTTGCTTAGAAAGAATATAAAAAAAGCAATGGGAAGCATAATCCTAAATAAAGTAATATCTGACTCTGGCCCAATCCTCAGAACGGCATTCAAGAACGCGACCCAGAGGAAAACGTTAGTCCATATATCTCTTTTTGAGAAGAGCAACATCATTAAAGTTCTACTTCGGTCACGTGGATCGCCGGAGCTTTTTTTAAGGCATCTACGATCACAGAGATATGAGGAATACGTGGATTACCATAGAGCGACAACAAAGGAAACGCGTGGACTCTACTTTCCGGGAACAACAGAGAAAGTGAAAAAAGCGCCGTGGAAACGCATGAATAGATCGCTTCAGGTGGCTCCGCTCGAGAAAGAAACTCAAGCTCTATGAGTGTTTCAAGTTGCAGGACTTTTATACCGGGAATGGCGTCTATGCGGTCAAGCGCTACCCGGCATTCGGCGCGATGTGCCACGTACGTCAAATCGCTTGCAGCCTGCGACACGACTAGGCGGAGCAATGAATGATAAGCGTCTTCAGTAACGTATCCCTTTTCGACAAGGGGCTGGCCTATGAAATAGGTGCCAATTGCGGGCTTTTGGCCCGCGCAAAATTTAGTTTTAAGGGCTTCGAAATTGTGCCTGACACAGTGCTGCTGTGCTATGGCCTCGATTGGAAGAAAGGTGAAGACGTCTCTCGGCTTGCCTGCGTTCCGCATCAAATCTTGGGCGAGTAATGTGGCCACGCCATCATCGAGGAGAGATATCGGGCCTCTAAAAAATGTTGCGACGACCCTGATAAACCTCGAAAAATAGCTTCCAACAAATACTTTTTCATATTTGTGAAACAGAAGGTCGCGCAAATGCCACAACGCCAAGATCATTGCGAAACGCTGACCAACATGTGCCTTTAATAACCTGCAGTTCAGGCCGAGCTTTCTCGCTAACGATACGGTCTGTATGTCGTTGCGACCAACTCCGGTGAGGCGGAGAATGACAATATTGCCGCTGTCATAGCCGACTGCCTCATATGCGCACAGAAGCTGGAGTGGGGTTTCCACAATGGCCAAGCTGCATTTGTTCATATCATTGAACCTAAAGATATTCGCTACTTCAATCTTTTCAGTTTTTTTGAATCATCTCCCAGAGTAAAGGCTCCCCACGATGCAATTCCCTGGCAGCTCGATAACCAAGTACAGTTTCCATGTACTTTGGTGCTAACCCATAACCAGGTCGTATTGATCGCACGTTCGACGTTGTAATTTCCCCCCCTTCTGGGATGTCTTCAACAACGAACAACGAGCGGCGAAAAACGACATTGCTGCGCTCGCTTGATTTTCGCTCATAGTCGACACGCCCCAGTGCATCCCAGCTAGTACGGACCATATTGCACAACTCGCGTAAGTCGTGCGGCTCCAGCGAAAAGCTGTCATCAGGTCCGCCGCCATTCCGATCCAGCGTGAAATGTTTCTCAATTATAGAAGCCCCCATCGCCACGCTTGTCACTGCCGTGATGTTGTCGATGGTGTGGTCGGACAGTCCTACAACGGCGCCGTAATTCGCAATCATATCCGGGATGGTACGGAGATTGTAATCCTGTGGAGGCGCAGGGTAGCCACTTACGCAGTGCAACAACGCCAGCTGAGTGCAACCGGCACCGCGTGCAGTAGCAACTGCCTCCGCAATTTCCTTGTCGTCGGCCATCCCTGTCGAGATGATCATTGGCTTTCCCCTCGACGCGATGTGCTTAATCAGCGGCAAATCAATTGCTTCAAAGCTAGCGACCTTGTAGGCCGGCGCTCCCAATTCCTCCAATAAATCTACCGCGGTGCTGTCGAAGGGCGAAGAGAAAAGGGTTATGCCAATCCTGCGAGCCTCGGCAAAAAGTTCTCGATGCCATTCCCACGGGGTAAAGGCTTCGCTGTATAGGTCATAAAGGGTTCTTCCATCCCAGAGCCCACCCTTGACCTGAAACAGCTCGCTATCGCAGTCTATGGTTATCGTATCCGGGCGATAGGTTTGGATTTTTACCGCGCACGCTCCAGCCTCCTTGGCTAAGCGGATAAGCTTTAGAGCAGTATCAAGGTTTCCGTTGTGATTCGCTGAGATCTCCGCAATAATGTAGGGTGGGTGTCCGGACCCAATCTTCTGGCCATCAATCTCAAACTCAGGCATTTAGTTGCGCTCCATCGTCGGTGTACTAGTATCACGCGCGCCGGGAAGAGATCGTAGCTCGCGAATGAACCTTACGTAGCCATTGGCTAGTACAGAAGCTTCAAGCGGTACAAAGCCGCACTTCACAAAAACGCGCCTCGAAGCTTCGTTTTCCACGGCAATATCAGCAAAAAGTGTCCTGATACCTAGCTGCCTTGCCTGAAGACAGCCAATAGAAAGGGCGCTACTTCCAAAACCCATCCTTCGGATATCGCTGAGCAGAGCGATGCTCACGCGATGACTGACTTTATCCTCAAGTGGGTCGAAACGCAGATAGCCAAGCCACCTCGCATCATGTTCGATGATCATGAAATGGCGGCTAGGGTCGGCTATAGCACATCCAAACCATACCAAGTGGCTTTCGTATGTTTCCGTTTGAGACACCGATTGTATGGCGGCACTGCCATGTAAAGCCTGCCGACAATCCCAAATCTGCTTGGCGTCGGCGAGCGTTGCCGGACGTAACACCAGCCCACTTTCTGAGGGCCGCCGGCTCATACGCCTTGCCCCAACATTTCAGCAGCGACGCGATCGCACCCGTAACCATCCGTAACTGATCGCGCCCTGAACGACATACCTTCGAGATTGGTCAATACATCTCTGCTATTCAGGAAATCCATCAAACGCACTTTCCAGCCGTCATTGCCGATTTCCCCTAGAAGCAACGCAGCGCCGGCATCAGCGAGCGCGACTGCGCCCGGACGCTGATTGGGCGCCAAGACTAGTATCAACGAAGGTACTCCGAGACAACAACGCTCCCAAGAGGTCCCGCCGCCTGCCCCGATGGCGAGATCGGCCTTTGCCATCAGCCCCGCCATATCACTTACATCCACCAGAACTTCGGTTTGCCAAGGCATTCGCGCCGCCAAGTCGGTCACATGCACAAGCGTTGGAGCGCGGCTGCCCATTACCACAGTTATTCGCATATCTTCGGGTAGATCAATACCTGCCAGCACTTGAAGCACGCTAGCAGTTGCATCGCCAATATCCGTCCCGCCCATCGAAATCATCACGTGCCCTATTCCGCTTGTCTGGCGCTGCGCAAGCGCAGATTTGCGGCACCTGCTAAATTCTGGTCGCAGAAGCGCATAAGTGGGGCCGATCAAGCGGCGACACTCCATAGGGACAAGCCTGTCATAGTCCGCCGCTAAACGTCCAAGGTTTTGGTCAAGTAGAAGGTCTGCTACATGTAACCGATCAGCCAAGTCGTCAATCACAAACAGTCGCGTTGGACCTACCCGCAACGCGCGGTGCCACCGGTAGTCTAGAGCGTAATGATCAACCACTACCCAATCTGGTGGTTTAATAATTACATCGCACGTTTCAGATGCATCCTGTTCCAAGCCACTTCCGGCTCCAACTTTTGGAGCCTTCAGCAAGGCTATATCAAAGCCCTCTGCAGTGATTTTATCGGCCAAGTGACCAGGATATGCTCGCGAAATGAATTGGCAAAATGCGCCGCGTTGGCGTAACGCCCCAGCCAAGGCCAAACACCGCATGACATGGCCGTTGCCAATTTCAGGTGAAGCATCGGTACGGAAAGCAACCGTTGGGGTGGCTACCATGCAGTCCATCCCCCATCGATAGGGAGAATGGCACCCGTGATAAATGATGCTGCGGGAGAAGCCAGAAATGAAATGGGTGCGGCAACCTCAGCGGCTCGCCCTAATCTCCCCAGCGGAACCCTGTCGAGAAGACGTTGCATCAACGCCGGCGCACGTTCATAGGCCTCCGGCGACGGAAACGGTCCTGGCGCTACTGCGTTGCAGCGAATTCCTTGGGAGCCGAGTTCGACGGCCGCGTAGCGGGTGAGCTGAGCGAGACCGGCTTTTGCCGCCCCATAGAAGGGTGGATTGGTTCCTTCAGGGCTGTCGTAGTTACGGGGATCGGGACTGACCAAGCCATACATCGATATCAAATTAACGATACTAGCGTCGCCACTCTCTACGACGGCTAGGCGCAAATGTGGGATCGCTAATTTTATTAGCCGATGTGCGGCAACCACATTGATCTCATAGGTCGACCGAAAATCTTCAGATGTCGCAGTCTCTAAATTACCGCCCCTACCTGAATGAGCATTGTTCACCAGTATATGCAACGGACGATTTCTGCCAAAACTACTGAAGAACGTTTCTACCGCTTGTTCATCAGTCAAATCGAAATTCGCGGCCTCTGCCCGCAAACCACGTTCCTGTAGCTGGGCAACGAGTTTATCGCAGGAATCGCCAAATCTTCCATTAATTAAAACCGTTGCACCTGCCGCTCCAAGCGCAAACGCAATTTCACGACCGAGAAAGCCTGTTGCGCCGGTGACAAGCGCCACCCGACCACACAGAGACGCACTCACTTTTCCACCCTATCACGAGATTTCCATTGAGAAGGGTCTAGTGACTTAACTGATAGTACAGGTCTAGCTTGTGTTAGCGTTTCAAGCTGCTGTTGGGTCAAAAGCGGCTGGTTCGCCGACATCAAGACCTGTTCAAGCTGCCTTACATTGTCGAACCCAACGACAACACCATCGATCCAGTTATGGCTTCGCAAGAATGCCAAGCAAAGCGCAGCGACGTCCTCATATCCGGTAGCTGCAGTTTGCGCGATGAGCCATGATCGTATTTGAGTTGCATTAGGCACATGAGCGCACTGCCAAGCTTCGAGATCGTCTGACAAGAGCAACCCCTGTAGAAAAGCACTGCGCACATGAACGGTCAGCCGACGTTGATCTCGTAGCAAGCGCAGCATATTAATCGCTGTTTCCCAGCGGTAATCAAGTATATTAAAGGGAATCTGGACGTGCTCAATGTTGACGTCCTTTATTGCTAAAATTAGCTCTTCCGGAGTTTGGACAGAAACACCTATTGTATTCAGCAAACCTTTTTTTTTCCAGGTTTTTAGAATCTCAAATACATGACCACCCCACATCCCAATATGTGCGGCACGGTGCAAGAGAACAGTGTCGAGCGCCTTGCGCTGCAATGCTATACAAGAGGCACGCAAGCTGTTCTCGGCTATTGCTTCCGCCAACTCGGGGGCAGCATTAGGGGAACATTCGGCCATAGGTGAGAGCTTTGTAACAATCCTACAGCGTCCAGACCAACCAGTCGCATTGACTTTTCCAACTACGTCTTCGCTACGACCATAAGCCCGGGCCGTATCCAACCAATTGATGCCTGATGCGATGGCGATCTTGATCAATTGCATGCTTTCGGCTTCGTCGGGCTCGTTGGCGCGCACAATACCGTAGGGCATGCCGAATTGGGCTGTCCCCAGCACTAATTTATCGGCGGATCGTTCGGGCCAACATTTATCACCCCATATCCGCAACGAATGTACAATATCACGCCAGCTCACTGAGACAGGATCATGATTGCGTGGGAAGTCATGTAACAGCTGGAGATAATCATCAAGACAGTCAATCGTACACCGTGTATGGCCGCGATTCATACCTGCGAATTTGTCGAAGATGAAACTTCCTTTTCGAGCCCTTATCCAGGGCATAACATGCTCCCGCTCGAAGGGCGTTTTCGCTTCGATGCCAGCTTGGCGAATAATCCCAACCCGCGAGACTTCTACAGAACAACCGTGGGGCAAGCCGGATGCAGGATCCGAAGTGGTGAGGTAGTTAAGGCCCCGACGCCTAAAGTCGGCGACCACCTCTGCGATCAACTCCCCATCCGGGACCAAGTTGTCGGCGGTCAAGCGGACGACTATCTCATCATCCTGACAACCTTCAAGCGCCCCAACAAATCGACCAAGGACGTCGTCGAGCGCCCCTCTATAACACCTCAATCCATGGATATTCGCCAATTCCGCCAGGGCGTCGTCGGATCTCCCAGCCGATGTGGCAAGTATTAGTCGATGTCCCCGATTGGCTGCTCGCTTTGCGGCCAACACAGCTATAGGCGTACCGAGAAAATCTAATAACACTTTCGCGGGGAGCCGAGTTGAATTTGTCCGGGCCTGCATCACAATGATGATATCTTGCGACATGTGCCTCAACCAACGACGGACTTAACTGCTGATATCACCGCGGCCTGCTCATAATCACTCAAACCAGCATGCAGCGGAATTGAGATGGCGCGAGAATAGTAGTCTTCAGCTTTTGGAAAATCACCCAAATTAAAGCCAAGTTTCCGATAATATGGCTGTAGGTGGACCGGTATGTAGTGTAGATTTACCCCGATACCGTTGGCGTGAAGGGTCTCGAATACTTGGAGATGCCGCGATTCGTCGCGCAGACGGATCACGTAGAGATGCCAGGACGATTCCGCGCCAGGCAATCGGCCTGGTAGTTCGATTGGCAAATTCTTGAGACCAAGATCGTAGTGATCCGCAATAGTGCGTCGCCGCGTGATGAAATCATTAAGCCGGTCAAGCTGACTCAATCCAAGTGCAGCCTGCAACTCGGTCATTCGATAATTCCAACCGAGTTCCAGTTGCTGATAATACCACGGTCCATCAGGCGCATGTGTCATCTGCTCAGGGGCGCGGCTAATCCCGTGGCTGCGCAGCCGCTCCATCCGTGCGGCAAGTTGCGCGTCGTTGGTAACAGCCATGCCGCCTTCGGCAGTGGTAATGATTTTTACCGGATGAAAACTGAAAACAGTGACGTCGGAATAGACTCCGCTTCCCACAGGCAAACCCTGGTATTTTGCTCCGATTGAATGGCTGGCATCCTCGATAAGCCGCACTCCGTAAGCTCGCGCGAGGGCTGCAATGCTGCTCATATCGGGAGATTGGCCGCACATATGCACTGCGACAATGATTTTTGGCAATCGGCCAGCTGCCTGCGCGACCTCAAGTTTTGACGCCAAAGCATCGCAACACATATTGAAAGTGCTAGGATCAATATCAACAAAGTCCACATCAGCCCCGCAATACCTTGCGCAATTTGCGGAGGCGACAAAAGTGATTGGAGAGGTCCAGACGAGATCACCTGCCTGTAGATCTAACGCTAGACACGCGATATGTAGGGCCGAAGTGGCGGAATTGACAGCTACAGCATAGTGCGCCCCCACTCGCTCGGCCAGGGCTTTCTCAAATCGCGAGACCACAGGCCCTTGGGTTAGATAGTCGGAGCGCAAAACATCCGTAACCGCCTGGATATCCTCCTCGCTAACAATCTGGCGTCCATATGGAATCATCAGATTGTTCCTATCTTCTTGAAATTCGCTTTGATCCAGTCAGATAGCTCAGCTTTATCCATCCACGTATCGTTGTGATCACTTGTATACGTGAAATCGTCAGAAACCCTGCGCCCATCTTTAATGCGCTGAGGATCATCAGCCCACTGGTTGATGTTGGGCAAAATCTTGTAATGTTCGTCGTACTCGTAAGTGTACGGACCATCCTCTTTGCCGATCATCTGCTCATGAAGCTTCTCACCTGGCCGTATGCCAACGATAGTATGCTGTGCGTCAGGCGCGATAACCTTAGCGATATCCATTATGTTCATGGATGGGATTTTTTTGACATAAATTTCGCCCCCTACCATGTCGGAGAATGCATGCCAGACAAGCTCAACACCCTGATCTAGCGAAATCATGAAACGCGTCATTCGGGGATCTGTGATCGGCAGCACGCCCTTGTCCTTTATCGACATGAAAAAGGGAATGACCGATCCGCGTGAGCCCATGACGTTACCGTAGCGCACCACCGAAAAATGGGTATCGTGTTCACCAGAGTAAGCGTTCCCGGCTACGAACAGCTTATCAGACGCAAGCTTTGAGGCACCGTACAAGTTAACCGGGCTCGATGCTTTGTCTGTGGACAAAGCGACGACTTTTTTTACGCCGGTGTCAATCGCCGCATCGATCACATTCATCGCACCATTCACGTTTGTTTTGATGCACTCAAATGGGTTGTATTCAGCTGTTGGCACGATTTTGGTTGCCGCTGCGTGCACGACGTAATCTACACCATCAAAAGCCCGGTACAAACGCTCACGATCCCTTACATCTCCGATAAAGAATCGGACACGGGAATCGCCTTCAAACTTTTTGCTCATATCCCACTGCTTCATCTCGTCGCGTGAGAATATGATAATCTTTTTGGGATTGAACCGCTCAAGCGTCATTGGCACAAACGAATTGCCGAACGATCCGGTACCACCGGTGACTAGAATGGTGCTATTCGTTAACATTCGCAAAATTCCGTAGGTTTATACTGTCATTCATTCAGCGGCTCCAACTTCCCCTGGTGTCGATAATAGTCCCTTGTAGCGGAACGGTGCGTTTGAATAACGCGTGGTCTACCAACAGGACGTGGATATCTGCTCTAACCGAAGCATCTTCAAACGTTGTTAGCTCGATTCTGTCAACGAATGGAGGTATGTCTTGATCAATGTACGGCTCAACACCAAGAATACTACAAGCCTCCCTCTCTGATAACCTTCGCGCAATTTCCAACGCCGGGCTTTCCCGCAAGTCATCAATGTCTGGCTTGAAAGCAAGACCATACACAGCCACCGTCACGTCCCGCGCTGTTTTGCCTGGATGTTCGATCAGATGCGCACCGATTGCCGCATGGATCTTGTTCAGTACCCATTCGGGCTTGCTGTCGTTGACTTCGCGCGCAGTTCGTATGAGGCGAGCCTCCTCACGGGCAGAGGACACGATGAACCATGGATCGACGGCAATGCAGTGCCCCCCGACGCCGGGCCCGGGTTGCAAAATGTTCACTCTGGGATGACGGTTAGCAAGTCGAATTAGCTCCCACACGTCTATTTGAAGCCGGTCGCAGATCAATGAAAGCTCATTAGCAAAGGCGATATTTACGTCACGGAAGCTGTTTTCCGTCAGTTTCGCCATCTCGGCAACATTTGGGCCACTGGCAATAACGCACTCGCCCGTAACAAAGGCGCTGTAAAGTGCCACAGCGCAGGCGGAACAGGTCGGCGTCATGCCGCCGATCACTCGGTCATTCGTGATTAGTTCCTGCATAACCTTGCCGGGCAGCACGCGTTCGGGGCAATGCGCAATACGGATGTCGGAAGCTTCGCCCGCATCCTGTGGGAAACTCAGGTCCGGGCGTGCCTCCGCCAGCCACCCTGCCATAGCCTCGGTCGCGCCGACAGGTGAGGTAGATTCGAGGATCACGAGGTTGCCGGGTCGCAAGACCGGAGCGATCGCCCGTGACGCGGATTCAATGTAGCTAAGATCAGGTTCGTACTTGGCACCCTTGAACGGAGTGGGTACGGCAATAAGGAAGGCGTCGGCTGGTTCCGGCTCTGTGGTGGCTCGCAGATAACCTTCCCGCACTACCGCCCGCACCAGAATGTCGAGATCAGGTTCCACGATGTGAATCTCGCCGCGGTTGATACTATCAACCGCGGCGAGATTCACATCGACACCGACGACCTCAATCCGTCGCGAGGCGAACATTGCAGCTGTCGGGAGCCCGATATAGCCAAGCCCTATAACTGAAATGCGTTTTAAAGATACTCCGGGCATCACTTCATACCTTGTCGAGGCCAAAAAAATCGAGAATTGCGTTACGGATACGCTGCGCAGCTAAGCCATCGCCATACGGATTGTGCGCTCGGGCCATCATCCCATAAGTTGAAGCGTCATCCAAAAGAGCCGAAGCCCAACGAACAATCTGAGCAGAGTCAGTGCCCACCAGCTTAACTGTGCCGGCGTCGACCGCCTCAGGGCGCTCCGTCGTGTCGCGCATTACCAAGACAGGCTTACCCAGCGAAGGCGCCTCCTCCTGCACCCCTCCCGAATCGGTTAAGATAATGTCAGCACGACGCATTAGATGAACGAATGGCAGGTAACCCTGCGGCGAAATGAGACGCACCCGCTCCAAAGCCCCAAGCTTGGATTCGACCGGACCCTTCACGTTTGGGTTTAAATGTACTGGAAATACAATCTGAACGTCCTCCCGTTTAGCTAGCGTAGCGAGAGCATCGCAAATTCGCTGAAAACCGTCTCCAAAGCTCTCGCGTCGATGCCCAGTTACAAGGATCATTCGCTTCGATGGATCAAGCCCGAAGGCGATATCGAAACCCTCGCTCTGCGCCTCGTTGCTTTTAAGTCGAAGCTCAACCTCTAGCAGCGCGTCGATCACAGTGTTGCCAGTCACTATGACCGCTTCAGGCGCCACTCCTTCGGCGATCAGATTGGCCGCTGACATCTGGGTCGGCGCGAAATGTAAACGTGCGATAGTCCCGGCGACCTTGCGATTAATCTCCTCGGGCCAAGGAGAGTAAATGTTGCCCGTACGCAGACCTGCTTCGACATGACCAACGGGGATTTGCTGATAATACGCAGCAAGCGAGGCCGCAAGCGTGGTCGTTGTATCGCCATGGACAAGCAGCAGATCAGGAGAAAATTCTTCCAATATCGCCTTAAGGCCGACAAGCACCGCCGTAGTGATTTCCGTGAGCCCCTGTCCTGGCTTCATCACGTTGAGGTCGTAACAAGGAGCTATCTTAAACAGACCCAACACTTGGTCGAGCATTTCCCGATGCTGAGCCGTGACCGCTACTTGGACATTGAGGTCAGGCGATTCATTCAGCATTTTATAGACTGGCGCCATCTTGATGGCTTCCGGCCTTGTCCCAAATACTAACAGGACCTTTTTCATTTATAACTCAGACAGTTCACATACGTGTTCAAGTTCGCCACCTACATTTGCCCCAAAACGGCGTCTCGTATTGAATCAAAGTCAGTGGCTGTAACCGCGTTCCGGAGACGATCAAGACAACCTTACCCTACACCAAGCGCTTCGACCGCAAGACGGTATCCAGTCGATACCATAAGCGTGCTTCATGCCTTTATGCGCTGAAGCAAAATGCATCCATCAAACTAGCCGACCATTACTTCCGGTATTGAGGCACGACTACCGTCATCTTAAGCGGACATTCATCAACACCCGTTCCCGCCGTTTGCGGAAAGCGTTTAGCACTATGGCGTACAGCGCGCTACCGAATCCCCCAAGCAATGCAGATAAAGCCAAGATCAACCCGACTCTGGGAGAATTTCTCACGATGAGAACTGAACCAAAATCGACTGCGTTCTGTCCGCCATCTACGTCTCGTATCACCCTCTTGGCATTAAGCAAATCGGCAGCAACGACATCGGCGCTTTGCATATGCTCGTCTAACCCCCCTGTTATCAACGCGATATCTGCTTTTGCTTTCCGGTACACCTCAGACGTAAACGTTTTTGCAAGCTCCTTTTTAGCAGCATCATAGTCCGCAACTGAAGACGGATTGTCTGTAACCAGCCTCATAGTGAAATTTTTGCTATCAACGGTCCAATCATCTTTCAGATAGTCAGCCATCTCATTCGCCGTGCGAAACTCAAGACATGCGGCGTCATTACTACAAAGTTCCCGCTCAGATACCGGATAAATGTTAACCTTATAGGGGATTGTTACCTCATACTGGTGCACGACAATCTGCGAATAAGCGAGCCCACTCACAATCACCACACCCATTACGATAGCCACAACCCATTTTTGGTCCCACAGCAATTCACATAAGTCAAACAGGTTAATTTCGCCGTTCTCCGGATAGCCATCAGACATCAATCCCCCCCCCTCATGATACACGTTGTAGGCAAAAGGCGAGCATCACTATCAAAGACACCCCCTACTGAGCAAGTTACTAGCGCCCACCCGGCGCCAAAATCAATTCCACCGCCTTTAATGCTGCAGTTGTGTTGACTTCTATGACTGTCGCCAGCATTCGACGACATCTGGCTTGGACACGTACTTTACACACGATCCCACCGCAGCAATGTTCACTTAGTACTGACGAATGCACGCCTGTTCCACACAACGTCATGAACGTCGGGAGAAGGCCTATAGCCTGACACTAATGACTTGAGCAGCTCCTTCGCGCCCTCGACATCCCCATTATTCGTCAAATGCTCAAGACGCTGAAGCGAAGGCTCTAAGGTAATCCAAGGCAAAAAATCTTCGCGCGCGCGCATGATTAGCGGATGCGAGCTTGGCGCCGGACTATCGCCTATCAGCAGTTCTTCGTAAAGTTTCTCGGCAGGACGAAGACCGGTTGTTACGATTTCAATATCCCCGTCGGGGTTTGAATCGTCCCTGACCGTGAGACCAGACAACTCCACCATACGCCGCGCTAGATCAATGATTTTCACAGGCTCACCCATGTCTAGAACAAAGACTTCACCGCCTTCGGCCATGGCTCCCGCTTGGATAACTAGCTGTGAAGCCTCCGGTATCGTCATAAAAAAGCGCGTGATTTCCGGATGTGTCAAAGTGATCGGACCGCCACTGCGGATCTGCTCCCTAAACAATGGTACTACGGACCCCGAGGATCCAAGCACATTGCCAAAACGGACCATGGAAAAGTTGGTTGAGCCGCTTCCTTCCGCCAATGCTTGTAAGGCCATTTCAGCCAGCCTCTTGCTGGCCCCCATTACATTCGTTGGACGCACGGCTTTGTCAGTACTTACGAGAACGAAGCGAGCAACACCCGCCGACATGGCAGCCTTTGCACTGACCAATGTGCCGAAGACATTGTTGCGAATGCCCTCTATGGGGTTGTGCTCTACCAAGGGCACATGCTTGTACGCTGCGGCGTGATAGATAGTATCCACACTCCAGCTAGTGAGGATATCCAGGATTCTCCTCTCGTCCCGTACTGACGCCAGCATTGGAACGACTATAGTTTCAGCCTCAGCGAAATGGCGAAGTAGCTCTGCGTGGATGGAATAGAGTGCAAACTCACTCTGCTCAATCAGCAACAACTTCAGCGGCCTAACGGCCATAATCTGGCGACACAGCTCCCTACCGATTGATCCGCCCGCCCCCGTCACGAGGACCGTTTTATCCTTGATATCGCGACCCAGCAAATCTCCGTCTGGGCTGACAGGTTCACGACCTAATAGATCATTTGCATCAAGCTCTTGAAAGGCTGAAGAATCGAGTTTCCCCTTGGCAATTTCGCTCACATTCGGAGCAAGGCGAACAGCAACGCGCTTACCTCGGAGACTTTCAATAATGTCTTTCCGTCGCGATGCCTTGAGCGTCGGAAGAGCCAGCAGAACCGTCTTCACCTCATGCTTGAATACCAAGGTGCTAAGATCGCTGGGACTATATACCCTTATGCCATTGATCAAGGAGCCGTGGAGCGTGGCATCATCGTCGAGATAACCAACAACCCTCTGGTCGCCTGCATTTTCAAGAGCGCTTGCTAGCTGGCGGCCGGTCAATCCCGCGCCATATATCAGCACACTATAGCGCGATTTACCGCTCAATATCCGCCGGTAGGATTCGCCCAAAAAATAGCGAACAACCAACCGGGACATGCCGACAGCAATGAGCAGCAGTAGAGGCTGCAAGATGCCAACGGTCCTGGGGATGCCAGGAACACTTATAGACGTAAACACTGTCAGGTAGATTAGCCCGTAGAGTGACACCGCCTTGACGATTGAGAAGTAAGCGGACCAGCCAATGAAGCGGAAGATCGCTCTATAGAGACCTAAGCGCACAAATATTGGAATAGCGATTGCTATTGATGCAAGTATCGCAATCCATTGTACGCCCGAGATAGCCACCCAGCCGTCGAGTCTGAGACAAAAAGCGAACCATACTGTCAAAGCGCATAGCATCGCGTCCACGGCCAACGCCAAAAAGCGCTTGCCCATACGTGGGATTTCCAGAACCCTCAGCACGTAGTCGTCTGTCATATCATCATCGCCGCCGCTGACTGAACGCTCTCACATTCACACCGCTTTCATAACTTCAAGTCCTGGTAGCCCATACACTGCAATCAAACCATTTCAAAAGATCGGCAGGAGAAAACTGGCTCCTCATCGCGCCACCATCGCTGATCTCTAAAGCTCCATGCCGAATCGGGCAAACAGATTTTGGGGATCAGAGCAATCTGTCTGCCGGTCGGACGAGGGGTGACGGAAAAACCTTCGGCATCGACGAGGGTGTCGATTCTGCTCGTAAGTCCGCTGCGGGAACACCCCATGCCGCCTTCGTATGCATGCCCCGTTTCCCGTGGCCGCGCGCTGGTTAACGCGGATATAGGTCGAGTCGATTCTGACTATGTCGCCATCGTAAGTCTCCGAAACGGCTTCAAGCAGCCGATCGCAGATCCGGCTTTCCGCCCCCGGGCGAAGTGATTGTACCAGGTGGCGACAAAACCGTGGCGTTCTGGAATTTCTGCCCAAAGCGAGCCCCTCGGGGCCGCCAGAGGATAACCTATTCAGCACGGGCACGGGGAGCCCCTCGCGGACCTTGTCGGGCAACAGCGGATGCGGCCGGCTGGCTGGCTAGAATGGCGGTGTCAGCCCTTGGTCTCGGGGCCGATGGTTGCCTCCAGCGCCGGAAGCGATCCGGTCTCCACTCGTCATGGCGTCGAGGTGAACTTGCTATATGCGCGGGGTCTGTTCCGCAGCGCGGCTTCTTCAATTCGATGGAGGGCTCAGCCCAATCAGACTCTTGATGTCGCCGTGGGCCGTGCTTGATCCCCGCGCGAGCGAAAGCCGATGCCAGTGCTCAGCATATCACATATCTTGTTGGGCCGCAGTCCTTGAATCATATACGATCGGAGTATCTGTCAGGGCAATCGCATACCTCTTTCATGGCAAGCCTGATAGCAAACACGGCCGCCGCTGCGACGATAAAAAAGGATTCCCCGATCGCTAACCGATTGTTGGAGTTTGTGGTAATTGTGCAGAAAAAGAAGAAACTTATACTATAGAGATAGACGGCGAGGCTTGAAGAGATCACGTTGCGACGACGAGCGTCATTCACGCTATAGACCGCAGCAATGACGAAGACAAGCAGGAACGTGATACCAAGAAGTCCGTGGCGGACCATGATCTCAAGGTAGCCGTTATGCATCAGGTTGTAACCGACACCCGAATAGGTCGTCTTTCTCCACTGAACAAGCCACGCATTGCCCCAGCCGATCCAAGGCGCTTCCTGTATTAACTCTCTTGCGTTCGACCACAACTTGAGACGTTCGCGCATCGATGACGGAGTTGTCGGATCAGCAATCGACCTCTGTATCGCAGAGAGCGGTCCCCGCGCAGTGAGGGTATCGTCAATCAGCCTCTCGGCTGCATCCATTGTTGTTCCCGCAACTTTCTCCACATAGGGGGTGGCGATGGTCGCGATGGCAACTGCGACCAGCAACGAGCCTCCCAATAGAAGCAATCGCCATCTGCCAACATAGTGTAACAGCATCAAGATACTCATGAATGTGATTGTCGTGGCGAGTGCAAGCCATGCCCCTTTGGACTGCGAGCCCAGCATGCCGAAGAGGCTGAGGGCCGCGGTTGCGCCCCCAAGCGCTAGTTGAGGCCACTTGTGATCGCCCCTCAGGCGGCCAGTCTCTGCAGCATGAAGTACCCAAAAAAGCGCTGTCAGAAAAAGCATGCCGGCTCCGATCCCGGCATGGATGGAATTATGATGGAAAAGGGGGGCAGCCCGTTTTCCCGTAGAGATCACAAAAAAATCCAGAGTGAAAAATAGACCGACGAAGCCGCAGATGAGGAGAAGAGCTGCCGCTGGGAGAATACAACGTCGCGTCGCATATAGGGCAACGCCCGCAAAGGGAAAGAAGACCGGAAAGACATAGAGCCATTCAGAGGTGCCTTTGTCCCCCGAAATCAAAACTCCAAACAAAAATCGAATAGCGACATAGATGGACCAAGCATAGCACACAAGCGCAAGCCAATCGCGGGAGACCCGCTTGGCGTCTGCTCCCCGTCTAATAACGGCAAAAACAACAAGGACGATAGTGACGTACCGGTAGACGTCGCTTTCGACCAGCATGGCGGAGGCCATGAGAGCCCACAACGCTGGGAACAGAAGAACGCGCACCTGTTCGCCTGATATTGTCCGAAAATTAGTCAAGGCGTGCATATGCGATCCTGTGCGCAGTTTCGATCACGCAGATGCCATAAATTCTTAGCCGGTTCCACCAGTGAAACTTCGACGCTCGATAGACCGAACGCCTTGCAACCTTCGTAACATCGCGTGTTGGCGCGGCTAAAAATTGGCGCGTGGTGTAGATTCGCATACCGGAAGCCAAACCTCTCTCCAGCACTATGTCCCAAAGGTAATTCATTGTTTTCAAACCAGTGAGCAGTCTCTGCGCGCCTTATCGGGTGACGATATAGCATGCGCAGAGCCTTGAGGGCCATGTGCTGCGCGGCCGATCTTGTCGCCAAGCCGTGATATGACAATGCACCTGAAACCTACGATGCGATGATTGAAAAGTTTGATTGCATCCGCGCCGGGAAGCGCTTCGACGGCAGCGGTGGCCTGAGCGATGAGATTGGTATGAAGCTCGATGTTGTCCTCGACGATCACACCTGTAGGTTCACCAATATAGAGAAAGACGGAGAGGTCTCTAGATGGCTACGATAACAGCCGTACTCGCCAAGCAAGATGGTGCGACCATTATTGCGGAGAGGTATTGGCACCACAGTCTCAATGCGCTCTGTTGGCGGCGTCTTCCCTCCGTCAATGCCAGAAATGCGCACAGGAGGAGGAGTCAGGACCTCCGCTCTACGGAATAACATGTTCCAGTGATTAGCCGAGCGGTCGAGATTGATCGCATAGATGCGGACGTCCATTTCCAATCGTCTTTCCAATGCGCTAGCTGCGCAGTTCATTGCGTTGCCGCACATGTTCTCAGTTATCAAACATTCGCCCAACACAGTGGGGAAACCTAGATCTCCCTTGACAAAAGAGGGAATGGCTGGGGCGCCAGGATTCGAACCTGGGAATGGCGGTACCAAAAACCGCTGCCTTACCGCTTGGCTACGCCCCAATACTCTTTCTTAAGCTTGCATCGCCTGCGATGGTTCTGCATTGCGCTGGGCGCCTTAGCAAAGGAGTCGTGCGAATGCAATGCTACTGTCTAACAGTTATAGAATCTCGCAAGGATGGCGATCCTCCATCAGACTTTTGGAGGGACAACCGGGTGTTCTGCATTCGGTACGAAGTGCTCCTGGCTGAGTCTGCGGCTTTATAATGTCAATTTTAGAACTCACTGATCGGCATAGATTCGGCCAATCTAGCGATTTTGCAGAGAGGTTGGACAGGACTTAAACCGTGTACGCGCGCCTCTATTAGGATGCGCTTAGGCTGGCCGTTAATGATGATGCTATGTCGGATCCCGAAACCGAACGCCAACGCCGCCGCCATTCTCAGGGATAAATTCGATCCCACCATTTTCGAGCACTTGCGTGATACGTTCGAGAGTAGTTTTACGCAGTTCTTCTCCTCGCTCCAGTCGAACAATGGTTTGGGTAGAGACTTTCGCAGCTTTTGCGAGTTCAACGACACCCCAACCCAACGCGGTGCGCGCCAATTTGCACTGTATTGGCTTCATATCACCAAACCATGGTGATTTGTGTTGCGCATCATCGCTTCTTCCTGTAGGTCATGCACAGCAGACGGCCAGAAGGCGTGTTGCAGCACACCCTCCGGCCTGACCACAACCAAGCTGTAAGGAGCTCGGATCATGGCTGATTCTGAGAATAGCAGAACTTTGCCTGCAATCACCCATAGAAACCTCCCCATCGCGTCGCTGGTGCCATAGCCGCTTCGACACGGCTCGACCCGTTTCAGCGATCTGGACGCCGCACGACCTTGCCACCGAGCAGGACACCCCTGCCCCGTGGATAGCGGGCCTGTGCGTCGTGCGCGGCAGCACCCTTTCATGCCTCAGGTAATCAAAAAATCTCAAGGAGGGAACACCATAATGACATTCATGCATCGATTCCGGCCGGCAGCCCTTGCCGGAGCAGTCGTAATCGCCCTGTTCGCAGGGTTCGTCGCAAGCATCGCACAGGCCGAGGACCTTCGCGTCGGAACGCAGATGAAGCTGATGACGCTCGATCCGCACTACGCGGACCTCAACGAGAACAATTCGCTGCTCTCTCACATCTACGAACGGCTGGTAAACCAGGATGAGCGGTTGAACCCGCAGCCGGGCCTTGCCGTATCCTGGAAGCGGCTCTCCGAGACGCGCTGGGAATTCAAGCTACGCGAGGGTGTGACGTTCCATGACGGCTCCCCGTTCACGGCAAAGGACGTCATCTACTCGATCGAGCGCATCCGCGACTTTCTCAAGCCTCCGAGCGGGGGCTTCCAATCCTATACGCAGGCGATCAAGGCAGTGACGACCCCGGACCCCATGACTGTGGTCATCGAGACGAGCGAGGACATTCCGACCCTACCGCTGTCGCTGACCTCCATCTTCATCATGAAGGACAAGGCAGACGGCTTTGTCACGACGGAGGCGCTCAATGCCGGCACGCAGCCGATCGGAACCGGTCCCTACAGGTTCAAGAGCTGGCAGTCGGGCGAGGTTCTGACCCTTACGAGGAACGATGCCTATTGGGGTGGCACGCCCGCCTGGGACAATGTCGTCTTCCGTGTCATCGAAAGCCCGGCGGCCCGCGTGGCGGCGCTGACGACCGGCGATGTCGACATCGCCGACTATATCCCGGCCCGCGACGTCGAGGGTCTGAAGCAGCGTGGTCTCAAGGTCGAAAGCACGAGCGCCGCCCGCTCCAACTTCCTGCAATTCGACATCGCGGACGAAGCCGCCCCCGGGGTCACGGACCAGTCGGGCAAACCGATTGCCAATCCCTTCCGCGACAAGCGCGTGCGCGAGGCGCTCACCCTTGCCACCGACCGCGCCTTCATCACCGACCGCATCCTGCTTGGCTATGGCACGGCCGCCTCGCAACTCTTTCCCCCGGGCATGGCAGGGACGTCGGAGAACCTCAAGGTAAGTTCGCCCGACTACGAAAAGGCAAAGGCCCTTCTTGCCGAGGCCGGCTACACCGGCGGCTTCAAGCTGGTTCTCGCGGGCCCTGCCGGCCGTTATCCGGGTGACGGCGAGTCCCTCCAGTCGATCGCGCAGAACTGGGCTCGGATCGGGGTGAGCGCCCAGCCCGTGGTCGCCCCCTTCTCGGTCTTTGCCACCAAGCGCTCCAATGGTGAGTACCCGGTCTGGTATGGCGGTTGCTCGGGCGAGGCGGTCGGCTTCTGCCTCCAGGCACTTCTTGGCTCGCGCGACGACAAGACAGGATCGGGCTCGCTCAACTACGGCAGGTACGGCAATCCTGAGTTCGACGCGATGCTGGCCAAGGCCCTCGACATGGAGGATGGGCCGGAGCGCAATGCTGCAATCGCCAAAGCGACTGAGTTCGTCATGGCCGACTATCCGATGCTGCCGCTCTACCATTTCCACCTGATCGTCGGGCACGGAAAGAAGGTTGGCGCCTATGCCGTCCATCCGCGCGGCTGGACGACGGCCATGCAGGCTGTCCCGGCGCCCATGTGAGGACGCGGCCATGATCAGCACCATCGTCGGAAGGCTTTCACAGGCCTTCCTTCTCCTCCTCGTCATGTCGGTGATCGGCTTTGTCGGCATCCATAGCATCGGCAATCCCGTCTTCAACATCGTCAATGCCGAGACGGCCACCGCCGAGGACATCCGCAACGCCACCATCGCCCTTGGCCTCGACCAGCCGCTCTGGTGGCAGTACCTCGTCTTCATGGGCAATGTCGTAACCGGCAGGTTCGGCACGTCCTATATCTATCACCTGCCCGCCTTCCCGCTGGTCCTGAGCAAGTTGCCGGCAACCTTCGAGCTTGCCACGGTCGCCATGCTCGTCGCGGCTCCCTGTGGCACGCTCCTTGGCCTTCATGCCGGGCGCCGGCAGGGCGGGCTCGTCGACAGGCTCGTCCTCAAGGCCAGCGTCTTTGCCCTCAGCATTCCCTCCTTTTGGCTGAGCATGATGCTCATCCTGATCGGCGCCATCGCGCTCGGCTGGCTGCCGCCGGGTGGGCGAGGGCAGACCAATGCCTTCTTTAGCGAGGAATGGAGCTTCCTCACCCTGGACGGCCTTCGTCATATTGCTCTTCCCGCCCTTGCCCTTGCCGTTCCGAACATCGCACTGGTCGCCCGGCTTGCGCGGGCCGGAACGATCGAGGTGGAGGGTCAGGATTTCATCCGCTTCTGCCGGGCCAAGGGACTGTCACCGCAGCGCATCCTCTTCCGACATACCCTTCCCAATATCAGCATTCCCATCGTCACGATCGTCGGCATGCAGTTCGGCGGCATGCTCGCCTTTGCCGTCGTGGTGGAGACGATCTTCGCCTGGCCGGGCGTGGGCAAGCTGCTGATCGATTCCATCCAGCTACTCGACCGGCCCGTCGTCATGGCGACGCTGACCTTTATTTGTGTCGCCTTCGTCCTGCTCAACGCCCTCGTCGACCTGCTCTATGCCGTGCTCGACCCGCGCGTGCGCCGCTCCGCCTGAAAGGATCACCATGAACGTCCAGACCCTCCGCGCGCTCTGCAAGGCATCCTGGCACTATCGCGTCAGTCTCTCGGTGCTGCTGCTTGCCGCATATGTGCTCCTTGCCCTTGCCGCGCCCTTCATCGCGCCACAGAACCCCTATGATCCGCTGCAGATCCAGGCCTGGGAGGCCTCGTCTCCTCCCGGGACGATCAGCGGGGCGGGGTATCTCTATCTCCTCGGCACGGACGGCCTTGGCCGCGACATCGTCAGCACCGTGCTATACGGCCTTCGCCTTTCCCTCCTGGTCGCGCTCGTCAGCACCGCAGCGGCTGCCTTCATAGGACTGACACTTGGGGTCAGCGCCGCCTACTTCGGCAAATGGGTCGATGCACTGATCATGCGGATCGTCGACTTGCAGCTCAGCCTTCCGACCATTCTCGTCGCTCTCATTGCCATCGTCACGCTAGGCCCCGGCGTTGACCGCATCATCCTTGCGATCGTTATCGTCCAATGGGCAAGCTATGCACGGCTTGCCCGGGGGGTGGCGCTCTCGGAAATCCGCAAGCCCTATATGGACGCGGCCCGACTCTTGCGTCTCCCGATCGAGCGGATCATTTTCCGACATCTGCTGCCCAACAGCATTGCCCCGGCTATCACGCTGATCCCGATCGAGCTCGGCCATGCCGTCGCGCTTGAGGCGACGCTCTCCTTCCTGGGCCTTGGGGTTCCGATCGACAAGCCCTCCCTCGGCTCGACCGTCGCCAACGGCTTCCAGTATCTGCTCACCGGACAGTACTGGATCAGCCTCTTTCCCGGCCTTGCCCTCTTCGGCCTTATCGCCAGCATCAACTTCGTCGGCGAGGACATCCGCCGCCGCCTCAACCCGAGGAGCCTGTCCCATGACGCATGACAGCATCGAAGAAGCGGCCCACGAAGCCGGGCGCGCGCCCCTGCTCACCGTCAGAAATCTCACCATCAAGCACCGGGGTGCTGGAAGTGGCGGAAGCGCGGGCGCCGGCGCCGGCGCCGCAACCATCCTCCATGAGGTGAACCTCGATCTTCACCGCAGCGAGGTTCTCGGGCTGATCGGCGAATCCGGCGCAGGCAAGTCGACACTCGGCAATGCTGTCCTCGGGCTTCTTGCCACCGAGTTCGAACAGACCGCCGGCAGCATTGTCTTCGACGGCATGCCGCTTAAGGGGATGGGTATGCGCGAATGGACAAAGCTGCGCGGGCGGCGGATCTCGGCGATCTTCCAGGATCATACGGCATCCCTCGATCCGCTGATGGCCGTCGGCCGGCAGGTCGAGGAGGCGGTCGTTGCTAACAACGATGGACCGCTGCGCAAAGAGGCGCGCACCATTGCGCTGAATCTTCTCGCCCGCGTCGGAATCACCAATGCCGCTGACCGCTACGACCACTATCCCCATCAGTTCTCCGGCGGGCAGCGCCAGCGCATCGTCATCGCCATCGCCCTTGCCGGCGCACCCGACATGATCATCGCCGACGAACCGACCTCGGCCCTCGACGCAACCGTGCAAAAACAGATCCTCGGTCTCCTGCGTGATCTGGTGGACGACACCGGCGTCTCGATCATCCTCGTCACCCATGACATGGGCGTCGTCGCCGAGGTCACCGACCGCGTCGTCGTCCTGCGCCATGGCCGGATCGTCGAGAAGGGGATCACGAGCGAACTCCTCGATGCGCCGGAGCGGAGCTATACCCGCGGCCTGCTGGCCGCCGTCCCGCGGCTGAAGTTGGCGGGTCCGGATGGGGAGACGGAGGAAGGTGGCAGTGCCAGCACGTCCCCTGCCCCGCAGGATTCGCCGATCCTCTCCGCCAGCAATGTCACGAAGGTCTTCTCCGGCGGCAGTCTTGCCTGGTTTGCGCCGAGGAACCGCAAGCCGGCGCTGGAGAACGTATCGATCGGCCTCGCTCCCGGCGCCATTACCGGCATCGTCGGGGAAAGCGGCAGCGGCAAGAGCACGATCGGGCGGATCATCGCCGGGCTCGAGACGGCAGATGCCGGCGCGCTTGCGATCGAGGAAAGGCCGTTTGACATCCGCCGGCCCGGCCGCAGGAGCGGCCTCATCGGCAAGGTGCAGATGATCTTCCAGGATCCCGCCGTCTCGCTGAACCCGTGCCTCACCGTCAGCGAGACGCTGAGGGAGGCCGTGCGCTTCGGCAATCGCCCGGCGGACGACGTTGCGGGCGCGATCGGCGCGATGCTCGACCGGCTGCGCCTTGCCCGCACCCTTCTGCCCCGCTATCCCCATCAGCTCTCCGGCGGGCAGAAGCAGCGTATCTGCATTGCCCGCGCCCTCCTGGCCGCTCCCCGCCTTCTCGTTGCCGACGAGCCAACCTCGGCCCTCGACGTCTCCGTCCAGGCCGAGATCGTCGCACTCCTGAAGGAGACGATCACCGAACAGGGCATCTCCATGCTGTTCATCTCGCATGACCTTGCCCTTGTCCAGGCGCTCTGCTCGTCGATCTACATCTTCAAGGACGGCAGGGTCGAGGATGCCGGACCGTCCGGCTTCGTATTCGCGCGCTCGCAGAACCCCTATACCCGCAGCCTGATCGACGCGCGCCCGCGCCGCTTCGTCCATTGAGCCCGGCCCTGCCGTCATCGCGGCAGGGCCGTCCTCCCCGTTCCCTACTCTTCACCCCCCACACGCTGCGCCCTCCCGCGCGGCGAGGAAAGGCCTGTCATGACATCCCCCTTCACGATCGCTGTTACCGGACAATCCCTCATCAAGCACGATACCCGCGCCATCGCCACGCCCGGCTTCGATGCGGTGCGCGACGTGCTCGCCCGCGCCGACTTCGCCTTCACTAACTTCGAGAGTACCATCCTTGGAAGCCATGGCGGATGGCCGCTGAAGGGCGCCTTCTTCGGCTGCAGCCAGCCCAATGTGCTCGATGCCCTGCAGGACCTCGGCTTCCACGGCCTGTCGCTGTCGAACAACCATGCCTTCGACCTCGGTCCCGCCGGCATTGTCTCCACGCTGGAGGAGGTGGAGCGCCGCCGCTTCCTTCATGCCGGCATCGGGCGCAACCACACCGCCGCCGGCCGTCCCGGCAAGGGGGCGTTTGGCGGGCGCAAGGTCGCGCTCGTCGCCATGGACGGGGGACCCGGCCCGGACTTCATGTATGCCGCTGACGCCGCCATCGGCCGGCCGGAGCGCCCGGGCGTAAACCGCCTAAAGCTGACGAAGGTCATCGACGTCGATCCCGAGGCCTTCGACTACCTGCAGGCCGTCCGCGACGAGGTCGGCTATACCCGCATGGATCTCGGCAATGACAGCCAGCCGGACGATACACCCGACGTCGATCCCGATCGTGAGGTCGCGATCGCCCGGGCCATATTCCGGCGCGCCAACGGCTTTGCCCAGCGCGTCAGGATCGATGCCACCGACCTTACCCGCAATCTCCTTGCCATCAAGGCCGCGACAAAGGAGGGCTGTCTCGTCATTGCCTATCTGCACCACCATCACTGGGCCTCCGTCTGGTCCGACGTTCCCGACTGGGTGGGTGCGATCGCCAGGAACTGCATCGATGCCGGCGCGGCCATGTTCGTCAGCCACGGAGCGCCCGTCCTCCAGCCCCTCGAAATCTACAAGGGCAGGCCCATCTTCTACAGTCTCGGCAACTTCATCTTCCACGTGCGCTCCGAGAAATCGCCGTGGCGCGCTCGCGAGGTCTGGGAGAGTGTTGTTGGGCTTTGCGCTTTCGGGGACGAGGGGCGGCTGCAGAGCCTCTCCTTCCATCCGGTGGTGATCGGAGGCGTCGAGGCGTTGAAACACGATGCGCTTGACAGCCGGGTCGTGCCGGAGGTCGTAGGCGGCGCGGATGCCGCTCGGATCCTGCAGAGGTTCAAGGATCAGTGTGCCGACGTGGGAACTGAGGTCGAGATCGACGGGGACGTCGGGTACGTGCGCAGCCTGGAATGACTGGCGCGATGGTGCATATTGCGCCCGCGCACGAGACGCGCGCTTGACGACGTTTGGCTTCGGCCAGTCTCCAGATTTTGCCGGAGAGGAAAACACGCAGTGCGGCGCCAATGCGCTCTGAACATTGGCAGTAGCGGCAGTCGCCCGAAGGGTGGAGAAGTCCACTCGCCAATCACGGGCGGCGCCTTGGTGATTGCGGTCTTTGACAATTGTTTGGCGTTCCGGCCCGTCGGACTACGTAGCGCGTGTGCCTGACTGACTGACGCCACGGATTTGAACCGACCAGGCGATTTCGAGGTTCGTGCGAGAGCGACGGTGTGACGGTGGCGTTTGTCGGTCAACGCACCGTCGCCCTCAGCGCAGCAACCATCTAAAGGCCCTTTGCAGTTCCTGCGTTCCATTCGACTGATACCAGCGTCCGTGGGAAAAAATGACCCGCTCGGGTTCCCAGGCAATCATTTCTTCGACCGCCTGCTTCAGGGCTTGCCGCTCGTTGCGAAATGTCAGCCGCATGTCCCGCGGCATCTGCCCGTCCGGGTCGGAGACGCCGCCGAGCTTGGTGAGAAGCCTTCCCCACCACGTCAATTTCCGTGGCTCGAAATTTTCGATGAGGTCGGTCAGGATCAGCGTGCGACTGGGTCTGTGAAAGACTTCGACCTCCGTCATGAAGCTTCCGCCTATCGGCAGGGTCGTGATCTCGCTATCCCACGGGTACCCGGACCGTGCATCAAGCGGCAGGTGCGGGAAGGTGATCCTTTCGCCAGCGCGCTCGACAATTCCGGGCGCGAGATAGACAGTGGCGCTGGGAAAAGCGTGGTGCCAGGCGCCGATCCACCAGTAGTGGATTTTGTTGGGTCCGATGATCCATCTTGGTACCCCGACGTCTTCGACGGCGGCTTTCAAATCGGCGGTCAATTCCGTCGGTGAATGGATAAAAAGATCCTGCCTGTTCAGGCGGAGGATCGTCATGCGCGTGGGGAACGTCATCTTTATGATCGGCGGGCCAAACTCGATCCCAGGTCCGTCGACAACCCAAACGTCTTCGCAAACACGTTTCAGGGTGTTGATTGGCGGGTAGAGGTTGGTCTCGGTCATTGTGCCAGCCTATCCCGCCGCGTAGGATAGGTCTAATCGTCATTCTGCTCGTTTCGTTGGCGTGTATCTGGCGCTGACGCTTGGAAGTGCTTGAGCTGCACGCCGACGTGGAACTGACATAGTGGACCAGGCTTCCTGTCGGCCAAGCTCACCGTTTCCGTCCGGGCGTCGACTTCAACAACGACAGACATTCAAGCAAATCTCGGTCAATCCATCTCGGTGCGCACGTGACGATCGCGAGGGTCGAAAGCGATTGCAACGCCGATGGAGGCAACCGATGCGACGCCGGTGATACATGGCGCTCAACGTGACCGGCCAGAAAGACGCTTGTCAACGATTGCGCCGGTAAAGGCGACTGTATCTCAGATGCTTGCGGTCCGTGATTGCGATACGGTTCTGGGGGCAGCCTGAAGTTCCTGTTCTCCTCGACATCCGTGGGCACGGGGCGGCTATTGCCGACGCCTGCACGCCCCCGGACCGAACCGGTCGCGGATCGCAGGAAAGCGCGTCGTGCCGGAGCGTGTCGATGGGAAGGAAGCCTAAGAGGATACTGCAACAATTTCGAGCAGCTTCCCGGACGCACGGGACGTATACCGAGATCACCATTGATACAGGATATGTCAATGTGGCTCACGGGCGGATCTGGTTTTAGCCCCTTGGCGAACCGGTATTTTGGTGTTCAACCGAGCTAATTCGCCAAACGACGGGCGGCCCACCGGAAAAAACAGCAATGTCGCCAATGAGGCGATCCCCGTAGTTGAGAGGTAACTCAGACGCCATGGCCAAGCTCAACCCTCAAGCCATGGAGGAGGAACAACCGCTTCAGGTCACACCAAAGACCGCCTGATCATGACTGCCCCGGGGCTGCACCGGGAAATTACACCATCTTGACGGACGTTATCATCGCCTGCCGCTGTCGGCTATCGACCGGTACCCTTCACACAGCTGTCAACCTGACCATATCGATAGGTTGCTGAACGCAAACTTCGTTTGCAATCCTAGGCCATCCCAAACGGGAGGGCCGGATGCTCAGGATCCTTACCAAGCGCGATCATACCTCGTTCCTCTATGAAGAAATGCTACGCGGAAGAGCGCGCGTCTTCCAAGAGAGATTGCAGTGGAACGTTGATGTCCGCGACGGAAGAGAAATGGACTGGTACGATGTCAACGCCGATCCGATCTACATCGTTTCGCTGACCCAATCCGGACATGTTGCCGGGTCGCTGAGAGTACTCCCAACGAGCGGCCCTACGATGCTAACCCGCGAATTCCGGTCTTTTTTCCAAAAGCCGATAAAACTCGCGAACCCGTCGACCTGGGAATGTTCGCGGTTTTGTGTCCATCCAGATTTTCCCGCAGCGGCGCGTGCCACGAATGTCTCTGCTCGTCTCCTCTCGGGTCTATGTGATCTGGCGCTAGAATCCGAAATTCGTATCATCGTTGGCGTATACGAGGTTTCGATGGAGCGCGTGTATCGGCGGATCGGCTGGTCGCCGACGCGGCTTGCGGCATCCTTGCCAGAGTTTGGCAGCTTTTGCTGCGGATCGTGGGAGGTGTCCCAGAACACCTCCGTCCACCTCCGGAATCGATGCTCGGGCGGATGACAAGCACGTCCCACGGCATACGACAAATTGCCCGCAACGCTCGCAGCACATTTAGAGTAGTAAAAAATTGTTTACCAACACTCTCCTACGTTGCAATGCAGTAAGATGATGCAGTGAATTGGGAGGCCGCAGGATGCCAAGGCGAGCGTTACGTATACATTGCCTGGATATGATTACCTCAGCATCGAATATCGACGAGCTCCGATCAGCCATTTTCCATATCCGGGATTGTTATCGTCTTTCACATTTCGTCTTTCACCTGGTTCGGCTTGGGATGGGCAATGCCGAACATCCTCTAATCCTCTCCACATATTCAAAAGCTTGGGTTGACTACTATGTCGAGAACAACTTCTTCATGCTTGATCCCGTTCTTGACGTCAGCCGTGTTGGGCTCTTGCCGGTTGACTGGTCATGCTTGGAACGTGCGAGCGCAGCGACAGAGCATTTTTTCCGCCAAGCGGATTCCTACGGGGTTGGACGCTTCGGGATAACAATCCCTGTCCGTGGTCCACGTGGAGAGCGATCTTTGCTCACAGCTACATCCAATTTGAGCGAGCATGGATGGGCGGATCTGCGCACGGATTGTGAAGAAGACCTTCAGCTTCTCGCGCCTCACATCCATGAGCAGGCACTGACTGTCTCAGGGCTGCGCGCCAAGGCGGCGCGCGCGTTATCCCCCCGACAGCTTCAGTGCATCGATCTGATAGCACAGGGAAGACTCCCAAAGCAGATTGCTGCAATGCTGGGAATTTCTGAAAGCGCGGTACGCCTCCATTTGCGCTTGGCGCGGCAAAAACTCGGTGGCGCGACAACAACGCAAGCCGTCAGCCGCGCCGTTGCGATCGAACTGGTTCACAGCTAGCTCCAGGCCCACGAGGCACACCGCGCTCCACGCGGGTGCGGCATGGAAACGTCTTTACTGCGATTGAAGGCTTGCTCTGCCGATGCATGACCACGGTCTTGCCGTTTGGGGAACACCCCATGGACGTCCGCGCCTTTTTGTCGACCACCGCGTTCTGTAGAGCGACGGGGTCTTTGGCGGCGTGGAGCAAAGGAGGGCGCTGCAACCTATCAATATTGTCAGGTAGAGCGCCTCTGATTTTCTCATAGGGTTGCGTTCACGGATCGGTGCGGCCGCATTGTCCGCGCCGTAAAGACTGGGACTGGTGGTTCGATGCGAAAAGAGGAAATCGATATTAGTCTCGTGCATGTTGCAGAAGTATGCATCGTGACAGCTCATGCTGAGCGAGTCGCTGCCGATATTTGCAAGAGAGTGCGGGACTATTGTTTGTCGGCCGAGGTCAGTGCGCTCAAAGCCCGTCTGAGCTTCGAGAGTGCCGAGGCGATGATGACATCCGACGAAGAAGGACTCCACATTCGCGTGGAGACTCGTGACCTCGCAATGCTCCACGGCATCCGAATACTCTTGCAGATGGCAATATCGAAAGTCGCATCGTCGTTACAGACGAGGACCGATTGGCACACACCATAAACGGCCTTGCCCAACGTCGCATTCTAGGCTCCCAGAAAAGTTGGGGCATTCTGGCGTGACGCAATTTTCAGTCGTGAATCCGAGCTTTCCCCGAAAGGATCGCGTAGTGGCCGCATTACCAAAGGCAGCCTTGAGAATTCCGGCCATTGGCCGTACACTATAAGGAGGAGAACGACGATGGCTGCACCTGCATTGAACACATCTAGAGCCCGTGTCCGTGGTGAGCGTCTGGAGACGCGCGTCACGGCGGACCAGAAGAGCCTTATTGAACACGCCGCCGCACTTCAGGGCCGGACAGTGACGGATTTCGTGCTGACCAGCGTACAGGAAGCGGCACGGCGCGCCATCGAGGAACATCAGCGTCTCGATCTGTCCCTTCGTGACAGCCAGGCGTTCGTGAACGCGCTTATCAATCCGCAGCCGGTCAATGACCGTTTGCGCGATACGGTACAGCGGTATCGCCGAACCACCGGCGCCTGACGGGTGGGAGAGTTTTCTGAGGATTTCGTGCGGGTCGAAGTGCTCGGCCCGCAACATGATCGAGCATCGTTCGACAGCGGCGTAGAGCCGCTCGATCGATACTTCCGTACCCAGGCGGGACAGGATGCCCGCAAGAACATGGCAGCACCATTCGTGCTGGTGCTGCCGGATGGTGCTGCTGCTGGCTATTATACGCTGTCATCAACGGCGGTGAACGTGGGTGATTGGCCGGCCGCTACTGTTCGAAAGCTTCCGCGTTACCCGGTTATTCCGGCGACACTGCTCGGAAGGTTGGCCGTCGACCGGCGCTATCAAGGAAACGGCTATGGTCGGTTTCTTCTGGCCGATGCGCTGTTTCGATCGGTCCGGAGCGAGATCGCGTCTTTTGCGATCATCGTTGAGGCCAAGGATGAGAATGCGCGTTGCTTCTATGAGCGAGAGAGCTTTTTGCCGTTCCCCGATCAGCCTTTGAAACTGTTTCGGCCGATGGCGGACATAGCTGAACTATTTAAGTAACGGATTTAGGGGCATTTGAATAATCTGGAGGAAGCTGAAAAGCGCCGGCAGACATTCGGAGACCTAGAAATACCGCTGAAATGGTGATTGGCGGCGTGGGCTGATGGCTGTTGGCGGCATTTGCATCCGATTTTGCGTTGGATTTCGTGGCGTGATGTACCTTTCGGAGCGTCATGCTGTGGCGCCTCGCCCTTCGTGGAAGATTTAGCTAAGCATGTTTCAGGCGATCTTGGCCATGCCGATCTTCACCGTTGCCCTGCTGATGCCAATGGTGCGGATGAAGAGCTTCACCTTGTCCTTTTGCCTGGCGAAGACATGCTCGAGGCGAACCTACTCCTTCGCTGCGGAGAATGCCCTTGCTCCTCTCAGGCGAAAACGGGTCGGAGGCCTGGTTCTCCGCCATGATCAGAACTCGCCCTTCATCCTCGCCCCCAGAGCGTAATCATGGCCTCGACCGCCTCGCAGTCAGCAGCGGTGATGCTGTGCTGCAGGTGATCAATTCTCGGCGGCGAAAGCGCAACGCTTCGGCAGCATCGAAATCAATACCGTCGAGTTCATAGACGCAGGCCGTCAGGATCGTGCGCGCCTGGTTGATAATCTCGATCGCAATCTCCGTACCTGTCGCAGGAGGTCTCCTGCTCAGCCATGATCGGCTTTTTTCTGTGCCCCAAAATGCTCAACGAAGAACACCGCGGCCGCGGTCGATGGCCCGACGCTGACGCTCCGTTACGATCTGCTGCGCGCTTCCCATGCGAACGGCCTGTTGCAGAACCTTCAGGCGATCCTGCATCACCTCGAAGGCCCGGCGCTGCGCCGGCGGCACGCCGTTGATCACGTTCCTCTCGCCGCGCAAGATCGCATCGCGCCCGAACCGTAGATCAAGCGCCCGGCTGACGTCCGCAAATTCCTCCCCGATGCGGCCATCGAGCGACCCGGCGGCAACGTTGAGCTTGGCGCCCTTCTTCTTCATCGCTGCCGCCAGCTCGCGTAAAGCGTCTTCTGCCGGCGCCGACAGGCCCGGGATGGCAATACCCATGCGCCGGCGCTCCTCGCCGATTGCCTTGGTCTCGCTATCGAGGGCCGTGGCGTAGGACGCACCCAATGAGCGAACGCGGCTTTCAGCTTCCGGCACGGCCTGGAGAGCTTCCTTTCGCTCGCGGCCGACTGCCAGCAACCGGTCCATGATGCGATCGGAGCCCCGAAGCGCGCCATAGGCCGCGGGATCGTTGGCAACGGCCGCCGCGATCCGCTCACCCGCGAAGCCTTTCACGATCAGGCTCTCGATCCTGTCGACGGCGCCGGCGGGATCGCGCCAGATGCGCTCGGCCTTTTCGACAAGGGCAGCGCGATTGTGACGGTAGTGGGCAACCTCTCGCGCCCTCGCCCGCGCCTCATCTTCCACCGAGGTCTTGAACTCCGTTACGGCGGCAAACATCGGCAACACGCCGCTCGTCTCCTTCCCCGGCTCGAGGCTGGCGCCGGCAACCACCTTTGAGCGGTCCTTCTTTTCCGCAAGATGCTGTTCCTCGGCAAAGCGGCGCACGACCCTGAAAAGCCGCTCCAGCTTCTCGCGTCGATCGGGAGCAAGATCGTCGGGCATACGCTCGACCATGTTGCGCTCGGCAATGGCATCGGCCTTCTCCGTGAAGGCGGACCATCCAAAGCGCGCCGTCAGCGCCTCATTGACCGCCTTCACTTCCTGAACCAGCAAACGGTCCTCGACAGCATAAGCGAAGGCGGTCTTGTAGGCATCGGATCCGCCGCGCTCACGGACCGCCTCGATTTCGACAAGGCGCGCCATGGCCGGTTTCGAGAGCGCGGGGATCGACAGGGACATATGCCCACGCCTCTGTTCCTCTCGAATGCAGAAGCGTTCGGCCTGACGACGGAATTCGGTCGCATGCGACCGGGCGAGCGGCAGCAGATCCGACAGGGCCGCCATCGCTGCATTCCGTTCGTCCCGCGCGGCACGGCCATCGACCAGATGCTGCGATCCCTGCAGACGGCCAAGCCGCTGTGGACGCATCGCAAGATCGTCAGCAAGGCGGCGCGGCTCCATGCCGGTATCCGACGCCAAGGCGTTCAGCCTAGCCAGCGCACGATCAGGATCGCGATAGACTTTCTCCAGGACCGGGCGAAGAATCGCCTCCCGCTCCTTCCATCGCTCCGAGGCCAGTTGCGCCCTGCGGGCTTCCTCCTCGAGGCTACGGGCAAATCGGGTCGTCGGTGGAATGAGATATGTTCGATCCGCGGGCACTTGTGCCGCGACGGTTTCGGAACGCTCCTCATTATAGGAGACGCTCTTCTCGCGTTCGATGGCGAAACCGAGCGCCACGCTGGCGCGCTCCCACAGCTTCGCCACCTGCCCGCGCTTCTCCGCAAGCCACGCCAGCCGCCGAGAAGCCCCCTCCTCTTGTCGCGCCGCGACCTCGGCAGCCAAGTTGATACCGCGACGACGGGCAAAATCGCGGGCATGCGTCTGGTAGCCAGCCTCGCTCTCGAAATCGAGCGTCGTGGTCTTCGCACCCGAGCGGCCGAGACGTTCGACGATCTGCTTGAACAGTTCGGGACGATGGCTCTCGCGCTCGAGCCGCTCCTGGCGGTCAGAGGCCGTTTCCTTCAGTTCCGCCGTCCAGACATTGCGATGAACCTCGCGTTTCTCCGTTCGCTTTTCGCCTGTCTCCGGATCGGTGACGACGACATCCACTTTGACGGCCTCGACGCCGTCCTTGCGCAGCGTGACCGTATCGCCGACAAAAACGCCGCCCTTCGCCAGCGCCTTCGGCAGGCTCACGCCCCAGACTCGCTGGACGGTTCCGTCATCCGTGCGGACATCGGCATAGGGGCTTTCCTTGGCATCCTCATCGTCCGGCCGGAACTTGGCCCCGCCGGTCTCGACCAACTCGCCGGTGACGCCGGCGGCATGATCGGCGCGCGGCTTGCGGCCCCATTCCGGCTTCGGCTCGAAATCCTCGCGCGCCGCATAGAGCGTTGCCTGATCGCGATGTCGGGTCATCGAGACATAGGTCAAATGCTGGTCCATCATGCCGGTGGCGAGCACGAAGGTCCGGTCGACAGTGGCGCCCTGCGATTTGTGGATCGTCGCGGCATAGCCGTGATCGACGTTGCGATAGCTGTCCTGGCTGATGACGACGTCGCGGCCATTGTCGAGACGAACCGACAGCAACGGCCCTCCGCGCTGATCTCCGGTCGCAACGACCGTCCCGAGCATGCCGTTCTTGACATATTGCGGGCCGAGGCGGCGCGCCCGCGGTTCGAGGAAGCGAGCATTTTCGAGAAAGATGATGCGATCGCCCGCGGCGAACTCGCGAACGCCGCGCTCTGTCTGGAACGCGCGTGCGGCGGTCAGCGCGCCAGCCGCGTTCATCACGTTGCGCAGCGCTCCATTGAGACGCTTCACATCCTCGTTGGTGTGGGCGAGCACGAGCAACTCGTCGCCCCGCAGCCGGCCGTCGTGACCGGCCGCCTGTGACAGGGCAATGGCTTCTTCGCGCGCTGCGCTCCAATCCGCGACGATCCGCTCGACGGCTTCGACGCGGTGCTCGGCCTCGACGATCCGGCCTCGCTGTGCATAGGCATCCAACCCCTCTTCGATCTTGCCGCGGGCGAAGAAACGCGATGCATCGCGTGCCCAAGCTTCCCGCTGGCGGCGGACACCGGCAAGCTCGGCGGAACCGATCCGTTCGGATATCGCCCGGAAAGCCGCACCGGCCTGGATCGGCTGAAGCTGCATCGCGTCACCCACCAGAACGGCCTTTGCGCCAGCATCCTCGACCGCCTTCAAGACACGCGCCATCTGCTGCGACGACACCATGCCGGCCTCGTCGATGACGAAGACATTGCCGCGTTCCAGGAGATCACGCCCGTTCTCCCAGGAGAGTTCCCATGAGGCGAGCGTTCGCGACTTGATGCCGGAACTGTCTTCCAGCCCTTCTGCCGCCTTGCCCGCAAGGGCAGCGCCGAAGACGCGATGATGTTCGCCCTCCCAGGCAACCCGCGCGGCGGCAAGCAGCGTTGACTTGCCCGCCCCTGCAAGCCCGACGACAGCCGCGATTGCATTGTCACCGGTGACGTGACGGACGGCGTCGACTTGCTCCCGGTCGAGCTTGATGGGCTTTGCCGGATCGGCCGTTTCGACCTGCCCCACTGCTGCGGCAACCTTCGCTCCCGCGATACCGAAACCGGTGCGCTTCAACAGGACCTCTGCCGACTGCGCCATGTCATATTCGATGCGCAGGATCTCGCGCGTGGTGAAGATCGCCGGTTCCGCGACCTTCCCGGTCTGCCGATCCACCTGCTGCGGCTTCAACAGCACAAGATTGTCGGACGCCATCAGACGCGCGCGAATGTTCGCGAAATCCGTGGGGTCGTCGACATAGCGATGCAGCGCCTTGGCGATAGCCGTCTCATCGAAGGTGGACCGTTCGTTGGCGAGCTGTTTCAGCAGAAGTTCCGGCTCGGCGAGCAGCCGGTCGGCCATGTCCTGCCGCCGCGCCAGATCGGCCGGCGCGAAGTACATCTCGACGCCCTTGCGGGCGAGCGCCGCTTTTTCCGGGCCGAGATGTTTTTGCGCGATGCCATCGAGGCCCTGCTCCGCGTAGGAGCGTCCGTCGAGACGGATGTCATGGCCGGCGAGCGCCAGATGCCGGTTCGCCGTCTCCGCCCAACCGATCTTCCACGCCTTCATCGTCTCCTTGTCCCCGGCCCAGAGTCTATAGACGATCTTGCCGTTCGGCCGGTCCGGCGTGACGACGCGCAGCGGCTTTCCATCCCCGCCGAGGACCGGAATCTTCTTCGGCCCGAACCCCTCCTCCGTCAGGGGCCGCAGTGCCGTCATCAGATGAATGTGCGGATTGCCGTCCTTGTCGTGATAGACCCAGTCGGCGATCATCCCCTGCGAGGTCAGATTGTCCCGGACGAATTCCTGGACCAGGGCGATGTTCTCCGCCCGCGTCAGCTCCTCGGGAAGCGCAATGATCAGCTCGCGGGCAAGCTGGGCGTCCGCCCGCGTCTCGAAGGCATCCACAGCGTTCCACAGCGCCTCGCTTGCCGCAGCGACGCTCTTTTCCTCGATGGCCGTGCGCAGCCATGCCGGAATCTGGTCCGGCAGCGCCAGCTCCTCATGCTTCAGTTCGCCGGCACCGCGGTGATAGCTGAAGGAGGTCCCGGCCTGTTCGTCCATCATCCGGGCGCGGTGGCGATAGGCAGCGGCAGAGACGACGCTACGCCCTGCTCCCCTGCCGATCACCTGCGCTCTGACGAACATGATCGTCACGACGGTCTCCGGATATCCCAAGCACGTCGCGTCAGCGACGTATATTGCGCCCTCAAATCGATCGGGCCGCAGGCCCGATGCCATTTTTCCGGAAGACGGCTCGCTCAGGAATTCCGGCATCGACGTTTTGGGGCTTGCACAAGATAGCTCGCTTAACTATCATTTTCTAGTCAGTATAATGAGCCAGATAGCAATATCTACTTTATAAAAGGAACCGGATAAGTGGCTTCAAAATCGTCAATTCTGGACATCGACACACAAATCGAGAAGCTCCGCGAACGTAGAAAAACGTTGATAGCAAAATCCGCCGAGCGGTTCGCCCGTGCCGCGACGAAAGCAGGACTGGCGGAGATGGAAATCACTGACGAGGAGGTCGATCGCATCTTCGAAGAGATCGCCGCGCGATTTCGCAAAGCGAAGGAGAAAGGGGCCGGTGGCACGGCTACTTCGCCGCATGGATCGGCAAATGGCGGGGCTGGAGCGAAGACGGAGGTTCCTCATGACGGCTGACCGCAAGAAGGAAGCCCGCGAGAAATTCCTGCTCGGCGGAATCGTCGTGCGCGCCGGGCTGTCGAAGGCAGACCGGGCGTATCTGCTTGGCGGGCTCATCGAACTGGCACGCGTTGCGTCCGGTTCACCGGAATATCAGCGGCTGCGCGAGGTGGGCGAGAAAGCCTTCATGGCTCCAGCCCTCAAGGGCGACCAGCGGGTGCTGGAGGCCGCAAAGTAATGGCACGAGCAAGACCGCATCCGAGCGTGTTGCTCATCCTTGTGCCAGTCGTCGTTTCCGCTTTTGCCTTCTATGTCGCCAATTGGCGTTGGCCGGAGCTGGCAACCGGCATGACGGGCAAGGTGCAATACTGGTTCCTACGGCTGTCGCCTTTGCCGGTGCTTCTGTTCGGACCGCTCGCCGGGCTGCTCACGGTCTGGGCGCTGCCGCTGCATCGGCGTCGGCCGATCGCAATGGCAAGCTTCCTCTGCTTTCTGCTGATGGCGGGCTTCTATGGACTGCGCGAGATTGCCCGGCTTTCGCCATTCGTCGAGCGCGGCACGCTGACCTGGGATCAGGCGCTCTCCTTCCTCGACATGATAGCGGTCGCTAGTGCGGCACTGGGCTTCATCGCGGCGGCGGTCTCCGCACGCATTTCCAGCGTCGTGCCGGACCCGGTCAAGCGCGCCAAAAGCAGAACCTTCGGCGATGCCGACTGGCTATCGATGGGAGCAGCCGCACGCATCTTTCCGGAAGATGGCGAGATCGTCGTGGGCGAGCGCTATCGTGTCGACAAGGAGCTTGTCCACGAGATGCCGTTCGATCCGAACGATCCGTCGACATGGGGGCGCGGCGGAAAAGCGCCGCTCCTCACCTACAAGCAGGACTTCGATTCTACGCACATGCTCTTCTTCGCCGGGTCCGGTGGCTACAAGACGACCAGCAACGTTGTACCGACGGCGCTGCGGTACACCGGCCCGATGATTTGTCTCGATCCCTCTACCGAGGTTGCGCCGATGGTGGTCGAGCATCGCCGGAAGACGCTCCAGCGCGAGGTGATGGTGCTCGATCCGGTAAACCCGATCATGGGCTTCAACGTCCTCGACGGGATCGAGACCTCGACGAAGAAGGAGGAGGACATCGTCGGCATTACCCATATGCTGCTGTCGGAAAGCGCACGCTTCGAAAGCTCCACTGGCTCCTACTTTCAGAACCAGGCCCACAATCTCCTGACCGGGCTTCTGGCGCATGTGATGCTGTCGCCGGAGTTTGAGGGGCGGCGCGACTTGCGCAGCCTGCGCCAGATGGTCTCGCAACCGGAGCCGTCCGTGCTCGCCACGCTCCGCGACGTTCAGGAGCATTCAGCCTCGGCCTTCATCCGCGAGACACTCGGCGTGTTCGTCAATATGACGGAGCAGACCTTTTCCGGCGTCTATTCGACGGCATCGAAGGATACGCAATGGCTGTCGCTCGACAATTATGCCGCTCTCGTCTGCGGCAGTACGTTCAGGTCTGCTGAGATCGCCGAAGGCAAGAAAGACGTATTCCTCAACATTCCCGCTTCGATCCTGCGGTCCTATCCGGGCATCGGCCGGGTGATTATCGGCTCGCTGATCAATGCGATGACCGAGGCCGACGGCGCGTTTCGGCGCCGGGCCCTGTTCGTGCTCGATGAGGTCGACCTGCTCGGCTATATGCGGGTGCTGGAGGAAGCGCGCGACCGCGGCCGCAAGTATGGCATCAGCATGATGCTGATGTACCAGTCCGTCGGCCAGTTGGAACGGCACTTCGGCAAGGACGGCGCTGTCTCATGGATCGACGGCTGCGCCTTTGCGAGCTACGCCGCGATCAAGGCGCTCGACACGGCGCGCAACGTCTCGGCGCAATGCGGGGAGATGACCGTCGAAGTGAAAGGCAGTTCACGCAATATCGGCTGGGATACGAAAAACAGCGCCTCACGGAAATCCGAAAGCGTCAACTTCCAGCGCCGGCCGTTGATCATGCCGCACGAAATCACCCAATCGATGCGCAAGGACGAGCAGGTCATCATCGTGCAGGGACACAGCCCGATCCGTTGCGGACGCGCGATCTATTTCCGGCGGAAAGAGATGAACGCCGCAGCCGAGACCAACCGGTTCGTCAAAGTGGGCAAACCGTAAGGTTCGGATAGCCGGTCTGCGTTGGAGTAAGAGCCGATGCGCAAGATCGCCTGGAGGCTGATCAATTGCGTCGGGTAAACCGATCGGCGGGGTCTTCAGCTCCGGGTGGCCGGATCCAGTCGACGAAGGCGGCATAGGCGATTGAGAAGGCAACGAAGCCGATCGCCATCAGCAGCATTGCCCAAGCGGGCATCGCGGGCGAGGTCTCAGGCTTCACGAAGGCCGCAAACGCCAACAGCAACGTGATGACGGCCGCCGGGAAGAAGAGATAGGTAATCGGACGAAACAGGCAGAGCAGGAAATAGGCCAAATGCCAGACGCTATGGATGATACCGCGCGCCACTCCGGCGGCGAGCGCGCTCATCACGCGGCCGACATACCGCACGACGCGAAAAAGTGGGCTCCGCTTCTTCGGTTGCGCATGGAGATTGACGGCGGATTGTTCTTCGGCCACGGCAGTATCGTCCTCATCCTGACGAGCGTGCCATTGCTCGGGGCATGGCACAGACCCTCGGCTGTAAGTGAGTCCAGCCGCGGCGGATGCTCGGGGCAAGGATAGGTCGGCACGATGGGCCACGTTTCCAGTCGAATCCGCCGTGACCAAGTGCCGGGCACTCGATTCAAGAAAAGGACGAGGGCGACCGCCACGCTTCTTGGTGCCACGCTCAGTCGGCGGGAGCGCGAGGGGAAGTCCCTGCCCGCGAGCCAGCCGGTCGATCCCGCCGTATCGCCCCGCGAGAGTGAGCGTCACCGAAGGCCGGCTCGGGGAGCGCCGGACGGTGCGAGTAGGGATCGGTCGGCCAATGGCCGGCTCGCCCAAATTATTCGCTATCTCCGGCCTCCAACCATCACGAAGATCGGACCATCGGGTTCGTTTCAGAACTGTCGCTGGACGCGGGAAACGAGGCGGCGATTCTTCGTTCATGCTCACACAGCCCTATCCTCTCCATGTCGAACGCGTGGCTCCGGAGTGGAACCGGGCGCACGTCCATATGCTCGCGATCGAACCCACGCTTATGGGCACGCCGCATCTGTTGCGCCGCTGGGCGGATAGGCACGCTCGGCCGGATGATGATGGCGCATGATTTCGAGCGGGAAGAGGACGCTGTCGTCTGTTTCTCGAATTGCTGCGGGAGAGACAGGCCCGCGGATACCGGGTGAAGCGGGCGGTGGAATTGGCCCGTGAGCGACGCTCGACGAGGCTCGTCATGGAGTCATAAGGCGCAGCCGCCGGCCGGGACGCCGGTCGACCCGGCGCATCGGTCCCGTCGTTTACGGCAATAGCCTCCCTCAATGGGGAGGCTCGCCGGCCCGCGCGGCATCTTCGGCGGCGATGATCGCCGCCAGCTCCGCGCGGGCATGTTCCAGCTCCGCTTCGATCTGGGCGCGCTCTGCCGGAGCGCAGTGGTTGGCCTCGCGGCGCAGCTCTTCGATGTGGATTTCGAGGGCGTTCGTCATCGTCGTCATCTCCTTGGTTAGATGTGAAAGATGACGCTGGCGGCCATGACGGAGCGGTGCGGGTCAAAACCCGCCTTAGCGGCTCGCGCGTGGGGGAGCCGATTTTTTTGTCGAGCCGCTTCGGCGGTTCGGCGGGAAAATTGGGGGTACCACGCGGTTTTGACGCGCACCGTTCCGTCATGGCAGACTTGCTTTCCTGAGCAGACACCCTTTCCCCTCGTGGGGCACCCGGACATGCGTGGCCGCTGGCGCGGTCGCGGCCGCTGGCACGAAAGGAAACCGGCCCCTTGCGGGGCCGGTCTGGCTTGCACCTCACTCCGGGTTGTTCCAGAGGAGCACCTTCCTGCCGTCGTCGCCGCCAGGTGCAGGGGCCAGGTTCCCGAAGATCACGCCGATCTCGGGCGCTTCCATCCGGATCGAGACGTATTCTGCCCCGCTGCGCGGCGAGATCCGGTTCCAGCCTGCGCCGATCTCGAAGCCGGTGCGCTTGTTGATGACGCGGTAGTCCGGGGCGTCCTCGCGGGCCTTGTGGGCGTTGGGCAGGACGGCGATCGGGGCATTGACGCGGAGCGTTGCGAAGACGCCTTCCATCGAGCCGTCTGCCTTGGTGGTGAGGTTTGCGATCGTGGATGCCATGGTCATTCTCCTTCGGTTGCATCGGGACCGTTCCCGATGACGGCAAAGAAGAGGGCTGGCCTGCTGCGGTCAGCTCGGCGGAAAATTTTGCAAAATTCGATTTGCCGCCAGAGGCGAACAAACCGAAATCGAATTTTGCAAAAATTTCTGTCGAGTCTTACCCCTTCCGGGGTTGGCCGCAAAAGCAGGCAGTCCTCTACAAAGTCGGCATCAATGGGAACGGGCCGGGTGGAACCGGAGGCGATGCGCGCCCTGGCGTCCTGATTTGCTGCCTCTTTTTCCAGTGCTGCGACACACTCGTGGATGCGCCTTCGCCTATCGGTCCGCCCGCGATTGCCTTCGCCACCCTTCCCGCACGATCGTCCTGCAGGGCGCTCGGGCTATCGATGTCTTCGTAAGCGCCGGCGTTCGCCGGCGCTGGTTGAGACTGGGGTGCGCTGTGCAGCGGGTCCGGTCTGCCGCGTCCTGGATGGAAGCCTCGGAATCATCGTGATCTTCGACATTGGTCCTGACTGCCCCGCCGGGCCGCGACAAGACGACGATCCTTCTGCGTAGGACATTGGAAGACGTCGTGCGAATGGCTCGACGGAATGGAATGGCCGGCTTCGAGAAGCGGCGGGCACACTCCCGGCTGGAAAGATGTTGCTTGCGCGGCTGCGGCCTTCGGGTGAGCGGAGCGCAACGGCGATCGCGGGCGCGCTGCGGGAGGACAAACCGTTCATGGGAAATCTCTCATCGCGAGCGAAAAAGAGGCGGTCGCGAGCGCTCTCCAGCCTGACAGCTCGCCCCTTCCCCCTTTCGGCGGCAGAGGCGCCGCTGCCCACCTTCAGACGGGCGTGAGGCTGAGGTTTCCGAACGGAGCAACGGTGGCGAGCGAAATCATGCAAGGTATGCCAAACCACCCTTTACGGGGTCGCAAGCCGTATTTGCCTACCTGTCTCGCTATACGCGCCGGGTCGCCATCTCAAATAGTCGCCTGATCTTGTTCAACGAAGCGGATGGCACCTTCCGCTACAAGGATTACCGCCGTTGCGGCTACAATCGGCAGCAGGTCGCGACGCTCGCGGTCGATGAGTTCATCCGCCTGCGTACTCCGATGAAGCCGGACGGGTATTCCGAGGCGAAGCCGGACACCTTACCAATCCGAATGTTGGTACAGTTGACTTTGCGTCGTAAATGCGGCCGGTTCACCTTCCGCAAACTGGATGCAATGGCAAAAATTCCTGCTCAGCAATGATGCAATCCGGTGCGATCGCTTGTTTGCTATCGTTGAGTCTTGGCGTGTAGCCCGAAAAGAGCTTCCGGAACGACTTGATGCCTCTTATCTACACGTCGAAATTTGTCGGCAAGACAATCATGTCCCGGATTGTGACGTTTCGCGGGCGGGTCAGCATGAAGATGATGGCATCGCTAACCTCTGAGGGCTCGATCAGACTGCCATTGGCTTTTGCCTTTTCAAGGTTTTCCGCGGGCCAATCGGAAAGCAAGGCAGAAACGACCGGGCCAGGCGAGATCTGGCTGACCCTGATTCCGTGGTTTTTCAACTGCCGGCGCATGATCTGGACGAAGCTGGTAATTGCCCACTTGGAGCTGGAGTAGACCGGTTCCCACTGGATTGGCGCGTGTCCCGCTACGGAGCAAGTGACCAAAATGTCCCCGGTCCCGCGTTCGATCATATGCGGAGCGATGTCGTGAACGTTCTTCATGACCGCGTTTATGTTGAGATTCAGCATCCGATCCATTGTCGCGGTATCGGTATCGATAAGATCTCCACCAATGTAGGAGCCAGCGTTGCAGTGCAGGATGTCGAGATGATCGACCTTTGCCAGGATTTCCGGCACCATGGTTGCGCAACTTGCGGCGTCGAGAAGGTCGGTAACCTGTGTGACCACAGCGTCGCCGAATTCGGCAGCATGGGTTTCCAGCGCGTGTCTGTTATAGTCTACCATGACAACCTTGGCGCCGGCATCGACCAAGGCACGGGACGTTGCCAGCCCAATACCGGAGGCTGCACCGGTTACCGCAGCGATCTTTCCTTCGAGTGATTTGGTCATTGTCTTGTCTCGCCTTTTGATTTTCAGACGGCCAGGAAGCCGCCGTCGACTGGTAGGACTGCGCCGCTGACCATGGGCGCGTCCTCTGAAATGAGCAGCGCGATCGAGCGTGCGACATCGTCGACGTCCGCAAAGCGCGCCATCGGGTGGCGAACAATCATTGGGCCACGTTTGGAGGGGTCGGACCACGCCTTCGCGGCAAGCTCCGTCATGGTAACCGTGGGCGCCACTGCATTGACCCGGATTCCATGGTCCCCAAGTTCCTTGGCCATGACACGTGTCGCGCCTTCCAGGCCCGCTTTCGAGGCGGCGTAGGCCATGTGATCCGCGAAACCACGATGTCCGGCAATCGAGGTCACATTCACGATCGCACCGCCACCGCCGTTTGAAATGCGAGCCCGGGCAAACTCCTGCGCACAAATCAGCGCGGCCCGCAGGTTGATGCCAAGGACCTGTTCATAGCCCTCCTCCGTCATATCGAGGACGCTTTCGAGCACGTTGGTTCCCGCGCAATTGATCAGCACATCGGCCAAGCCCGCCTTCTTCATGGCGGCGCGTGCTGCTGCATTGTCAGCCAGATCGACCAATATTACGGACGCGCCGAACTTTGCGGCCAAATCATCCAGATCGTCCTGCGAACGCGACAAGGCGATGATCCGCGCACCGCGGCGGGTGAGCAGTTCGACACAGGCACGGCCGATACCCTTGCCAGCGCCGGTAATGATGACTGTTTTGCCTATAAAGTCCGACACGGTTAATCCTCCGATGCCTGTTGCTCAAACCGCCAGCCTCTGGTCGGTCTGCTTGTCAAACACGTGAGCTGCGGCAGGATCGACGTCGAGCCGTATCCGGTCGCCCGGCTTCAAAGCGTGGCGCTCGCGGAAGGCGCACAGGACGCGTTTGCCGGCCAACTGGGCTGCCAGGAGAATTTCGGCCCCCGTGGGCTCGATCAGCTCGACGGTCGCCGGTACGCCCTTATCGCCTTTCGACAGGGTCCACTGGTCGGGACGAACCCCGTAGACCACCGTCTGGTCGTTGCAGGCCCGCGCGCCTTGTGGAAGCGGAAGGGCTGACCCGTCGGCAAGCCGCGCGGCGTTTGCAGACAGATCGATCGTGGCCGGCAGCATGTTCATGGCCGGTGATCCGATGAAGGCGGCAACGAAGGTATTGGCGGGCCTGTCGTAAAGCTCTAGCGGCGCGCCGATCTGCTCTACCTTGCCGTCGCGAAGCACGACGATGCGGTCCGCCATCGTCATGGCTTCGATCTGGTCATGCGTGACGTAGACGGATGTCGCACCAAGGCGCTGGTGAAGCGCCTTGATCTCGGAACGCATGTCCACGCGTAGCGCCGCATCGAGGTTTGACAAAGGCTCGTCGAAAAAGAACGCCTTCGGGCTACGAACCATTGCGCGCCCCATGGCGACGCGCTGTCGTTGGCCCCCGGAAAGCGCCTTTGGGTAGCGGTCGAGATAGGGCGTCAGCCGCAGCATCTCGGCAGCCTTGTCGACCTTGGCGTTGCGGTCGGCAAGGTTTTCGCCGCGCAACTTCAGGGCGAAGGCCATGTTCTCCCGAACGGTCATGTGCGGATAGAGCGCGTAGTTCTGGAAGACCATCGCTACGTCCCGGTCCTTGGCGGCGATGTTGTCGACGCGATGTCCGCCAAGCCTGATGGTGCCGCCGGTGATCTCCTCAAGGCCGGCGAGCGAACGCAGCAGCGTGGACTTGCCGCACCCGGAAGGACCGACCAGAACGACGAACTCGCCGTCGGCGATGTCGAACGAGATGTTGCGCAACGCGTGATAGGAGCCGTAATGCTTGTCGACGTGGTCGAGCTCGATCGTCGCCATGTGTCAATCCTCAGTCAGTTATGCGGCGGGGCCGCCGGTCATTCGGGACAGGTGCACGGTCAGCGTCACCATGTGGTATATCCTGCATCGGCAACGACGATGCTGCCGGTCATCAGGCTGGCGGCATCGGAGGCGAGGAACAGGACGACGGACGCGATTTCCTCGACGTCGCCCATGCGCTTCATCGGCGTCATGTCCATCCAGTCCTTATCCCACCCGGTCGTCTCGATGGCCGCTTTTGTCATGTCAGTCGCGATATAGGTCGGCGCGACGGCATTGACGCGGACGCCCCGCTCGGCCCATTCCCCTGCAAGCGACTTCGTCAGCATGTGAACGGCACCCTTGGAGGTGTTGTAACCGGCCTGCGGCTGCGGCCGGTTGGCGATGATGCCGGAGATCGAACCGATATTGACGATCGAGCCCCTGCCCGCCTTCAGCATCAGGTTTCCGAAGGCGCGGTTGCTCCAGAACACGCCGTTGACGTTCACATCTGCAACTCTCAGCCAGTCCGCATCCGACATTTGCTCCGCCGGGCTTTGTGAAGAGATGCCGGCATTGGCGACCAAAATGTCCACGCGGCCGAGCCTGGTGGCGATTTCTGCCGCGACGCGGTCGGTTTCGCCCGAATCCGTCACATTGAGGCGAACGAATTCAGCCTTGCGATCCATCGTCGCAGGTTTCGCAACGGCCGACCGGCCGAGTTCTTCATCAAGATCGGTTAGTACAACGTGTGCGCCGGCCTCGGACAGGGCATCGGCGCAGGCGTAGCCGATATTGCGCCCCGCTCCGGTAACGACCGCGACCCTTCCGGTGAGATCGAATTTCCGCAGGTACATGCTTACCTCCCAAGCTCGATCTGAATTTTCACGGAGGACGGCTTCGGTCGCACGGCGTAGTCGAATGCTTCGACAGAATCCTCGAAGACGTAGGTATCGGTGATCAGCGCATCGACATTGATCTGCTTCGCCCCCAGAAGCGCGACGATGCGCGGGTAGACATGGGCGTAGCGAAACACGTGTTCGATACGCAGTTCCTTGGTCTGGGCGATGACGATATCGAGCGGAACCGGCTTCAGGGGCATGCCGACAAAGACAAGGGCGCCGCCTGGGCAACCATGATGCACCGTGTCTGCGATCACGTCCGTCGCGCCGGAGCATTCGAAGACGACATCGACGCCCCAGCCATCGGTTTCGCGGGCGATGACGCTCTTAAGATCCTGCGAGCGGACGTTGACTGTGATGATGGCAGGGCCGAGCTTCTGCGCCACGGCAAGCTTCTCGTCGACAACGTCGGTAACGATAACCCGGGCGCAACCGGCTGAGAGCGCCGCGATCGCGGTCACCATGCCGATCGGCCCGGCCCCCGTCACGAGGGCGACCGCGCCGGGCGTCAGCCTCGCCTTGGAGACCGCATGAAAGCCAACGGCGAGCGGCTCGACCATGGCGCCGGCGGCGTAGGAAACATTGTCCGGAAGCTTGAATGTGAAGGCGGCGGGATGGACCACACTCGGCCTCATGACGCCATGCACGGGTGGCGTCGCCCAAAAGCGCACTGCGGGATCGAGATTGTAGAGCCCCAGCCGCGACGCGCGACTTTGAGGGTCGGGAATGCCAGGCTCCATGCAGACGCGATCGCCCACTTTCAGGTTCTCTACCGCGCTGCCGACTTCTTCGATGATGCCGGCGGCCTCGTGACCGAGGATCATCGGCTCGCGTACGACGAAAGGCCCGATCGCACCGTGCTTGTAATAATGAACGTCCGACCCGCACACGCCGACGGTCTTGATGGCGATGCGCACATCGGTTGGACCGAGCGTCTCCTTCGGGTCCAGGTCGCGAATGCGCAGTTCGTCTTTACGTTCGAGAACGAGCGATTTCATATCTTCAGCCCTTGCGGATAATGAACACGGCCAGCATCAGGCAGAGCCCCGTCGCCACCCATAGGGGCAGCATGCCCTCCAGGAAGCGCATCCACAGAAGATGCACGAGGATCAGGATCACGACCGAAACGAAGCCTCGGTCGAATCCGTTGGTCCGGATTGGCAGAAAGCCGTCGCGTTTGGTTTTTTTTGGTTGAACGCCAGCCATCATCCTACCCTTTCAGTGCGCCGAACGTGAGGCCGGTCACGATGTGCTTCTGGACGAAACCGAGCACGATCAGCGCCGGAAGCGTCGTCAGGAACGCCATCGCCGCCATCTCGCCCCAGTTCGTGCCGGTCACCGAGACATATTCTGCAAGCGCGGTCGTCACGGTCCTGGCATCGGCCGACGACGTCAGGGTCGCGGCGAACAGGTATTCGTTCCAGGCGAAAATCCAGGTCAGGATGAAGGTGACGGCCAAGCCGGGCCGCGCTAGTGGCAGGACGACATGGGACAGCACTTGGCCGGTTGTCGCGCCGTCGACCCGCGCCGCCTCGTCAAGCTCCAGCGGAATCCCGTCGAGCATTCCCTTCAGCAGCCAGATGGCGAAGGGCAGGTTGAAGACGCAATAGAGCAGGATCAGGCCGATCTTCGTGTCGAACAGCATGAAATCGCCGAACACGAACCATTTGGTGAAAAGCAGGAAGAGCGGCAGGAGAAACACGGCAGGCGGCGCCATGCGATTGGTGATAAGCCAGAAGAACACATTCTCGCCGCCGCTGATCTTGTAACGCGACAGCCCGAACGCAGCGAGCAGGCCGAGCACGCAGACCAGCGCCGCGTTCGATGTCGCCACGACCATCGAATTCCAGAGATACTGGAGGAAGGTTGAGCTATTCAGCACCGCTAGGAAATTATCCCAGTAAAGATCGTCGATGAGCACCGACTTGGAATAAAGCTTGACGCGGGGACGCATTGAAACGACCAGCATCCACCAGACAGGAAGCAGCGTCAGGATGGTCAGGCATATCCAGAGGACGAAGGAAGCTATACCGGAGCGTCTCATTGTGCGCCTCCCTTGCGGCCGGTCATGGCGACGAACAGCAGCCAGCTTAAAACGATCGTGACGTAGAGCGTCAGGAGCGACATGGCCGCGCCGTAGCCGTAATCGGTCTTCGGAAAGACGTTGATCCAGATGTGAAGGCCGATGAAGCGGGTCGCCTCGGCCGGACCGCCCTTGGTCAGCATCCATATCTCGTCGACGGAGCGCAACGCATCCATCAGCCGGATGAAGACGGTCGTCAGCAGCACCGGCTTCAGCATCGGAACGATGACGTACCAGAAGATCTGTAGCTTGTTGCCGCCATCGATCTGCGCCTGTTCGAGAGGCTCTTTCGGCAGGGCGGTCAGTCCCGCCATCAGTGACAGCGTGACGAACGGCGTCCAGTGCCACAGGTCCATGATGATGGCCGTCGCGAAGGCGTGATAGGCATTGGTCGAGATGTTGTAGTCGATGCCGAACCATAGTTTCAGATAATAGGGCACGATGCCAAAGCCCGGGACGCACAGCAAACGCCAGGTCGCACCGACGGCAATGGGCGCGACGACGATCGGCAATGTGTGGATTGTGCGGAAGAACTGCCGGCCCCACAGGCGATCCGCCATCAGCGCGCGAGCGAAGGCGTAGCCGAGCAAAAGTTCGCTTACGACGACGAAGAACGCGAAGACCAGCGTACGGGCAAGCGAGTTCAGGAAGGTCGCGTCGAAAACGAGGCTGCGATAGTTCTGGAGGCCGGCCCAGCGCAGGGTGGGATCGAGTGCATTGGTGTTCCAGTCAAAGAAGCCGACGTAGAGAATGTAGATGAAGGGAACGAACCCGACGACGAACAGGATTAGCGTGGCTGGTGCTAGAAACAGCCATCCGATGTTGGATTGTCTCATCTGGCGCTCCGTCAGATCGTGCTGGAGTCTTGCGTGCCCGACTACCGGTATCGCGAGCGGGCTCGCAACACGCAGTCAGGAAAGGAGCGGCCGCCTTGTTTGAAGGCGACCGCCAACCGCCGGGAGGTGCGGTCTTTTACTTGCGGTAGCCGAGCTTCGTCAGTTCAGCTTCGGCTGCGGCAGCAGCCTGATCCAAGGCATCGTCCGGTTTGATCTCGCCAATGATCGCCTTGTAGATGAACGGTGCGACGACCTGCAGAACCTGCGAGTGGAACGGGAACGGCGGAGCACCGGCAAAGAGCTTTCCGTCGTCACGCATCAGCGTGTAGTAGCCGTTCATCTTCTTGTCCTGATCGATGATCTTGGGATCGTCGTAGGTCGAGTTCATGACGATGCGCGAGCCGGCCAGCGCCCAGTCGGTCTGCACGGACGCCTGCCCGATATATTGCAGAAAGAGCAGAGACGCGTCCTTGTTCTTGGACGAATGCGGGATGCCAAACGCGCCACCATCGTAGTAGCCGATATAGCCCTTGCCGGATTCGGCCGTTTCCATGACACCCGCTTCGACCGGAGGCAGCGCCACACCCACCTTGCCGACGACGGTGGACTTGCTTTCGTCGGTCGCAATCCAAGCAGCATTTTCGCCGTAGACGAGGCCCTGGGCTGCGCGGCCGGCGGCGAATGTGCCGGCCACTTCATCCCAGGTGGACGACGTCGATTCCGGCGGCGCATATTTCAGAAGGCCGACCCAGTAGTTGAGCGCCTTCTTCGCAGCGGCAGAGTTCATCTGGCCGCCATTGGCCTCGGTCGCGGCAAACGTCGTACCGTCGATGCCCCAATTATAGACGCCGTAAGTCGGCGCGATCGACTCGAAGAACTCGTAGAACGCCGCAGGGTGGCTCGACGAGGCCTGCACGGTGGTTCCCCAGAGCTCCTTGTCTGCGCCGTATTCGGTGAAGAACTTGGCGATCTGGGCATACTCGTCGTGGGTCGTTGCCGGCTTCAGATCCGCACCGGTCGCATCCTTGTAGGCTTTCTGGATCGCCGGATCATCGAAAAGATCCTTGCGGTAGAGGTACGGCTTGATGAACGCTTCCATCGGGACGCCCATGACGTCTCCCGACTTCGGATCCTTGAAATAGTTCAGGAAGGTGGTGAAGTTCTCCGGCTTGAAGTCCGGCGAAGCGATGTTTGCATTGTCGGCCAGCGACTTGGTGATATCGACCAGGAAGTTGCGGGCGAGATAGGTGTATACGATGTCCTGCTCGATATAGACGAAGTCATAGATGCCGGTATTGGCTTCCATGTCCTTGATCGCCTTGTCGTACATTTGGTCCCAGGACGTTGCCTCGAACTCGACCTTGATGCCGGTCTCTTCGGTGAATTTCGGACCGAGGACCTGCTCGACATATTTCGATGCGGGGGTCGATTCCGAGATGCCCCGGATGGTCGTGCCCTGGTACGGCTGGGCAGCGGTCTTCCACCAGGAGTCCTCGGCGGAAGCAGTGGTGCTCCACAGGGCAAGCGTGATGAAGCCGACGCCTGCGGCTTTGGCGAAACTGTTCATTGTTCTCCTCCATCTGGATCGCAAAATCGGTCCGGTTGCGCGTCTCCAAACTCTCCTCCGACACGCTCAACGGACCTTAAGAGTTGTAGAAAGAGCGGATGGACACAAGCGTAACCGTTGCGCCATACTGATACTCTCATGCGCGAAATGCCGACTTTCTGCATGAAATCGTGTGTGCAATGCACAATGTAGTATTGATTTTCGTCGCAACGGGGATGCCGCTAGGCTGGGGAGGATGTCCGCAATGTCAGCCATTTCGCCGACGGTCGCGAGGTTTGAATATGTCCTGACAGGCGCAGACGAGTCGTTCCTGTGGCGCCGCGACGACTATCCCTGGGAACGCAACGTCTGGAATTTCCACCCGGAGGTGGAGATCCACTACATTCCCAGCGCCAGCGGCGTCTTGCTTGCAGGCGACCATGTCGGCGCGTTCACGCCGGGGCATATTTCCGTCATCGGCAGCAACCTGCCGCACGACTGGGTGACGCCACTTGGACCGGACGAGCGCATTCCGGGACGCGACATCGTCATCCAATTTCTGCCTGCAAAGCTGGAGCAGGCGTCGGCCTTCCTGCCGGAACTGGCTGAATTGCATGATTTCCTAATCCGCGCGCAACGCGGACTGTCCATCAAGGGCCGCGCGCGGGAACAGGCAGAGGCCCTGATACTCGATATGGAGTTTCAGACCGGCTCGATGCGGCTTGCAACCTTCCTCTCCCTGCTGTCGCTGCTACGGGACACCGACGAGTTCGATACGCTGTCTTCGGAAGCCTATCTTCCGGACTTGAGCTATGGCTCGCTCGAAGCTCTACAGCAGGTCTTTGCGCATCTCTTTGCCAATTTGTCCGAGGACATTCGGTTGCCGGACATGGCTCGCATGGTCGGTATGAGCGACAGCGCCTTCTCGCGATTCTTCAAGAAGAATAGTGGCCATAGTTTCACCGACCACGTGAATAAGCTTCGTATCTGGAAGGCAGGTCAGCTATTGACGGATACCTCCCTGCCAATAACGGACATCTGCTTCGAGGTGGGTTATCGCAATCTGTCCAATTTCAACCGGGTGTTTCTCCGACACCACAACCTGACACCGTCACAATATCGGAAACTGTCCACCAACCGTAGAACCTTTCCGTTACCCCAAACGTTGACAGACCATATGCGTGGACGGTGAGTGTGGAAAGATAAATTCCTGCGCATCCTCAATCTACTGGAAAACCCGCCCAAGCCGAATGCTAAGTTACGTGCTGTTGTCGCAGCGCTGCCGGATACGCTATAAGCATTCCGCAATGGCATGAGGAACCGACTAAGAAATCTCATGATCGGGCTTCCTTTGATTGTGGCGATATGCAGATGAACGAGTTTCTGCAACGCTTTGCACGACAGAGCCATGAGCAGAATGCAGCCAAGACCTTCTGTGCTGTCGATAATGCGATACCAAACCGCATCTTTGGCTTTTACACCGTAGCGCCTTCGACTGTGGCATATGAAATCGTACCGGCATCAATGACAACAGGACTGGCACGTCATGACGTATCGGGCTTCAAGCTTGCCCGTCTGGCAACAGACCGCGCCATGGCGGGGCAAGGATTGGGAGGACAACTCCTTGTCGCAGCAGCGTCGCGTTGCCTGCGGCTCGCCGATGAAGGCGGTGGTATTCTCCTGACTATCGGCGCAAAGAGCGAACGCGCGGCCAACTGATACGCTTCTTTCGGAGCCGAACCGCTACAAGAAAAGCCGCGGACCCTCGTCATGCCGCTTGCAACCTTTGCCCCCGATTTGCGCGTGAAAGGCCTGCTGTAATGGGAGGCGCGATTTTGCACTCCTCAACGGTTGCTTGCGCCCGTTGCGTGCTTCCCAATCTTGTGCAATGCAGAGACGCAAAAGGGGCAATCGTGTCCCCCTAGCTATTCCAGAAAGTCCAACTTCAAGGCTTTTGAGCGATGGTGGGCGCTCCCTCCGGGCCGACCAAGCAATTTCCGTCTTACTTACGAGATCAGCTTAGCTAACGTCCGCTTTGCCCATTACGCCCGTTCCGGTAGCCATGCGTGGAAGGTACGGGTACATCTGGATGCGAATGAAAGCTATCAACGGCAGATGCCCTGCATTATTCAAGACTGGCATTGGATACCCATGAACGAGAAAATCTTCGACACCCTTGTCGGCATGTACTTCACCGTGGACGATCCAGATGGAAGCTACGGCACCGGACAGGTAATCCGCCTCGCGGCTGAAGGAATCTACTTCGTTCGCTTCGACGGCAACGAGGTGGTGCTGCCTCTCGAACTCGCCTCTATCGGCGAAATGCTGGAGACCACCGATGAGGGCTACAAACTCTGGAGGTTCTTCGACACGCTTGAGGAACGAGATAAATGGATTGAGTGGCTGGATGCGCCGTCGAAACCGCGAGTGATTTCCCTGGTGAGGCCGACGAAATAATAGATTCTAAGCCGAATGTTTCGGGCTGGCAGGGCATGCCGGATTCGAGCAAAATCAGCCGCTTAACCGTGCGGAACGAAAGCATCGCTTCATAAAAATCAATGGCTCAACAAAGCCGCCGTCCCACTTTTCTTTGGCCGTTTCCGGCCCTTCTTTCCCGGTCATATTGCGACCAGGGAGGCGCGCATGAGCGGGTGCGACCATTTCGGGACGTGAAGCTGCAATGGCTTCAGCAGTTGATCTGCGACAGGGATTTGAGCGACAGCGCGCGATCCGTGGTGCTTTATATCATCACTACGCATTTGAACGGCCACACCGAGAAGGCGTGGCCGTTCAATCAAACGATTGCCGACGCGACCGGCAAGAGCGTCAAGACCATTCAGCGCACCGTCGGTGAACTTGTGACCAGTGGCTGGTTCGAAGTCCAGCGCAGAAAATAGCGTCGGGCACAACACAGAATATCGTCCCTCAGCGGCGTCGATTTTACGCGCATCGGACGCCCGCGAAAAGACGGACAAATTTATCACTCTACCCAAGCGAAGGCGGTCAAAATCTTCCGGCAAGGCGGTCAGATGTGTCCGGCGAAGGCATCCCCCAGCTTTTCGCTGTGGTCGTAGGTGAAGCTGTTGATCTCGCGTAGGAAGGCGCGCAGGGTTTCAGGATCGCGATACGGCAGATAGGCGTCGCGGAAAATGTCGCGGAAGAGCTTTTGCGGCAAATGAATAATTCTGCCATTATTACGATTTTGGAACAAATCCGACAGAAAACCCGAACAATCGGCCGATTTTCATCAAAGTTTGAAGAGTCGGATTCGCCGCCCCGACTTCAATCTCTGCAACTTGGCGTCTTGTAAGCGACAGGGTCTTGGCAAACTCTTCCTGTGTCATGCCAAACCCTTTGCGGATCTCCGCCACAGCACCGGGCAGCCTCAGATCTCCGGTTCGAGCACGTTCTGCCAGGGTTCGGCGGTTTTCCAAAATTTCTTCTTTCGTTGGCTTCTTCCATCGAGCCATTTAGCGGTCCTTCGCTCTCACTGACACACCTCCAAAACGCTATCTGCGATTTCGATACAGCGTCCCATCGCAGGGTCCAGAATGTCCGAAGACGCTCCCATCTCTTTCGCCATGGCCGGAGCCTGGCGCAGGTGTTCGGCAAATACGGCAAGCGTAGCGGCGAGCGCCCTCCGCTCAGCAGGATCAGCTATCAGTTCGCCGCAAATGTGCTTCCAATCGGGAAGATGGTCACGACCTCCGTCGCGCATCATGGCCCATCGGGTGGAGAGAACGATCCCCTCTTTCGCGAGCCGCATTGGCGCGAAATCAAAGAGCGGAGACAGGCGGATCCTGCTGTCCTGGTGTTTGCTCAATGCGGAATTTCGGCCATGATTATCAGGATCGCCGAGCGCCAGATTGGCGATGTCGCGCTTCAGGTATTCAACAATGTCTGCGAAGGGATCAGCGGTATATTGGCGCAGAATGTCGATATAGGCCTCGTGCGTGCCGACATGACCGAAATCGGCAACGCCTATCGCTGACACGAGGCTTTCCTGCCCTAGCCGGATGGTTCCGCCGCCTTCTCTCTTATTCCGGTCGAAACGGGGAATGATCAGGACGCCTTCGGCATAGGTCGATGGTTCGCTGACAGTCAGACCGATCTCTTGAGCGATCCGCGAATATAGGGCTTCGCGTTCGAGGATGAGGCGATCCACAGGCTCATTGCTGCGCACCAGCTTGACAATGACGTGGCGCACGGCCTCGTCATCGGTCACGAAGCTGTCGGGATAATACAGCCCGTCATTCGCCTGGGTCATCGAGACCTTCGGCCATTCGCCTCGCAGGCCGTTTGAGCCGGAGGCGAGCATTCCAAAACGATCGGCGACTTCCATGAAGCGATCGGACCGCTCAAGAATTTCCGCTTCCGTCACCCCTTGGCGCTCAACACCGCGCAGCCGTTCCGCTTCGGCGTCCGCCGCCTCTTTGATGCGGATATTGCCTATGCCGCCGGTCGCCGATCGCAGAAGCAGCGGGAGATCAGAAGCGCGCGAGCCTTCAGCGAGACTGAGATACTCGGCAAGCTTTCGCCGTGCATGCCCCTGGGGCATAAGGTCCAAGAGGAAGGGCGGCCAGCTGCTGCTATATCGACTTTCGAGATCGACGGGGTAACGGACTGACAAGGCGCGATGGTGCCGGACCGTTTTTCCAGCAGAAAACTCCGCCGATGCCACGGTGACGAAATAGTCGAGATCGTAATCGACGATCGATGCGCCTTGAAAGCCGGCCGCGTCGTCCCCGAGTTCCATTGACACGGCGTGATGCCACTCACCGTCAAAATGGGTTTGGAGCGTCAAGCGCATTAATTGACCCTTTCAATGGTTCAAATAATGCATTCTCCGAAATTATTCAACCCATCACAGTGGGTTTAATAATTGCCATCAGAACTGCCGGCTACCGAAACGGTCATTGAAGCTTCTGATCCGGCTGACCATCTTCCGGCCACGCAACGCACTGCCGCAAGCGAACAAAATGAACGACAGGCTGAGCAGTGGCGTCATCCATGCTTCGGAGCCGCTGTTTGCGTCGAACAAGATGAGCGAAACGGCTCCCATTGCAGCGAAGAAGACCATTCCGAAATCACATTGCACTTGATAGGCCGGTAATTTTTATTGACTAGGAAACTTTCTCGATTTAGTTTCCTAGTCAACAAGGAACTCTTCATGACATTAGTCCCGAAATTGACCGATCACACCGGCTACTGGATGCGAATGGTATCAAACGCCGTATCGCAAGAGTTCGCGCGCAAGGTATCCGGCGAAGATGTCACTGTCGCGGAATGGTCATTCATGCGTTCCCTCTACGACTCCGAACCAACGCCTCCATCAGTTCTGGCGAAAAAGATGGCCATGACAAAGGGAGCCATCAGCAAACTTGCGGAACGGCTGATGGCCAAAGGACTGGTTGAGAAGACGGAAAGCCAAGAGGACAGGCGTGCTCACAACTTGTCCCTGACGACAGAGGGACGAGCCAAAATTCCGGTCCTGGCGTCGCTTGCCGATCAGAATGATGCTGAATTTTTTGGCGTGTTGACGAAAGAAGAGCATGAGACACTCGACCGCATCATGCGGGTTCTCGCGGAAAAGCGCGACTTGAAAGCAACCCCGGTGGACTGAACCATCGACCAAAGCCAACCTTCAAACGAAAGGAAGCCGCCATGGAAGCGGAACGGATTGCTGTTGCCGAAAATTGCCTGCATGCTGCCCATGATGGAAGTTTGAGCTTTCCGGAGATTATCGGACAATTATTAGCGGCGGGTTTCGAGGGATACACCGTCGACTATCGCCGTAACACTCAAACCTATTACCTGCCGGATGGAGACAGCGTAGCGGTGGACATGCATTCTTCCGCTAGCAAGGTCGCCGCTACATTCGATGCGAGCGAGGTCGAGCGCCTGGTGCGATGGGCGCAGGCCAATCCCGCCGACTATAGCTACGTCGCCTTCTGCGAGAAAGCCAAGGCCGCTGGGTGCGCAGGATACATCGTCTCGTTTCTAGGTCGCCGGGTCCTTTACTTCGGCCGCACCGCAGAGACCCATATCGAGCAATTCCCAAATTGATGGGTACCGGTCATGACAAAGCTGCGATAGTGGGTGACAGCTCCGGTCCGACAGCAAACTTCAGCCGTTTGTTCGTCCCGTGTGACTGCATTGTTCTCTGTCGACAGAAAGCTCGGACTCGCGAACTTTAGAGCAATGATGAACCGTACCCCACGGCCGTGGTTTCTCCAGATTGATTGGTTAGCCAGAACTCGACTTCAATCCGCACTCTGCCAAGCTCTTCACTACGATCCGTCACTACACCTTCAAGTTTTATGAGGTCTCTGGGATAGATCGGTGTAAGGTAGGTACAGAAATGCCGCCCGGTTGAAAGGAAACTTCCGCCGAACAGATTGGTGAGATACTGTGACGCCCAGCATGATTCCATCATGCCCTGGGCGATGCAGTCCCGCAGGCCCGCCTTCTTCGCAATGTCGAGATTGGTATGAATGCCCTGCTTGTGGAATTCGGCCCCGGTAAAGACGGACATTTGCGCCTGGCGAACCTCTTTAACGAGGGGCCGCAGCGCAGTTCCGAGCGGGGTCTCACGCGAGATTCTGGATGTGCGCTCGGCGGAAAGCTCGCGAGGGCTGACACGCCGCTCAGGCTCCGCCAAGCCCGTGCCGACCTTGACGCCGTCGGGAATACGCATGACCTCCGTGGAGCGCTGTAGCACAACGATTTCACCCGCCTCGTCCCGCGCCACGCTTTCGAGCACCGTATAGCCCTTGCCGCGCTTCATGTATTTGTCGACATAGGTTCCGGTCAGCGTCAGCTTCGCGCCAACCGGCACGGGCTTGTAGTGGATGACCTCCTCCTTCTGGTGCAGGCCGACGACCTTGTCCCGGTCATAGACCGTCAGGAATATCTGCATCAGGTCGGAAACGATCATGTGCGGAGGCACATGGCCGACAGGCTTGAGCGCGCCGTCCACGATTTCCATGCCGCTGTAGTCATCGAGCGCATAGGCGTAGCTGCGCAGGAAGAAATCATCCACCACGAGTTCGACCGGCCCGAAGGTCTCGCCGATATAAACGTTCTCGTAGGTCGGATCCTTGAAGGTCGGGGCAGTCATCTGAAGCTATCCTGTCAGGCTGTGATGCCCGCCGCCGGACGAACGGCGGGCAGATTACGCGTTACTGAACGCTGCGGATCTTGGCGAGTAGCGCTACGGCCTTGTCGCCAAGGCTTGCGGCATACTCGTCCTGGAAGCCGGCGAGACGCTCGGCGAACTTGTCGAGGCCCTGGGTCTCGACGATGGTCACGCCGGCGTTCTTCATCTCGTCCAGCGCCTTGGTGTTGAAGTCGTTGACGAGGCCCGCCTGGTAGGTCTGAGCATCGGCTGCCGCCTGCTCGACGATGCCCTGTTGCTCCGGCGTCAGCGTGCTGAACTTCGCGGCGTTGACCGGGATGAAGCGGAAATGCCAGATGTGCTTGGTCAGGCTCACGCTCTTGGTGACTTCGTACCATTTCGTGGTGGAGAGCGTCGCAGGCTCACCCTCGGAGGCCTCGGCAACGCCGGTCTCGATAGCCGAATAGACTTCCGGGAAGGGAATCGGCGTCGGCACGGCACCGAGAGCCTTCGCAAAGCCGATGTAGAGCGGGGATTCGGGAACGCGCAGCTTCAGGCCTTCCATGTCCTCGATCGTGTTGATCGCGCGCTTGCTGGCGATCGATCGCGGGCCGAGGAAGAGGAAGCCGAGATTGTGAACGCCCTGCGCCTCGAAGGCGGCCTGCACGTCCGGCGCGATCACCTTGGCGACGCGCTGCATGTGATCGAGGTCCTTGTAGATATAGGGCAGCTCGAGGACCTGCAATTCGGGGAAGAAGCGGCCGATGCCCGACATACCGCTCGGCGCGATATCGACCGAGCCGGAAACGACGCTCTCGGCAAGCTCGCGCTCGTTGCCGAGCGTGGCATCGCTGTAAACCTCGATACTGACTTCGCCCTTGCTACGCTCGGCGACGAGTTCGGCGAAACGCTTGTCTGCCAGCGTATTGCTGTGATCTGCGGCGTAGATGTCGCCGAGCGTCAGCGTGGTTTCCGCCTGCGCCATCGTCACGCCGGCTGTCAGCGCCAGGGCAGTCATCGCACTCATCAAGAAACGTTTTTTGTCAAACATGCTCTACTCCTCCGTTGAGCTTTGATTTTTCCGTCACATGAAGGACGGCAGATAGGTGGTGAAGAAGGGAACGTATGCGATCAGCAGGTTGACCAGCAGAAGCGGGATCAGGAACACCCAGACGAGCACCAGGATACGCGACAGGGGAATGCGCGCGATACTGACGCCGATGAACAGGAGCGTCCCGACCGGTGGCATGACCGCACCCATCATGATCGCAAGCACCATGACGACGCCGAACTGGACCGGATCGAAGCCCATCTGCGAGCCGATCGCGGCCAGCGTCGGCACGAAGAGGACGGCGGTCGACACCTCGTCCATCAGACCGCCGATCAGGGTCAGCACGACGATCAGGATCGTCACGACGAGCAGCGGCTCGGTGGTGATCGAGAACAGCACGGACGTGATCTGCTGCTCGAACCGGCCGAGCGCCAGGATGGTGCCGAAGACGGCGGAGAAGCCGACGATCATCATGATGTTGGCGGACGAAAGCGCCGCCGACATGGTGAGCTCGCGCAGGTTCTTCAGGTTCAGCGTGCGTTCGATGACGAAGCCGTAGAAAAGCGCATAGACGACGGCGACGATGCCGGCTTCCGTGGGCGTGAAGATGCCGAAGCGGATGCCGCCGATGATGAAGAACGGCATGACAAGAGCCCAGCCGGCCTTCATCACCGCCTCCTTCAGGCGCTGGCCGGAGAACGTGACCGGCTCCACCTTGAATGAGGAGAAGCGCGTCAGGATGAAGGCGAGGGCGAGCAGCGACAGGCCGACGAGCAGGCCTGGAATGATGCCGGCCATGAAGAGACGGCCGATCGAGACGCCGGACATCGACCCATAGATGATCAGGAAGATCGACGGCGGGATGAGCGGTGCCATCATCGCCGAGAAGGCCACCATGAGCGCGGCAAATTCAGGCTTGTATCCCTGTTCCTTCATAGCCGGGATGAGAATGGATCCCGTTGCGGCGGTATCTGCGGACGCAGACCCTGAAACGCCGGCCATCAGGACGTTGGCGATGACGGTCACATAGGCCAGGCCCGCGCGAAAATGCCCGACCAGCGCGATAGCAAGATCGACGATGCGTTTCGTCAGGCCGGAGCGAGACATAACCTCCCCTGCCAGAACGAAGAACGGGATGGCCATCAGCGTGAACGAGTCCATGCCGCCGAACGTCTTCGTGATCAGCAGACGCTCCTGCACGATCGGGAAATTCAGGACGACCACGAAGGCGGCGAGCCCGGTCGAGAACGCCACGGGCAGTCCGATCAGCAGGAACAGGAAGAAGCAGCCGAAAAGGGTAAGGGTCATTGGCCGGCCTCCCACGTGCCGTTGCGCATGTCGCGGACCATGCGGGCGACCGTTGCGAAAATGATGAGGGCCGAACCGACGGGAATGGCGAGGTAGATCCAGAACAGCGACAGCGACAGGGCCGAGGACAGCTGCGGCGCATTCACGCGCGCCATCGTCCAGCCGTAGTAGACGAACGTGCCCATCAGGAGGATGACGGCAAGATCGAGCAGAATGGCGATGGCGCGCTGCACGCCCTTTGGAAGCATATTGATGAACACATCGACGGTAAACATGGCGCGGCGCCAGACGAGGATGGGCGCGCACAGCCAGAACAACCATATGAAGGCGTACCGTATGACCTCTTCCGACCAGAACAGGGCATAGTAACCGTTGAAGACATAGCGAAGGCACACGGCGACAAAACCGACGGCGATGATGGCCAGCATCAGCGGTACGATGATCATCTCGCCGATTCGCTCGATCAGCGTCGGATTTTCAGGGCTCTCGATGATTTCGGATTGTTCCTGCATCAGGCTGCCAAAGCTCCCCCGTCGACCTTGATTACCGCGCCGGTTATATAGTCCGAAAGCGGGCTGGCAAGGAATGCGATCGCTCCGCCGACCTCCTCCGGCTTGCCGGCACGCCCCATCGGCACGCGGTTTTCCACCTTGGCCAGCCACTCCTTGTTGTGGAAAAGCGGCTCGGTGAGCTCCGTGCGGAACCAGCCGGGCTCGATGGCGTTGACGCGAATGCCGGCCTTGGCCCATTCGACCGCAAGCCCCTTGGTGATCTGCTTCACGCCGCCCTTCGACGATCCGTAGGCGACGATGAAGGGCATGCCGATCTCGCTCGCCATGGAGGCGATATTGACGATCTTGCCGTAGCCGTTGGCGCGCATGGCGCGGCCCGCGGCCTGCGACATGAAGAAAAGGCCGCGGGCGTTGATGGCATGCACCCGGTCCCAGTCGTCCGGGCCGTACTCGAACGAATCGCCGCGAATATTGAGGCCGGCGGCATTGACGAGGATGTCGAGCTTTCCATGTTCCGCGACGATCCGATCGACGAGCGCGCTCGCCTCCTTTGGATCGCTCACGTCACAGGTCATCGCCTGCGCGCCGGCCTCCGCCGCTGCCCGTTCGAGCACATCCTGACGCCGGCCGGCGATGATGACCGATGCGCCGGCCGCCACCAGCGCATCGGTTCCCGCCCGGCCAAGTCCGGTTCCGCCACCCGTAACGAGCGCGATGCGGCCTTTGAGATCAATTGACAGCGACATTTCGAAAAGCACCTGCATTCTGGAGATTGATACGGCGGCCGTCGCTTTCGACGACCGCATGGGCAAGGGCAACCGCTGCCAGGCCGTCCTCGATGGACGGTGTTACCATTCCGCCGGCAGCAAGCGCGGACAGGAGATTGCGCATCTCTCCGACATAACCCATGTGGACGAGCGATGCGTTCTCCTGGGAAATGTTGGTCATGTTCGGCTCCCAGACGAGCCGTTCGCGATCCGGCGAGAAGGCCCGGCCCGGCACCATCGGCTCCGCATCGCGGGTATAGGTGACGCGCGAGACGTTCTCGACGGTCACGCTCGTGCCGTTCGATCCCGTGATCTGGATGCGCTCATTGGGCACGCCGCGGCTTTCGTAGTTCGATATTTCGAGAAGGCCAGCCGCGCCGCTTTCATAGCCCAGCATAATGGCGAAGCCGAAGCGATCGCCGGATGCCTGCGTCTTGACCGCACAAACCCAGGCGACCGGGCCGCCGTAAAAGCGCATCAGATCGAGGAAATGCACGCTGTGGTCCAGAACGAAGGAAAACGGCGTCAGCGTCTCCGACCAGGCCGGCGTCCAGACGCCGGAGGTGATCCGCGCGCTGACCATCTGCACGGCGCCGAAATCGTCGCCCTCGGAAATCTCCTTGGCCATGCGGTAACCGGTGGCAAAGCGCTTCATGAAGCCGACGACGAGCTGCTTTCCCGCCCGCCTGGCGGCGAGCGCCATGGCCTCGGCCTCGGCGACCGTGATGGCCGGTGGCTTTTCCACGAAGACATGAACGCCAAGCGCAAAGGCCTGCTCCGCCAGCTTCGGATAGATCGTCGGACCGACGGCCATGACGACCGCATCGACCGTCTCCGTCGTCAGCATCTGCGAAAGATCCGCATACGCGGCGTTCGCGCCGGCGGCCATTCTGGTCGCCTCGGCCCGCGCGCCATCCGGGTCGCAGACCGCCACGACCTCGATACCCGCCATGCGCATGGCGGGAACGAGCGCAGCATTGGCAAATGCCCCACACCCCACCAACGCCGTCCGAAGACGCAATTCACCCGTCATGAAATTCCTCCGAAACGAGGTTCGCTCCCAACCTCAGAAAACGTTTTTCGAAAAACGGTTTTCGTCGGCTTGATTAACCCCGCACGGCGGACGTGTCAATCGAGGATTCGACTATTTTCGGCGATGATTCTCCGCTAAAGTCGCGATAAGGAAGAAAGACAAGGCGGCCGTAAAATCGGTTCTGCAACTGGAGTTTGAAGATTGTCCGATAAAGGCCGGATTACGATCAGGGATGTGGCGGCGGCGACCGGCCACGCGGTTTCAACTGTTTCGAACGCCCTTGCGGGCAAGCGGCACGTCAACGAGGAAACCCGCAAGCAGGTCAAGGAAGCCGCCGAACGGCTTGGCTACCGCCCCTCCGCCGTCGCCCGCTCGCTTCGCATGAAGCTGAGTTCGACGATCGGCGTGCTTGTGCCGGATGTCAGCAACCCGGCCATTCCCGAATTCATCCGCGGCATTGACGACGTGGCCGTGCGCGAGGGCTGTACCATCCTGCTTTGCAACACGGACGAACTGCTCGAAAGGCAGGTCGGCCAGATGCAGACCCTGCTCGACCGCCAGGTCGACGGCATGATCCTGATCTCGCAGCACTGCGACATGCCGGAAGTGCGCGCGCTTCTCGATGGAAAGACGCCTTTCGTGCTCATCCAGCGCCGCAGCGCGCGTTTCCGCGACGATTATATCGGCTCGGACAACCTTCAGGGCATGCGCGACAGCGTGACCTACCTGCATGAACTCGGCCATCGCCGCATCGCCCTCGTCACCGGCCCTGCCACGTCCAGCACGGCGCAGGAGCGTCTGGAAGCGTTCGAGGCGACTGTCGCCGAACTTGGCTGCGACGAAGATCCAGATCTGATCTTCCGGGGCGATTACACCGTCGAGGCCGGCTATCAAGCCATGCACTATTTCGCGACGCTGTCGCAGCGTCCAACCGCAGTTATCGCCAGCAACGACGTCTGCGCGCTCGGCGTTCAGGATGCGGCGAGCGAGCTTGGCCTCTCCGTCCCTGCCGATCTCTCCCTGCTCGGCTGCGACGACATCGACCTCGCCAGGCTCCGCCGCATCAATCTGAGCACGCTGCGCCTGCCGAAGCGCGAAATGGGCGCCGCCGCCGCCGAGCTGCTCATGCGCCGCATCCACTCCAAGCGCCCGCAGACGCCGCGTGAAATCATCATCCCGACGAAGCTCGTGCTTCGCGAATCCTGCGCAGCGCCCAACGGAGCAAACGCAAAAAGGCCGGCGCAACGCCGGCCTCTCGTGTCTCCCGAATAGGGGCTTTACGCCGCGAGCGCGGCGGAAAGCGCCTTGATGGCCAGCATGCCGGGATCGTCGTGACCGATGGTCTGATCGCCAAACATGCGCGCGCGGCCGATGCGGTTCGGCTTGCTGCGGAAGGCATCCAATGCTTCCGCAGCCGACTTCGCCGCAGCCTCGGCCGCACCTTCAATGGTTTTCGCACCCTGTAAGGCGGCAGCGATGGCGTCGAGAGAATCGAGCACCGTCTTGTCGCCAAGCGATGCGCCGCCGCGCGCGATCATTGCATCGCGCGCCGTCGCGACGAGGCCGGCGAGATCGCCGGCAGCAATTGCCGGCCTGCCCTTCGCTTCGCGGCCCGCCGCCAGCAGCCCGGTCGCAAACAGCGTGCCGAGGCTCGATCCGGTCGCGACGGTCGCGGCCTTGGCCAGCTGTGTCAGCGCGGCACCGGGATCGGCGGCGCCGGAGAGATCCACCTCCGCCATCTTGCCGATGACACGGGCCAGCATGCCGCCCGTATCGCCGTCGCCGAGTTTCGCATCGGCATCATTCAGCACCTGTTCCAGCGGCCCCATGGCCTGATGGGCGCGCGCAACGGTGGAGGCGATTGTGGAGACCGTGACGCTCATGCCGACACCGTCCAGAACGGGCACCGTGCGGGCGCGGCGAGCAGCGTCTCGATTTCGTCGTCGACGAAGCAGAGCGAGATGGACGCCCCGGCCATTTCCATCGACGTCGCATAGTGACCGACCAGCGGCCGGACGATGGTGATGCCGGCCGCTTCCAGCTTCGCCCGGGCGCGGCGATAGAGGATGAAGAGTTCTTCCAGCGGGGTGGCGCCGAGGCTGTTGACGAGGATGGATGCGCGTGTGCCGGCACCTTCGGGTCTGTCGGCAAGAAGCCGCTCGATCATCTCGTCGGCAATGACATCGGCTTCCTTCAGCTGGTCTCGCCAGATGCCTGGCTCGCCATGGATGCCCATGCCCATTTCGATCTCGTTTTCGCCGAGCGTGAAGGACGGCTTGCCGGAGCCCGGAACCTGGCAGGGCGACAGCGCCACGCCGATGGTGCGCGTACGGTCTACGGTCTTCTGCGCGATCGCCGTCACGGCATCGAGGTCGGCGCCGGTTTCGGCGAGCGCACCGGCGGTCTTGTAGGCATAGATGATGCCTGCAACGCCGCGGCGCTTCTGCCGCTCCGCAGGGGCCGCGCTGGCCACGTCGTCATTGCCGAGCACGGTGGTCGTGCGGATGCCTTCGTCCTCCAGCATTTCCCCGGCCATGTCGAAGTTCATGCGGTCGCCGCCGTAGTTGCCATAGAGGCGCAGCACGCCCTTGCCGCCATCGGCGAGGCGGATCGCCTCCATGCAGGAACCGACCGTCGGCCCCTCGAAGACGTTGCCGATCGAGCAGGCGTCTAGCAAACCCTCGCCCACATAGCCGGTGAAGAGCGGCAGGTGGCCCGATCCGCCGCCCGAGACGACGCCGACCTTGCCCTGCCGGATGGGGACGGCGCGATGCACCACCCGACCCATCTCGCCGCCGAGCGTCAGCGAGGAGTTTGCGGCGACAAGGCCGTCGAGCATTTCATCGACGAAGCCGGAAGGCTTGTTCATCAACTTCTTCATGATCGCGCCTCCTCAGTATTGCAGGGCTGTGTTGTCGTCGAACATGGTGATCGGCGGATAGGCCCGCTCGTCGGTGACGACGTCGAGCACCGTCGTCGCATTGGCGGCGAAGGCCGCCTTCAGCGCCGGCAGGAAATCCTCCGCCTTGTCAATCCGCACGCCTTCGCAGCCCGCGCCGCGGGCAATCGCCGCATGGTCCACGGGCGTGAAGTCGCAGGCGTCGGAATATTCGTTGAAGATCACCTTTTCGGCGTGCTTCTCGTAACCGAGGATCGAATTGTTCAGCACTGCGACGACGACATTGAGGCCCATGCGGCGCGCGGTTTCCAACTCGGACCAGACATGGGCGAAGCCGCCATCGCCGACGAGCGCGAAGATCGGCGCATCGGGCCTGGCACATTTGGCGCCGAGCGCATAGGGCAGTCCCCAGCCGAGACCGGCAAGTCCGCGCGGCGTGAGGAAGCGCATGCCGGGCTTGCGCGACGTCAGGTGATTGCCGATCCAGATCGAGGAATAGCTGGCGTCGGAAACGACGATGTGCTCCGGCGTCAGCAGGCTGTCGAGATCGCGCATCAGCCGTTCCGGGCGGATCGGGCTCTCGTTCGAGGTCTCGACGGCTTGCGCATCCTTGCGGCCCTGGGCAAGGCCTTCGGCGATCGTCTTCTCAAGCGCGGGACGGGCAGCCTTGCGCTTTGCGCCGTCTTCCTTTTCGAGCGCGGCAGACAGCGCCTTGATGCCGAGCCTGGCATCGCCGACGAGCCGGACGGCCTCGTAGTTCCGGCCGATCTCCTGGCCGTCCACGTCGAGATGGATGTACTTCGCATCCTTCGGGAAAAGCGACCAGCTGTCCGTGCCGTTCTGGTTGGTGCGGTTGCCGATCAGCATGATGACGTCGGCATCCGTCACCAGCTGGCGCAGGTGCTTGGTGCGGCTGCGCGTCGCCATGAAGTAGCCGACGATGCCGACGGAAAGCGGATGGTTTTCGTCGGTCGACCCCTTGCCCATGACAGTAGTGGCGACCGGAATGGAGAACTTCTCCTGTAGGGCCGCGAGCTCCGCCGCCGCATCGGAAACATGAACGCCCCCGCCGGCGATGATAAGCGGGCGCTCGGCGGAGGCCAGGAGCCTGGCGGCCTCGGCGATACGGTCCGGATCCGGGCCGCTGCGGTCGAGCGGGAAGGTGCCGAGCGAAGCCATGCGGCTCTCGTTGCGGCTTTCGGCGGTTTCGACGAACATGTCGATCGGCGCGATCAGCACGGCGGGACCCGGCCGGCCGGAGGCGGCGGCGGTGAAGGCCATGTCGACATAGTCGTCGATGCGGTTCACGTCGGCGACACGCTTGATCCACTTGGCAACGCCCTTGAAGAGATCAAGGTGGTCCAGTTCCTGGAAGGCGTTCTTGTCGGCGAAGGGACGCGCCACATCCTGAACGATGGCGACGACAGGGATCGAAGCCTTATAGGCTTCCGCCAGCCCCGCGACCAGCAGCGTCGCCGCCGGCCCGTTCTGCGCAGTGACGACGGCGACCTTGTGCGAGATGCGGGCATAGGCGTCGGCCATCACGGCACCGGCGTTTTCGGTGCGGTAGCCGACCTGGCGGATGCCGTAGTGCGGCGCCGCCAGGAAGAGCGCGGCTGGGATCGACTGCCCGAAAATGACCTCGACGCCATGACGCTTGAGCGCCTGCGCCATGACATGTGCGCCGCTCATATTACCCTTGCTCACGTGTAGTCCTCCCTGGAACCTATGGAAATGCGGATGAAACTTGTCAGATGACGGTTGCCGACCGGAGCTTGCCGATCTCGCCTGACGGCATGGAAAGCCACTCGGAAAGCACCTCGTCGGCGTGTTCGCCCAGCATCGGCGGCGGGCGCCGCACGGTCGACGGCGTGGTGCCGAGGCCGACCGGCGGCCCCTGCATCGGCACCACGCCGGCCTTGGGATGAACCACGTCGACGATATGGCCCGCCTCGCGCATGTAGGGGTCGGTTGCGACCTCCTCGATCGTGCGGATGCGCGCCGAGGGAAGCTCGGCCTGCCGCAGCGCGGCCAGCACCTCGTCCGCGGTGTGCCGGGCGATCCATTCGGCTGCGATGCCCTCGATAGCCTCGACATGGATCATGCGCTGTTCGAGCGTCGCAAAGCGCGGATCCTCGAGCAGCTCCGGGCGGTCGATCATCTTCACGAAGCGCGGGAAATGCGCGTTGTTGCCGGCCACCATGTGGATCCAGACGTCGTCCTTGGCCTTGAAGGTGTTGGCGGGCGCGGCGTAGCGGTCGCGGTTGCCCGCCCGCGTCATCCGCCGGCCATTCACCAGAAACTCGGGAAGGGCCGTCATCAGCATGGAAGTGGCGCCGCCGATGAGGCTGACATCCACCACCTGCCCCTCCCCCGTGCGGGTGCGATGGTTAAGCGCGGCGAGGATGCCGATCGTCGCATGCAACGCCGTCGCATAGTCGACGAGGAAGGTACCCGCCATCATCGGCCCGCCCTTGGGATCGCCCGTCAGGTCCATGAAGCCGGTGATCGCCTGGGCTATGCCGTCGAAACAGGGCTCGGCTGACAAGCTGTTGTTCTGGCCGAAGCCGGACAGGCGCGCCATGATGAGCTTCGGGTTGATCTTGCGCAGATCCTCCCAGCCGCACCCCATCTTCTCCATCGTACCGGGACGGAAATTCTCCACCAGGACATCGGCTTCGAGCACCAGCCGGCGCAGCAGCTCCTGAGCCTCGGGGTTACGGAAATTCAGCGTCAGGCTGCGCTTGTTGCGGTTGAACATCATGAAATAGATGCTCTCTCCGGCAATATAGGGCCCGAGGGAACGGGTGTCGTCGCCGGCGCGCGTGCGCTCCACCTTGACGACATCGGCCCCAAGATCACCCAGAAGCATGGCGCAATGGGGACCGGCGATGAACCGGGAAAGATCCAGCACCTTCAGGCCGGAAAGGGACGTGGGCTGTGCAGTGGATGGCATGATCAGACTTTGAGCAGGATGCGATTGGGGTCGATATCGTTGCGGATATGCGCAAGTTCGGTTTCAGTCGGTGCTTCCGTTTCCGCAATCGTTTCGGGAACCAGCGGCACGAAAGACATGTTCGCCAGCACTTCCTCCCTGGTGACTCCTGGATGCAGCGACTTCAGCCGCATTTCCCTGGTGTCTTCGGCAAAGTCGAAGACCGCCTTGTCCGTAACGACAAGCGAGGGACCGCCTTCGCCCAAGCCGGCTTCCCGGCGGCTGTTTCCGCCGGTCAGATGGCCTGCACTGGTGATGAAATCGACCTTCTCGACGAAGCTGCGCGGATCGAGATCCATCAGCAGGATCGGCCGGCGGACGAAAGCGAAGTGCTCCGGCTGCGCGAGGCTGCCGACGAGGCGGACCTTCGGCGTGCGATAATCGCCGATCGCCGTGATGTTCATGTTGCCGTAGCGGTCGAGCTGGGCTGCGGAGTTGAAGGACACGTCGAACTTGCGGCGAGCCAGCATGTCGCATTTCACGCCGGTATCCGGCGGGCAGGCAGCAGCCTGCCACTGCGTGAATGCGTCCTGGGTGAAATGCTCGGGAATGACGGAGAGATCCGGCTCCAGAAGGTTGCCCCAGTAGACGGCGGCACCCGGCGCGTGCCCCATCTGGGCAAGGCGCGCCGCGGCAAGCGGCATGCCGACGGCGAGCGTGAAGGCCCGGCCGTTCGTGCCGACGCCAACGAAGCACAGATCGTCGTCGCGGATCTGGCGGGAGAGATAGGCGGTGATGAGTTCGTTGTTCGTGAACGACGCCATGGCTTATGCCCTCCCCTTGACGTTGAGCGCGGAGAGCGCGCCGAGGCCGCCGCATTTTTCCAGATAAGCAGCATGGTCCGGCAGGGCGCGGGCAAATTCGTCGAGATAGGCCTTCACGCCATCGGCAGACTTGGAGCGGGCGATATAGTCACGCATATGCGCATCGTCTTCGTCATAGACCGTGTCGCAGGCGGCGGGATGGGCCCCATAGGGCACCTCGACGATGGCCTCCACCCAGTTGCCGGGAATGTAGGTCAGAGACGGCTGCTTCTTGATCTCGTCATGCGGGACGATCTTCTCGACGGTGACGATGAGACGCCTTGCACCCGCCGCCATCGGCTGGTCCATGTCGTCGGTATCGCGCACGACCGGCCACTGGACATTGCCGTATTTGTCGCCGGCATAACCGTGAATGATCGTAAATTCCGGCTCGGCGGCGGCGACAGCCTGTAGCTTTTCGCCGGTGAACGGGCAGTCGACCGTGCGAATCTGCTCCGGATTAACCTTGGCGATATCGGAGCCGAACAAGGTGCGGATCGGCAGGAACGGCATGCCCTGCGCCGCGGCGCGAAGGCGCGCGACCATCGCCGTCTCGGAAAAGTCCCGCACCTCGATCTTTCCGCTTTCGACCGCGCGGCGGAAATTCGACGCCAGCCCGTAGTTGAACAGGCCGACATAAATGCCTTCCCACCGGCGAATGGCGTCAGCGGCAGCCAGAAGATCGACCGCGGTCGTTCCGGCCCAGCTCATCACCGTGAGGTCGCGCACGCCGTTACGGATCAACTCGCGCACCGCGGCATTGGGCTGGCGACGCAGGAGACTGCCCCCGATCATGACGGTCGAGCCCGAGACGATGGGCGAAAGCGCCTTCTCCAGGGTCGTCAGTTTCTCTTTCAAAATCATGTCCTCCCGAAATCTACGACCGATATAAAAACGTTTCTGGACTTTAGCAACAAAAAACGTTTCTTGATTCGCATTTTTCTGTTAGGCCACAGCTTGAACGCACCAGGAAAGGACGGCGCATGGCGAACGAACACACCCTTTACGGCCTGATCGGCTATCCCATCACGTTCGTGCGTTCGCCCGGCATTCTGAATGCCTATCTTGCCGAAAACGGTCTTGCCGGACGGATGGTCCCGTTCGGTGTCAGGCCGGAAGCGCTTGCCAGCGCCTTGTCCGGCCTGCGCCATCTCGAAAACCTTGCCGGCTTCTTCGTCACGATGCCGTTCAAGGAAAGCATCCTTCCTCTGCTCGACGAGGCGAGCGAGACCGCCCGCATTTCCGGGGCGGTCAACATCGTTCGCCGCACGCCGGAGGGTCGCCTTTTCGGCCATCAGCTCGACGGTACGGGCTTTGTGGGCGCGATGAAGGCAGCACAGGTCTCCATTGCCGGTGCTTCCGTCCATGTCGCCGGTGCGGGCGGCGTGAGCGCGGGCATCTGCTGCGCACTGGCCGAAGCCGGCGCCGGCCGGATCGCCATCAAAAATCGCAACCGCGGGCGCGCCGAGGCCCTTGCGGACAGGCTGCGCAGCGCCTTTCCGAAAACCGTCTTCGTTGTGACGACGTCCCAGCCCGGCGAGGAAACCGACATCGTCGTCAACGCCACCAGCCTTGGTCTGAATGCCGGTGACCCCCTGCCGGTTGATCTCTCCGCGATCAGGCGCGGCATCTTTGTCGGCGACGTCGTCAACATACCGGGCCAGACGGCCTTGCTGAATGCGGCGGAAGCGCTTGGTTGCCGCACGCAGCACGGCCGCGCCATGTTCGGCCCCCAGATCGAGTTCGCCCTTCACTTCTACGCTCACGGCCTGTGATCCCTCCGGTCACGCTCAATGCGCGACCAGGTTGGCGCCCGTGATCAGCTTGACGATGTCTTCCGGGTTGGTCTCGGTCTTCTTGCGCACGCCCGCGGTGCGCCCCTGCCGGAGCACGTGGATACGGTCGCAGACTTCAAAAATGTGATGCAGGTTGTGGCTGATCAGGATGATCGAAAAGCCGCGCGAACGTAGATCCTTGATAAGCGAAAGCACCTTCTCCTGCTCCGGAACGCCGAGTGCCGCCGTCGGCTCGTCCAGGATGACGACCTTGCGGCCGAAGGCGACGGCCCGCGCGATCGCCACGCTCTGGCGCTGGCCGCCGGACATGCCCTTGACCGTGAAATGCGTCGACTGGATGTGGATGTTGAGCGACTTGAGCAGATCCTTCGAACGGCTGTGCATCTCCTCGGCCTTGAGAAATTTCGCACCGAGAACCTTCCGCACGACCTCTCGGCCGGCAAAGATGTTTTCGGCGACGTTGGAATCGTCGAAGAGCGCAAGGTCCTGATAGACGGTCTCGATGCCGAGCTGGCGGGCGTCTTCCGGCTTGCGCACGACCACCTCCCGCCCTTCGAACAGGAACGCGCCGCTATCGGCCGGCTGCGCGCCGGAAATGATCTTGATGAGCGTCGATTTTCCGGCGCCGTTGTCGCCGGCGAGCGCCACGACCTCGGATTCATGAAGTTCGAAGTCGATGTCCGTCAGCGCACGCACGGCGCCGAACGACTTGCAGATATTGTTCAGTTTCAGCAATGGGGTCATCACGCCTGTCCTCTGGGCGGTCGAGGAGAAGCTCCTCGACCGCGACCGATATTACTTGCAGTAGGTGTCGTGCGTTTCCTTGGTGATCATCGGCGTGTCGAGGAACGTCATCTTCTCGACGGTCTCGCCGGCCAGCACCTTCATCGCCAGGTCGAGGGCTTCGGGGAACATGGTCGGATAGTAGACCGAGCCCGTCAGGCGACCGGAGGCGACACCGTCGCATCCTTCCTTGGCACCATCCATGCCGACCGTGACGACGCCTTCGAGCTTCTGCTCTTCCAGTACCTGCGCGGCCCCCAGCGCCATGGTGTCATTGTGTGCGAAGACGGCCTTCACATCACGATGCGCCGTCACCGCGTCTTCCATCGCGGCGACTGCTTCCTGAAGACGGTAGTGACCGACATAAGAGACGACCTTGATGCCGGGATGCTTGGCCATCTCCTCTTCGAAGCCCTGCTTGCGATCCACCGTCGCCGAGGCGCCGGGCGTGCCTTCGAGCTGGATGACCTTGCCCTCTTCGCCGATCTTCTCGATGACGAAGCGGGCAGCGACGCGGCCCATCTCCACATTGTCCGAACCGATGAAGGCAGCGAAATCTTCCTGCGGCACGTCGAGCTGGCGGTCGAAAATGATGAGCGGAACGCTCGCGCGCTTCGCAGCGTCCGCAATCGGCGCCAGCGCCTTGGAATCGTTGGGCGACATCACCACGGCCGAGACATGGCGGGTGATGAGGTCCTCGATGCCCGAAAGCTGCGTGGCGCTGTCACGACGCCCGTCGACGATCGTCAGCTTCACGTCGGGGTGTTCCGCACCCCAGGCCTTGGCACGTTCGATGCCGCCGACGCGATAGGGATGCTCGAGATTGGGCTGGGCGATGCCGATTTCCACCTCGTCGGCGTGCGCGGCAACCGGCACGGCAAGCATGGTGCCGGCCAGCAATGCAATGTTGATCATCAGTCTGCAAGTCATGGTTTCCTCCCTTTCGACTTGATCCGGCGTCCTGCCGGAAATGTGTTTCCGGTGCGCTATTTGCGCGCCCGGCTCTTTGCCTCTCGGCGAATGCTGAACATCACGGCGACGACGATGATGACGCCGCGTGCGAAATCCTGCGCGTAGGGCGAGACGGAGAGTAGGTTCAGAATGTTGTAGGTCAGGCCGATTACCATCAGGCCGACGAAGGTGAGCAAGACGCTGCCGACGCCGCCGACGAAAGGCGTGCCGCCGATGACGACAGCCGCGATGCCCGACAGTTCGAACAGCATGCCGCCCGTCGGCTCGCCGACACCGAGGCGTCCGAGAAACAGGAGGCCTGCCATGGCCGCAAGCACGCCATGCAAAGCGTAGACGCTGCGAATGACGCTCTCGACCTGAATGCCCGAGCGGTGCGCACCGACCGGATTATCGCCCACAAGGCAGACGTGCCGGCCGTAAACCGTGTATTTCAGCATCACGGCGGCGACCACGAAGACAATCGCCGTCAGAAGCACCGGCATCGGGATCGGGCCCAGATAGCCGCGACCGAAGGCGAAGACGAATTCCGGCGCGAGATCCGCCGTCAGCGTGCGCCCTTCACTCAGGATAAGCGCCAGGCCGCGCGCAGCGGTCATCATGCCGAGCGTCGCGACGAAGGGCGGCACCTTGCCCCAGGTAATGAGTGCGCCGTTGACATAGCCGCACACGGCACCGACGAAGAGCACGACGAAAATCATGCCGGTGGAGCCGACCACTGGCGCGGCAAGCGCCCCGACGACCGTCGCCAGCGCCAGCACTGCGCCGCCGGAAAGATCGATACCGCCCGATATGATGACATAGGTCAGGCCGATTGCGATGAGCCCGACCATCGTCCATTGGCGCAACACATTGAAAAGGTTGTCGGCCGTCAGGAAGTAGGGCGACAGGAAGGTCGAGATAACGATGAGCGCCAGAAGGCCCGTCACCGCGATATTGCGCAGCATCAGGTCCTTGGCGGTCGCCGCGATATTGCCTTTGGCGAACATGGATGTCCTTTCGCTGAGGTTCGTGCCGTCAGTCATGCCGCCCTCCTAGTCATCGACCCTGGCCGACGCCCATCCGGCGGCCGTCATCAGGCCGTCCTGATTGCGGGTCCAGACTTCGAGCTCGAGGCGGCCATCGCCTGTGCGCCCGGTCACGACGCCGAAGGTCGTCAGTTCGTCACCGGCAAAAACGGGTTGGAGATAGGCATTCTTCATCCATCCGGAGGAGAACCACGCCGCAGGGCCGAAGAAATTGGCGAGCATCTCGGATATCCAGCACGTGGTCTGGACACCTTGGGCGAGGCGCGCACGAAACCCGGCCGCACTGGAGACGTTGTCGTCCGTGTGAATGTTGTGCCGGTTGAAATGGATGCCTGAGAAAACCGCCATCTCGTCGTTGTGCGCCACCTTCTTTAGCGAAGGGACCGGCGTTCCGGCAGGAATGTCGAGACGTGCCCGTGCAATTGGAGAAACGTTTTTGGAAACCGTGCCGGAAACGCGCCCGGCGGAGGGCGTGGAACTGCCCTCGCCCATGTGGATGCCTTCGGGGATACGCATGATCTCGGTGGATTTCTGGCGCACCAGCAGACGGCCCTCCTCATCGCGAACATCGACGTCCAGCACGCAGTAGCCCTTGCCGCGACGCTCGTACTTGTCGACATATTCACCGGTCAATGTGACCTTGCAGCCGAACGGAACGGGCGCGTGATACCAGAGCTCTTCCGACTGGTGCAGGCCGACGACCGTATTGGGGTTATACTTCGTCAAAAACAGCGCAACCCCGTCGCGAACCAGCGCTGCGGAGGGGACAATCCGGTGCCCGATGGCCGGATCCGCGTGGAAATAGCAGTCGGAATGATCGGCCAGCGAGAAACAGGCGGCCCGCAGATAGTGCTCGTCCATGTCGATGACCTGGGGCCCGAATTTCTCGCCCACCTCGACGGATTCGAACGTCGGATCCTTGTATTGCATTGAAGTCCTCTCCGGTATTTTGCCGACCCGTCGGCTCTTCCAAGACAGCCGGACGCGCGCACTAGGCTCGCCCCTAAAAGGCCCCCCGCAGCGCATGTCATTCGTTCGGCAAGTCTTCTCCCGGCATTCACATTTTCATATAAAAACGTTTCTGCAAACGTTTTTATTGGTCATAGTGCAAAAACCATCAGCGGGAGGAGCCAGGGATGGCAGCAAGACATCGGGCAAAGCGCGGCATAACGATCGTTGATGTGGCGGAAGCCCTGGGCGTGGCGCCCTCCACCGTTTCCAACGCCTTACACGACAAGGATATCGTTGCCCCGCGCACGAAGGCGCGCGTTCTCGCCATGGCGAAGGCGATGAACTACGAGGCGTCGGCAGCCGCACGCGCGCTCGTCACCCGACAATCGTCCTCCGTCGGCGTCATCCTGCCCGATTTTGCCAATCCCGTGTTCAACGAGATCATCAGCGGCCTCAATTCCATCCTGGAGCCTGCGGGCTACGCCACGCTCGTCGCCAGTACCTCGAACAACGGCCGAACCTGCAAGGCGGCGATCCACGCCTTCGTCAAACGCAACGTGGACGCCATCGTCGTTATCTCGCAGAGTCTCGACGCGGGCGAGACCGCGCAGCTTTCCGGCTGCGGCCTGCCCGTTATCCTGGTGCATCGCACACCGCCAGACTGGAAGACGACCCAGGCGCCGAGTTCCACATTCGACTATGTGGGCATGGACAATGCCGGCGGCGTGCGGTCGCTGGTCGAGCATCTGGCGGCACTCGGCCACCGGCGGCTCGGCTTCATCACCGGGCCGCTCAAATCGTCGGCCGCCTGCGAGCGAACCCGTGGTTTCCGCGAAGGCGTCGCCGCGCTCGGTCTCGATTGTTCGCCGGAGCTGATTGCGGAAGGCAGCTACGATTTCATTGCCGGCATGCGCGGCGCGCGTGCCCTGCTTTCTCTTCCCGAGCGGCCGACGGCCGTCATCGCGGCCAACGATCTCATGGCATACGGCACGATGGATGTCGCGCAGCAGATGAAGCTTTCCGTCCCGAACGACCTGTCGATCGTCGGCGTCGACGACGTGTTCTTCTCAGCCTTTCCGATGATCTCCCTCACCTCGGCCCGTCAGCCGGCCATCGAGATCGGTGAAAGCGTCGGTGAGAGGCTGCTCGAGCGCTTCGCGCAAGAGGATCTGCCGCCGATCGCCGTCACGCTTCCCGTCGAGGTCATCGTCCGTCATTCCACAGCGGTCGTTCCGCCCGTCATCGATCCGGGGCGAACCCTCTCAGTCAACAATCTGGAAGCCTATCTCACCAGCCGCTGGAAACCGTCCACCATCATCGTTGCATAGAATGGAGCAGACATGTCCCCCAATCCGCCGCTTGCCGGCCTGCGCGTCCTCGATCTTTCCCGCTTCATCGCCGGCCCCTTCTGCGCCATGCAACTCGGCGACATGGGCGCGGATGTGGTGAAAGTGGAAAAGCGCGGCGTCGGTGACGACACCCGCCTCAACCAACCGAAGATCGCCGGGGAAAGCACCTATTTCCTGTCGTTCAATCGCAACAAGCGCAGCGTGGAACTCGATTTCCGCGATCCCGGTGACCAAGAGACGCTACGGCAGCTGGCATCGACCGCCGACATCCTTATTGAGAATTTTCGTCCCGGCACGCTGGAGAAGATGGGGTGCGGCTGGGATGTGCTGCAAGCGCTCAATCCTCGCCTGATCCTCGTGCGCATTTCCGGCTTCGGACAGGATGGCCCCTATGCCCACCGCGCCTGTTTCGATGTCATCGCCCAGGCGATGGGCGGCATCATGAACCTAACGGGGCAGCCGGACGGTCCGCCCACCATGGCCGGCACGTTCGTGGTGGACTATTCGACGGCGCTCTATGCGACGATCGGCACCCTGTGCGCGCTCGAAGCGCGCCGCCAGACCGGCAAGGGCCAGCTCGTGGAGGCGAGCCTGCTCGAAACCAGCGCCAGCCTGCTGATGAGCGCCATTCCGGATTTCAGGCAGCTCGGCCAGTCCATGAGCCGCATGGGCAGCCGCGATCGCTACACGGCGCCGGTCAACAGTTTCCGGTGCAGCGATGACGACTGGGTCTACCTGTCCGCAGGCACCGATTCGCTTTTCCGTCGCTTCGCAGGCGTTGCCGATCTCATGCACCTGCTCGACGATCCGCGCTTTGCAACGGCCGATGCCCGTCTCGCCAACCAGGACGCCATCGAGGCAATCGCCCAGCAATGGACGGGCCTGCACCCGTCGGCCTTCGTTGTCGAAGCCATGGAACGCGCCGGAGTGCCCTGCGCGAAGGTGGCTGGCATCGGCGAGGTCACGGAAAACCCCCAGCTTCGCCATCGCGGGCAGATCGTCGATCTTCACCATCCGGCGGTCGGAACCTACACGACACACGGCGTGACGGTGACCCTGCACGATACGCCGGGACGCATTGCGCGGCCTGCGCCGCTGCTTGGCGAACATTCGCACGAGGTGCTGAAGGAATGGCTCGGCGACACCACACCCGCCCGGCGAAGCGTCTGATGCGCGCGCCATCAGTCCTTGCGCGCCGGGCCGGTCGTGTCCCGTATGCGCAGCTCCGTCGGCAGGATCACCCGTCTTGCCGGCGCCTCCGGTTCGCTCAGGCGTTCGAGCAGCAATTTGCCGGCCGCCCGGCCGAGATGCCGCTTGGGCTGATTGACCGTCGTCAGACCCTCCACCCTGAGGACAGCCGTTTCCATCAGACTGAAATCGAAAATATCGTCGAAACCCGTCACCGATACATCGCCCGGCACGCTCAAGCCTATGCCGTGCAGGTAGCGCACGATGCCGAGCGCCACGAAATCGTTGGCCGCAAGTATCGCCGTCGGCCTCGGATCGACGGCCATGAACGCTTCGGCCGCCTTGGCCCCGGTCTCCTTGTAATAATTACCGGCAAAGACCAGCCGCTCGTCGATCGCCAGCCCATGCGCCGCCATGGACACGCGAAAGTGCGCCAGACGCTCCCGCGAGGTGGAGGAATGCGACGGACCGGAGACATAGGCGATGCGGTCATGTCCGAGAGCGCGCAGGTGCCCGAGAAGAAGCTCGATCCCCTGTTCGTTGTCGGGACCGACATAATCGACCTTGTCATGAGGCCGGCGGTTCAGGAAGACACAGGGTGGCCCGTGCTCCAGGAGCTTCAGCGTCTCGTCCGCCAATGTCTGCGACACCATGACGAAGCCGTCCACCTGCCGGTCGAGCAGCGAACGGACGATCGCCACCTGCTTTTGCGGATCCTCGTCCGTATTGGACAGGAAGATCGTGTGGCCGCCGCCCGAGACGACCTCGTCGATGCCCTTCACGATCTGCGGAAAGATCGGGTTGGTGATATCGGCGATCAGCACGCCGATGGACGAGGTGCGCTGCGTGCGCAATGCGCGCGCGATCGTCGACGTCCGGTAACCAAGCCGGTCTGCGGTTTCCTGAATGACCCGCCGGCGTTCCGGATCGACATAGCCCTTGCCCGAAAGGGCACGAGCGACAGTCGCCCGCGACAGCCCGCATTCCCGTGCAATATCGACAAGCGTCGGCCGCCTTGCCGAAAGAGTGGAAACAACGTGTTCCACCATGAAGCGATCCTCCCAAGGATTTACCCCCCAACTCCAATCACGCTTTGGACAGCGAGGCAACTGTAGCGTTGACAACGTTCCCAAGATGTGAGATCGATCCCACATGAGATCGATCTCACACTAAATTCAATCGGTGGAAAGATCAATCCGCAAGCGGCCGTCGAGGAGGATGGCCTGGAGGAACAATCCGTGGGACGCATGTCCAAAGCTACCTCGCTACGGGAAGCTGCAGCGATCGTGAAGGATGGCCAGCGCCTGACGCTGGGCGGCTTCGCCATTTACCAGCGGCCGATGGCCTTCGTGCGCGAACTGGTGCGCCAGAACCGGCGGGACCTGACGATCGTCGGCGTCGTGAACGCCATAGAGGCAGACCTGCTGATCGGCGCCGGCTGCGTGTCGCGCATCGAGACGTCCTATGTCGGCCTTGAAAAATTCGGTCTCGCCCGCAATTTCCGCCGCGCGGCGGAGGCAGGCACGCTCGATACGGTCGATTATCCCGAACTCATTGCCTGGGACCGCTTCCGCGCCAGCCAGGAAGGCCTGCCCTTCTGGCCCTGCACGTTCCTCGGCGGCAGCGGCATCGTCGCATACAATGCCGATATCAAGCCGTTCGACTGCCCCGTTACCGGTCGCAAGCTCTGGGCCGTGCCGCCGGCCGCGCCCGACGTCGTCGTGGTCCACGCCGTGATGGGCGACGAATACGGCAACGTCGCCTTCCATAATCGCAAGATGCTGCCGCAAAGCGTCGACATCACGCATACCCGGTCCTGCAACACTCTTATTGTGACCGTTGAAAAAATCGTTTCTGGAAAGGAAATGCGCAGCCGGCCGGACCTTGTTGAGATTCCGGCATTCCGCACGACGCACATCGTGGAAGCGCCGTTCGGCGCCCATCCGACCTCGCTTCTCGGCATCTATGACTGCGACGAGCAGGCCTTCTCCGATTATGCGGCGGCCTCCGCGACGGCGGACGGCTTCTCGTCCTATCTCGACAGCACCGTGCATACCCCGAACGGGCATTCCGGCTATCTCGCCGACCTCGGCGTCGAGCGACTGCTTGCGCTTCGCAATGTGGAGCTTCCGGCATGAGCGCCCTGCCTTACACCATCGAGGAACTGATTACCGTCGTGCTCGCCAGGAGCTTCCGCGATGGCGAGGTCGGGTTCACCGGCCTTGCGACCGGCGGCGCGGCCGCGCTCTACATCACCGGCATTCCGCTGGCCGCCATGGAATTCGCACGCCAGACGCATGCACCGAACCTGACGATCCTGCTCGCCGGCTGGTCGATCAATCCGGACTTCTCCGAAATCCGCGAACTGCCCTCGGCGGAGTTCGACAGCGGCCTTCAAGGCCTGCCCTGCGAAGCGCAGATGGGGAGCTATCCCGGCCCCTACGCGGTGCGCCGCGGCGACGTCGATTTCGGTTTCGGCTCCGGCGTGCAGGTCGATCGCGCCGGCAACATCAACAGCACCTGCGTCGGCGATTACCGCAAACCGAAAGTGCGTCTCGTCGGCTCGATCCTGCTGCCCGAGCATATGACGTGCTTCCAGCGCGAATACATCATGATGCCGCATCACGAGGCGCGCAGCTTCGTTGAGCGCGTGGATTACGTCTCGGGCGTCGGCTATCCCGGCGGCGAGACCGGCCGGCAGGCGCTCGGCCTGACGATCGGCGGCCCGCAATGGATCGTCACGCCCAAATGCATTTTCGAGTTTGACCGTGTCGCCGGCCAGGCCCGGCTGCGCAGCATTCATCCGGGCATCGACCCGGACGACGTCCGCCGCTCGACCGGCTTTGCCGTCGAGACGGACGGCATTCCCACAACAAAAGCCCCGACGAATGAGGAACTGGCGATCCTGCGACGCAGGGTCGATCCGCATGGCGCCCTCATTCCGCACGGCGGCGAATGACACTTCTGGAGGAGCTGAGAACATCATGTCCAATATAGAGATCGGTTCGAAGCCGGCGACGAACACGTCGTCCCCGACAAATCCGCGCAACATCGGGCTGTTTCTGCTGAACTACAGCCACGTCATCACCTTTCTCGCGCTGGTGATTGCCGCAAGCATCGCCTCGCCGCACTTCCTGAACTCGACGAACATCCTCAATGTCGTGCGCGGCGCGAGCATGGTCGGCGTGGTGGCGATCGGCATGACGGTTGTCATCCTGTGCCGCGGCATCGACCTTTCCGCCGGCTCGCTCGTCGGCGTTTCGGCTATCACGGCAGCCGCGCTGGCCGGCCAGGGCTCGGCGCCGGCCTGGGGCCTCGCACTCGTCATCACAACGGCGCTCGGCGCGATCAACGGCGTGCTCGTCACCAAGCTCAAGCTCCAGCCCTTCATCGCCACGCTCGCCATGATGATCTTCGCACGCGGCTGCATCTATCTCTATTCGGACGGCGGCGACGTCTATGCGCAGGGCGCGGATGCAGCCTTCCGCTGGCTCGGTTCCGGCTATATCTGGGTCGTGCCCGTGCCGGTCGTGCTGTTCGTCGCGCTCTGGCTGGCACTCGCCTATGTCATGAAGCACACCCGCTGGGGCCGCCACGTCTATGCCGTCGGCGCGAACGAGGACGCGGCCCGCGTCTACGGCATCGGCGTCGACCGCATCAAGATCCAGGTCTATGCGCTGTCCGGCCTGCTCGCCGGGGTGGCCGGCCTCATTCTGGTCAGCCGCGTCAGCGTCGCGGAGCCGAATGCCGGCAACCTGTTCGAACTAGATGCGATCGCCGCGACACTGATCGGCGGGACGTCCTTCGATGGCGGCGTCGGCGCGGTCACGGGAACCATACTCGGCGTGCTGATCCTCGCCATCATCACCAATCTGCTCAACCTGCTCGGTGTGTCCCCCTTCGTCCAGATGCTGGCGATGGGCGTGATCATCGTCGTCGCCGTCGTCATCAGCGACATGCGCAACCGGCAGCGCTGAGCAGCCAGACTTTCGAAGGTCCAAGGAGGAGGAGACTCGAATGACCAAGATACTGACACTGAAAGACGCACTTGCCATGAACCGCCGCAGCCTGCTGAAGATGGGTCTCGGCGCTGCCGCCATGGGCACGCTGGGCGCACCCTTTGTCATCACCAGCGCGCGCGCCGAGCAGCCGCTCGCCGGCAAGAAGATCGGCTTCTCGCAGTCCTACGCTACGGATGAGTGGCTGAAGGCGCAGCGGCAGGACCTGCTCGCGCAGGCCGAAAAGCACGGCTTCGAGGTGACGGTTACCGATGCGCGGGAAAACCCGGCGCAGGAAATCCGCAACCTGGAAGACCTTGCCGTGCGCGGCGTCGATGCCGTCGTCATGATCACCTACTACGCCGAGGCCGTTCAGCCGGGCGTGCAGGCGCTCAACGATGCCGGCATCCCGATCATCGTCATGAGCTCGGCGCTCGCCGGTGAAGGCCAGTTCGATGCGCATCTTGCCGCCGACACGCTCGGCACTTCCCGTTCGGCCGGCGAATATTACCTGAAGGCGCTGAACGGCAGCGGCAAGGTCGCGCAGATCGAGGGCAAGCCGGGCTCGCTCGTCAACCAGGCGCGCGGCAAGGGCTGGCGGGAGATCGTCGACGCCAACAGCGGCATCGAGGTCGTGGCGCAAGGCATCGCCAACTACAGCCGAACCGAGGCGCTGACGCTGATGCAGGATTTCCTGCAAGCCAACAAGGAAATCGACGCCGTCTATTGCCATAACGACAACATGGCCAAGGGCGCCCTACAGGCGATCGAGGAAGCAGGCCGCAGCAAGGAAATGTGGCTGACAGGCTATGACGCCATCACCGTGGAGACCTTTGAGATGATCGCAGCCGACCGCCTGCGCGGCTCGTTCCTCTACCCGACCTTCGGCGCCGAGGCGATCGAGGTGGCTGCCGCGATCCTTCAGCAGAAGGACGTGAAGAAGGAGATCGTCTTCGCCTCACCGATGGTGACGAAGGAAAACCTCTCGCAGTTCTTCGATGCCGACAAGAAGGAACGCATCGTTCCTCCGGTCGATATGGCCGCCCTCGGCCTCTGATTTCTCCCAAGGCGCAACGGGCGCGGCAATGGGGCCGCGCCCGCGCACGATACGACAATTGAGGATTTCACAATGAGCGTTCGCCAAGAGATGCGGCCTGCCGGCACAGGCAGCGCGGCCCTCGCCGCCCCCCTCGTCTCGATCCGTGGGCTGACGAAGCAATATGGCGGCCACGTCGCCAACAGCAATATCGACCTCGACATCTTTCCGAACGAGGTGATGGCCCTCGTCGGCGACAATGGCGCCGGCAAGTCGACCTTCATCAAGATGATCTCCGGCGTCGTCACGCCGACCAACGGCACGATCCGTATTGCGGGCGAGCCGGTCGTCATGACGGCACCCGCCATCGCCCGCGAAAAGGGCATCGAAACGCTGCATCAGAACCTGGCGCTGGTCGATGTCTTCACCCCGCAGGAAAACATCTTCATGGGCCGCGAGATCCAGCGCCGTGTCTTTGGCGCCATCCCCTCGCTCGACCATGCCGAAATGCGTCGCCAGACCGTGTCGCTGTTCGAGGAACTCGGCCTCAAGACGCCCGATCTCAACAAGATGGTACGTGCGCTTTCGGGCGGCCAGCGCCAGGCAATCGGCATTGCCCGCCTGCTGCTCGACCGCAACGTCAAGCTCATCATCATGGACGAGCCGATGGCCGCGCTCGGCGTGGAGGAATCCCGCCTCGTGCTGGAGCTTATCGAGCGACTGCGCGACAAGGGCTATGCCGTCTTCATCATCAGCCACAATCTGGAGCACGTCTTCCAGATCGCCGACCGCATCGCCGTGCTGAAGACCGGCCGCATGGTGGGCGTCGTCCGGCGCGAGGACGTCGGGCACGACGAGGTCGTGTCTATGATCGTCGGTGGACGGATGCCGCAGCGGCTGACGGCGCACTAGACCCCAAACAGCATCTCACATCGCCCGGCGACGCCGCATTCTGCGGCGGCGCGGCGCCATTGCACAAACAGGACATGCACATGACTTCCCCGCTTCAGGGCATCAAGGTTCTCGACCTCACCCGCTTCATCGCCGGCCCGCATTGCGGCATGATCCTCGGCGACATGGGCGCCGACGTCGTCAAGGTCGAGAAGAAGGACTCGGGCGACGACAGCCGCCACTTCCCGCCGTTCCAGGGCGGTGAGAGCCTCTACGGCATGGCGCTCAACCGCAACAAGCGCTCCATCACGCTGAATTTCCGCGACGCGCGCGCCCAGGAACTCCTGCGCGAGATGGTCGGTCACGCCGATATCCTGCTGGAGAACTTCCGCCCCGGCACGATGGAGCAGATGGGCTGCGGCTGGGAGGAACTGAGCGCCATCAATCCGCGCCTCATCATGACCCGCCTGTCCGGCTTCGGGCAGGACGGCCCCTATGCGCTACGCCCCGGCTTCGACGGGATCGCGCAGGCGATGAGCGGCCTTATGGGCCTGACGGGATCGCCGGACGGCCCACCCTACCTCGCCGGCACGTTCTACATCGACTACATGACCGCCATGTACGGCGCCACGGCGACCCTTGGCGCGCTCAACGCACGCCATCTGACCGGCAAGGGCCAGATGGTGGACGTCTCGCTGCTCGACAGCGCCGTTTCGCTCCTGACGACCGCCATTCCGACACAGATCAACAAGGGCGAGACCCTGAACCGCACCGGAAACCGCGACCGCTATTCCTCGCCGGCGAACGTGTTCAAGACGGCATCGGGCGATTTCGTGCTCCTGCTGTCAGGCACCAACTCTCTCTTCCGCCGCCTCGCCGAAGCGATAGGCAAGCCGGAGCTTGCTGCCGACCAACGGTTCGCGACCGTCGATGTCCGTCTGCAGAACGCCGGAGCCATCGAGGAGATCCTACAGGAGTGGATGGATACCAGGGAAACGGACGCAATCTTGTCGATCATCGGCGATGCCGGTGTGCCTTGCACGAAGGTCGCGACCATCGATGAGGTCGTCGAAAATCCTCAGCTCCGCCACCGTAACCAGATTGTCGACATCGACCATCCGGTCGCCGGAAGGGTCTCGATGGCCGGCGTGACGATGAAGCTTTCCGACACCCCCCTAGAAATCCGCCGCCCCCCACCGACACTCGGCCAGCACACAACGGAAATCCTCTCCGACTGGCTTTTGCTGTCCGCCATGGACATCGAGGCACTCATTGAGGCCAATGTCATTTAATCCTTGTACCCAACCGTAACCTTTTTAAGCTCTCGAACGGATCCGAACCCGCACCTTGGGCAAGGTCGCTTCGTTCAGCAACAGGTTTCCGCTCCACGTAAACGATCGCGATGCATACAGGCAGGGACTCTTGATGCAGCTTGCGTGGATTGTATCGCGTAAATAGCCCGTGCAAGTTCCGGATTCTGGACCATGCCGGCCGCCTCCCCCAGATCGAACCAGCCGCGCATTCGCTGCGCCCGCTCGGGCCAGTTCGTCAGCGTGCCGCGTACGCGCAGGCCGAACAACGTCACGTGGCAATGCTGTAGCAATCCGCTAGCCGCCTCCCTGACATAGCGATAGCGCGCCAGAGGGTGCGTCAGGATATCGCCGATCACGCCAGCCTCCACGAAAGCGTCCATCGCCGCCGAAAGATAGGGCGGCCTGTCTTTCCGGAGCGGTCCTTTCGGCACGATCCAGCGCCCGCGCCCCCGCGACGTCACGAGCAGCACACGCATGCCGCCAAGCCGGTCCTTCCTCCAGGGTATCACGCCATATTGCTGCAACAGGCCCTCGGCGGGCACGCCGACAGCCTGCTCCCTCACCGCGCCCATCATGGCCGTTCTCCCACAGGGCCGGCCCGGCGCACCGATCGGTCATTCCTGCGCGGGAGCGGCAAGTCGGCGTGGCCGGCACTCAACCGCTTGCACCACGGGCAGTGACGGGCTGCGCGCGGCAGGGGGCGGTTGCAGGAAATGCAGAACCGCATGGAAAGGGAATGTCTCATGGATACGCTCCATCTGCACGGCGTAACGGCACCGCTGGAATGAACCGCGATCTTCAAAATTCCCGGAGCAGGCTATGTGCGGCGATCAAGAACTGGGAAAACGCCGCTCCGGGACGAAGCACGTGCTTCGCCGGCAAGCCTCGAGACCCTGATGAACGTTTCCATGCACATGCCAGCAATGTGGTGTCACCCGCGGGGCAAAGCAAGATGCGCCGATTTTTTCTTTTTTTTCAGTTATTTGACTTTCTCTTCCCGGTGGCCGATAGAGGCCCCATGAACACGCATCGCGCCGGTCACAGACCCAAGCCACGGCAGGGCCATGTCGACGGGTTGCCGCGCCTTTGAGCGGCGGCAACCCGGAAAGACTTTCGGCTCCGATGCGTTCCCCTGTCGAGAGCACGGTGATGCGCTTCATCAACCAAATCCGGCCATTTCCGGCCGTGCGGTTTCGGATGCGACGATGCTATCTTCGAGCAATCTGGCGAGGATCTTGCGCGGGCTTGAAGAGAAGGGGCTTATCCGGCGAGAGAGCGACCTTAAGGACGCCAGGGCTGTCCGTCTTTATCTGACGGATTTAGCTCACGCCAATCTGAAACTTTTGCGGAATTCATGGAGCAGAATGCTGGATGGCCTCATCGAGGATGAGGGGGCTATTGATCTGGTCAACGGTGTCCTGCGACGAGTGGACGAGGGATTGCTTGCTCGCCGCAAGGGTCAGACTTCGACCGACGGGAGATCAGAGCCATCGGTGGAAGGCTGAACTGATTTCCGCGTAGTCGATCTTGTCTGATATCAGGCTCGCGGAAGTTTAAAGGGTGATTACACATCACGCTCACGGACTTGAGGGCGTCTAGATCGTTTTGCATTTAGGTTGATCCATATCCTGCATTTTGGATGTAGTTTGCGCATTCGGCTGGCGGGATTGCCCTGATGGTTTCGGCGAGTGCCGCGTGGACGGCGTGCTCTGATCGAGCCATGGCAGTTCTCATGGCGTGCTTGATCTTGGAAAAGAGTTGTTCGATCGGGTTGAGATCAGGGCTGTATGGCGGCAGGAAGATCATTCTCGCCCCCACACGCCGGATCGCCTGACGCACAGCCTGGCCCTTATGGCTGCCAAGGTTATCGAGGACGACGATATCCTTGGGCGAGAGCGTCTTGACCAGTTCCTTTTCCACATAAGTCAGGAAGGCATTGGCATTGACCGGACCATTGAGAACCCATGGCGCATCGATGCGGTCGCACCTGAGCGCCGCGATGAACGTCATTGTTCGCCAATGGCCATGGGGAACATGGGCGATCAGCCGCGCGCCTCGCTGGCCCCATCCCCTGAGCGGAGCCATGTTGGTTTTCACCCAGGTTTCATCAATGAACACAAGGCGGTTGGGGTCAATCTTGCCTTGATGGCGTCTCCAACGTTCGCGTTGACGCACCAGCTTCGGCTTATTCTGTTCAGCCGGCAGAACGGTTTTTTTTGAAGCTTTTGCCCTCGCGGTGCAAGAAGCGGCAGACGCTGGCCGGGTGCACTTTCAAGCCCCGCTCCAACAGACCGGCCGCCAGCATCTCCAGGGTGATATGGTCCGGCCCTTCGATCATCGACAGTACCCAGTCGCGATGGCCGCCGGTGATCGCATGCGGACGATATCCACCCATCTTGCCTGGTGCCACACTGCCGGTTTGGCGATATCGCTGCGCCCATTTGATGACGCTCGACGGCGCAACCTTCAGTGCCGCCGCAACCTCATGGCAACTCTCACCCGACGCGATCAGATCCATCGCCAGATGCCGCAAATCCATCGAATAGGGGCGTCCCATCTCAGCAGACCTCCGTTGAACACCCAACAGAATCTGATTTCGACGTAAATGGGAATCCCGATTCCGATAAACCGCAAAACGATCTAGCATGCGCTCCTAACCGGAAACATGTGTTCGCCGTAGTGGTGAAGCCTGGTGTGATGCCGGCGGCACAACCAACGCACCTTCAAAGGCTCATCATATTGATCGTGATGGGCATCGACCGCTTCGATCCCACAGACCTTACATGTTTGCTTTTCCAGTGCGCCGGCCTGCACAGCGAGGTGATTTACCTGGATTCGAGCGACGCCAATTGGCCTGGCGCGTATCCGTCTTCACCATCCCTTCAATCCACCTTTATAATCCAGCGTCCGTCTCTCCGATCTCGTCGCTACCGATCTTCGCTACGCCGCCGTAGGTAAGGGTGAGACCTTGATGTCACGCTCGTGTGCCCTCACCTGCGCGAGGTCATAGGCCCCCTGCATCCGCATGATCGTTTCCGCTCGCAATCCGAAGGCTTTCTCGAAACGGATCGCCATTTCCGCCGACAGCGCGGTATGGCCGTTCAGAACATTGCTCAGGTTCTGTCGGGAAACGCCGAGATGCTCGGCGAGCGCCTTCACATTGACGCCACGCGGCTCCACGATCTGACGCTTGAGCCAAGGGCCTGGATGAACGTGGATCGAAGAATGAATCTTAATAGCCATTAGTGATAATCCTCCAAATCAAGATCAGCGATTGTGGCATCATCAGCCAGAGTGAATGTTAGCCGCCAGTTCTTCGTAACTGTCATGGCATAAACGCCCCCGCGATCTCCGGTAAGAGCGTGGAAACCGAAGTTCGGCGGAATGCCAAGCTCGTCGACGCTGGAGGCCGAGACAATAAATGCGATCATGTCGATAACACGATCGGCCTCGATGACACCCTTCACACGGCCCTTCTCGACGAGGCTTCGCAGGGCCTTATGCCTGATGCTCTCGATTTCCATGTGTCGTGTCATAGACGACACGCAAGGCTCGTGTCAATTGATAATTGACACACAGCACAATCGCCATCCCTCAGGGCGAGCACATGGCTGATGAAGATGATCGAACCGCCGTCGGCCTTAAGCTGCTCGACCAGGGCGAAGAAATGCTGCTTTTCCTCCGGCGTTAGCGTCGCGGTCGGCTCGTCGAGGATGAAGATCTCGGCGTTGTGCTGGACCGCGCAGGCGATCTCGACCATCTGCTTCTTGGCGGCGCCGAGCAAGGAGACGAGCGCCGTCGGCTCGACATCGACGCTCAGAAGAGGCCCTGGCGATTGCTGACCGCATCTCGATCCTGCGCGACGGCGAGTTGGGCGTCACTGACGAGACAAGGAATTTCACCCACGGTCGGATCGTGCAGGCCAAGGTTGGCCGCCAGTTGAAGAACGAACTCTACGGCAAGGTAAACAGGCGCGTCGCCCGGCCTGCCGACAGGAAGGTGCTGGCGCTGGAGAGCCACCGGCATGTTCGGCTTGGTCGCCCGCCGCACGGAAGTGATGAAGATTGCCGCCGGGTGCTGAAGCGCGGTCTCTTCCATGGCGGCCGGATCAAGCTCAATGGCGAGACCGTGCGCTTCGACGTGCCGCGTAGCGCCATCAACAACCGCATCGCCTATATCACCGGGGACCGCGAGCTCGACGACCTGTTCGACACGATGGGGATTGCCCAGAACATCTTCTACGGCAAGCTGGTGAAACGCGGCGAGGTTGTTTCTACCCTCCACCTAGGACAATGAAAGAAGCACCCTCTCGACTCAAACTCCACGACGGAGCATCCTCCTCCTTGTCGGACTAGGAAGGGTACTGCGTCATGGCTCGGCAGATCGCGCTTTGCGTTGTGATCGGGGTAATTGCCTACGCTTTCTTTTGGATGGCGTGGCAGTGGCTTTGAGAAGCCGGCCCTAAGCCCGGCCCTGGTTTCGGGCAGGCGGGACAGCAGCGCCTTCGGAGTTCGACGAGGGGATGCGATTGGCGGTCAGATCAGCAAGATAAGGCTTTCGTTGCTCGATAACGAACATCGACTGGCGGCGGCCCTCAGCCCTGTAGATTGGAGGCGGCCAATGTGGAGACGATGCTCCCGCCCTGCTCTTCAGAACTTTACCCGTACCTGCCAGTGCTCTCCCTTTCCGGCAGAAGGAATCGCAAGTCCTCGCCGGTCGGGCTCTGGAACACACGCAGGCCGAATTCCGGGAGGATCGCTAGCAGATGATCGAAGATGTCTGACTGGATGCGCTCGTAGGCAGCCCAGACCGTCGTGTCGGTGAAGCAGTAGATTTCCAGCGGCAGCCCTTCGGGATGCGGCGGAAGCTGGCGCACCATGATCGTCATGCCCCGGTGGACGCCCGGATGATTGCACAGGTAGTCCTCTACGTAGGCGCGGAACGTGCCGATATTGGTAACGCGGCGGGTGTTGGCGGGAATGCGGCCGCGCTCGCCGAGCCTGCCGTTCCATTCGGCGATCTCTTCCCGCTTGCTCTTGAGATAGCCCCCCAGGCGGTCGAGGCTCGAAAGCCTTTCGGTCTCCTCGCCGTCGAGGAAACGGACGCTGGTCTGATCGAGAAGGAGCGCGCGCTTGATGCGCCGGCCGCCCGATTCCTGCATGCCTCGCCAGTTCTTCACCGGCTCGGTCACGAGCTTGCGGATCGGGATGGTGGTCACGGTCTTGTCGAAATTCTGCACCTTGACGGTGTGAAGGGCGATCTCGACGATATCACCGTCGGCATTCTGGCCGGGCATCTCGATCCAGTCACCGACGCGCACCATATCGGTGGACGAAATCTGGATGCCCGCCACCAGCGACAGCAACGTATCCTGGAAGACCAGAATGAGGACGGCGGCCATCGCGCCAAGGCCGGACAGCAGGATCAGCGGCGAGCGGTCGATCAGCGTCGCAATCATGAGGAGCGCGGCGATGACGTAGACCGCGATCTTGACGACCTGAATATAGCCCTTGATGGGCTTAAGCCGCGCCTCGGGCCGGCGATGATAGATGGTGTCGACGATGTTAAGGGCCGCGCTCACGGCCATGGCGGCCGTCAGGATCATGAAGGCGCTGGAGACGTTGCGGACGACGACGACGACGAAAGCCGGCAGGCCAGGCACGAGTGCTATGCCCGTCGACACCACTAGGGCAGGCATGATGTTTGCCAGCCTCTCGACAAGGCCGTGCCGACGCAGGTCCGGGTCCCGGCCGTAAGCGGTCAAGGACAGCGCACGGTTGAGCACGCGCACCAGCAGCGCCTTAACGACAAAATTGGCGAACAGCGCCATGAAGGCGAGCAGCAAGAGTGCCACTGCAATCGTGAGAACCGGATGTATATCGGTAAAATTCCAGATCATCGTTTATCCTGAAAATCTCGCGGCTCACCGCGCGCGGGAGCGTTGTCCCTTACGGCGCGGCGAGCGGCTGCGCGCCGGTCTCGCGTTCGGGGCTTTTCTCGAAGGGGCCGGAGCCAAGCCCGGTCAGCAGCCAGGACGGGCTGACGGCGAGGATGCCGGCCATCATGACCAGCCGGTTGGCGCGCGGAACGTCGCGGTCGCGCTCCCACGCATTCCAGCTTGCCGAAAGAACGCCGAGTCGGCGGGCGGCATCGGCGGCGGAAAGCCCGCAGGCCTCGCGGGCGGTCGAGATGCGGCCGCCGAGTGTATCGTCGCAATGGGGTGTCGTATCGCTGCAAAGCATCGTTCAGTCTCCAATTCATCGGAATCGAGAAAAGCGCAAACGGCCCGGCCGGGAAGAACCGTTCACGGTGATTGTCGTGGGCCCCTGCCCTATGGCTGCCCGTTGTAGCGGGCCAGCGCCCGGATGACTTGTCGCGCCCTGACGCGCCCGATCTGGCTGCCTGCGTCATCGAGGACGCCCACCCATTCATGCCGGTCGAAACAGGGCAGCACGTCCTCGCAGCGCGCATCGGCCGGCATCGCCACCTCGCAAGGCTCGAATACACCCTTCTCCATGATGGTACGGATATGGATCGCCCGCGCCTTGTTCACATCGCGGACGAACTCCTCGATATGGGCATTGGCCGGGTTGAGCACGATCTCCTCCGGCTTGCCTACCTGTTGGACGGCGCCATCCTTGAGCACGGCAATCCGGTTGCCGATCTTCAGCGCTTCGTCGAAATCGTGGGTGATGAACAAGATGGTCTTGTTCAGCGAGGATTGCAGATCGAGAAGCTGCTCCTGCATGCCCGAGCGGATCAGCGGGTCGAGCGCGGAGAAGGCCTCGTCCATCAAGAGGATGTCGGTGTCCATCGCCAGCGCGCGGGCAAGACCGACACGCTGCTGCTGGCCGCCGGAAAGCTGGCGCGGCCGCGATTTCTCGTAGCCGGAAAGGCCGACGATCCCGATCCAGTGCGCGGCCTTCTCCAGCCGTTCGGCCCTGTTCACGCCACGCGTTTCCAGGCCGTAGGCGACGTTGTCGATGACGGAGCGATGCGGCAGCAGCCCGAACTTCTGGAACACCATGGCGATGCGGTTGCGCCGGAAATCGCCGAGCTGTGCCATCGTCATGTCGAGCACCTTCTCGCCATTGACGACGATCTCGCCCGCCGTTGGCTCGATCAGCCGGTTGACGTGGCGGATCAGCGTCGACTTGCCGGACCCCGAAAGCCCCATGACGACATAGATCTGCCCCCGCTCGATATCGAGCGAGACATTGTCGAGGCCAACCACATGCCCGGTCTTAGCCTGTACGTCGGCCTTGGACTTCCCCTGCCGCAGCAGCGCCAGCGCCGCCTGCGGATCGGGGCCGAAGATCTTGGTGACGCCCCGCATGACGATGGAAAGATCATCTGGACCGGCAGAGAGCGCGGAATTGGAAAGCTGGATATGGTCTGTCATCAGCGGACCTCCCCGACACCGATCCGCTCCTGCAGGCGGCGGCCATAGGCTTGAGTGATGCGATCGAAGACGATGGCAAGCGCGACGATGCCGAGGCCTGCGAACAGCCCGCGGCTGACCTCCAGCCGGCCGATGCCCTGGAGCACCTGGTAGCCAAGTCCGCCAGCGCCGATCATCGAGGCAATGACGACCATGGCGAGCGCCATCATCGTCGTCTGGTTGATGCCGGCAAGGATGGTGGGCAGCGCGAGCGGGATCTGCACCCCGAACAGACGTTGCGTCGATGAGGTGCCGAAGGCGCGGCTCGCCTCCATCACCGCCGGGTCCACGTTGCGCAGGCCGAGATCCGTCAGCCGTATCAGGGGCGGCGAGGCATATACGATGGTCGCAAGCAGCGCCGGTATCTTGCCCGGCCCGAAGATCATCACCGTCGGAATGAGGTAGACGAAGCTCGGCAGGGTCTGCATGAGGTCGAGCACGGGCGTCACCATGTGGCGCGCACGCTCGGAGCGGGACATCCCCACACCGACGGGAATGGAGACGACGATCGCCGTCAAGGTCGCTGCGATCATCAGCGCCGTGGTTATCATCGCGTCGCGCCACAGCTGCATCAGGCCGAGAAAGACCAGCCCCAGGAAGACGACCAGCGGCAGCCGCCAGTTGCGCGTCGCCAAGAAGGCGAGGCCGACGAAGAAGCCGATGAACAGCCACCACGGCGTTGCGATGAGCAACCGCTCGATCCAATTCAGCAGCACCAGTAGCGGATGGGCCGCGGCCTCGAGTTCCCCACCCCAGTTGCGCACAACCCAGCCTAACCCGTCGTCCACAGCGCGCCGAAGCGGCCGCGTGTCGATCAGTTCCGGAAACATCCGTCCCCCTTACGATATGCAATTGGAAAGCCTGCCGGAAGAAAATGCGACCGGGCGGACGGCCCGGTCGCATGCAGGCATGGAAATAGCCGCAGCGGCATCAATCCAGGAAGGCCCGCACCTTCCCGGCAACCGCGTCCGGAACCCACTTCGTCCACACGTCCTGCTCGGTCTTGAGGAAGTTGCGGGCCGTCTCGGCTGCGTCCGCCTTGTTCTCGTCGCCATAGACGAGAAGCGAACTGATCTGGGCATTGCTCAATCCGGCCTTGGCCAGGTAGGCGGCGACGGCCGGCGCTTCCTTCGGCAGCCAGGAGGCCGCGCCGATGATCGCCGGGGAAGACGGATAGGCGGTGACGCCGGGTGGATCGGTGCAATCGGTGTCCGTGTTGCAGGCGTAGACGTCCGGCTTCGCCGGCCCGAGATCGAGCTGAACCGCATCGTATTTACCGAGGATCGAGGTCGGCCCCCAGTAGTAGAACAGGATCGGCTCTTCACGGGTGAAGGCGCGCGCGATCGAGGCGTCGAGCGCACCGCCGGATCCCGGCGAAAACAGGTTCCACCCCTTGCCGGACATGCCGAAGGCTTCATAAAGCGCCGACGTCGACAGCTCGCACGCCCAGCCGGGAGGGCAGGAATACAGCCGCCCCTTGTCGCCGCTCTCCGGGTCCGGGAAAAGATCGGGCCGGGCGATCACCGCTTCGGCGCTCGTCAGTTCGGGATGTTTCTCCTGCACGTAGCGCGGGATGAACCAGCCCTCGACCGTACCGTCGGTGATGGCATCGCCGAGCTTGACGACAATGCCGTCCGCGATGCCTTTCTCCCAGGCCTCCTCGACCGTGCTGGTCCACAGTTCCGGCGCGATTGCGGGCGCGCCGCGCGAAATCATCGAGGCGGAGGTCGGAACGGTGTCGCCCGTCACGATCTCCACCGAGCAGCCGTAGCCGTGCTCCAGGATGATCGCATGGATATGCGCAAGCGCCGCCGCCGATGGCCAGGTCATTTCCGCGATGTCGATCTTCCTCTCGGTCCCGCAAGCGGCAGCGTCCTGCGCATTCGCCATACCGGGCAAGGTGGAAATCATGCCGACGGAAAGAAAGGAAACCCCCATAAGGGTGGCGATAGCACCCGATTTTTCAAGCATATTCAGCCCCATGCACAATTAAATACGCACAAAAGCTAACATTCACATAATATTATGTCAAATCAATGATATACATACAGACAGAACCTAAATTTATCCTCATTTTCCATTTACATCCAAGGAATATTATTTCAATAAATAGTTTTACGCAGTCGAATATAATTCAACAGCGTGAAATTTTTCCCGCAAAAATATCTTTAACATGAGAAAAAAATTCTTTCTACAAGATTGCATGCCGTTGCCGCCGTGCCGACGAATTCCTACAGCTCTAAAAATTCAGAACGAAGAGAACTTCCGAATAAATTTAGGAAACTAAAGATAAAAGTAACAAAATCTCTATAATTCACAGTAATAAAATAATTTATTCTTTAAATATAAAATAACGACTCATGCACAACGCAGCATTTATGCTTTATCCAGCAAGAATTCATCATAGGAAACATTCCCACTCATCCCGCTCATAGATGACTTTCGGCCCCCAGCCCCTCCATTGCCTGCCCTACCCGCACAGGCGGCAGATCTCACCGCGTGCATAGGTGCCAGCGACCTGTTGCCAAATGGGTCTTAACGTGAAGGATCCAGAAGCGCATCGCCTTGCTCAGGCTATCGGCCATGACGGTGATACCGAAACGGCGGGCCAATGTCGCGAAGGTTTTCGGCGATGCCAGAATCCGGGAAATAAGGACGTTTGTCGGCTCTGCGATATACGCACGCCTGAAGGGCTGTCTATCGGGGTCGCCCAGGAACTGGCTTGAGCATTTTGGTCACCCGCGCCGGCCATGGAGTTGGTCAAGCAGCAGGTTCCGAGCGGGCCAGGAAGGAAGCACCATAGAGTGGTACGTTCCGATCTTCGGAAACGAAATGCGCACCCTCGGCGAGCGCCTGCGCCATGAGGAGATGATCGAACGGATCGCGATGGTGAATCGCGAGTCCGGCCAGCGCAATCAAATGGGCATCGGTGATGTCCAGGCGCTGAAAGCCTTCGCCCGGGAGGATGCCAAGAATTTCAGAGATATCCGCATCGAGCTTGCCGATGCGCAGCTTCACGGTGATCTCCCGTAGGGAAACCGCGCTGACAAGAACGTCGTTTGCGGGGTCGCCGATAAGGCTGCGTGAACGCCCGCCCAGTTTCTCGTCGTCATTCAACCACCACAGAAGCGTGTGGGTATCGAGCAGAAGTCTCACGCCCCCTCTTCCATCACCTTCAGGACGTCCGCAGGCAGAGCGTCGAAATCATCGGCAAGCTTGATCTTGCCGCGCAAGGCACCCGGCTTGCGGATTGCGACGTCGGATGAGGGCGGGCCGATCTCGGCAACGATCTTGTGGTGGGACGTCAGGACAAAGCGCTGCCCGTCCTCGACCTGCCGCAGGAAGGATGTCGGGTTGCCGCGAAACTCCCGCACACCGACACGGCGTGGAGACGATGTGTTTTGTCGAGGTCCAGCCATTGCGTCGCTCCATTTCCGAGGAAATGCGTACACATTCCTTCGGAAATGCAAGGGCTGAGCATCGAGCCACATGAAGGAAAACGGCGCTCACGCGCCGTCTCCTTTCAGTTCCCAGACCCTGATGCCGAAGCGGCGGGCCTTGTCGCGAAGGTTTTCGGTGATGCCGGAGCCCGGGAAGATGATGACGCCTGCCGGCATCACGGAGAGCATCTCGTCGTTGCGGCGGAACGGGGCGGCCTTCGCGTGCTTCGACCAATTCGGCTTGAAGGCGACCTGCGTCACGCCGCGGGATTCGGCCCAGCACGCTGCAATGCGTTCAGCGCCCTTCGGCGAGCCGCCGTGCAGCAGCACCATGTCGGCGTGCCTGGCGAGCGCCTTGTCGAGCGCGGCCCAGATCCGCTCGTGATCGTTGTAGTCCAGGCCGCCTGCGAAGGCGATCTTGGTGCCGGCCGGGATCAGAACCTCGGTCTCGACGCGCCGGCGGGCGGAAAGGAAGTCTCTGCTATCGATCACCGCCGCGGTCATGTTGGCGTGATTGACCTTCGAGCCGGTGCGCGGCCGCCATGCCGAGCCGGTCTGCGCCTCGAAGAGGTCGCCGGCGAAATCGCGCATGAACTCGAAGGCGTTGCGACGCTCGAGGAGCGAGATGCCCTCCATGACATGGCGTTCGAGCTCGACGCTCTTCACCTCCGAGCCGTCCTGCTCGCGCTGTCCGTTGCGCTGGGCGTCCTCGTTGCGCTGCAACTCGCGCTGGATACGCTCGCCGGCACGGTGGAAGAGATTGACGGTCGACCAGAGCATGTCTTCGAGATCGGGTTCCAGGCGCGTGTCGCCGAGCATCTCGAACATGGCGTCGAACATCGCGGTCAGCGCGGACTGGACGACCGGCTCCGCCGGCAGGGGGCGCGGATCCGGCTCGTCCTGGAACGGACGATAACCGAAGACCTGCATCTCGTAGATGATGCGGTCGGTCGGGGACGATGCGTGGCGGGGCTCGACAGCGGCGTCGATGGGAAGCAGGACGTTCATGATGGTCTCCGTCGGTTGGGGGCCGCGCCTCTCGCGGCCTGACGGCGATCCCTTTCCATCCGGCGGGCAGGCCGGAACCGCGGCGCTTGCGCCGCGGCCCAGCGCAGCGCCGGGCCGCCGGGGACAGGTTTTTTGCTCCGCGAGGAGCGCCGGCTTCGCCGGCGCGGGGAAAAAGCTGGCCGCCGGCGGTTGGAGGCCTGAACGCCTGATGGTAAGGGTCGCCTCTCGGCAGGCCCGCGGGCGCGGTCCTCCGTGCGGCGAGCGATATGCCCTGCCCTCTCCTTCGCCGCTCCCACCCCGCTGCATCTCCTCATCACGGCCTCATCACGACGGCAGAAAGACGGTTGCGTCTTCCCGGGCGAGCTGTGCTCTCAGACTGGCGATGAGCCGGCTCGGGTCCAGCCGCAGATCGTCATTGAAGTCGCCAAGTTCCGGGGCGAGCACCAGCGGCAGGATCCCGCAGGCGCGCGCCCGGCACTTCAATCGCTCGATGCCGTTCCGGCCGGCGGCATCCGCGTCCGCGGCGATGTAGAGACGCACGCAACCGGAAGGCAGCTCGAAGGTGGCGAGGTGCTTGGCAGTCAGCGCCGAGACCATTGGCATGGCGGCCATGACGTGCGCCGCTCGTCTTGAGCGCCGCACTCGGCTCGATCGGTATTGCGGCGTTTGTCGCGGTGGCGATGGCGACGAAGCGGAGCCTCGTCGCCGCGCCGAGCCCGTCAAATTGACCGCAACGATACACGCTTCTCAAGCTCGGCCGCCTGTTCCTTGCGCTCGCTGTAGCGGTCGGTGAGGTAGGGGGAAGCATCGCGCGTCAGGACGGTGAACTTCACCAGTTCCTCGCAGACGTCCACCACCCGGTCGTAATAGGACGAGGGCTTCATCCGGCCGTCGGCGTCGAATTCCTGATAGGCCTTGGCGACGGAGGACTGGTTGGGGATGGTGATCATCCGCATCCAGCGACCGAGGATCCGCATCTGGTTGACGGCATTGAAGGACTGGCTGCCGCCCGAGACCTCCATCACGGCGAGGGTCTTTCCCTGGGTCGGCCGAACCGATCCGACCGAGAGCGGTATCCAGTCGATCTGCGACTTCATGATGCCGGTCATCGCGCCGTGGCGTTCCGGGCTCACCCAGACCTGGCCTTCCGACCACTGGGAAAGCTCGCGCAGTTCCTGCACCTTCGGGTGACTCACTGGCGCCTCGTCAGGGAGCGGCAGACCCCTCGGGTCAAAGACACGAACTTCGCATCCGAGCCGCTCGAGCAGCCGGCGGGCCTCGAATGCGAGCAAGCGGCTATACGAGATCTCGCGCAGCGAGCCGTACAAGATCAGGATACGGGGCTTGTGCGTCGAGAACGAAGGGCGCAGGGCATCGACGTCGGTCGTGCGCAGGTGCTGATCCTGCAAAGCGGGGAACGTGTCAGGCAATGCGCTTTCCTTCCTGGTCGAGAACCTCTTCGCCGTCCTCCTTGAAGAACGGCCCCTTGAAGGTGTCGGGCAGGATGTCGAGCACGGCCTCGGACGGGCGGGCCAGCCTCGTGCCGAGCGGGGTCACGACGAAGGGGCGGTTGATGAGGATCGGTGTCGCGACCATCGCATCGAGCAACTGCTCGTCGGTCAGGTCCGGGTTGTCGAGACCGAGATCTACATAGGGCGTGCCCTTCTCGCGGATGGCTTCCCGGACCGTCAGGCCAGCATCTGCGATCATCGCTACTAGCTGCTCGCGCGTCGGCGGCTCCTGGAGATATTCGACAACGGTCGGTTCGATCCCGGCCGCGCGGATCAGCGCCAGCGTGTTGCGGGACGTTCCGCAGGCGGGGTTGTGGTAGATGATGGCGTCCATGGTCATTGCCTTTCGGTAACGGTGCTTCGGGAAACGGCGGGGGCAGCCTCGTACCAATCCTTCGAGCGGTTCACGATCCAGACAACCGAGAGCATCACCGGAACCTCGATCAGCACACCGACGACAGTGGCGAGCGCGGCACCGGACTGGAAGCCGAACAGGCTGATGGCGGCGGCGACCGCAAGCTCGAAGAAATTGCTGGCGCCGATCAGGGCCGACGGGCCGGCAACGCAATGCCGTTCGCCGGTCATCCGGTTCAGGAGATAGGCGAGCGCGGAGTTGAAATAGACCTGGATCAGGATCGGGATGGCGAGCAAGCCGATCACAGCGGGCTGGGCGATGATCTGCTCGCCCTGGAAGGCGAAGAGCAGGATCAGGGTTGCAAGAAGCGCCACCAGCGACACCGGTTGCAACGTCGCGATCATTCCATCCAGCGCCCGCGTCGTTCCGTCGGCCGTGAGCCGATGGCGGATAACCTGTGCCATGATGACGGGCACGACGATATAGAGGGCAACCGACAGGGCAAGCGTGTCCCACGGCACGGTGATGGCGGAGAGGCCGAGCAGCAGGCCGACGATCGGCGCGAAGGCGACGACCATGATCGCGTCGTTCAGCGCGACCTGTGACAGCGTGAACAACGGCTCGCCGCGCGTCAGGTTGCTCCAGACGAACACCATGGCCGTGCAGGGCGCAGCGGCCAGGATAATCAGGCCGGCGATATAGGAGTCGATCTGATCGGCCGGCAGATAGGGGCGCAGCAGCCAGCCGATGAACAGCCAGCCGAGCAGCGCCATGGAAAACGGCTTGACGGCCCAGTTGATGATCAGCGTGATGCCGATACCGCGCCAATAGGTGCCGACCTGCGCCAGAGACCGGAAATCGATCTTGAGCAGCATCGGGATGATCATCAGCCAGATCAGAACTGCCACGGGGATGTTCACCTTGGCGACCTCGGCCGCGCCGATGCTCTGGAAGAGACCGGGCATGAAATGGCCAAGGGCCACGCCGACAATGATGCAGAGGAAGACCCAGATGGTGAGATAGCGTTCGAACGTGGACATCAGGCGGACTTTCCTTCGAGGCTGGTCGTGCCCTCCATCGCACCGATCTGGCGAAGCCTGGTCTCGATCGCCATTCGTTCGATCGAGGCGAGCGGGAGATTGATGAAGGCCATGATCCTGTTCTTGAGGAAACGGGCGGCCTGGGCGAAGGCGCGCGGAATCTTGGCGTCCGATCCGACGACGGCGGCCGGATTCTCGACGCCCCAATGGGCCGTCATCGGATGGCCGATCCAGACCGGGCAGGCTTCGCCGGCGGCGCTATCGCAGACGGTGAAGATGAAATCCATCTGCGGGGCATCGGGTTCGGCGAACGTGTCCCAGCTCTTCGACAAGAAGCCCGTCGAGGGATAGCCGAGCGCCTCCAATTCCGTCAGGGCGTGCGGATTGACCTCCCCCTTCGGCTGGCTGCCGGCGGAATAGGCTTTGAACCGTCCGCCGCCTTCCTTGTCGAGGACGGATTCGGCGAGAATAGAACGAGCAGAATTGCCCGTGCAGAGGAACAGCACGTTGTAGGTCTTGTCGGTCATGGTCGTGGTCCGCGGTTAGGTCGGCGGCTTGATAAGCTTCATGATGGTCGCTGACGATGGGCAGATGGAGGAAAGCTGGCGCGTCGCCAGCACCGCTGCGGGTACGCTATCGCGCTGGACTTCGGAAAATCCGATGCGCGCAAAGAAGGGCGCCGCGCTCGTCGTCGCGAGGAAGACGGCGCCGCCAGGGACGAGACTCGCCACCGTCCCCTCGACCATGGCTTTGCCGAGACCGGATCCGCGCCGATCCGGATGCACGACGACGGAGCGGAGGAGGTAGTCGCCATCGCAGCGCTCGAGACCGGAGAAGCCAACGATCTGGCCTTCGGCTGACAGCGCTTTGAAGAAGGTCCGGCCGCCATCCTCGATGTCGTCTATGGGCAGATGGGCGTCGGTCAAAGCCGCCTTGAGGCCGGCATCGCTGCCTGTGATCTGCTCCAGCCTGATGATGCTCATGACACCTTCGCCTCGGGGCTGCAGCAGGATGCCAACTCGGCGATCAGCGGGGCGCAAAGCTCCGTCGATCCGCCGCAGCAGTCCTTCAGCAGGAACAGCGTCAGCTCACGCAGGCCGTTGAGGGCGGCGCGATAAATGATCGATCGGCTCTGCCGTTCGCTCGTGACCAGTCCCGCCCGCGACAACGTCGCGAGATGGGCCGACATCGTGTTCTGCGGCACGTCGATGAGGCGGGCCAGTTCGCCGGCCGGGATGCCATCAGGCTCGTGCCGAACGAGAAGCCGGAAGGTCTCCAGCCGCGTGGTCTGGGCCAGGGCACCGAGCGCCGCGATTGCCGTATCATTATCCATATATCCAGAATAAAGGATATATGGCCGCTGTCAAGACAGCAGGCCGGTCACTTTATGCTGGCCGCTCCGATGCGCATAAACCGCCTCCTGTCCGTCGGGATGATTTGGTATTGGAGGTTGGCTCGTAGCTTGGCGAGGCCGAAGGCCTGCAGGTCTTCGTTGAAGTCGCCCATGCGCGGCGACAGGGCGAGCGCCTCGATACCTGCGGCTTCGGCGCGTTCGGACAATGCTGCAAAGGCCATGTCGCCCGCGGCGTCGGCGTCGCGGGCGATGTAGAGCCTGCGCAGCGCGGGCGGAAACAGAAGGGCAGCAAGGTGGTTGGCCGACAGCGCGGCCGCCATCGGCATGGCAGGCAATGCGCACCGCAACGACAGCATCGTCTCGATGCCTTCTCCGACAGCGAGAACATCCTCGACCACCCCAAAGCGGACGGCATGACCGAGAAGACCACCCATCGCCTTCCTCTGGATATCGAGCGGCGCCTTGCCTGAGCCGTCCGGGGCGAGCCAGGTCCGATGCACGCCGGTGATGGCGCCGGAAAGATCGGTGACGGCGGCGATCATCGCCGGCCAGGTCTCGGTCGGGGAATGCTCATCGGGCTTGTAGAAGCATCGGGGATGGAAACGCAGTGATCCGGTTCCAGCAAGCATGGTGATGGCGCGGTGGCCTAGATAGGCCTCGACCAGCGTTCCAGGGATCGGCTGCGACATGGCGAAGAGCCGCCGCGAGGCCTTCGGCGACCCGGCAGAGGCAGGCGAACGAGAGGATTTCAGGGCGCCGTGCGGCTCGTCGCGCGGCAGGCTCAGAAAGCGCCTCGCCTCATCGGCGACATCGCGAAAGTCGGTGAACCCGCAGCTCTCCCGGATGACATCGAGAAGGTCGCCATACTCGCTCGAGGCGGCGTCGGTCCAATGCCCCTGAGCGCCGGGGCCGGATTCCGGTCCACTCAGCCGGACGAACATCGATCTGCCGGGCGTGTTGCGAGCGTCGCCCACCGTCCAGTAGCGGCCCCGACGCCGGCCGTTGGACAGATAATGGCGGCAGACCGCCTCGGCGTCGCGAGCCAAACGGCGTGCCAGTTCGGAAGCATCGCAGGGCATCACGAAATCCCCCGCGTGCTGACATTCTGTTGCGTGGAAACCGTCGACCGTCTGCAGGGCAGCGCCTGATCGCCGAACCGTAACGTAACCCGCGCCGCACCATATTCGGTCCACCGGCCGGCGCGTGGACCGGACAGATGAACGTAGAGCGACTTGCCCTTGCTGTTGGCAGTGTCGCCGACGATCCAGCAATTGCCGGCCCTGCGGCCGGCGGAGCGGTCGTGCCGGCAGACCGCCTCGACAGCACGCGCGAGACGGTTCGCCAGTTCGGAGGCCGTGAGCATGGCGATCCTCCTTCAGTGCCGGCTGACGACATCGAGCAACCGATGACGCTGCATCAGGCGCGACAGGATTGCAGCGCCTTCCTCGGTGACCGGAATGAAGAAGCGCAGCTTCCATGCGATCATCTCCGAAAACAGGCCGATCGCGCGTAGCCAGTCGCGCATCCCGTCCGTGAAGCCGGTCAATTCGACGCGGTTGTCGTTCATGACCCGGACGCGGCGCACCGTCATCTCGCCCGCGAGGCTGATGATTGAGGAGCCATCGACCACCGACCGCCACGCCTGCTCCGGGTCGAGCACCTCGCTCCGGTCGATCCCGAAATTGTTGCACAGCCGGGAGAGGCCGGCCGGGGCGATCACGCGGCCGACGATGCGCTCGCCATCGTCGGTCTGCAGGCGGTAGACCCGGCAATAATCCTGCGGCAGCAGTTTCCAGATCGGCAGTAGCAGGCCCGAGACGACGTGCAACGTCGAAGTCGAGAATTCCGGCACCTTGGCGACCTCGGCATTCCAGGCGGCGGCGAACACCTGTTCGTCGGCCTCCTCCCAGTTCGTTTCTTCGAGATGACGGATCTCGAAGCGCAGTTCGTCCATCGGCCGGATCAGCGCGACGCGCGGCTGGAGCGAGCCGTCCTCGAGCATGATGGAGCGCGTCGGGGCCATGACCGCGGCGCGTTCGGACTTTGCGTTGATCATCAGCTTGGCGCGCGGGTCGTGCGCCACCAGACGAAGGGCATCCTCGATGAGCATCGGCCGGTTGCGGTCCAGGCGCTCGATGGTCAGAAGGTGCGACTGCGCGCCCGTGACCGGATGAGTGTAGACCAGCTTGCGATCCTTCAGCGTCATGCGATCGGCCGTCAGCGTCTCCAGGCCCTTGTCGTAGACGCCGGCGGCGATGGCACCCTCGATGCGGGCCGCCAGCAGTTCCTCGAAGGACTCGAAGAGGACGTTTTGCATGGCAATGGTCAGCGCCAGCATGCGATTGAGGAAGGTGTGGATGGGCGGCAATTCATCCCTCAACCCACCATCCTCGTCGCAGAGTGAGAGGCCCGTGATCGTCTCGAAGGTTTCCAGCGAGCAGCCGGTGACAGCACCGCTATGGACGCGCTTGTAGAATTGCCTGAGCGCATCGCGGGCGTATTGGGATTCGAGATTGTCCTCGCTGCGGAACATGCCCTGCCCGCCGGTCTGGCGCTGGCCACGGGTGATCGCGCCGAGCGTGTCGAGCCGCCGGGCGATCGTCGAGAGAAACCGCCGCTCTGCCTTCACGTCGGTCGCGACCATCCGGAAGCGCGGCGGCTGGACCTGGTTGGTGCGATGGCTGCGCCCGAGGCCCTGGATCGCGACATCGGCGCGCCAGCCGGCTTCGAGCAGGTTGTGCAGGCGCTGGCGCTGGTTCTTCGCGCCAAGATCGGCATGGTAGGAGCGCCCGGTTCCACCGGCTTCCGAGAAGACGAGGATCGGCTTCCGGTCATCCATGAAGGCGCGCGTCTCGTCGAGATTGGCGCTGCCCGGCCGGCTCTCGACGGCAAAGCGTGCAAAGGCGCCGTCACCATCCCGGCGAACGATGCGACGGGAGCGCCCGGTGATCTCGGCAACCTTTTGCGTCCCGAAGTGCTGGACGATCTGGTCGAGCGCGGTCGGGATCGCCGGCAGGCTACCGAGCTTTTCCAGCAATTCGTCACGGCGGGCGACGGCCTCGCGGCACAAGACCGGATTGCCGTCGGCATCATAGACCGGCCGGGAAAGGAGTGTGCCTTCGCTGTCCGTGTATTCCTCGAAGAGCTGGGTCGGGAAGGAGTTCATGAGGTACTCCGCGACGATCTCGCGCGGGGTGACGTCCACCTGGATGTCGTTCCATTCCTCTGTCGGGATTTCGGCGAGCCGCCGTTCAGTTATCGATTGTCCCGTCGAGATGAGCTGGACAATGGCGGCATGACCGTCCGCCACGTCCTGGTTGATCGTGCTGATCAGCGTCGGCGTCTTCATGCTCGTCAAAAGATGATTGAAGAAACGCTGCTTCGTGCTCTCGAAGGCGGAGCGCGCCGCGGCTTTGGCGTTTTTGTTGAGCGTGCCGGTCGCCGAGGTGATGCTGCACGCTTCCAACGCCTGATCGAGGCGATTGTGGATCACCTGATAGGCCTCGGCATAGGAATCGTAGATGCGGATCTGCTCCTCGGTCAGCGCATGTTCGAGGATCTCGTATTCGACGCCCTCGAACGACAACGAGCGAGAGGCATAAAGGCCCATCGCCTTGAGGTCGCGCGCCAGCACCTCCATGGTCGCGACGCCGCCATCCTCGACGGCGGCAATGAACTCGCTGCGCGTGGCGAAGGGGAAGTCGGCGCTGCCCCAAAGACCGAGCCGTTCCGCATAGGCGAGCGACTCGACCTCGGATGCACCGGTCGCCGAGACATAAACGACGCGTGCGTCGGGCAGCGCGCGCTGAAGGCGAAGGCCGGCGCGGCCCTGCTGGGAGGCAGCCTTGTCGCCACGGTCGGACTTGCCGCCGGCGGCATTGGCCATGGAATGGCCCTCGTCGAAGATGATGACGCCGTCGAATAGCCTCGCTTCATCGACCACGCCCTCCTTACCTTCGCCCTCGCTGAGCCAATCGACGATCTGCTGAACGCGGGAGGACTTCCCCTCGCGTTCGTCCGTGCGGAGCGTCGCGAAGGTCACGAACAAGATGCCCTCGTCCAGCTTGATCGGCTTGCCCTGCCGGAAGCGCGAGAGAGGCGTGACCAGCAGCTTCTCCTGACCGAGCGCGCTCCAGTCGCGTTGGGCATCCTCGATCAGCGTCTCGGACTTGGAGATCCAGACGTGCCGCCGGCGACCCTTTAGCCAGCTGTCGAGAATGATGCCCGCGGCCTGTCGGCCCTTCCCGGCTCCCGTGCCGTCACCCAGAAACCACCCACGACGGTATCGCACCGCGCCTTCGGTTTCCGGGCTGACGGCGGTGAGATTGTCGAAGGAGGCATCGACTTTCCAAGAACCGGCGAGATGGCCCGAATGGGCTTCGCCGGCATAGATCACGCTTTCGAGCTGGGCGTCCGACAGATCGCCGGCGGTGATCACGCTCTTGGGGAGGTGGGGCCGATAGCTCGGCTTGGGCGGGGCGACCGATGCCATGGCGACCGACTCGACCAGCTTGTCGGGATGCGGCTGGGCGTCCGGAATGCGGATCGCTCGCAGCTCGTAGGGCTCGTAGATGCCGTCGGCGGCATCCAGACGCGTCGACGGCGGCGCATCGCGCAGTTCGTAGGCGAGTTCGACGATCTCCTCATGGGCAGGCGCGGGGGCCAATGACGCCCGGGTCGGTGCGCGGGGAGAGACCACGGGGCTCGGCCGCAATCCCGCGACAGCGGCGGGGCGCAGTGTTTCGGCGGCCTTGCGCGCAGCCATTTTCGCGGCGCAGGCCCGCAGAATGCCGTTGGACAGCGCGCCTATGGAGTTCGATGCCGCCGACGGAGAGCGCGGCGGCAGGCCCGAGATCCAGGAGAGCAATGTGGTAAGATCGGGTGCGACACCGCGACTTTCAACCAGCTTCGTCGGATCGGCCGCCGCAATCTTGTCGATGACCGTCAGCCGCGTTTCCATCGTCGTGCCGTGGCGGGCGAAGACACTGCCGGCGATCGCTGCGCTGAACGCGACCGTGCCGCGCTCCTGCAAGTGAAGGAAGGCGTCACGCCACTTCGGGTTGTCGGGAGAAAGGCTGGAGCCGGTGATGGCGACAAGGCGGCCGCCCGAAGCGAGACGGGCGAAAGCCGAGGTGAGATGCCGCCATGCTGCATCGGCCATGCGGCCCTCAACATGTGCCCCGGCGGAGAACGGCGGGTTCATCAACACGACGGTGGGGCGAGCGGCGCGATCGAGATAGTCATCGATATGGGCCGCGTCGTGGTGCGTGACCGGTGCTCCGGGAAACAGATGTTCGAGGAGGGCGTGTCGAACCGGCGCATATTCGTTGAGCACGAGGCGCGCGTGGGCGAGCTCGCCGAAGATCGCCATGAGGCCGGTCCCGGCGGACGGCTCGAGCAGGACGTCGTCCGCCTTGATGGAGGCGGCCCGCGCCGCAACATAGGCAAGTTCGACGGGCGTCGAAAACTGCTGGAGTCTCTGGCTTTCCTCGGATCGGCGAGTGTGTGTCGGAATGAGCGCGTTGAGCCTGGTCAGGATGGAGAGAGCCGCCTCGGGCGTATTCGTCCGGGCGGATATGGCCGAGCCGAATTTGCGAAGGAAGAGCACCTGGGCGACTTCGGTCGCCTCGTATGCGTCCTTCCACGACCAGAATCCCTCGGCGTCCGAGCCGCCGGATTCAGTGGTGAGGACGGCGCGCAGGTGGGCCGATGTGATGGACTGGCCGGCTTCGAGAAGTGGCACGAGCGCACTCCCGGCTGCAAAGATGGTGCTGGCGCGGCTGCGTTGTTCGGGCAAGCGGGGCTTGCTGGCAAACGGGTTCGTGGCAAAGGAGGACTGAGCGTTCATGGGAAACCTCATCGAGAGCGGAAAGGAGCCGGCCGCCGGGCGCTCTCCAACCCCGCCAGGCCACACCTTCCCGGCCCCTCTCTCCCTCTCGGCGGCACGGGCGGCGGCGCCCGGCCTTCAGCCGGGCGCGAGCTTGAGGTTCCCGAATGCAGCGATGCCGGCAACCGAGACTTCGTGCAGCACGGCCTTGCCGCCGGCAGCGATCCACGCCGCGGCTTCGCCGGCGGACATTTGTTGGACATGGACGAGGTTGCGCTCCGCGCAGAGGCGCTGGCGGTCGAAAGCGTCACGATCCTCGAAGGCGTAGAGTGTGTCGCCCGGACCGTCCCAATAGACGACGGCAAAGCACACCGGCTGGACGATCTCGGAACGGAAGTTGAGGAAGACCGGCGCGGCGGTGGGCGAATGGGCACATGGTGAGAGGGTCATAGGACTCTCCTGAAACGTGAACAGGCTCGGCGCTCTCGCGAGCACCGGGCCTGGCGGGGAGATGGAAACGGCAGGCGGGCGTTTGATCGCGATCGATCAGGATGGACCGGGAGCCATGGCCTCGACGAAAACCTCGTCGCTGTTGGCTTCGCGCAGCTTCAGAATGCGCCCATCGACAACAACGCACTCGTTGATCCAGTTGTGATCCAGCTTCGAGTGTCGGCCACACAGATCGGCCGGGACATAGACGATCGTGAAATGCGGATACTCGTTACCGTCCTGGGCGATATGAATGGCGGGTCCTTTGACCGCGATGACGATGCCGCCGGTGCCGTAGGACGTGCACACAGCCATACCGGGACGCACGAGAGCCGGGGCATCGGGGCGCATGGTGGCGTACGGCGCGATAGCGGCCTGGATCGTGTCCGCCAAGATCGGCCGAATAGAGGGAATGGGCGAGGTATTGCCGCGGCGCACCCGGTCGCGTTCTACTGTGGGTCTCCATGACCGCCCCCTTTGTCGTCGGTCATAGCCGTAGCCGGCGAGCAGGCCATGATCGGCGGCGATCATCGCGCCGATGCGCGCTATCACCGGTTCCGGCAGCTCGAATATGTCGCGTGATCCGCCTATGAATATCATCGCCATGGCCGCTCTCCTTTTTCCACCAACAGACCTGCCCCCTCCCGGCCCACCTCTCCCTCTCAGCGACCGCATCGTCTCGAAGGAGCGGAACGGCCAAGCCGTTCCGCGGGCCGGCAGATGGTGAAGCCGGCCTTCGGCCCGCGTTTGCTGCGCGGGGAGAAAGAGGGAACCAGCCGTGCCAGCGCCCGCCCGAGACCTGCGGCGATGCCCTTCATTGCCAACGTCGTAGCTGTCATACGGATGTCAAATATTGACATTGAACTCACGGAGATCGAAATCCAGAACGACAAAGCCATCCGGGAGGGCGCGGCCATGACCGCCAACCTGCATGTAAGTTTTCCCGATGAAATGCACGCCGAGTGAATATGCGCGCGCTGATCCGCGAAGATATGGCGCACGGGGAAGACCGTCGTTATGCGGTCCGATCCTTGCTAAAGGCGGAGGACGAATTCCGGCGCGGGGAGATGCTACCTGTGTCCGCCCTGGACATCATCGACACGGAACTGGACGCGGAACTGCGATAGTGGCCGCAGGCCACCTTCTCCTGCCTGACGATCCTATCCCTATGTGTCGCTTTAATCTTGCTCCAGCACCTTCAATGCCGCCTCATACCGCAGACGAAGGTGTTCGGCCAGGGCGAAGGTTGTCACGGATGTCGGCAATTTTCACCAATCTAGCGTTCGGATTCAGCGCCACACGATCGATGAACTTTTTGTAGCTTTCCTCGCTGCGCCGGGTGAGCGCCTCAACCGCATTAACGACAGCCTGCGGGAACCGGGCGTCGATATCTGAAAGCGCCGTGTCTGTGTCCTCGACAACGTCGTGCAACACGGCGATCACCTGCAGCATCTCGTCCGAAAATGTTGAGGCCACTCGCAATGGATGGAAGATATAGGGCGCGCCAATCTTATCGGTCTGTCCGTCGTGGGCGAGCGCAGCCATGGTTATGGCATCTCGGAGCATCGTCATGTTTGGTCTTTCGATGTGCTGGAGATGCGGTTACGAGAAGCGATCGCACGTGGAGATTAGACTCCAAGGCGTACGCATCGGGTCAGTCGAGACGGCTTACACGACGTCCGGAGTTGCGTGCGCTTCCGAAAGCGGTCGCGATCTTCATCATGAATGTCTTGCTGAACCGCCCAAGGGTTTTCTTGTCGGGCTCAATGTACCAAGAACGCTCGGCGATGTCATAGTTATACTCATCGACGATCACCCAGCATTGCTTGAGATCGCCGAGACCGGCGCGCCGGCACTCAATTGCGGAAACCTCCAAGGCAATCCGATCGGCCTGCGGCGGTTGTGTCGTGATGGCGAGAAGCGCCAAATGAGTCAGGCCATCATTGGCACCACGCACGGCGACAACGACACAGGTCGGGCGGGCCTTTCGGCCTTCGGTTTCATCGCGCTCGTTCTGCCAAGTCCAGAGATATGGATATGTGATGACCTGACCAGGTAGATATTCACGGCTCATCGTCATAGCCTTCGCCGCGCACCAGCCGGTCGATTGCCAAACCGAACAACTCTTCGTGCGCATCGGGCATCTGCGATGCACGATGTACCTCGCGCAGATCGCCGCCAGTGCGCATGCGCTCGTAATGATCGTAGCTCATGAGCACGAAGCGTGGTTTCCTGTGCTTCGTGAGCACCACCGGTTCGCGGGCGGCGGCGTCTGTGACGTCACCGACCTGCTTATTGAGATCGCCTGTCGTAAAGTGCCGCATAGTCTCTCTCCTTCATCGATCTCCATAATATCCAGATTTTCCAGATTTGCAAGAAAACGGTGCTCACGCGCCGCCTCCTGTCAGCTCCCAGACGGTGATGCCGAAGCGGCGGCCTTGTCGCGAAGGTTTTCGGTGATGCCGGAGCCCGGGAAGATGATGACGCCTGCCGGCATGACGGAGAGCATCTCGTCGTTGCGGCGGAACGGGGCGGCTTTCGCGTGCTTGCTCCAGTTCGGTTTGAAGGCGACCTGCGTCACGCCGCGGGATGCCCAGCACGCCGCGATGCGCTCAGCGCCTTTCGGGGAACCGCCATGCAGCAGCACCATGTCGGTGTGCTTGGCGAGCGCCGTGTCGAGGGCCGCCCAGATCCGGTCGTGATCGATATAGTCGAGGCCGCCGCCGAAGGCGATCTTGGTGCCGACCGGGATCAGCACCTCGGTCTCGGCGCGGCGGCGGGCAGAGAGGAAATCTCTGCTATCGATCATCGCCGCGCTCATGTTGGCGTGATTGACCTTCGAGCCGGTGCGCGGCCGCCATGTCGAGCCGGTCTGCGCCTCGAAGAGGTCGGATGCATAGTCGCGCATGAATTCGAGGGTGTTGCGGCGCTCGAGGATCGTGATGGCCTCCATGATATGGCGTTCGAGCTCGACGCTCTTGACTTCCGAACCGTCCTGCTCGCGCTGTCCGTTTCGCTGGGCGTCCTCGTTGCGCTGAAGCTCGCGCTGGATGCGTTCGCCCGCGCGGTGGAAGAGATTGACCGTCGACCAGAGCATGTCTTCGAGATCGGGTTCCAGCCGGGTGTCGGCGAGCATTTCGGCGAAGGCGTCGAACATCGCGGTCAGCGCGGACTGGACGACCGGCTCCTCCGGTAGCGGGCGCGGATCCGGCTCGTCCTGGAAGGGACGATAACCGTAGACCTGCATCTCGTAGATGACCCGGTCGGTCGGGGACGATGTGTGGAGCTCAGTAGCGGCATCGATGGGAAGCTGGACGTTCATGGTGATCTCCGTCGGTTACGGCCGCGCCTCTCGCGGCCTGACGGCGATCCATTTCCATCCGGCGGGCGGGCCGGAACCGCGGCGCTTGCGCCGCGGCCCAGCGCAGCGCCGGGCCGCCGGGGACAGGTTTTTTGCTCCGCGAGGAGCGCCGGCTTCGCCGGCGCGGGGAAAAAAGCTGGCCTCCGGCGGTTGGAGGCCCGAACGCGGTAAGGGTCGCCTCAGCGGCACGCGCTCTCCAGTCTTTAACCAGGCCGCCTGGCCCGAAGCCTCCCTCTCACCCGACCCTCCAGCCTCGTCGCCTGTCGCAGCCGCCCGGCACGATGTTTTACTATGCAAATCGATGACAGTATAACATCGTCACACCACGCAGGGCTTTGTCTGGAAAGAGGAGAGCGACAGTGCGGACATTCATGATCGGCGATCAGGCATTCTCGGAAAATTCCCCGGAATTCCGGGCGCTTCTTCCGCGCGCCTATGAAGAACGGCTTCGTCCGATGTGCATGTGCAGGCAGCCGACCGTCGCGATGTACATCGCCCGACTGGATGATCAGTATCTTGTAAAGCGCATGCCGCTATCCGGACGCGAGCACGATCCGGCCTGCCCTTCCTATGAACCGCCATATGAGCTTTCCGGGCTCGGGCCGCTCATCGGCAGCGCCATCCAGATCGACGCCAGCGGCAAAGCCGATCTGAAGCTCGATTTTTCCCTGGCGAAGCGGGGTCCGCGCGCTGCGGCCGGCACACCGACGGAACAGTCGGAACCAGGCATTCGCAGCGAACCGCGCAAACTGTCGCTCAAGGCCATGCTCCACTATCTCTGGGAGGCCGGCGAACTGACGGAATGGCGTTCCGTCTGGGCCGGGCGGCGCGGCTGGAGACGTGTCCGCACCAGCCTGATCAACGCAGCGTCACAGATGACGGCGAGAGGCGGCCCGCTCAGCGACATGCTCTATGTGCCGGAGGTCTACCAGACGGACGACAAGGACGGCATCGCCGCACGGCGCGCGAGCACGCTGAAAGGCGTGCAGGCGACAGGTTCGGGACCGCGCAAGCTGATGATGATTGTCGCGGAGGTGAAAGAGGTCTGCCCGGCCCGCGAGGGGCAGAGGATCGTCGTGCGGCACATGCCCTTCCCTGTGATGATCGAGGATCGAGCCTGGCGGCGGCTGGCAGCTCGCCACGAAATCGAGCTCGAACTATGGCATTCCAGCGAGGCGTTCCATCTGATCCTCATTGCCACGTTCGGCATCTCGACTTCCGGCATCGCGTCGGCCGATGAAGTTGCATTGATGGTTGTGAACGAGCACTGGCTGCCCTTCGAGGACATCAACGAATTGCGACTGCTGGAAAAGCTCAGCCATCTGAAGAGGAAGAGCGTGAAGGGCCTGCGCTTCAACCTTCCGCGCGACGCGCCGATCGTGTCGGTTACGCTGCCCGAGCAAAAACCCGCGCCGGTGGCCATGTTCATCGTTCCGGCGAGCGCCGACGAAGAATACGAGCGCGCGCTCGCCGACATGATCGGGACAAGACCCGAGATCACACCTTGGGTCTGGCGTGTCGGCGATGGCGAAATCCCTCGCCTTCCCTGATCGTGGGCAGGCTCCCGCAAGCAAGAGCAGCTGATGGAAGACAGTCATGTGCCACATTCAGCCGGGCCATCATGAAGCCTGGGAAGAAGCCGTTCGTCGTCGCGCTCAAGAATCGGCGACGCCTTCCTTGGAAAAAAGCGTCGATCTCGGGCCGCATCGACCTTAAGGCCGCCAGCGACGCGGTCGCGATCGAACAGACGGCAACGAAGCTGCTTTGATGCCCCCGGCCCCGCGCCGTCATCGGTCATGCGGATTGCCGGCCCAACCGCGGATCGTCGACATGGTCGATCGAGACCTTCGCGGCGCCGGCGCGCCGTGCGTTCTTGAGCCGTTCAGCGAGAATATCGTCGAACGAGGCGTTGAAAAGGCGGCCGACCTTTTCGATAGCCTGCGCGGCGACCTGTGCATGAAAGGAAAAGCTGGTCATTGTGCGTTCTCCATGTTCGCGAACACCCGGCACGATGGCCGGGCGCTGATGAGATCAAGGCGGGTGTTTGCGGGAGTGAACCTGGTCAGGCCGCACTTTCGAGCAGCCTGCGCGCCTTGCCTTCCAGGTCCAGGCGGGTGTCCTGATGCGCTTTTCCGCGCGCAAGCGCGGTGATGCCCTGCACGAAATCGAAGATGCTCTCCGGCGGTCGCCCCTCCTCCGAGAGGACCGTGTCGATGATCTTGCCGGTTTCCGCCTTCGAGAACCCACGCTTGCGCAGGAAGCTGGACCGATCCTCTTCGTTGCGGGCGACGATCCTCTCGCGGGCAGCACGAATGCCGTTGATAAACGGCGCCGGCGATGAGCTCGCGAAATTCATCAGTGCCGGCGCGGCCTCATGCGCGAAGCGTTTTGCCGCGAACTTCGAGTGCCGGATGGTGATTTCCTCGAAATTTTCGCAACCCCAGAGGTTGCGATTCATGCACACGGCACGAAGGTAGAAGCTGGCGATCCCGAGTGTTTTCGAGCCGACCTCCGAGTTCCAGGCATAAAAGCCGCGGAAGTAGAGATCCGGCTCGCCGTTCGGCAGCCGTCCCGCCTCGATGGGGTGCGTATCGTCCACCAAGAAGAGGAAGACGTCCCTGTCGCTGGCGTAGAGCGTCGTCGTGTCCTTGGTGACGTCGACGAAAGGATTATGGGTCATGGTCGACCAGTCGAGGACGCCTGGCACCTTCCAGATCGTGTCGCCGGTTCCGTTCCCGGCGATGCTCATCACCGCCGCGACAAGTTCCTTATCCCAGATGCGGCCGTATTCGGGACCCGTCACCGCCCGCAACTCGACCCGCCCGTCGTCCATCTCCAGGGTCTTGACCAGTTCGGCACTGTGGTTGAGCAGCCCGTGCTGGAGATTGATTGCTGCGAGCGGCGCGGGAAGCTGGCGCATGTAGCTCGCCGGCGCGCCGACAAGGCTGCACAATTGGCCGTAGCTCCAGTGGGTCGGCGCCAGCGGCACATGGCTGCCGGGAACGACAAGGAAAAGGCGTTCGGCGTTGTCGCGTGTCGCCTCGACGCGGATGTCCGCGCTTTCGACAGTGCGAACCCGGGCGCGTTCCGTCCGCTCGCTGACTGCGCGATGGAGGTCGGAGAGCGAAAGATAACGCTCGTCGTCGGGCCGTGAGAACCATTCGGACGATACACGGCCGATGCGCTCTCCGCGCGAAATATCGACCTTGAAGCCGGACGATACAGCCGGCGAACTGGGAATCATGGAGTGCATGTTGAGTTCTCCTAAAACGAGAGAGCCCGGCCGGCGCTATCGCGCCAACCGGGCCGGTGGGATGAAAATGAACCGCAGGGTGAGCCATCTGGCGCGGCAAGAAGTCAGCTGCGGACCCCCTCCCGGAGCACCCGCAACCCGCCCCCCGAACTGCCCGCCTCTTCCTCTTGCGGCGACTGACGAGCATGTCGGAGCGCGAGCTTCTTGTCGCGCTACCAGTCGTCGAACGGCAAACCGTCAACCTGGTCCCCGTTGCGATCGCGCAGGATAGGACTGAAGCCGCTCTTAGAACTGGCGAGGTCCGAGAGGCGCTCCATACGGCGGCGCGAAAGGTCTTTCCGTTCAGCCCGGCGGCTGACCGGCAAGAGCAGGATGACCCCGTCCCTTCCTGCTTTGTTGGCGATGCGCTCAAGTTCGTCGTAGGTGTCGTTGCGCATCAGGCGGCCCGTCCTTCGATGACATCCGCGCAGATCTCCTCGACGCAAACCTCTTCGAGGCGGATATTGATGTGACCGCTCTCTTCGACCCAGCGACGGGCGTCGACCATGCTTGGGGCAAGGTAGAGCAGGATGCTGTGGGCGCCGTATTCCTGAAGGACACGAACTTCGCCGGCGACGGGGCGACGGACAACCTCGAACGAGAGATCGCTATCGAGTGGGAAGGCTTGCCGGGCGGCGATCGCAGCATCGAGATCCATTTGAAACGCGCCCGGTAGAAGCGTAATCGCGCCTGCCGCCGACCCAATGATACTGGAACGAGGCGGCGTGCATCGAACGAGCCAACCTAAGCCATTGCCTTTCTTCCAGGCAGCGAGGGCATCGGCGTCCTCTTCGGATGGCCGCGGGACAGAGTTGCGAAAGGCGATCATCGCGCCGATCGGCGCGCGTTCGTAGATGGTCATGACGGACATGTTCGTCTCCGAATTTCGAAAAACAGAAGGGCCCGGCGCGACGGCCGGGCCCTGGATTGATCGCTGGTGGTCTGAGGAATTATTCCGCGGCCTCGAGATGCCCGCCCTGGTCGTCATCAGGATCGGAGGCCGTCTGCTCGCCATCCAGGTCTTCGGTCAGGAAAGCGGGTAGCACGACCTCGCCGGCTTCGACGTCCTCGTCCACGGCCACCACATCGTTCGTCTCCGAAATCCCGACCTCCTCGCAGATTGCATCGGCAGGATAGCGCAGCACTTCCGGGAGCCATCCGCTGCCGTCGAGCAGCCGGGCGGCTTCGCGCGCCATGTCCTGCTTCTTCAGGTGATCGATAAGCTGGGCCGACTGCTCGCCCTTTGCTTCACGAACGGCCTGCAGGATGTGCGCCTTGGTCACGCGACCGAGATAGTTGTCGACCGTCGGCGTCCAGCCCGCCCCCACCATGCCGAACCCGATCGTCTGGGCCAGCTGCACGGCATGCTGGTTTTCCTTGCTCCGGCGATTCCATTGCTGGATCGTGGCGTTCAGCGACATCGACGCGCAATGCGCAAACAGCGCCATCCGGCTGTCCTGATCGAGCGCGATCAGGTAGTCCCAAACCGCGTCCGCGTCACCGGGAAGATCATGCCCCCAGCTCTCCTGGCGCTGCTCGATCTCCTTCGCCCAGACCGTGTCGGAAAGGCCCTGCGTCTTGGTCGAGACCGTATGCTGCACGGTGATTTCCAGGCAAGACGCCGTGCCGTAGTGGTAGAAGGTCTTCAGCACGAGAAGATGGAGCACGGTGACGAAGGCCACCAGCGGCTCATTGGCGAGCGCATTCCTGAGCGCAAGCGTGCGGGCGGCAGTCAGGTCCTCGACGAGCCGTTCCGACAGCGGGCGGATCTTGCCGTCGTCCTCGTCCGGCTCCTCGACACCAACGGGCTTGCCGTTGATCGTCACACCACCACCTTCCGCGGCGGTGTCGTCGCCATCGTCACCGTTCTGCTCGAAGTCATCGCCGCCCTCAGCATCGGTAACGGGTTCGTCTTCCGGCCGGGCGAAGCCGCGCTCGATTCTCAGTTCGCCGTTGGCGGCCAGCGAGATAAAGGCGCCGCCGCGAGCGACGTCCTCGCGATCGAGGACAAAGGGTCGCTCATTCAGCGCCTGCAGCTGGGAATCAAGATCATCGAGGCGCGCTTCCGTCTCCTTCGAATAGTCATCGGCAGCTTCATATTCCGTGTTGAGCTTGTCGAATTCTGCCGTCAGGGCATCATGACGCGCCAGCTCTTCTTCGGTGAGTTCCGCCTGCTTGCCGTAAAGGCGGCGAAGGCCGGACGCGTGGCCGAAGTGGAAGTCGATGGCGGAATCGACCCACTTCCAACCCTCGTCGGTCCTCAGCGCCTCGGCGCCAGCCGTCAGCTTTTCCAGCACGAGCTGTTCGAGCAGCGCCGGATCCTGGAGCCATCCGCCGTTGTCCTGCTCGAAGAGATCCCGCATGACAATGCCGCCGGCGGCTTCATAGGCTTCGATGCCGACATACACCGCGCGGCGGTCGCTCGCCCGGATCGCCGTTTCGGTCAGCAGCCGGCGGATGTAGTAGGGATCGGTGCTTTGCGTGCGCGAAATCGTCTCCCAGACCTGCTCCTGCCGGGCATGATCCTTGGTGATCGAGAACGCCATGACCTGGCCGAGCTTCATTTGGTCATCGCCGTAAAGTTCGAGCAGACGGGGCGATACTGTTGCCAGGCGGAGGCGCTGCTTCACCGTCGCAACCGAGATGTGGAAGCGGGCGGCGATTTCCTCCTCGTCGAGCCCCTGCTCGCGCAGGACCATCATCGCGCGAAACTCATCCAGCGGATGAAGATCGGCGCGATTGACGTTTTCGGCAAGCGAGTCCTCCGCTTCGAGCGTTTCGCCTTCGCTGACGATGCAGGGGACGCCGGTGGTCTTCGTCAGCTGCTTCCGGTCGACCAGCAGCTTGAGGGCGCGATAGCGGCGGCCGCCGGCAGGAATGCGATAGATGCCGGTTTCCTTACCCTCGGCATCGATTTCGGCGCGCACATTGATGCTGGTCAGCAGCCCGCGGCGAGCGATGTCGTCGGCAAGGTCTTCGATAGAGACGCCGGCCTTGGTCTTGCGCACGTTCTGCTGGCTGAGAACGAGCTTGTTGAAGGGGATATCGCGTCCGACGTTGAGCGCGATTTTCTGAATGGCCTGTGCCATGTCATGTCTCCGCGGCGGACTGGCCGGAGCCTCTCTCCAGCCATCTCAATCCGCCACGAACGCCCCTTCCCCCCTCTCCCTCTCTTACCAGCCGCCCCCCTCACCGCCTGCCGCCAGCGCCCGCGTCACCGCTGGCGTCTCGCGTGGACCTGTTCAGCCAGATCGTCATCTGGCGGCGCATCATGCCGATCGGCGCGCAGATTTCCGTGACCGGCGCGCTCCCCTCACAAAATCATCCTCCTGGAACAGCTCCAGGCAATTTCACCTTCGTGACGAACAATGCCCGCGACTTCCGAAAGCTCTATGCGAAGGAGGAGCTGCATGCGGGCCTCGTCATCATCGTCCCGCAGGTTCTGCCGGCTCGGCAACGCGAGATGTTCGATGCCGTGCTGGACGAGCTGGCGAACAGTGAGGAGCTTCTCAACGAAATCATCGAGATTTCCGTCGAGGAGGACGCGCTCGTGATTACCCGATACGTCCTCCCGGAAATCGGATAGGCCGCCTGGACGCTGGAGCGAAATGCTCTTCGCTGAGCCGGAGAGCCCCAGGCTATCAGTGAAAATTCCGGCTCTTCACCTTCAGCCGGTCGATCAGAAGATCGGGGACGAATATGTCGCGTGCGGGCGCCGCCGCCTTCGGCCGTTCGCGCGGATCCGGCGCACCATTGCCGTGCGCGAACTCGTCTCCTCTTCCATGAGGCAAGGGAAACTGCTCGTCCCGCTCACCCAGCCGGCCGAGATCGTCCGACAAATCGAATAGCCGCTGCGCGACAAGATGGACGACGTCCCCTTCCCGCTGGATTTTTCCGTTGATCGCCATCATCGATGCGGAGAGAAGAACGCGGCGCTGGCGTTCGAACAGCGTCGGCCAGACCACCGCATTGACGATCCCGGTTTCGTCCTCGAGCGTCAGGAACATAACGCCCTTGGCTGAGCCGGGGCGCTGGCGAACGAGCACCAGGCCGCCGGTCATCAGCCAGCGGCCGTCACGCTCGGCCATCGCCTCGGCGCATGTGACCATTCCCTTCTGGCGAAGGTCTTTGCGGAGAAAAGCGACCGGGTGCTGGCGAAGGGTAAGGCCGGTGTGGGCGTAATCTTCGACGACCTCGTGCCCTGCCCTCATGGAGGGCAAGGAAACCGACGGCTCCTGCATTTCCGCGATCTGGCGCGCTTCGCGCTCGGCGGCCGCGGCCCAAAGCTCAAGCGGCTCGTCACGCAGACCCTTGATCGCCCATAGCGCGTCGCGCCGCTGAAGCCGTAGTGACGGCAGGAAGGCGTCGGCTTCGGCGAGTTTCACCAGCACGGCCGTAGGAACGCCCGACCGTCGCCAAAGATCGTCGGCCGAGGTAAAGGGATCGTCGGCGCGCGCCGCAACGATCCGGGCGGCGTCCGCCGTCCAGAGCCCCTTCACCATCCGCAGGCCGAGGCGGACCGCGCAATGACGGCTTCCGTCAACTTGCTCGAGCGTGCAGTCCCAGCGCGAGGCGTTGACGCAGACCGGCCTGATCTCGACCCCGTGCTGGGCGGCGTCCCTCACAATCTGCGCCGGCGCGTAAAATCCCATCGGCTGCGAGTTGAGTAAGGCCGCGCAAAACGCATCCGGATGATGGCATTTGACCCAGCTCGACGCATAAGCAATGAGCGCAAAGCTGGCGGCATGGCTTTCGGGAAAGCCATAGGAGCCGAACCCTTCGAGCTGCGAAAACGTCTGCTCGGCAAACTCGGCCGTGTAGCCGTTGTTGACCATCCCCGCCACGAGCTTGTCCTTGAACTTGCTGACGCCGCCGGAGAACTTGAAGGTCGCCATGGATTTCCGCAATTGGTCCGCCTCGCCGCCGGTAAACCCGGCGCAGACCATGGCGACTTTCATGGCCGACTCTTGAAATAACGGGACACCGAGGGTTTTCGAGAGCACCGCCTCCAGTTCGGGTGTCGGATAGACAACCGGCTCCTTACCTTCGCGCCGGCGGAGATAGGGATGCACCATATCGCCCTGGATCGGTCCGGGTCTGACAATCGCCACCTGCACGACCAGGTCGTAAAATGTGCGGGGCTTCAGGCGCGGCAGCATCGACATCTGCGCCCGGCTTTCAATCTGGAAGGTGCCGAGCGTGTCTGCCTTGCGGATCATCGCATAGGTGCGGGAATCTTCGGAAGGAATGGACGCGAGATCCCAAACCTCACCTTTGTGCTCTGCCATCAGCGCGAAAGCCTTGGCCATGCAGGTCAGCATGCCGAGCGCCAGCACGTCGACCTTCATGAATTTCAGCGCCTCCATATCGTCCTTGTCCCATTCGATGACCTGGCGATCGTCCATGCGCGCCGGCTCGATCGGCACGAGATCGTCGAGTCGGTCATGGGTCAAGACGAAGCCACCGGGATGCTGGCCGAGATGGCGCGGCGCACCCATCAGCTGCTGCGCCAGTTCCAGCGTCAGCTTCAGCCGGTAGTCGGCGGCGTTGAGGTTGTTCTCCCGGATCTGGCGCTCTGAGACCCCTTCCGACCAGCCCCAGACGCCCGACGATAGCTGGCCGATCATGTCTTCGGGCAGACCGAGCGCCTTGCCGACGTCACGCAATGCGCCTTTCGCGCGATAGCGAGTTACGGTCGAGCAGAGCGCCGCCTTGCTGCGACCGTAGGTGTTGTAGATCCACTGGATGACCTCCTCGCGCCTCTCATGTTCAAAATCGACGTCGATATCGGGCGGTTCGTCCCGTTCCTGGGAGATGAAGCGTTCGAAGAGAAGGTCGTTGGTGTCGGGATCGATGGAGGTGACGCCGAGACAGTAGCAGACGGCCGAATTGGCGGCCGAGCCCCTGCCCTGGCAAAGAATGCCCTTCGATCGCGCGAAACGGACGATCGAGAAAACCGTCAGAAAATAGGGCGCATAGTTCATCGTCCGGATCAGTTCGAGCTCATCGCGCAGGGTTTTCCGCACCTTGTCGGGAACGCTCTCCGGATAACGAACCGCGGCACCTTCCCAGACGAACTTGACCAGCGATTGCTGCGGATCGAGACCGGGGACGATGGCCTCCTCCGGGTACTGGTACTGCAGTTCCTTCAGATCAAACTTGCATCGCTCGACAATCTCGCGTCCGCGGGCGAGCGCTTCCGGGTATTCGGCAAACAGCCGGTGCATCTCCTCCGGCGCCTTGAGAAAGCGATCGGCATGACGCTCGCGGTCGAAGCCGACATCATCGATTGTCGTGCGAGTGCGGATGCAGGTCACGACATCCTGCAGCTGCCGACGGCTCGGCTCATGAAACAGCACATCGTTGGTGACGACCGTCCTCACTTTTGCGCGGGCGGCCATGGTGGCAATGCCATGCAGGCGCATGCGGTCGTTCGGCCGGCGGCGCAGGCACAGGCTGACATAGGCCCGATCCCCGAATAGATCGGCCATCTTGCGAAGCTGGACGGCGCAGATCTCATCGGCTTCGTCTGGCACAAGGATGCCGATCATGCCGGCGGCGTGTTCGGCAACATCCACAAAATCGATCAGGCAGTTTCCCTTGCCGCCTCGGCTCTTGCCGAGCGACAGCAGCCGCGTCAGCCGCGAATAGGCCGGGCGATCCATGGGATAGACGAGGATCGACATGCCGTCGGTCAGGTCGAGCCGGCAACCGACGACAAGCCGAATGCCGGTCGCCTTGGCCGCCTCCCAGGCGCGTACGATGCCGGCGAGGCTATTGCGGTCGACCACGCCGAGCGCATCGATGCCGAGTGCGGCCGCTGTGGCAAACAGTTCATCGGCGCTGGATGCTCCGCGCAGGAACGAAAAATGCGTCGTAACCTGAAGCTCGGCATAACGTGTCATCCGAACACCCCATGCACGAACCACAGATGCGAGCCGGTCTCCGGATCGATGCCGTCGCCGGCGCGATAGACCCAGTAACGCTCGCCAAGCTCGTCCTCGACCACGAAATAATCCCTGACCGCCTGGAACTCGCGCGGCCGGCGCCACCATTCGCCAAAAATCCGTTCCGGGCCATCGGCGCGCACGACCTTCCGGCGCTTGCCGCGCCAGGTAAATATCGCTGGCGGCTGGTCCGGCAGGAGCGCGATGACCTCAATGCGTTCAGGGTTTGCGAAGAGCCGCGTCGGCCGCGGCCATTTCACCGCCCAGGCCTGGCCGATGTCGGGCGCGGTCGCCGCGATGCGCCGGACCGATCGCTCCGGCACGTCGGAAGCGACGGGCGCTACGCGGAACAGCCGGAGGCCGCGATTGCCGAGAATGTCGACCAGCGGGGTGATGTCGGCGACCTCCTCCTCGATCAGCGAGGAAGCGACCTGACGTTCCTCCAGCGGCTCGGCAAAGACGGCGACCAGCACCAGCTTCTCGATGCCGAAACCGGGATCGATCGTCTCGATGCGGTCGCAGAGCAGTTTTGACAGGCGCGCGGGATCGCGGACCGGCTTGGCAAGGCCGGCACGGAGATGCTGACGCGTATTATCGACGCGATGCACGAAGAGATCGCAGCGCCGCGCGCCAAGACCGTCTTCGGCGAGACGGGCCGAGAGCTGGCCAACCAGCCGGCGGACATATTTGGCGATGGTCTCCGGCGCACCGATGGGCTCGGCAAAATTCTTGGCGACCTCGACAAGTTCCGGCGTGCGGATCGGCTCGATCGGTTCGGCGATGCGGCCAAACATCTGATCCAGCCGGCGCGCGGGCTCCGGCCCGAACCGCAACGTCAGCGGCGCACGTGGCATGGCCGAGAGTTGGCCGACCGTATCGATGCCGAGAACACGCAGGTCCTGGACGATCTCCGCCGGCAGTCGCAGGGCGACGATCGGCAGGTCGATGACGGCTTTCGTTACGTCACCCACCGGCACGACGGTCGTTTCCGCCGCCAGCAGCCGGGCGAGCGCATGCGCCGCGCCCCAGGTGTCGGCGACGGCGGCGCGCGCCGTCAGCCCGCGGCCGCGCAGCATATTGACGAGGCCCGATACGAGCAGCGCTTCGCCGCCGTGCAGGTGATCAGCACCTTCCGTATCAATGACGAGACCGTCGGCACCATCGACCGCGACAACCGGGCTATATTGCCGGAGCGCCCAGAGCGCCAGCCGTTCGAGTGCGGCCGCATCCTCGGCCGGAGCCGCATCGACCATGAGAAGATCGGCGACCATGGCCTGCGCCTTGCTGGCGGCCATGCCGATGCGCAGGCCGAGCTTCAATGCGGCGGGATCGGCGGCGGAGATCCATCGCTTCGATCCGCGGCGGGCAATGACGACCAGTGGCTTGTCAGCCGGCAAGGCTTCGCCAGCGTGCCGTCTGATCCGCTCCGTCGCGAGTTGTGGGAAGTAGATCGATACGACCCTGGGCATCGGGGGCTCCAATTTCAAATTCGGCACATTCGCCGGCTTTCACGCGCATCAGTTCTGCGAGCCAGCGCGCCCTCCCGACGCCGGCAACAGGTAGTCTTTCCGACGGCAGGGTGCTGATGCGCCATCGCGTCGTCGAGGCCGTCGGCTGCCCATAATCCGACGCCTCGTTCTGACGTCGCCATCGCCGTAGCACGATGCCCATGGCGCCGGTCTTTTCCGCCGCCAGCTGTAGGCGCCGCGAGGCGGTCATCGGCAGACGGACAAGTTCGCCGACCACGGCTGCAAGTCCGCCGAAGGACAATCCCTCCTCCATCGCCGACAGCGCCTCCTCTTCGCGGTCGCTTTCACAGAAGACGACGCGATCCGGATGGAGCCCGGCCTGGGCGACCGCAGGAAAAAACAGGTCCGGGCGCGTCATGCACCAAAGAACCTTGCCTCGTGATCGGGCGGCGATGCCGGCAACGAACAGCGCCGCCGCGGCTCCATCGACGGTCCCTCCCCCGCCGCCGGCGACCTCGTGCAGCGCCCCGAAGGCAAGCCCTCCCCCCGGCAGTGCCCGATCGACCTCGGCGACGCCGAAAGGCAGGACCTGCCTTGCGCGCTGCGAGCCGCCTTCAAGCTGCTCGATGCGCTCGCGAAGCTCTGCCAGCACGGGATTGAAGGCAGGTTTGGCCACGGCAGAATTGTTGCTCCTTCAGGGTTTCCAGCGGTTCTTTAAGCTGATATGTTCATTATTTGTTCCGATTGCCCAACTGAGTCAATCGGGCCTCCGCTCCGGAAACCGCCCCTCGGCTAAGTCGTTGAAACGAATCCCTTAGCTGCATCAAGGAGATATCCGGCAATAGGAGGGTCAGGGAAATTTTCTTATGGTGTCTGGGGACAAATGGCGGCGGCGCATCTCGAAAAACTCAACGACCGGCAGCGCGAGGCGGTCGAGCACGGCATTGGCCTGCCGGACGGAAAAATCGGCGGACCGCTGCTGATCATCGCCGGCGCGGGCAGCGGCAAGACCAATACGCTGGCGCACCGCGTCGCACATCTGATCGTCAATGGCGCCGATCCGCGGCGGATCCTGCTGATGACGTTTTCCCGCCGTGCGGCATCCGAGATGGCGCGCCGGGTGCAGCGCATCTGCCGCCAAGTGCTGGGCGACAATGCCGCCATCATGACCGACGCGCTGGCCTGGGCCGGTACGTTCCATGGTATCGGCGCTCGGCTCTTGAGGATGTATGCCGAGCAGATCGGTCTCAGCGTCGATTTCACCATCCACGACCGCGAGGACAGCGCCGACCTGATGAACCTCGTCCGGCATGAGTTGGGCTTTTCCGCCAAGCAGAGCCGGTTCCCCACCAAAAGCACCTGCATTGCGATCTATTCCCGCGTCGTCAATTCCGAGGCTTCGCTCAAGGACATCTTGAAGTCCTCGTATCCGTGGGTGCTGGAATGGGAAGAGGAGCTGAAGCAGCTCTTCGCCGCCTACGTTGAAGCCAAGCAGGCGCAGAACGTTCTGGACTACGATGACTTGTTGCTCTACTGGGCGCAGATGGTTTCAGAGCCCGAGCTGGCCGAGGACGTCGGCAACCGTTTCGACCACATCCTTGTCGATGAATACCAGGACACCAATCGCCTGCAGGCGTCGATCCTGATGTCTCTCGCGCCCGGCGGCCGCGGCCTGACTGTTGTCGGCGACGACGCGCAATCGATCTATTCCTTCCGTGCGGCAACCATCCGAAACATCCTGGATTTCCCGCAGGAATTCTCACCCAAGCCGGCAGACGTCATCACGCTCGACCGCAACTACCGCTCGACCCAGCCGATCCTGGCTGCCGCCAATGCCGTCATCGAACTCGCACGGGAGCGCTACACGAAAAACCTCTGGACCGACCGCGCCTCGGAGCAACGGCCGATGCTGGTGACGGTCAAGGACGAGATCGACCAGGCCGCCTATATCGTCGAGCAGGTGTTGGCCAACCGCGAGATCGGCATGGCGCTGAAACAGCAAGCGGTGCTGTTTCGAACCTCGAGCCACAGCAACGCGCTGGAAATCGAGCTCACGCGACGAAACATCCCGTTCGTAAAGTTCGGCGGGCTCAAGTTTTTGGACGCCGCGCACGTCAAAGACATGCTGGCGGTCATGCGGTTCGCGCAGAATCCGCGCGACCGCGTTGCCGGCTTTCGGGTGCTGAAACTGTTGCCCGGCATCGGGCCGCAAACGGCCGGCAAGATCCTCGACACGATTGCCGCCGACCCCGAGCCGCTGCAGTCGCTCGCCGAAATCCCGCCGCCGGCCAAGACCGGCGACGACTGGGGCGCCTTCGTGACGCTGGTCACGGCGCTGCGAAAGGGCGAAGCGGGCTGGCCGGCGGAGATCGGCACGGTTCGGATGTGGTACGACCCGCATCTCGATCGCATCCACGAGGACGCGGACACCCGCAAGGACGACCTCTTGCAGCTCGAACAGATCGCCAGCGGCTATGCGAGCCGCGAGCGGTTCCTGACCGAACTGACCCTTGACCCGCCGGATGCGACCAGCGACCAGGCCGGGGTGCCGCTGCTGGATGAGGACTATCTGATCCTCTCGACTATCCATTCGGCCAAGGGACAGGAATGGCGTTCCGTCTTCATGCTCAATGTCATCGACGGCTGCATTCCCTCCGATCTTGGCGCCGGCACCACAGCCGAGATCGAAGAAGAGCGACGCCTCCTTTATGTCGGCATGACCCGGGCGCGCGACAGCCTCACGCTGATCACGCCGCAGCGCTTCTTTTCGCACGGCCAGAACGCCAAGGGTGACCGTCATGTCTATGCGTCGCGGACCCGCTTCATACCGGCCACCCTCTTGCAATTTTTCGAGATGGCAAGCTGGCCGAAGGCGTCGGCCACTGCGAGCGAGCAAAGCGACCGCCAGGTTCGCGTCGATATCGGTGCGCGGATGCGATCGATGTGGAAATGAGCCATGCAGCCCGTCACTTCGGCCGAGATCGAGGCGCAGAAACCGGATCGCGAAGATCGGGTCCGGCGCATCATCCATGTGGACATGGATGCGTTTTATGCCTCCGTCGAACAGCGCGATAGTCCCGAGCTGCGGGGCAAACCCGTTGCTGTCGGCGGCGCAGCCGCCCGCGGCGTCGTGGCGGCGGCAAGCTATGAGGCACGCGCTTTCGGTGTGCGATCCGCCCTGCCATCGATCACCGCCAAGCGGCGCTGTCCGGATTTGATCTTCGTTCCGCCGCGCTTCGACGTCTATCGTGCGGTTTCATCGCAGATCCATGCGATTTTCGCCGAGCATACCGATCTGATCGAGCCCTTGTCGCTCGATGAAGCCTATCTCGATGTCACCGACAACAAGCAGGGCATTGCGATTGCGACGGAGATTGCCACGAGGATTCGCGCCCGCATCAAGGATGTCACCGGGCTGAATGCCTCCGCCGGGATTTCCTACTGCAAGTTTCTCGCCAAGATGGCTTCCGACCTCAACAAGCCGAACGGTCAGGCGGTCATCACGCCTAAGCATGGGCCGACTTTTGTCGAGGGACTGGCGGTCAAGAAGTTCCATGGCGTGGGGCCTGCGACCGCCGCCAAGATGGAGCGGCTCGGCATCCTGACCGGCGCCGATCTCAGGGAAAAGTCGCTCGCCTTCCTGCAGGAGCATTTCGGAAAGTCTGGCGCCTGGTACTACAATATCTCCCGCGGCATCGACGATCGCCCGATCCGAACCAATCGGGAGCGAAAATCCGTCGGCGCCGAAGACACCTTCATGACGGATATCGTCGATCTGGATGCAGCGCGTGCGGAAATCACCCCGCTGGTCGACAAGGTCTGGCGGCATTGCGAGGCGAAGAACCTTTACGGCCGATCCGTCACCTTGAAGGTGAAGTATGCCGACTTTCAGATCATCACGCGGAGCAGGACCGAAGCCTCCCCGTTCGGCTCGGCCGGCGAGGTCGTGGCGACGGTCCAGGCACTTCTCGATCCCCTGTTCCCGACGGCGAAAGGGATCCGCCTCCTCGGCGTCACGCTGTCGTCGTTCACCGGCGAGGCCGCGAACGGATCCGCCGGTCAACTCCAGTTCGAGATCTAGGTGCACCGGTGGGGCAGTCCAAGGCGCTCTTTTGAGGTGTGAATTGCAGCCCGGAAAAGCTGCCTTGGGGGTTCAGACCTATCTCGCCGAATAGTCCATTGCGCTTAGGTCATCCAGCAGGGTCGGCCCCTTAGGCGTCCAGCGCAGCTTTTCCCGCGTTTGCACGCTCGAAGCCGTGATGTTTGCCGACGCGAACATAGCGAACCAGCCGAAATGGTCTTCCGCCTCGCCTTGCGGGATCGAGACGGCAGCTAGACCGAGGCCGGTCGCGACGGTTTGGGCGATGTCGCGCGCGGCAATTCCCTCTTCGGCCACGGCGTGATAGCGAGCGCCGGGCTCGGCACGATCGATCGCCAGAACATAGAGCTTGGCCACGTCATCCACATGGCCGGCGGCCCAGCGGTTGGCGCCTTGCGCGACATAGGCGGCGACGCCCTTCTGGCGGGCCAATTCGATATAGTACGAGACGAGGCCCTGCCTGGCGGTGTCATGCACCTGCGGCAGTCGGACGACGCCGAGGTTGATGCCCGCCTCGAGCTGTTCCTGTCCGGCCAGTTCAGAGGCAATGCGGGGATTGAAATGATGGGCGTCAAAGACGTCCTCGCGCGCGAGTTCGCCATTGCCCGGATCGCCGATGCCGACGCCCGAGGTGATGAGCAGCGGCCGATCCGAACCCTTGAGAACCGATCCGAGAGCGGTGATGACTTGGCGATCCTTTTCGCAATTGGCGAGGAAATTGGTAAAGTCGTGGTCGAACGCCGTGTGAATGACAGCATCGGCATTCTCGGCCCCTTTGGCCAGGGTTGCCGGATCTTCAAGCGTTCCCAGGTGAGCGGCGGCGCCGGCATTCGCCAGAGCCTTCGCGCCTGTTTCGGAACGGGTGAGGCCGATCACGTCATGATGAGCGGCGAGCAGTTCACCGAGGATACGCGATCCTATGAATCCGGTGGCACCGGTGAGAAAAATACGCATGCTGAATCTCCTGCATTGACGAAGCAAGCGATCTCATGAAAAATTATCCTGTTAAAGTAGTGAGTTTATCCTAGTATAATCATTAATGGGATCGCATGAGCGAGAGCATTCCCGAAAATGGGCTCGGCACATTCCTGCGTGACCGGCGCATGCGCCTCGATCCAGTCGCGTTCGGCTTCGAGGCAGGACGACGACGGACGCCGGGCCTGCGCCGGGAAGAGGTCGCCCAGCGCGCCAATATAAGCCCGACCTGGTACACCTGGCTGGAGCAAGGCCGGGGCGGAGCGCCATCTGCCGATGTGCTCGATCGCATCGCAAGGGGGTTGATGCTGACCGAGCCCGAGCGCGATCACCTCCACATCCTCGCCTTCGGCCATCCTCCCGAACCGCGCTACCATCAGCAGGAATCCATCACGCCACGGCTACAGCATGTGCTGGATGCCATACCCTTCAGCCCCGCCATCATTCGAACCGCGACATGGGATGTGGTGGCGTGGAACAGGGCCGCGACCGTCATTCTGACCGATTATGAAAAGCTGCCGATAGGGGGGCGCAACATCCTGCGCATGATGTTTTCCGACGAGCGCGTGCGTGCCGCGCAGGACGATTGGCACAACGTTGCCCGTTATGTCGTCGGTGCGTTCCGAGCCGACGCCGCGCGCGCCGGCGCGGGGGCAGAAATCCGCAAGCTCGTCGACGAGCTCTCAGCCAGTAGCCCAGACTTCAAGGCGATGTGGGCCGACAACGAGATCGCGGCCACGCGCGATGGCATCAAGCGCCTTCACCACGCTGAACTGGGAGCGATCGAGCTGGAGTTCTCGACTTTTGCGGTCGAGGGCCGATCCGACCTCAAGATGATGGTCTATAGTCCCGCAAATTCCGATGTGGCGGCGCAATTTCGCTCACTGATCGCCAGCGCGCGTTAAGCCTGTTATACCGGGATTGCTCGAATTGCTCTTGTTGGACTATGTCGGGGATGTCCTGGGTTTGGCAGTTGCCGCGCGCCGAACGTTTCCAGATTCCACTCACGATGCCAGAGCGGGCTAGATCATGATTCCCGCGCTACGGATGCTTCGGCTCCAAGCCGATCGAGGTTTGCAATCAGGCGATCGAGCAAAACGATGAACTGGGTGGTTTCCTCCGTCGTGAAGCCGTCGAGCGCGTCGCGGTTGCCTTGGAACAAGGCGGCGCAGGCATCGGGCAGACGGGCAAGAGCGGTGTCCGTTAAGGCAATGCGGCTGCTGCGGCCGTCGGACGGATCGGGCGATCGCCTGATCAGTCCATCCCTTTCCATCCGAACCATCATTTGCGCCATTGAGGGCTGCTCGATCCTGACAAACCGAGCCAGATCCCGCTGCGTGTGCGCCCGACCGTCCTTCAGCGCCACCAGAGCCGGCAGATATCCAACACCGAAGCCCAACGGTTTTAGCCTCGCTTCGCTCAGACGCGCGAAGCCTCGCGCGGCCAAGCCGACCAGATGTCCCGGGCTTGCCAATACGTCCAATTTCATTTCGCCTCTTGCATAGGCACCTATATTGATACATAGGTGACAATACAACGCGCGACCACGGTTGGCAACGGCAGCGAGCCGCGTTCATCGCACCAGAAAAGGATGGGCTGTAGTGGAAAGCGAAATCGCGCTTGTGAAGCGCATGTACGACAGCTTTAACGCGCGGAACATTGACGGCGTCCTGGCAGTCCTTGCCGAAGACGTGGCCTGGGCAAATGGCATGGATGGCGGCCATGTTCACGGCCGCAAGGCAGTCAGAGAGTATTAGACGCGTCAATGGACGGTCGTCAGCCCGCATGTCGAGCCGTTGACGTTCTGCAAGGCAGCGGACGGTGCAATCCTTGCAGAGGTCCGGCAGTCCGTCCTGGATCTCGAAGGCAAACCGCTCGAAGGTCAAGCACATGGGCTGAAGGACAAGACGGTCACACACGTCTTCCGCTTACAGGATGGCAAGGTCACGCGCTTCGACACTCGCGACTGAAAACCAGCCATTCGATATGAAGCGGGCACGGTGACCAGGTTGCGCAGCGGAGAAGTTGGTGCGAGCAACAATGGTGGGTTGACGCACCAATGTCCATCGCCTTGCCCGCGCGACCGCAACATAGGCCCTCGCACATGGGGTAGCGTAGCCGCACCGGTTCGCCACTATGATTTCGGCCGCGTCATCATCTCGAGCAAAGGAAAGATTGCCTGAATTCTTTGCAATGGCATATCGCGGCATTCGGCACGACCACCATCTTGCCGCGCTTTCGGGACGCGCTATCTGTTCGGGTAATCCTGCAGGCGGACCTGTCGATGACAATGGGCGATCCTTTCCAACTTAAGCGGTTTGTCGCCGCCCAGGAGCTTGTCTTCACCACCGCCCTCGCCGAGTTACGTGCCGGCCGCAAGCAGACCCATTGGATCTGGTTCATCTTCCCGCAGCTGCGCGCCCTTGGCCGGTCGCCGACGGCAGAATTTTATGGGATCGCCTCGCTGGAAGAGGCCCGGGCCTATCTCGGTCACCCGATCCTGGCAGATCGGCTGGCACGGGTGACCGATGCAGTCCTCGCTCATCACGACCTATCAGCCCATGAGGTCTTCGGCTCGCCCGACGATCTGAAGTTCCGATCCTCCATGACGTTATTCGACGCCGCTTCGAACCACGAGAACGCGCGGTTTCGGGATGCCCTGGGACGCTATTTCGGAGGCGCGCCAGATAAGCGCACATTGGAGCTTCTGCGTGGCCAGAACACTTGAAACTCCGAGGGCTTCGCGTGAAGATCGCCACCTACAACGTCAACGGCATCAACGGTCGCCTTCCCGTCCTTCTGCGATGGCTGGAGGACGATGCGCCCGACATCGTCTTCCTGCAGGAACTCAAATCGCCGGACGAGCGCTTTCCACGGTGTGAGCTTCAGCGCGCGGGTTATGAAGCGGTTTGGCATGGACAGAAAAGCTGGAACGGCGTAGCTATCCTCGCCAGGGAAGCAACGCCGTTCCTGACGCGACGCGGCCTGCCGGGCGATCCGGACGACAGCCAAAGCCGCTATATCGAGGCCGTCGTCGACGGCATCGTGGTCGGCTGCTTTTACCTGCCGAACGGCAATCCTGCGCCCGGCCCGAAATTCGACTACAAGCTGCGCTGGTTCGAGCGGTTTCAGACCTATGCGGCTGAACTGCTGTCACTCGACCTTCCAGTGGCGCTGATCGGCGATTTCAATGTCATGCCGACCGACCTCGACGTCTATGCGCCGGAGCGCTGGCGCGACGACGCGCTGTTGCGCCCCGAGGTCAGGAAAGCCTACTCCGATCTCGTCGCCCAAGGCTGGACCGACGCCATCCGCCATTTCTATCCGAAGGAACGGATCTACACCTTCTGGAAATACTGGCGGAACTCCTTCGAACGTGACGCGGGCCTGCCATCGATCATTTCCTCCTCAGCCCGGCGCTGGCGCCCTGGCTTCGGAAGGCGAGCGTCCGGCGTGGCCCACGGGGCTGGGAGCACACCAGCGACCATGCACCCGTCATGACCGAGATCGAGCCACCATCGGATTGAGATCAAACGGACGGCTGCTGCGAAACCCGGCGCTCGCGGGCCCTCGCGGTTCGCCGTGCCTCACGCAGTTCATTGAGGGTCGGCAGCCACCAGCCGCGTCGACGCTCATACTCGTCCGGTTCCCTTTTCGCCGGCCAGGTCTGGACCAGCTCTTCCAGCGAAGGTGTTCGCCAAATTCCCCAAACGTGATCGTCAAGGACATCAGGATAGAGGTCGGCGATGTCTTCGTCCTCGACCAACTCGCCGGTGATATCGCTGGCGATGACGATCCCGTACGATGCCGTCGCAATCGGTCGGTCCGCCGGAGGCAGATCGTCGGCGGGCAGCGGGATACGCCGACGCTTGCGCTCGGCCGCCCGGCGGCGGGCGTTTCTTTCCGCGTCGGTCCCCTTGCGTGCCTCCGCCCGCTTGCGCCGTTCCTCAGGCTCACACCGCTGTGCTTCCGTCTCGATGGCGTGCCAATGGTGGAGCAGATCGTCATAGGAGGCGAAAGGCACCCGCCAGACCTTGTGGTCGCCGTCCCAGCGGGCGAAAGGCACCTGGCGGATTTCTTCGACCAGCTTGCGCGAATAGGGCGTCTTGATGCGAAACCCTTCCCTGTCAACACTAAGGTAGATGCTGAGGATCGGCTCAAAGGCAAAGGCATCCCTCCCCTTCGCATCGGCATACGGGTCAACACGAGACTCTTCCTTGGCCAGCCAGCGATCGATACGCCGATGCGCGGTCTTGCCGGGCACGATCCAGGCCCTTCGCCGGTCGCTCCAGCGGGCGCGCGGAAACGCCTCGCGAAACCGCTGAACCGTCATGCGGTCGAATGGAAAAGAGACGGCCGCATACTCGCCGCCATCTTCGACATCGTCAGCCATCATTGCCTCGCCCGCCACGATGACGGAGGGCGATCGGTCTTAGTGCTTGGTGTGCCGGTCACCGCGATCACCTTCGCCCGGTTTGGACTGGTTCTTGGCCTTCTGCCGGCGATCAGCGGACAAGGATCGGCTAACGCCGACACTTTCCTTGAACTGGCCCTTCTCGTCACGACGAACATAACGCTTGTCGGTTCCGGTATCGATGAGTTCACGCTTGGTCATGGCATTCTCCTTACGGGCTGCAGTCAGGAAGAACGCATAGTCACGCGAAAAAGATGCAGCGAATCAAAGGCATATTCGTGACTCGCATCGGTAAGGATGAACAGCCCTAAGTTATTGATTTCCGATTCTTTTCGACTCGGAACAAATTTGTTCGTGATCCGTTTGATTCGCTTTGGCTGCGTCGAGTCGGGAGTTGGGCATGGCCGGTCATGCGTTTGCGCTCGTTGCAGTTGGGGACAGATATGGACAGGATGAAGACAACCGCTCTTGCCGGTGAAGACAGGTACAAGATGCTTGTCGATGCAATTGCAAGCTACGCAATCTATATGCTCGATCCAACGGGCAACATCTTGAGTTGGAGTGCCGGAGCAAACCGGCACAAAGGCTATACGGCGGATGAGGTCGTTGGCTCGCATTTTTCACGATTCTATGTGGCGGCGGACCAAGATGACGGTCTGCCAATGCGTGCCCTGAACCAGGCAGCGGAAGAAGGGCGATTCGAGGGCGAAGGCAGGAGGATGCGCAAGGACGGATCCGAGTTCTGGGCACATGTCGTCATCGATCCCATTCGTGACCAGGACGGCGAACTTATCGGCTTCGCCCACATCACCCGCGACCTAACCGGAAGCAGGAGGGCGCAAGAGCGGCTACTCAAGGCTGAGCAGCAGTTCCGCCTTCTTGTGGAGGGCGTATTGGACTATGCGCTCTATATGATGGACGCAGATGGAAATGTCTCCAGCTGGAATGCCGGCGCAGAGCACATAAAGGGCTATCGGCCGGACGAGATAATCGGCCAGCATTTCTCGCGCTTCTTTCTCGAACAGGACAGGCTCGATGGTCTTCCAAGCCACGCACTGGAGACGGCTCGGCAGGAAGGCCGCTACGAATCCGAAGGCTGGCGGCTTCGCAAGGACGGCACACGTTTTTGGGCCAATGCCATCATCGACGCAATCCGGAGCGAGAGCGGCGAATTAATCGGCTTCGCCAAGATTACCCGCGACATAACAGAAAAGCGCGAGGCGCAGGAGGCACTCGAACTGGCGAGGGAAGAACTCTTCCAGGCGCAGAAGATGGAGGCGCTTGGCCAGCTGACCGGCGGCATCGCCCATGACTTCAACAATCTTCTAATGGCGATACAAGCAAGCCTCGAACTGCTGAAGCGCCGCGTTTCCCTTCCCACCGAAGCCCAGCCACTCGTCGAAAACGCCCTTCAGGCAACACAGCGTGGTGCATCTCTTATACAGCGGCTGCTGGCCTTCTCACGGCGGCAGGAACTCAATTTCGAGCCTGTCGACCTGGGGGACCTCGTACATGGCATCCAAGATATGCTGCAAAGGTCCATCGGGCCTACGGTCGTTATCGAAACGGATTTCCCCGCCGGCTTGCCGCCGGTCCGTACCGATCCGAACCAGATGACCAATGCGATCATCAACCTTGCGATCAACGCCCGCGACGCTATGCCGGAAGGGGGACGTCTTCTTATTGGCGCACGGCTGGAGACCGGTGGAACAGAGAAGCATCCGGAATTGCAGGATAAGGCTCATCTCTGTCTTTGCGTGAAGGATGAAGGACAGGGTATGGACCTGGAGACACTCAGGAATGCACCCTCACCTTTCTTTACGACAAAGGGCATCGGGAAAGGAACCGGTCTTGGGCTTTCCATGGTGCAGGGTCTGATGGCACAGTCACGGGGCAAGCTCGTGCTTCATTCGCAACCGGGCCGTGGAACGACGGCCGAACTCTGGCTGCCGACCATCGAAATAACAGAAAAAGAGACACGGGAGGAGACGGTGGATACACCAGTCTCGCCGACAGCGAAGATCTTGTCGGTCATTGCCGTTGACGACGATCCACTCGTTCTTATGAATACCGTCATGATGCTGGAGGATATGGGTCACGCCGTCTTTGAGGCCGGATCCGGAACCAAAGCTCTCGCCCTCCTGGCCGACCATTCGATAGACCTCATCGTCACCGACCAGGCCATGCCTCAGATGACGGGCTCGCAACTCGCCGAAATTGTCCACGAGCGCTGGCCGCACATTCCCATCATCCTTGCTACCGGCTATTCGGAACTGCCCTGCCAAGCACAGGCCGACCTGCTACGCCTGTCGAAACCGTTCGGTGAGCGTCAACTCGAGGACGCCATTCGCCGGGCCATGAAAGAAAGGCGCACGCCACAGCCATGACGGCCAGGATCGCACGTCATCCGAAGCGGCTGGACACATCATCGGCCCTCGCTAAGATTTAGGGATTGTATTGGGGAGGCAGGACGGTGCTGCGAGGGCCTAACGTCCATTTCACGCTGGCGAAAGCGGCGGCGATGATCATCGCCGCGATGTTCTTCTCGCTGCTCCTGCTGCTCGGGCTCTGGCTCTACACGAGTTACCAAGACACTATGCGGCGCGCCGAGGAGCGAGCCAGCGCGGCGTCGAAGATCGTCGCAACGAATGTTGCGTTGCTCGATTCCCTCGCCCGCCAGGCCTTGCAGCGGATCGACGAGACATTGGGGGACAGCATCACACCCGGAGTCTCCACAAAGGTGCGCAACATCAACGAGGCCGTGGCGGATCTGCCCGGTCAGGTGAAGGCCTACGTGGTGGATGGCAAGGGCCTGACACTTTACTCGACCGACCCATTGATAAAGCCGATCAGCATTGTTGATCGGCCGTATTTCGCGGAATTGGCGAAAGGTGCCAGGGAATATGTTTCAAGCCTGCTGATCAGCCGCCTCAACGGCCATCAGATTTTCGCCTTCAGCCGCAGACTCGAACGCAACGGGCAGTTCGCCGGCGCAGCGGTGGTCTCCTTTGAGGTAGAGGTGCTCGCGAACGCCTGGGAAGCGGTGGATCTCGGCCCCAACTCCACTGTCAGCTTCGCCCGATCCGATGGTCAGCTTGTCGCCCGCTATCCGCCAGCCGACGGTCCGCTCGACATGAGCAAATACATCCTGTTCACCGATTACCTGCTCAAGGCGCCCGACGGGACTTACGAGGCGATCTCACCGGTCGATGGCGCTCACCGTATCGTTGCCTACCGTACCGTTGCGGGCACGGGGCTGGTCGCCATCGCCTCGACAGGGTATGATTTCGGCATCCAGCAGTTCTGGCGGGACGTAACAGTGGCCGCCGCCGTCCTTGTCTTTGCCGGCATCGGGCTCCTTGCCGCAGGTGGATGGATTGGGCATTTGCGCCGTCGCGATGCGACCCAATCGGAATTGCTGCGCAATGCCCTTTCCGACAACCAATTGCTGCTGCGGGAAATTCACCACCGCGTGAAGAACAACCTACAGGCGGTTCAGAGCGTCATCCAGCTCCAGCGCCTGCCGGCGGATATACAACAATCCCTCACCGACCGGATCGCGGCCATGGCCGCCGTCCACGAGCAAATTTATCGTCACGACGAGTTTTCCCGTCTTTGCGCGCGCGAACTATTGGTCTCGATTGGCGAAAAGCTGATGAGCGCCTATGGATCGCCAGTCGAGGTGGACTATGGTATCGACGATATCGCCGTGTCGACCGACAATGCAACGCCACTAGCCCTGCTGACCAATGAAGTGCTGACGAACAGTCTGAAGTATGCCTTTCCCGACGGGCGCCCTGGGCGGATATCGATTACTCTCAAGCATCTTGTCGGGCGTCGGGTCTGTCTCATCGTCCATGACGACGGCGTGGGCTTTGATCCGGAAAATGCACGCCAGGGTATGGGCAGCCGCCTTATCCGAGGCGTAGTCAAACAATTGAACGGGACCTTTTCCTTCGACGGTCACAGCGGATGCACTTTCACCGCCGAACTTGAGATCGCAGAAACCTGATATTAGATATCCCGTCGGCCATGCATTTCGACTTGCAGAACCAACCGGAATGTTAAAATCGGCATGCGGCTGCCATCTTGCAACGGAAATGCTGTCGACGGCTCCCTCGGCAAACCGCCGAGCGCCCTCTCCGCCAGAAGGGTCTTTGCCTTTTCCTTGGCATGCTGGAGGTCGGGAAGCTCGAGTGCACGGTCCGGCTGAGGCACGCGCCGTCATGATCCTGGATTTTGAAACAGCACCATCCCATCGGCATCTTGTGTTCAGGGCTTGAGTACAACCTCGATATAGGCGTCATTCTTGTCACGGAACGTCTTATAGAGATCGGAGGCGTCATCCAGGCTGGCGCGGGCAGGTGATGGCGGCGGTGGAACGACAAACCTGGAGAAGGATGTCCTTAAAAGCATGGTTCTATCGAGCTGGGATGAGGCGAAGACGGATAGTCCGCCCAGCGGCAGCCGGAACGATTCGCACCCTCCCCTTCGGCTCCCGAACCACGATAAAGCGAGAACGTTCCCTTTCGTCTGCGATCATGGGCTTTGTCTGGCGCGTTTCGAACGGCTATTGGCTGGTGGAAATGCCGTAGAGCGCGATCAGGATATAAAAACCGAAGGCGGCGAGCGCGACGCCAACGATCTACATCAGTGCTCCGCGGCCCACCAAAACCTTGCGTCTTTTCTACGCCGGGGAATCCGCCGAAGGGGAAAGCCCGATGAGGGCCTCCTCGTCGTTCATGACCGCCCTCCCTCGCTCGTCTCGTCGCCGGCATGCGGAAGACCGTTCGGGTCCGGCTGGCCTGGCATCAGGAAGAAAAAGTAGAGCCCCGCCATGATGAGGGCCGCGGCAAGGAGGATCAGTCCAAAGGTCATCATGCCGGATTTAGCCTTGGTGTCGGTCGATTTCATAGGCTAGGCAACCCGCGACGGTGGAGAAAGTTCCTTGAAATCAGTCAAAGAGTGTTCCCCGCGCCCCTTCCTGTTCGCGCGAAAGCCGGCGGATTGACGCCTCGGCCTCGTTCCGTTGCCAGCCTGCCTTTACGGCTTGCCTCGCAAGTTCGGCAAACTGGGAGGATATGTCTCCCGCCATGGCACCTGCCAACGCTTCGGGGAACCTGAGCACGAGGTCAGCGACAGAAGGCCTGAGTGCAGCCAGGCAATCCACCTCGCGTCCAGAATAATCGCCGCTTTGCCGCGGCGGCTCGATTGCGTGCTGGGATTTCATGTTTTGCTCTCCGGTTGGCTGCCGCTGGGCAACTGCCGGCTGAGCGCGATTGTTCCACGCCGACGAGGAAACAATCCCTTCGAGCCGGGTTGGTCGGTCTGCCGGGGCCGCCATAGCACCGCCAGACGACAGGGGAAAGATCATGACATCGTTGACCTTTCCGCAGTTCGTGCAGCGCGCGACCGGCCCGACCCGCCACTCCAGCGATGGCAGAACGCGAAGGCTGGCAGACTGTCGCAGCATGCGATTTTACCGGCTACGGCAAGGCCGAGACAGCCCAGCACCTTGTCAAACCACGAGGTACTTTGTTCGCACAAATGGCGGAGAGCCAGAGATGATCTTGCTTTCCGGCTGAAGCTCTACCTGTTGGTTCCGTCCAATCAGTCAGCGGATGAGCTTGCCCAAGCGGATGCTGCGTTTCTGGATATCAGGAAGGCAGGAATCACGAATGCGTTTCCAGATGCCTTCCGCGTCCACGGCGAGCACGAAAACGCCAATTCATATAGGCGACTTGCATTTTGGTGATCCCCGCTACAACTTTACGTAATGTTGAAACTGGTAGGAAACGCCCAACGGTTATCCTGCCGGCATGAGCAACTTCACCTACCTCGTCATTGGCGCGTCGGTCACCAGCTTCCTGGCTATGGGCGGGTATTCCCTCGTCCCGCGCGAGATCTACGATCCGAGTTGCAACATCAAGGGCAACGTATCGTACAACGGCGGTCAACGGATTTATCACGTTCCAGGGCAACACTATTACGAAAACACCCGTATCACCTACACAAGGGGTGAACGGTGGTTTTGCTCCGAAGCCGATGCACGGACCGCAGGGTGGAGACGGGCCGGATACTGATGTGTCCGGCAGAACCCAGATCTAATCGATAAGTTCAGACGGTTGACTTATCCGCGAAATCGATAGAAATTTCGCGCATCCCGATTAGAGAGAACCCATGACACGCTCCAAGTACGAAGCTGAGATGAGGTTGGCCATGGGTGTCGCGCGCTATGCCATGCGCGATGGATTGACGCCGGAAGAAGCGGTGCAGGCGATCAAGAAACACCGGAAGGTCGTACAGTCCCTGGATCGCCCGCAGGCTCATGATGAAGGCGTGGCAACCACGACTCAAAAACGCTGCGTGGCTGAATAGTCGTTACGCCGAAACAGCCAGGCTCTGGCGCCGGGCGCGGCCTTCTTTTTCGTCGACCGCCTGCGAACAGGCTGCCGCCATCTCGATAAAATAGGCAAGCTCCGTGTTTCTCAACTTGGCCTGGATCGCAAGCTCGCGCAGCATCTGCGTGACGTAGCTGTCATCCTGTGTTCTGTGGTCGATGACAGGGTGAGATTTCAGTTCCAGTTTCGTCCTCATGTCATTCCCTCGGCAGATGGAATTTACACAACCTGAACGATAGTTATAACAGCCACTTTGCGCAAGAGCGATTAATGAATGGTAATTAATTGCACGCATGATGTGCAATTTGACATACTTTTCTATCAGTAATAGGCTTGGAAATTGATATCAATCAGCGATTTCATTGAAAATCAGCAGTAGGTTAAGACGCCTATTGGTTGTCCTTTTTTGGGAGCAATCCGTCATCCCTGCTTCAGTCGGAGTGCCGGCGATGTGAGGAGAACATGATCCGCACGGGCAGATGATCGAACAGATCGAACAGATCGGGGCTGGATAAACCAGTAGCTCAGGGAGCCATCAGCTGGTTGCGCTGACATGGCATCCAGGAGTCAATGCGCAGACGCAGAACTTAAGACCGCTCAATGACGAGCCAGCGATGGCTTCACAGCCTGCAGCCCTTCTCGTCGTCGAAACATTCAAGCCGATCGCTGTTGTATCGGACCTGAACTCCGGCCTTGAGAATACTGTCGACCTTCATTTTTTGGGAAAAAGCTCGACCGACTTGCCACTATCCCTGTCCTTACGGAAGTCGTCGAGGCCCACACGGTTCGATCGCCCCCGTATCGAAGAAGACTGCGATCCCGAATGCCGACCCAGTTCGGCGCTGACATTCTACACAGTGACAGACCGACACCTTGAGTGCTTACCCTTGATTACGATCGAAAGCGAACCGCCGGAACAGGCACCTTTCTCATTGTACCCCACACTAGACTACACAGACGCCCAAACCTTTGTTGCGCATAGAGTAACTCGCGAAGCGAGGAGACTGAACGCCTGTCAAACAAGGACATGAATGGAGCTTGGAGACGGTCGCAAGAAGACGCTTTCACCCACCTGGAACAGCCCTGCCTCAGCCGGATTGGAACTGTCGACGAGCCAGGTGCCGATACCTTCGATTTCCACGATATATTCTGCAATGTTCCCGAGAAACATGGCCCTGCGGACAATGCCGCGAAACTCCCCGTTCTCCCTGGAAAGGTGAATGGCTTCAGGGCGAATTACGAGCGTAGCGGCTGCACCCCCGGCAACTTTTGGCATCCGAGGAAGGTTTAACTCCATTTCGCCGACTTTTACCCCGGCATGGCCGCTCGCCACCGCTTGCACAAAGTTTGCCTTGCCGATGAAGTCGGCCACAAACCGGTTGCCGGGATAGGCATAGATCTCTTGCGGGGTGCCTACCTGCTCAACGACGCCGGCATTCATCACTACAATCTCGTCGGAGATGCTCATCGCCTCGACCTGATCGTGGGTGACATAGATGCTGGTAATCCCGACGCGTTGCTGCAATTCCCGGATTTCCACGCGCATCTGTTCGCGCAGCTTCGCATCCAGATTGGAGAGCGGCTCGTCGAACAGCAGCACCTTTGGCTCCATGACGATGCAACGGGCGAGCGCCACGCGTTGTTGCTGTCCGCCGGAGAGTTGGCTCGGTGAGCGTTTCGCGTATCCCGCAAGCCCCGTCTGCTCCAGCACGCGGCTAACACGCCTCTCGACCTCGGCCTGGGCGATCTTGCGCAATCGCAGGCCAAATGCCACGTTCTCGAACACGTTCAAATGCGGGAAGATCGCATAGGACTGGAAGACCATTGCGGTCTCGCGCGTATTTGGCGGCTCGTCGTTCATTCGACGATCGCCGAACATGATGTCTCCCGAAGAGGGTTCCTCGAAGCCCGCGATCATGCGCAGGAGCGTTGTCTTGCCGCAGCCGGACGGACCGAGCAGCGTGACAAGCTTGCCCGCGCCAATGTCGAGGTTCACATCCCTGACGGCCGCGACCGATCCGCCTTCCGGGCTGGAAAAGACCTTGTTGAGGCCGACGATGCGAATATTGTCTATCATTGGAATCTCACCATGGATGTATGACGGCTCCAGCGACCGACGAGATAACTTATGATGGTGATGGCGATCAGTACGATGACGATCACCACCACGCTGAATGCCGCGGAAACCCCAAGCCGACCTGAACCGACCTGGTTCAGGATTTGCACGGTCATCAGATTCCAATTGGCCGAGACCAGGAAGATGGCCGCGCTGATTGCCGTCATCGCGCGCACGAAGGCGTAGACGAGCCCGGAGAAGAAGGCGGGCGCGATCAACGGCAAGGTCACTTTGCGAAAGGTCGTGATGCCATCGGCCCCGAGATTCTGAGCCGCCTCCTCGATCGAGGGATCGATCTGCCGCAGCACGGCAATACCGGACTGAATGCCGACAGGGACGTAGCGAAACACAAAACACAGAACGAGGATCGCAAAGGTCCCTGTGAGAATCAGCGGAGGGGTATTGAATGCCAGAATATAGCCGATACCGACGACAGTGCCTGGAACCGCGAACGACAGGATCGAACCGAATTCAAGCGCCGTTCGGCCGGGAAAGACCCTGCGCACGACAAGAAATGCGACGATCATTCCCAGCAGGCCGCTGATCGGTGTCGATACAATGGCAACCAGCAGCGTGTCGATCACCGAATCCAGCCCGACATTGAATACGTAGATGAAGTGGTCCAACGTCGGCGTGTAGTTGAAGCCCCACACCTTGGTCGAGGCGCCCACGAGGATGACCGCATAGAAGACGGTGACGAACGCGGCGAACAGAAGCACTAGCGCGTAAAGCGTCCATTTGACTGTCGGCGTCACGATCTTGCTCGTCGAAGCGGTCGGCTTGCCGGTCACGGTGATGTATTGGCGCTTCGCGAGATAATAGCGTTGGATTGCGAAGGCCGTCAGCGATGGGATCAGAAGGACGATGGCAAGCGTGGCGCCGCGAGACAGGTTGAAGGAACCGGTGATCTCCAGATACGCCTGCGGCGCCAGCATTGGAAAGGCTGCTCCGGCAAGCACCAGTGGATTGCCGAAGTCGGCCATGGATTCGATGAAGACCACCAGGAAGGCGCTTGCGATGCCGGGAAGCGACAGAGGAAAGCTCACCTTCCAGAAGGCCTGCCACCGCGTCGCACCGATGTTCAGAGCCGCGTCCTCAAGCGTCGGGCTAAGTGAGGCGAGAACTCCGCGCAGCGAAAGATAGGCGATCGGAGCGAAGGTGAACACCTGCGACAGCACCACGCCATGAAACCCGTAGATCGAGAAGTCGTTGAGGCCGAAAATCTGGCGGGTGACCAGCCCGTTGAAGCCAAACAGGAAGAGGATCGACACCGCGCTGACGAAAGGCGGCGAAACGATCGGCAGGATCGTCAGATAGTGCAGAAGCTTTTTCCCCGGCACGTCGAGTCGCGTCAGCACGAAGGCGACGAGATAGCCGAGGGCAACGGAGAGAACCCCGACAACGACGCCCACGGACAGACTGTTGACGAGTGCGTTGCGATAAAGACGCCGTTCGGCGATCTCACGATACCCGTCGAACGTCCAGGCGCCATCGACCTGCACGCTGGCCAACAGGACGTTGACCAGCGGGTAGATCACGAAGACGATGATCGACACTGCTATCGCCAGCAACAATACGAGAAGAATCGGATCGCGGCCAAGCTGACGCAGTTCTGAGCGGATATTGCGAGACAACGTTACTGGCCCAGCACATCCCTGGTCCACCGCTCGACCAGCTTCTTCTTGTTTTCGGCAGCGAAGGTGGGATCCGTGGAGACGAGCTTGATCTTGTCCAGTGCCGGCACGCCAGCACCGCCGCTCACATCGGTGCGGATCGGCAGGAAATAGGTCTTGGTCGCGCTCAATGCACCCTGGCCTTCAGCCGAGGTGATCCAGTCGACGAGCTTCTTGGCGTCGTCGAGATTCTCTGCCCCCTTCAGGATCGACATCGATGCAACCTCGTAGCCGACCCCTTCGCTCGGGAACACGACCTCAACAGGATATCCTTCGTCGGCGAGCTTGAGGAAACCCGGTGTGAACTGGATGGCCAGTGGCGTTTCGCCGACGCCGAGAGCACCGCTGGGAGCCGTGCCGCTCTGGGTATAGGTCTGGACATTCGGATTGATGGCCTTCAGGTAGTCGAAGGCCGCGTCTTCACCCCGCTCCTCAATCAGGGTCAGGATCAGCGAATAGGCCGTGCCGGAGGATTGCGGCGACGGCATCTGAATAAGACCCTTGTATGCGGGGTTTTTCAGATCCTCCCACGAGGCTGGAACCGGGGCGTTCCGGCTTTGCAGGATATCGGTTCGCACTCCGATCGCCAGCGGATTGGTGTAGATCGCATGCCAATACCCTTCCTTGTCCTTGAACTGGTCGGAAAGAGCCGAAGCGTTCTGAGAAACGTAGGGCTCAGTCAACCCCCGCTCCTTTGCCAGAATGTGGTTTTCGCTCGGAGCGCCAAACCACACATCCGCCTGTGGGCGGTCCTTTTCCGCCTCGATCCGTGAGAGAGCAGGCCCGGAGGACAGGAAGACCATCTGCGTCTTCACCCCTGTCGCCTTTGAAAAGGCATCAAGCAGCTTCTTGGCATTCTCCTCATCGACGCTGGAGTAGACCGTCAGCGCATGCGCCGAACTCACCGCGAGGATCGACGTCAATGCAGCTGCTGCGAGTGCCGTGATGAACGATTTCATGATTGCCTCCCTGTCTTTGTGACACGTCTCGCTGGCGCATCATCATCTTGGAATTTCAGTGCAGGGATAACCTATATGACAGTTCTGCGACAGCAAGCCTTGCAACGATGTTTCCGATCGAAAAGGATAGGCGGCTAATTAGTTTTGCCCGTTTGCAACCGATTCGTTCGATTGCTGGACGCAGGCCGGAGCGGTCCTTGTGAGGCGGCGATGCTTGTGCGGGGCGACACCGATCAGGCTCACGACCACGCCAAGCGCAGAGAACAACAACGGCAGCCGCCCGAGCAGGAAGGGTTAAGCAGCTTCATTATCAGCGGACCGGTCCCCATGACGAGCGCCGCCGTCACCGGGCTCCACGTCTTCCTTCCGAGGAACAGGGTGGCGGTGAAACCCGCGACGCCGATGGTTCCGAGCGACACGAAGGCGACGAGATGACGCTACAGCACCGCCCAGGAATATTCTAGCGGTCGCATGCGACATCGACCTTAAACAAGGGAACGCACGGCACGCGAGCGATGCGTTCAGCCTCACCCGGCAGTTCGCCATCACGAGGCTCACCAACCGGACGGCCTACACTGCCGCATATCCGGCAAAAGAGGAATGAGGACCTCGTGGAGGAGCACTAACCTGCATCGGCATGAGCCGCGCCGTGCCGGAGGGCGTCCACAAGGACCTTGAAGGCCGGCGCATTCTGCCGGCGGCTCGGATAGTAGAGATAATAGCCGGTGAAAGGCGGCGACCACTCCTCAAGGACGATCCGCAGCCGGCCGGCGGCAACATGCACGGCCACGATATCTTCCGGCACATAAGCGATGCCGTAGCCGGCTATGGCGGCTTCGACCATCGGCAGGGTCGAATTGAAGGTGAGTTGACCGTCGACGCGCATACGTATGTCTCGGCCATCCCTCTGGAACTCCCAGGCATAAAGGCCGCCCGCCGTGGTCAGGCGCAGGCAGATGCAGTTGTGATGCACCAGGTCCTGCGGCGCCTGCGGGACGCCGCACGCCGCAAAATATGCCGGCGCGCCGACGGCGACCAATCGCCAGTCCGGGCCGATGCGCACCGCCACCATGTCCTTCTCAACCGTTTCCCCGAGCCGGACGCCGGCATCGAACCCGTCCTCGACAATATTGCGGAAGCCGTTGTCGCGGCTGAACTCGACCTTGAGATCGGGATAGCCGGCAAGGACCCGCTGCAATTTCGGCCAGACGAGCCAGTCGAGCGCATGGTCGGAGAGGGTCAGGCGCACCGTCCCCGACGGCGTATCGCGATAGGCCGTCAGCGCCGCGATATCGGTCTCGATCTCGGCTATGCGCGGGGCCAGCGACTGGCGCAGCCGCTCACCGGCTTGCGTCGTCGAAACGCTGCGCGTGGTGCGGGCCAGGAGCCGCAGGCCCATGCGCGTTTCCAGCCGCTTGATCGTGTGGCTCAGGGTCGATTGGGTAATGCCGATCTTGGCGGCGGCCTTCGTGAAGCTCCGCTCCTCCGCCACGACAAGGAACCATAGAAGGTCATTGAAGTTCTCGCGCATCGCCGCTCTTTCGATCAGGAATAACCTAGCCCGATTTATGGCGTCAGTCGATAAGTTCAAGCGAATTGAAGGTGCTAATCCTGGCAATCTCATGATGCTATCTCTCCGCCAACAGGGCTGCGCGGTTCTCGCGCCGGCCCCTCCCGTGGAAAGCACGCTCTATGGAAGCAACCTATGACGATGGACTGGCGAGGCCGCAGGCGGCTTGGGGCGCAGTCTTCTCGATGGCGCTGTGCGTCGCCGTTCTCATCGCGTCGGAATTCATGCCCGTCAGCCTCCTGACGCCGATCGCCGGCGACCTCGGCATCACGGAGGGCCGCGCCGGTCAGGCAATATCGGTGTCCGGCCTCTTTGCCGTCGTCACCAGCCTGTTCATCGCCGGCCTCGTACGGAACATCGACCGCAAGCGCGTTCTGCTCGCTTTCTCGCTGCTGCTTGTCGCTTCCGGCCTGATCGTGACGGCCGCGCCGACCTACGCGGTGCTGATGCTCGGCCGTGCTTTGCTTGGTGTCGCCATCGGCGGTTTCTGGTCGATGTCGACGGCCATCGTCATGCGGCTGGTGCCGGAAGAGGCCGTGCCGAAGGCGCTGGCGATGATCAACGCCGGAAATGCCATTGCAGCGACCGTTTCCGCGCCGCTCGGCAGCCTTCTCGGCGACTATGCCGGCTGGCGCGGCGCATTCTTCCTCGTCGTGCCGCTCGCCTTGCTGGCACTGGTCGGGCAATGGACCGGCATGCCGTCGCTGCCGCCGCGGGGCCACAAGAGGCCGGGCAGCGTCTTCCGGCTGCTCGGGCGCCAACAGGTGGCGCTCGGTATGGCGTCGGTCTTCCTGCTCTTCATGGGTCAGTTCGCCCTCTTCACCTATCTGCGGCCGTTTCTCGAAGCCGTCACCGGTGTCAACGTTTCGATGCTCTCGGCACTTTTGCTTCTTATGGGCCTTGCGGGCGTCGCCGGCACCTGGGCTATCGGCTACCTGCTGGCAACGCGGCTCTACAGCCTCGTCATCGCCATCCCGCTCGTCATGGCACTGCTGGCGGCCGCGATGATCGCGCTCGGCTCTTCCACCATCGCCGTCGCGGCGCTCCTCGTCGGCTGGGGCTTCCTTGGCACGGCTGCGCCGGTCGGTTGGGGTACGTGGCTGAGCCGCGCCCTGCGCGACAACGCGGAAGCCGGCGGCGGCTTGCAGGTTGCCGTCATCCAGCTCGCCATTACCCTCGGCGCGGCGCTCGGCGGCTTGTTGTTCGATACGTTCGGCTGGTGGAGCGCCTTCGCTCTCGCTGCGTTCCTGCTGGCCGGTTCGGCACTTGCCGCTGCCGCCGCGGCTCATGACAACGAAAGGAACCCGGCATGACGCCGCACCTCGTCACCCGCCGGACAGCCATGCAGGCGGTGTTCGCGATGGCGGTATCCACCCCGCTTGGCATAACGACAGAGACGAAAGCGGAAGGGAAAGCGCCGATGAAGGTTCGCATCGCGTTCAACGATCAGGTGATGGCGGCAACGCTGGAGGACAATCCGTCCGCCCGCGACTTCGCATCCATGCTGCCGCTCCACAATTTGACCATCGACAACTACTCGGACAATGAAAAGATCAGCGACCTGCCTCGCAAGCTCACCGAAGACGGCAGCGGTCCATTCGGCAACGAGTTGCCGGGAGACCTTTGCTATTATGCTCCATGGGGCAATCTCGCCTTCTTCTACGCGGGATATCGCTGGTCCCGCGGACTGATCCGGCTCGGCCGCATCGATGGCAGCTTCAAGCCCCTGCTGACGCGGGGAGCTTTCCCGCTTCAAATCACCCTTATCGGCTAACAGACAGGAGAACGACCATGGACATTCTACGGGCAGGTACACGATCCTCGGCAAAGGGGCCGGAGGCCTGGTTCACCGGGACGGTGCGCATCGATCCGCTCTTCAATCCGTTCGACGCCGAACGGGTGCAGGGCGCGCAGGTGACCTTCGAGCCGGGCGCGCGCACCGCCTGGCATACCCATCCGCTCGGCCAGACGCTGATCGTCGTCTCCGGCCTCGGACGCGTGCAGCGCGAGGGCGGCGCCGTCGAGGAAATCCGCCCCGGCGACGTCGTGTGGTTCGCGCCGGGCGAAAAGCACTGGCATGGCGCCGCGCCCGATGTCGCCATGACCCATATCGCGCTCCAGGAGGTCAAGGACGGCAAGGTCGTCGACTGGTTGGAGCATGTCAGCGACGTCGACTACCGCGCCTGAAACAATCCACAAGGACTATCCCATGCTTGGAACAGTACTCTACAGCCCTGGCGACATCCGCTGCGAGGAAGTCGCCGAACCGGAAATCCTCCATCCGACCGACGCTATCGTGAAACTGGCGGCCACCTGCATCTGCGGCTCCGATCTCTGGCCCTATCGCGGGCTCCAGCCGCTGAACGGCCCCACGCATATGGGCCATGAATATTGCGGCGTGGTGGTCGAGGTCGGCAGCGCGGTCACGACCGTCAAGCCCGGCCAGTTCGTCGTCGGCTCCTTCTGCTGCTCGGACAATACCTGCCCGCATTGCCGCTTCGGCTTTCCCTCCTCCTGCGAGAACCGCGAGTTCATGAGCCGGGCGCAGGCGCCGCTGCTGCGCGTGCCGCTTGCCGACGGGACGCTGGTCGCCACGCCCCATATGCCCGACGACGACCTGATCCCGAGCCTGCTCGCAGTTTCAGACGTGCTCGGCACGGGCTGGTATGCCGCCGATGCCGCCCGCGTCCGGCCCGGCGGCACAGCCGTCATCGTCGGCGACGGCGCGGTCGGCCTCATGGGCGTGCTTGCCGCAAAGCAGATGGGGGCGGAGAGGATCGTCGCCATGAGCCGCCACAAGAGCCGGCAGGACCTCGCCCTCGAATTCGGCGCCACGCACATCGTCTCCGAACGGGGCGACGACGGTGTCGCCCGCGTCAAGGACCTGACGGGCGGCATCGGCGCGGATTCCGTCCTCGAATGCGTCGGCACGCAGGAATCGATGGCACAGGCGATCGCCTCCGCCCGCCCCGGCGGCTCGATCGGCTTCGTCGGCGTGCCGCACGGCGTGGAACTCGATGGCCAGCAGTTGTTCTTCGCCCAGAAGTCCTTGCTCGGCGGCCCCGCTCCCGTTCGCCGCTTCCTGCCGGACCTGATCGACCTGGTGATGAGCCGCAGGATCGACCCCGGCAAGGTCTTCGATCTCGAAGTTCCCTTGCCGGATGTCGCCGAAGGCTACCGCGCCATGGACGAACGGCGCGCGATCAAGACGCTGCTGCGCCTTTCATGAGGCAGACCGGTTTCCGGTAGATCGCGCCGTCAGGTTGACAATCATCAACCCACTGAACATGCTAGTAATCTTTAGCCGGGAGGTACTTATGAGCATTTCGATTACTCGTCGCGCCTTTACCATCGGTGCAACCGTCGCAGGATTTGCGGCAGCCGGTTTTTCATCCGCGCGTGCGCAACAGGCATTCTTTCGCATCGGAACGGGCGGCACGTCGGGGACCTATTACCCCGTCGGCGGTTTGATCGCCAATGCGATCTCGGCAACGGGACCGGCGGGCGTCGAGGGGCTCGTGTCCACCGCGGTATCCTCGAACGGCTCGGTGGCCAATATCAGCGCCATCCAGTCGGGCGCGTCCGAGTCCGGCTTCACGCAGTCCGATGTCGCCTACTGGGCTCACTCGGGAACGGGCCTCTATGAAGGTAAGGGCAAGGTCGACGAACTGCGGCTGATCGCGACGCTCTATCCCGAAACCATCCATCTCGTTGCCCGTGCCGATGCCGGCATCACGTCGGTGGCGGACTTGAAGGGCAAGCGCGTCTCCCTCGACGAACCCGGCTCCGGCACCATCGTCGATGCTCGGCTCGTGCTCGGGGCTTATGGGCTGACGGAAAAAGACGTCGAGCCGGAATATCTCAAGCCCGGCCCGGCCGGCGAGCGTCTGCGGGACGGCGCGCTGGATGCCTATTTCTTCGTCGGCGGCTATCCGACCGGTGCCATCGTCGAGCTTGCCAGCACCAACAACATCACGCTGGTGCCGATCTCCGGTCCGGAAGCCGACAAGCTTCTGTCAGAACAGAAGTTTTTCTCCACCGACACCGTTCCGGACGGCACCTACAAGAATGTCGGCGAGACCAAGACCATATCCGTCGCCGCCCAGTGGGTGACCAGCGCCAAGCAGGCCGACGACCTCGTCTACAACATCGTCAAGTCGCTTTACAGCGACGAGACCCAGAAGGCGCTTCAGGCCGGCCATGCCAAGGGCAAGCTCATCACGCTCGAGAATGCGGTCACCAGCGCCGGCATCCCGTTCCATCCCGGCGCGGAGAAGTTCTACAAGGAAGTCGGCGTCCTAAAATAGCACTCTCCAAAAGACTGGCAACGGCGGGGCGGAAGGCGAGCTTTCCGCCTCTTCTGTCTGAAAAGTCAAAAAGGGAACCGGCATGAGCGATGGCGGCAGCGACAAGATCAAGCTTTCCGGCATGGAATTCGACGAGGAGAAGGCGCGGGAGCTGGAGGAGAAATTCGACTCCGAAATCCGCTTCCGGCCCCTGACGCCGGCTGCCGGCTGGCTCGTCGGCTTCCTGCTGGTCGCCCTGTCGCTGTTCCACTACGACACCGCCGGCTTCGGCCTCCTGCAGGAGATGCTTCACCGGGGCATCCATCTGTCGATGGTGCTGGCGCTGGTTTTCCTGGTCTTCCCCATGGTGAAGACGGGCTATGACGCCCCCGCGCAATCCAGCTTGCTGCGCCCGCTCGGCATATCCGTCTTCGACTGGCTTCTGGCGATCGCCGCCGTGGTGGTCGTGATGCATGTGCCGATGATCCCGCTCGACGATCTCGCCTTCCGCGTCGGCAACCCGACGCGGCTGGACGTGGTTCTCGGCCTCATCCTCATCGTGCTGTTGCTCGAGGCGACGCGCCGCTCCGTCGGCATTCCCCTTCCCATCATCGCCGTGATCTTCATGGCCTATGCGCTGCTCGGGCCCTATATGCCGAGCATCCTCATCCACCCTGGCGCATCCGTCGCCCAGCTCGTCGATCACCTGTACCTGACGACACAGGGCATCTACGGCATCGCCCTCGGCGTCGTCGCAACCTACGTCTTCCACTTCGTCCTTTTCGGTGTCTTCGCTACCCGCATCGGCCTTGGCCAGCTCTTCCTCGACTGCGCGGCATGGGTTGCCGGCCGCTATGCGGGCGGCCCCGCCAAGGTGTCGATCTTCGGCTCGGCGCTGTTCGGTATGATCTCCGGCTCGTCGGTCGCCAACACCGTCACCGTAGGCTCGCTGACCATCCCGGCGATGATCCGCCTCGGCTACAAGAAGCATTTCGCTGCGGCAGTGGAGGCCGCCTCCTCGACGGGCGGACAGGTGACGCCGCCGATCATGGGCGCGGCCGCCTTCCTGATGATCGAGTTCCTGGAACTACCCTATACGACCATCATCCTGGCGGCCATCGTGCCGGCCTTCATGCATTTCTTCGGCGTCTTCATGCAGGTGCATTTCGAAGCCAAGCGTACCGGCCTCAGGGGCCTCAGGCCGGACGAAATGCCCGATGTGGTCGAAGCGTTGAAGCGCGACTGGCCGACGGTCATCCCGCTCGTTGTCCTCATTGGCGTCTTGCTTTCAGGTTTCACGCCCTATCTCGCCGCCTTCTGGGGCATCACCCTGTGCATCGTCGTCGGCCTTCTCAACCCGCGGCGGCGCATGTCGGTCGCCGAGATCGTGGTTTGCCTGCGCGACGGGGCCAAATATGCGCTCGCCGTCGGCGCGGCCGCCGCCACCGTCGGCATCGTGGTGGGCATCGTCACCCTGACGGGCGTCGGCTTCAAGCTGTCCTATATCGTCACGTCGACGGCGGGGCATCTTTCGCTGCTATTCAGCACTTTCATTCCCGAGATGATCTTCTCGACGCAGGGCCTAACGCTGCTGTTCACCCTGCTGATGACCGGCGTGGTGTGCATCCTCATGGGCTGCGGCATTCCGACGACAGCCAACTACATCATCATGGTGACCATCGCGGCGCCGGCACTCGTCATGCTCGGGGTCGAGCCGATCGTCGCCCACTTCTTCGTCTTTTATTATGGGCTGCTGGCGGATATCACCCCGCCGGTGGCGCTCGCGGCCTATGCGGCGGCGGGCATGGCAGGCTCGGACCCGTTCAAGACCGGCAACACGGCCTTCCGGCTTGGCCTCGGCAAGGCGCTGGTTCCCTTCGTGTTTGTCTTCTCCCCGTCCCTGCTTCTGGTAACGAAGGACTTCAACTGGCCGGACTTCTTCCTGGCCTTCCTCGGCTGCATCCTCGGCATCACCTGCCTCGGCGCTGCGCTGTCGCGTTACCTGCTGGTTCGCACGCGCCCCTGGGAGAACGCGATGCTGGTGCTGGCCGCACTGCTCCTCGTTGCGCCGGAACTCTATTCGTCGCTGCTCGGCGTCGCCCTTTTCATACCGGTCCTGCTGCGCCATTGGCAGGCGCGCCATTCCGACGAAGCGCAACCCGCCTGAGCCTCGGCGTCGTCGGCAAGGTCAACGGCGGCTGGCGAACGAACGAGTAAGAGGATTGGCACGCGCAAACCAGGCATATTCTTGCTAGGAAGATCGAGGGTTCGGCAACATTCCGCCTAAATACCCCGCCGATTGCCAACCCCTGCACGAAAATACAATGACTTACGTTTGGCCCGGCTCTTGCTGGGTATCTGAACGGCGCGGAGGGAGAGAGCCGCGCCGGTTCACACCACGGGAGGATTTTCCATGAAGCAAATCATGCAACGTATCGCCATTACCGCGATCGCCAGCCTGTCCATCGCCCTGCCGGGCACCTCGGCAAGAGCGGACGAGTTCATCAACATCCTGACGGGGGGCACGTCCGGCGTCTATTATCCGCTCGGTGTCGCGCTGTCGAAGATCTACGGCGACAAGATCGAGGGCGTGCGCACCCAGGTTCAGGCGACCAAGGCCTCGGTCGAGAACCTCAACCTTCTGCAGCAGGGCCGCGGCGAGATCGCCTTCGCATTAGGTGACTCCGTCAAGCTCGCCTGGGAAGGCAATGCGGAAGCCGGCTTCAAGGCCCCGCTCGACAAGCTGCGCGGCATCGCGGCCATCTACCCGAACTACATCCAGATCATGGCATCCAAGGAATCGGGCATCGCCACGCTTGCCGATTTCAAGGGCAAGAGCCTTTCCGTCGGCGCACCGAAGTCGGGAACGGAACTCAATGCCCGCGCTATCCTGACGGCGGCCGGCATGAGCTATGACGACCTTGGCAAGACGGAATATCTTCCCTTCGCAGAATCCGTCGAGCTGATGAAGAACCGTCAGCTCGACGCCACGCTGCAATCGGCCGGCCTCGGCGTTTCCTCCTTCAAGGACCTCGCGACGTCGCTCGACGTGCAGATGGTGTCCGTGCCGGAAGAGATCGCCACCAAGCTTGGCGCGCCCTACATTGCGGCGACCGTTCCGGCCGGTACCTACGAGGGCCAGGACAAGGACATTCCGACCGTCGCTGTCGTCAACTTCCTCGTGACCCATTCCGACGTTTCCGACGAGACCGCCTACCAGATGACCAAGCAGCTCTTCGAGAACCTGCCGTCCATGGTCGCGGCTCACAAGGCAGCCGAACAGATCGATCTCAAGCAGGCCCTGAAGGGCATGCCGATCCCGCTGCATCCGGGCGCTGAGCGCTTCTACAAGGAAAAGGGGCTGCTCTGACGGTCAGGGGCTGTCCATGCGGCGATGGAGGATCGCCGCATGGACACCCAAAACCCAACGATCATCCGGGAGGAACCTATGCACGATACTCATGGACCGGCCGGCGATGCCGCTGCCGAGCTCAGCAAGCATGACGCGCTCGCGGGCGCTTTTCCCGCGACAACGGAAGGGCGTCTGCTTTTTGCCATCGCCTTTCTGTTCTCCATATTCCAGATCGCGACCGCCGCGCATCTGCTCGATCCGCCGAGCCAGCTTGTCCGGGCAATCCACGTCGGCTTCGTCACGGTGCTGATCTTTCCGCTGCTCGCCGCCATATCCGGCAAGAGCAAGGTCATGCGTGCCCTCGCCTGGGGCCTTTCGGTTCTCGGCGCGGCCGTCGCCTTCTATCAATGCTATGAATATGCTGATCTTCTGGTGCGCGCGGGCGATCCCCTGCCACAGGACATGGTCTTCGGGGTCATCGCTATCAGCGTCGTCTTCGCTGCCGCATGGGTGCTGATGGGGCCGGCGCTACCGATCATATCCGGTGTCTTCCTCGCTTATTGCCTTTTCGGCCAGTACCTGCCCTCGCCGCTCAATCACCGCGGCTATGCCTTTTCCCAGGTCATCGACCACATGGCCTACGGTACGGAAGGCATCTACGGCATTCCGACGCTGGTCTCCTCCAGCTACATTTTCCTCTTCATCCTGTTCGGCGCCTTCCTCGAGAAAGCGGGCATGATCCAGCTCTTCAACGACGTCTCGCTCAGCCTCGTCGGGGCGCGGCGCGGCGGCGCGGCGAAGGTGGCGATCATCTCGTCCGCGCTGATGGGTACGATTTCCGGCTCGGGCGTCGCCAATGTGGTCACCACCGGCCAGTTCACCATTCCGCTGATGAAGCGCTTCGGCTACCGCTCGGCCTTTGCCGGCGGTGTTGAGGCCACGGCCTCCATGGGCGGACAGATCATGCCGCCGGTCATGGGCGCCGTCGCCTTCATCATGGCCGAGACGCTGGGCGTGGAATATCACGAGATCGTCAAGGCCGCGGTCATTCCGGCCATCCTCTACTTCGCCTCCGCCTTCTGGATGGTGCATCTGGAGGCCGGCAAGCGCGGACTGCTCGGCCTGCCGCGCAACGAGCTGCCGTCGGCGCGAGCCGCGATCATGGAGGGCTGGTATCTGGTCCTGCCACTCGGTGCGCTTATCTGGCTGCTGTTCTCCGGCTACACGCCGCTTTTCGCCGGCACCGTCGGCCTCGGCTTCACGATGCTTCTCATTCTCGGCAGTTCCATAGCCATCGGCCTTCCCTCGATGGTCGTGCGGGCCATCTTCTGGATCGGCCTCGGCCTCGTGGCCGCCAGCTTCTTCGAGTTCGGCATCAAGGTCGTGATCCTCGCCCTGGTGGCGCTGATCATCGTCAACGCGCTGTGGAAGGGCGGCCGGGAGACGCTTGCCGTCTGCCGCGACGCGCTTGCCGAGGGCGCCAAGACCGCCCTGCCCGTGGCCATCGCCTGCGCGCTTGTCGGCATCATCATCGGCACCATGACACTGACCGGCGCGGCCAACACGTTCGGCCAGTTCATCGTCTCGGTCGGCGGCAAGAGCCTCTTCCTGTCCCTGCTCCTGACGATGGTGACGTGCCTCGTGCTCGGCATGGGCATCCCGACGATCCCGAACTACATCATCACGTCATCGATTGCGGGGCCGGCGCTTCTCGAGCTCGGCGTGCCCCTCATCGTCAGCCACATGTTCGTGTTCTATTTCGGCATTCTCGCCGACCTGACGCCGCCGGTGGCGCTCGCCTGCTTCGCCGCCGCGCCGATCGCTCGCGAAAGCGGCCTGAAGATATCCATCGAGGCCATCAAGGTCGCGGCGGCCGGCTTCGTCATCCCCTTCATGGCGGTCTATTCGCCCGCGCTCATGCTCCAGGACGGCGGGGCACTCGCTGCCTCCTTCGGCTATCCGGCCGCGGTCGCTTATATCGTCGTCAAGACGGGCTTTGCCATCGCCCTGTGGGGGGCCGCGGTGGTCGGCTTCGCCGCTGTCCGGCTCACGATCGCCGAACGGGCGCTCGCCACCATCGCCTCGTTCAGCATGCTCGCGGCGCTGCCCCTGACGGATGAAGTCGGCTTTGCCCTCGGCGCGCTCTTCGCCTTCCTCATCTGGCGCAGGGCAAAGGCGGCGGAGCCGCCGGCAACCACGCCGCGTCCGGCATGAGCATGTCGGTCTGCATCGCCGGCGGCAAGGCTATCGCCGTTGCCGCCGGCCTCTTCACCCTCAGCTGGACCCATTCGGTGGAAAAGATCGCCTGGCAGGAAAGCTGGACGGCGACGAAGGAAGGGCTGGTGCTGAAGGAGGCGCGTGTCAAGGGATCGGGCGCCGGGATGGAACCGGGCGACGGCGCGCGGCGACAGGACGGCTGGTGGGTGTGGGAGCCGCATGTCCCGCCGCTGCCGGAACTCGTGCTCGCCGCATCCGGCGCGACCGTTTCCGGCTGGACGCTTTGCGATGCGGGCGGTTGCCGGGAATTCGGCCGGAAGCGCCAGGCATCCCTCGTGCTGCGCCCCTGCACGGGCGTAGAGGCCGGAAAGGAAACCGGAGAGTGAAACCCGCGCGTGAATCGGGCCGGCCTTGCCATTCTCCTGTTCTTTCCGTCCGGAACTGGCGTTAAGGTCATGGACAAGAGGACACAAGGACGGATTGGCCCGAGAATGACGCGCACCATCGGTCGCATGACGATCGGCATGCTCATCGCAACGTGCATCGCGCCGTTCGTCGCCTACGATCTTGCGAACGGCGTGGCGGTCGGCTCGCTCGAAGGCCAGCTCCAGCGCAGCCTCGTCTTGACCAACCGGGCGATCGAGACGGAGATCGAGCGCTTTCGGTATCTGCCGAAGGTGGTCGGCGAGGATGCACGCATCCGCGCGGTGGCCGGCCCCGACCGCAGCAATGCCTCGCTTGCCGCCGCCAACCGCTATCTGGAAACCATCGTCCGGGAGGCTGGCCCCGCCGATCTCTACGTCCTGGATGCGCAAGGCATCACGCTTGCGGCAAGCAACCATGCGACGCCGGAGAGCTTCGTCGGGCATGACTACAGTTTCCGTCCCTATTTCCGCAATGCGATCCTCAAGGGCGAAGGACGCTACTATGCGATCGGCGTGACCACCGGGAAACCGGGATATTTCCTCGCCTCTAGGATCGACAGTGCGGGAAAGCCGCCCATCGTGGTCGTGGTCAAGGCGGACCTGTCGCCGCTGGAACTGGCCTGGGAAGCGGCCGGCGTGCAGACCGCCATCGCCGACCAATGGGGCATCGTCTTCCTGTCGGGCAATCCGGACTGGAAGTACCGGCCGCTCGTCCCGCTCGGGCCGGAGGCCTCGGGACGGCTTGTCGCCGAGCGCACCTATGAAGGCGCGGATCTCGCGGCGCGCCCGCCGATCCTGCCGGACGACGCAAGCCTGCCTTTGCCCGCAGCGGTAGGCCCCGCCCTCATGCTCCGCGAGGGCAAGAACCGCCTGCTTGCCCGCTTCTCAACGGTCGAGCCGGACGGCTGGCGCGTGCTGGCGGCCACCAGCACCGCCGATACCGCCAAGCTTGCCGGCTTCTGGGCGCTCGCCACGCTGATCGCCGGCCTCCTGGCAACCGGCGCCCTCTACTTCCTCCACCAGCGCGCCCAGTTCATCCGCATGCGGCTGCGGCAGGGCCAGTTGCTCGAGCGCATGGTGGCCGAGCGCACGCAGGATCTGGCTCTGGAAATCGATATGCACCGGAAAACCGAAGAGGAACTGCGCCGCACGCAGGAGGGCCTCATCCATTCGGCGAAGATGGCGGCCCTCGGGCGCATGTCGACGGCGATCGTGCATGAAGTGAGCCAGCCGCTTGCCGCGCTCGACGCGACGCTTGCAACGGCCGGCGTGCTGGCCGGCAAGCAGGCGGCAGAGGCCGCGGGCGAGCGCATCGTCGATGCGCGATCCCTCGTCAAGCGCATGCAGCGCACCGTCAAGCACCTCAAGACCTTCGCGCGCAAGGATGCCTCGGAGCTGGAGGACGTCTCCATCGACACGGTCATCGGCAACGTGGTGGACCTTGCCGCCCCACGCACGAAAACCCTCGGCGTTACGCCGCTCATCGAGGCCGAGACCCCCTCGCCCGTGGTAAGGGCCGTCGCGCTGAAGCTGGAACAGGCGATGCTCAATCTCCTGCTGAATGCGCTGGACGCGGTGGAAGAGCGCCCCGATCCGTCCATCGTCATCCGGCGCACGCAGGACGAGGCTCACGTCGCGGTGGCGATCGTCGACAACGGGTCCGGTATCGCGCCGGAACATCGCGGCCGCATCGCCGAGCCTTTCTTCACGACGAAACTGACAGGGGAAGGCCTCGGCCTCGGCCTGTCGATTGCCACGACGATCGTGCGCGAATGCGGCGGCGAGATCCGCTTTGCCGAGGCGCCAGGCGGGGGAACCTCCGCAACCATCCACGTGCCGCTCGGCAAGCGCAACACCGGCCGCCTGGAGGCGGCACAATGAGCCGCGGGCGCATCCTGCTCGTCGACGACGACCGCGACCTCCTGAAGGCCGCGGCGGACTGGCTTGCCGTCAGCGGCTTTTCGGTCGACGCGTTCCACCGACCGGAAGAGGCCTTCACGGCGGCGCTGCGCGAGGAACCGGACGTCGTGGTCACCGACGTGCGCATGCCCGGCATCGACGGGATGACGCTTCTCAACTCGCTGACCCGCCGCAGGGGTGATCTCCCGGTGGTCCTCATCACCGCCCATGGCGATGTGGGCCTTGCGGTGCAGGCAATGAAGCAGGGCGCCGAGGATTTCCTGGAAAAGCCCTATGACGCCGACCGGCTTCTCTCCGTGCTGGACAAGGCTGTCGAGAAGCGGCGGATGAAGCAGGAGATCGCGCGCCTGCAAACCCTTGTCGGCGCGCGGGAAGAGCCAGACTCCATCGTCGGCGACAGCCCGGCGATCCGGACCCTGCGCGAACGTGTGGCAACGCTCGCGGACGTGGATATCGATGTCCTGATCATCGGCGAGACGGGCACAGGCAAGGAACTGGTCGCCCAGGCACTACACCGGCTCAGCCGGCGTGCGAAAGGCCCATTCGTCGCGATCAATTGCGGCGCACTGCCGGAAACCATTTTCGAGAGCGAGGTCTTCGGACATGTGAAAGGGGCCTTCACCGGCGCCATCGCCGACCGCGAGGGCAAATTCGAGCACGCCGCGGGCGGAACTGTGTTCCTCGACGAAATCGAGTCGATGCCCCTCGGCTTGCAGGCAAAGATCCTGCGTGTATTGCAGGAGCGGGTCGTGGAACGACTCGGCGAGAACCGTCCGAGACAAGTCGACGTGCGCATCGTGGCGGCAGCCAAGAGCGACCTTTCGGCCGATATCGCCGCCGGACGCTTTCGCGAAGACCTCTTCTACAGGCTGGCAACCGTGGATATCCGCATTCCGCCGCTCCGTCAGCGGCGGGGCGACATCGGTCTCCTGTTCGGGCATTTCGCATCCCTTGCGGCGTGCCGCTACGGTCGCCCCATCCGGCCGGTCCCCGCCGAACGGATCGCGCAACTGCAACAGCAGCAATGGCGGGGAAATATCCGCGAACTCAAGGCACAGGCCGAGCGCTTCGCTCTCGGCCTCGACGAGCCCGTCGCGGCGGCAGACAATGAGCCGTTCGGGGCCGATGCACTCACCTTGCCGGAACGGATGGCGTCCTATGAGGCGCATCTCATTTCCCAGGCCTACAATCTTAGCGAAGGCAATGCGGTCCGCGCGGCCGCAAGCCTCGGCATTCCGCTGCGCACATTCAACGAGAAACTGGCCCGCCGTGGCCTGACGGACCTCCGCAAAAGACGGTCACAGGTCGATGACGACCGATAGCCGGGCGAAGGTTGCCGCTACCTCTATTTTGCCACCAGCGGAATGTTCTCGCGGAAGATGATCTCCATGCTCAACGGTGGGCATGCAAGTCCCGCCGCGTTCATTGGCGCGGACATCGAGAACTGCTCAAGCGCCCGGGCGATCACCTGATCCGGATCGGAATTGATGACGGCGTCCATCGTGCCCTCGATCAGGAAGCGGCGCGTGTCGGCGGTCAGTCCGTGTCCGATGAAGACCACGCTGTCGCCCTTGCCGCGTTCGCGCAGAGCCCGCGCGATCCCATCCGACGAGCCGCCGACATTGTAGATGCCGACAAGATCGGGGTTCTGGTCGATCAGCGACAATGTGTGCCGATAGTTCTCGTTGCGGTCGTCGTGGCCCTCGCGCATTCCTACCACGCGCAAGCGGGGATAGGTCTCTTCGAGAAGGCCGAGGAAGCCGAGTTCGCGTTCCGAATGGGTGCGATATGTGCGGCTGCCGGCGACCAGCGCCACGCTGCCCTCGCGCGAACCGCAGAACCGGCCGAGCAGATAGGCCGCCGTGCGGCCGGCCGCGTGATTGTCCAGGCCGACATAGGCCTCGCGGGCCGGATGGATCATGTCGGAGACGATGGTGACCAGACGGGTTCCCGCCGCGCTCACCTCCTCGGCCGCCTCGCGCACCAGCGGATGATCGATCGCCATGAAGGCGATGCCGTCGGCCCATTTGGAATGGAGCCGTAGCGCCGCCGCTATGGCCGCGGCGTTGAAGCTCTCGATGAAGAAGCATCGCACGGGGCTTGCATCGCGGCGGCCGGTCTCCGCCACGTCCCGGACCTTCTCGCCCAGCAGCTTGAGGTAGGGATTGCCGCCCATCGGCAGCAGGAAGGCGACATGGGCGGGACGCGGGGCGGAAAGGAGGTCGCGCTCCTCCCCGCTGAGATAGCCGAGGCCCACCGCAGCAGCCAGAACCCGCTCCACCGTGCGCGCCTTCACCCCCTTGCGGCGGTTCATCACGCGGTCGACCGTTGCCAGCGAAACGCGCGCGGCGGCGGCGACATCGTTCAGGGATGGATTTCCCGACCTGACCACATTCACCTCAAATCACCTCAATTTTTGCTGTTTGACCTGAGGCTTTCCGTTTCTTACCGTATTGTCAAGAGGAGGAGATTATCCGGCATCCGTGTGGGGCGATCGCGGGATGATCACATCAATTTCACTCAGGGAGGATCTCATGAACCGCAAGTCATTCGACATTACACGCCGCGGCGTGATGGGCCTCGGCCTTGGCGCCGGCGTGGCCCTGTTCGCACCGGCCATCGTGCGCGCGGAACCCGTTTCGCTGCGCTATGGCCACAACAACGAGCCGGCAAGCGTCGCCGGCGCCCAGGCGGACTGGTTCGCCGAGGCAGTCGGCAAGCATTCGAACGGCGACGTCAAGGTCGAGGTCTTTCCCTCCTCGCAGCTCGGCAAGCTCCAGGAACTGGCCGAGGCAGTCTCGCTCGGCACCATCGCCTTCTCGCACAACACTGCCGGCGGCATCGGCTCTCTCTACGAGCCCTTCGCCGCGCTGGATACGCCCTATCTCTACCGCGACATCGATCACCTGATGAAGGTGATGGACATCAATTCGCCGGTCATGCAGGAGCTCAACGAGGGCCTGATCCAGGCGGCGAACTGCCGCGTCATCTACGCCCACTATTTCGGCCGCCGGAATCTCACCTGCAACAAGGAGGTCAAGACGCCCGCCGACCTCGCCGGCATGAAGATCCGCGCCGTTCCGTTCCCGATCTATCAGGCCGCCGTCGAGGGGATGGGCGCGGCGCCCGTTCCGGTCGACTGGTCGGAAGTGCCGACCGCCCTTGCGACCGGCGTCGTCAACGGCCAGGAGAACCCGGTCAACGTCATCCTCAACGTCAAGCTCTATGAAGTGCAGTCGCACCTCATGCTGACGGGCCACATGTCGAATGCCGAAGTCGTCGTGATGAACGAGGATGCATGGCAGGGCCTGTCGGACGCCCAGAAGGACGCCGTCGCGAAGGCCTCGCTCGACATCCGCGACCGCGCCACCAAGGCGATCGAGGACAACGAGGAAAAGGACACCCAGGCGCTGCGCGACAAGGGCATGAAGGTGATCGGCCCTGCAGAAGGCCTCGATGTCGATGCCTTCCGCGCCTCGGTCGGCAAGGTCGTCGAGGAACGTTTCGGCGAGAAGTTCGGCGCGCTCTACGAGAAGATCAAGGCGATCGCCTGATCCTCATCCGGCCCGAAAGGACAATCAGATGATGAACGAAACGGCAGGCATGCCGGGCGGCAGGTTATTGGCGACCATATCCAGAGCTTGCCTCAATCTCGGCATCCTCCTGCTCGCCATGATGAGCATACTCATCGTTGCTCAGGTCCTGGGCCGGAACCTCTTCGACCTCGGCATGCCCTGGGCGGACGAGCTTTCACGCTTCTGCGGCGTGGCGCTCGTCTTCCTCGGCGTGCCGCTGCTGGCACTGCGCGGCAGCCATGTCGCCGTCGACATGGTGCCGACCATGCTGCCGCCCGCCGGCCGGCGGGCCTGCGCCCTGATTGTCGAGATCATGGTCCTTGCCTTCGGCGCAATCTCCGTGTGGTCGATCTACGCCTTCCTGTCGCGCGCCTGGAAGTTCGCCACGCCCACCCTTGGCATTCCGAACTGGGTCTACTACACGCCGGCGGCGATCGCACTGGCGCTACTCACGATCATCACCGTCGCCCGGATAGCAGCCTTGCTGCGCGGCGCCGACCTGTCACACGACGAGCCCGGGGTTTCGCCGTCATGAGCCTGCTCCTCATCGCCCTCTTCGCCGCCGCGCTTATCGTGGGCGCGCCGATCGCGGTCGCGCTCGGCCTATCGTCTGCGATCACGATCCTCGCCTACGGACTACCGATCCATGTGCTCGCACAGCGTGGCGTCAACGCGCTCGACTCAACGCCGCTGCTGGCGGTGCCGCTGTTCATCCTGGCCGCGAGCCTGCTGAGCTCGATCGGCGTGACACAACACATCTTCGACCTGATCCGCATGCTGGTCGGGCGCATCCGCGGCTCCTTCGCCCAGGTGGCCATCCTCGTGAGCCTTATCTTCTCCGGCGTTTCCGGAGCGGCACTGGCCGACATCGGCGCTCTCGGCAGGATCCAGATCGACGAGATGGTCCGCCAAGGCTACAAGAAGAACTTCGCGGCAGGCCTGACCATCGCCGCGGCGACGATCGGCCCGATCTTCCCGCCATCCATTCCGATCATCATCTATGCCAGCGTTACCAACGTCTCGGCGGTTCAACTGCTTATCGCCGGCGTCGTTCCCGCGATCCTGATCACCCTGTTCCTCATGCTTCAGGTCGCCGTAATGGCGCGCCTTTACGACCTGCCCCGCGACACCGTGAAGCCGACGGTGCGTGAGGTCGCCGCAAAGGCCGTGATCTCCTTCCCCGCGCTGCTTGCGCCGCTTATCCTGATCGGCGGCCTGCTCAGCGGCTATTTCGGCCCGACGGAAGTCGCCGGCGTGACCGTCGCCTATGCGCTCCTCATCGGAGCCTTCATCTACCGTTCGCTCACGCTGAAGGCGATCCTGGACGGTTTGAGGGAGACGGTCGAGGCGACCGCGAGCATCCTCTTCATCGTCTCGACGGCTGCCGTGTTCGCCTGGGTGCTGACGCTCGACCAGGTGCCTGCAAAGGCCGGCGCCCTGCTGCTCGGCCTTTCCGACAGCCCCTTCGTGCTGCTGCTGCTGGTCAACCTGCTGCTGCTGATCGTCGGGATGTTCCTGGAATCGATTGCCGCCATCCTCATCATCGCGCCGATCGTCGCGCCCACCCTGCACGCGGCGGGCGTCGATCCGCTCCAGCTCGGCATTGTCTTCGTGCTCAACCTGATGATTGGCCTGCTGACGCCGCCGGTGGGCATGAGCCTCTACATGGTGTCGATCATTGCCAGGATGCCGGTTCATTCGGTCGTGCGCGGCGCCCTGCCCTTCTTCATCCCGCTGATCCTGTCGCTGCTTGTGGTCACGGTCGTACCCGCGGTGTCCACCTGGCTGCCGCATCTCATTTCTCAATAGGACACTTCCATGAGCAAGTTTCTCGGGCCAATCCGCCAGCTCGGCTACGTCGTCGACGACATCGAAGCGGCAATGAAGCACTGGTACGACGTGATGGGTGTCGGTCCCTGGTACTACAATCCACGCGTGCCGATCGAGGATTACCGCTACGACGGCAAGGCCTACGACGTGCATAATTCGGTGGCGCTGGCCAATAGCGGTTATGTCCAGGTCGAGCTGATCCAGTGCCGCAACGATGCGCCGTCGATGTATCGCGACTTCCGACAGGCGGGCCATCGCGGGCTTCAGCATGTCGCCTACTGGACGCAGCAATACGACGCAGACCTCGCGGCTATGGAAGCCGAAGGCTTCAAGGTCAGGATGAGCGGCAAGGTGGGAGAGAACGGCCGCTTCTGCTATTTCGACCGTGAGGCCCATCCGGGCACGGTGATCGAGCTCTCCGAGGTCATGGGGCCGAAGGGCCGCATGTTCGACCTCATTCGTGCGGCATCGGAAGGTTGGGACGGCAATGACCCCGTCAGGCCCTTCCCCGACCTGTCGGTGATCTGAGCATGAGCGCCGAACGCATAGAGGCGTCCTACCTGATCGAGACGCCGCTCGATCCGCGCAGGATCGCCGACATCATGGCCGGCGAACAGTCGAGCGGCACCTTCGTGCGCGTCGCCAATGAGACCGACGAACTGCGCGAGCGCGCCGCCGCCGAGGTCCTTTCCGTCGAGGAGTTGGAGCCTGCCCAAGCGCCTAGCCTTACAAGCGCCTATCTCGAGCGCAAGGCCATCGGCGGGCCCTGGCGGCGCGCGCATGTGCGCGTCGCCTTCCCCGTGGCGAATATCGGCGCCAACCTGCCGACGCTCGCGGCGACCGTTTCCGGCAACCTCTACGATCTCGGCGAAGTCACCGGCCTGAGGCTCATCGACGTCGCGCTGCCGCAGGCCTATCGCAACCGCTTCGAGCAGCCCGCCATGGGCGTTGCCGGAACGCGCCGCACAACCGGTGTCCATGACCGGCCGCTGTTCGGCACGATCATCAAGCCCAATGTCGGCATGCGCTCGCACGAGATCGCCGATGTCGTGGAGCTTCTCTGTGAGGCCGGCATCGACTTCATCAAGGACGACGAGGTCTGCGCCAATCCAGACCATGCCCCGATTGCCGAGCGCGTGCCGGCCGTGATGGCCAAGGTCCGGGAGCACCGGGACAGGACCGGCAAGCATGTGATGGTGGCCTTCAACATCACCGACGAGACCGACGCGATGCGCCGCCATGCCGATCTGGTCGAGCAGGAAGGCGGTTCCTGCGTCATGGCAAGCCTCAACTGGTGCGGCCTATCCGGGATGCAGACATTGCGCCGCGCGACAGGGCTGGCCGTCCACGGCCACCGCAACGGCTACGGCGCCCTCGCCCGCCACCCGGCGCTTGGCATCGGCTTCGACGCCTATCAGGCGCTCTACCGGCTTGCCGGCGTCGACCATATGCACGTCCACGGCATCGGCGGAAAATTCTCCGACGCGGCGAAAGAGGTGAAAGCCGCGGCGCGCCGCTGCCTTCAGCCGCTGGCGGCCGACGCTTCCGGCGACGGCGATATCGTCATGCCGGCGTTTTCGTCCGGCCAGTGGGCCGGCACCTTGCCGGTGACGCTCGATGCGGCGGGCTCCGCCGACTTCATGTTCATGGCGGGCGGCGGCATTCTCGCCCATCCCGACGGCCCGGCTGCCGGCGTCCGTAGCCTGCGCCAGGCCTGGGACGCCATCTGCCTCGGCCAAACCCTTGAAAGCGCCTCATCTTCGCAGAGCGAACTTGCGGCCGCCCTGCGATTCTTCGGTTCCTAGAATGGCGCGGATCGTGTTCATCGGCGACGACTTCACGGGCGCGTCGGACACGCTGGCGACGCTTTCGGAGCGCGGCGCGAAGGCGCGCCTGTTCCTGGACATGCCGAAGGCCGAGGAGACCGCAGGCCTCGACGCCGTTGGAATAGCGACCGATCTCAGAGCCCGGTCGCCCGAGGACATTGCCACGCGGCTGGGTGCGATGGCGCCTGCCCTGCGCGCGCTTTCACCACGGTTCGTGCACTACAAGATCTGCTCGACGTTCGATTCGGCGCCGCAGACCGGTAGCATCGGCGCTGCCGTGAAGACGCTTGAAGCGACGCTTGCCCCGTCACGCACGATCGTGGTCGGCGGTCAGCCGAGTCTCGGACGCTACTGCCTCTTCGGGACGCTCTTCGCGCGCGCGCCGGACGGTGAGGTGTATCGGATCGACCGGCACCCCATCATGAGCCGTCACCCGGTCACGCCGATGGACGAGGCGGACTTGCGGGTTCACCTGGCCAGACAAGGCGTGGAAGGTCTTTCCCTGACGGGCCGCAAGACGTTGGACACCGCCCTGAAAACGGGCCGAACCCTGATCGACGCAATCGAACAGCCGGATATCGATCGCCTCGGGAAACGGCTGGCGGAAATCGACGATCAAGAAGGACCACTACTCCTTGTCGGCGCCAGCAGCGCGGCCGAAGCGCTTTTTCCCGGGGATCCCTTGACGGAACCGAACACGGCCTCGGCTGTGTGGGAACGCGGCCCGATCCTCGCCGTAGCCGGCAGCCGCTCGTCGGCGACGGCGGTTCAGGTAGCGGCCGCCGACAGCTATGAACGTCTCGCGCTCCGGCGGGAGGACCTCAGCCGTCAGGAAGAGCTCGCAAGCCGATGCGCCGGCCGGATCGAAGCCGGTGCGAACGTGATGATCCACCTGAGGCCGAATCTCGACTATGGCCGGACTCCGGCCGCACTGTCCGATTGGCTGGCCCGGCTGACCGGGTCGATCCTGTGCCGGTGCAGCGTCGCCGGCATCGCGGTCGCCGGCGGCGACACGTCCAGCGTGCTCGTGAAACAACTCGGGTTCAGAAGTCTTTCATTCATCGAGCGCGCAGGCCCGGGCGTCGCCGTCTGCCGGGGACATGCAACCGGGAGCCCATTCGACGAAACCGTCCTCCTGCTGAAAGGCGGACAGGTCGGTGCGACCGACCTGTTCGAGCGCTTTGCGGCGCGATTTCCCCGGTAGCTCCGCGGACGGACAGACCGACAACCTTGGCTGAGGCACGGCTGCCTCGCGGCAGGATCGCCATTGCCATTCCGACCCACCCTTGCCGATCCGCAAAATCGGGCCATATCGCTTCAGGAGGTTCACCGGAGCGAAAGCAATTTTCCGTCGCGCGCTACCCATCCTGCTGATCCCGTTGAGCGGCTGTTCCGGCGTTCAGTCGGCGCTCGCCCCCGCGGGTGAAGAGGCGGTCGCGATCTACCGGCTCCTTCTCCTCATGGTCGTCGGCGGCACGCTGATCTGGCTTGCGGTCATGGGATTGCTTCTTCACGCCGCAAGGCGGCGGAGCGCCCGATGGACCGCGCAAGAGGCCGGCCGGTTGATCCTCTTCGGCGGCGTCGCCTTTCCTGTCGTCGTACTGCTCGCCCTGCTTGCCTACGCCGTCTGGCTGATGCCGGCGATCCGGCCCTGGTTCGCGCGACAGGCAACGAAACCGGAAATGATTGAGGTGACGGGCGAACAATTCTGGTGGCGCATCCGCTATCCGGCGGGCGGCGGCATGCCTGCCTTCGAGACGGCAAACGAGATGCGCCTTCCCGTGGGGGAGCGTGTCACCTTCTCGCTCGAGGCTGCCGATGTCATCCACTCCTTCTGGATCCCTGCGCTCGGCGGAAAGATGGATATGATCCCCGGGCGCACGAATACGCTGTCGCTTCTGCCGACGAAAACGGGCGTCTTCCGCGCGCCCTGCGCGGAATTCTGCGGCACCGCCCATGCGCTGATGGCCTTTTCCGTGATCGTCATGGAGCCCGCCGATTACTCGGCTTGGCGGCGCGCACAGACCGCCGGCAACAGGTCGGGCGGGAGCGAAGGGGAACGGCTCTTCGCACATCACGGCTGTGCGGGCTGTCACGGCATAAGAGGCTTGACGCCGCCCGCGAGCCTGGGACCGGACCTCACATTTTTCGGCCAACGCCAGACGGTCGGGGCCGGCACCCTTGCCAATACGCGCGAAAACGTAACCCGCTTCATCCGCAATCCCGCTGCCGTGAAGCCCGGTGCGAAGATGCCGGCCTTCGACATGCTGCCGGACGAGGACATTGCCGACATCGCCGAATATCTCGTGGGGCTCGAATGACCGACGCGGCCCGACCCGAACCTTCGACGGAAGAACGCAAGTCTCAGGAAGCCGAGCTTCGTGCGGTCTGGCGAACGCCGTCCGGCTGGCGCTACTGGACCTCCGTCAACAACACCGAGATCGGCCTGTGGTATGGCGGGGCCGCCTTCTTCTTCATGCTGTTTGCCGGCGTGCTCGCCCTTCTGGTGCGCGTGCAGCTTGCCGTGCCCGATAACGACTTTCTCTCCGCGGAAACATTCAACCAGGCCTTCACCCTGCACGGCACCGTCATGATGTTCCTCTTCGCCGTGCCGATCTTCGAGGCGGTGGCGATCTTCCTCCTGCCTTCCATGCTCGGCGCGCGGGAACTGCCCTTCCCTCGCCTTTCCGCCTTCGGCTTCTGGAGCTTCACCCTCGGAGGCGTCTTCGTCTGCGGCTCCATTTTCTTCGGCGCGGCACCCAATACCGGCTGGTTCATGTATCCGCCACTCGCCACCGACAAGGAATATTCCGGCATCGGCGCCGACATCTGGCTTCTCGGGCTTTCCTTCATCGAGGTTGCCTCCATCGCTGCGGCCGTCGAGCTGATCGTCGGCATCATGAAGTGCCGCGCACCCGGCATGCGCGTCAACATGATGCCGCTCTTCGCCTGGTATCTCCTCATCGTCGCCGGCATGATCCTCTTCGCGTTCCCGCCGCTGATTGCCGGCGACATTCTCTTCGAGATGGAGCGGATGTTCGACTGGCCGTTCTTCGACGCGGCGCGCGGCGGCGATCCGCTGCTCTGGCAGCACCTGTTCTGGATCTTCGGCCATCCTGAGGTCTATATCATCTTCCTGCCGGCCATTGCGCTCATGGCGATGATCGTGCCGACCTTCGCGCAACGTCCCATCGTCGGCTATTCCTGGATCGTGCTCGCCGCCGTCGGCACCGGCTTCCTGAGTTTCGGCCTGTGGGTGCACCACATGTTCACGACGGGCCTGCCGCAGATATCGCTCGCCTTCTTCTCCGCCGCGTCGGAGGCGGTGGCAATCCCGACCGGCGTGCAGATCTTCGTCTTCATCGCCACCATGCTCGCCGGCCGCGTGATCTTTTCCGTGCCGATGCTGTTCGGCGCGGGCGGCCTTGCGATCTTCATCATCGGCGGGCTGACGGGCGTCATGGTCGCGCTGGTCCCTTTCGACTGGCAGGCGCACGATACCTATTTCATCGTCGCCCACCTCCATTACGTGCTGATCGGCGGCATGCTCTTCCCGGTCGTCGCCGGCATCTATTATTACTATCCGCTGCTCAACGCGCGAAAGCTCTCCGACCGGCTCGGCAAGGCCGCCTTCTGGCTGATGTTCGTCGGCTTCAACGTCGCCTTCTTTCCGATGCATCTCGCCGGGCTGCGCGGCATGCCGCGGCGGGTCTTCACCTATCCCGCCGGGGTCGGCTGGGACTGGTTCAATCTGATCTCGACGATCGGCGCCTTCGTCTTCGCCAGCGGTGTCGCCGTGGTGGTGATCGACGTGCTGAGGCCGAAGCTCCGGCAACCCAAGGGCGAGCAGAACCCGTGGAATGCCGGCACTCTGGAATGGATCAGCGAGCCGGAGGAAAAGTGGGGTGTTCGCTCCATCCCCATCATCACGAGCCGCTATCCGATCTGGGACCAGCCCGGCATCAACGACGATATCAAGGCGGGCCGCTACTATCTGCCCGATGCGAAGGACGGCGCGCGCGAAACGCTCGTCACCTCGGTGCTCGATGCAGAGCCTGTCCAGTGCCTGCGCGTCGGCGGCACCTCCGTCCTCACCATCGTCGCCGCCTTTTCGCTCGGCGGCGTCTTCATCGCGCTCACCTTCCACTGGTGGATCACGACGGCGATCTGCGCGGTGGTCACCCTTGCCGCCATCGTTGCCTGGCTCTGGACGGGCACCGCCGCCATTCCCAGGGAAGAGATGCGCGATGTCGGGCTGGGAAAGACCTTGCCGCTTTACATGTCCGGCCCGCAATCGGTCGGCTGGTGGGCCATGTTCATCACCATGGCCGGCGACGGCACCGCCTATGCCAGCCTGATGTTCGGCTACTTCTTCTACTGGACCATCCACGACGATTTCACGGCCGGCCATGCCGGGCCCGGCATGCTCTGGCCGCTCGTTGCCGCCGGCCTCTTCACGCTGGCCTGGCTGGCCATGCTGCTGGCGCGCTGGGTCAACGGCAAAGACCGGCCGGGCCTCACGCGTCTTTCGCTCCTCGTTTCCCTGTTCCTGACGCTTGCGGCGGGTTGCTCTGGCCTTGCCGGCCCCTATCTCACCGGCATGGAACCGACAGCGCACGTCTATCCGGCTATCGTCTGGGTCGTTGCGCTCTGGACGGTGGTGCATGGCGGCGTCGGCATCGTCATGCAGCTCTATTGCCTGGCGGGTAGCCTTGCCGGACGGATGGACGCCCGCCATGACATCGACCTCCGCAATGTCGTACTCTACTGGCATTTCCTAGTCGTCACGGCGGTCACGTCCTTCAGCGTCCTCGGCCTCTTTCCGGTGTTGAGGTGATCCGTGCGCCTGATTCCCAAGGAGATCGAGAGCCTCTGGACCCTCTTCACGGCACCGACCATCTGGGCATTGCATTTCCTCGTCTGCTACATCACCGCCGCCATCTACTGCGCGAAGGCGGGCGCAGCCCCCTTCTCCTTCGAGGCGATGCGCCTTGCGCTGGGGACGGTCACCGTGGCCGCCCTTGCCGGCATCGCGCTCTCCGCCTTTCTCGCCTGGCGGCAGTGGGGCTTCGGGTCCGGCGATCCGCCGCACGACGAGCCGACCCGGAAAGACCGCATGCTCTTCCAGGGATTTGCAACGCTGCTCCTCTCCGGCCTCAGCTTCGTAGCGGTGCTCTTCGTCTCCGTGCCGCTCGTGTTCATCGGGACGTGCCAGCCATGAAGAGGATCGCACGCATCCTCGGTTTCATCCTTCTCGCGGTGCTCGGCGCGACGCTACTTGGCGGTTTCGGCGGTGGCTCGTTCGGCCTCCATATGATCGTCCATATGGGGATCGTCGCGGTCGTCGCTCCGCTACTCGCTTATGGCGTGCGCGGCACGCGGTTCGATCTGCCTGCGGGCGCGGCCCGGATAAGCCCGATGCTCGCCTCGCTCGTCGAGCTCGTTATCGTCTGGTTCTGGCATTTCCCCGCATTTAGAAAGATCGCCGATGCCAGCCTTGCCGTTTCCCTCCTCGAACAGGCGAGCTTCCTGGTCGCAGGCGTCATTCTCTGGCATGCCTGCTTCCGGCCGGGCGATGGGCGCCTGGCCGGCACGATCGGCCTTCTGTTCACATCCATGCACGTGACGCTTCTCGGCGTGCTGCTCGCCCTCGCCCCGCGTCCGCTCTATCGCGTAGGCGATGTTACCTGTTTTGGCATTCTCCTTCCCGCGGCCGCGGATCAGCAGATCGGCGGCGTGGTGATGCTGATGGTCGGCGCGCTAGCCTATCTTCTTGGGGGCATCGTTCTGTTGGCCGGCTTGCTTAGGGAGGACGAAGCGCGATGCTGATCGGCTGGAAGCATATTGCCGGCCTCGTAGTCGCCGTCGCGCTGGCGGCCTTCCTGATCGCCTGGTCCGGCGTCATCGGCATCGGCGCGAGCACGGGCCACTGGAAAGTGACGGACTGGTTTCTGCACTGGGTCATGCGCTCCTCGGTACGCACCGCCGCGCTTGGCAGGAAGGTGCCGGAGTTCACACAGGATATGCTGGCGATGGCCGCCGGCCATTTCGAGGCCGGCTGCGTGCCTTGCCATGGCTCGCCCGCCCTGGAACGACCGGAGAGTGTCGGCAGGATGCTGCCTCCACCACCCGATCTGAAGGACAAGGTGGCGTCCTGGGCAGATACCGAACTCTTCCAGATCGTGCAGCATGGCGTGCGCTTTACCGGCATGCCTGCCTGGCCGGTCGCAAACCGCGAGGACGAGGTCTGGGCCATGGTCGCGTTCCTGCGCCGATACCCCGACCTGGATGCCGGGAGCTATCGTGCGCTGGCGGGTTACGCGGCCACGCAATCGGCGGAAACAGACCGAGTGCTTGAGACCTGCAACGGCTGCCATAGGCCGGATCGTCTTCGCGCCGGAAGCCTCATCCCAAATCTGGCGGGACAGTCATCGACCTATCTCGAGCAGGCGCTCGCGGCCTACGCGAAAGGAACCCGACCGAGCGGCATCATGGCCGTGGCGATTGAAGGATTGAGCGAGGCGGAGCGCAATATCCTCGCACGGCATTTCGCGAGCCTGCCGCCGACCGTCCTGCAACCGGCGGCGCGGGACAGCTTGATACGGCGCGGCGAGGCGCTCGCCCTGAAGGGAGACGCCGAGCGGCGCATCCCGGCCTGCCTCTCCTGTCACGACAGGAGGGACGCAAATCCGGCTTACCCGCGCCTTTCCGGTCAAGCTGAAGCCTATCTCGCCAATCAAATGCGGCTCTTCGTCAGGAAGGCACGCGGCGGGGGCCCGTTCAGGGAACTGATGACGCGGGCGGCCGCCAATCTCGAAGAGGAGGACATCGCGGCGCTGGCCGCTTATTTCTCCGCGAGCGGGATGCGTGCGCCGGCCCTGCGATAAAGCTCAGGACCGAGCACGAATGCTCCTCAGAACTGCACGCCCAGCCGCAGCGCATCCAGCATGGCGGCGTGGACGGAGCGGCTGCTGACCGCATCGCCGATCCGGTGCAACTCGAAACCGGCCGCCGGCCGCGCGCGCAGGGGCGCGGGATCGACAAGCGTCACGATGTCCGTGACCCCGTCGTTCGACGAGAGAGGCCGCAGGCCATCGAAGAGCTCGTTCATCGGGATCGTCCCGTGCTCGACGATGACCTGCGCGTGGATCGAGCGCCGTTCCCGCCCGGTCAGCAGGTGGCGCAGCACCGCTTCGCGCCGCCCGTTGCGCATGGCGACCGAAACCAGCTCGTATTCCAGCAGAACCTTTACATCGTGTTCCGCGAACGCCTTGCGATAGGTGATGCCGGAGTGATGCTCCATTTCCGGCGCGACGGAGGGATCGCGGGCGACGAAGGTCACGGCCTTGCCGGCCGCGGCGATCTCGGCAGCTACGGAGGGCGCAGGATGACGGCCGGTCGCGTCGTAGACCAACACGTCGCCGTTGACCTGCACCGGGTTGGCGAGCGCGTCAAAGACGCTGAGACACAGCTCGCTTCCCGCGACGGGGCCGAAATCCGGAATGCCGCCAGTGGCGAGGAGGACGAGATCGGGCACCTCGGCCAGAACGTCCGCCGCCTCGGCAAAGGTGTTGAGCCGGACGTCCACGCCGAGCCGCTCCAGTTCGGCGATACGCCAGTCGACAATCCCGGCGAGATCGCGCCTGAGACGGGCCTTGGCGGCAAGGACGAGTTGGCCGCCCAGCCGGTCGGCTGCTTCCAGCAGCACGACACGATGCCCCCGTTCGGCCAGCACCCGCGCAGCCTCCAGCCCTGCCGGCCCGCCGCCCACGACGACCGCCCTGCGTTCCGCGTGCGCCGAGTGCTCGATCACCTGCGGCAGCCAGGTCTCGCGTCCCGTCGCCGGATTGTGGATACAGTGCACCGGGCGGTAGAGACAGTGCGAGGCGCCGACGCAGGGGCGGATCTCCGCTTCGCGGCCCGCGCGCAGCTTGTTGACGATCTGCGGATCGGCCATGTGCGCCCGCGTCATGCCGACCATGTCGACGATCCCCGCGCCAACGGCATAGCGCGCCGTGGCGACATCCGCGATCTTGGCCGCGTGGAACACCGGCAGGCCCGTTTCCGCCTTGAACGCGCCGACCCTGCGCAGCCAGGGTGCGGAGGCGGCCGTCATGTCGGGGATGTTGTAAACGAGGAGGTTGAGGCGGGTATCGAAGCGGCCGAAGATGCAGTTGAAGAAATCGACGAGGCCCTCACGCTCCAGCACGTTGGCAATCGCGACTGCCTCGGCGAAACCCAGGCCGTCCGCGTGGTCCTCGTCGATCGTGTAGCGGATGCCGAGCGGGTATTCCGTCCCGACGGCCGTGCGGATCTCCTCGTAGACCATGCGCAGGAACCGCATCCGGTTTTCCAGCGAGCCGCCGAAGGCGTCGGTGCGCCGGTTGACGAGCGGCGACAGGAACTGCCCGATCAGATGACCGCCCGTCATGGTCTCGATACCGTCGAGCCCACCCTCCTTCGCCCGCCGGGCCGCCGCACCGAATTCACGCACGATGCGCGCGATGTCATGGCGATCCATCTCATGGGCGAAGGCGCGGTTGTAGTCCTCGCGGGAATGGGAGGGGCCGAGCGCCGGCAACCAGGCGCCGACCGTGGCATTCGCCCGGCGGCCGACATGGGATATCTGGCACATCACCGCCGCACCATGGCGGTGGATGCGATCGGAGAAGGCCCGGAACGCCGGAACGACCGCATCGCTCGATACGTCGAGCTGCGTGCCGCCCCAGCTCGTATCGGCGGAGATGCGGGCCGAGCCGCCGAACATCGTCAGCGCGAGGCCGCCCTTCGCCTTCTCCTCGTGATAGCGCTGATAGGCCTCGAGCGGATGGCCGCCCTCGTCGAGGGCGGTCTCGTGGCTGGTGCTCATGATCCGGTTGCGGAGCGTAAGCCGGCCAACCTGCAGCGGCCGCAATAGCGGGTCACCCTTTTCCCGCACGGGCGGCACCTGTTTCCCGGATGGCGTCCTGTCGTCCATCTTCCCCTCCTATGCCGGCCCGAGGGCCTTGCGCATCGCCTCGACGCATCGCTTCAAGGGCGGGGTGGGATCGACATTGTATTTCCAGTTGGTCAGCTCGATCGTCAGCGCCCCCTCGTAGTTCTGGCTCCGCAGATAGGCGACCAGCCCGTCGAGATCGATGATGCCCTCGCCCCAGGCAAGATGGCTACCGTCGGCATCCGAGTCAGTGAAATGCACATGGGCGATGCGGCCGGCGAGATGGGTGAAATAGTCTTCCGGCTGTTCTTTCGTCATTACGGCGCCCGCTACGTCATAGACGGCGTGGAGCGCCGGGCTTGCGAGCGTGTCCATGAGGGCGCGGATCTCCTTGGCCGAGCGGACGATGTTGGCGAAGGAATCGGGCAGCGACTCCATCCAGAGATCGACGCCGAGCCTTGCCGCGCGGTCGCACAGGATGCCCATGGAATCGACGCAACGCTCCAGCGCTTCGGCGGCCGGCTCGTCGCGGTAGCCGCCGCCGGCCGTCACCAGCAGGGCCGGCGCGCCGCATTCGACGGCGAATTCCATCGATTCCAGGAAATAGCGCACCGATCGATCGCGCAATTCCCGCTCCTTCGCCGAGATGTTGACGGGGTAGATGCACTGTTCCGGCGTGAAGGCGACGATGTCGAGGCCCATGCCGCGCACCTTCCGTCCGAGCGCCCGCGCCTCGGCCAGCGTCTTGTCACCGATATAGAAATGCGGAGCGGCGGCCCAGAGCTCGATGCGGGAGACGCCGGCATCGCACACATCGGCCAGAAAGCGGTCCATCGTGTGCCGGACATAGTGGAAGTTCATCACGCTGATATTGCGCTCGTCGAGTGCCATTGCATTTCCTCCGCTCGTCGCCGCCCCGCGGCCATTTCAGGATAATTCCACTGCCTTATATGATAACGTTCTCACTTCGCATTGCACGTTGATATCCCCCTCGCCGTCCTATTCCGCTTATGAGCGAAGACCGAATTCGCGGGCGGTTTCGGCGACGAAGGCTGCGACCTCGGCCGCCCTCTCCTCCTCCGTCCAGCCGAGGTGCCGGGCGGCCAGGCGCGCGGCGGTTTCCGCGTGAGGAAGACCGAGATCCGGCTCCCATCCGACGGACAGGCGGCGGCGCAGGATGTCCGAGAGCGTACGGGCCTGCTCGTGCAGCACCGCATGGTTGACGGAGGCTTCCGTGACGCCGTCGAGACCATCGAGAGATGGCGCGGCGGGATCGAGCGGGCGCGGCGGCCCGGAGGGCTTCAGCCGGCGGGAGACCGCCCGCGTGAGCCGCCGCCCGGCGTCGCGGTGAGTCATCAGCAGGCCACCCGTAAAGGTGAAGACGTTCGGCAGTCCCTCGTCGGTGAGGTCGTGCTCCCGCACCGCCGGCGCCGAGCCCTCGCCGTCGCCTGCAAGGCTGCGCGGCCGCACGCCGGCCCAGGAATAGAGCACGTCCTCGCGACGTGGAGAGAGACCGGGAAACAGCCGTCCGAGCTGGTCGAGGATCGCGGCGATCTCCGCCTCGCTCGCCCGAAAACCTTCGGGCCTCCCGTCCGAGGCGGAATCCCACGGGCCGACATAGTGCAGTTCGCCCCAGGGGATCAGGTAGAAGGGCGCGCCCGCGGCGGTGACGGTCTCGAAGCCGATGCCGCGCAGGCTCTCCGGCAGACGCAGGACGATGTTCGTGCCCTTCTCGCCGGTGTTCTTGCGAATATGCGGCGCGCCCGCGAGCGCGGTGATCTCATCGACCCAGACGCCCGCGCAATTGACCACCGCGCGCGCCAGCACGTCGCGCGATCCCTCGGCCGCCGTCAGCGTCACGCGCCACAGGCCGCCCCCGCGCGCGAGCGCCGTCACCGCCGTGTGGTTCAGCGCCTCCATGCCGATCGCGCGCGCCTTCATCACGGTATCGACGACGATGCGCTCGGGCCAATGATACTGGTATTCCGTGAAGGTCATCGCGCCGCGGATGCCTTCGAGCCCCGCCATGCCTTTCAACGCCTGATGCGTCCGTGCCTCCGACGCGGACAGGATGCGCAGGTCGAGCGGCACGCGGCCGCCGTCGCTCGTCGCCATTAGCCAAAAGGCCAGCCGCGCCTTCCAGCGAGGAACGGCGTTCTCCTGCGTCAGGGGGATGATGAACGTGACGGGCCTCACCCGCTCGGGCGCGGTGCGGACGAACTCCGCCCGGCCCTGCATGGCGCGGCGCATGAGGCTGAAGCATTCGATCGCGCTTCTCGGCCGGGCGAGAAAGGCGGCGATTGATCCGCTGGCGGCCGAAAGATAGCCGAGCCCGCAATGCTGCAGCCGCGATGTCTTGCTGGTCGTGCCCGCACCGTAATCGTCGCGCTCGACGAGCAGCGTGCGATAGCCCGCCGCCGCCAGATGCTGCCCGGCCGCCGCGGCGATGATGCCGCCGCCGACGACCACGGTGTCGTAAGTCTGGGTCACGTTCAGATCCGCCTTCGGCAGTAGATTTCGATGCCTGATGTGAGAACGTTCGCAAAATTTCGTCGCCGGTGTCAACCCCACTTGACGCGACGACCGGGATTATAATACGTATTATGACGTCATATAGAAAGGTACGACCATGCCCCTGCCCTCCGCCTTCGACGCCGGCGTCGCCGCGGCGCTCTCCGCTCTCGACGCGAAATCGGTGAAGCACGTCTTCTTCGTCGCCTGCGGCGGCTCGCTGTCGATCATGCATCCGGCCAAGTTCCTGCTCGACCAGCATTCTGCGCTGCCGTCGGACGTCTACAACGCCGCCGAGTTCGTGGCGCGCGCCCCGCGCGCGCTCGACGGCAACTCGCTGGTCATCCTCTGCTCCATGACGGGCACCACAAGGGAAACCACCGCCGCCGCCGAATTCGCCCGCGCGAAGGGCGCGGCGACCATCGGCCTCACGGTCGAGCCCGCCTCCCCGCTCGCCAAGGCGGTCGACCATGTCGTCGGCTTCGAGGCGCCCTATACGACCGGCGTGCCGATCGACGCCAAGGACAGCAACTATTCGCGGATCTACCAGATCGTCATGGGCCTCGTTGCGCTCATCGGCGGCGAGGACCTGACGGAAACGCTGATCGAAAGCCTCCAAGCACTCCAGCCGGCCATCGACCGCACCCAGGCGGCCTTCGCGCCGATGTTCGAGGACTACGCCCCGCGCTTCGCCGGGGAAGACGTGATCTACACGGTCGCCAGCGGCGCGAGCTACGGCGCGGCCTATTCCTTCGCCATCTGCGTGCTCATGGAGATGCAGTGGATCAATAGCCAGGCGATCCACGCGAACGAGTTCTTCCACGGCCCCTTCGAGGTGTTGGACAAGGATCGCGCCTTCATCCTCATGAAGGGCCTCGACAGCACGCGGCCGCTGGAAGAGCGCGCCGACGAATTCCTCCACCGCTTCGGCTCGGCGGAGAACATCCTGGTCCTCGACGCCGAGAAGCTCGACCTCACCGGCATCGATCCGCGCTTGCGGGGCAATGTCGTGCCGCTGATCTTCTTCGACACGCTCTGGCGTTTCGCCTATAAGATCGCCGACCTGCGCAAGCACGAGATGCTTCAGGCGCGGCGCTACATGAAGAAGATCGCCTACTGACCGGGCCTGGAAGGGCGGATGGACGACCAAGCACAGCTTTTACCGCTCTATGAACAGGTCCGGCGTTCGATCCTGGCGGGCATCGAGGCCGGCCAGTTCGCCGAAGGCAGCTTCCTGCCGGCCGAACCCGAACTGATGGCGTTCTACGGCGTCAGCCGGATCACGCTGCGGCGCGCCATCGGCGATCTTTGCGCCGACGGCCGCCTGCAGCGCCAGCAGGGCCGCGGCACCGTGGTGATGCCCGACAAGGTGCGGCAGACGCTCGTTTCGCTCTCCGGCTTTTCGGAGACCATGGACGGTCTCGGGCGAAAGGCCGGCCACCGCATCCTTGCCCGAGACGACAATCCCGACGCGCCGGCCATCCGCGAGCGCCTGCGCGCCGCAGCCCTGATCCGTTTCGACCGTCTGCTGGAGGACGGCGGCAGGCCGATGACGCTGGAGACGCTCTGGTTCGACGCGGCGCGTTTCCCCGAAATCGTCGAGCCGGTCGCGGCGGGCGGTTCCTTCTTCACGGCGCTCCGCGACAAGGCCGGCATCGTACCGGCGCATGCGGAGCGGCAGATCGATGTCGGTCTCGCCTCCGCCGGCGAGCGCGGCATTCTCGCGGTGACGGCCGCTCAGCCGGTCTACCGGATAGAGAAGATCGTCACCGACCGCGAGGGGCGCCCGCTCGCCCTGTCGCAACTCGTCACCCCAAGCCATCTGGTCACGTACACGATCAAGACCTGAAAGGTTCGACATGCACGTTTTCGACGCCGCCGCCGTCCACGCGGCGCTTGACTGGCCCTTCCTCATCGAGGCGTTGCGCAAAGCCCATCTCGGGCCCATGCCGGCTTCGGACGTCCTCGTGCAATCCGATCCGGCAGGCGGCAAGGCCCAGTTCGTCACCCTGCCCGGCTGGGCGCCTGGCGGGCCGGTCGTCGTGAAGATGGTGGGCGTCTTTCCGCAGAACGCATCCCTCGAGCCGCCGCAACCCGCCGTCCAGGGACTGGTGGCGCTCTTCGACGGGGCGACCGGCGCACCGCTGCTTGCCGCGGACGGCGCGGCCATGACCGCGCGCAAGACCGCCGCCGATTCAGCGCTCGGCGCATCAATCCTGGCCAGGGAGGATGTCGAGGATTTGCTGATCGTCGGAGCCGGTGCGCTCGCGCCGCATTTCGCCGAGGCGCATCTTGCGGCCAGGCCCTCGCTCCGTCGGGTTACGATCTGGAACCGCACTGCGGCCCGGGCGGAGGCGGTCGCGGCGCAGTTGCGCGAGAAGGGCATCGACGCCTCGGCCGGCACAGATCTCGACGGCGCGGTCGCGCGCGCCGACATCGTGTCCTGCGTGACCATGTCGGACACGGCGCTGGTCAAGGGCGCGCTCCTGCGGCCGGCCACGCATCTCGACCTCGTCGGCGCCTATCTGCCGACGCTGCGGGAAGCGGACGACGCGGCGCTTTCGCGCGGCACGATCTTCGTCGACAGCCGCAACAACATGGAAGGCGGCGGCGACCTCTCGCAGGCCGTCGCATCGGGCGCGATCACCTGGGAGGCCGTGAAGGCCGATCTCTTCGAGCTTGTCCAGGGCCGGAGCGAAGGCCGCACCGGCGCCGATCAGATCACCGTGTTCAAGAACAACGGCGGCGCGCATCTCGACCTCTTCACCGCCGCTGCGCTTTCGCAGACGCTCGGCTGACGCCTCACGCGTCGGCGAGCACCCGCGCCAGGAAGGCCCGTGTGCGATCTTGCTGCGGACGCGTCAGCACATCGACCGGCCGGCCCTCTTCGACGATCACACCACCATCCATGAAGATCAGGTGGTCGGCGACGTCGCGTGCAAAGCCCATTTCATGCGTGACGACGACCATGGTCATGCCGTCGTCGGCAAGCTGGCGCATCACGGCCAGCACTTCGCCGACGAGTTCCGGATCAAGCGCCGAGGTCGGCTCGTCGAACAGCATGACATCCGGCTTCATCGCCAGCGAACGGGCGATGGCCGCCCGCTGCTGCTGGCCGCCGGAAAGCTGCGCCGGATAGTAGCCCGCGCGCTCCTCCATGCCGACGCGTTCCAGAAGCACCATCGCCTCCTCGATCGCCGTGACGCGCGGCACGCGCTTGACCTGCACCGGCGCCTCGATGACGTTCTCAAGCACGGTCTTGTGCGGGAAGAGGTGGAAACCTTGGAAAACCATGCCCATGCGCTGGCGCTGCCGGGCAAGCTCATTGAAGCTCATCTCGTAGAGCTTGTCGCCCTTCCAGCGCACGCCGACAGGCTCGCCGCGCAGGAAGATCGCACCGCCGGTCGGCTTTTCGAGATAGTTGAGGCAGCGCAGGAGCGTACTCTTGCCCGAGCCGGAGGGTCCCACAATGCAGGTCACGTCGCCGCGCATCACCGCGACATCGATACCGCTCAGCACCTCATGCGCGCCGAAACTCTTGCGTAGGCGCTCCACCTTCAGCAGCGGCTCGGCAGTCGTCTGGTCGTTCATCAAAGGGCCTCCTGCTGGCGCGCGAAGAGCCGGAAGGAGAAGAGCCCGCCCGCCTTCTTCGCGCCGGTGCGATGTTCGGATTTCAGTCGGTGCTCGACGGCGTGCTCGCTCACCGTCAGGACCGTGGTGAGCACGAGATACCAGATGGTCGCGACGATCAGCAGCGGCACGGTCTGGTAGGTGCGGGCATAGACCATCTGGGCGGAATAGAGCAGATCGGGCAGCGCCAGCACGGAAACGAGCGAGGTGAACTTCAGCATCGAGATCGTGTCGTTGCCGATGGGCGGGATGACGATGCGCAGCGCCTGCGGCAGAACGATGCGGCGCAGCGTCTGGCCGCGCGTCATGCCGAGCGTCGCGGCCGCTTCCGTCTGGCCGGCACTGACGGCCTGGATGCCGGCGCGGATCATCTCGGCGGCATAGGCGCTCTCGGTGAAGGCGAGCCCCATGATGGCGGCGCTGAACGGGGTGATGAGCTGGTTGGTGTTCCAGGAAATGAGCTTCGGCCCACCGAACGGAATGCCGATCGATATCTCGGGCAGAAGGAGCGCCAGGTTGTACCAGAAGATCATCTGGACAAGCGGCGGCACGCCGCGGAAGAACCAAATCCAGCCCCAGCTTACGGCCTGGAAGACGCGGCTCGCCGACAGGCGCATGATGGCGAGCAGGACGCCGATCGCAAGGCCGAGCACCATGGCGAGGAACGTCAGGAGCAACGTCATGCCGAGGCCCGACAGGATGGCGGGGCTCAGCATGTATTCGGCAACCACGCCCCACTGCATGTTTTTGTTGGTGACGAGCACCTGCACAAAGACGACCGCCAGGACGGTGATAACCGCTCCGCCCACCCAGTGGCCGATCTTTGGCACCGCGATGGGCTTGACGTCGTGGATCGAGGGGCGGTGGGGCGGTTCTTCAGACATCATCGTTTCCTGTGCCGGTCGCAAGCCTCCGCCCCGGCCCGGGTCATCCCGGGCCGGGGAACGGTTCTAGAGGTCCGCCGGATTTTCTTCCGTGATCAGGAGCGCCTTGCTCAGCATCCCGGAATCGTCCAGACCCCACTTGGCCATGATCTTCTCATAGGTGCCGTCGTCGATCATCGACTGAATCGCATCCGTCATGACCTTACCGAGCGGATCGCCCTTGCGCACGCCGATGCAGCTATTCACCGGCGAGAGGACCAGTTCGGACACCTTCAGGTCTCCGGTCTGCTTAGCCATGTAGGCGAGCTTGACGGAGCCGGCGACGGTCGCCTCGGCGCGCTTCGAGCGGACGGCGAGTTCGGCCTGGGCCTGCGTGCCGTGCGTCTGCACGGTCAACGGGTGGTCCTTGCATTCGTTGGCATTCAGCCTTTCGACGAGCCCGAGATCCCACGAGCCGTTCAAGACCGCGACCGTCAGGCCGCAGGTGTCCGTCGCGGCCTTGATGTCGAGCTTGCTGTCCGCGGGGTAGGCAAACGAGGTCCCGATCTTGCGCTGGGAGACGAAATCGAGCGTCTTCAGGCGCTCCGCGGTCGTGCCGAAGGACGAGAAGCCCGCGTCGAAGCGCTTGGACTGAAGACCCGGAATGATGGCGTCGAAGCTCGTCCCCTCGAAGGTGAAGGGCACGCCGAGGCGATCCTCCATCTCTTTCGCGATATCCACGCTCCAGCCCTTGAGCTGACCGTCGGAATCAAGGAATTCGTCGGGCGCCCAGTCGTTGAAGACCGCGGCCTTGATGCCGTTGTCCTTGTATTCCTGCGGCAAGGCATCGTGCAGGGCCGGGATGACATCGGCAAGCGCCGGCATCGCCAGCACCGCGCTTAGAACACAACCGGCCAGAATAGACTTGAACATGACATCCTCCTTGTCGTGCGGACCCGGCGGGACCGCGATTCGTTCTCTGGTTCCCTTGCTAATGATGGCGAGAACGTTCTCACATATGAGACACAGTCATCGCCCGCTCGTCAAGCGCCGTTTTGCGCGGAATGATTCGGAAAGGGCGTTGAAAACGGCCATCGATCTGGTAATGCCTGTAAAAAGACTGTCGATTTTTTGCGAGATCCGCATGATGAAATTCTCATTCGGCAGGCCCGGAATGTGAGAGGGAAATGCTGATGGCTCCAAAAAGCAAGGCGACGATCGCAGATGTTGCACGCGCAGCAGGCGTTTCCACGGCGACGGCGGGGCGCGTGCTCGGCGGCTACGGCTATACCAGTGAGGAGAAGAAGGAGCAGGTCCTCAAGGCCGCCCAGAATCTCGGCTATCGGCCTAACGCGCTTGCCCGCAGTCTCATCACCGGCAAAACGCGCACGCTCGGCGTCGTGGCCGGCGATATCCAGAATCCCTTCTATGCCTCGGTCCTGCGCGGCGTTTCCAATGTCGCCGAGGCCAACGGCTTCGGCCTTCTGATCACCAATAGCGACGAAGCGCAGCCGAAGGAGGTCCATTCGGTCGAGCTTCTGGCGCAAAAGCAGGTGGACGGACTGATCGTCACGCCCAGCGACACGCGCAGGGCGCGGCACTTGCACAGCCTCAGGGCGATGGGCGTGCCGCTCGTGCTGATCGACCGCGCGGTCGCCGGCCTGATGGTGGACCGTGTGGCGACCGACAACATCGCCGCCGCCGAACAGGCCGTGCGCCATCTTATCGCGGCAGGGCACCGCCGGATCGGCATCGTGGCGGAACTCGTCGACGAGGAGCGCGGCGGGTTGGATGCGTTCCTGGCGCGCGCCGTTGCCGGCGATCCGATCGAAAGCGAAACACTCTATCCGAGCTGGCAGCGCCTTCTTGGCTATATCCGGGCGCACAGGATCGAGGGCCTGCCCGTCGATCCGCGGCTCACGCTCAGGGCCGGCAGCTATTCGGCCCTCGCCGCGCAGGCGGTCGTCCCGCAGCTGATAACGGCGCCCGATGCGCCGACGGCACTCTTCACCACCGACGGCACCATGTCCGAAGGCACCATGCGGGCGCTTGTGGAACTGAAGCGTTCCATTCCGCAGGATCTCTCGATCATCTGCTTCGACGACCTCGACTGGATGAGCTTCCACCGGCCCGGCATCACCACCGTCGCCCAGCCGCGCCTTGCTATGGGCGAGGCCGCCGCGCGGATGCTGCTGGAGCGCATTCGCGGCGAAGACTATCCGCCGCGCACCGTGCTGATGCCTGCAGAACTCATCGAACGGGGTTCCGTCGCACGGCTCTGACTACTCGAAGCCGCGGCCCATTCTTTTCCGCTTTTCCCGCGCATATTCATGCGCGAACGATCACCTGCGGCACCGGAACCGCCCCTTCGATTGGCCCCGCCAGCAAATCGAATGCCCTTTTCCGCCGAAATCATTTGCCTTTCGCGACGCGGCCTTGTAGGTGAGAGAACGTTCTCAGCTTCGTCTCAGGAGAGCCTGCCAGATGCCCCGCCCCGTCAGAATCCTCGCCTTCGGTGACAACGTGGTCGATTGCTACCGCGACCAGAACCTGATGTTTCCTGGTGGGAACTGCGTGAACCATGCGGTCTTCGCCCGCCGGGCGGGCGCCGAGGCGGCCTATGCCGGCGCAGTCTGCGAAGACGAGGCGGGCCGCCTTATCCGCCGGGCGCTGATCAAGGAAGGCGTCGACGTCTCGCTATTGCGGATGGAACCGGGACAGACCGCCTATTGCGTGATCGAGACGCAGGGCGGTGATCGGGTGTTCGTCGGGGCCAATCTCGGCGTGTCAATCATCGCGCCCACAAACAAGGATTTGGCGCGGCTTCAGGAAGTCGATGCGGTCCACACTGGCAGATCGAGCCATGTCGATGCATGGCTGCCGCGCTTTGCTGAGGTGACGAAAGTCTCCTACGATCTCGCGACTGTGCACGATCCCCGACGCATCGCCCTTGTGGCGCCGCACTGTTTCCTTCTTGCCTTCTCCGCGGGCGGCGTCTCGCGCGCGGAAGCGCTCTCGCTCGCCCAGCTTGCCCGGTCGGCCGGCGCCCGTTGGAGCCTCGTCACCCGCGGCATCGAAGGCGCTCTTCTGGTCGGCGAAACCGGCGTCTTTGAAATGCCGGCCCGACCGGTCGACGCCGTCGACACGTTGGGCGCCGGTGATACCTATATCGCCAACGTCCTCGTCGGCCTGCTGAACGATCTGCAGCCCGAGACCGTCTTGAAGAGGGCCACGGAAGCTGCCGCGCAAACCTGTCTGATGCGTGGCGCCTTTGGGCATCAGGCAACCATGACCATCGATCTGTCGAACATGATGAGCCTGGAGGAGGTCTACCGCTTTACCCGCCCTGCGGAAGCGCCCGAGGCGGTTTGAAAACGGCAGCGCAAGCGGCTTGGAATCGGGCCTCGTGGGGCAACGTTCTGTTGGGGCCAACCTTGTGGATGCAATGCTGCCGCGTAGGCGTTTTCCTCGGAAACCGCGCAGACGTCCTGGCCCTGGCACCACGCTTTTGGGGAAGCTGCTCCGCCATGTGCCACTGCATTCAGTGCGGTGCACACGGCGGAGCATTTCACCATGGATTCCCGCTGTCCAGCAGGCTTGGGACCGGCATCAAGCCGCAGCACGGCACGTCAGTTCGATCATCTCAACGCATGTAGTGATAGATCAGTGGCCCGATCGCCAGTCCATAGATAACCGCGCTTAGCGCGATCCCGATCGCCGTGCCGAAACGTGTGGCAACATCAAGGTTCTTACTGACGTCCATCGCGTGATCCTTCCCCAACGAAGGTACATTGGAAAGAAATCTTAACGTTGTCCAGCGCGCAGGTGCGCTTTTCAAGCGCACCGCCGCAGTTGGGCTATAGGGCACAGATCTACTGTACGTGAAGATCAACACGTTTCGTTCGCCTGCCGAACAGACCGAGGAAAATAGCTCCCAGTGCACCAGCAGCCACGGATCCCGTCAGGATTCCGATCTTTACATGGTCCTGGACGATTGGATCACTGAAGGCGAGGAGGCCGATGAACAGGCTCATCGTGAAGCCGATCCCGCAAAGAAGGGCAACCCCGATTAACTGGCCCCAACTCGCCTGTGCCGGCAGGTCCGCGAGATCGAGCTTGACCAGAAGGGCGACCGTGCCGAGGACACCGATAAGCTTGCCGAACAGCAACCCGGCGGCAATGCCCAACGTGATCGGTTCGCCCAGCACGTCCATGGTCACGCCGGTAAAGGAGACACCGGCATTCGCGAAGCCGAAGATCGGCACGATGAGGAATGCGACCGGCTTATGAAGCGTATGTTCGAGCTTATGTAACGGCGATTGCGCAGGCGTTGCCTCGGGCATGCCCGGCGTCGCCTTCAGAGGGATCGTCAAAGCCAACATCACGCCCGCGAGCGTCGCATGAATACCCGAAGCGAATACAAGGAACCAGAGCAACACACCAAGCGCCAGATAGGGCCAGAGCGTAGTGACTCTCATGCGGTTGAGACCATAAAGCGCGGCCAGAATCGCTGCGGCTGCACAAAGCGCCATGATATTCACATCTGCGGTATAGAAAATAGCAATGACAACCACCGCCCCGAGATCATCGAGAACGGCGAGCGCCGTTAGGAAGATTTTCAGCGATGCCGGGACGCGCGAGCCGAACAGGGAGATCACGCCGAGAGCAAAGGCGATGTCCGTCGCCGTCGGAATAGCCCATCCTCGCACCGCCGCCGGATCGCTCCAGTTGAAATAGAGGAAGAACAGCGCTGGCACGGCCATACCACCCGCCGCCGCCGCGCCCGGAAGAACACGTCGGCTCCAAGTTGACAGTTGACCGTCAAGCATCTCGCGTTTGATCTCAAGACCCACTAGCAGAAAGAAGACGGCCATCAAGGCGTCGTTGATCCAGTGCCGCAGGCTAAGTGGCCCGATATAGGCGTGGAGCAGATGGAAATATTCCTCCGCGAAGGCTGAGTTCGCGGTGACAATGGCAAGAACTGCAACTGCCATCAAGACGATGCCGCCTGAGGCCTCGGCATCGAGAAACTGACGAAGAGTCGACTGGATGCGGCCTTTGAGAACCGGTGAAGACATGGGTTCGCGCTCCTCCGCTGGAAGGTTGATCGAAGTCTCCGTCGATTTCGGGGAACCCGCAGCGCACGCAGCACACGCCGCGTTCACACTTAGTGGCTATATCTGTCTGAATCCAGTCATGATCGAACCGAAGGCACCTTTAAAGTCCACCGGGCAAACAGTCAAACGAAGTCGACGTCCGGACGGATGACGGAATCCTATAAGTCATGTTTGCTGTCCAGACCGCGGCACGGTCTGCTTTTCCTTCCTATGGTTTCATGGGCTTCTCCTTGCTGCAACTTAGGCTCTTCTCATCAACTGGAAGGTCCCATCTCGAACATCGTCCAGGTCAGCATGGGCGAGTAGGTAGCAGAAAGGGCAAGAAAGGAGCCTGAAGCAGCAACTCACCAATCACGCTGAAGTAAGACCATTTTTCCTCCCGAATTTCGCCACGGAAACCTTTGCCGGTTCATCCCGAAGCGGTGACCAAGAGCGCGCGACAGAACAGGCGCCCCTAGTTCGCCTCTCCTCCACCCATTGAGATACACCTTGGAAGAAATCGCCGTTGACCGCTGCGTAACATTTTCTATAACGGGGCCATTCACCCTGGACCCGGTGAAACTCCGGGTGGCTCTTCTGGCCGCCGATCCGCCAGACAACGCAAAAGCATCAAACCAGTTTACATGTCGGACATGCCCGGCCTGGATGCACTACTCTTGCGGACTTTTCCATGTTCAATCTGACAGCCTACAAGCGCGAGTGGTTCTCGAACATTCGCGCCGACATTCTCTCCGGCATCGTCGTCGCGCTTGCCCTCATCCCCGAAGCCATCGGCTTCTCCGTCATTGCCGGCGTCGACCCGAAGGTCGGGCTCTTTGCCTCCTTCGCCATCGCCTGCGTGTCCGCCTTCGTCGGCGGCCGGCCGGGCATGATCTCCGCCGCGACTGCTGCGACGGCCGTGCTCATGATCACGCTCGTAAAGGAACAAGGCCTCGAATATCTCTTCGCCGCGACGTTACTGATGGGCCTTATCCAGTTATGCGCCGGCCTCCTGAAGCTCGGCCGTGTGATGCGCTTCGTCTCGCGCTCGGTCATCACCGGCTTTGTCAACGCGCTGGCGATCCTGATCTTCATGGCGCAACTTCCGGAACTCATCGGCGTGCCGGGGCTGACTTACGCCATGATCGCAGCCGGCCTCGCGATCATTTACCTCTTCCCCTATGTTACCAAGGCGATTCCGTCGCCGCTGGTCGCCATCCTCGTCCTGACCGCCGTTGCGTGGTGGGGCGGCCTGGACCTGCGCACCGTCGGCGATCTCGGTGAATTGCCCTCGTCGCTGCCGATCTTCGCGCTGCCACAGGTGCCGCTGACTTTCGAGACGCTCCAGATCATTTTCCCTTACTCGATCGCGCTTGCCGCAGTCGGCCTGCTGGAATCGCTGCTGACGGCACAGATCGTCGACGACATGACGGACACGCCAAGTTCGAAAAGCCAGGAATGCATCGGCCAGGGCGCGAGCAACATCGCCTCGAGCCTGATCGGCGGCATGGGCGGTTGCGCCATGATCGGACAATCGGTAATCAACGTCACCTCGGGCGGTCGCGGCCGCCTCTCCACTTTCGTGGCAGGCAGCGTCCTGCTGTTCCTCATTCTTGTTCTGGACGATCTTGTGCGCATCGTCCCGATGGCCGCGCTGGTTGCCGTTATGATCATGGTGTCGATCGGGACCTTTTCCTGGCGTTCGATCCTCGATCTGCGCCGCAACCCGCCGTCTTCTTCCATTGTCATGCTGGCGACGGTCGTGACCGTGGTCGGCACGCATGACCTTGCCAAGGGTGTTCTCGTCGGTGTTCTCCTTTCTGGCGTGTTTTTCGCCGGCAAGGTGGCAAGGCTCTTCCGCGTCTGTTCCACGCTAGATAACGCAGGCAACGAGCGCACCTATCATGTCGACGGCCAGATTTTCTTTGCCTCAGCGGAGAGTTTCATCGCGGCCTTCGATTTCACGGAGACGCTGCACAAGGTGACGATCGATGTCACGGAAGCGCACCTCTGGGACATCACCGCGATTGGCGCGCTCGACAAGATCGTCCTTAAATACCGCCGCCAAGGCGTGGATGTCGCCGTCATAGGCGTCAACGAGGCAAGTGCGCATATGCTCGACCGCTTCGCCCTGCACGACAAGGAGCATGCGGCATTTTCAGGGGTCGGCGGACATTGATAGACTTACATCCGAAAACACTGCGGGCATCCATGGTGGGAGTGTTCCGCGCAACCGGAGCCATGTAGTGGCAGAGGATTCGAACATCTTCTTTACTACCAAAGGATATTGTTTCGAGATCGCAGCCTTTTAGTTAAGGCCGCGATCTTTGGAGCGATGATGCTTAGCACTGAGATGGTCATATCTCTTGAGGCTTGTCCGACGGCAGCGTTTGTTCTCGATGCTGCCCGCGTAGTCGTATTTGCAAATACTGCCGCGCGCAGACTATTTCATCCTCGAGATAGCCTCGACGGTCTCTCGGTAGAGATGCTTCTGCCTGATTGGCCGCCGCCATCCCAGGTCTCGCCGTGTCGCATCGGGGAAGGTTCAGGCCACGAAAATTCCGCGCGGGTGAGATAGGTGGACTGGCAGGCAACCTCGGGAACGATGACTACGCTTTTCATCGAAGCCGAGCGGAAGGTGGCGGGTGCCGGCGCAATCCGTTCGTGGATTCCGTATCGCTCCGCTCAACGGTGCATAGAAGCCTCCTCTATCGTCAGGCAAGCGGCAAGTTTCCGGCAAGTCCGCTCAAAACCGCCGGTCTGTCCTCCCCCCGACAGGCTATTCAGCACATAAGCCGATCGGCACGACGGACGGGATGGGTCGTGCACTGGAAGATTTTCACGCCAAGCTGTGCTTCAATTCGTTGAACGGCCTTACCCACGTCGACTTGCTGGTCGCAAATTGCAAGGCGCCACGCGTGAAGCTGTCGCTCTCCGCCACCGCCGCGAAGATTGCGATATCTGTATCGAAGAAGGTTCCTTCGTCATCGTCTCGGGCTTGGAATTAATTCAGAACGGAGCGACCACGTTTTTTTGGTGATATTATTGTCCTTGTTGCCCTCCTGACATGTCGAGCGGGCGTTCGACTTCTTGTAAGTGGATATCGCAACGGCTATCACAATCCGGAAGGTCGCTTGATACCACCGGTACACCTGCCGGTCAGCACCCCGGCAGCGGGCAGGCTTCGCCGCCGCCGAAGAGGCGCGAGCGGGTGAGGGAGCGTTTTTCCCGTCCGTTGTCGAGCGAGAACATGCCGCTCCGGCCCGGCACGACGTCGATGATCAATTGCGTGTGCCGCCAGACATTGAACTGGCTTTCACTGATATAAACCGGCACGCCGCCGATCTCGCCAAGCTTCACATCCCGGTCGCCGACGATATAGTCGTCGGCCGGGTAGCACATGGGCGCGGAACCGTCGCAACAGCCCCCGACTGGTGAAACAGGATTTCCGGATGATCAACCTGGATTTCTCGAATAAGGTCTAGAGCCGCTTCGGTCGCTACCACGCGCGGCTCGGTCACGACTTCGGACATGATGGTCCTCCTTGAGCAAAATCCCTCCCCGCAAGCGAGGGAAGGGAGCGCGCCGCACCGCGCCCGGGAAACCTCCTCCATCAGCGAGGCGGAGAAGGCGGGAGGGCGCTCAGAAGAAACCGAGCGCCTTGGGAGAGTAGCTGACCAGCATGTTCTTGGTCTGCTGGTAGTGGTCGAGCATCATCTTATGGTTTTCGCGACCGATGCCCGACTGCTTGTAGCCGCCGAAAGCAGCATGTGCCGGATAGGCATGGTAGCAGTTGGTCCACACGCGGCCGGCCTGGATGTCCCGGCCGAAATGGTAGCAGCGGTTGGCGTCGCGGCTCCAGACGCCCGCCCCGAGGCCATAGAGCGTGTCGTTGGCGATGGCAAGCGCATCGGCATCGTCCTTGAAGGTGGTGACCGAGACGACCGGCCCGAAGATTTCCTCCTGGAAGATGCGCATCTTGTTGTGGCCTCGGAAGACGGTCGGCTTGACGTAGTAGCCCTCCGCAAGCTCGCCGCCGAGATTGTTGCGGCCGCCGCCGGTCAGCACTTCGGCGCCTTCCTGCTTTCCGATGTCGATATAGGAGAGGATCTTCTCCAGTTGCTCGGACGAGGCCTGCGCGCCGATCATCGTCGCCGTGTCGAGCGGATTGCCTTGCACGATCTTCTCGACGCGCTTGATCGCCTTTTCCATGAAGCGGTCGTAGATTTTCTCATGCACCAGCGCGCGGCTCGGGCAGGTGCAGACCTCGCCCTGGTTCAGCGCGAACATCGCAAAGCCTTCCAGCGCCTTGTCGAGGTAGTCGTCGTCCTCGTTCATGACGTCGGCGAAGAAGATGTTCGGTGACTTGCCGCCCAGTTCCAGCGTCACCGGAATGAGGTTCTGGCTGGCATATTGCATGATGAGGCGGCCGGTCGTCGTCTCGCCGGTGAAGGCGATCTTGGCGATGCGCGGGTTCGAGGCGAGCGGCTTGCCGGCTTCGAGCCCGAAGCCGTTGACGATGTTGAGCACGCCGGGCGGCAGGAGGTCGCCGACGAGTTCGGCCCAGACGAGGATCGAGGACGGCGTCTGCTCGGCGGGCTTCAGCACCACGCAATTGCCGGCGGCAAGCGCGGGCGCCAGCTTCCAGGCGGCCATCAGGATCGGGAAGTTCCAGGGGATGATCTGGCCGACCACGCCGAGCGGCTCGTGGAAATGATAGGCGATCGTCTCGTGATCGACCTCGCCGATCGTGCCCTCCTGTGCGCGCACGCAGGAGGCGAAGTAGCGGAAATGGTCGATGGCGAGCGGAATGTCGGCAGCCATGGTCTCCCGTAGCGGCTTGCCGTTGTCCCAAGTCTCGGCCCTGGCGAGCAGTTCGAGATTGTCCTCCATGCGTTGGGCGACCTTCATGAGGATGTTGGAGCGCTCGGTCGCGGCAGTGCGGCTCCACCTGTCCTTGGCGGCATGCGCCGCATCCAGGGCACGCTCGATGTCGGCGGCGTCGGAACGGGCGATTTCGCAGAGCTTACCGCCGGTGATCGGCGTGATGTTGTCGAAATAGCGGCCCGCGACCGGCTCCCGCCATTGGCCACCGATGAAATTACCGTATTTCGCCTTGTACGGGTTTTCGACGATCTTCTGGTGCAGCATGTCATTCCTCCCATCAAAGACCCGGATTGGGCCGTCGACAGGATGGTGCAGCGCTTTGCCGGCATGCGGTAGACGCAGACCGGCGATGGCCGGCACAACTGTTTCAGATTTGAGACAGGACAGAGCAACGGCCTGCGCTGCGGCGCAACATCAATTGACCGAGAGCTTCTTCATCTTCCGGTACAGCGTCGCGCGGCTGATGCCGAGCAGGTCCGCCGCCTGGCTGACATTGCCGCCGGCACGGGTGAGCACGCGGCGAAGGGCAGCACGTTCGGCGTGGTCGAGCTCACGCCCTTCCTCTACCCGATCCTCGCGCAGGAGATCGGAGGCCGCGATTCCTGTCGCGATGCGCCGGTCATCAAGGCCGAGGGCCTGCCTTGCCGCTCGGGTGGCGCCAAGGACGAGATCGTCGCGGTCAATCGCGAGCAAGGCCGGTGCCGCTTTGCCGTCAATGGGCACGAGAAGGATGCGAGCCGCCGAAAAGGCACGGCGGAAGAGACCTGCCTCGATCCGTGCGGCGGCATCGCGCACGGCCTGGGAGAGGATCGACATGATCATCTCGTTGGCGTCGTTGCGGCAGCTGGAGATGTCGATGGCCGCCGCAACGCGGCCGGCATGGTCACGGATCGGCGCCGTCGTGCAGGAAAGACCAGTGTTGCACGACAGGAAATGCTGGTCGCGCAGGATCAGCACGGCTCGCTCATCGGCAAGCGCCGTGCCGATTCCGTTGGTACCGACGCTGGCTTCGCTCCAGACCGTGCCGGACCAGAGGCCGACGCCGCGGAAGTCACGGTCGTCGCCCGCCGCGCCGCGGCGTTCAAGCGCAATGCCGTTCTCATCCGTCAAAAGCAGGCAGCAGCCGGCCTTCCCGACGGTCGCGAACAGCCGGTCGATCTCGCCACGCGCCTCTTCGATCAGCGCGTTGGAACGGTATCGGGCCTGCCGGAACTCGGCGTCGCTGAGCCGCCAGGGCGTGCGGTCTTCCTCAGGGGAGAGACCGTGAAGGGTGAGGCAGCGGCGCCAGGAGGCTGCGACTAAGGAACTTGCCGCAGCCGAGGAATGGGCCGCAACGGTATGCACATGATCTGCGTGATCGAAACGCATAGGCATCCGCTTTCCTCCCGAAGGCTTCCTACCAATGCACCAGACTATAGTGCAGAGCACACCGTAGTCTGTCTCCAGATGTCAGTCCAGTTGGCCTGCCTGCGATGAATGCATACATCGCCCATCCTCGGGCTTCAACGCGAAGGGGGGGGCGCGCGTCCCGGTGGGGGTACTGCAGGTCCCCTGGACAGGCTTCCCCACCGCGTCCGTATCCTGGAAATGAATGGTGACGGGAACTGGCTCGCCAACGAGGCAAATACAAAAGCCCCGTCGGGATGAAACCGGCCCGCGGAAATAGTTCGCCTCTCCATCGTCGGAAAATGGCAAAGGGCGAGCGAATGCCGGAGACGGCTTCGCGGGCCGGCATGCCCCGAAGGGCGCAGCGGCGAACGACATGCCTATTCCTATAACCATCCACATGTGGCCGGATGTTTACGAGGCGATGAAGGCCTTTCGTCCGCCGCTGCAGCGGTTCATTAGAACTCCACGCCTTCCAGTTTCCCGATCAGCGTGTTGCGGTCCTCGACGGATTTCAGGCGCACCGTCAGGGCCGTGCTCTTGACGGGAACCTGTGGCGGCAGAGACACGGCGACGCCCGGAATGTTCTCCGCTGCCCACTGGCGGAATCGGGGCAGCTTGTTCGGACCGCTGATGGGGAAGGTATGGCGGTATCTGAAGGTCATTTCTGTTCTTTCTGGATAGGGCAACGGCGCGGCAAGGCCGTCCGGCGTTGCTCCGCAGGTTTCAATCTCGGATCGACAGTTCCTGGCATCACTCTTGCCGTGGCAGGTAGTGACGCCAGGCAACCAGCGTCCGGCGCTGACCCTGTGGATGGGACGACCGGGGGGCCGCCGCCGACGTGCGGGCCCCATCGAACACATCGGCATCGCCTCAGCTCCTTGTCGCTTGCCGCTTCCCGGACGACGGATTCCGGCTGCTCGTACGGCGGAAGGGTTCAAGGCGCTCCGGCTTGTCATCGAGCATCCGCACGAAGGCGGCGAGCTCGGCGTCGTCGAGCCTGTCTGCGGCCTCTCCAAGCGAAAACCATTGCCGCTGTCTTTGCCCCTTCTCCCGCCAATGACTGAGCGTGCCGCGCACGTTCATGCCGAAAACCGCGACGCTGCAGGGTACCCGCGAACCATCGTCCAGAGCCTTCCGATACCGGAAGGCCACCACCGGCGCGGGCGAAATGTCGCCAATGACGCCGGCCGCCTCGAAGGCCTTGCGCGATGCCGCGACGAGGAGCGGATATCCCTTCACCGGCCACCCCTTGGGCACGATCCAACGCCCACATTCGCGCGAGGTGATGAGCAATATCCTCATCTCGCCATTGCGCTGGATGCGCCAGGGAAGGGCGCCGACCTGCTGCCGTTCGCCCGGCACGTCAGCACCGGAGACGTGTTCCGTCACCTTGACTGCCAGATTCATTGCCGGGCCCTCCACAACAGGCCCGGCGCACTACGCGGGACGATAGCGATGGGCGTCCGGCACCAGGGGCAACGGACTGCGGCCCGTGGCTGGGGCCGGTCGCAGGAAAGGCAGACACGGAAGAGCTGGGAGAGAGACATGGATACGCTCCATCGATGCGCCGGATAGAGGCGCAAATGAACCGCACTGTTTGGTCGTGGGGTTCCCGGAGCGGCGGGGTCTGCGGCGGCGTTACAGGTTTAGGGCTGCCGGCTCCGGGGAACGGAGCGTGCTTGATCGATCAGCCGCGATATCCTGACAAACGTATCCATGTGCATGCCCCCGACATGGCCTTTCATTGCGGCGATTTCAAGAGCTAAATTGGCGCTCCTAGCGCCTGCCGCAATTGGATGCGGCTAAGTCGCGTAGCACTCGCATGATCACCCCGGCGCATATATCCGATCGGCAGGTCGGCAGGGTGAACGCCCTTTCAAAGGAATTGGACATGTCCGCCTCAATTTGCGGGTGCCGAAACCGTCACCGGTCGGATTCCGAGCCGAGCACGGTGGCCTAATCGCTTGCCGGCGCGCCGATCTCCGGCGTCATCGCGCTTGGCACCGAACTAACGGAGGCCGACATCCCCCTCATCCAGGGCTTCGGCCTGCCTACGGTCTTCATCGACACGTTCCACGACGTGCTCGACGCCAATTTCGTCGACATGAACAACGAGGATGCCGTCTGCAAGGCGCTGTCCTGTTTCCGCATTCAGGGCTTCCAGCGTACCAGCTTCGTCGCCCCCCATGTGGACAAGACCAATTTCCGCTTGCGCCGCGGGTCTTCTTCAAGAACATGGGGGCTCGGCATGCCGGTGAACGAGGCCGATATCCTCTGGGTGGAATTACGACCGAACTTATCTCGATATCCGCGCCCTGCTCTCGACCGGCCTCGACCTCGCCGGATGCTATTTCTGCACCAAAGACTCCTCGTTTGCTATTGGCCCTGTAGTGATGAGGCAGGGGCCGGCCGGACGGCTTGCGGGACTGCTCGAACCCCCTTCACACGATCCGACATAGGAACCCGGCTGCGGTCTGCGATCCTGATAAAGATCATCGTCATGAGGGCTCTTCTCTCTCCAACAAGTCTGCCCTCCTCCCGGCCCTCTTCTCCTCCCACCGCAACCAAACCGCCCCCCGCCTCAGCGAAATGGTCACCGTTCAGTGCGATAGGGTCCACGCAAGATGGGAAAATCGGACCCCCAACGGGCGCTACCGTCGTGCCAGGTTCGATCAGAAAGAAGGAGAAGACCTACCGGAAGGTGGGCTGACAGCAGCTCCGCCAGGACGGATCCAGCTCTCGGAAAGTGAGGCCAGTCTGTCGCGATCCCTGTGCCGGTCAGTTCGGTTCTATCCCTGTGCCAACGCCAGAGCACGCGCTGTTAGCGTGGACGGCTACCTCGTCGAACCCCGGGCGCGGTTGCTGCGACTCCGAATAGAAGCATGATGCGAACTGCCCGGCATCCCCTCGGCTCAGAGGAGCTTGGCGCGTTGCCATGCGACGTTAACCTGCCGCCCCATTGATGGAAAACATGCGGGCCATTGCTTTGGCCAAGGGGAAAATCTAGTGGGCAATGTTCGCGAGCCAGAGGCGAATGTCGTCGATGGAACGCATCAGGATGGAAGGGTTGTCGCGAAAGGGAATGAACCCCCAGCCCTGCCAGTAGCGCTCGGCCTCCGCGTCGACCGCCCTGACGACGACGGCGCGGCCGCCGACGATGTCCGCCCCGGCGAGGCAGCGGTTCAAGGCATCCTTGACCAGCCCGCTACCGATACCGCGCGCCCGGTATGGTTCTGATCAACAGCCAGTTGTCCGATCAAAAGGCAAGGGATCGGGTCCGGTGGCCGTCCGGTGCGAATGGCCCGCGGCGCACTGTTCGGCTGAATGACACTCGGGGCAGGCCCATAATAGCCGACCAAGACTTGTTCATCGTGCATGACCAGGACGCGCGTGAAGCCGCGCGCCTGGCTTGAGCGGGCGAAACCGTCAACCACGCATCGAGCGCTGGCTTGCCACAATCGAATGCGTCGAGCCGGTGCGCGTCATCAAGCAATTCGGGGCGTGAAACCACCGCCTAGCGTTCCCAGGGAGCTATACGGCGGCGCAACCGTTCCGCCGCCTTTGGAGGCGGAACGGTTGCGGGAGCGGAGATGGCCCGCACGAACGCATCATGCGCATCGGGCGAAAGGCGGATGACGGTTTCATTGAGGATCGCGGTCTGCGCTTCATGCAGCGCGGCGCGGCGCATGAACTCGGTGCGGGACAGGCCGAGCAGTTCCGCGCCACGATCGATGATTGTCAGATCGTCGTCGCTAAACCGCATCGAGACGGTTATTTCCTTTCGCGGGACCGTGCCTGCCATGGTGCGCTCCTGTGCAGCGAATGTATAACGCAAAATGCAATACTCTTGCGTTTCAAGCCGCGATGAGGTGCGCTGACGGCATATTGCGGCGAGATGGATCTATACCGCAATGCAGAGCTCAGAACGTCAGTTTTTCCCCGATTAAAGCATGCACTATGTCTATCGGAACGGGCGCATGAACAATGAGACTGTTTTGATGCCTGTATTCACCCTTGAAACTGTGTGGCGGCGGGGTAGAATGGTAGAAAAGTAGCTGCTCAGGTAGAATGGAGTGTCGCCACATGAGTCTCAACGTGAAGGATCCAGAAGCACATCGCCTTGCTCAGGCTATTGCCCATGCGACCGGGCAGAGCATGAGCCGCGTCGTGACCGACGCTCTGCGTGAGCGGTATGCACAAATTGAAAAACAGAGAGGCAGGGCTTCGGTCGGAGAACTTCTGGCGATCGCTGACAGAGCTGCGGCCCATCTGAAACGACCTTATGCCGATCACGCCAAGCTTCTCTATGACGAGGACGGCCTGCCGAAATGATTATCGACACATCCGCCATGGTGGCGATACTTTATGGCGAGCCGGAAGCCGTTCCCTTCACGCGACTGATCCACGATTCTGCAACCAGCCGAATCAGCGTGGCGAACTATTTGGAACTGTCCATGGTGATCGAAAAGCAACTCGGGCCGGAAGGCATGAGGCAGGCCGATGCTTTCTTCCGCCGTGCAGCGATCAACATAGAGCCAGTGACCGTCGAACAAGGCCATCTGGCCCGACAGGCATTCCTCGATTTCGGGAAGGGCAGACACAAAGCTGGACTGAATTTCGGTGACTGTTTTGCCTACGCTCTTGCCCGGGATTTCGACGAGCCGTTGTTATTCAAGGGTACCGACTTCACAGAGACAGACATCCGTTCGGTTGCATGACACACGCGACTTGGAATGATGATTCGGCTGCTAGCGCCCTTTACTGGCGTTTTGGCTTCCGCAAAGCGGTTCCGCTTTCGACCCCATCTCTGCCCGTCCATTCTCCGTGAGACGAACGGCAAGTTTCAGGCAGGGAAGCCCCTTTAACGGCGACAATGAGGGTCGGAAGCTGAACGGCTGGCGCGGGGTGGTCTGCGGACAGGCAGCTTTTAGCAAGCTGTGGGCTGAACCGGAAACTGTGTGGTGCCGAACTGCGGGATTTGCACCAGACTATATTGGTCGGCGACCGTAAGAAAAATTCAAAGCTGTTTCGTTGGACACATAGCCATCAATAGCATCCGCTTCGACGCTTCGAATTAAAATCATCGCGCATGACTTGACGCTCTGAGGCGGTAGCATCCTTGATGGGTGCCCATGCTGGGTGGTCAACCCGTTGGTCCCAGAACTCTAACGCAGCCTGTACTGGCACTGTTGCGGTGCCGGCAAACTCGGTGCGAACGCTCAAGACCTCCAGTCCCGCGCCTGAGAGCAACACCTGGCACTTGCCTTGCGTGTCGGCAACCTCGCCATAGGCGAGGTGGATTCCGCGGCGTGCAGCGACTTCCACGGCGCGTTGCGATAGTCCGAACGGCTTGGCAGGCGTCTCGAAGGCAAGAACACCTCCGGCCTTGAGGAAGGTCACCCAATGCCGCAAAGCACCGGCAACGTCCGACATGAGCACCAAGGCCGAAGCGCACACGACGAAGTCAAATTGGGCCGCCGGAAGATCAAGCCGTTCGGCATCACTGTGCATGAATTGGACGTTGCTCAGTCCGGCAGCTATTGCCTTGTGCCGTGCCTGCCGAAGCATCCCTTCCGAAACGTCGATGCCGATAACGTTGCCGGCTGGCCCTACCCTCGGGGCTGCTTCGAGTGCAGCCATGCCAGTGCCTGTCGCAATATCCAGCACCGTGGAGCCTTGCAGAAGGTCGAGACCGTTCATTAGGAATGAGACGATCCGATGATGTACTGCGTCCCGGTCGTAAGATGCGCCGCGCCTGTCGAAATAGTCCTCTCTCGTCGCCATTGCACACCCGTTCTTTCCATAGCGCGCGTTATTTGCTGCATTAACGATTTCTACTTTCGGTGGTGATGATAATGAGGTCGGAAGCTGTCAGATGGCTACGTCAAAATCAATCCCAGTTCAGCCGGACGCTTCGCCGCCCAGAACGGGAACCACAGTGTTACTTGAATAGTTGTCGCTGAGAAGCCAGTATCTCTTCAAGCACTCGGAGGATTCGTGAAGATCGCGACCTATAACGTCAACGGCGTCAATGGCCGCCTGCCGGTGTTGGTACGATGGCTGAAGGAAGACGCACCCGATATCGTTTGCCTTCAGGAGCTGAAATCACCGAACGATCGGTTCCCGCGCGCGGAACTCGAGCGCGCCGGCTATGGCGCGGTCTGGCACGGTCAGAAAAGCTGGAACGGTGTCGCAATCCTCGCAAAGGGCCTCATGCCTCTGCTGACGCGGCGAGGCTTGCCAGGCGATCCCGACGACACCCATTGCCGCTACATCGAGGCGGCGATCGACGGACTGCTGATTGGCTGCCTCTATCTTCCGAACGGCAATCCCGCGCCCGGCCCGAAATTCGATTACAAGCTCCGCTGGTTCCATCGCCTGCACATCTATGCCGGCGAACTCATCGACCTCGACATTCCCGCCCTGCTCGTGGGCGACTATAACGTCATGCCGACGGATATCGACGTCTATGCGCCAGCGCGATGGTGGGAAGACGCACTGTTCCGTCCCGAGGTTCGCAAGGCCTATGCCGATCTGGTCGCACAGGGCTGGACGGATGCGATCCGCCAGCTCCATCCCGAAGAGCGAATCTATACGTTCTGGAAATACTGGCGCAATTCCTTCGAGCGCGATGCGGGTTTGAGGATCGATCATTTCCTCCTCAGCCCCGCAGTCACGCCATGGCTACGGTCTGCAAGCGTGCGCCGCAGCCCGCGAAGCTGGGAGCATACGAGTGACCATGCGCCGGTTATGATTGAGATTGATCCGCCGGTCGATACGAACTAGGCGGAGGCCTGCTCTGCGCTTCGTCGCTCACGTGACCGCGCAACTCGTCTTGCTTCGCGAAGCTCCTCTATGGTCGGAAACCACCAACCTCGTCGGCGCTCATCATCTCGGGTCGCGGCTTTCGAAGGCCACGTTTGCACGAGTTCCTCCAGAGACGGCATGCGCCACAATCCCCAGACGTGTTCGTCGGCGATGTCCAGATAGAGACCGGCGATTTCCTCATGCTCGACCAATTCCCCGGTGATGTCACTGACGACGACGATGCCGTAGGCGGCAGTGGCGATGGGCCGGTCCAACGGCGGGAAATCGTTGGCGGGAAGAGGAATGCGCCGGCGCCGGCGCTCGGTTGAGCGACGGCGGGCTTTGCGCTCGTCTTCGGTGCCCTTTCGCGCCTCAGCGCGCTTGCGCCGTTCCTCCGGTTCGCAGCGTCGCGCCTCATCCTCGATCGCCGGCCAATTGTGGAGAAGCTCACCGTAGGATGCGAAGGGCACACGCCAGATCTTGTAATCCCCGTCCCAACGGGCAAACGGTACTTGGCTGATTTCCTCGACCAACTTGTGCGAATAGGGCGTCTTGATGCGAAAGCCATCCCTGTCAACGCCGAGATAGGGACTTAGGATTGGTTCGAAGGCAAAGGCATCCCTGCCCTTCTCCTGGGCGAAGGGATCATTGCGGGACTCTTCCTTGGCTCTCCAGCGTATGAAGCGCCGGCGTGCCGTCTTCCCAGGAATGAGCCAGGCTTTGCGCGCATCGCTCCAGCGAGCGCGGGGAAATTCCTGCCGAAACCGCTGAACTGTCATTCGGTCAAACGGAAACGAGACGGCGACATGCTCGCCGCCGTCATAGGTTCCCACTGTCTCCGGTTCGGTTTCGTCACCCATTGCTTCACCCAATGGCTAGCACCGACGTCCATCAAAAGGCCCGGTCGCGTCGAGACTAAAACCCCGGGGCGTAGTTTGTTGTTCCCGCCGACCCGCTACGAATGCACGGTTGCGGGCATATCGGGCAACGAATATGCTTGCTACCTACGCAACGCCGCTCAGTTTAAGAGGATCTTCATGGCGACGGGAACTGTAAAATTTTTCAATCAGGACAAGGGCTTTGGTTTCATTACACCCGACGACGGCGGCCAGGATGTCTTTGTTCATGTCTCGGGCGTGATCTCAGGTGGGCCGCTGCGCGATGGCAGCAAGGTCAACTATGATCTTGGGAACGACCGCAAAACCGGCAAGTCAAAAGCGGAAAACGTCCGCGCGATCTGATCAAGCCATCTGGCGCGCAGCCGCTATCGATTCCTTCCGCCTTGGGATGAGACGAGGAACCGGAGAGTCCATTCCCCACGAGCACTGTCCATTGCGAAGTTACTGGTAGCTCTTGTCTCTTGAGATGACGGTCAATAGAGAAGCGGGCGATGAAGGAAGCCGTTGGTGATGTCGTCTCGTACGACGCGGTCGAAATCATGATGTCGGTCGGAAGCGAGCGCCAGTGATGCTCGGTCGTTTGCCTCTGGTGCCAGCGGGCCCGCCAGCAGATGAACGACGATGGCTGCGGTATTTGCGACGCCAGTCTCGACTTACCGGTTCGGGCAAGTGATGATCTGGATGGTCTGGAACACTCGTTTCCCTTCTTCCATCTATCGCCTATTACCCGTATTCGATGATTGCCTGCAGCGATGGAGCTTTGCCGCGCCTTCGTGGTCGTTCCGGGTTTCAAGGGCGCTCCCCGAAACGTTTGGGCGCCCTTCATCATTTTGGAGAAAGCCTGTCCATCGGTGCAACCACATGTGGCGATGCGACGGCGACATCGTCCTCGGTGAACTGCTGCATTGCCTTGTGGATGGAGGTCTGGAGGGTTTGCCCGCCCTGCATCACCAGCACCACAGTTTCCTTCGGCGGGCAGCCGGGGAGATGGCAGGCGATTTCGTTGACCGATACGACGGCCTCCTCAGCCAAAGCCAACCCGTTGCCGCGTCCATTGCTTGATGGTGTGTGTCCTGCCAACGACGCTCGCCGTCCCGCGCGGCAGCGGTTTGACGAAGGTGCGACTCATGGGGATCTCCTGGCACCACGCCACCTCGGTGACCTTCTTGCCGGGCTCCAGCATTTCCGAAATGATCTGTTCCTTCTGGCGAAAACGTCCGCCATGACGATCCCATCACGGGATGGTTGCGTCAGATGCACATGACTATCGATACCGCCGGGCATAACATAGAGGCCGCCTGCGTCGATGATTGCGTCCGCATCATGAAGGTTCTCGGCCATTGCGGAAATGCGGCCATCGCGGATAGGCTAAAGCTCGGCCTCTGCAAATATCGTCACGAGCCAGTTTAAAAACACGCGAACCCGCGGTGCCAGGTGCCGGTTCTGGGGATACAGGGCTGACAGCGGGGTTGGACTCGGGGGATTGTCCTTCAGCACCTCGACAAGCCGCCCTGCCCTCAAATCCTCCTGAAGGCGATAGCGGGGCGCCTGAACCAGGCCCAATCCCATCTTAGCCATTTCATGCGTCGTGTCGGAATGATTGGCTGTGACACGGTAGGGCAGAACGAACTCTCGCGCCTTGCCGCCCATCATGAACTCCAGGGGGATGACCTCTCCCGTCCGCGAGGAGACGAAACCGACCATCACATGGCCCTTAAGGTCGTCGGGAGACACCGGCATGCCGTGTGTCTCGATATAACCGGGGCTGGCACACGTCACCTCCGTGATCGTCGCAAGCCGCCGAGCGATCATGCCGCTATCGGCAAGGTCGCCCGCCCGGATGACGCAATCAACGCCCTCGCGAACGAGGTCCACTAGACGATCCCCCTGCCCGAAATGGATATCGATCAGCGGATGGAGCGCCAGGAATTCCGGCAGCCGCGGCAGCAGAAATGTTCGAGTCAGAAGGACGTTTGCATCAATGCGTAGCAGACCCCGTGGCCGGGCGTCGCGGAAGACGTTCTCGGCGTCGTCAACGTCCGAGAGGATCGACCGGCACCGCTCATAGAATGCCTGGCCATCCAGCGTTGGCTGTACATGCCGGGTGGTACGTTCCAGAAGGCGCGCGCCGACGTCCGCTTCCAGTTGTTTGATAGCCTCGGTTGCCGTCGAGCGCGCAAATCCCAAATCGGTGGCCGCGGCCGTAAAGCTACAGCGCTCCACGACACGTACGAAAAGCTGCATTCGGTCCAATCTATCCACGGATTTGTTCGCTCCAGCCGAACACATATGTCATGCTTCCGGTAATTGTTACTGCCTGCTGATGCAATACCTTAGCGCTATCGCAACTGGAGAAAAGACATGATGGATCGACAAACCCGCGTAGCCATCGTAACCGGCGCCTCCAGGGGCATCGGTGCCGCCATCGCAAAGCGCCTGGCACAGGACGGTATTGCCGTCGTTGTCAATTACGCGAATGGCCGTGAGGCCGCCGAGGCAATCGTTGCAGCGCTGGTTGCTTCGGGAGGCAAGGCCGTATCCGTCGCGGCCGATATCGGCGATCCCGCCGGTATGGCGACCTTGTTCGACGCCGCCGAGCGAACTTTCGGTGGAACAGACATTCTCGTCAACAATGCGGGCGTTATGGAGCTCTCACCGATTGCCGAGGTTACTGACAAATCGTTTGAGAGAATTATGTCCATCAATCTCGGTGGCGTATTCCGTGGTCTTCGCGAGGGAGCCTGCCGGCTTCGGAGGGGCGGCCGCATCATCAGCTTCTCGTCAAGCGTCGTTGGCATATACCAGCCCGGCTACGGCGTTTACGCGGCCACCAAGGCTGCAATCGAGGCCATGACCCATGTACTCGCCAAAGAACTCGGCTCTCGGGGCATCACCGTCAACGCGGTGGCGCCGGGGCCGGTAGAAACGGAATTGTTCATGACCGGCAAGAGCGAGGCGGTAGTGAAGACGATTGTCGGCATGAACCCGTTCGGCCGCCTTGGCCAGCCGGAGGATATCGCCCGCCTCGTGTCCTTCCTCGCCGGTTCCGACAGCGGCTGGGTCAGCGGCCAGGTGATCCGTGCTAATGGCGGCATCATCTGACCGGCTGATGACGCTTATTTCCACAATGGACCAATAGGAGATTGTCATGCCGTTCGCCAATTTTAAGCTACCGGAAGGCGCCCTTTCAAAGGCTCAGAAAGAAGACCTGATTCACAAAACGACGCAGATGCTCGTCGACTATCTAAGCGAAGCCGCCCGTCCCCATACGATGGTGTTGATCGAGACCATACCTGACGGCGGCTACGGCCGTGCCGACGAAGTGTTCGTCATCCCCGACGCGTATCGGGCCAAAGATATCGCCTGATTTGTACGCAGAGGCCTGCCGTCACCGGTGGGCCTCTTGGATTTCGAAGCCTCAATTCGCAGTGAGCAGATCACACTGCGGTTCGGCTGCCTTTCAGTCCTCCATTCCAGCCCTCGCATCGCAGCCCCCGCCGCAAAAATTGCAATCGGCGCGATCTGCCGCTGAGCGCAGACCCTCCTCAAATGTGCCTCTGCGCTGTCAAGCTGCAGGCATGAACGCGTGTTGCCATCGTCCCGCAATCGGCAATGCGCTCAACCCGTGCCTCTGCGACCGGAATAAACATCGACACTTCCGCCGGCGGCGCAGGCCCGGCCAAAACCGGCGCCTTCAACTTGCGATGCTTGCGGATCCACGTCCGTAGCAGATTCGCATTGATACCGTTCTCAAGCGCCAGTTTCGATATCGAAACCCCAGGCGTCAGGCAGGCTTCCAGCAACCTGGCTTTCGACGCAGGATCAAACTCGCGTTTCCCGCCGCGACCAGCATGCAATACCCGCAATAGCCGCGGCTCGATCACATCATCCATCTCATTGTGTCCATTACGTTGCTTGTGGACACAACTTGTCTATGACGAGCCCGATTCATAGGTGACCCAAAAATCGCGCTTACGCTTTATCGGCAAGGGTCTCGGCGGCTTTGGGCACACGAACCCTTTCTCAAATGCGGAGGAGCGACCTTTGCACCGCCGGATGGTTTGCCTAATGTCATCGAAGACATTTCTCGACGAAACCTTAGACCTCGTAGAATGGACACCGCGATGGCGCGCGACACACCGAAACGCGGTGGTGCGGAAACCCAATGCTATTGTCCACAGTCTCCTGCTATGAACAAAGACTCGGTCACATGACCATCAGTGAAAAGCTGGGGTTTTTTCGCGCTTACCGCAAACCAGCGCCAGCGTTATTCACACGAACGAGCAGCACACCAGTGCCAAGGGCACTCCGCGTCGTGGAGTCGAAAAGTTCGTGCCGCCCGGACCCGCGCTACAGCTCAAAATACATGTGTTGTCATCGCTCGTTGGGTTGAGATAGAGCCCTAAGTTTGCTCCAGGGTTTCGGAGAGTGTCGATTGCTGCGCTTAAACCTTCTCACCCATGTGTGTGCCGAGCCACCAAACGTTACCGAAGGCATCACGTATCCCCGCAGACCGATCGCCATAGCCGAAGGTACTTGGTTCACTGAGGGACTCGGCACCAAGCGCCAGGCATTTGCGATACGTCTCGTCGACATCCGACACATAGAGATGGGTCGAGTTCTGAAATGCCACATTCCGCGAACCGACCATGACGACCGAGTCGTCGATAGCCACAGCGGCATGCATGATCGTTCCATCCGTCCGCTCGGTCCTTGAGATTTCGCGGCCGTCGAAGGCCTGCTTGAGAAAATCAACCAGGCCTGCAGCATCCGATACGAGAAGATAGGGCGACACGGTGGCATGGCCCGCGGGGCGATAGGGTACTGTCATGCTTTTCACCTGTTCGAAAGCGTCGTTTCAACTGCGATACGGAAGCGATCCAGAAAGTGCAAAACTGCCGGGTCGACCTCGTGGCCCAAGACATCGGAAACTGTCGCCGTCCAGCGCTCCCGTTCGCTTCTGATCATCTCCAAAGCCGCCCTGCCTTGGGGTGTCAGGCAGACAAGCGGATAGCGGCGATGTCTTGGGTTTTCATTGAGCGCCGCAGACCCTTCGGCAACGAGCTCGTTGGCTATCCTTTGGACGCCTTGCCGTGAACCGTTCTTGATCCGCGCAATCTCGGCGACCGTTCTTGGCCCATCGTCCAATGCGTTCAGTACCTGCCATCGTGCTCCCGTCTGGCCTGCGGGCTCGGATATCCGATTGGCTGCCGCCTTCAGCACGTCATCGAGCCGGAAAATCGTAAGGATCAACTCTTGAATCATATCGTTGGCTTCTGTATCCATTCATGACAATATGCTGTCATGAATGCAGCTCGTCAAGTGAAGCGGTGCGAGACACAGTCGGCTCATCGTCGAGGAAATGGCGAGGCTTCTTATATCTTGGTCGGAACGGGCGGCCGGATCTGTCGACGGATGAAACGTCAACTCGCCGGCCTAAACGCTACCTGAGCGGCAGAACCACTTGCCTCATCGAACGAAGTGGCTATCAGTAATTGGGGAGTTACATGAGATGCGCAATGAACGGTATATTGCCCGCTATTTCTGCAGCGTCGACAATCCGGATGCCGTTCGGACATGGTTTGTCTTTGATCGTCAAACCGGCGCGCCATTGAGCGATGAAGATGGCATTCGGATGTTTACGGGCGAAGAAATCCGCAATTTCCTGCGCGTCCATGATCGCACCAATTGTTGATGACGATGCCGCGCCGGGCGAATTGTCCGTTTGATTTCGACTGGCCCCGTGAGCCACCCTTCATACGCTTTGCCGCCGAGTGTCTCCAACTGGAAGGCGAAGAAATTACGCCGAAGCACCGCCCAGGAATGCCCTAGCTGCTCGATTGAACGACTGCCTTCGCCGATGCGCTTGCTGTCTTTTCGCAAGCAGATCGTTTCGACACACCCGAGGTGTCACGCTGGACGTGGATGCTGGGCGCAGGGTGGGCGAGCCTCCTGATGGACCGGAACGAAGACACCGTCACCTGGCTGGAGCGCTCGGTTGCCATCACGCCGGCATCCGGCCGGGCCTACATGCTGCTTGCCGCCGCCTATCAAAATCTCGGCCGAACCGCGGATGCGAAGAACGCCTTCGCCAAAGCGATGGAAATCAGACCGCAATCCACAGTGCGCAACATCTCCATGCCCGCCCGCAATGCCAGTGATATCTACCTGCGTGCCCGCCAGAACATCAATCGCACCCTTGCCCAGCTCGGCCTGCCGAATGAAACGCCCTGAAACGATGGTCACCAGCCCGCCGGCAACACCAGCCAAGCCTAGCTGAAGCATGTGGCAAAGGGGTGCCAAGTTATTTGCGGCTCCTAAAGCGGCTATCTGGTTTGAATGAATATTCCCCCGACATGCCGCGCCTTAAAGGCTTTCGCTTTGTCCGTGACATGGTCGCATTGCGGTATGGGTTTATATCGTTTTGCGCTGAGCACAGCGGACTTGGAAGATTTACTCACTGAGCGAGGTATATATCCCGTCGGGAAACAGTTTGGCTTTGGGCCAGACCTTTCGGTCGGCATGTTGCACACGTGTCCCGCTGGATCGACCTGCTCCCCGAGATACGTGGCACGTTGATGAGGTCGTCATTACGATCCGCGACTACGCTGCCGAAATGACTGCATAGCCGCCGGCCCGCTATTGCCAAACGACCCTTTTCAACAACTCGGCAATATCCGCGCGAGGCGAAAGGCGAATCCATTCCCGCCAGACCACAACAATCGTGCAGTTAATGCCACAGAGTCCCCACGAAACCACACGGCTTGTCGAACTCTTATGCGGCGGCGATGATGAAGTCCGACAACGTGACCTGGGACCTCTACCTCGACGGAGAGATCCAGGCGGCATCCGAGGCACACAAAGCGGTCAACGAAGACCTGAAGGAATTATGCAAACGCCAAGGATCGTTTCGAACTGGCGAAGCAGGCTATGGGGCGTGGCTACACCAGAGAAGCAGCCTCTGACCTCCATCAGACCGTCGAACAGCTCTATCATGGCGCCCTGCGTGTTCTGAAGCTCCACAGCCCGAAATCCCAACGAACTGGCCCATACCCTACCCGGCAGTTCCAGGGCAATTTCATCGCGTTCTGCGCGAGCACTACACGACCGACGTCCCCTTCTGTCCCCTTGCCGCTGCTGAATGACCAATCAAAGGCGAAATCGAATGCGGGTGGCCAATTTGGTTTAGCTGTTGAAGGGAGTCGAGCGCTCCACGAAAATAGACTGGCAGCATCGTCTAGGTGCCAATTAGACTTCCGACGAGGCGAAGGCCGTTCGTATAGCAGCGTTGCCGCCAACACTCGCCAAGCCGCGTCACCCGTGGATGATCTGTTCGATCAATACCCTCACATATCATTCAGGTTTGGATTCCAGCTATTCTGTCGAAATGCGACGGCGACGTCGTCCTCGGTGACCTGCTGCACCACCTTGTGGATGGAGGCCTGGACGGTTTTCCCATCGTGCATCACCAGCACCACCGTTTCCTTCGGCGGGCAGCCGGGAAGATGGCAGGCGAGTTCGTTGACCGAGACGACGGCCTCGTCGGGCAGCACCAGCCGATGGCGAGTCCATTGCTTAATGGCGCGCGCCCCGTCGACGACGCCGGCCGTCCCCCGCGCCAGCGGGTTGACGAAGGCGCGGCTCATGCGCACCCCCGCTGCGTCTTCGCAGGGCGCGGCGCGACGGCCGCGAAGAGGTCTCGGATCGGCTTGGCGGGCATGTTCCGCCCGATCAGCACGACGCGGGTCCGGCGGTCTTCCGTCGGCCAGCGGTCGAGCCGCTGGAGCGGATAGAGCCGGTGCTGAACGACATGGGCGACGACTGGTCGCTCCGGATCGTCCGCCACAGCGAACAATCCCTTGAGCCGCAGGAGGCCGGAGCCGGTATTGCTCGTGACCAGTTGCAGGAAGGCCGTCAGGGAGCCCGGATCGAGCGGCATGTCGTGATCGAGGCCGATCGCCTCTACTGCATCTCCATGGCGGTTCGGATCGTGCGTGTGTCCGCCGTGCAGGCCGAGGGTCTCCATGGCGAGCCAGCCCGGCACGTCCTCCGCCTTGTCCTGCGTGGAATAGGGTCGGTCGCCGATCAGATCTTGGGGGCGGAAGCCGGGATTGTGCCGGTCGTGGATGACCGCCGCCGGATTGAGGCCGCGCACCGTATACGCAAGGGGCTCGGCCCCGGCAAGATCGGCCTTGGTCAGTACGATGTGGTCGGCAAAGGCGAGTTGCTTCCAGCCTTCCATGAAGGCATCGAGCGTCGCGCGGCCCGCGACCGCATCGAAGGCGGTGACGACGCCGGAAAGATAGAACTGCCGCGCCACGATATGGTCGCGCAGGCCCATGGCCGGCGCGCCGCCGGGAATGAGGCTGTTGATGATCGGCGCCGGGTCTGCGAGGCCGGTGGTCTCGATGATCACGCGGGCAACGGGCGGGATATCCCCGACGAGGCGTGCCTCGTGCAGCTCATACAGAGAAACGCGGATATCGCTCGTTGCCGTGCAGCAGATGCAGCCGGTCGTGGTGCGGAAATAGCTCTCCGTGCCGGTGCGCACCAGATCGTGGTCGATCGGGACCGAGCCGAACTCGTTGACGATGACGGCAGTGCCCGCCATGCACGGATCGGCGAGAATGTCGTTGAGCAGCGTGGTCTTGCCCGAGCCGAGAAAGCCTGTGAGCAGCGTCACCGGCACGGGATCGTAGAGAGGCGCCATGTCGTCTCCGAGCTTCGTCGTTTGGCGGGTTGCCCCGCCCGGCCTTCGGCCGGACGGGGCGATGGGATCAGCTTCCGAGAACGGCCGCCCTGATCGTCTCGACATTGTGGTGGAACATGTCGATATAGGTCGAGGCCGGGCCGTCCTCGCCGGAAAGCGCGTCGGAATAGAGCGTGCCGCCCACCTTCAGGCCCGTCTCGGCGGCGATCTGCTCAATGAGCCGCGGATTGGTGATGTTCTCCACGAAGATCGCCGAGGCCTTGTCTTTCTTCACCTGGTCGACGAGCTTCGCGACGTCTGCGGCGGAGGCCTCCGCCTCCGTCGACACGCCTTCGGGCGCGATGAACTTCAGGCCGTATTCGTGCGCGAAATAGCCGAAGGCGTCATGCGAGGTGATGATGGTGCGCTTGTCGGCCGGAAGCGCCTCGATGGCCGCCTTCACCTCCGTCTGGAGTGCGGCGAGCTTGGCGAGATAGGCCTCGGCATTGGCTGTGTAGGTCGCGCAACCGGCCTTGTCGGCCTCGCAGAAGGCATCTGCGATGTTCTTCACGTAGATTTCGGCATTGGGGATCGACTGCCAGGCATGAGGGTCGAATTCGCCGTGGTGATGGTGGCCCTCATGGTCGTGGCCGGCCTCCTCCTTCTCGTCGCCGTCATGGTCTTGGCCGGCTTCGGCCTTCTCGTCATGATGGTGCTCTTCCTCTTCCGCCTTCAGCGGCTCGATGCCCTTGGTCAGCTCGACCACCGGCGCCTTGGTGCCGCTGGTCTCGATCAGCCGCTTCATGAAGCCTTCCAGCTCCAGGCCGTTGACCAGGACGACATTCGCCTTCTCCAGCGCCGCCGCGTCGGCCGGGCGCGGCTCGTAGACATGGGCGTCGCCGTCGGGGCCGACGAGCGTCTCGACCTCCACGCGGTCGCCGCCGACATTCTTCGCGAAGTCGGCGATGATCGAGAAGCTGGCGACGACCTCGAGATCGGCGGCCGAGGCCGTCGAGACGAAGCCGCCCAGCGTGAGAAGGCTTGCAGCGGTTGCGATGCGGAACGTCCTGAACATGGAAATCTCCTTTTGATTGTCAGGCTGTCTTGTGGCGGCGGGAGACAAGGAGGCCGGGCAGCATCCCCCTCCTGCCGACCAGGGCGGAAAGCGCATAGACGACCCCGGCCGTCAGGATGATGGCGGGTCCGGAGGGCATCGATGCGCGATAGGAAAGAACGAGGCCGCCGAGCGAGGAGAGGATGGCGATCGCGGTGGCGATCAGGCACATCACCCCGACCCGGTTCGACCAGAAGCGGGATGCCGCCGCCGGCAGCATCATCAGGCCGACCGACAGCAAGGTGCCCAGCGCCTGGAAGCCCCCAACGAGGTTCAGCACGACGAGCGTCAGGAACAGGAAATGCACCGGCGCGCCGATGCGGCTCACCGACCGCAGGAAGAGCGGATCGAGGCATTCGGCGACGAGCGCGCGCCAGAAGATTACCAGCGCGAGGAAGGTGGCCACCGCGATGACGACGATGAGGCCGAGCGCCGCGTCGTTCAGCGCCAGCACCGACCCGAAGAGGACATGCATCAGGTCGATGCTCGATCCGCGCCACGAGACGAGCAGCACGCCGACCGCCAGCGAGATCAGGTAGAAGGCCGCCATGGAGGCGTCCTCCTTCTGGACGGTGAAGCGCGAGACCGCGCCCGATCCGAGCGCCACCAGAAGGCCGACCACCAGCCCGCCGATGGTCATCGGAACGATCTCCAGACCGAACAGCAGGAAGCCGACCGCCGCCCCCGGCAGGATCGCATGGGACATGGCGTCGCCCGTCAGGCTCATGCGCCGGAGCATCAGGAAGACGCCGACCGGGGCGCAGCTTGCCGACAGAAGCAGCGAGCCCAGCAGGGCGCGCTGCATGAAGCCGTAGCGGATGAACGGCTCGAGGACATAGTCAAACAAGGCTGCCCGTCCTTTCGGCATGGGGTTCGGCGGGAACGGGCTGTTGCGCCGGCGCGTCATCGGTCATGCACCAGCCCGCCTCCTCGTCCCAGGCCTCCTGGAAGCGACGCGCCCGCCGCAGGTTGTCCGCCGTCAGCACGTCCTGCGTCGGCCCGCACGCGACGAGCTCGCGCGCCAGCAACATGGTCCTCGGGAAATGCCGCCGGACGAGATCGTAATCGTGCAGCACGCATAGCACCGTGCGACCCTCCGCCACCCATCGCTTCACCAGCAGAAGGAGGTCCTCGACGGTGCGGCCATCGACGGCGTTGAAGGGTTCGTCGAGGAGGATGAGATCGGCGTCCTGCAACATCGTGCGGGCAAAGAGCGCCCGCTGCATCTGCCCGCCGGAGAGGCTGTCCAGCGGCCGCGCCTCGAAGCCCGTCAGGCCGACGGCGGCGAGGCATCTTGCGAGATCTACCCTGTCCTCACCCGTGATCCGGCCGAAAAGCCCCCTCCTCTGCCAGAAGCCGAGCGATACGAGATCGACGACCCGGGCGGGAAAGCTGCGGTCGAGTTCCGACTGCTGCGGCAGGTAGGCGAGCCGCTTGCAGTGAACGGAGCAGCGCCCGCCGATCGGCGCGAGGATGCCGGCGATTGCCTTCATCAGCGTCGACTTGCCCGAGCCGTTGGCCCCGACGATGGCCGTCAGGCTGCCGGGGGCGATCCCGGCCGTCAGGTGGTGAACGGCCGGATGGCCGTTATAGCCGAGGGTCAGATCCTCGAGATGTAGGCAATTGCCGGTCATGGCCGCTCCGGGGTTGACATCATCCGTCTTCGTAATGTTATTACGTACCAAGAATTTTGGTAATGTAATAACGTTTATCTCGCGGAGCGCAAGCCCCAACATGGATCAGCCGTTCAGCTTCGATCGATCGGAAGGAAGCCGTGGCGCGGCAGGCCCCGCCGTGCCGGCTGCGCCGCGGGAGAATGTCCACGCGATGCGGCAGGCATTCCGCCTGCGCATCCACATCCCCGGACCCATAGCAGCAACAGAAGGAAATCCATGAGCCTGACATTCACCCGCAATCGCCTGATGGCCGCCGTCGCGACCTCGCTCATGCTCGCCGCATCGGGCGCCCTCGCAGACGAGGACCACGAGACGAAGGAAGCCTGGCGGCTGTTCATCGCCGACCACACGCAGCCGGTGGTCCGCGCCATCGACCTTGAGAGCGGCAAGGAACTCGGCCGCTACGATCTCAAGGGCCATGCGGCGCTGACGGCCAGCGCATCCGGCCGCACCGTTTTCGCCGCGCAAGGCGAAGCCAACGTCATCCATGCCATCGGGACCGGCATCGCCCTTTCCGACCATGGCGAGCATCGCGATATCGAGGTCTCCGATCCCGGCCTCCTGCCGGTGGCCTTCGAGGGCGAGCGGCCCGCCCATGTGGTGCCGCACGGCGACGCGGCGGTGCTGTTCTACGACCGCGGCGGCAAGGCCGAGATCGTCAGCGAGAGCGCGCTGCTCGACGGCAGGCGCGAAGTGCGCACGATCGATACGACCGCCCCGCATCACGGCGTCGCCGTGACGATGGGCAGATATGTCCTGGTGTCGGTTCCCGATACCGGGGCAAAGGTGAAGCCGGACGAGCTGCCGCCGCGCGTCGGCCTGCGGGTCCTCGACGAGAACGGCGAGCAGGTGGGCGACGTCGCCGCCTGCACCGACCTTCATGGCGAGGCGACGTCGGCGCGGCTCGTCGCCTTCGGCTGCAAGGAGGGCGTGCTGATCGCCCGGCCGGGCGGCATGGACGGCCCGAAGCTGGAGATGCTGGCCTATCCGGACAGCCTGCCCGCGGGCCATGCGAGCACGCTATTGGGCGGCAAGGCCATGCAGTTCTTCCTCGGCAATTACGGCGAGGACAAGCTGGTGCTGATCGATCCCGACGGCGACGCGCCCTATCGCCTCATCGAGCTTCCGACGCGCCGCGTGGACTTCGCGCTCGATCCGGCCGATCCGCGCAACGCCTATATCCTCACCGAGGACGGCAACCTGCATGTGCTCGACGTCATCAGGGGCGAGATCGCGCGCAAGGGCACGGTGACCGAGCCCTACAGCAAGGACGGCCATTGGCGCGATCCGCGTCCGCGGCTGGCGGTGGCCGACGGCAAGGTCGCCATCACCGATCCGCGCCATTCGCTCGTGCGCCTCGTCGATCCTGAAACGCTGAAGGAGACGGGCACGATCGCGGTCGAAGGCCGGCCCTTCGCCATCGTCGCCGTCGGAGGCTCCGGCGCTTCGCACTGAGGCCGCCGCCGGGACCCGGAGCCGAGGCGGCGGTTCCGGGTCACTTCCCGTATCCCATCCCGGAGAAGATCGATGGTGCAGGCAGCGCAGGTCCGCGATCCGAAACTGACCAGGAACCAGAGTCTCGTGCTTTCCGTGCTGGAAGCCTCGGGCCAGCCGCTCAGCGCCTATGGCATACTGGACCGTCTGCGCGAGCACGGGCTGAAGGCGCCGCTGCAGGTCTACCGCGCGCTGGACAAGCTGCTGGAAATCGGCCGCGTCCATCGCCTGGAGAGCATGAACGCCTTCGTGGTCTGCTGCCATTCCCTCCACAGGCAGCTCCACCCCCGCATCACGGCATTCGAGATTTGCGAAAGCTGTGGCAAGGTCAGCGAATTCCACGACGAAAAGGTCGAGGGCGCCCTGGCGCGGCACGCCAGAAGCAGCGGCTTCAAGATCAGGTCCACCACGATCGAGGTGAACGGGCTATGCGCCGGCTGCCGCTGATCCGGCAGGCATCTCCCATTGCAATTACCAGAAAGAGGCTCATCCCCATGAACCGGAAACTCCCTGTCACTGTCCTGTCCGGCTTCCTCGGCGCCGGCAAGACGACGCTGCTCAACCATGTCCTCACCAACCGCGACGGCCTGCGGGTGGCGCTCATCGTCAACGACATGAGCGAGGTCAATATCGATGCCGCGCTGGTGCGCGACGGCGGCGCGAACCTTTCGCGCACGCAGGAGCAACTGGTCGAGATGACCAATGGCTGCATCTGTTGCACGCTGCGCGACGACCTCCTTAAGGAGGTGCGGACGCTCGCCGAACAGGGTCGCTTCGACTACCTCCTGATCGAATCCACCGGCATCGCCGAACCGCTTCCCGTCGCCGCCACCTTCGACTTCCGCGACGAGAACGGCATGAGCCTATCAGACGTGGCGCGACTCGACACGATGGTGACGGTGGTGGACGCCGCCAACCTTCTGAACGACTATGCCTCTTCCGATTTTCTCTCCGACCGGGGCGAGACCGCCGGCGACGGCGACGACCGCACCATCGTCGATCTCCTCGTCGAGCAGATCGAGTTCGCCGATGTGGTCGTGCTGAACAAGATCGGCATGGCGACGCCGGAGCAGCGCGATGCCGCGCGCAAGATCATCCTCTCCCTCAATCCGGACGCCCGGCTGATCGAGACGGATTTCGGCAAGGTCGACCTCAAGGAGGTTCTGGGAAGCGGTCGTTTCGATTTCGACAAGGCGAGCGAACATCCGCTCTGGTACAAGGAGCTCCACGGCTTCAAGGACCACGTTCCCGAAACGGAGGAATACGGGATACGCTCCTTCGTCTACCGCGCCAAGCGGCCGTTCGATCCCGTGCGCTTCCAGCGCTTCATCGACCGCCCCTGGCCGGGCGTGGTGCGGGCGAAGGGTTTCTTCTGGCTGGCGACCCGGCCGCATCATGTCGGCGAGATCAGCCAGGCGGGCGCGCTGGTGCGGACCGGCAGGATGGGCCTTTGGTGGTCGTCCGTGCCGAAGGAACAATGGCCGCGCGATCCGGGCTTCCTCGCGATGATGAAGCCCTATCTCGATCCAATCTGGGGCGACCGGCGGCAGGAAATCGTCTTCATCGGCGCCGACCCGATGGACGAGGCCAAAATCCGCGCCGAGCTGGATGCCTGCCTCATCGATGCCGACGCCTTCGATCCGGAACTGTGGCGCAACCTGCCGGATCCCTTCCCGAGCTGGGATCGGCGGGCCGCCTGAGGCGGCCCCCTCACCAATCTGTGAAAGGGCGATCTCCAGGCGTCGCGCAATGCGCGGCGGATCACCCCGCGCCGGCCGCGCAGCCGCTGCCGATCTGCGAGCCGTAGCGACCGTTAAGAGACGAGCAGGCCACATAGCATCGTCGCGCCGAACAGGAACACGGCGCAGGCCCCGGCGAACTCGAAGCCCACGGCGAAACGTTGTCCGCCGCCCGCACTCGAAAGAGCGAACCGCGCAAGGAATCCGCGCGCCAGCACCGACAAGGCAGCGAAGAAGCTGACCGTCAGGGCGGTCCCCGCCGCCATGGCCAGCACGGACATCGTCCCGGCCAGCGCGAGATGACGGGACAGCGCAAAGACCAGCACGATCAGGGCACCCGAACACGGGCGCAGACCGACCGAAAGGATCGCCTGGAACTTTTCCCTCCAGGATGTCCCCAGACCCACCGTCGCCAGACGGTCGACGGGGAGGCATCCGCATGCCGCATCGTGCCGGTGAGAGCCCCACCGGCCGAACCACGCCGGGCTTGCACTTCCGGCCGCCACCTCCTCGCAGGCGAACGATCCCGACGGACCCTGCACCCTTCCCCATCGATGCGCGAGCAGCCGGCCTTTCGAGACGAGAAGGTTCAGGCCCAGCAGGGTGATCAGGCCATAGCTTCCCAATTCCAGCTTGTCGGTGAGCAACGTGATCTCAGCGGCTGTCGTGTCGAACAGCGTCGTCGCGGCAAAGATGATCGCGATCGCGGACACCGCCTGAAGGGCGCTTGCGAGCAGGGACATCAGCACCGCCTGCCGCAACCGCTCGCCGGTCGCAAGCACGAAGGACGAAATGACGGCCTTTCCGTGCCCCGGCCCCACCGCATGGAATATCCCGTAGAGAAAGCTCAAGGCCATCAGCCAGAGGCCTGCGTGCCGGTCGCTGGAAAAGGCATCGAGCCCAGAGGTCAGCTTCTGGTAGAACAGGGTCTGCAACCGGATGGCGGCCAGATAGAGAGGCGCGGCCGGCCCCGAGATGCCGCCGCCGGCCGGCGAATCGGGCGTGGCGATGCCGAACGGGCTGGAGGCGGCGAGCGCAGCGCCCGATGCCGCGAGAAAGAAGGCAAGCGCCAGCACGGTGCGCTGGCCTCTCATGGGCATTTGACCGTGAAGATGTTGGCAAGCCCCACCGCCGCATCCTCCAATGCGGGCGGCAGGTCGTGCTGCTCGGCCGGAATGGCTGCCAGCGTGGCCATGATCTGGTCGTCAAGCGGCTTGGGAGGAATATAGGTTCCGTGGCAGCCCGATGCCCCACCGGCAACCTTGAGTGCCCCCTGTTCGGGAAAAGTGTAGGCGACGAAATATTCCGGGTCGAACACCTCGACCTTGAGATCATCGCCGATGGGAACCGGCGTCTTCAGCGGCATGCTGAAACGCAGGGTCAGCCGGCCGCCGGCAAAGCGATAGGTGTAGTCCCGCGGGGTGGAAAGCTCGACCTCCGCGTCGTTTCGCGTCACCCAGGTGAAGAAATGGTAGCCGGCCAGGGATTTCATCGAGGTCTCGGCGAGGGGCTTGAGCTCCGACGGCTCCAGCTTGCCGTCGTGATTCTTGTCGAGGCCGATTACAGCGAAGGACGAGAACGGCTTGTCGAACGTCCACTCGTTCCTCACCGCCGTCAGCTCTTTTGCGTCATCGATGTCGAGAATCACATGGCCATCGGCGAAAACATGCGGATGCGCCTCGGCCGCCAAAACCTGCGCCAGAAAGGAGGCCGCGGCAAAGGCGATGACCCCGGTCTTGCTGATCATGATATCGCCGCCATTTTTGCGCTATTCCGACAATGGCAGGTGGAGGTCAAAATGCGGCGAAACAATGGGCTGCGGATCCCGATGGAACTTAAATCGGTCGCAATCGGCCCCCAGTCATTTCTCATGACCGTTCAACGAGTTCGATACCGGGTCGCCGGCACCATCCTGTCGTTCTTGGCGGGCATGCCGACGGCCGCGCTCGCCCATCCCCACATCTTCGTGGATGCCAAATTCGAGGCCATCGCAGGTGCTGACGGGACACTGCGGGAACTGCGCGATACCTGGCACTTCGACGACGTGTTCTCCTCTTCAGTGGTGATGGACTTCGGCAAGAACGCAAACTCAACCCTCGACCCAGCTGAGTTGACGGCGGTCGCCAGCACGGTGCGCGACTCCCTTGCGCAATACGACTACTACACGAGCATAACCGTCAACGGAAAAGCGGTGCGTCTCGCCAAGCCGGACGTCATCCACGCGTCCTATGAGAATGGTTCGCTGATCCTGTCCTTCTCGCAGAAGCCGGCGGAGAAGACGCCGCTGAAGGAGCTGATCGTCTTCGGCGTCTACGATTCCTCGCTGTACACCGCCCTCGACTTCCTCAAAGATGACGATTTGAAGACGTCCGGCGAAGGGTTTAAGCGCTGCACCAGAAAGGTCGTCAGGCCGGATTCGGATGAAATCCTTGCCGCGAACCAGGCAATGCTCACAACTCTATTCTTCAGCGATCCGCAGGGCACCGAGTATTCGCAAATCGTTGCAACGCGGCTGGAAGTTCGCTGCTAGTCCGTGCATGTCGGAGGTTGTCCCCGCATCTATTCGCAATCGATTGGATTCCTTTTGCAGAAAGCCGTCGACGCTAGGATAGCCAGCCGATGATGAGCCCCGCCGCAAAGAATATGAGCACCATGACGAGACTTCCGCGCCAGACACCCAAAGGCTGCGCGCTTGCATAATCATTGTCTGGCCCGGGCGAGCGATCCCATCCTGTCATCGTGCAGCCTCCCAACAAAACGCAGGGCATGGTACCAAATTCGCGATAATCGGGAAATTTCCGTCTCTTCACCCTGAAATTGTCGATCGGACGCAACTGAGTTAAACCTTCATGACAAATTCGCGCCGTTTTGCCACTTTGAAATGAGGCGTTTTTGTCTACCGTTGATCGACAAAGCCGCCGCAAGATAAAGCTGGGGTTCCCACGACTTTGGATTTGTGCCAAAATGTCAAACGTGAATGGACAAACCGAGGCAAAGCTAAAGCAGCTTCTTCAGGAAGTCCCCCCAGGCTTCCTGGTCGATATGGGGTGGATGAGCCGTCATGCCATCTCGCGGCAGTCCGTCTCGGGATATCTCAAGCAGGGCTGGCTCGAATCCATTTCGAGCGGTGTGTACCGGCGCCCCTTTTCGTCGGACGCCAGCCCCGACACCATCACAGGCTGGAAAATTCCGCTGCTCTCGGCGATCTGGCTCATGCAGCACAAATTTCATGTGGGCGGCGCAAGTGCGCTCGCCCTGCGCGCCCACACCCACTATCTCGCCCTCGGCGGTGACTTAGCGCTCTTTCTCTACGGCTCGGATATCCCGACGTGGCTGTCGAAGCTGCGGACGAACGCGACCATCATGGCGCGGAGCAATGCCCTGTTCGATGGCAGCGCCATGGGGGTTGAGAACACCGACTTCAGTCTCGCGAACAACGAGAATCCGGAACTGGCCCTGAGCCCGTGGCGCTGGCCGATGCCGATGTCGTCCCCGGAGCGAGCCGTCCTCGAGATGCTCGACGAGCTTCCGAAGGGCGAGAGCTTCCATATCGTCGATGTGGCCTTCGAGAGCCTCGCCAATCTGCGCCCGCGCGTACTGACGACACTCCTCGCCCAGTGCAAAAGCGTGAAAACCAAGCGGCTCTTCTTCGCCTATGCCGACAAGCACAATCACGCCTGGCGCCGGCACATCGACATGTCGGCCATCGATCTCGGCAAGGGCGACCGGGCGCTCACACCGGGAGGCCGGCTGCATCCAGTCTATCGAATCACGCTCCCTGCCGACCTTATACCGGGGAAGACCACCAATGGCTCGTGATCGATACATGCGTCAGGTCGACCTCCTGGTGCGGCCCCTGCCCTTCATCGCCCGTCACGAGGCCTTCGCGCTGAAAGGCGGCACGGCGATCAATCTCTCGTGACATGCCTCACCTTTCGGTCGATATAGACCTCGTCTATCTCCCGATCGAGGACCGCGAGACCACGTTGAAAGGCATCGACGCGACGCTCGAGCGCATCCGCGAGGATTTACAGCGCAGCCTGCGTGGCGTCACCGTTCAGCGGATCGCCGGCGGCGGCAACAACGGACACCCGCGTCCTCGTCAGGCAAGGCGGCGCAGAAATCAAGATCGAGACGTCGCCCGTGTCGCGTGGAACCGTGCATCCGCCGGAACTGCGACGCGTGAGCCAGTCGGTGGAGGATACGTTTGGCTTTGCCGAGTTACAGGTGGTTTCGTTCGAGGACCTCTTCGGCGGGAAGCTGCATGCCGCGGTTGACCGCCAGCATCCGCGCGACCTGTTCGACGTCAAGCTGCTCTACGAGAACGAAGGGCTGACCGACGCGCTGTTCCGCACCTTCCTCATCTATGTCGCAAGCTCGGGCCGCCCGCCACACGAGTTGGTCCGGCCGTCTCTTGCGGAGATTGACGAGGCTTTCGCCAAGGAGTTCGAGGGCATGACCGTCGAGACCATCGGCCTTGACGAGCTCAAGGCAGCACGAACGAAGCTCACAGCAGACATTCTCGATCGGCTCGACGACAACGCAATGCGCTTTCTGCTGTCGCTGCATGACGGTGAGCCGGACTTCGACGCGATCAGCCTGCCACAGGCAGCGGATCTGCCGGCGGTACGCTGGAAGATCCTGAACCTGCGGAAGCTGAAGGAGCAGAACCCGGAAAAGCACGCCGAGCAGCGACGCGAGATCGAAAACATCCGATCATGATTCCACGATGACGCAGGAAAAATGCGTCGGCTTGCTCAAGACGCTTTTGCGAGCGGGCTTTTCCGTTCCGATCGCCTCGCCGCAAACCGACCTTCGTTCAGCGGATGGGGGCGTCCAGGGCTTTCCAGTTGACGCTTTCCAGCTCCCGACGCTGCGCTGCCTGGTCGACCTTGTTGGTGAACATGGGTGTAGCAACCCAGGACGACGGCACGCAGACGGTCGGTATGTCGAGCACGTCGAACGGCTTTTCGCGCTTTCTGGCCGACGTACAGAGCCGTTCGAGCCCCGTCTGAATCTGCAGCGAGTAGTCCAGGCCGACAGCGCGCACGAGCGTCTTCGTCTTGTCACCGAAGAAACGCGTTACCGGATCAAACGCTTCACCTGGAGCTATATCGCGAAAATAGATGCGCAGACGCTCCCCATAGGTGGCATCGGTGACGGGAACGGACGGGTAGTTGTTGAGCAGCTCGCTACGAGGAAACTGCGCGGTCCCGTGACAGCTCATGCACGAACTGATGAGGTTATCCAACGGGCCGTTCAATCGGCCCTTCCACCCCATTTCCGGACGCCCCTCCCAGCCGTAGGTGACGCCGTCGAGTTCGGTGTTGATGACGCCCTCCTTCAGCGCATCGTTCGCCGCGACGTTTGCGTCGTTGCCCCACATCAGCCCGACCGGCTTCACGCGGCGCCAGGGATCCGACGACGCTACATCCGAGGCGTAAACGAATGTTCCGAACACCCAACCGCTCGGCCCGGCTCTTGGATCACGAACCGCAATATCGATCTGGAGGAGATGCAGCGGCTGAACCCGCTTCGTGGGGTCGGCGGCGTTACGGTTGATATCGGCCTGCCAGATCGGCGCCCCTTTGAGATACGGCACGTTTGTCTCCGACGCACCACTGAACAGAAGTTTGAAGGAGACGGTCCCGACGGGAAACAGGACGTCGCTCAGGTCTGGCTGACAGGGGTCCTTGAAAACCTTCGCGTAGGCCGTCGCGCCGATCTCGTTGTAGAAGCCGATCGCCCAGGTGGGGTCTCCTCCTGCAACTCCATCGCCGAGCTGGTTAGGTCGTGTCGGACGCTCGGAGGTCAGACCGTGCAGGAACTCCCGCCCCGAATCTCCGCGATCCATCCAGAGGCCGTGATACCAGTTGCGCTTGGTATTCTCGTGGACGCGGAAGGCGGTCGGGATTCCCGCTTCAGTTCCATCTTCATTGCCCTCGAACGCATAATCGAGAACGGCCTCCATGTATCCGCGCCAGTCCGACCTGAAGTCACTGCTGGTCAGGAAGTCTGGCGGCTGCTCGCTCGAGGTCGCCGGATAGTCGAACCGGCCCCTGAAGCCCTGGTTCTCCGCGTAACCTGGCGGAATTCCCTTGAGCGGATTGTAACTCGTGACCACGCAGCGGGGATCGGTTGCGTTGGCCGCGCCGATACTCAAAGCGATGCAGGCAAGTACGAGCGCGTATCGTCCAAACATTCTTCCCCCCGAAGAAGATCAACGAAAAAAGCGTACTGAGAGCGCGATATATGCCGCGAGCATGCGAGAATTTTAGAAAGAATAAATCCAATCGGGTTCGTTGTGAAGTTGCAATTATTAGAGCTCCTAAAACAATTCCCGCTTGCGTAAGGGATACTTCGTGGGTTTGCAGGACTGTGAGCGCTTCGGGGTCACTCCTTCGACTGGAGGCGAACGGCGGCCCCGTAACTCCAAATTGGAAATGATAAGCGCGAGCGAGCGGCCGCAACTCCTTACGCTGGAACCGATGGATCCGGCCGGCACCCGTGATACATGCGCAACGCCCACACGCTGATCGGCTGCCTGAGGTCCGCCCTTGTGACCCGAAGGCGAGAGAACCCGGGAACGAATGTCGGATCGGCGCGGAAGGATACGGCGATCGAATACAAATCGGCGGCGTGCTCATTCTGATAATCAGCCTCAGCCTTCGTGGCAGGCGTCGGCGTGATATCGAAAACAAGCGACAGCGAGATCAGGCGCGCCGAAAGGAGATCACCACGGCGTTTCCGGCCGGGTACGGATACAATGTCGCCGACACAAGAAACACTGCAATTACCAATATCGACTCCCATCTAAGGTCGAGAACCTCACCGAGCGTGAATGGGACCTCAATCTTGACGTCAACACCAAGGGCGTCTTCCTCTGCTGCCAGGAGGCGATCCGCCGCTTCCGCGCCAGCGGCACCAAGGGCCGCCTCGTCAACACCGCCTCCGGCCAGGCCCGCCAGGGCTTCATCTACACACCACACTACGCCGCCTCGAAGTTCGGTGTCGTCGGCCTGAAGCAGAGCCTTGCCAAGGAACTTGCCCGCGAAGGCATCACCGCCAACGCCATCTGCCCCGGTATCATTCATACCGAAATGTGGGACTACAACGACCGCGTCTTGGGCCAAATGCTCGGCGAATACGGCCCGGGCGAACTAATGGCCGAATGGGTGGAGGACATCCCGATGGGCCGCGCCGGCACGCTTGCGGAAGTCGCCGCCCTCGTCAACTTCCTCCCTCCGCCGACGCGGCTTACATCACCGGCCAGACCATCGATGTTGATGGCGATTTGATCATGTCGTGATCCAGGCTTTCCAACGGGAGCATGGTATCTATCGCAAATACGCGTGTCTTGGCGCGCATTTGCGTGATCTTAGCCACGATTAGAATTCTATGATTCGCTCTTGATGGGATTCGAACTCTTGATCCGACCAAATGTCAGCTCGTTAGCGTCGACGAATCTGCCGCAGCTAAAGGACCTCCCCAATCTGCCAAGGAAAGGACGCTGCTTTCAGACCAAGGTCTTTGCAGATCAGCCTTGGAGTGGCTTGAGGATACGAGGTGCATCTGAGCTCGATTGGCGGCGGATTTACACGTCAGAACATGTGCATCACAGCCACTCTCGGTGCAAACCCCGGCCAAATCTCGGTTGGCAGTCAGGCTCGATCGTAGGTGAAAGAAGTCAGCAACGTCGTCACGAAATTGCTCGCCCTCTCCTTGACGAGCACCTCGGTCCACTCGTTGGTCCCTCGAAGTCTCAGATCGGTATAGATGCTGTCGACGGCGGCCTCTTCGATGCGTTTGATATGTGCCTTGAACTTTGTCTCGCCACCAGCGTGGTACATGTCACGAATGACCATGCGCAGGATTTCCTGGATTGCGATTTGCCATGCCGTGTTGATTGCCTGCAGCTCGTTCATATTCGGTGCCATGTAGGGGCTCCCTTCTGTGATTAGACCCCTACATGACGGCGTCATGGTTAGGTCGGTACGAACCAAGAACTAGGCTTGCCTTGCCTTGCGGTTGGCGTAACGCCTGTCGCGCTCGGCCTTTCGCAGCGCCTCATCGTCGACCACCCTCGCTATCCGAGCTTTTTCGGCGCGCTCCCACGCTTCGGCTTCAGCGACGCCCGCGGCCTCAGCGGCTGCCTGCCGCTCCACCGCCTCGGTCTCGATACGAGCCTGCTCCTCAAGCTTCATGCGCTCGCGTTCAACACGGCGTTCTTCACGCGCGTTGGCAATGGCTGCACGTTCCGCCTGCCTCGCGATCCTAGCAGGTTCTGTCGCGGTCTTTGCCGCACGGTAGGCATTGAGCAGAGCCGCTTTAGCCTCAGCGGATGAGGAGCGGCGGTCGGCGACTTCGTTATTTCTGACGTTCTTCATTCTTATCCCGATAGTGAGTGCGGTAGCGATCAGCACGACTTGACGCGTTTGGCGATGAGATTGGATGTCGCGGACATGCGGTCGGCTAATTCCTTGGCAAGACGCGCCTCTCGCAGCCTGACGGTCTTGGCATCCCGCGCCTGAGTAACCGAGTCCAGCTCTTCCACCGCGTTGTTTTTGGCAAAGAATTGCGTCTGCTCGTTGCTGAAGGCGATCTCCGCCTGCTGGCGGGCTTTGCTGTGTGCTTCTGTCATAGAACCTCAATGAATTCGGTTAGCAACCGAAACGAAAAAGGCCAGGCAAAACGCCTGGCCTTGATGAAATAGCTTCCGGCAGTGCCAGTACATCCGTGGTCAAAGGGAAGCGAATCTCAATTATGCCGCCTGCAGATTGGTCGCCGACATCTTGCCCGACTTGTTGTCGCGCTCGAGCTCGAAGCCGATCTTCTGGCCTTCGACGAGTTCGCGCATTCCGGCGCGTTCGACGGCCGAGATGTGAACGAACGCGTCAGCGCCGCCGTTATCGGGCTGGATGAAGCCGAAGCCTTTGGTGGAATTAAACCATTTTACTGTGCCAGTGGTCATGATGAACCCTTTCAAAGCATAGAGTGAGGGTCCGCGGAAGCGATGCTTCGCGGACGGTGATACGACTATTTTTGAGAGAGAAGGTTCGAATAGAGCGCGGTGCCAATCGCGCGGTAGACAAAGCTCGGCAAGCAAAAGATCGATGACGCATCTATAGGGTATTGAGGTTACCATGTCAACGATTAGTTTTCACTGGGCGCTATCTCTCCCATAGGTTGCGCCGATCAAACGCCGCATCAAAGCCCTGAAAAAGACATGGGTGCGGTAACCATATCAAAGTCGCTGGGTTCCTCATAAAGTATTGAACTTGTAAATAGGTTTTCAATTGTTGACCACGCTGAACGCGTCGTTATTTTCTTGAGGATTTCGAACCGGCAACTCTGCCGTTCCGCTCGACATATCAACGAGCATGCCCATTAAGTGCCGTGCCTGTTCGGGTTCGATATGATATGATGTCTCTGAACGTCGCATGAGGATTTGCATCCGGCGACTTTCCTGCCGACTGATGGCTCGTGCCCCGCGAGTTTTCGGCCCTCGAGGGCCATTTCTATGTCGAACGCACCAATAGTTCATTTCGAAGCGGCGAGTACGCTTGCCGTGATGGTTTCATCGAACGAGCCGCTGCTTTTCCTTTCCAGAGACCAGAAGGTCATAGCAGTGAGCACATCGTTCTGCCGGACGTTCGAAATCGATCCTGCGACAATCCCCGGCAGAACGCTCGCTTCGCTTGGAAACGGCGAATGGGCAATGCCCAAGCTCGCCTCCCTCCTGCAGGCGACCGCGTCCGGAAGCGCGCGGATCGAGGCCTACGAAATCGATCTCCAGCGGCCAAACCGCAAAACGCGACAGTTGATCGTCAATGCGCAGGTTCTCGACGACGGCGACACGGCGCGTATCCGGCTGCTGCTGGCCATCACCGACGTAACGGACGCGCGTGCCGAAGCGAAGCTGAAGGATGACCTTATCCGGGAAAAGGCCATCCTGATGCAGGAGGTCCAACACCGGGTCGCAAACAGCCTTCAGATCATTGCCAGCGTGCTCATGCAGAGCGCACGCCAGATTCAATCTGAGGAAGCGCGCGGCCGCCTTCACAACGCTCACCACCGGGTTATGTCGATCGCGGCCGTGCAACGGCAGCTTTCTATGTCCAGCGCCGGCAACGTTGAACTGCACACCTACTTCACGCAGCTTTGCGAAAGCCTCGGCGCGTCAATGATCGCGGACGACGACCGGCTTTCGATATCGGTGAACGTGGATGACAGCGTGGTAGAGGCCGACGTTTCTGTCAGCCTCGGGCTCATCGTGACAGAATTGGTGATCAACGCGCTCAAGCACGCCTTCCCGGGGCAACAGATCGGCACGATCGTCATCGACTATTGCTCGACAGGCAGCGACTGGACGCTTTCCGTCGCTGACGACGGCATCGGTATGCCGACCTCAGTTATGCGGCGGGCGTTCGCCCTGAGCGTCGCAATGTCGGGCATGACGTGGATAAACCACGAGCACTCGTTGATGAGTGCATTGGCCAGCTCGGCACCCGTAACGTAATGCTGCAGGCTGACCTTGTTGTCCATGTAGGGAATCAGGCCCGGCGCATAGGCGACGATCCGCGAGCCGATGAAATTGTGGACGAGCTCGAACCCCAAATAGCCGGCAGTCACCCGGTTCAGGCTGGCCCAGGTTTTGTCGATGTCGAGATACCGGCGCGCATTGACGACCTTCTGGGCCCTTTCGCCATGGAGGACGGCAACATGGAAGCTGCGATGCAGCAGGGTGTTCAATTCGGCGCGGTAGCTGCCCTCGGCCCATTGCATGCGCACCGACAGGCGCTGGAGGATCCCACAGAGCTTCGCCGCGACGACGGTGTTGAGCGACACGTAAATCGCGACCGCCGCGAAGGCCAGGAACGCGCTGCCATAGCTGCCCAGGAACGCGAGCCCTCTGACATGGCTCGACATCTCGATGAGCTTGCTGCCGACGAAGCCAAGGGACAGCACGACGCCGGCAATGCCCATCGCGAGCCCGATTGCGCCCCCGGTCATGCCTTTGATCGATTCCTGGACGCGTTGATCGACATTGTCAGGCGCGGGGGTAGCCGATCCGGCCGCGTCGGATCCGAATTGCTGAAGATGGAAATGCGTGTGGTTGGTATCGAGCAGGGCTTCGTTGAAGCGTCGGTCGAGCCATTCGCGCCACTTGCGGTGGAGCGTGCTCGAAAAGAAATGGCGGACTGCCGTGAAACACACGTCCTTCATGATCGCGATCGCGGCAAGCGTTGCCGCTGTTGTCAACAGGGCCGTGGGCGTGGTGGGTGTGGTCGGATGGTGGAAATTGGCGATCCGGTTGATCAGTTCGCCCGAGGTGACAGCGAACCAGACGCTGGCCTGGGCGGACAATGCCGTCAGCACAAGGATGGCGCATGTCAGTCCCCAGGCCTCGCGCCAGCTTTCGGAAAACCAGTAGGCGCGCATCAGGCCCCAGAAGCTGCGCATTGACGAAACCGGGCTTGTATGGCCGCGCGTCTCGCCGCCGATCATCCTTCTGACGGATGAGCCTATTCGCCGGGCATGACTGCGCATGGCGACTTGATCTCCCCGAACCGATGCAAGCAGAAATCTGGCGCAGGCGCCGCAGTTGTCAAATCGAGACGACGAGCCGAGCGCCGAGACCTTGAGGCTCGCTCACATGAATACCCCCGCCTGCCGTCAGGCCATCGTTGCTTGCCGCCCCGATAATGTGTCGATCTCCACGCGATAGAAGACCGGCCGCGTTTGCGCATCCGGATGCGCAACCCCTTCAGGCTTGTAGGCGCCCGGTTCCCACCAGTTGCCGCGCTCCTGCAGGAGCTGCCAGGCGCGCATATGTTCGCCATGGTCCTTTTCGTCGTCAGGCAATTCCCGATAGAGGCCCTCCAGAAGGACGCTTTTCCATTCCTCCGAGGTCGCCAGCTGTTCGACCTGCACGCAGACGCGCGGATTGAAGCGAAGGCTGTCGATCTTCTTTCCCGGCAGTGAAAAACGGTAGAAGACGCGTTTCTGATAGACGTAGCGGATCGGCACGACATAGGGCCGGTTGCCGGAGATACATCCCAGATGGCCGATGGAGTTCGTCGAGAGCGTGGCCTCGCATTCTGCCCTTGTCATATCCCGCAAAATCATTCCGACCTCCCGGCATGGTTGCCATGGAAAGCACGGCGATGGACGCCGGCCGCCTGCAATCGATTTTGCGCCTTTTCAGGCGCTGTGGCAAACAGCGGCAACACGGCGGGTTTGCTCTGGAACAAGGGCGATCGTGGAACGTTGAGGTGCAGTGAAGTGCCGTCCGCATTTGCCACCTACGGCAAGACGATCACGAGCACTCACCGGAGCCTGTCATGGACATCACCACCCTTGTCATCATCCTCCTTGTCGTCGTTCTCTTGGGCGGCGGCTTTTATGGCCGTGGGCGCTGGTATTGAGCCACATCGTTCCCTATGCCCGGCTGGCGCTAGCGAGCCGGGCAGTCCAGCGTCGAACACCAAGCTCACCGTTTGTACCGTGATAAATTCTAGGCGGACGCGACTTTCGAGCTTCATCGACAGCTTATTCAACCAGCACCAGAACATGCCTGTCACCATCCACGGGCAAGCGTATCGGGCCGCCGGCGTGGGGCAATGAAGAGCCGTCCAACGTCGCGGAGGGTGGTCGATCGGAAGCCCGTCTGACCTCGATATTGTAGCAAGTGTCTCCCAATTTGACCGTCACCTCGACCTGCGGCCATGATGCCGGCAGGCAGGGTTCCATCACGAGCACTCCGCCTTGCCGGCGCAGGCCGAGGATGCCCTCGATGCCGGCACGGTACATCCAGGCGGCGGAGCCGGTGTACCATGTCCAGCCGCCGCGCCCGATATGCGGCGCGACCGAATAGACGTCGGCGGCCACCACATAGGGCTCGACCTTGTAGCGCAGCGCCGCCTCCGGCGTGCCCGCATGGTTGATCGGGTTGAGGAGCGCGAAGAGACCGTGCGCCTTGTCGCCCTCCCCCAGCCGGGCGAAGGCGAGGATCGCCCACATGGCGGCGTGGCTGTACTGGCCGCCGTTCTCGCGCAGGCCCGGCGGATAGCCCTTGACATAGCCCGGATCACGCGGGGTTGCGTCGAAAGGCGGCGTGAAGAGAAGCGCAAGCCCGTCCTCCCTGCGGATCAGGTGGCGCTCCAGCGACGCCATGGCGGCGGCGGCACGGGCGGGATCGGCGGCGCCGGATAGAACCGCCCAGGATTGGGCGATGCTATCGATCCGGCATTCGTCATTGTCCTTCGATCCCAGCCATGAGCCGTCATCGAAGGTGGCGCGCCGGTACCACGCCCCGTCCCAGGTTTCCTGTTCAATGGAAGCCTTGAGCTTCTCCGCATGCGCCTTCCAGCGCGCGGTGCGTTCGGGGTCGCGGCTTTCCGCAAGCGGCGCGAACAGGTCGATCGTGCGGATCAGCAGCCAGCCGAGCCAGACGCTTTCCCCCTCGCCACCCTCGCCGACCCGGTTCATGCCGTCGTTCCAGTCGCCGGTGCCCATCAAGGGCAGGCCATGCCGGCCGGTGAGCGCGACAGCTTGGTCAAGGCCGCGGGCGCAATGCTCGAAGAGAGAGGCCGTCTCGCCGGAGGGCGTCGGCTGGAAGAAGGCATCGTGTTCCCCCTCCGCGAGGACCGGCCCGTCCAGGAACGGGATGGCTTCATCGAGGATCGCCGCGTCGCCGGCCGTTCCGATATAGGTCGCGGTGGCGAAGGCGAGCCACACGCGGTCGTCAGAAATCCGCGTGCGAACACCCGCGCCGGAATGGGGCAGCCACCAATGCTGTATGTCGCCTTCGGCAAACTGCCGACCGGCGGCGCGCAGGATGTGCGCCCGCGTCTCCTCCGGCCGGGCGAAGGCCAAAGCCGTGCCGTCCTGCAACTGATCGCGGAAGCCATAGGCGCCGCTGGCCTGATAGAAGGCCGAGCGCGCCCAGATGCGGCAGGCGAGCGTCTGGTAAAGCAGCCAGCCGTTTAGCATGATATCCATCGCCCGGTCCGGCGTCCTGACCTGCACGGTCTGCAGTAGCGTCTGCCAATGCGCGTTCACGTCGGCAAGAACCGCATCGAGATCGGCGGCGCGGTAGCGGGTGATCAGCGCGCTCGCCGCCTCCGCCGAAGCGGCCTCGCCGAGGAAGGAGATGATCTCGATGCTTTCGCCCGGGTCGAGCTCAATCATACATTGCAATGCGGCACATGGATCGAGACCCGCGCCGACCTTGGCGCCGAGCGGCGCTTTCCTTGCCAGCGCCGCCGGTCGCGCGGAACTGCCGCCCCGCCCGAGGAACTCCGTACGGTCGCCGGTCCATGCGGTCTGCCGGCCGCCAAGATCGGCAAAAGCGACCCGACCGGGAAATCCCATCGCGGATCGATTGCGCGCGAAGATTACGCCGGTCTCGGCATCAAGAGATGTGGCGATGAACGGCGCGTTTGCACCGCGCAGGGTGCCGAGTACCCACTCGGCATAGCTCGTGACCGACAGCCGGCGCGGCCGCGACGAATGGTTGGTCAGCGTCAAGCGCGAAATGCGAATCGGATCGGCGAGCGGCACGTAAGAGAGCAGGTCGCTTTCGATCCCGTGCGCCCGATGGCTGAAACGGCTGTAGCCGAAGCCGTGGCGCGCGATATACCGCCCGTTATCGCGGATCGGCTGGCCCGTCGGGCTCCAGAGTTCCAGCGTCTCCTCGTCGCGGATGTAAAACGCCTCGCCGGAGGGGTCACCGACCGGGTCGTTGGACCATTGGGTGATCTGGTTCTCGCGGCTGTTTTCCGCCCAGCTATAGGCGCTACCGTCCGCCGACACTTGGAAACCGAAGGCGGGATTGGCAATAACGTTGATCCAGGGCATCGGGGTCATCGCGCCTTTTTCCAGCACGGTCACATATTCCGTGCCGTTCCTGTCGAACCCGCCCAGCCCGTTGAAGAATTCCAGATCCACCGGTGGCGCGACCATCTCGGCCGAGGATTTCGAGGGAAAGGGCGGCGGCAGAGGAGCCGAGCGCTCGACGCCAGCAGAAAGACGCGCCAGCTGATCGGCGATGAGGCCGCGATGGGCGGACAGCACGACGCGCGCGGTGGCGTTCAGCAGGTTTTTCGTCTCCTGGTTCAGGAAATCGGCGCGCAGTACATGCACCGCGCCCTGCGCCGGCAGGTCGCCGAAACGAGGGCGGGACTGGCTGGAGCGCACGGCGGCCTCCACGGCGTTCTGCAAGTCCTGCACATAGGAGGCGGCACGTTCGTTGACGATCACCAGATCGACGGCGAGCCGCTTGATGCGCCAGTATTCGTGTGCGCGCAGCATCTGGCGCAGCTGGGGAAGGTCTTCGGTATCCTCGATGCGCAGGAGCACGATCGGCAGGTCGCCGGAAATGCCGTAGGGCCACAGGCCCGACTGCGGCCCGGCACCGGCGAGGATGGCATCCGAGGCGGGGCGGAAGCGCGCGTCGGCATAGACGATGGGCGCGGCAAGGCGCTGGAAGTCCGCCGCCTCCTCAAGGTCCATGTCGAGATGGTGAAGCTGCACCTGCGCCTGGGTCCAGGCGAGCGTCTTCGCCCGCTCGAAGGCGCTTCTGTCGTGGTGCTTGTCGATGCGTTCAAGAAGCTCTTCCCGCGATCGTGCGACGACCGTCCAGAAGGCAATGCGCGCCACTTTGCCGGGAAGCACCCGCACGCTGCGGCGCAGCGCGAAGATCGGATCGAGCACGGTTCCCGCGGTGTTGGAAAGCGCCTGCCCGTCATGGATGGCGGCGGCGGTGGCGATGGAACGGCCGCGCCCAAGGAAACGGGCGCGATCGGATTCGTATTGCGGATCGGCGATCGCATCGCCCTCGACCACGGCAAAGTGGGCCGCCCAGATCTCCGCCTTCGAAGGCGCCCGGCGGCGGCGCGTGGCGATGAGCGCGCCGTATTCGGCCAGATGCTCGGTCTCGACGAACATCTTGGCGAAGGCGGGATGCGCGTTGTCGGTTGCCAGCGTGGCAAGCACCAGTTCGGCATAGGAGGTCAGCTCGATCTCGCGCGCCCGCCGCCCGCTATTGGTGAGGCAGATCCGGCGCACCTCGCCGTCATCCTCGCCGGAGACGATGACATCCATCTCCGTCGTCAGCGTCTCGTCATGGCGAATATATTGCGCGTGATCCTCGCCGAAGACCACCGAGGCCTCGGCCCTGTCGCCGACTACCGGGAGCGTGGGGGAGAAGATCGTGCCGGTCTGCATGTCCCTGAGAAAGATGAAAGCACCACAATCGTCGCGGGTCGCATCCTCGCGCCAGCGCGTGACGGCGATATCGCGCCAGCGGCTGTAGCCGCCGCCCGAGGCCGTCAGCATGACCGCATAGCGCCCATTGGACAGGAGATGCGTGACCGGCGCGCCGGCGACGGGCAGCGAGAGCCGGCGCACCGACGGCGCCGGGTTCAGCGAAATGCCCGCGGATGCCTTGACCTCCTCGGCGCGCGGGCGGGCGATCGCCACGTCGCGCGGCATGCGCTCCGACAGCAGAAGTTCGCTGGCCATGATCATCGGCTCACGGTGGAACCGCGCCCGCATGCGCCCGTCCTGCAATAGAACGGCGATGGCGACGATGGTCATACCCTGGTGGTGGGCCATGTAGCTGCGGATGATCTCGACGCGGGCGTCTTCTGGCAGGCGGGCGCGGGTGAAGTCCAGCGCCTCGTAGAAGCCGTGCACGCCGCGCGCGCCGAGGGATTCGAGATGCCGGTAGTTTTCGAGCGCAGCATGGGGATCAACCATGGTGGCAAGGCCGGTGGCATAGGGGGCGATGACCATGTTGCCTGAGAGCCCGCGCTTGAGGCCGAGCCCCGGCACGCCGAAGTTGGAATATTGATAAGTGAACTCTATATCGCGCGCATTGAAGGCGGATTCCGATATGCCCCAGGGCACGTGCCGCGACCGCCCATAGGCCTCCTGCCTCGCGACGATCAGCCTGTTTGTGTCGTCGAGCAGGCTTCCCGCCGGTGCGCGCATCACGAGCGACGGCATGAGATATTCGAACATCGAGCCCGACCAGGAGATCAGCGCCGAGCCGCTGCCGAGCGGCGTCGCCGCCCGGCCGAGGCGGAACCAATGGCGCGTGCTGACATCGCCCTTTGCGATGGCGAAGAAGCTAGCAAGCCGGGCTTCCGAAGCGAGAAGGTCGTAGCAGTTCGGATCGAGCCCGTTGTCGGCGAGCGAATAGCCGATGGACAGAAGCTTCCGGTCGGGATCGAACAGAAAGGCGAAATCCATGTCGAGCGCCATGGTGCGGGCCGTGTCCGCAAGCGCCTGAAGCCGGGCTTTCACGGAGGCGGCATCGTCGCGGAAGACCTGCCGGTCGCGCGCGGCCTGTGTGACGGATCGGGCGAGCGCGCCTATCCAGAACGTAAGATCGGCGGCCGTGCCGTCATCGGCAGGTGCTGCCTGCTCGGCCAGTTTCAAGGCCTTGTCAAGAAGCCGTGTCAATGCCGGTGTTGCGGCCTCGATGGATTGGGGGCCACGCACGAGGGCTTCAGCCTCGTCGAGAATGGCTGTCAGGCCGGCACCGGGATTGCCGGGCCTGTCGGCAAGAGCGATACGGGCGAGCGCCAGCGTATCGCCGAAGCCCTGGCCGTCTTCCGCCGGCGGCATCGCGGCCCACTCCTCGCAGGCATTCGCCAGCGCGATCAGGTGGCCGGCGAGATTGCCGCTGTCGACGGAGGAGACATAGGGGGGAGCAAGGGTTCTGAGATCGCGCGTATCGTACCAGTTGAAGAAATGTCCGTTGAAACGGTCGAGCCGCTTGAGCGTAGAAAAAGTCGCTTCCAGCCGTTCGAGCGTTTCAAGGGTTCCCACCCAGCCGAAGTCGCGCGCGGCGACCGTCGAGAGCAGATAGAGGCCGATATTGGTCGGCGAGGTGCGGTGGGCGATGGTGGGCAGCGGGGTTTCCTGAAAATTGTCCGGCGGCAGCATGTTTTCCAGCGGCGTGACGAAGGTTTCGAAGAACCGCCATGTACGCCGTGCGACGAGCCGGAGTTCCGCCGCATCGCCATCCGAAAGCGCCCTGCCCGGCCGTGCCGGCGGCGACCGGCTGACCCAGAGCGCGACGGCGGGCGCGGCCGACCAGAGGAGTGCCAGCAGCACCGCCAGAGGCCAGGCGGCCGGCGAAAACGCGACCGCAGCGGCGAGAAGAACCAGCGCTGTCGCCACGCCACCCGCCATGTCGCGGTAGAAGCCGGCAAGCGTCAGCCGCGTGCGGTTTCCGGATGTCGCGGCGGTCGTCCATTCCAAGAGTTTCCTGCGCGTCATCATCAGGCGGCCAGCGGTTCTGAGCACGGCATCGCAATTGCGCCACGCCTGATCGGGCAGGAAAGAGAGGCCAAGCGCAGCCTGCATCGCGGCGAGCTTGATGTCGCCGGCAAGCCTGACGGCATGGCTGCTCAGTTGCAGGCCGCTGCGGCGCGGCAGGATGCCGAAGGCTACCGGCAGGAAAGCGGGAAGGACGATTGAGGACGCGATCAGCAGCGCGCCCGTCACGCCCGCCTGCAACGGCATCGCGCAACAGGCCACGAGCGCCGCGAATGTCGACGGCGCGATGAGGGTGCGGCGCAGATTGTCCAGCATCTTCCAGCGGCCGAGTGCGGGAAGTGCCCGCCGCCCGAATATCCACGGCAGCAGCTGCCAGTCACCGCGCGTCCAGCGGTGCTGGCGCCGGGCGGCGACGTCGTAGCGCGACGGAAAATCGTCGACCACCTCGACATCGGAGGCAAGCCCCGCCCGCGCGAACGTGCCCTCGAAAAGGTCGTGGCTGAGAAGGGTATTCTCGGGTATGCGCCCGGCCAGCGCCGCCTCGAAGGCATCGACGTCATAAATGCCCTTGCCGGTATAGGAACCCTCACCGAACAGATCCTGATAGACGTCGGAAACGGCCGCCGCATAGGGATCCATGCCGCCGGGCGCGGAAAAGACCCGCTGGTAGAGCGAGCCTTCGCGGCCGATGGGAAGCGACGGGGTGACGCGCGGCTGGATGATCGCATAACCATCGACGACCCGCTGCTGCACGGTATCGAAGCGCGGCCGGTTGAGGGGATGCGCCATCTTGCCGATCAGCCGCAGGACCGTGTCGCGCGGCAGTTTCGTATCCGCGTCGAGAGTGATGACATAGCGCACGTCCGGCGGGACGGACGGCGATTTTCCGCCGAGCGCCATGAAGCTGGTGTCGGTGGCGCCACGCAGCAGGCGATTGAGTTCGTGCAGCTTGCCACGCTTGCGCTCCCAACCCATCCAGAGGGTTTCGCCGGTATTGAACCGGCGCCTGCGATGCAGCAGCAGGAAGCGGTCGCCAGAAGGACCCGGCCCGTGCCGGCGGTTGAGGTCGGCCATGGTCTCGACAGCGAGCGCGAGAAGCGCGCCATCGCCCTCGACGGTCTCCTGCGAGGCATCCCTTCCGTCGGTCAGCAGGGCAAAGCTCAGGTCGCCGCCAGCGCCCGAGAGATGATGGACCTCCAGCCGCTCGATCTGCTCCAGCAGGTCGGCACGGTTGCTCAGGAGCGTCGGCACGACGACCAGCGTGCGTGACGACGATGGGACGCCCTGCGCGAGTTCGAGACCTGGAAGGCGGGTCGCGCCATGGCTCCAGTTCACGAAGCGGTTGACGAGCGCCGTCGCTATATCGCTCGCCGGCAGCAGCGCCAGCACGGCGAAGACGGCCATGCCGGATACGGAAAGACCGGCGATGGACAGCAGCCATAGCGCCATCGCCACAAGCATCGCCGTCATGAGGCCGATCGCCCCGACATAGCCGGCAATGCCTGTGCGCGCCGCCAGCCTCAGAGCGATCAGATGCTTGGGCGGGCGGAACCCGAACCTGCGCTCGAAGGCCGGCCGCCCTTCCGCGATCAGATGGTAGCCCGGATCCCCGACACGTTCGGCCTGCGAGGCGGTGTCGCCCGTGACCGGTGCCGCCCGTGCCGCTTCCACCGCCTGCCCTGCAATGTCGAGTTCCGACAGGTCCGAGCCGCGGGCGAGGTCTTCGATGGCGCTGCGATAGAGGTTGCGCGTGGCAAAATCCATGCGGGCGAAGCTGCCGTCGGCCGAAAGGCGCGCATCGACGAGGCTGACCTTTTCAAAAAGATCGGCCCAGTCGACATCGCTGATCAGCCGCATGCTGGTGATGATGTTCCTGATCGTGACATTCGATGCGCCCTGGCGCTGCTGGGCATGCCGCACCACGGCATCCACCGAGCTATCCTGCTTTGCCAGCCGCGCCTCCAGCCAGCCATGCGCCGGCGTCGTGCTGGGGTCCTGGTCGCGCAGCCGTTTGGCAAGCTGGGCCGCGAAGAGCTCAGGCAGGGGGTCGGCGGAGACCTTTTCAAGCGCGCTGCCGCGACCCTCGTTCGCCAATAGCCGGTCGGCCAGCGCATCCGCCTCGGCACGCATGCGGCGCCCGGCGGTGATCTGGTCGGCAAGCCTGCGCAGGTTCTCGACGAGCACGATGCGCAGGGTGATCGCCACAGCCCACAATTCGCCGATCGTCAGAGGCTGGACCTTCTGATAGGCGGCGATGAAGCGGACGAGCGTCTCTGGATCGAAATGGCTGTCGGTGTGCGCGACGAAGGCCCAGGCAATGCCGAAGACGCGTGGATATCCGGCGAAAGGCCCCTCGGCGAGTTTTGGCAGCTGCCTGTAATAGTTGGGCGGCAGGTCGTCATGGATCTCGCGGATTTGCTCCTCGACCAGATGGTAATTGTCCAGCAGCCATTCCGCCGCGGGCACGACGCCGCGCTCGTTTTCCACCTCCAGGGCGCTTGCGCGGTAGGCGGCGAGTAGGACCCCCGCGTTGCTCTTCAGGCGCTTGTGCAGCGATTGGACGGATGGCGGCCGCTTCGTTACCGGTTGGGCTAGCGCAAGGGTCGCGGCGTGCTGCTCGAGCCGTTCGATGCCGAACAGTTCTTCCCGCACGGGCATGGGATCGTTCCATGGCATGCCCGGTGCCCGGCGGAAACCGTATCCGGACGACGGACTGTTGCCCTCGCCTGTCCCGTCCGTAACTACTTGCGGCTCCGGCGCCGACTTGGAGCCCATCTCAGGATGGTGGATCCTTTCGACAACGGCGGTTTCCGAATTGCCGACGTCCTGCATGCCACGCTTTTGGCCTCTGGCCATAATCATTCCTTTGCCCGGATGCGGCCAGGCAGCCGGCCGGGCGAAACCCGGCAATCGTTCTGGGGATGTGAAGGGTCGCCGAAGCTCCGCTCCAGTGTTAGGCGCTCTCAGCCGAAATCGGCGCGCGTCAGGACGTAGGCCGGCTTGCGGGCGGCGGAATAGGCGCGGCGGGCGGCCGTGTCGATGGCGGCGCGGGCGGCGTCGAAGGCCTTGAGGTAACCCGCTTCGGAGGTCGCCGTCGGAAAGATATCCGTCGCCGCGAAGAAGGGGATTGCAAACACGCCGTCATGACCGATGAAGCGGATGCGCTTGCCCGCCTCTTCGTAGCTTCTGCTCGGGTTCGGAAAACTGAGACTCATGGAACGTTCCTCGTGGTGGACGGCTGCCTCTTCGCTACGAAAAGCCGCCGTGAGCACCGGAAACAGTCGCGCCGGCGCCCTTCAAAGAAATAATTTCATCCAAAAACGTGATGCAGACCGCATAAAATCTCGGGGATTCAAAGAAAAAATTAGACTCATGACTGTAAATACTCGTCGACAACCCATGAGTTCATACGTTTTTCGATCGAATTCATCATATCACAGAAATTAAAATCCTGATTTTTTTATTTTACGATGAGAAAACGTCACGAAGCACCAAAAAAATCTTTAATTTCATTTCCTTTATGTCCGTTAAAGCGCATACTGAAACTGTCCGGATTGCCATTGGCTCCAGGTCCGAGCGCGGGCCTTTATCGATCCCGATAATCATCGATTATAGGGAGTAAAGTCATGTCATTCAGTCTGAACATGGAAAAAGCAAAACCCTACTTAGTGGGTTTCGTTCTTGGCCTCGTGGCTGCACCGATTATCGCTTTCAATGCGGGATGGGTTTCGACCACCAGCGCGCGCACCGAGGCGATCAAGACCGCACGGGTAGAGACTTTGGCGGGCATATGCTCTGCCACGGCCGGTCGCATCGCCACCGCCAGCAGCACCGATCTGGCAACCTACAAAGGATACGAAAACCGTGCGAAGCGGGACGAACTCGTCGCCGCCGCAATGGCCGATATCCAGGTGCCGGCAGATCTTCTCAGCAAGGTCACCTTCGATTGCGGGCGCACATTGTCCTGACGAGCACTGAATTCACAAGATGCGAAGCCGAAGGCGTTTTCGCCTTCGGCTTTCGGTTGGAGTAATTTGTGAATTTCAAGCAGGCAGCCGTTCCTGTCATGAATCTTCCAACCAGACCTGCCTCCGTTGCTACTTTCGCTTCAACTTCGGCAAGGGCGCAGGATTGATCACCTCTTTCGCCAGGCGGAGCGCGCGCAATTTCTCGGTCTTCTTTTCCCGCGTTGCTGCCTCCTGGTCGATGATCCTCCAGGCGACCGAGTTGGTCTCCGACGCCTTTTTATCTGCAGTAGTCTTTGTCGGCTTGAAAAACCGTTCGCTGTTCGCTGTCATCCGTCAACTCCTTCATCCCGTAACGACTGATCGTCATCCGGGCGTCCGCTTATCTGTCACGACTGTGCTGCAACGACGAAGTCGATGGCATCCTTAACCGTCAGGAATTCTTCGGCTGGCTGGTCGGGAATGGCGATTCCAAACTCGTCCTCGATGAGCATTACGATCTGGACCATTTCCAGGGAATCAGCCCCCAAGTCATCGATAATCGAAGCATCATCGACAACCCTCGTTATCTCGACGGCCAACTGCCCAGTGATAATGTTCCTTACACGCTCGGCTATATCAGCTCTTGCGTCTTCCATGGGCGTCTGTCCTGATGAAGGATATTACTGCACCGATGCTGGTTGACGCGATTGAGAGGGGTGAAGCCGATCATATCGGCTTTGGTCCGGGCGGTAGCCCCAAACAAAGCCGATCGCCAAAACCAAGGCGACGAGCATCGCTGTCAGGCGATCGGGCATCGTGGCCACCCAGCGGTGGAACCGCCTTCGTTTTCCCAAATCTCGACGCTGGCGCGCTGCTCTTGCGCGCGCGCCTTACGGGATAGAGGATAGTCCCCAGCATCGATCGTTGCCGAATTGATCAAGCGGATTAGATTTGCCGCGTCTTCGCTGCTGGTCCCCTGCCCTTGCGCAAGGCTGCGTGTCTCGTAGTCGGCGTTTTTGAGAATCTGTCGGAGGACGGTTCGGCGATGCGCTCCCGGAGTATCGGGACCTTTGAAGATGAGGATCACCACAGCCAACCCTCCATGAGGAGGACGAGGATCATCACCAGGCTGACTGCAAAAAACAAATAGCCGCTCGCGGCGTCCGATACATATTGCTGCTGTTTGTGGCGGAAAGCGGAAGACATCGAGTCCTCCTTCATTTTCAGGGCCAGGGTAACCACCCCTCAAACAGCAGCGCCCTTGTCAATGGCTGCTGGAATACGAACCTTGCGCCCGATACCTCGCATTGGCAAGTCCTCAATTGCGGTCGTTTCGTGCCGGCAGCGCGCCAAGGTAGGCGGTCTACGGATGAGAAGGCGAAGTACTGTTCACCATCGATGACTTTCGGCAAGGGCGCCAATCACGGTGACCTTGGTCAAAGACGGAACGTTGCGCGGTTCCAGGGGTTGGTGAGCATTGGCAGGAGAATATCGTGGGCAAAGTTCTGGTTGTCGAAGACGAAGTGCTGATCCGCTTGACATTGGTTGACGCACTGCATGAGGCGGGCTTCGATGTTCTAGATACCGGCTCGGCAGAGCATGCTATCGAGATCATAAACGAGCAGACGATCCATCTGCTTTTCACAGACATCCAGTTGCCAGGCAAGCTAACGGGCCTTGATCTCGCCCATAGAGTTTTCGAGCGTTTTCCCGATGCCGGGATTATCGTGGCGTCGGGCCGGATACAGCCGATGAGCACGGATTTACCGCCTGCGGCAAAGTTCTTTTCAAAACCATTCGGCTTCGACGAGATCATCGCGTGCTTCAAAGCAATGAACCGTCCCTAGATTTCGGCCGCATTCCAAATGCACATATATGACTGCGCAAGCGATATGATCCGTGGCATAACGTGCTGGGCGGAGTTCGAGATATCTTCATGAAGATCGCAGTCGATACCGGAACGATTTCCTCCCGGGAGCGCTTCCTTGAAGCGATCGTGCAGAGCGCGATCGACTACGCCATCATATCCATGGATCTCGACGGCCTCGTGACAAGCTGGAACGAAGGCGCGGTAAAGATACTTGGCTGGAAAGCCGAGGACATGATCGGAAAACCGGCCACGGTCTTCTTCACGCAGGAAGACAGGGAAAATGGCGTTCCGCAGAAGGAGATGACCGCTGCCCTCAACCGGGGCCGGGGCAATGACGAGCGATGGCATCTGCGCGCCGATGGCACGATGTTCTGGGCCTCGGGCGAGATGATGGCGTTGCGCGCGCCCGACGACAAGATCATCGGCTTCATCAAGATCCTTCGCGACAGGACTGGGGAACGCGAACGGGAGGAACGTGAGCGCCTCCTCATGCACGAGCTCGCCCACCGCATGAAGAATACGCTGTCTGTCGTTCAGGCGATCGTGACGCAATCCTTGAGGAATGCGGTTTCACTGGACGATGCGAGCGACAAGCTTCAGCTGCGTATTGCAGCCTATGCCAAGGCCCATGAAATCCTGCTGCAGAAAAATTGGGTAAGTGCGACGCTCGCGGATGTCATGGCCGCCGCCCAGATGAATATCGGGTTGGACGGGAGCTCCCGTATCAGGGCAGATGGACCTGATATCCGGCTAGGACCCCAAGCGGCCCTATCGTTCGCAATGGTTTTCCACGAACTGCTCACCAACGCTTCGAAATACGGAGCCCTGTCAAACGAAGAGGGGCATGTCGAGATCTCTTGGGACCTAGAGCACCGCGATGGAATGGAGACACTCATCGTGTGCTGGCGGGAGTTAAATGGCCCGCGCATTGTCAATTTCGAACCGGACCGCAAGGGTTTTGGTTCGCGCCTCATCGTTTCTAGCCTGCAAGCCTTTGGGGAGGCATCCGTTTCCTACCGGCAAGAAGGGTTCGTCCTCCTTGCCGTGTTACCGCTCGCGAAACTTCAGCTCCAAAACGACTTGTCGGCAATTGAAAATGCGCCGTACTGAGACGATCACGTCGCTCTTCTAAATATTCAGAACCTGTTGGCCCTCAGGAACGATTTGAATCTCCCATCCTCCTGGCACTTGCAGAAGCAACCAACAAAAAAGGCCGGGGCGAAACCGCACCGACCTTCCTCATCATCGCTTGTCTACAAGTGCCAGTACATCCGTGGTCAAAAGCATGAAGCGATGACAGAAATTGCGAGCAACAGAGATTCTCCAGCGCTCATAAGCAATTCTGACAATCAATATATAGATACTAATTATGTCGAAAACAAGTGCAATCGGCATATCTTATTAAATATTACAAAAGGAAAATGAGCTGAATCTCTAAAATACAAAAACCATTCGTTGCTAAAGAAGGGAAACGGGTTCACTGTAATTATTCCAGCAGCCATTTTACGGGCGCTGCTGTTTGAGGGTTTGTTACCCTGGCCCTAAGCGAGGAGGACATCATGTCTTCCCTATTTCATCTACCGAAGAAACACGATTTCGCGACGTTAGCCGGTTACGCCTTATCCGCGGCTAGCTTTGCATTAATCGTCTACATCCTGATCGAGGGATGGGTTTGATGGTTTTCAGCGCAATGACGGCGGAAAGGTGGTGCTCAAGATGACCGAAAGAACCACAGAAACCGAAATCACATTCACGCATCCATTTCATCTGGAGTCCCTTTCGGAGCCTCTGGAAGCGGGCACGTATCGCCTTGTCGTTGACGAGGAGTTGATAGAAGGCCTGAGCTTCACGGCGTATCGGAGGGTGGCGACCCATCTTGAAATTCCCGCGATCTCGGTCGCTATGGCCAGGCGCCAATTCCTTCAGGTGTCGCCGGGCGAGATCGAGAAGGCATTGGCACGCGATGGAGCTGGCATGGACGTGGGTCGACCTAACATTTCCTGATCGCAAGATTGATTGCCAATCGCCAATGTTCGAAGCGGGCGCTACGTCCTTCGAGTATCAATCATCCACCCGACGTAAAAAAGCCGGCGATTGCCGGCCTTTTCCGAGATGGTTCAACGCCTATAGCGCAGGCGCTCCTGTTCGACTTCCGCCGGCCCGTAGGGGTCGAGGGTGTCATCGAACCGGGTCCAGCCCTCGTTGGCATAGACCGCGCGCCGCTGGCCGAGATCAACCCAGTTCGACTTGCGAAGGATGGCTTCGGCCTCCGCCTGGAGGCTTTCGTCAACCTTCGCCGTCACGAGCGTCCCGCCGCGGCGAACCCCTTCCGCATAGACATGTGCGTCGTCTTCGGAGACGCCGGATTCCGTGAGCGCGCCGATCAGCCCGCCTGCTGCGCCGCCGGCTACCGCGCCTGCCACTGCGCCCGCCGCCGTGGCGGCAAGCCAACCGGCAGCAACCACCGGCCCGACGCCGGGAATGGCCATGATGCCGAGCCCGGTGAGAAGGCCGCCGACGCCGCCGACGGCCGCACCGATGCCTGCACCTGTCCCGGCGCCTTCGGCGGCATTGGTTTCCTTGTTATGACGTTCGTCCGCATTGTTGGAAACGATGCTGATATCGCTGGACGGCACGCCGCGTGCCTCCAGGGCACTGACGGCAGCGCTTGCATCGGAATATTCGTCGAAAAGTCCTGTAACGGTTTTCATAGGAATCTCCTAAAGTCTCAGTTTAGTTGGCGACGATGTTGCCCTGATAGTCGAGCGCGACGCTCACGGCCTTGCCGTCCTTGGTCGCCTTGGCCTGCCAGACACCCTTGTCATCCAGCATGAGGCCGGTAACATCGGCATAGCCTGCTGCGGTAATGCGTTCCCGCGCCTGGTCCTCCGTGAAGCTGTTCGCGCCTTCGACCGGAGCAGTCGCATTCTTGGTATCGGGCGTAGCAACAGCCGGCGTGTCGCCATCGGTTGCCGGGGTGGTTGACGTCTGAGCAAACGCGCCAAAGGTCGATGCGCCCACCAAGGCGGCGGCTAGGAGAAGTTTTTTCATGATCTTGTTCCTCGTTCGAGCCTGAGATCAGGCCCTAAAGGAACACCCTGCTTGTCGCATAGTTCCGCAATTCGAAAAATAGAAATTGCCGCGCTGTTTTATGGAACATCAGGGAATTCAAGGAGTTGGGGCGCCAGGTGCGGGTATTCGCTCGCGCATTACTGGAGGTCTTCAAAATGGGTCGCGGCATTCTTCTCTGGCTTCTGGGTATTCCCCTGCCGATCGTTATCCTGCTCGTCCTCTTCCTGCGATAGGAGGCGGACATGTCCCTTTACAGCTCGGGTGTTTCCGACGTCGGTGTGGAATCCAGCACACCGGCGCTCGCGTGGGGGCCGGTCATCGGCGGCGCGGTGGCCGCGGCGGCCGCCACGATCATTCTACTCCTGCTTGGCTCCGGCGTCGGCCTGACGATGGTCTCGCCATGGTCGGGCGACAGTGCTTCCTTCACCACTGTCGGCGTCACGGCAGCGATCTGGTTCGTGGTCGTCCAGTGGTTGGCCTCCGCGCTCGGCGGCTATCTGACCGGCCGCCTGCGCACCAAGTGGGCCAACGTCCATACGGATGAGGTGTTCTTTCGCGACACCGCGCATGGTTTTCTAAGCTGGGCACTGGCAACGGTGGTTGTCGTTGGCATGGCAGGCTCTGCATTCACCTCGCTCGCCGGCGCCGGCGCCCAGGCCGTATCGACGGCGACAGCCACCGCCACGGTTGCGGGCACCGCGGCCGCGGCAAACAGCGATCCGGCCGCACCCGATGCTGCGACCGGCTACTTCACGGATATGCTGTTGCGCCCGCAGGATCTCGCGAGCCGCGCTCAAGCGGACAATGCATCGGCCACGGCCGAAATTTCCCGCATCCTGATGCAAGGTGCGGTAAATGACGGCGTGCCGGAGGCCGACCGGGCTTATATCTCATCAATCGTTGCGTCACGCGCCGGTATCCCACCCGAAGAGGCGCGCGCCCGGGTCGATCAGGTACTGACTCAGATCGAGGATGCGAAGAATGCCGCCCTCAAAGCCGCCGACGAGGCCCGAAAATCCGCCGCGACGGCGGCGATGCTTGGCGCCCTGTCCCTTCTCGTCGGCGCCTCTATCGCATCGGCTGCAGCAGCTCTCGGCGGACGCCAGCGTGACGATGAAGAAGCAGCCTTGATTGTTACACGATAAGCAATCTGGAAGCCGCCCTCTCGAGGCGGCTTCTTTCCGTTCATTCGCCAGAAGAATTATTGTGCAGCGCAGCAACTTTAATGCTGCGGAGGGGTTCCAGTGTATGCGGCCAATCCGGCGCGCTACCTGGAGCTCCTCATGAGATCGCTATCTGATACACTCGAACGGCTCGCGCGACTGCGCTCAGTCAAGCCTGCGACATCGCCCGGCTCCATTCTCAAGAAGCTCGATCATTTCGGCGGAAACCCGGGCGCCTTGGCGGCGTGGCAGCATGTGCCGAAGCAATTGCCGGCGGCACCGGCTCTGGTGGTCGTGCTGCACGGCTGCACGCAAACCGCCGCCGGCTACGATGTCGGTTCAGGCTGGTCCGCGCTCGCCGAGGACTACGGCTTTATTGTCCTTTTCCCCCAACAGAACAGGCAGAACAACGCGAACCTGTGCTTCAACTGGTTCAATGCCGCGGACACCCAGCGGGATCGGGGCGAAGTGATGTCGATCCGACAGATGATCGCCAGCGTGGTCGCCGAACATGGCGTCGATGAGCGCCGAATCTATATCACCGGTCTATCGGCCGGCGGCGCCATGGCGAATGCCATGTTGGCCTGCTATCCAGAAGTCTTTTCCGGTGGCGCTATCATCGCCGGCTTGCCCTACGCCGCCGCCTTGACTGTTCCCGAGGCGTTCGACCGAATGCGCGGGCAGGGTCTTCCCGGCACCAATAGCCTGCAGGAAAGCCTGCGCACCGCCTCACGCCATGATGGCGCTTGGCCGACGATTTCCGTCTGGCAGGGTACGAGCGACAACACTGTGGTCCCTGACAACGCAGCCGCGCTCGTCGCGCAATGGCGGGGCGTACATGCGGTTCCGGTACAGCCCACCCAAATCGAGACGATGGGTAGAAACTTGCGATCTGTATGGCACGACGATCGCGGCCTGGAGGCAATAGAACTCTACATCATTTCAGGTATGGGTCATGGCACGCCGATCGAAGCGTCCAGCGGATATGGTAGGGCAGCGCCGTTCATGCTCGACGTCGGTGTTTCCTCGACTGTGCAGATAGCGAGAGGCTGGGGCCTTGCCGCCTCCTTCGAGCGCCGCGGTCAGCCGCATGCGTCCTCCTCCCCAGACGAAACGGTCAAGCAGCCGCCCTCACCTGCCGGTGCTGACAACAGTATTCAGTCCATCATCGAGAAAGCGCTGCGTTCCGCGGGCTTGATGAAGTGAGGGTGGGTTCGGTTCGTACCGATTTATTTTCCGAGCAGCGGAACGTCGTCTCGGTTCCACGGTTGTTTGAGTCCATTCATCTCGAAAATTTGATCGGATTCTCCAATGGCTACGGAAAAGACTTTGAACGACCTCTTCCTTGATACGCTCAAGGATATTTACTTCGCCGAAAAACAGATCCTGAAGGCCTGTTGATTTGCACTGAGAACTGACCCGGGATTTGCACCGAGAAGTGACCCGCCTTAGGTATCGTCCGTCGTGGTTGGGGTGGTCAATTTCCTCCGTTTCTCCTTCATCGCTTTGGGCTCATGGGCCGAACTGTTTTTGAATCGGAAGCTGTCGTTTCCAGTTTCGAGGATGTGGCAATGATGCGTGAGGCGGTCGAGCAACGCGGTGGTCATCTTGGCATCGCCGAAGACGCTGGCCCACTCGCTGAAGCTCAGGTTGGTGGTGATGATGACGCTCGTGTGCTCGTAGAGCTTGCTCAGCAGATGGAATAGCAGCGCACCGCCTGAAGCACTGAACGGCAGGTAGCCGAGTTCGTCGAGGATCACGAGATCGGAGTGTGCCAGGCGGTTGGCGATCTGGCCTGGACGACCTTGGGACTTCTCCTGCTCCAGCGCATTGACTAGTTCCACGGTCGAGAAGAACCGAACCCGTTTGTGATGATGTTCGATGGCCTGGACACCGATGGCCGTGGCGACATGCGTCTTGCCCGTGCCGGGACCGCCGACCAGGACGATGTTGTTGGCGTCGTCGAGGAAGTCGCAGCGATGAAGCTGGCGGACCAGCGCCTCGTTGATCTCACTGCTGGTGAAGTCGAAGCCATTCAGATCACGATAGGCTGGAAAGCGTGCCGTCTTGAGCTGGTAGGCCGTCGATCGCACTTCACGTTCCGCGGTCTCGGCCTTGAGGAGCTGCGACAGGATCGGGATGGCGGCCTCGAACGCTGGCGATCCCTGCTCGGTGAGCTCGCCAATGGCCTGGGCCATGCCATGCATCTTCAACTGCCGCAGCATAATGACGATAGCGCCGCTTGCCGGATTATGACGCATGGCGAACCTCCGTCTTTCTGAGCGCATCGTAGCGTTCGACATTGGCCTTGGGCTCATTGGTGAGCGTCAGGGCCTGAGGCGCGTCGATGGTGGGCGGTGTGAAGGATTTGCCATCGACGAGACGATGCAGCAGGTTCAGCACATGCGTCTTGGTCGGAACTCCGGACTTCAGCGCCATGTCGACCGCCGATAGCACGGCCTGTTCGTCATGCTGGAGAACAAGGGCAAGGATATCGACCATCTCCCGGTCGCCACCCGGCTTCTTCAGGAGATATTGCTGCAAGGTCCGGAATGCGTCCGGTAGCTCGATGAAGGGTGCGCCATTGCGAAGAGCACCTGGCTTGCGCTGCACCACCGCCAGATAGTGCCGCCAGTCGTAGATCGTCTGTCCCCGTCGATCATGGGAGCGATCGATGACGCGACGATGCTCGCAGACGATCTGGCCCTCCGCAGCGATCACGACACGATCCGGATAGACCCGCAGGCTCACCGGTCGATTGGCAAAGGATGCGGGGACGCTGTAGCGATTGCGCTCCAGATGGACGAGGCAGGTGGGCGTGACCCGCTTCGTATATTCGACGAAGCCGTCGAAAGGGCGGGTAACAGGCATCAGCGCCAGAGCCTCCTCAGCCCAGATGTCGGCGATGGTGCCGCGCATCTGTCCGTGTGGGGTCTTTGCCCAGAACTCCTTGCATCGAAGCTCCAGCCAGTCGTTCAGGGCATCCAATGATGGAAAGCGCGGAACGGGTTGAAAGAAGCGATGACGCGCATCCTGAACGTTCTTCTCGACCTGCCCTTTCTCCCAGCCGGACGCGGGATTGCAGAACTCGGGCTCATACACATAGTGACTGGCCATCGCCAGGAAACGGACATTGACGTCGCGCTCCTTGCCGCGGCCGACCTTGTCGATCGCCGTGCGCATGTTATGGGATGGACGCCTCCCTCCGAGGCCTCAGAATGAGGGGCCCAACTAAAGGAGGAAGTCATGACATTCGAATTGCTCGCAATCGATCTTGGAAAGTCGTCATTCCATCTCCACAGCATCGCGTCGGATGGCGCTATCCTGTCGCGGAAGATCAGCCGTTCGAAGTTGGCCGAAACGGTCAAAGCGATAAACCCCAGGATGGTAGCGATGGAAGCCTGCGCCAGCGCTCATCATTGGGGGCGGCAATTCCAGCATGACGGGCGAGAGGTCTTGCTGATCAATCCACGCTTCGTGAAGCCCTTTGTCCGTGGCTCCAAGAACGATGCGGTCGATGCTGCGGCGATTTATGAAGCGGCGACACGTCCAACCATGCGGTTCGTACCGGTCAAGTCGACCGCACAGCAAGACCTTCAGTCACTACATAGAGTTAGGGAGCGTCTGATCGTTCAGCGGACATCGCTGATCAATCATGCCCGCGGCCTTCTTGCCGAGTATGGAATCGTTTTGCCGCAGGGGCCATGGCGGTTTGCTGCTCAGGCACCCTCGGCTGTCGAGAATGCACCTCTTTCCGATCTCGGGCGCGAGCTATTCCTCGAACTCCTTGACCAGCTCACCGATGTGAATGACCGGGTTGCCAGGCTCGACCGGAAGATTAGCGAGATTTGCCGCGAGCGAGAAGATTGCCACCGTCTGTGCGAACTGCCTGGCGTCGGTCCGATCATTGCAACTGCACTGGTGGCCAGCGTTGAGGACGGGCGCCACTTCAAATCGGGGCGAGAACTGGCGGCCTGGATCGGGCTGGTCCCGCGACAATACACGACTGGCGGCAAACCACGCCTCGGCGGAATTGGCCGCCGAGCGAACCACTACCTCCGTCGCCAAATGATCCATGGTGCACGCGCAGTTATCAGCCGACTTGCCAGTCACGACGATCGCCGATCGCAATGGCTGAAAGAGCTCGTCGCTCGCCGTGGATTTAATAAAGCGATCGTAGCGCTCGCCAACAAGACCGCGCGGGTAGCATGGGCCTTGCTCACACGACAGGAGCGCTATGCCGCAAAATAGTCATTTGCCAATCGTTGCCTGTGAGGCAATGATGAATGCGAGGTAAGAACTGATGGCGTAACGGCACGGACCGCAGCTTCGGATCCTGATTTACGACAAGGCCACAAAGGTCGATCATGTTATGAGGAAAGAGGCAGCGGACTCCCATCAAGGCCAGGAGCGTGATCGCTCCAGCGATAGGCCGGATAGATTCACGCATCCAATGCCGAGTGCCGCCAAATGTTCATCTCGCCCGGGAGGCGTCCATAGATTGTCGTAGATGCCGCGGCCGGGGATGCCGCCGAAGACCCGGAATGCATGATTATGGGCATCGAACAGCATCTCATGCGTCTGGAGGAGATAGGCCCGAACAATGAAGGCGCGGCTGTAGCTCAGCTTCGTATGCGCCACCTGCAGCTTGGTGCGCTCATTGCCGATGATAGCCCAGTCTTCCGACCAGTCGAACTGGAAGGCCTCACCCGGTTCGAAGGCCAGAGGCACGAACGTTCCGCGCCCTGTCGTCTGGAATTCCCTCTGCCGGTCTGTCTTCCATTCCCGGGCAAAGGCTGCAACACGGCAATAGGAACCGTCGTAGCCGAGGCTCACCAGGTCGGCATGGAGTTGCTTCAGGGTGCGCTTCTGCTTCCGGCCCTTCTTGGATTCCGTCTTCAGCCAGGCCGACAGCCGATCCGCGAACGGATCAAGCTTGCTCGGTCGTTCCGGGACCTTGAACTTCGGCTCCACGCCGTCCAGGCGCAGGTATTTGCGGACAGTGTTCCGGGACAGGCCGGTCCTGCGGCAAATCTCCCGGATCGATAGATGCTCTCGAAAATGCCAGCGTCGGATTACGCTCAGTAACGCCATGTCGATCACTCCAGAGCCCCCGCTGAAACCTCGCGAGGGATGATTGAAACATGGGTCAAATCTCAGTGATAATTTCCCGCAATCCCGGGTCAGTTCTCAGTGCAAATCAACACCGCACCGGCAAAGAAGGAGAAAAAGCCAGAGGAAATCGAGGTTGCCGTCCCCGTCGTTCCGGACTCAGTCTTGATCCAGCGCATTATCGCGGAATCTCTCGACTCCTATCCGAGCTCATGTGCGTGCCCATACAGCCGCGATCGCGCCGGACGGCGCTGCGGCAAGCGGAGCGCCTATAGCAAGCCGGGCGGCTATGCGCCGGTCTGTTTCCCCGGCGACGTCACAAAGGCGATGATCGAGGCCTTCAGGTCGCGGTAGCCCTTCGAGCGGCCGGGCTGACGGACGACGGAACCGGGTGAAGATTTGTTGAGGTATGTACGCTTGACCGGTCTGCGGTTCTGGCGATGGCTCACGCCTTGAAGCGCTCAAGGGCGGTGAGGCGCCTTATCGGCGGATCGGCGTCGGGCCAGCGGTAGATTTCGGCGCGTAGATAGCGGAGTTCCTCGTCGAGCATGTCGTCGGCGACCTCGACCCACCAGGATTTCGGCCGCCCGTCGCTTCCGTCCGACCATCGGTAGCCGCGGGCCTTGAGATGATCCTTCATATCGAACGGGCTGTGCTCGGCAAAGATGCGAACCCGCGAGCGCCGGCTTGCCGCGAAGAGTTCGGCGAACGGGGTGTTGCCCTGCTCCTGTCCGCCCCGAGCCAGGACCTCGAGCAGTGCGAAGCAGTCGTCGACGGCGCGGTGTCCATCATGGAAGTAACCCGCCTGCCCGACAAGGTAGCCAAGCTTCGTTCCCTCGAAGCCGCGGGCCGACCAGTCAATCTCGGAGACCGAGCAAGCCCATGCCTTCGGCGCGAAGACCGGGGAAAAGGTTTCACAGAAGGGACGGTCGAAGCCGGCATTGTGGGCGATGATCAGATCGGCCGGCTCGATCAGGGCCTGCACCCGCGCAATGTTGATCGTCTGGCCGGCCACCATGACGTCCGTGATGCCGGTCAGCCGCGTGATGTCGGCAGGAATGGCGACATTCGGCTGCTGCAATCCACCATAGAAGTCAGTGACATCACCGATGTTTCCAGCCTCGTCGAAGCTGAAGGCGACAATCCCGATCTCGATGATTTCGTCCTTGCGCGCATTGAGGCCTGTCGTCTCCGTATCGACAATGGCGCCACGCAATGGAAAGCCGGGCCGCGGCACATGCGCAATGGCGCGAGGATCCAGTTTCCGCAAAACGCGATAGCGGCCGGTTTCTTCGAGCCGGCGGACCATCTCGATTTCGTCCGCGATGCCTCGCACATCGTGTTTGGACGGAGATTGGGATTTCACTTCCGGCTCCCTCGCCTCCCCCGTTCCGAACAAGTCGAACTGCTGCTTCATGCCACCTATCTCGCATTGGCTAGGCTCAGGACCTATTAATTTGGCCTGAGGTGTGATTCACGGTATCCGATAGGAGGCCGTGATGAGTGATTTGTTTCTACTGAGTGAAGACCAGATGGCTCGGATCTCGCCGTATTTTCCTTTGGCACATGGCGTTCCGCGCGTCGACGATCGCCGTGTGATCAGCGGGATCGTCTATGTCATCAAGCACGGCCTGCAATGGAAAGACGCGCCAAAGGACTATGGGCCACACAAGACGCTCTATAACCGCTTCATCCGTTGGAGCCGCCTGGGTGTATTCGACCGCATCTTCGTGGCCCTGTCCGGTGACGGCCCGAAGCCCGAACGCATCATGATCGACGCCACACACCTCAAAGCGCACCGGACAGCCGCAAGCCTGCTCAAAAAGGGGATGTTCCCCGCCGTATCGGGCGAACCAAAGGCGGACTGAACTCAAAACTACACACTGTCTGCGACGGTGAGGGACGCCCGATCATCATGCTGCTCAGCGAGGGGCAGATGAGTGACCATAGGGGCGCGCGCCTTGTGCTGGATGCCTTGCCGCCAGCCAAGACGCTCATTGCCGACCGGGGCTATGACAGCACGCCGTTCCGAGACGCCCTACAGGCAAGAGGTATCGAACCTTGCATTCCCTCCAGCCGAAGCCGCAAGATACCATACTCCTACGACAAGGTGCTCTATCGCCAGCGCCACAAGGTGGAGAACCTCTTCGCCAAGCTCAAGGACTGGCGCCGTATCGCAACCCGATACGACCGATGCGCGCATACCTTCTTCTCAAGCATATGTATCGCCGCAACAGTCATCTTCTGGCTTTGATTTAAAGAGTCCTGAGCCTAGCGCGTAACGCCGCGCGCTTGAGCGCTTCTTATAGAGTCTGGGGTGAACATGTGAAACCAGAGGGCGCCGACACCCGAGCGAATTTGACGATGCTCGGCTCGACTGCTTCCGGGTATCATTGGCTGTGACGACAAGATCGCCACGGCATAGCATCATTCGTGGATTTCAGTTATTGCAGTTAATCGCCTGACCCACTATATTGCGGCCAAGGAGACCGCACCATGGCCAGCCAGCTCATTCATTTCGCCGGATTGTCGGATCGGGACCGCAGAATAGCCTCGCCCCTACCGAAGCTCGCTGCAGGCGACAGGCTAGAGCTTCACGTCCATCATGAGGGCGGCCGCGAACAAAAGCTCTCGATTCCGCCCTCGGCTGCTGCCGCGGTTGAAGCCCTCCTGGCGCACATGCTGCGCGGAGAGCGTGTTGCTGTCCTGGCCGAGGACCAGGAACTGAGCCCAACCGAGGCATCCGCGATCCTGGGCATCTCCCGTCCCCTCGTCGTCCTGCGGATGGACCGGGGCGATCTGCCGTTCCGTTACGTGGGCAAGCATCGTCGCGCCCTTTTGAAGGACGTACTCGCGCTGAAATCCAAGCTCGACGCCCGCCAGGCTGCGATGGATGCGCTCGCCGACGACACAGAGGACCTCATTCAGACCCATGGCCTCTAAACCGCCCGTCGCGGTGTATGATGCCTGCGTCCTCTATCCCTTCCATCTACGCAACGTCCTGATCCAGTGCGCCTTCGACGGTCTCGTCGAGGCCCGCTGGACGGACGACATTCATGACGAGTGGATTCGTAATCTGGCTGTCAACACGCCGGCATTGCCCATCGAACGCCTGATAGCCACGCGAAACAGGATGAAGGCCGTCCTGCCGGATGCGGACGTCTCCGACTATCACCGCTTGATCCAAGACCTCCACCTACCCGACCCTGACGACCGGCACGTTCTGGCAGCCGCCATCGCTGGGAAAGCCTCCCTTATCGTCACTTGGAATCTCAGGGACTTTCCGGCAAGAGACCTTGCTTCCTACGGTGTGGCCAGCCAGTCTCCGGATGATTTCCTTATCGGCCTCCGTGCGGCGTTTCCCGAGGCGCTGATGTCCAGCATCAAACGAGCCCGGCACAATCTCCGCAAGACAATGCCGTCCGCCGAAGCCTTCATCGACGGACTTCAACAAAGTGGCCTGAAGGCATTTCCGGCGCTGCTTCGCCAGAATATCGACGAGCTGGCCTGAACCGATGCGGCCATAAAGCGCGTAATACGAAGACTCTCCGCGCACCTAATCATAATCTATTCTTCCTCGCCCTCGACTGCCACCAAGACTTCCTCCTGCACGCCCTTGCGGCTGAGCAGCCCGGCATCCTCCAGCGCCTCGACATCCGGCAGGTCACGCAGCGTCTGCAGGCCGAAGGCCGACAGGAACTGCTTTGTCGTGACATAGGTATAAGGCGCGCCCGGCGTCGGGCTACGCGGGCCGGAGGCGAGGAAGTTGGCACCGCGGAGACTGGCGATCATGTCGCGGCTGACCTCCTTGCCGAAGATCTTTGACAGGTCGCCGCGGGTGATCGGCTGGAAATACGCGATGGCCATCAGCACCATGGCCTCGAAGTCGGACAGGGCAGGCGCCCCTCCCCGCACTGGCGCCTGCGACGCCCGGATCGAAACGGCGAAACGCGAATGCGTTCGGTGCTGCCAGCCGCCGGCGACGAAGACGATCTCATAGGGCCGGTCACGCAGTTCGGCGCGCAGGTCGTCGATCAGCAGGTCGATGCTGCAGTCCTTGCCGACGACACGGGCCAACGTTTCACGGCCGACTGGCTCGGCCGCGGCAAAAATCACCGCCTCGACGCGCAGCATCCATTCCCGCCAGCGCAGCTCCGGCCGCAGCTCCGCCAGTTCCCGATCCAGGAGGACTTCGTCCTCCGATGTCGATCTGCGGTTTTGCCGCGTGCCGCTTGCCTCCGGTTCAGCCATCGTCACAATCCATAGATCCGGAACGCGCTGCGGCCGGACAGTTCCCGCACGGCGCCAAAGCCTTCCAGCCGGTCGAACAGCCGGGTCGCCGCCCAGCGCGACAGGTGACTGCCGGGGGCCGAGGCGGCCACGGCGTCCTCGTCGAGCAGGGCCTGAATGACGGTACCGGCGCCCCTGGTGCGGACCTTTGGCGCGACGATGCGCAGCGTCTCCGCGCGGCGGGCGATCTCGCCGGCGGTGCGCAGGGCCGCGCCCGTCGCCTCGGTGAGGGCAAGGCAGACGGCACGGGCAAAGGCCGGCTCGCCCGGGCGCACGCGCCCCCTGCCCCCAAGCGTCCTGAAGGCGGGCCCGTAGCGCTCCGCCATCAGCAGCGGCACGGCACAATCCCATTTTAGCAACGCGGCGATCAGCAGGTCGGCCAGCATCCAGGCGAGCGGCTCGGCATCCGGCCGCACGGCCTGGATGGCCGTGACCAGGTCCGCCGCGGCAAACGGCGCCGGGCGACTCGATTGCAGCGCGTCGTCGGCATGGTCGACGGCCGCGGTGAGCCGATCGTCCCAGGCGAGCCCCAACAGATCGGCAAGCTCGGCCACCGCTTTCGAGGAAAAGGCGGGCTTTCGCGTGGAAAACCTTTTGGTGGCCAAAAACACCCTGCCGGCCGGGCCGGGATCGTCACCGGCAGCGGTGAGCAGAACGGCGTCGCGCAACGCCACCTCGTCCTCGCTGCGCCCCATCAGCCGGACCGCGACGGCGGCACATTTGAGAGCCTGGCGGGACCGCCAGCAGCCGGCCCAGACGGGCGCGGAGCGGACAAGATCGTCCAGCGATTTCAAGGCGATGCCGGCGGCGAAGGCAGCGGCAAGCTCGTCCGGCTCGCGGCCGCGCGGCAGGATCCAGCCGGGCAACGGGGACGTGAACGTCGAGGCAGAAGCGGGCGGGGCGGCGGGCGAATCCATAGCAGTCAGCCTACACCGACTGAGCGGTTTATGCTATAGAGTGCAATATAAACCGCACGGCTTGTCTTTCATAAATAATGATCGATAAGTTTGCATTATCGTTCATTATGCCGTCTTATGAGGAAATAACCTCTCTCGTCGAGCAGAACAGCGAAAAGCCCGCTCCGGAACACGCAACGCCGGCGGACGATACAGCGCTTGCGGTTAATGTTTCGCTTGCGCCGATGTCGACGGTCCTCCCCTCCCCTTCCCCGGAAGGCCGTTCCGGCGCGACCGCGCATCTGCGGGATCTCACCGATCGCGCCCGCGCCTATGTCGAGGCCGCCGCCTCCGCCAATACCCGGCGCGCCTATGCCTCCGACTGGAAGCACTTTGCCGCCTGGTGCCGGCGGCAGAACCTTCCGCTTCTTCCTGCCGACCCGCAGGTCGTCGGCCTCTACATCACCGCCTGCGCCGCGGGTACGTCTGCAGGCGCCGGAAGGCCGATGAGTGTTTCGACCATCGAACGGCGGCTGTCGTCGCTTTGCTGGAACTATGCCCAGCGCGGCGGAGAAAAGCTCGACCGCAGGGACCGGGCCATCGCCACCATCCTTGCCGGCATCCGCAACAGGCATGCCGCCCCGCCGCGCCAGAAGGAAGCGATCCTGCCGGAAGATTTGGTCGCCATGCTGGAGACGCTCGACCGGGCAAGCCTGCGTGGCCTGCGCGACCGGGCCATGCTGCTGATCGGCTTTGCCGGAGGCCTGCGCCGCTCGGAAATCACCGGCCTCGACCTCGGGCGTGACCAGAACGAGGATGGACGCGGCTGGGTCGAAATCTTCGATCGGGGCCTGCTCCTGACGCTGCGCGGCAAGACCGGCTGGCGCGAGGTGGAGATCGGCCGCGGCTCCTGCGACGCCACCTGCCCCGTCGTCGCGCTCGAAACCTGGATCCGCTTTGCCAGGATCGCCAGGGGACCGCTCTTCCGCCGCGTGACCGGCAAAGGCAAGGACGTCGGCCCCGACCGGCTCAACGACCAGGAGGTGGCCCGCCTCGTCAGGAAGACGGCGCTGGCCGCCGGCGTGCGCGGCGATCTTCCCGAGGCCGAGCGCGGGCAGAAATTCGCCGGCCATTCGCTGCGCGCCGGCCTCGCCTCCTCGGCCGAAATCGACGAACGCCACGTCCAGAAGCAGCTCGGCCACGCCTCCGCCGAAATGACCCGCCGCTACCAGCGCCGCCGCGACAGGTTCCGCGTCAACCTCACCAAGGCTGCCGGGCTCTGAGTTCCCTTCCCCCGTCGTCAAGCTACTTGTCGCTCATCCAGCATTGGATTATATAGTCATCATAGTCACTCTAGTCATCAGGCATCCACTATGCAACCATCACCACACGACGAAAAAATCTGGACCGTCGCCAACGCAAAAGCAAAACTTTCCGAGGTCATCGACCGCGCGCAATCCGCACCGCAGACAATTACCCGAAACGGCAAGCCAAGCGTCGTTGTCGTTTCTGTCGAAGAATGGCAACGGAAGACCGTACGCAGGGGCACGCTTGTTGAGTTTCTGATGGACTCGCCCCTACGAAGCGCCGATCTAGACCTTGAGCGTCAGCGCGACGAACCACGTGATTTGTCGCTGTGAGAATTCTACTCGATACCAATGTTCTGTCAGAGGTAACAAAGCCGCGCCCTGAAGACCACGTTCTCGAATGGTTGGGCCGACTCGATGAGGACCGCTCCTTTCTAAGTGTCATTTCGCTGGCGGAAATTCGCCGGGGCGTTGCCCTTATGGACAACGGGCGAAAACGCGATGCACTAACCGAGTGGCTTGCCTGCGATCTGCCACAACGTTTCGAGCATCGTGTCATTCCAGTGGAAGAACGTGTTGCCTTAGCTTGGGGCGATTTGATGGGGCATGCAAAGCGAAGGGGCCGAGGCATGTCATCGATGGATGGCCTGATCGCAGCCACCGCGATTGCACACGACCTCACGCTCGCAACGCGCAACATCAAGGATTTTGAGGGCTTTGGCATCGAACTGATCAACCCATGGAGCAGGTGAGACGGCTTCCAATTGCAGTTGATATATAAACAATGTCGCAAAAGGATAGACCAGCTTGCTCTCCTATAACTTGCTGAAAAATCACGCCGGCATTCCTCTGTAGGACAGAAATCAGAAAGGACTTGATTGTTGAGGGCTCTCTGCTTGCGCAATACCAGCGTGACGTGGACAACGCGCATCTCTGCCATCCCAGTCAAGGCACCGGATGAGACAGCCAGATATGAAGGGTCGTGTTCATCGCATCTCGACCATTTGTTCGCTCAAGTCGCAGTCGATGGCGTCTTGTGCGTGAACTCTTCAGAAGAGCCTCTCTGGTTGCAGAGCAGAAGTTCGAGCGCGCGCTGTTTCACCCACCGTTTCAGGAGGACGGCACCTATACGCCGTATGGCAATATCACGCCACAACCGTTTTCCTTCGCGTCGTTCGTCGCATCGGCGCACGGTTAAGGGTCCGAAAATGCTGACGCAAGCTAAGCTTGCCATTCTCCCGGCTCATGTCGCCGAGGAGAAGCGATTGAGCTCGGAGATTGGCCTATTTCATTCAAGCACGGAGCGGCCCGCCTGGTCGATTGCCGCCCGGCATCTCGCCTGCGGCCAGAAGGCCCTGTCAAAATGATTGTTGAAGCAATCAAGATGGAGCGTGACCGCTGCGTGGCTTTGCTCCAGGCTGCCGGCGGGGCGAATGCGCAAATCCCTGCCTATCTAAGCGACCCGGATATAGACTGGTAGCCGCTCCTCCTTGTGGGTGTCATACTACTGACCGTCGTCCGCAAATGCTTCTAAGCGGCGACAATTGCGTATGAACGTCAGCAAGCGCCTTGAGCCCGGTTCATCCAGGATCGGCTCAGCTCCAGCCTCCATGGCCTCAATCCACGAGCGTTCGCATTGCAGAGCCGAGGCGAGATTAATCGGCGTCCAACACATCAGGATAAGACATTCAACGAAGCGAGCGGGAGACATCCTGCACCAGGGCATCACAATGCCGGAGACTGTTGGGATGGAAATCAGCCGTGATCGTGGTTTAAGGTCAAGCGATACGACAGTCGTCTGCTGATCGCTATGGTACCAATCGCCAAAGACCGCTAGGGAACGGCAAGAGCCGATTGAGACAAGCGCATACGCAAAACTCGATGCGCTCGCCAAAATCTTATCGCACGGTATCCAAGAAACTGTAATCGAGGTCACCAGCATGGAAACTGTCACGATCAAAAATCGCAGCGATCTTGCGCAATGGGCAATTGAGCGGGCGAGAGCGATCGTTGCGGAGGAGGGCGGCAACCTTTGCCTGGCGGCGCGCGATCAAGGTGACGAGCAGATCGCTGCCGCGGCCAATGCGCTCGGCCAGGCAATCGTGGACGCCCTGCTGGAAGTCTTCGACGGCCTGACGCAGGAGTAAAGCCGTAACTGGCGCTCCTTGCTATCCCGGTCATTATCACGCTTGGCGCTCCTGTTCGGCTTGCCGAAGGATCAGCCGGCGCTGTTCATCTTGGATATTTTTCGCCGGGCCAGTCTGCTCACGGGCAACGCGTCGCGGCCGGCGGCAGTCGTGTGCTGCTGGGCCGCGATGGCAGGATCGATACCGGTGGGCGCCGGCCGATCCAGGGCCAGTTGTCATCGGAGTAAGCCGACGCCTTCGTGCCCTCTCCTTATCGGCTTGCATGGCCGATGGCGTCTGCTACATCTGAATGTCACGGCGCTGCTCCTCAAACAGCGCAGAGATTTGCTTGCGCATTTCCACGACCGTCTGGCTTTCAGCGCTGCGGTCGACCATCAGCTTGATGGCGATCCATCGACTTGTCGGCACGCACAACGCGCTCATAGAACTGCTTGAGCGATAGATGGCATTATCGCTCACAATATAAGAAATGCCCCGTATTATCGGCTAGCGAATTCGACGCCCCGGACGGCTCCGCGTCACCGCACACCACGCCGCCGGCCGACGCCGGCTCCACCGCCCTCGCGGCGGCCCGCGCCTTCCCTCCCCTGCCGGCGGGATTGTTCATCTTGGACTCGCGAGGCGCTTTCTTGCGATGAAGATGTCGATTGTGATCTGAAGCATTTCGAGTGACTTGGAAGCCCGCTTTGTTTTTCGGTTGAAGCGGGCCAGCATGTCGCGGAACGAGGCGTTCGAGGACTCGATGAGATGGGTCTGTGCCTTGGTCTGCCGATGCGGCTCGGTCGCCTTGATCCGCTCGAAGGCCAGATGATAGCAGGAGTTGGCATCGGTGAAGATGGCGCCGATCTGGCCGACGGCGGCCTTGGCCAGATCGTAGATGGCGATGGCGCTGCGCACGCCCTGGTCGCCGATATGGTATGCGACGACCCGGCGGCGGCGACGGCTATAGGCCGTCCAGATCACCGCCCGCCGCTGTTTTTTTGGACATAGGTGTAGATCTCGTCCATCTCGATGACATCGGGTATCCCGGTGTCGGTCGGCTCGGCCTGGGCCAGCTTGTGCTGCAGGACCGCATGCTCCTTGCGGATCCAGTTCAGCACCGTCGCGGGCGAAGCACGAAGCACCCGGCCGATCGCCCGAATGCCCATACTGTTCATGTACATCTCGATCGCCATGGCCTTGGTCTGGGCGCTGAATTTGGGCGGGCTGTCGGTGCTATAGCGCCCGCAGGCGCGGCATCGGTAGCGTTGATGCCCGGCCTTGCTGCCGCGCTTGATCAGATCTGTGCCGCCACAGCTTGGGCAATCCATCGTGGGCCTCCCCGCAAATCACCTCTATAACAGAATCCAAAAAGCGATCCGGGTAAACAGTCCCCCTGCCGGCCCACCTTCTGGAGATCACGGAGCGCCCGAACGCCTATGTCGAAGCGCCGCCTGGCGTTAGCGCTCCAAGCTCTGGAGGTATCTGCCGGAACATTCTGCACGACGCTGGCGGCGGCATGCCAGGCGCCGGCACGGCCGCACTTCATTCCGGATCTCAACATCCTACGCCGCCCGGACACTCGCCGATCACAAGCAATTCGGCCACTGGGAGTGCGACCTCTTTCAGTTTCGCCAAAAGTTCAGCAGGGCGAATTTGACCTCGCCGGTCGAACCGGTCAGCCGCTTCACCTTTCTCCTGCGCAACAACGATCACCAATCGCGGCGATCATGGAGCGGCTCATCGGCGTGATGCAGGTCCTGCCCTATAGCACACGCCATTGACCTTCCACATGGAACAGCGTTCAACTCCTCCTTGACGCCGGTATTGGCTCTGCAGCCTCGTTCTACGATCCGCAATCACCCTGGCAAGAGGGCACCGGCGGGAATACGAACGGACGACCAGGAAATGGCTTTCGAGAGATGTGAACCCGCTTTCCATCACTGGGTACGACCTGAACAAGATTTGCGATCGGCGCGCCCGTGCAAGTGCCTCGAATACAAAACGCCAGCCGAAGCGTTTCGCTAAAAGCAATTCGCGCAGAGGCGGTCGCGCGGATAGGCTCACAGAGCCAGCAAGTTGCGCCTCGGCATGAACTCACGACCTACACAGCCCAGGAATTGGCGACAGGCTCCTCCACCGATGCCGAAAGTGATCGTCGTGGAGGAGCCTTGCTTGTTTCAGTCGAGCAATTCAGGCGGCACCTTGCCGCCGTTGTCGGCGAGCGCTTTCATGAGCGCCTTGTGAAGCCACACGTTCATTGTGGCAGAATCGTTCTTGTCGCCCGTGAAGCCCAGTTCGTCGGCAAGCTCCTTGCGGGCAGACAAGCTCGAATCCAGATCCAGCGCCTTCATCATATCGACGATCGATCGGCGCCAATCGAGCTTCTGGCCACTCTTCTTGACCGCAGCATCCATGATAGCGGCGACATCGACGGCTTCGGCTCGCACCGATGCTGCGGGTTCGGCATTGGCACCTGCGAGCGTGGCGGTAACTTCGTTGCTAAGGCTGGGTTCGGCAGCCTCCGGCGTCTGGGCGGGACCTGCCTTACTGCCCGTCGTGGACGTCGCCGTGACACCGGCGGCTACGGATTGACCGGCATCGGCAGTCACGGTGTGGTTCGGATTCTCCTTTGAATTTCCAAAGAGTTTCTCCTTAATTCGGCTGAAAATACCCATGGACAGCTCCTGTGTTTGACACTTCTACATTAGAGCGGGCCTGTGGGGTTTCAACATCCCGTAACGGTTGGACGTTTCCCCGCCGCGGGCGACAACGTCGGAAGGGCACTCCTACGCTACTGCCTCAATCGCATTTCAAGGAGCACAAGAACCGCTCGGAGAACAGGCGGCCCGTCTCGATCCGCTGATGCGGTACGAGCCCCGCATCGGCGATCTCTCCGCGTGCAAACAGCAGCAGCAATGTTGCGGCGTAGCCGGCGGCGACGGTTGTCAGGGCGTTGAAGGGGGCGATTTTCGGGTTCGGGACGAAACGATGGGAGATCGTGCGTTCCGCCATCTGGCTGTTGCGCTCGCCGCGGGCCGTTACCACCAGCAGCAGAAGGTCGTCCTGAATGACGGGCAGACCGTTGAGAAGGAGGCTCCTGAGCATATCGCGCCGGCCGCGCAAGCCGAGGTCGTCGAGCAGGAACCGCATGTATTCCAGGTGCCCCGGATACCTTAGCGTCTTGAAGACGACGTTTCGCGGGGCGGCGGCGGTCAGGGCTTCGAGGTCCTCCAGTCCGCCGGCCGTGGTGAAGCATTCGTAGCCCACACCGTCCATGACGATGCGCTCGTAGGCCTCCAGGGGCTCGATCATCACCTGCCGGCCGTCGCGTATGGCGGCGCATGGCCGCGTGTATTCGTCGATCAGGCCGTCGACATTCCAGATCTGGCCATAACCCAGCCGGTTCGTCGGAAAGCGAGGGATCGAGCCGACCCGTATCGTCAGATCGGTAATCGGCGAGAATTCGTGCACCAGTCCGCACGCGACATTGTCGATGATGCCGGGCGAGACGCCGCAACCGCTGAACACCGCCCGCTCGCGCGAAAGTTCGCGCAGGCGCGATTGCGCATGGGCCTTGGCCGGGGAAAAATCGAGGAAATGCGTCCCGGCCGCGCCGGCAGCCGCGGCCACCTGATCGAGCGCAGCTTCGGGAACGGCCGCGACCGTCACATCCGCCTTCGCCAGCATCGCCGGCAGGTCCTCGCGGTGGCGCAGCAGATGGGCGCGGATCGGCAATTGCCTTTGGTCGAACCTGTCGAGGGCATCCTCGGACGGGTCGATCACGTCGACGGTAAACTCGTCCTGGCCCGCAAGCAGGGCGGCAAGAGCGGTCCCCAGCCTGCCGGCGCCGACGATCGAAATGCGCAGCCTCGCCATCGCCTTATCCGTGGAACCGGGCGACAAAGCCCTGCAGACGCGGATTTTGCGGATTGAGGATCACCTGGTCGGGAGATCCCTCCTCGGCGATCACCCCCTGATCGAGGAACAGCACCCGGTTTGCGACATCGGCCGCGAATGCCATTTCATGGGTCACGATGGCCATAGTCATGCCGTCTTCCGCGAGCTTGCGGATAACGGCAAGCACCTCTCCCACCAGTTCCGGATCGAGCGCACTCGTCACCTCGTCGAGCAGCAGGGCTTCCGGCTGCATCGCAAGTGCACGGGCGATGGCCACACGCTGCTTCTGGCCGCCGGAAAGGTGATTGGGATAGGCGGCATGCTTTTCCGACAACCCCACCTGCCCCAGGAGATGCATCGCGCGTTCCTCGGCTTCCTTCCTCGGCGTCTTGCAGACGGTGATCGGCCCTTCCGTCACATTCTGCAGGACCGTCTTGTGGGGGAAGAGATTGAAGTGCTGGAACACCATGCCGACATGGCGGCGCAGCGTGCCGATGCCGATCTGCTCTCCCTTGTCGCGAAATCCGGGATGCACCTCTTTCTGGCGAAAGCGCAAGGTGCCGCCGGTCGGCGTCTCGAGCATGTTCAGGCAGCGGATGAACGTCGACTTGCCGGAACCGGAAGGGCCTATCAAGGCCACGACTTCGCCGCGATCGAGGCTGAGGTCGAGCCCTTTGAGCACTTCATGGGCGCCGTAGCTCTTGCGCAGGCCGACGGTTTCGAGAATCGGTGCATTCGTGTGGATGGCCATGGTCGCGTTTCCTCTTTTCCGCCTTCAGTCGCTTACCCGGAGCCGACGCTCGATCCAGTCTGCGGCCTGGGTGAGCGGCAGGAGCATGGCGATGTAGAGACCAGCCATCACGGTGTAGGATTCGAGCGGGCGATAGGTCTGCCCGTTCACGACCGCCGCCATGTAGGCGAGGTCGGCGACCGAGATGACCGAGACCAGCGAGGTGTTCTTGAACTGGATGACGGACTGGTTGATGAACGAAGGCAGCATGCGCTTCAGGGCCTGCGGCAGGACGATCCTCGTCATCGATTGCCACGGGCTCATGCCGATTGCCGCCGCCGCCTCCCGCTGGCCGCGATCGATGGAGACGATGCCGCCGCGGAAGATTTCCGCATAGAAGGCTCCGACATAGAGCGAGAGCGTCAGCATCCCCGCCACGCGGTTGTCGATCGACCCGCCGACCAGCAAGGGAAAGGCGTAGTAGAACCAGAGCAGTTGCACCAGAAGCGGGGTGCAGCGGAATACCTCCTGATACACGCGGGCGATGATATTCAGGACCGTCCAGCCCGAAAGCCGAGCCGCGCAGGTCAGGAAGCCGATGAGAATGCCCGCGACGATCGAGCCGACCGTGTAGACGATGCTGATCCAAAGCCCCCAGAGGAACAGATCCCAGAAAGGCCAGATGGATTGGAAATCCCAGTGGTAGGTCATTCGGCCTCCCCGGAATGAAAGAACGGTCCGACGGCAATCGTGGCATTCGCGCCTATGCTGTTCATGTCGCTCATCTTGTTCCCCTGTTTTCTCCGGCCTGCCCAAGACAAAGGCATGAACCGGTTTTCTCTCAGTGTGTTATGAGGGCCGGCACCGGGCAATGCAAAGCTCGTTGCCGGCCTTAGCGCATTTCTTGGAAGGTGCTTGCCGCCGAGCCGAAACGGTTGAGGATCGCAGCGAGCCTTTCGCGATTGGCGTCGGAAACGGGCACCAGCGGAAGGCGCATTTCCGGCCCCGCGAGATTGGAAAGCGCCAGCGCCGCTTTCACCGGGCCGGGATTGGACTCGATGAACATGCCTTCGGTCAGTTCGGCGATCATCTCGTGCAGCAGCAAGGCGCGCGCGGTATCGCCTGCGCGGAACGCATTGACGAGCTGGACCATTTCGCACGGGGCGATATTGGCAACCACGCTGGTCACGCCCGCGGCGCCGACGGAAAGGAAGGGGAGCGTCAGGCCGTCATCGCCGGAATGGACGATCAGGCTGTCGCCGCAGGCCTGGCGTAGCTGCGTCACGCGCGCGGAGGAACCACCCGCCTCCTTGATGGCGACGATGTTGGAATGACGCTGCATCAGCGTTGCGCAGGTTTCCGGTGCGATCTCGACGCCGCAGCGGCCGGGCACGGAATAGAGCATGATCGGCAGGGCGGTCGCGCCGGCCGCCGCGCTGTAGTGGGCGATCAGGCCGGCCTGTGTCGGCTTGTTGTAGTAGGGCGTGACCAGCAGCAGCGCATCGGCCCCTGCCCGCTCGGCGGCCCTCACCTTTTCGAGGGTCTTGCGTGTATCGTTGGCGCCGGCACCGGCCATGACCAGGACACGCCCGGCCGAAAGCCGGACCGTCCTGGCAATCAGCGCATCCGCCTCCTCGTCGGAAAGGGTTGCGGCCTCGCCGGTCGTGCCCACCGGCACGAGCCCCGCAACGCCGGCGGCGATCTGGCGTTCGACCAGCCTGTCGAACGCGGCGTAGTCCACGGCGCCGTCCTTGAAAGGCGTGACGAGTGCGGTGAAGACACCCTGGAATCGTGCGGCAATATCTGTCATCGAGCTATCCTTTCCATGTTTCAATCGGTGAGGCAGTCGGAAAGACTGTAGAGACCTGCGCCCGGGGCCTGCGACACCAGCCATTGGGCGGCGGCAAGCGCCCCTTCGGCATAGGCTGCCAGCGTATGGACGCGGTATGTGAAGGAGACCTGCGCCGAACCCATCTCGAAGCGCACCTCATTGATGCCGACGGTGCCGCCTTCACGATGGACGGCGATGGCGGGCTCGGGCGCCGCGAACCCCATGGCGCGGGTGCGCGCTTCATAGAGCTGGCGGGCGAGAAGCCGGGACGTTCCCGAGGGCTCGGCCTTCTTGCGAAGATGATAGGTCTCCGCGACGGAGGGCTCGCCGGCGGGCATCCGCCGGGCAAATTCCAGCGCCGCCAGCCGGAAGGCTTCGAAGCCGTGCGCGAAATTCGCGCTGACGAGCATCGGCCGGTGGCGGGCGAACCCGGCTATCCGCCGTTCCTCCTCCGGCGAAAACCCCGTGGTGCCGATGATCACGGGAATCGGCTTTGTGCCGATCTCCTCCTGCAATGCCAGGCTCGCCGCGGGTGTCGAGAAATCGATCATCACATCGCAATGGCTGTTCATGGCGGCTTGCGGCGCGCGGTATTCTATGCCGCCGCCGTTCACCGGCAATCCGACCAGCCGTGACGACGGCGAAACCAGCGCTGCCGCCAGTTCCAGCCCCGGATTGGCAAGAACGAGTTCCACGAGCCGGGTTCCAACGCGCCCCGATGCGCCGACGATGCCGATACGCATGGCAGCCTCTCAATCGATCAAGACTTTGGGTTCGGACATTTCGCGAAGCGCGATGCGAACCCCCTCGCGCCCGAGGCCGGAGCGCTTGACGCCGCCGAAGGGCACATGCTCGGCACGGAAATCCGGTCCCTCGTTGATCATCACCCCGCCGACGACGAGATCGCGCGAGAACATCCTGATGAGGGCATGATCATTGGTGAAGACGCCGGCCTGCAGGCCATAGGAGCCCGCGTTGACCTCGGCGATCGCCTCCCCTGCATCGGCAAAGGTGCGGATGGCGATGACCGGGCCGAACGTCTCCTCGGCGATCACCGGCGCGTCCACGGAAACGCCGCTTATCACGGTCGGCGCGAAGACCGTGCCGTTGCGGGTGCCGCCGTGCAGCAACCGCGCCCCGCCACCAACCGTCGCCCTCACCCGCTCCTCGACGACGCAGGCGGCCGCTTCGTCGATCACCGTTCCCATATCCGTATCGTCGCTTGACGGATCGCCGAATTCGACGGCATCGACCGCGGCCAGCAGCTTTTCGGTAAAGACCCGCTCGATATCCCTGTGCAGGTAGAGCTTCTTGACGGCGGCGCAGCTTTGGCCGGCGATCTCGAAGCGATGGCCGATCGCCGTGGCGACCGCGCGGTCGAGATCGGCGTCCGGCAAGACGAACAACGGATCGTTTCCACCGAGTTCCATCAGGCAACGCACCAGACCGCTGGCATTCTTGAGCGCCAGGCCGGCAGCCGGGCCGCCGGTGAAGGACAGGAGATCGATCGGCGAGCGCACAAGCGAAAGGGCGACATCCGCACCGCCATGGACGATCTGGAACAGCGCCGGCGGCCAACCGGCCTTCAGCGCCAGTTCCCTCAGCCGGGCGGCCGCGAGCGGCGCCTTGGGCGAAGGTTTCGCCACGACCGCGTTGCCGGCGGCAATGGCAGGCCCAAGCTTGTGGCAAAGCAGGTTGAGCGGATAGTTGAACGGCGTGACGGCGCCGACGACGCCGACGGGCTCGTAGGTGATCGTCGCCAGGCGGTCGGCCCCGCCCTCGACGATGGCGCAATGCAGCGCCTCGCCATCGAGGAACGTCCCGGCATCACCGGAAAGCCGGAGGGTGTTCTGGGCACGGCGAACCTCGTTGCGCGCTTCGCGGATCGTCTTGCCCATCTCGCGAGAGATGATGCGCGCCATGGTCTCCGCATCCCCGGCGATCGCATCGGCAAGCGCGTTGAGCATCGCGCGGCGCACAGCCGGGGTCGAGCGGCGGAACTCCCATTGCGCGGCCTTGGCCCTGAGCACGGCGTCGGCGACATCGGCCGCTGTGCTTTCGGCAACCTCGCCGACCACGGCGCCGTCGAAGGGATTGTGGACGATGACGGTCTGCACGGAGGAAACGGCAGCGGTTTGAATCCTGGGCATGGAAGGCCTCATTCCTGTTTGCTTGTGTCGTTGGAGGCGCACACCAGCGCGCCGATGGGGACCGGGCGGATCGGCCAGCGGCGCCCCGTGAGATCGACGGCCGACGGGGCCGGCGCGTCCTGCCGCAGCTCCGCCATCAACCGGGCCGTGTTTTCGGCGCAGAAGCGGCCCTGGCAGGCCCCCATCGCAAAGCGCCCGTTATGCTTGACCTCTCGTCCCGAAAGCGGATCCTCTTTCCCGCACAGGGCCTTCAGATCGCCCACGGTGCGGTTCTCGCAGCGGCAGAGCACGGTGTCGTCCGTCAGGCCGGAAAGAAGCGGACGGGCGGAAACAGGCGCGAAAAGCTCTGAAAGCAGGCCTTGCGCGTTGCGCTCGCGCCGCAACGCGGCAGTAGTGCCGACCTCTTCCCTTTGCTGCAGAAGCCGGATGACCGAAAGGGCGGCCCGCCGGCCATCCGCCTCCGCTGCCACGGCCCCCAGGGCCTCGCGGCAGTCGCCGGCCGTCACGACGACAGGGGAACTCCCCGGCGGCGTCGAAAGACCGAAATCGTTGGGACGGATGCCGTCGTGCAATCCGATGCGGTCGACCGCGACGCGGCGCTCCGTGCCGGTATAATCGCGCAACGTAGCAACCAGGCCGTCCGCCCCGGCCTCGATCCCGGCCACGGTCGTCGCCCGCAGCCAGGGAATGCCGCGAAGCCAGACATCCTTCAGATAGAACAGGGCCTCGGCGAGAAGGGTCGGATAGGCCAGCAGCCCGACACCCGTTAGCGGGTGGCGGAACGGATCGCCCGCCTCCACCACCGCGACCGGAGTATTGCCGAGCCGGGCCATCTGTGCGGCGACGGCAATGAGCAAGGGGCCGCTCCCGGCCAGCAGGATTCGCCCCTCGGGCGCCCGGCCCGTTTCCTTCATCATGATCTGCAGGCCGCCCACCGTCGAAACGCCGGCCTTGTTCCAGCCCGGCCGCGGCAGCACCTTCTCTATCGCACCGACGGCAATGATGACGGCCTTTGCCGCGACCGGCTCGACATGGCCGGTTCCGCGGTTCTCCAGGATGGCGAGGCCGTCGCCGTCGATGCCGAGAAAAACCGAGCCGTGCCGGACGGTAATGCCGCAGCCGGCGAAATCATGCACCAGACGCCGCCAGCGGGCCCTGACGGCGGGCGGCTGATACGTCGCCGTCGCGCCCAAGACGGCCTGCCGATAGACCGCTCCGCCGATCGTTTCGCGCTGCTCGACAACCGTAACAGCCAATCCGGCGCGGGACGCCTCGATCGCCGCGGCAAGTCCGGCGGGTCCGGCACCGATAACCAGCACTTGCGCTTCAATCATGGTCTCGCCGCTCCACGCAAGCCACGGACAGGCCGGCCACGGCCCGGGTCAGGCAGGCTTCCCGGACGGTCCCGTTCACGCGCACCAGGCAATTCTGGCAGGCGCCGATGCCGCAAAAATAACGCGCCTCGCTGCCGACGCTGTCATCGCCAAGGTTCAATATGCCGGCCCCCGTCAGCGCGGCAGCAATGGTCTCGCCTTCACGAAACGGAATTGCCGAGCCGTTCCAGTCGAAGAAACGTCCCGTCATGCCGCCACCCCGTGATCCGCGAACCGGGAAGGGGCGAACGGCCGGAGATCGATCGCCGGCTCTGCGCCGCAGGCGAGGCTTGCAAGGGCCCGACCGACAACCGGCCCCAGGCAGATGCCGTCGCCCTCGAAACCCGTGGCGACGAAGGCATTCTCGTAACCGGGAATCCGGCCGACGAGCGGCAAGCCATCGACGACCGCCGTGCGGAGCCCGGCGAAGCTGCGCAGCAGACGCACGCTCGTAAGCTTCGGCACGAGCGCGACCGCATGGCGAAGAATGCGGCCGACCGCATCCAGATCGTTGGTCTGACGGCTCCCGTGATCTTCCCGCGTGCCGCCGATCAGAAACTGGCCCGTGCGCAGCGGATCGATTACCAGGCCGAGTCCGCGCGGAACCGTTACCCCACCCTTCTGGCTCCCCTTCGACAAAAGGTAGCGGCCCGACATGATGGAGCCCGGCATCGATGCGTTGAGCGCCGGGGCCCGCTCCGTGACGAGCAACTGCCCCTTGCGCGGCGTCAGGACGTTTTCGAGCCGAAGGAGCTCGGCCGACCCGTTGCCCGCCGCAACGATGACGATATCGGCGCGGATCTCGCCGTCCTGCGTCACGACGCCGGCGGCGCATCGGCCGCCGCCCGTCAGGATGGATCGCACGGGGCTGGCGCGGCGGACCGTGACGCCTGCTGCCGTCAAGAACCGGTGGACGATCTGGTAGCCGATCGCATGGCCCTCATCGTGCACCTCCACGACCAGCCTTGCCTGCGTGGAAAGGGCGGAAAAACGTTGGCGAACATCGGCAGCGGCCAGCAACTCTACACGAACGCCTGCGCCGGCGAGCGCCCCCGCATGGGCATGAAGCACCTCGCACTCCTCGTTCGAGGCCGCCACGATGAAGGTGGAGCGGCTTTTGAAAATGTCGGAAAAGAGGCCTGTGGCGGCCAGCTCCCGGTAGACCGCCACGCCGGAGAGAGCTGCCGTCATCATCGGCCCGGGCCGTTTGCTGGCGACCGAGACGGCACCGTCGGCAGCGCCCGTCGCTTCGGCGGCCGGGGCAACGGCGTCGAGGAGCGTGACTTTTACCCCGCGCTGCGTCAGGAAATAGGCGGTCGCCGCTCCGACGATACCGGAGCCGACGATGACGGCTGTGGCGGGTGTTGAGACTGGCATTCTGCTGACCGGCAAGGTTTAAGTTCGTACGCCGATATTGCCGGCAGGCAGCGCGCAGCGTCGATACAAGAGAACGGCCTTGCCAGCTCATGAAATTTGTATCGGCGGGAAAGACGCAAGCCCGTAGAGGGTGCAGGAAAAGGGAAACGTCATGGCCGAGATCAGCCTCACGCTCATCCAGACCTTCTATCAGGTTGCCCGCCACGGCTCGTTTTCAGGCGCAGCGCGCGAACTCAACCTGAGCTATCAATCCGCCGCCAATCACGTCCGGCGGCTGGAGCAGATCCTCAAGGGAAAGCTGATCGACAGCGAACAGGGCGCCAAGCGCATCTCGCTGACACCGCGCGGCCGGGCGCTCTACAGCCTTCTCCATCCCGAGCTCGACATCATGCTGGAACGGCTGACCAAGCTGATAGAAAGCCAGCGCTCGTCGCTGCGGGTCGGCATGCCGCAGGCAATCTTCTTCTACCTCTTCCCCCGGGTGCTCTCCCGCTTCCGGGAAATATTCCCGGAAATGGAATTCGCCGTTTCGGAGCGCGATACGGTGCTTGCCGAGCTCGTCAAGAACGGTAGCCTGGATATCTGCATCTCCGAGCGCTACTTCGGCGACCCCGTGGTGCCGCAGCGGCTTCTGGGCAGCTACAGGCTGAGCCTCGTCTACCCGCGCGGCTGGGGTGCCCCGCCCGAGCAGCGGGACATTCCCACCTGGGCCGACGGCAAGCCGTTCATCACCTACGAGCCCGGGCAGACGCTGCGCAACCTCTCGGTGGATTTCCTCAACCGCGACGACCGTATCATCCAGCCGGCGATCTCGACCTCCGGCAGTTCGAGCGTCAAGCGCTGCGTCGAGGAGGGGCTCGGCTTCTCCATCATCCCCTCCTGGTGCGTTGGCCCGGAGGACGAGACGATCACGGCGGTCAAGCTCACGAGCCTGCCGGAAGTCCGCGTCTATTTCGGCAGCGCGGGATTTCTCCAGAAGCATCCGACGGTGCAGCAACTGTTCGAGGACTGTCGCCGCGAGCTCGTCGGGCCGATCCTCGACCCGCCGCGCGCCGGCGACTACGCGAACGGCCCCCTGTGACGAGACATATAAAAAACGCGATAAGTTCTTCCCGCTCTCTAGCATTGTGCCCATCGGACGACGGAATAGGCTGAATGCGGCCGACAGAGCCGCCTCCGGCAGGAGAGCGGTCAGGCACCGAGAAGACAATTCCGGGGAACAATGGAGATCACCAGCAATGAACTTGATTGCAAAGATATGCGGCGTTGCGACAGTCGCACTGTCGATGTTCACGGCCGCCGCCTCGGCGGGCACCATCGACGACATCCGGGCGCGCGGCGTGCTGCGCATTCCGGCCATCCTCAATGAAGTGCCCTACTTCAACAAGGATCCGCGGACCGGCGAATGGGAAGGCTTCGTCATCGACATGGCGAACGACGTCGCCAAGAGCCTCGACGTGAAGCTCGAAGTCGTCGAATCGAGCTGGGCGAATGCCATTCTCGACGTGCAGAGCGGCAAGGTCGACATGGCCTTCGCCGTGACGGCAACGCCCGTGCGCGCCATGTCCGTCTCCTTTTCCGATCCGACCTACTACAACAGCTTCGTGCTGGTTTCGGCCAAGGACGAGCTGAACGACAAGAGCTGGAGCGAGCTCAACGATCCGAAATATACCTTCGCCGTCGACATGGGCTCGGCGCAGGACCTGATAACCCAGCAGTTCCTGACGCAGGCCAAGGTGCTGCGTTTCAAGACCCGCGACGAGGCCATCATCGCCGTCACCACCGGCAAGGCCGACGCATTGGTGAACACCATGCTGAACGGCCTTGTCATTTCGAAGAAGGCGCCGGCGATCGGCAACGTGAAGGTGCCGACGCCGGTCCTTTCGACGCCTTCGGTGATTGCGGTCAACTACGGTGCCGACGAGACCTTCAAGAGCTTCGTCTCGGCCTGGGCCGAATACAATCGCCGCATCGGGAACAACCAGACCTGGATTCTGAAGAGCCTGGAGCCGTCCGGCATCTCGCTCACCGACATGCCCCCCGGCTTCGGCTTCGGCGGCTGACACTGACGCGAAAATTTCCGCTGGAGCGGTTCACGGCGCGATGGTTTCCATCGCGCCGTTTTGCTATGGAGTCGGCACGCCTGCCCTGGTGCGGATAGCATTCGGTGCGGCCATTGCCCGCGGCGGGCCGAAAAGGTTTCAAGCAGTTCCATGGCGGCATCTCCCGGCTTTCTCGCGATCGTTGCAACCGCGCTGGCAGTCCAGCAGCCTGCCGATCTTCCGAACCTGATGCCGTTCGGCGTCGCACAATCTGCCCGCCCTTCGGAGCTGAGGTGCGAACCGCTTGCGGTAAATCCGCCGGATTCGACGGGGCAATATGTGTGCCCGGCGGTTCCCCGGCCTGATCCCGACTACCAGGAATATATCCTCGCCTTCGTCCAGGATGTCGGCATCTGCAATCTGGTCGCCATCACGCCCTATAACGAGGACGACGACCAGGGCACGTTCACACGCGGGATGTTTGCCGGGATCACGGCCAAAATGACCAGGGAACTTGGCGAGCCGGACGAGAAAGTCGACGTGGCGCATGCGCCCGCCGCCGGCAGCGACCGCCTGTTCAAGCGCACCATCATGGACGAGGAGCGTCAGGTCTTCAATCAATGGAGCGATCTGCGGGGGCGCTTTCAGAACCTGCAGTCCGCCAGCGTTGCCCTGGTCGGCGACGAGGAGTATGGGCTTGCCGTCTATAGCGCCTATCGCTTCGTCGGAAACGACGATTGCATGCGCCGGATGGAACAGACCACGGGTCTATCGCCCGACCGATAGAACGGGCCATTGCCTGCATCGGGAAAGTATAAGGGATCGCCATGCGCCGCCGGGAATTCATCGCCGCCTGCTGCTACGCCATCTGTGCCGGAACGGCGCGCGGCTCCAATCTGGTCGAACCGCACATGCACTTCACCCCGGCGCATGGCATATCGCAGGTGGCGGTAACGCTGGATGCCTGCATGGGCGAGACCGACATGCGGATCCTCGGTCCGCTGATCGAGAACAGGATCCCGGTCACCATCTTCGCGACCAAGCGCTGGCTCGACCGCAATCCGGCGACGATCAAGCTGCTGAAGGAGCATCCGGACCTTTTCGTCGTCGAGAACCACGGCGCGAAGCATCTGTCCGCGGTCATCGGTACCGGCCGCCCCTATGGCCTGGTGCCGGCCGGCACGGCCGCCGCGGTGGCGCAGGAGGTGCGCGGCGGCGCCGAAGCGATCACCCGCGCGTTCGGCACGACCCCGGCATGGTATCGCGACGCGACCGCGCTCTACAGCCCCGATGCCATGGCGGTGATCGGTTCGATGGGCTTCCGGATCGCAGGCTTCTCGCTCAACGGCGATTTCGGCGCCAGCGCTTCCGCCCGCATGGCGCACAAGCGCATCGCCGGGGCGAAAAGCGGCGACGTCATCATCTCCCATATAAACCAGCCGCATCGCGCCGCCGGCGCCGGCGTGATCTCGGGCATCCTCGCGCTCAAGACCCGGGGCTTCGGCTTCGTCCATCTCGACGAGGTCGCGGCGATGATGGCGACCAGCTAGGCCCGGCAGGTCGCGAACGAGAGCCGGCAGCGCCCTCCCCCTTCGCGCCTAGAGCTGGTGCAGCACGAACGGCCTTCCGCCGATCGTCTCCACGGGTGCGCGCAGGCCGAAGACGACTTCCAGCATGTCGGGGGTGAGAATGTCGCAAGGGGCGCCGTCGGCAAGGATCCGCCCGCCCTTCATGGCGATGATCCGGTCGGCATGAGCACTCGCCTGGTTGATGTCGTGCAGGACGATCACGACGGTCTTGCCGTTCTCGTCGGCGGCAGCGCGCAGCGCGCGCATCAGCTCGCGGGCATAGTACATGTCGAGATTGTTCAGCGGCTCGTCGAGCAGCAGGTAATCCGTGCCTTGCGCGAACGCCATGGCGACGAGCGCGCGCTGGCGCTGGCCGCCCGACAGCGTCTCGATGAAGCGGCCTGCAAGATCGGCAAGGTCGAAGCGGGCGAGCGCGGCGTCGACGATGGCATGGTCCGCTGCCGAAAGGCGACCTCGGCCATGCGGGAAGCGGCCGAAGCTGACGAGTTCGCGCACGGTGAGGCGGCTTGCCACCGTCGTGTCCTGCCGCAGGATCGCGACCACCCTCGCAAGCTGCCGGCCGGGCGTGGCGTCCACCGGAAGGCCATCGATTTGGATGTTGCCCATCTGAAGCGGCTGCAGGCGCGCGACGAGCGAGAGGAGCGTCGATTTTCCCGCGCCGTTCGGCCCGACCAGCGCCACGACGCCGCCCTTGTCGATCGTCAGCGTGATATCGCTGAGGATCGGCACCGTGCGGTGACGGAAGGAGACGTTTTCGATGCGGATCATGAGCGGCTCCCGAGGACCAGCAGCAGAAGGAAGACGAGGCCGCCGAAGAATTCGATGACGACGCCGAGCGCGGTCGCACTGCCGAAGCCGTGCTGGAACAGCGTCTGCCCGCCGACGAGGACGGTGATGCCGGTCAATGCGGCGGCCGGCAGGAGCCGGGCGTGACGGCGGGTCACCACCAGACGCTCGGCGAGAGCCGCCACCAGCAGGCCGAAGAAGGCGACCGGCCCGACAAGCGCAGTGGAGACGGCGACGAGCGCTGAGACGAGAAGCAAAAGGCCGGTGACGGACGCCGCCCAGTTCACGCCGAGGCCGGTTGCCGCGTCCGGCCCGAGCGAAACGACGTCGAGCACATGCCGCGCCCGCCAGGCGAAGATCGCGGCAAGGACCGTGACGACGGCGGCGAAGGCAAGGAGATCGGTGCGCACCGCGTTGAAATTGGCGAAGCTCGCCGTCTGCGCCACGGCGAAGTCGTTGGGATCGATGAGGCGGGCGAGCAGGAAATAAAGGCTACGGAAGAGGACACCGAAGACGACGCCGGCGAGCAGCATCAACCCCATGTCGAGCCGGCGCTTCAGCATGGGCAGGAGCAGCCCCGAGGCAAGCGCCATCAGGACCAGCACCTCCACGGCGAATTTCACCTGCGGGTCGAGGCCCACATAGCCGACGCCGCCGAGCAGGAAGACCATCAGCATCTGGCCGAAGAGATAGAGCGCGTCGAGGCCCATGACCGAGGGGGTGAGAATGCGGTTTCCGGTGACGGTCTGGAAGATGACCGTCGAGATGGCGATGGCGACGCCCACCTGCGCCAGCGCCGCGAGCTTGAGAAGGCGCAGCTCCAGCACGAAGGCGATGTTGCCCTTGAGCCCGATGAGCAGGAACGCCAAGGCCGAAAGCAGCGCGGCGGCGGCAAGGGCGAGAAGGCGGCGGTCAGCCATGGCCGCCCCGCCGGAAGAGCAGCCAGAGGAAGATCGACCCGCCCGCAACGCCAATCACCGTGCCGACCGGAATCTCGTAAGGGTAGCGGATGAGGCGCCCGGCGATATCGCAGGCAAGCACCAGCCCGGCCCCGCCCGCCGCGACCCAGCCGAGCGTACCGCGCACATTGTCGCCCATCAGCCGCGAGACGATGTTCGGCACGGCGAGCCCGACGAAGGGGATCATGCCGACGACCACGACCGAGAGCGCGGTGATGACGGAGACGATGACGAGGCCGACCTGCATCATGCGCGCATAGTCGATGCCGAGCCCGATGCTCGCCTCGCGGCCGAGCGCCATGATGGTCAGCCGGTCAGCGACGAGGAAGGCGGCGGCGACCATCAGCGCGGCGATCCACAGGAGCTCGTAGCGCCCGCGAAGCACGCCGGAAAAGTCGCCGTTCGTCCAGACCGAGAGGAACTGCAGAAGGTCGGCCTGCCAGGCGGCATAGGTCGCCGCCGCGCCGATGACGCCGCCGTAGACGATGCCGAAGAGCGGCACGAGATAGGGCTGGGCGGGCGGCAGGCGCTGCGCCGTCGCAAGGAACACCGACGTGCCGGCAAGCGCCGCACCGGCGGCAAGGAGCGTCTTCACGGGCAGGCTCGCAGCGGGAAAGAAGAGCGTGACGAGGAGGATGCCGAGTTCCGCACTCTGCGCCGTGCCGGCCGTCGCCGGCTCGACGAAGCGGTTGCGCGAGAGCGTCTGCATGATGAGGCCGGCAATGGCGAGCCCCGCGCCGCTGAGGACGGCGGCGAGCGTGCGCGGCAGGCGGCTGACGAGAAGGAGCTGCAGCGCGTCGGGATCGGACAGCACCCTGCCGGGCGGCAGCGGGCTGACGCCGACGGCAAGGCTCACGGCGAAAAGCGCCGCAAGGCCGAGGCCCGCGGCGGCCTTCGCCCGCAAGGATGAGGTGGAAAGGGCAGCGCTCATTTCGCGGCGGCGAAGGCCTCCGTGATCGCCGACAGCACGCGCTCCAGCGACTGCACGCCGCCCGCCGAGATGTAGAAATCCGGCGCCGGCAGGTAGACGACCTGCCCCTTCTTCCAGGCCGTGGTCTCGGCGACCAGCTCGTTGTCGAGCGTGACCTTCGCGGCCTGCTCGTTGGAGCCGACGGCGGCGGCGCGGTCGAGCACCAGCAGCCAGTCGGGATTGGCCTGGCGGATGAACTCGAAGGAGACCGCCTCGCCGTGGGTCGCCGTTTCGATATCGGCGATGGCCGGCGCAAGGCCGAGCGCCGCATGCACCCAGCCGAAGCGCGAGCCGGGGCCGTAGGTGGAAACCTTCGGCCCGTTGGTCATGACGATGAGCGCATTGCCCTTGGCGGCGACCGCCGCCTTCGCCGCGGCGAGCTTCGCGTCGAGACCGGCGGCGATGGCGTCCGCCTCGGCTTGCTTGCCGAAGAGGGCGCCGTAGGAGGCGAGCCGCTGCCTGGCCTGGGCAAAGAGATCGTCGCCGTCGATGGTCATGTCGATGGTCTGCGCGACCTGCGCGACGGTCTCTGCCCTTGCGGCCGAGCGGGCGCCGACGATGACGAGGTCGGGCGCAAGCGCGCTCAGGGCCTCGAGGTCCGGCTCGAACAGCGTGCCGATTTCCGTCGCGCCTTCCTTCATCGGCTCCAGTTCCGGCACGTAGAGCTTGTCGGGCACGCCGGCCGGGCGGATGCCGAGGCGGGAGAGCGTGTCGATCGCGGCGACGTCATAGACGGCGACGGTCTTCGGCATCGCCTCGACCGCAACGGTGCCGCGCGCCGTCACGACATCCACGGCGTTGGCGGGAAGAGCGAAGAGAAGGGCGGCGGCAAGCGCCGCGAGCGGGCGGAAATCTTTCATGGTTTTACCTTCGATGCTGAAATGCTCAGGCGGCCCTGTCCTGCCGCCGCCAGTCGAGCGCCGCCATGTCCTCGCGGAAGGCGAAGCGGACGAGATGCGATTCGACGATCGACTGCACCTGCGCCAGCCCCTCCTCGTCACCGGCGCGGGCGAGCATGCGCAGGCCCGTCTCATCCGCGTCCAGCACGGCGGAGCCGCGGCCGAACCGACATTCACCATGGCTTTCCGAGTAGCTGACCTCGATCTTGTGGGCGAAGTGCTTGCACAGCTGCACCAGATATTTGGGGCCGCTTGCGGTTGTCAGGACAGCGGTGGATTCGAGCATGGCCTTTCCTTCTTCCGGACGGGCGGCAGCTTCGCCGCGCCGTAAAATATAACTCTTCTAGTCATGTTTTCTTCGCAAGGAAAGCCGGCCCTACGGCCGGTCCTTGCCGAAGAGCGCGATCAGCCCGTCCGAGATCACGCCCTGCCAGACCAGGTAGTCGTGGCCGCCGGCATAGTCGCGATAGGTGACGGGAATGCCCTTGGCCTCCAGCACGTCGCGCAGGTGCCGGCTGGTCTCCAGAATGCCGGCCGTGCCCTGCGCGCCGGTCTCGAAAAGGCCGGCGGAAAGGAAGACGCGCAGCGGCAGCGCCGGGCCGGCGGCGACCAGCCCCGCCACATACTCGCTGCGATCCTCCGGCGTGCCCGGCGGGCTCCACCAGAAGGAACCCGACATGGAGAGCGCATTGCCGAAGACCTGCGGGTGGCGCAGGGCAATCGTCACGGCGGCAAGCCCGCCATAGCTCGATCCGGCCAGCACCGTGCGCGCGGCCGGCGCCGCAAGGCCGGTTTCCTTCACCACGAACGGATAGAGCTCCTTTGCCATGAAATCCGCGAAGGCGGGATTGGCGGGCAGTTCGCGCGCCCTCGCCTCGCGATCGGGATTGGCGACGAAGACCGCCACGACCGGCGGCACCGCACCGGCAGCGATCATGTTGCCGAGGATGCGCGGCACCGGCACGCGCTCCAGATACTGGTCCGCATCGAAGACGAAGAGCAGGATCGTCCGCTTGTCCGCGGGGTCGAAGCCGGCCGGCCGGTAGATGGTGATATCCCGCCGGTTGCCGAGGGTCGGGCTCTCGATGGAAAGCCGCTCCAGCGTGCCCGCCGGGCTGCCCCTTTCGGCGAGCCATGGCTGCGGCGGCGCGGCGGCAAGCTCCAGCACGGAATCCTGGTTGTAGGCGTCCGCCGCATCGGCCGGCCACGGATGGCGGTTCAGCGGATCCGCCTTCGCCGTCGCGAGGATGGCGACGCGCCGGTCCCGCGCGGTGCCCGGCACGTCGGGCACGTCGAAGGCGAGCTGGTAGGAAAGCCGCGTGCCGTCCGGCACCTCGAAGCTCTTGAACCAGATATCGGACGTGCCGAGCCGCTGCAGTTCCTCATGGTCGCCGCTCGGCGCGCCGAAGAGGCGGATGTTGCGCTCCGCGCCCCGGCCGAGGAAGGTGACGATCCTGTGCCCTTCCCGCCCGTCCTCGACGAGGGGCGTGCCCTTTGACGCCACCATGGCCCAGAAGGCATCCGTCGACTGGCCGGCGGCAAGAGCGGCGGCCATGTCGGCAATCGTCGGGCTGAGATAATCCGGCGGCGGCGGAAGCTGGTCGGCGGCGGACACCTTGCGCTCGATCGCCAGCGCATAGGCGCCGGGCTCCGTTGCGCTCACCACCAGCCGGCCGTCCGGCCGCTCCGCCACGAACTGGAAGTCGGCAACGCCTCCCGCCCCCTCGGCAAGACGGCGCAGGTGCCGGCCTTCCGCATCGACGAGGTCGAGATCGAACCGGCCCGCCGTCACGCGCAGCCGGCCCTTGAGGTAATCGCCGGCGGAGGCCTGCGGGTCGAAGGCCTGCCGCGCCCCGGCGGCCGTGGCCGCGCCCTGCGCCTCGCCGTTTGCGGCAAGCGGCACGGCCTGCGGCGTCTCCGCCGCAGGCACGGGTGTCATCGAAAGGCCCATGGCGAGAAGCCCAAGCCCGATGGTCCTCAACCTCACCATTGCTTCTTCAGCGTCGCGACGATGCTGCGGCCTTCGCCGTAGAAGCAGGCGTAGGCATTCGCGCAGGAGGCCACATAGCGCTCGTCGCCGATGTTCTTGACGTTGACCTGGAGCGAGAGCCCGGCAAGGTCCGGGTTCTTCACGCCGAAATCGTAGGACGCCATGGCGTCGAACAGCGTCACCGCGCCGACCTTGAACGTATTGGCGCCGTCGCCCCAGCTCGTGCCGATGTAGCGCAGGCCCCCGCCGATGGTCAGCCCTTCGAGCGCGCCGGAATCGGCCGTGTAGGTCGCCCAGAGCGAGGCCTGGTGCTGCGGGATGCGCGAGGGCATCTTGCCGACCTCGTCGGTCGTGACCGACTCCTTCACGACGGAGTCGATGTAGCTGTAGCTCGCAAGCAGGGCGACGGTGTTCGTGACTTCGGCCCGGGCGGAAAGCTCCACGCCGCGATTGTGGATCTTGCCGGTCTGGTAATAGGTAGGCCCCGGCCACGTCATGCCGATGACGTCCTTCTGCGTCAGGTCGTAGTAGGCGGCCGTCAGCAGCAGGCCGGAGCCTTCCGGCGCATATTTCACGCCGGTCTCGAACTGGTCGGCGGTCGTCGGCTTGAAGGCGGGCTTGCCGGCCAGCGCCATGTAGAGCGCCGGCTCGAAGGACGTCGCGTAGCTGACATAGGGCGCAATGCCGTTGTCGAAGGCGTAGAGCGCGCCGGCGCGCCAGGTCAGGGCGCCTTCGTCATAGGACTGGTCGTTGGTGCCGAGAAGGTCATCGATCTCGGTCTGCGCCCGGTCGTAGCGCAGCCCCGCCAGGAGGTTCAGTCCACCGATCTCCACCTGGTCCTGAAGGTAGACACCGGCCTGCCGCGCCGTCGTGTCCGAAAGCTCGCTCGGCGCCAGCACGGTGGAGCTGAAATCGTACGTGCCGTATTGCGGATCGGTCAGGTCGATGGTGGGCGCGGCGGCCGAACCCCACTCGTAGTTCCGCTTGCGATAGCGGAAGTCCACGGCGCCGAGCAGCGTGTGCTCGGCCGCCCCCGTCGAGAACTTCGCCTCGAGCTGGTTGTCGAGGGTGAACTGGCCCCAGTTGTCCGTGCCGCCGCGGGCGCTGCGGTTGAGGATCGTGTTGTTGCCGGTGACGGGATCGGGCGACAGCCAGCCGTAGACCAAGGTATGCTGCAGCCAGTCGACATGATGGTAGCGCGCATTCTGGCGGAAGGTCAGGTTGTCGTTGAACTCGTGCTTGAACTCGTAGCCGATCCACGCCTGCGTGCGCTCGGAACGCTCGAAGCCGGGATCGGAGACGAAGAAATCGCGCGGCACGAAGCCGAAGCCCGGGATCGGCGTGACGGTGCCCGCCGCATCGAGGAAGTTGCGGTAGCCGGCATCCGGCTCGTACTGGTATCCGCCAAGCACCGTCAGCGACGTGCCCTCGTCCGGCGACCAGGTGACGGACGGCGCGACGGCGAAGGACTTCTGCCTGGCGAAATTCTCCTGCAGATCGCGCGACAGGCCCGTAACGGCGAGGCGATAGGCGAAATCCTCGTCGATCACGTCGCTGATGTCGAAGCCGCCGGAGACATAGCCGTCCGTGCCGAGGGAAAGCTCCACCTCGCGCAGCGGCGCGCCGGTCGGCTTCTTGCTGACCATGTTGACGATGCCGCCGGGATTGGCCTGCCCGTAGAGCACGGAGGCAGGCCCCGAGATCAGCTCGACGCGCTCCAGGAGATAGGGATCGATCTTGGCATAGGAGAGATCGCCGCCGAGGAAGAGGCCGTCGAGATATTTCGGCACATAGGAGAAACCGCGCACGAAGATCTCGTCGCGCAGGTTGGAGGCGCCGCGATATTCCGTGAAGACGCCGGGCGTATAGCGCAGCGCCTCGGCGACGGACTGGGCGTGCTGGTCCTCGATCTGCTCCTTCGAGACGACGGAGACGGTCTGCGGCGTCCTGGCGATCGGCGTGTCGGTCTTGGTGCCGGCAAGGCTTTTCTTCGCGACGTAGCCGCCGACCGGGCCGTCGCCCCTCTCGTCGGTGCCGCCCTCGACGACCACCGCTTCCAGCGCGGTACTGTCCTCGCCGGCCTTCCTCTCCTGCGCAGCAGCCGCGTTCAGCGTCACAATGCTCGCTGCGGCCAAAAGCATGATCCGATGCCGACCGACAGACGGCGAAAGAGTGCCCCACATTTTCCCGAACCCATACACACGAAGGCCGGCGCGACGGCCGGCGATTAAACTTGATTAACGCAGTCAACTATGCCAGTAGCTTGGTTCGGCTGTCGACCGCAAAGACTTTCGCGCAGGCTTCAGAAAACTTCGCGCAGGAGGCAGCCGCAGTCATATCGGCGGGTCGGGCGATGCGAGAGGGCGGCGTCTTGAACATCAGGATCAAACCGGAAATTCCCCAGCACCTCTTCGTGGGCGCAATGGACGGTCCGGCAAGCTGCACGCCGGACGACAACCTCTACGACGTCTGGCCGAAATTCCTGCTGATGGTGCTGCTGCAGGGCCAGCAGCATTTCGTGATGGACGGGGAGCATTTCCGCATCGAGGCGGGCGACGAGGCCCATCCGGAGCCGGTCGTCTTCCTGCTGAACGTCGCGCGCGACTGCCAGCTCCGGTTCGTCAACGAGAGCACCACGCCGCTGCGCAAGGTGATGATCTCCGCACCGCAGCCGTGGATCGACCGCCTCATCCGCTCGCAGCCGACGAGCATGCCCAAGCTGAGGGCGTTCTTCTCCCGGCACCTCGCCACCTTCCGCTTTGCGCCGAACCGGCATCTCGTCCAGACCGCCGAGCATATCCTCAAGCCGCCGGTGGCGATGGCGGGCGAGCTCCTGACGCTCCATCGCAATGCCCATGCCTTCGACATCCTGTGCCAGGCCTGCTCGGTGCTGGTGGAGGCGGACAGGGCCGCGCCGAACCAGCCGTCGGCGGGAAGCCGGCGGCAGAGCGAGAAGGTGCGCGACTACATCCTCGCCCATGTCTGCGAGGACCTGACGCTGGAGCGCATCGCGCGGGCGGTGGGCATCAGCACGTCCTCCATCCAGCGTCATTTCAAGGAGCGTTTCGGCATCGCCGTATCGGATTTCATCCGCCAGCAGCGGCTGGAGACGGCGCGCATCGCGCTGGAGCGGGACGGTATCCCGATCTCGCAGGCCGCCTATCTCGCCGGCTACCGCAATCCCTCCAGCTTCACCACGGCCTTCAAGAAGGCCTACGGCGTCACCCCCAAGCACCGCCGGGCCTGAAGCCGGCCGGGTTCAAAGCTCGAATTCCTGATCGAGACGCGGCACGACGCTCGGCCATCCGAGCTCCCGCGCAATGCGGATACGCAGGGCTTCCGACGCCTCCGCCTCGCCATGCACGATGAAGACCTTGCGCGGCGGGCGCGGGCAGGCGGAGAGCCATCGCATCAGCTCGCCGGCATCGGCATGGGCCGAGAGCATGTCGAGATGGGCCACCTCCGCCTTGACCGGCACCCAGTCGCCGTGGATCTTCAGTTCGGCCGCGCCCTCCTGCAACGAGCGGCCCCGCGTTCCGGCGGCCTGGAAGCCGGCAAGCAGGATCGTGTTGCGCGCATCGGGCGCAAAGGCCTTCAGATGGTGCAGGACGCGGCCGCCGGTCGCCATGCCCGATGCGGAAATGACGATCTTGGGAAAGCGGTTCGCGCTGATCGCCTTCGAGGCCTCGACATCCTGCGCATGGCGGGCGATGGCGCTGACCGCCCTGCAGGTCTCCCCGCCGAGGCGATGGTCCTGCATGTGGCGGCCCAGAAGGCCGGTCGCCTCGATCGCCATGGGGCTGTCGAGGAACAGCGGAACCGCGGGCAGGCGGCCCGCCTTCTCCAGCTTCCAGAAATAATAGAGGAGCTCCTGCGCCCGCCCGACGGCAAAGGCCGGAATGACGAGCGTGCCGCCCCGTCCGATCGTCCGCTCGACGATCGCGCCCAGCGCCGCGGCCGGATCGGTCCTGTCGTGGAGGCGGTCGCCGTAGGTGGATTCGATCAGGATATAGTCGGCCGCCGGCGGCGGGGCCGGGTCCGGCATGAGCGGATCGCCATAGCGGCCGATATCGCCGGAAAAGAGGATGCGCCGGCCGCCCCATTCGAGGTCGACGCTCGCCGCGCCGAGGATATGCCCCGCAGGCCGGAAGCGGAACGACGCGCCGCCGGCAAGCCGCACCGTCTGGCCGAAGGCCACGGTCGAGAAGTGCCCGACCGCTCTTTGCGCCTCCCGCACGCCATAGAGCGGCAGGGCCGGCCGGTGCCGCGACAGTGCGTGCCGGTTGAGGAATTCCGCATCCTTTTCCTGCAGATGACCGCTGTCCATCAGGATCAGTTCGGCGACGTCCCGGGTCGCCGGCGTCGCGTAGACCTTGCCATGATAGCCGTCCCGCACCAGCCGCGGCAGGTATCCGCAATGATCGAGATGCGCATGGGTCAGGATCACCGCGTCGATATCGTGCGGCGGGACCGGCAGCGGCGCCCAATTGAGTTCGCGCAGGTTCTTCAGGCCCTGGAAGAGGCCGCAATCGACGAGGATACGATGCCCGTCGAGGGTGAGCAGATGCTTGGAGCCGGTAACGGTTCCCGCCCCGCCGAGCGATTTCAGTGAAAGCACGTTCCCTCCGATACTCTATTGCGGCGGCTCGTCGGCGGCCTCCGCGACCGTATCGACACCGCGCCGCAGATCCTCGAGACCGGCTGCGACGGACTTTTCGGCAAGCTCCGTCTGGCAGACCAGCACGCTCAGCGGATCGCTGCATTCGGCAAGGTTCTGCAGATGCGCGGCCTGGTCCTGAAGCAGCCGCGAGGCCGCGACCAGCCAGTAGCGATGCATCGCCAGGCCGATCTCGAACGGCGCCCGGAGGAAAGGCTCCGTGCCGATCACCGGCCAGGCAAGGGGTGCGGCGGCATGCTCGGTCGTCATCGTATCGCATTCAGGCATAGTCACCTCCTGTCGTCTTTTCGGAACATCCTATGCCGTCACCGCATCAGGAAGACCGGCACGTCGCAGTCTTCGAGGATCGACGCGGTGACGCCGCCGAAGACCCGCTCGTGCAGACGCGAATGGCCGTAGGCGCCCATGACGATCATGTCGCAGCCAAGCTCCAGCGCATGCTGGCGGATGACGTCCTGCGCCGCCCGCTCTCCGCTCGCAAGCTGCTCGATGAAGACCTTGGCGCCGTGCCGGGAGAGGAAGGCCGCCATGTCGGCGCCCGGCTCTCCGCCGTTGCCGAAATAGGAGGCGTCCGGATCGACAACGACGAGGTGGACCGCGTCGGCGCCCGCCAGCATCCCGGCGGCGGCTTTCGCGGCGCTCGCCGCCTGCGGGCGGGAATTCCAGGCGAAGAGCACGTTCTTCGGTTTCAGCGACGTCGGCCGCAGCGCCGGCATGAGGACGAGCGGCGTTCCGGAATCGAAAGCCGTGGCATTGACGGCGGCTTTGCGCAGGTCGTCATCCGAACGGATCCCCTCACCAAGAACGACCACATCGGCATACATAGCACGCATGCCGATATTGCTTTCGATGATGAAGCGGTCGTCGTAGATATGATCGATATCGAAGGAGAGGCCGCCTCTCCGGCAGCGGTCTTCCGCCTTGTGCCGGACGTCGATCAATTCGTCGATCTCCTTCTGGCGCGCATCCAGCCACGCCGCGGCGGCGGGATAGTCCACGCCGAACGTCGAGATCGCGGTCCGCAGCACCACCACCGAAAGGTGCGCCTCCAGTTCCGCCGAAAGCGCGATGGCCTTGTCGAGGTCCGCTTCGCTCGTCGCGGTGCCGATGAGCGCGAGTATGGTCTTGAATGACATGTGCAAGCTCCTTCACTGGTCCGGTTGCCCAATGAAGGAAGGCTAGCCCCTGCCGGAGGCCGCCGCGATGATCTCCGTCAAACCGTAGAAGCGCAACTTGACCTATGCCGTCACCAGCGAAGCCAGCGGCGGCCGGCAAGCGCCCCGGCCATGGTGACCACGGCAATGGCGATAGTGTACCAGGTGGCAAGGAAGAGCGGGCTGTCGTCCGGGCAATGCCAGGCATAGACAGCCGCGGCGATGGCGCCGGCGGCAAGCCCGGCCGCGGCGCCCGCAAAGGTTGGATTTTCCGGCGCACCCTTTTTCAGTGCCCAGAACTGGCCCGCCAGCGGGGCGAGCGAAAGAACCGGCACGAAGAACAGGCAGAACAGCGCGTTCCGGCCGACGAGGCTCGCCGGCCAGGCATCCGCCGGCAGCACGAAGAGTTCGGCGGCGACGGCGGCGGCGACCATCAGCGCCGGCACGGCGAGCAGCAATGCGGGGCCGCGCGTTTCCGCCCCCGGCCGGCCGATGCGCACGGCAAGCCGCGCGGCAAGGACGGCGAGCATAAAGGTGACGGCGATCTTGAAGAGCACGCGCGCGGTCTCGAAGACGCTCGCCATATTGTGGCGGATGCCGACGGTAGTAACGAGGAGAACCACCGAGACGGCGATGCCGACACCCAGCGCAAGCGCAAGCGCGCGGCCGTAGCGCAGGCCGGCAGGGGCATCTTGCGCCATCAGGGTGATCAGGTCGTCGGTCTTCATGTCATTCGCTCCGGTAGAGGGCGGCCAGCGATTTCAGCGCCCGGTGAAGGGCGACGCGCACGGCCACTTCCGTCATTTTCAGCCGCGCCGCCGTCTCGCGGATGCCCTCCCCCTCGATGGAGATCGAGCGGACGATATCGCGCTGCGGCTCCTTCAGCCGGGCGAGCATCGTTTCCGTGTCGATCCGGTCGGCCGCCTCATTCGTCTCATCCTCCGCCTCCAGGAAATCGGAGACATCGTCGATCGGCACGTTCTTCTGCCGACCCCGGCGGCGCAGGCTGTCGATCAGCTTGTTGCGCACCAGCGTCGTGAGCCACGGGCCGAGCGGGCGGGCCGGATCCCAGGTGCCGCGCTTGAGGTGAATGGCGAGCAGCACTTCCTGCACCACGTCTTCCGCCTCGCTCAGGGGCGCGCCGTAAAGGCTGCAACGCCGCCGCGCCATGGCGCGCAGATACGGCGTCACCGCGAAAAGGAAACGGCTATAGGCCTGCGCGTCGCCCTTTATGGCAAGGCGCAGCCAGTTCGCCCATTCCTCTTCACGCGCCGACTGTGTCACTGTTTCATACCCTACGCCGGGGAACACGATTTTGTTACTGCATGGAAGCAAAGATTTCCGTAATGACCGCAAGCCACTGATTTGACGATTCTTTTTCTAAAACCACCGCCCGCTGGGCAAGCCGCCGGCAGGCGAAAACGACGCAAGGCCTGTAACGAAGGCACGGCGCGCTCCGTAGCCCGCAATGCACAGCCAATGGGGCTGGCCACTAACGGAGACAAAGATGAAGACCACGATCGCCACCCTCGCCCTTGCCGGTTCGCTCGCTTCCGCGCTCGCCGCCGTCGCCACCCCGGCCGCCGCTGCCGACGACGCGAAGGAAAAGTGCTACGGCGTCGCCCTCAAGGGCCAGAACGACTGCGCCGCGGGCGCCGGCACGACCTGCGCCGGCACGTCGAAGATCGACTACCAGCAGAACGTCTTCAAGCTCGTTCCCAAGGGCACGTGCCTGTCGATGAAGACGCCGGGCGGCCACGGCATGCTGGAACAGGGCATGGCGCCGGCCTGAGGCCTGCACCCGCCCCACCGGACGGCGCCTTCGCGGCGCCGTCGCTTCTCCCGTCGAAAGGCTTCACCATGATCCCCTCCGCCCTGCCCCGGCGCGCCGGCGCCGGCTTCAAGCCCGAGCATTTCGCCGCCATCATCGCCGAACCGCAGCCCATCGGCTTCTTCGAGGTCCATGCGGAGAACTATATGGGCGCCGGCGGTCCGCCGCATGCCCAGCTTGGCCGGCTGCGGGAGGATTATGCCCTCTCGGTCCACGGCGTCGGCCTCTCCATCGGCTCCATGCAGCCGCTCGATCGCGCCCATCTTGCCCGGCTGAAGACGCTCTGCGAGCGCTACCGGCCGGAGAGCTTTTCCGAGCATCTCGCCTGGTCGACGCATGACAGCGTCTTCCTCAACGACCTCCTGCCGCTGCCCTATACGCAGGAAACGCTGGACCGCGTGGCCGACCATATCGATGAGGTGCAGGAGACCCTCGGCCGGCAGATGCTGCTCGAAAATCCCGCCACCTATGTCCTGTTTTCGGAAAGCACGATCGAGGAGACGGCTTTCCTGGCCGAGCTCACGCGGCGCACCGGCTGCGGCCTGCTGCTCGACGTCAACAACGTCTTCGTCGCCGCGACGAACCACAATCTGAACCCAAGCGACTACATCGCCCGCTTCCCGCTGGAGGCGGTGCGCGAGATCCACCTCAGCGGCCATTCGGAAACGGTGGACGAACTCGGCGCGCCGCTTCTCATCGACAGCCACGACACGCCGGTGAAGGACCCCGTCTGGGCGCTCTACGAGACGGTCATCAGCCGGACGGGGCCGGTCGCCAGCCTCATCGAATGGGACAATGACGTGCCCGCCTGGCCGGTGCTGCGGGGCGAAGCCGCCGCCGCGCAGCGCATGCTCGACGCGGCCGCGCGGCAAAGGGCGGCCTGAACCATGTCGGACGCCACCCAGAGCGCCTTCGCCGCCGGCCTCATGGAGGCGACGCCGCCGCCCGCCGGCGTCACGGCCTGGAATTCGCCCTCACCGGAGCGGCGCTACGGCGTATACCGCAACAACGTGGCGGCCAGCCTCACGGGCGCACTTGCCACGCGGTTTCCCGCGGCCGAGCGGATCGTCGGGCCCGACTTCTTCCGGGCGATGGCCGCGGTCTTCATCCGCCTCAATCCGCCGCGCTCGCCGCTGCTTCTGGCCTATGGCGACGATTTTCCGGATTTCGCGGCGAACTTCGAGCCGGCGCGGGAGATCGCCTATCTCGCGGATGTCATGCGCATCGAGGTGGCCCGCACGCGCGCTTATCATGCAGCCGACGCCGCGCCGCTCGATCCGCAGGTTCTCGCCGAGATCGCCCCCGACCGGCTGGGCGGTCTCGTCCTCGTTCCCCACCCGTCCCTCTCGGCCCTCTCCTCGCCCCATCCGGCGGTAACGATCTGGGCGATGAACGCCGGCGAGCGTCCTGTCGAACCCGTTGCGGACTGGCGGGGCCAGGACGCGCTGGTGGTCCGGCCCCACATGATCGTCGAGGTCGTGCCGCTTCCGCCCGCCGGCGCGCCCTTCTTCGGGCATCTGGCGCAAGGCCGCGCACTTGCCGAAGCCGCGAGCGCGGCCATGGCAGCCGATGCCGCCTTCGACCTTTCCGCAAATCTCGCAATCCTGCTCCGTGCCGGAGCCTTCACAGCCATCAGGAAGGACCAAGACGATGAAGACCGCGACCATGCCTGACCTCGCCGTATCGCTGCCGCATCGCCTTGTCGAACGGGCGATACAGGCGCTCGGCCATATCCCGAGCGACGTCATCGCCCTTGTCGCGCGCCTTTCCATAGCCGGCGTCTTCTGGCGATCCGGCGAAACGAAGCTGGACGGCTGGTCGGTCTCCGACAGCGCGGTCTATCTTTTCGAGAACGAGTACAGGCTGCCGCTGATCGATCCCTGGCTTGCCGCGCATCTCGCAGCCTTCGCCGAGCATGTCTTCCCGGTCCTCCTCGTCGTCGGCCTTGCCAGCCGGTTCTCCGCGCTGGCACTCCTGGCGATGACGCTGGTGATCGAGATCTTCGTCTATCCGGATGCCTGGCCGACGCACGGCACATGGGCCGCCTGCCTCCTCTTCATCGCCGCGCGGGGCCCGGGGCTTTTCTCCATCGACGCGCTGATCGCCCGGCGGACCCGGAACCGGCATCGATCCGGCGCCTGACGGCAAGGCAAACAGCGCGCACCGCCAAAAAAGGGGTGTCGCTCCACCCGGACTCGTGCAAGAACGGCACCTTCATGGCATGGCCCGGAACGGGCATGCCGCCGGTCCAGCGCAAACCGAAAACCCGGATGGCCGATCTATACCGCAAATCGAAACTGCTCCGGCGCTCCCGCGTCTTCTGGGGATCCTTCTCGCTCTGGCGCCCGCGCCTCGTCTTCTGGTGCGGGGCGCTCGCGACCGGCGTGATCAGCGTCGGCTTTGCCAAGCTCGCGGACCTTGCCCAGCGCGCTTTCGCGCATGCGACCGCGGCCACGGAATGGAGCTTCCTGCTGCCGCTCCTCCTCACGCCCGCCGGTTTTGCGCTCTCGGCCTATCTGGCGATCCGGTTTTTCCCGAATTCGCAGGGTAGCGGCATCCCGCAGGCAATCGCCGCGCGGCACCTGAAGGATGAAGAGGACCGCAGCAGGCTATTGTCCCTGCGCGTCGCCTTCGGCAAGATCATGCTGACCGTGCTCGGCCTTCTTTCCGGCGCCTCCATCGGGCGCGAGGGCCCGACGGTCCAGGTCGGCGCCTCCATCATGCTGGCCGTCGCGCGCTTCGGCGGCATGGCGCAGGCGCGCGGCCTCATCCTCGCCGGCTCGGCCGCCGGCATCGCCGCCGCCTTCAACACGCCGCTTGCCGGCATCGTCTTCGCCATCGAGGAGATGAGCCGCACCTACGAGGCACGCGCCAACGGCTTCGTGCTCGCCGCCGTCATCCTCTCCGGCCTTGCCGCGCTCGGCATTTCGGGCAGCTACCAGTATTTCGGCTCCACGTCGGTCGCCCCGACCGACCTGCGCGACTGGTGCCTCGTCCTCGTGTGCGGCATCGGCGGGGGCGCGCTCGGCGCGGCCTTCAGCGGCTTTGCCCTTTATTTCGGCCAGCGCATCCGCCGCTGGGCCCAGTCCGAGCCGATGAAGCGCATGGTGCTGTTCGCCCTTGCCTGCGGGCTCGCCATCGCCGTCATCGGCGTCGTTTCCGGCGGGCGCACCTTCGGCACGGGCTATGCCGAGGCCAGGAGCGCGGTGCAGGGCGAGGCCCTTCCCCTCCTCTTCTTCGTGGAAAAGTTCGCGGCGGGGTTCCTCTCCATGCTGTCCGGCATACCGGGCGGCATCTTCGCCCCTTCCCTCTCGGTCGGCGCCGGCCTCGGCAGCACGGTCGGCTCGCTTCTCGGCACCAGCGTCGCGCTTGCGGCGGTCCTCGGCATGGCGGGCTATTTCGCCGGCGTCGTGCAGGCGCCGATGACGGCCTTCGTCATCATCCTCGAAATGACCGGCGACCATGACGCCGTCATCCCGCTGATGGCCGTCTCCATGCTCGGCTATCTCACCTCCCGCATCCTGTCCCGCGAGCCGCTCTACCACGGGCTCTCCCGCGTCTTCATCGCCGCCGCGATCCGCGCGCGCCGCGTCGCCGAAAAGAGCGCGGACCAGGCAGCCCCGGGCACCTAGCCGGGGGCGGACGGCTATGCCCGGCGCCGCTACACGCTCCGGCGCACCCTGCAGATACGACCGGCGGCAATGGCGATGACGGCGCTGACAAGGCTGAACAAAGCCCCCATCTTCGCCGCGTCCTGAACCGGCCCGGCCGGGAAGGCGACCGAGGCCACGAACAGCGCGACGGTGAACCCGATGGCAGCGACGCAGCCGACGACGGGCAGGTCGCGTATCTCCATGCCCTGGGGCAAGCCGAGGCGCAGCGGATAGGCGGCGATCCAGCCGAACAGGGTGATGCCGAGGGGCTTGCCGATGATCAGCCCGAGAAGCACCAGCCAGGTGGGCTCGGAAATGGTCGAGAACTCGACGCCGGCATTGAGCAGCCCGAAGCCGAACAGCACGAACTGCACGGGCACCTTCAGGCCATGCTCGATCACGTTGAGCAGGTCGGTCTGGTAACGCTCCTCCTCGGCGAAGACGCCGAATTCCCGCTCCGCATGCGGAATGGTCGGCACGATGGGCAACAGGCCGAGCGCCGGATGCAGGCCGGCCATCTGGAAGGCGTACCAGCTCAGTGCACCCGCCAGCGCCCAGGGCCAGAATCCCAGCGTCTTGCGCACCCAGGTGGAACGAGGCCGGTCCTGGTTACCCCGGTCGAGCCTGCGCGGCAGCACATTGGCAAGGAAGAAGACGCCCAGCGCCGCGGCGAGCGAGAGCAGAAGCCATGCCGGCGCCACCTCGCCCGACGGATAGAAGATCGCAAGGATGGCGAGCCCGCCGGCATCGTCGGCGATGGCGAGGAGAAGCAGGAAGCCGATCGCCGGATGACGGGCGCCGAAGACCATCCGCCCGACGAGATAGGAAAACGCGATATCGGTGGCCGTCGGGATGGCCCATCCGCGCGAGACATCCGCAAGAACGCCAAGAGCCATGGCGAGGCAGAGATAGACGACGACGGGGCCTGCCATGCCGCCGACGGTCGCGATCAGCGGTGTCAGCGCCTTGCGGCCGCGAAGCGCACCGTCGCGAAGCGCCACGGCCTCCCAGACCTCCTTGGCGGCGATGGCGAAGAAGAAGGCCATCAGCCCGTCGTTGAAGAGGAAATGCAGGGTCATGACCCTGCGCGGCGCGTCCTCATGGGCTTCCAGCACACCGACCGGCCCGCCGGCCCACAACTGGAAATGCACGAGGGCGTGATAGCTGTCGGGCGCCGTATTGGCCCAAAGCAGCGCGATCACCGCGCCGCCGATCAGCATCAGCGAGTAGTCGGTGACATAGTTCCAGACACGATACATCGGCGCCCTCCTTGTGGGGCGTCGACCCCGGCATCTCATCTATGCAGGAAGATCGTCCATATATGACGATCTCGCAAGCCTTTCAGGACGTTATCGACAAAATGCGACGCCGCTCGGGCGGCCCCGCATCCTTCCCTCACAATCCGCCCTGGATGCGCAGGAAATCGACGATGCGGTCCACGCCGTCTGCGCGCTTCATGTCGGAGAAGACGAAGGGGCGCCCTGCGCGCATGCGCGTCGCATCCCGCTCCATGACGTCGAGATCGGCGCCGACATGGGGCGCGAGATCCTTCTTGTTGATGACGAGGAGGTCCGAGCGGGTGATGCCGGGCCCGCCCTTGCGCGGGATCTCCTCGCCCTGGCAGACCGAGATGACATAGATCGTCAGGTCCGCAAGATCGGGCGAGAAGGTCGCCGCGAGATTGTCGCCGCCCGATTCGATGAAGACCACGTCGAGATCGGGAAAACGCCGGTTGAGATCGGCGATGGCCTGCAGGTTGATCGAGGCGTCCTCGCGGATCGCCGTGTGCGGGCAGCCGCCGGTCTCCACGCCGACGATGCGCTCCAGCGGCAGCGCCTGCATGCGCATGAGTGCCTCGGCATCCTCCTTGGTGTAGATGTCGTTGGTGACGACGGCGAGGGAATAGTGCCCGCGCATCGCCTTGCAGAGCTTTTCTGTCAGCGCCGTCTTGCCGGAGCCGACAGGACCGCCGATGCCGACGCGCAAGGGACCGTTCTTCGATGTCATTCCCACCTCCTGAAAATCCGGGTTTGCAGCCTTCTCACGAGCGGAAGAGCCGCGTCGGCAAAGTCTCGTGGCGAAGGCTCGCGATCTCGGCCCGCAGCGTCGCGGCCCCGAGATCGTCCAGTGTGGAACCCGCAGCCCGCGCCGCCGATGCCAATATCCGCGCCTCCAGTCCCGCCAGCACCGTCACGCCGTCCTTCTGGCCGATAACGCCGCAGCGGATGGCGACCGAGACGAGGTTCGACGCGACGGCATGGAGGTAGGCGGCAAGCCCCGCCTCCGCCGCAATGCCATGAGCCGCCGCCACCGCGCCGACCGCGACCGGATAGGCCGCCGCCCCGCCGAGACGGTCGAGAACCGGATGCGGCCAGTTCGCCGCGGCCGAAAGGAAGGCCCCGCCCTGCAGCATGGTTTCGCGATGCCGCTCCGCCGAGCCCGACAGGGCCTCCGCCAGCGCCGCGGCCTCCGCCAGCCGCTCATCGTCGGCCAAGGCGTTATGCGCCTCGGCGAACAGCACGGCGTCGTTCCAGAGAGTGCCATATGCAAGGAGGCTTTCGAGCCAGTCCTTCAAGGTCCCGGCATCCCGCACGTCGCCATCCGCCACGACCTGCTCCAGCCCGCCGGAATAGGAGAAGGCGCCGACCGGGAAGGCGGGCGACAGCCAGGTCATCAGCCGGACGAGATCGGCCGTTTCAGTCATGGCCGTGGTGATGGTGGCCGTGATAGGCGCCGCGCAGCGGATGGAAAGGCTCGGATATCTCGCGGACCGATGCGCCGAGCCCTGTCAGCATGTCGCGGATGACGTGATCGCGCAGGATCAGGATGCGTGCCTCCTCGATCTGCGCCGGAAGGTGGCGGTTGCCGAGATGCCAGGCAAGCTCGACGAGATGCAGCCTGTCCTTCGGGGTCACCTCGTAAAGCAGCTCCTCCGCCGCGATCACCTCGACGGTCTCTCCCGTCTCCGTGAGGATGAGGTCGCCATGGGCCAGCAGCACCGGCGCCTTGAGGTCGAGCATGACCACGTCGTCATGCTGCATGTGCAGGAGCTTGCGGCGCACATGGCGCTGGTCGTGCGTCAGGACGACCACGTCGATGGGGGTGCGGGCGTCATCGGGCTTCAGGATTTCGGTGGAGCGGTAGGGCAAGGCCGACCCTTTCAGAACAGGAAGTAGCGCTGCGCCATGGGCAGCACGGTCGCGGGCTCGCAGGTGAGCAGCTCCCCGTCGGCGCGCACCTCGTAGGTTTCGGGATCGACCTCGATATGCGGGGTCGCGTCGTTGAGGATCATCGAGGCCTTGGAAAGGCCGCCGCGGGTGTTCTCGACGGCCACCATGTCCTTGGTGACGCCAAGGCGCGCCTTCAGGCCGCCCTCCAGCGCCGCCCTGCTCACGAAAGTGACGGAGGAGAGCGCCGGAGCGCGCCCGTAGCTGCCGAACATCGGCCGGTAGTGCATCGGCTGGGGCGTCGGGATCGAGGCGTTCGGATCGCCCATCGGCGCGGCGGCGATGGCGCCGCCGACCAGCACCATGTCCGGCTTGACGCCGAAGAAGGCGGGGTTCCACAGGACGAGATCGGCGCGCTTGCCGGTCTCGACGGAGCCGACATGCTTCGAAAGCCCCTGCGCGATGGCTGGATTGATCGTGTATTTGGCGATGTAGCGCCGTACGCGCAGATTGTCGTTGTCGCCGGTTTCGCCGGGCAGGCGCCCGCGCTGCACCTTCATCTTGTGGGCCGTCTGCCAGGTGCGGATCGGCACCTCGCCGACGCGGCCCATGGCCTGGCTGTCGGAGGAGATGATCGAGAAGGCGCCGATATCGTGGAGAATGTCTTCCGCGGCGATGGTCTCCTTGCGGATGCGGCTTTCGGCGAAGGCGATGTCCTCGGGGATCGACGGCGACAGGTGGTGGCAGACCATCAGCATGTCGAGATGCTCGGCGATGGTGTTCTGCGTATAGGGCCGCGTCGGGTTGGTCGAGGACGGGATGACGTTGGCAAGGCCGCAGACGCGGATGATGTCCGGCGCATGGCCGCCGCCCGCCCCTTCCGTGTGGAAGGCATGGATGGTGCGGCCCCTGAAGGCGGCGATGGTGTCCTCCACGAAGCCGCTTTCGTTCAGCGTGTCGGTGTGGATCATCACCTGCACGTCGTAGTCGTTGGCGACGGAAAGGCAGGTGTCGATGGCGGCCGGCGTCGTGCCCCAATCCTCGTGCAGCTTGAGGGCGCAGGCCCCGCCTTCGATCATCTCGACGAGCGCCGCCGGCTTCGAGGCGTTGCCCTTGCCGGAAAGGCCGAGATTGATCGGGAAGGCGTCGAAGGACTGGATCATCCGCGCCAGATGCCAGGGCCCCGGCGTACAGGTGGTGGCGAGGGTGCCGTGGGCAGGGCCCGTGCCGCCGCCAAGCATGGTGGTGACGCCGGACATCAGCGCCTCCTCGATCTGCTGCGGGCAGATGAAGTGGATATGCGCGTCGATGCCGCCGGCCGTCAGGATGCGCCCCTCTCCCGCAATGACCTCCGTACCGGGGCCGACGACGATATCGACGCCCGGCTGGGTGTCCGGGTTGCCGGCCTTGCCGATCTTCGCGATCAGCCCGTCCTTCAGGCCGATATCGGCTTTCACGATACCCCAATGATCGACGATCAATGCATTGGTGATGACGGTGTCGACCGCCCCTTCGGCGCGCGTCGCCTGGCTCTGGCCCATGCCGTCGCGGATCACCTTGCCGCCGCCGAACTTCACCTCCTCGCCGTAGACGGTGAAATCCTTCTCGACCTCGATGAAGAGTTCGGTATCGGCAAGGCGCACGCGGTCGCCGACGGTCGGGCCGTACATCTGCGCATAGGCGGCGCGGGAAAGGTGGGCGGCCATCAGAGTTTCCCCATAACTTGCTGGCGAAAACCGTAGATCTCACGGTTGCCGCCGATCGGCACGAGCCGCACGATACGCTCCTGCCCCGGCTCGAAGCGAACGGCGGTGCCCGCCGCGATGTCGAGGCGCATGCCGCGCGCAAGGGGCCTGTCGAAGGAAAGCGCCGGGTTGGTCTCGAAGAAGTGGTAGTGCGAGCCGACCTGGATCGGCCGGTCGCCGGTATTGGCGACGGTGAGCGTCACCGGCTCGCTTCCTGCGTTCAGCAAGATATCGCCGTCGCCGGTCAGGATTTCCCCGGGGATCATGGTCACGCCCCCGCCACGAGCCAGAGGCCGCCGAGCGCCGCAAGGCCGCCGGCAATCCGCGCCGCGATCCGCCCTGCGCGTCCGCCGAGGCCGAGGCCCAGCGCCACACCCGCGCCGTGCAGCAGCGCGGTCGCCGCCGCAAAGCCGGCCATGAAGGAAAGGCCGCTCGCGCCGCCGAGCTCCAGTCCGTGCGCATAGCCGTGGAACAGGGCGAAGAAGCCGACGACGGCCATGCCGACTGCGGCCGGCACCTGAAGGGCCACCATCGCCAGAAGCCCGATCACCACGACGGAGCCGGCAATGACCGGCTCGACGAAGGGCAGGCCGAGCCCGCCGAGCGCCGCGAGGAACCCGACGCTCATCGCCGCAACGAAGGCGGCGGGCACGGCCCAGAGTGCCCGCCCGCCGATCAGCGATGCCCAGAGGCCGACGGCGACCATGGCGAGCAGGTGGTCGGCGCCCGTCAGCGGATGCGAGAAGCCGGCCCCGAGCGAGCCGTGCGCGACCGGATCGAGGTGGGCGAAGGCCGGGCTTGCGGCCGCGCCGGTCAAAAGCAGGGTGAGAAGCAGTCTTTTCATCGGTTTGCCCTTTCGAAAGTCAGCGGATGGGCTGGTGGACGGTCACGAGCTTCGTTCCGTCGGGGAAAGTCGCTTCCACCTGCACGTCGTGGATCATCTCGGCGATGCCCTCCATCACCTGGTCGCGGGTCACGACATGGGCGCCCGCCTCCATCAGGTCGGCGACCGGGCGTCCGTCGCGCGCGCCCTCGACCACGAAATCGGTGATCAGCGCGATGGCTTCGGGATGGTTCAGCTTGACGCCGCGTTCCAGCCGTTTGCGCGCCACGATGGCGGCCATGGCGATCAGCAGCTTGTCCTTCTCGCGGGGGGTGAGGTTCATGGGGCCGTTCCTATAATTGCCAGACTTTCGGCAGCGGGCGTCCGGCGAGCAGAAGCGAAAGAAGCGGTTCGAGACGCTGGCGGAGCGCAAGGCCGGAGGCTGAGACGAGACGTATCAGCAGCTTGCCGTCCCAGGCGCTCGCCCCGCCCGCATCCCCGATGGATGCGCGCACGGCCTCAAGCAGCCGCTCCGGCTCGGGCGCTGCGTAGAGGACGGTCGCCATGGCAGAGCAGCCGGATAGCGTCGCGGGCCGGGCAAGCCGGGCGGCGATGGCGCCGGAAACGCGGAAGTCCTCGGCGAAAACCAGCCTGCCATCGCGGCGGATGCGCCAGCGATCGTGCAGCGCGCCGTGGGAAAGGGTCTCGCCCATGGCGGTGCGGCCGAACAGCACCGCCTCCACCGCCACGAGCTCGGCATCGCCTTCAAGGTCGGCCTCCAGCCGCCGCGAAAGGCGCCCGCCGTCGAAGAGGATGGTTTCCTGCGGCAGCCAGGCGAGGCGGCCGCCGGCGCCGACCGCAAGCCTGTTCGTCACCGTTGCCGCCTCGCCTGTCGAACGATAGACCCGCTCGCAGGCCTGCGTGGTGACCGTCGCCGCCGTCGCGCCCGCAGCCTCGATTTCGGTGGATATCCGGTCGCCGCCCGCAAGCCCGCCCGCCGTGTTGATCAGGATCGCCTCCGGCGGCGATCCGGGCAAGGGCGTTGGCAGGCGGATCTTGACGCATCCCTCCTGGTAGAGCGTCCGCAGCCGCGTCGCACCATGGCGCCGGTGGAAGGCAAGCCGCGCGCTGCCCTCGGCGCGCTGCATGCGCACCGGCACGGCCGAGCCGTCCGGCACATCCGGCGCGGGAAACACGATCACCGGCAACCCCGTCCGGCGCGGTGATCGGATATGTGCCCTCTGTCGAAATCGCCCATGGTCTGCGTGGCCCCGATGGTTGTCCCCACCACGATGCAAGGGCCATGCCATCCGTCTGCGTGACCGAAATCCCGGCAAAAGCGCCCGCGATAGCCATGATCGCCACCGGCCCCGGAAGGCATGCGCCTAAAAATTATGCATCCGCACAAATTTCAGCCCTTGCCGGCTGGCGGAGAAATGAAACGGACCCGCCGCGGGGATTTTGATTCGCGTCAATGCAGCAGGGCGCCGGGCGGCGTTTGCTGGATTGCCTGCCGGATCGAGCCGACCGGGCAAAGCAAGCCGCAAGCGCGAGCGCACCGGCGCTGCACAAGGAAATGTCCCATGAGCGGCACATCGATCGCCAATTTCACCCAGGCAGCGCAACAGGCGCAGCAATGGGTCAACGAACTTGCCGAGGATCTCGGCTGGACGCAGCCGCGCGCCTATCACCTGCTCCGGTGCGTGCTGCATGCCCTGCGCGACTGGCTGTCGCCGGAGGAGATGACGGACCTCTCCTCGCAATTGCCCGTCCTGGTGCGGGGCATCTACTTCGAGAACTGGAAGCCCCGCGAAACACCCGTATGGGAGCGCAGGAAGGAGGATTTCATCGCCCGCGTCGAGGATGCCTTCCCCAGCGATGCGCCGAACGATCCCGACGAGGCCGTGCGCACCGTCTTCCGCCTGCTCGACAGGCACATTTCCCACGGCGAGATCGTGCAGGTGAGGAATTCGATGCGCAAGCCGCTGCGCGACCTGTGGTCGGCAACCTGAGGTCGCCCTGCACACTTCCCTTCATGCGCGCATGGATATATTCTCGACGCCAGTCAATATGTCCTCGGATGGTGCCGAAACCGGGCGTCTTGACGGGAGAGGCATGCCGGCGCGCGATTTGCCACGATTGCAGGGACGCTTCCTGCAGACCATCTTTTCACCACGCTTCGAAGGAAGGGCGGGGTATGTCCTTGCGCTGATCGCCGTCGCCGCGGTCTTCATCGCCCGATGGCTGCTCCAGGGCGTGCTTGGAAACACGGCGCCCTTCATCCTCTTCACGCCGGTCATCCTCGTCGCGGCCATCGCGGGCGGCGTGGGGCCGGGCCTGCTGGCCTCGCTGCTCTCCCTCATCGGCGCGGCCTATATAGCCGGCCCTGACCAGGCTGTAGGGGTGCAGACGGGCCTCTTCGCCTTCGTCGGATTGACGATCACCTGGATGGGCGAGATGCTCCATCATGCGCGCCGGGCAATCGACAAGACGGAAGGCGCGCTGAGGGCGCGCGAGGCACATCTCCGCCTGATCCTCGACACCGTTCCCGATGCGACGGTCGTCATCGACGAACAGGGGCGGATCACCTCGTTCAGCGCCGCCGCGGTGCGGCAGTTCGGCTACAAGGAAGCCGAAGTGATCGGCCAGAACGTGCATGTTCTCATGCCGGATCCCTATCGCCACGAGCATGACGGTTATATCCGCCGCTATGTCGCGACGGGGGAAAAGCGGATCATCGGCATCGATCGCGTCGTCGTGGGGCGCCGCAAGGACGGCACCACCTTCCCGATGAAACTGGCGGTCGGCGAGATGCGCTCGGGGAACGGGCGGTATTTCACCGGCTTCATCCGCGACCTCACCGAACGCGAGGAGTCCGAGGCCTTGCTGCAGGAGGCCCAGAGCGAACTGGCGCGGCTCGCGCGCCTCAACGAACTGGGGGAAATGGCCTCGACGCTGGCGCACGAGCTCAACCAGCCGCTCGCGGCCATCGCCAATTACGTGCAGGGCTGCGTCCGGCTTCTGGACGGCATCGCCGAGGGGCCGGCCGCACAGATGCGCGAGGCGCTGGCGGATGCCGCCCGGCAATCGCTGCGCGCCGGAGAGATCATCCGCCATTTGCGGGAATTCGTCACACGCGGCGAGACGGAAAAGGCGCCGGAGGACCTGCGCAAGCTGATCGAGGAAGCCGCTGCGCTCGCGCTTGTCGGCTCGCGCGAACTTGGCGTGCGGACGGTGTTCGCCTTTTCGCCCGATACGAAAGAGGTGCTTGTCGATCGCGTGCAGATCCAGCAGGTTCTCATCAACCTGATGCGCAATGCGATGGAAGCCATGCGCGAGAGCAGCCGGCGCGAGCTGACGGTCCGCACCATGCGGGGCGAGACCGGCATGGCCTTCGTCGAGGTCGCCGATACGGGCCCCGGGATTCCCGGCGAGATCGCGGCCCGTCTTTTCCAGCCCTTCGTTACGAGCAAGGCAAGCGGAATGGGCATAGGGCTCTCGATATCCCGGCGCATCATCCAGGCGCATGGCGGCGACATATCGGCAGTCCGGAACGGCGATGCGGGAACGACCTTCCGCTTCTCGCTTCCGATTGCCGGAGAAGGGAGGCCCCATGACGATTGACAGCTATGTCGTCCACGTCGTCGACGACGAGGAACCCGTGCGCAAATCGCTGGCCTTCCTCCTTACGATGTCGGGTTTCACCGTGCGCGTACACGAATCGGCCACACGCTTTCTCGACGTGGCGCCGACGCTTGCGAAGGCCTGTCTCGTCACGGACCTGCGCATGCCGGACATGAGCGGGGTCGAACTCCTGGAAAAGCTCGGTGCGGCCGGCCTTCTCATTCCCGCCGTCGTCATCACCGGCCACGGCGACGTGCCGATGGCCGTGTCGGCCATGAAGGCGGGCGCGGTCGATTTCATCGAAAAACCCTTCGAGGACCGGACCCTGATCGACGCGATCACGCGTGCCGCCAGCCGCCTCGAAGACGCGAGCGAGATATCCGCCGACATCGCGACGTTGCGGGCGCGCCTGAACAGCCTTTCCGAACGGGAACAGCAGGTCCTTTCCTCGGTCGTCGCGGGGGCGGCAAACAAGACCATCGCCTACGACCTCGACATCAGCCCGCGCACGGTGGAGGTGCACCGCGCCAACATCATGTCGAAGATGCAGGCGAAAAGCCTGCCGGAACTCGTGCGCATGACCATCGCCCTCAAGGCCGCCGGCAAGGCGCGCTAGGCCGCGCCTACGTAGTTTCCCTTACGGAGATGACCGAATTTCGCCCTCGCAGGATTTGCGCGATTGATCGTCCCATCGACATCCGGGGAAAGATCATGGCGCTTCACGAAGAAATTCAGGCATCGTTCTACCGCAAGGCCGCATTCGAGCCGGGGCTTGCCGCCCGCCCCGGAAGCGGCGAGGCTCCGACCTTCTTCAGCGCAGGCGCCGAGATCTACGCGCAGGGGGAAAAGAGCAGCAGCCTCTATACCGTCGAGTTCGGCGCCGTGCGCGTCTATCGGCTCCTTGCCGACGGCCGCCGGCAGATCTCCGCCTTTCTCCTTCCCGGCGAGATGTTCGGGTTCGAGACGGATACCACGCATCACTTCTTCGCCGAAGCCATATGCGCCACCGGAATCAGGATCCAGCGCGCGACGCTGCTGCAAGGCGACCTTGCCGGCGCGCTCCTGCCCATGGCGCTGCAAAGCCTCGTGCGGGCGCAGGAACACCTGCTCGTGCTCGGCCGCCACAGCGCCGCCGAGCGGGCCGCCGCATTCCTGCTCGACATGTCGGAACGCCAGGGCGGCCTGCGGCGTCTGGACCTGCAGATGTCGCGCGCCGATATCGGCGACTATCTCGGGCTCAGCATCGAGACCGTGTCGCGCGTGTTCTCCAGGTTCCGCCAGAAGGGCATCATCCGGCTGCCGAACCTGCGCGGCGTCGAAATCGTCAAGCTCCAGGCGCTGAAGGACCTGGCCGCCTAGCCGGTGCCGGCGCATCCGAACAACGATACCGCCGCGGACCGGCGGACGAACAGACAGGGAGAAACACAATGATCTTGCCGAACGGTGCAACGGTGGCGGTCGTCGACGGGCGGACGATACTTCTGTTCCAGAACATCGCCCACGAGCCCGGCATCGAGCTCTTCGCCCTGCCGGAACCGCGGGTGGAAGAAGACCATGCCGGGTCCGGCGGACGCCACCGGAACAGCGCGGGAAATCCCGACAAGGCCCGCCTTTCGGAGGACGACTTCGCAGCGGCGGCAAGCGCTGCCCTGAACCGGGCCGCGATCGCCGGAAGCATCGGCAAGCTCCTGATCGTCGCGGATTCGCGAACGCTCGGGGAGATGCGCCGGCACTTTCACAAGAGCCTGCGGGACAGGCTGCTCGGCGAAATCGCGAAAGATATGACCGGGCACTCGAGAACGGAGATCGAGGCGGCCATCCGGACGGCTTGAATGCGCGTTCGCATCGGGCTCCTCGCAGGCATCGCTCCATGTGGCAACCGGCTTCCACTGCGCCCTACAATCAGGATCTCGAACTGGCGGTCTTCGACCGGGACGGCATGAATGCGCTCGTGTTCCCCTGCCGGCGAACGCTGGTCGGCTGGGTCAAATCCGGCACGAGGGAGCATGTCGAGATATCGCCGACCCATTGGCGCCCCTGGGGCGAAAGCGACCCGGCCGGCAACGGGCGGCACGCGCCATGAGCCTCTCTCAACCGCGGCGCCGGCGTGCGAAGAACCAATGCTTCACGGCTTCGGACGCCGCCAGATAGGCGAGCGTGATTGCGACGAGCCCGCCGAGGACCGGGAGCGGCAACGGGACGAAACCGAACCAGTCAGCACCCGGCAGGAAGGGGATCGCGACGGCGAGAAGGCCGACGACCAACGTCAGCCATGAGAGAAGCGCGCTCGGGCGGCTCCGCCAGAAGGCCTTGCGGGTGCGGACCACCAGCACGATGGCAAGCTCGGTGACGAGGGATTCGACGAACCATCCGGTCTGGAACACCCCGGCCGCCGCCCCGGCGGCAAGGAGGAGAAAGGCGAAGGTGATGAAATCGAAGACCGAGCTGACCAGCCCGAACGTCACCATGAAGCGGCGCACGAAGGCGATGTCCCACCGCCGCGGCGTGCGGACCTGATCGGCGTCGACATTGTCGGTGGCGATGGCGAGCGAGGGCACGTCCGAGAGGAAGTTGTTGAGAAGGATCTGCGGGGCGAGCAGCGGCAGGAAAGGCAAAGCGAGCGAGGCAAAGGCCATCGAGACCATGTTGCCGAAATTCGCGCTGGTGGTGATCGAGATGTACTTCATCGTATTGGCGAAGGTCCTGCGCCCGTCGTCGACCCCGCGCAGCAACACGCCGAGATCGCGCTCGAGCAGGATCATGTCGGCAGCCTCGCGCGCCACGTCCACCGCGCCCTCCACCGAGATGCCGACATCGGCCTCGTGAAGGGCCGGCGCATCGTTGATGCCGTCGCCGAGATAACCGACGACATGGCCGTGCCTGCGCAGCGCCGCGATGATGCGCTCCTTCTGGTTCGGGTCGATCTCGGCGAAAATGTCGTTCTGCGTGACGCGGCGCACCAGCGCCTCCTTCGTCAGCCGGCTCACCTGCGTTCCGGTGAGGACACGGCGCTGCGGCAGGCCGACGATTTCGGCAAGATGGGCGGCGACATAGCGGTTGTCGCCGGTAATGATCTTCACCTTGATGCCGCGGGCGGCGAGCGCCTTCAGCGTCTCCGCGATGCCTGCCTTCGGCGGATCGAGGAAGAGCAGGAAGCCGGCGAAGGCAAGGCCCGCCTCGTCCTCGCGGCGATAGGCGTCCTGCCGCGCGAAACGGCGCACGGCGAGCCCGAGGACGCGGTAACCCTGCCCGCTCCAGGCCCTGACCTTCTCGTCGATCGCCGCGGCCCTTGCCGCATCGAGCGGCACCGGCGCGCCGCTTTCGCCAAGGACGAGGGAGCAGGCGGCGACCACGGTCTGCAGCGCACCCTTGCAGATCATCAGGTCCTCCGGCTCGTCCGCCCGGCGGACGATCACCGAAAGCCGCTTGCGGATGAAGTCGTAGGGGATCTCGTCCACCTTGGCATAGGCGGCAAGGTCGTCCTCCACGCCCTTTCCGGCGGCGATGGCCTCGTCCAGCGGGTTCGCCATGCCGGCCTGCAAGGTCGCGTTGAGGAGCGCCCAGAGCCGCACCTGCGGCGCCTCGGCGCCCGATGCATCGCGGCAGCCGTCGAGACGGATGACGCCTTCCGTCAGCGTGCCGGTCTTGTCGGTGCACAGGAGGTCCATGCTGCCGAGGTTCTCGATGGCGTCGAGACGGCGCACGATGAAGCCGTTCGCGGCCATGGTGCGGGCCCCGCGCGCCAGCGTCACGCTGATAATCGCCGGCAGCAGCTCCGGCGTCAGCCCCACGGCGAGCGCCAGCGAGAACAGCAGCGAATCCACCGCCGGGCGATGCAGCAGCAGATTGGCGAAGAAGACAAGGATGACGATGACCAGCATGATCTCCGTCATCAGGTAGCCGAAGCGGCGGATGCCGCGCGCGAAATCCGTCTCGGGCGCGGCACGGGCGATGGTTGCGGCGATCGCGGCGAACTCCGTTTTCCCGCCTGTCTTCACGACCGCCATCGTCGCCGTGCCGCTGCGCACGGACGTGCCGGTGAAGGCCGTGTTCGTCCGCTGGCCGATGCGCGCCTGCGGAGGGCAGATGCCGGCCGTCTTGACCACAGGGAAGGTCTCACCGGTCAGCGCCGCCTCGCTGACGTTGAAGTCGCGCGTTTCCAGAAGGATGCCGTCGGCCGGAACGAGGTTTCCCGCCGAGAGCCGCACAATGTCGCCCGGCACGATCGCCTCGACGGGAAGCAGGGCCTCCCGCCCGTCGCGCAGCACGAGGGCCTTGCGGGCGATGCGGGCGGTGAGCGCCTGCATGGCGCGGGAGGCGCCGTATTCCTGCGTGAAGGAAAGAACGCAGCTCGCCAGCACGATGACGCCGATGATGACGGCTTCGCTGCCCTCGCCGACGATCCCCGACACAACGGCCGCGAAGATGAGGATGAGGACGAGCGGGCTGCGGAACTGCCGCGCGAAGGCGGTGAGCGCCGAGGCGCCGCGCCCTGCCCGGATCGCATTGGCCCCGACGTCATCGAGGCGCGCCCTCGCCCCCTCGCTGGAAAGCCCGGATATACGGGTGTCCAGTTGCGCAAGAAGCGCCTCGGCGGGGATCGACCAATAGGCCGGCGCAGCATCGCCAGCCCGCTGCAAGGGCGTTTCCGGCTGCATCTGCCTGCCTCCGCCTCGGCCGCCGTTCCCGGATCCCGTCAGCTCGACATGAAGCGGTGGAGGCGGATCTCGTCGAGCAGCGAACGGGTCATGCCGCCGAAGACCCATTCCCTGAGGCGGCTGTGCCCGAAGGCGCCCGACACGACGAGGTCGGCATCATGGAGGTCGGCGAGATGGAGCAGGCTGTCGCTCTCCCGGGCGCTCTCGACCGTTTCGCTGCGCGCCGTCACGCCGTGGCGGACGAGAAAGGCGCAGACGTCGGTCAGGCTCTCGCGGGCCCAGTGGTCGATCTGCGAGGCCACCGTCGCAACAACGACGTCGTCGGCAGCCTTGAGCAGCGGGATCGCGTCGCACACCGCCCGCCGAGCCTCCCGCGTGTCCTTCCAGGCGACGAGGATTTTCCTGCCGAGCCTGTGTTCGGTGTCCGTCCCTACGACGAGGACGGGGCGGCCCGTCTGCAGGACGGCGCTTCCCGGATCGGACCGGCGGGGCGTGTCCCGCGTCGCCGCGCCGTCGACCGCCTGCGTGACGACGAGGTCGGCCATCCTGGAGGCCTGCACGAGGGCGTAGGTCGGCCTTTCCAGCGCATCGCGCCATTCGGTCTCGACCGTGCCGGCGACCAGCGCCTCGAACTCCTTGCGCAGTTCCTTGAAGCGGCGCTCGTCGTCTTCGCGCATCTGCTGCCACACGTCGGCGGCCAGCGTTGCGCCTTCCGGACCCGTCACCGGCAGGTAGGCATCGGCCGCGCAGAAGCCGATCAGCCGGGCGCCCGAACGGCGCGCCAGTTCGGCGGATGCCTTGACGACCGGCTTGATCTGCCCGTCGATATCCAGATTCACCAGAATGGATTTGTAGTTCATTGGACCAATCTCCGTCCGTCTTGATGCCTAACAAGAATAATCGGCCCTCGGCCCGCCACCTTGACGCGGATCAAGCGGGGCCGGTTGCCCCGGCCGTTTCGTCGGGCCCTATCCGCGTTCCGCGCGTTCCCGCTACGATCTCCACGGCGTCCTCCAGCCTCCCGATGGCCGCCGGCCTGCCGGTGGCGCGGGCGAAATCGACCGCCGCCTCTATCTTGGGCCGCATCGAGCCGGCAGGAAAGTCGGCCGGCGAAAGATCGCGCGCCGCCACATGCCCCAGCGGCCGGGCCGAGGGCCCTCCCCAGCCGGCATAGACCGCATCGACATCGGTCAGCATCAGCAGGAGATCCGTGTCGAGCTGCCGCGCGAGAAGCGCGGAGGCGAAATCCTTGTCGACGACGGCCTCGACGCCGACGAGGCTGCCGTCTTCGCATTCCACGACGGGAATGCCGCCGCCGCCCGCGCAGATGACGACGACGCCGCGCGCAACGAGAAAGGAGAGCACCTCGGCCTCGACGATCGAAAGCGGTTTCGGCGAGGCGACCACGCGCCGCCATTTGTCGTTGTCCGGGGCGATCCGCCAGCCGCGCTCCGCCGCCAGCCTGCGGGCGGCCGTCTCATCGTAGACGGGGCCGATGGGCTTGGTCGGCGCCCCGAAGGCAGGGTCGTGCGGATCGACCCGCACCTGCGTCAGGAGCGCGGCGAAGAGCCTGTCCCTCACGGCGTTGCCGAGCTCCTGCTGCAGGACGTAGCCGATCATGCCGGCGCTCTCGGCGTCGAGCACGTCGAGCGGGAACGGCGCCTGCGGCGTCGCGGCCGCCTGGAGGGCGAGCAGGCCCACCTGCGGCCCGTTGCCGTGGGTGATCACCAGCGCATGGCCGGCCGCGATCAATTCGGCGAGCACCGTTGCCGCGCGGCGGATGTTGGCGCGCTGGTTGTCGGCCGTCATCGGCTCGCCCCGCTTCAGGAGGGCATTGCCGCCGAGCGCGACGACAATCCGCATCTCAGGCTCCGATGGTGGCGACGAGGATCGCCTTGATCGTGTGCATGCGGTTCTCCGCCTGGTCGAAGACGACCGACGCGGCGGATTCGAAGACCTCGTCCGTCACCTCCATGCAGTCGATGCCGTAGCTGCGTGCGATGTCCTGCCCGACCTCCGTCTCCGTGTCGTGGAAGGCCGGCAGGCAATGCATGAACTTGGCATAGGGGTTTCCGGTGGCCGCCATCAGCGCGCGGGTGACGCGATAGGGCGTCAGGAGCTCGATGCGTTCGCCCCAGGCGCTCTCCTTCTCGCCCATGGAAAGCCAGACGTCGGTATAGATGAAGTCCGCCCCTTCCACCGAAGCCGTCACGTCCTCGTCCAGCCGGAAGCGGCCGCCGCTCGCCTCCGCGAGCGCGCGGACGTGATCGCAGAACGACGGCTCCGGCCAGAGCGAACGCGGCGAGGCGATGCGCATGTCCATGCCGACCTTCGCCGCGCCGACGGCAAGCGACATCGCCACGTTGTCCCGCCCCTCGCCGACGAAGACGAGCGTCATGTCCGACAAGTGCTTGTGCGTGAACTCGCGCATCGTCATGAAGTCGGCGAGGACCTGGGTCGGGTGCGCCTCGTCGGTGAGCCCGTTATAGACCGGCACGCCGGCATAGGCGGCCAGCACGTCCGCCTGGTGCTGGCTGAAGCCGCGGTACTCGATGGCATCGTACATGCGCCCGAGCACGCGCGCCGTATCCTTCATCGATTCCTTGTGGCCGACATGGCTGCCGGACGGGCCGATATAGGTGACGTTCGCGCCCTGGTCGTAGGCCGCGACCTCGAAGCCGGAGCGGGTTCGCGTCGAATCCTTCTCGAAGATCAGCGCGATGTTCCTGCGCACGAGGCGCGGCACCTCCGTGCCGGCCTGCTTGGCCGTCTTGAGGTCGGCGGCAAGGCGCAGCAGGTAGCGGATCTCCGCGCCGGTAAAATCGTCCAGCGTCAGCACGTTTCGGCCATGCAGGTTGACGGGCATGTCGGCTCTCCTCGGTCAGATCGGGTCGCGGGCGATGGGGCAGGTCATGCAATGGCCGCCGCCACGCCCGCGGCTGAGCTCGGCGCCTTCCACGGTGATGACCTCCACGCCGGCGCGGCGCAGCAGCGTGTTGGTGTAGACGTTGCGGTCGTAGCCGATGACCACGCCCGGCTCGACCGCAACGACGTTGTTGCCGTCGTCCCATTGCTCGCGCTCGGACTCGTAGCTGTCGCCGCCGGTCGACACGACGCGCAGGGACGTAAGGCCCATCGCCTCCTTCACCACCTCGACGAAGGGTTTTTCCTCCTCGACGACGTCGACGGCGGCTTCGCCCTCGCCCGGGCGCAGCGAGAAGGTGCGCAGCCGGTCGACGACCGGCGGGTACATGGTCGCCAGATCCCGGTCGCAGAAGGTGAAGACGGTATCGAGATGCATGAAGGAACGGTCGCGCGGCATCAGGGCGGCGACGACGCGGGTCGCCTCCCCCGCCGAAAACAGGCTGCGCGCCAGGCCGCCGACCGCCTGCGGCGTGGTGCGCTCGCCCATGCCGACCAGCACGACGCCGGCGCCGACCGGCATGACGTCCCCGCCCTCCAGGCTCACGCCGGGGCCGGGATTGTCGGGCGAGACGAAGGGAAGGCCGGCATCGCGGAAGCGCGGGTGGAAGCGATAGACCGCCTCCACATTCGCCGCCTCCGGCTTGCGCGCGGGCCAGTACATGGCATTGACGGAAACCGAGCGATAGATCCAGCAGGAGCTGTCGCGCATGAAGAGCTGGTTCGGCAGCGGCGGCAGCACGAAATCCTGCGGCAGCAGCGTCCGGCCAGTCAGCCCAGCCGGCTGGAAGGCAAGCTCGGCGCGGGCGATGCCGCCGACCAGCAGCGTCGCGAGCTCACCGGCCGGCATTTCGTCCAGCCAGCCGCGCAGCTCGCCCACCATGTCGTAGCCGACCACCGAGGCATCGACGCGCCGGTCGAGCAGCCAGTCGCGCGCCTCCGGCAGGGCCATGGTCTCGGCCAGCAGTTCGCCGAAGAGGTGCACGGTGACGCCCCGCTCGCGCAGCGCATCGACGAAGACGTCGTGCTCCTGCCGGGCGCGCTTGACCCACAGCACGTCGTCGAAGAGCAGCGCCCTGCAATTGTCGGGGGTGAGGCGGCGGAGGCTGAGATCGGGCCGGTGCACGATCACCTCGCGCAGCCGGCCGACTTCGGAATGGGCGCCGAGAGCGGCCATGACGGTTCCTTTCGAGGAATGTTTCAAAGGGCGCTGACGGTGCCGGTCCACATGGCGTAGGCGGCATAGAGCCCCACCGCCACCAACGCGGCCGCAAGGATCGCCTCCACCGGACGGAAAATGCGCTCGCCGTTCTCGCGCCGCGCCCAGACGAAGAAGACGATGCCCGGCGCATAGAGGATGGCGCACATGAAGAGGTAGGAGAGCCCGGCCGCATAGACGAGCCAGAGGCCGTAGGCCGTCGCGATCAGGCCGAGCAGCATGGGGCCGGTGCGGTTCTCACCCGCGCCGTAGCTTTCGCCGGTCATCGCGAGCTTGGCCGCGTAGGCGCCGGAGAAGATGTAAGGCACGAGGATCGCCGCCGAGGCGATGAAGAACAGCGCCTGGTACGTGCTCTGCGCAAACAGCGTGATGACCAGGAAGGCCTGCACCAGGAGGTTGGTGATGAGGAGCGAGGTCGACGGCACGCCGCGCGCGGTCTCGTGGCCGAAGAATTTCGGCATGGTCCCGTCCTTGCCGGCGACATGCGGCACCTCGGCGGCGAGCAGCGTCCAGCTCAGGAAGGCGCCGATGACGGAGACGACGAGCGCCAGGTTGATGAGCACGGCACCCCACGGCCCGACCACCGCTTCCAGCACGCCGGCCATGGAGGGGTTTTTCAGCGCGGCCAGCGCCGGCTGGTTCAGGATGCCGAGCGAGAGCAGCGAGACCAGCGCATAGAGCGCAAGGCAGGTGAAGAAGCCGAGCACGGTGGCCGTAGCGATGTCCTTGCGCCGCTCGGCGCGCGCGGAAAAGACGCTCGCCCCCTCGATACCGATGAACACCCACAGCGTCACCAGCATGGTGCTCTTCACCTGGTTCATGATCGAGCCGAGCCCGGCATTGCCGAGGCCGGTGAAATCGGCGTTGAAGACGTCGACCTTGAAGGCGACCGCGACGAGGCCGACGAAAAGGACGATGGGCGCGATCTTGGCGATCGTGACGATCAGGTTGACGATCGCCGCCTGCCGCACGCCGGCCATGATGAGGATGTGGATCGCCCAGAGGAGCACGGAGGCGCCGAGCACCGCCTGCCACGTATTCCCGTCGCCGAAGGCGGGGAAGAAGTAGGAGAGCGCGCTGAAGACGATGACCGCATAGGAGACGTTGCCGACCCAGGCGCTGATCCAGTAGCCCCAGGCGCTGTTGAAGCCGACGAACGGCCCGAAGCCGGCCTTGGCATAGGCATAGGGGCCGGCGTCGAGGTCGGGCTTTCGCGTCGCCAGCGACTGGTAGACGAAGACCAGCGCCAGCATGCCGACGGCGGTGATGACCCAGCCGATCATGATGGCGAGCGGCCCGGCGCCCGCCGCCATGTTCTGCGGCAGGCTGAAGACGCCGGAGCCGACCATCGAGCCGATGACGAGCGCCGTCAGCGCGCCGAGGCGCAGCTTCGTCTCCCTCGTCTTGAAGGCGGGGGCTGTGGATGCGGAAGGAACATCTGCGGCAGTCATGATCGCGTCTCCCGGAGTTCGAGCGTTCCGCAGAGTGTGCGCCCGATCCGCGGGCATCGCTTTGACCCGCGTCAAAGCCCGGTCCGGGCGGGAAAGGCACAATCGCCGCCGTCCGCAACCGATCGCGAAGGAGACATCCGATGAAGGCTCTCGTCTACGAAGGACCGGGACGCAAATCCCTCATGGAACGGCCGATGCCGGTCATCGCCGCGGCGACGGACGCCATCGTCAGGGTGACGCGCACCACGATCTGCGGCACCGACCTGCACATCCTCAAGGGCGACGTGCCGACCTGCACGCCCGGCCGCATCCTCGGCCACGAGGGCGTCGGCATCGTCGAGGAGACGGGTGCGGGCGTCACGCAGTTCACCAACGGCGACCACGTGCTGATCTCCTGCATTTCTTCCTGCGGCAAGTGCGAATACTGCCGGCGCGGCATGTATTCCCACTGCACGACCGGCGGCTGGATCCTCGGCAACACGATCGACGGCACCCAGGCCGAATATGTCCGCATCCCCCATGCCGACACCAGCCTCTACCCGATCCCCGAAGGGGCCGACGAGGAAGCGCTGGTGATGCTGAGCGACATCCTGCCCACCGGCTTCGAATGCGGCGTGCTGAACGGCAAGGTGCAGCCCGGCGGGTCCGTCGCCATCGTCGGCGCCGGGCCGATCGGGCTTGCGGCGCTGCTGACGGCGCAGTTCTATTCCCCCGCCGAGATCGTCATGGTCGATCTCGACGAAAACCGGCTTTCCGTGGCGACGCGCTTCGGCGCGACGAAGACGATCGGCGCGGGCGGCAAGGACGTCGCGCGGCAGGTGCTGGCGTTGACGGGGGGCAAGGGCGCCGACACCGTGATCGAGGCGGTCGGCATTCCCGCGACCTTCGAGCTTTGCCAGGAGATCGTCGCGCCGGGCGGCATCATCGCCAATATCGGCGTGCACGGCGTCAAGGCCGACCTGCACCTGGAACGGCTGTGGTCGCAGAACGTCGCCATCACCACGCGGCTGGTGGACACCGTCACGACACCGATGCTCCTGAAGACCGTGCGGGCGGGCAAGATCGACCCGAAGAAGCTGATCACGCACCGCTTCGCCCTCGATCGGATCGCCGACGCCTACGAGACCTTCTCCAATGCCGCGAACACGCAGGCCCTGAAGGTCATCATCGAGACCGATGCCGCCGGGGTGCTTTCGGCGAAGACGGCGGAAGAAACGGGCACGCCCGCCGCCGCGGACGTCTGGAGCTGCGATCTGGCGACCCGGACCGGGCTCGTGCTCCACGTCCGCCCGGTCCGCCCCGAGGACGAGGCGCCGCTGGCGGACTTCTTCACCCGTGTGGCGCCGGAGGACCTGCGCTTCCGCTTCCTCGGCGGCGTTCGCGAGGTGAGCCACGAGCGGCTTGTCGCCATGACGAGGGTCGATCGCCGGACGACCGAGAACTTCCTCGCCTTCGCCGGTGAGGGCCGCACGATGGTCGCCACGGCCATGGTCGCCTTCGATCCGTCCATGGAAAAAGCGGAAGTGGCGATCTCCGTGCGGCGCGAGGACAAGCACAAGGGCGTCGCCTGGGAAATGCTGCGCCATGTCGCGCGCTATGCGCAGGCCCGCGGCGCGGCATACCTGGAATCGGTCGAAAGCCGCGAGAACCACGAGGCCATCGAACTGGAGCGCGAACAGGGCTTCGTCGCGGTCCCCTACGACGAGGACCCGACCCTGGTCCTCATCCGCAAGGACCTTCGCCGGCCATGAGCGCGACCATCGGCATCCGAGCCTTCACGTCAGCGAAGAGCGCGAAGGGCGTTGAGGATCACGGCCACGTCGATCATCTCCTGAAGAATCGCGCCCTCGACCGGCTGGAGATATCCGAAGGCCGCCACGACCATCGCGCCGATCGAAAGCGCAAGGCCGACGGAGACGCTCTGAAGCGCGATCCGGCGCGTCCGGTGCGCGATCGCGATCGCTCTTGCCAGCGGGCCGAGCTCGTCGACGAGAAGCACGACGCCGGCGGCTTCCGACGACGATGCCGTGCCGCGCGCGCCCATCGCGACGCCGATATCGGCCGCCGCGAGCGCCGGCGCGTCATTGATGCCGTCGCCCACCATCATCACGGGACCGTCGCGCGCCTCGCTTTCGACGGCGGCGACCTTGGCTTGCGGCGTCAGGTCGGCGAGAACGGCGTCCATGCCGAGCGCCTCGCCAACGGCCTGCGCGATCTCGGCACGGTCGCCCGATGCCAGAACGAGCCTCCGGATGCCGGCCGCCCGGAGATCGCGGAGAACCGACACCGCATCTACGCGGATTTGGTCCTTGAGAACGATCACGCCCGCCAAGGCGCCGTCGATGGCGACGGCAACGGTCATGGAGGCGCGCATTTCGGGCGATATCAGGAGATGCGGGTCGTCGCAGCCGGAGGTCCGCTGCACGAAGCGGCTTCCGCCGACGACGACCTGTCTTCCATCCACGCACCCCTCGATGCCCGTGCCCGGCGTTTCCCGCACGCTTTTCGGCGCCGAAAGAGGCAGGCCCCTTGCCGCTGCCGCCTGGACCAGCGCAGCGGCGACGACATGTCCGGACGCCTGATCGAGGCTCGCGGCGGCCGCCAGAACCGTATCCGGCGAGAAACCCGGCGCCGTCCCGATATCGACCACGGCGGTCTGGCCGTGGGTCAGCGTGCCGGTCTTGTCCAGAACCGCCGTGCGGACACGCGCCAGCATTTCGAGCATGCCGCCGTTCTTGACGAGAACGCCGATCCTTGCCGCGCGCGACATCCCGGAAATGATGGCGACCGGAACGGCAAGGATGAGAGGACAGGGCGTCGCGACGACGAGCACGGCAAGCGCCCTGACCGGATCCCCCGACCAGTACCAGGCAGCGCCGGCAATGCCGAGCGTCACGACCAGAAAGCCCATCGCAAAACGGTCGGCCATGCGGGCCATCGGCGCCTTGCCGGCCTGCGCGGCCTCGACCAGACGCACGATCCCCGCGTAGGTGCTTTCGGCAGCGGACCGGCTCGCAACGAGATCGAAGGCCGCTCCCGCACAGACGGAACCGCTCAGGGCCTCCGCGCCCGGCAGGACAGGCCGCGGCATCGACTCTCCCGTCAGGGCAGCCATGTCGAGCGCCGCCGCGGTGCCGGACACGATCCCGTCCACCGGCAGCACTTCGCCCTGCCGGATGAGCAGCCGGTCGCCGGGCCGTATCTGCGAGATCGCGATCTCCTCGAGCCCGGCTGCGGCATAGCGCATGGCGGACCGCGGAGCGCGGCCCATCAGCGCCGTCATCTCACGGCGCGCACGGCCTTCGGCAAAGGCCTCGAGCAGCTGGCCGCCGGCATACATCAAGCCGACGACGTTCCCGGCAAGCGGCTCGCCGAATGCGATCGCCGCGGACATCGACAGCGCGGCGACGATATCGAGCCCGACATCGCCCCTGCGCAGGGCGCCGAAGATCTGGACGAGCAGGCTGGCAAGGATCACCAGCGTCGCGCCCGCCCACACGAGATCGGCATGCCGGACGGCCTGCCACGACAGGGCGAGCCCGATCGAAAGCCCTCCGGCGGCGACCGCGACCAGGATCGTGCTGGAATGACGTTGCCGGAAGTCCCGGTTCGCTTGGGGCAAGATGCATTCTCCCATCGGCAAGATGTGAGACGAATAAACCGCAGGCAGTTATGTCCACCTTGCGCAAGATCAATTCGGGGAACGGTCTTTCCCTTCCGGCCCCGCGGTCTACGGCCGCTTGCCGCGCCCCGGCGGGCAGAAGGCGTCGTGCAGGGCCTGCACGACGGCGCGAACCTCCGGCCGGACGATAGAGTAGTAGACGGTCGTGCCTTCGCGGCGCGCCTCGACAAGGCCGTCCGCCCGCAGCCGCATGAGCTGCTGCGACATCGGCACCTGCTCGATGGCGAGCGCGTGGCGCAGGTCGGCGACCGAGCGCTCGCCGTCGACGAGCGCGCACAGGACCAGCAGCCTCTGCGGGTGCGAGAGGCTGCGCATCAGGTCTGCGGCCATTTCCGCCGCCGGGATCATTTCTTCTACATTCATGTTCTTGAATTTATAATCCTTGAATGTTACATGCAAGCCATGCAGTCTCGAAACCCTTGAACAGCGTGGCCTCCCCTCCTCCGCAAACGGGCGGAGACGCCACCATCACAACGGAGCGAAAGCCATGACCCATATCGTCGTTCTCGGTGCAGGCCTCGGCGGAATCATCATGGCCTACGAGATGAAACGCAAGCTCCGTCGTGACGATCGCCTCACCGTCGTCAACCTCGGCTCGACCTATTCCTTCGTTCCCTCCAATCCCTGGGTCGCGGTCGGCTGGCGCCGGCCCGAGGACATCTCGGTCGACCTCATCCCGGTGCTGAAGGCACACGGCATCACGCTGAGGCCCGAGGGCGCGCGCCGCGTGCATCCCGGCGAAAACCGCCTGGAGCTCAACGACGGTTCCAGCCTCGACTACGATTACCTCATCCTCGCCACCGGCCCCGATCTCGCCTTCGACGAAGTGCCGGGCCTCGGCCCCGAGGCCCACACGCAGTCCATCTGCCATGTCGACCATGCCCTCAGGGCGAAGGCCGCCTTCGATGCGCTCGTCAAGGCGCCGGGGCCGATCGTCGTCGGCGCGGTGCAGGGCGCCTCCTGCTACGGCCCGGCCTACGAGTTCGCCTTCATCCTCGACACCGCCCTTCGCAACGCCCGCATCCGCGACCGTGTGCCGATGACCTTCGTCACGCCCGAGCCCTATATCGGCCATCTCGGGCTCGACGGCGTCGGCGACACCAAGGGACTGCTCGAAAGCGCGCTGCGCGAGCGCCACATCAAATGGATCACCAATGCCCGCACGACGAAGGTCGAGCCCGGCATGCTGACCGCCGAGGAGGTGGACGAGGCCGGCGCGCTCAAGGCGACGCACGAACTGCCCTTCGCCTTCTCCATGATGCTGCCGGCCTTTCGCGGCGTGCCGGCCGTCGCCGGCATCGAGGGCCTTGCCAATCCGCGCGGCTTCATCCTCATCGACAAATACCAGCGCAACCCGGCCTTCCCCAATGTCTTCGCCATCGGCGTCGGCGTCGCCATCCCGCCCGTCGGCAAGACGCCGCTCGCCGTCGGCGTGCCGAAGACCGGCTTCATGATCGAGTCCATGGTGACGGCCACCGCCGAGAACATCGCCGCGCTCCTGAAGGGCGAGGCGCCGCGGGCCGTTGCGAGCTGGAACGCGGTCTGCCTTGCCGATTTCGGCGACGAGGGCATCGCTTTCGTCGCCCAGCCGCAGATCCCGCCGCGCAACCTCAACTGGTCCGCGCAGGGCAAATGGGTGCACGCCGCCAAGGTCGGCTTCGAGAAGTACTTCCTGCGCAAGGTCCGGCAGGGCAAGGCCGAGACCTTCTACGAGAACCTCGTGCTCGACATGCTCGGCATCCGCAAGCTCAAGGACATCCACATCGAGACCGCGGAATGATCCACGGTCCGCAACGCAAGGAGTATTCAAGATGACGATCGATCGCGCCGTGCTGCTCTTCGCCGGCTTCATGGTCCTGCTTTCCCTGGCGCTCGGCTTCTATGTCTCGCCCTGGTGGTACCTGCTGACCGTCTTCGTCGGCCTCAATCTGGTCCAGGCCTCGTTCACCGGCTTCTGCCCGGCTGCAATCGTCTTCCGCAAGCTCGGCTGTCCGGCAGGCGTCGCATTCAAATAGCAGGAGAGCAGTCCTTCATGCACCGTCCGACCCCGCGTCCCTCCATGGCGATCCTCGCGCTGGGCCTGGCCTTGCCGGGCCATGCCGGCGCCGCCGAATTCCTCGTCAGGGCGACGACCGTCCCGGACATGAAGGCCGTGTTCGGCCAGGTCGAAAGCCGCATCGTGGTGCCCGCCCGCGTGCGGATCGGCGGCACGGTGCGCGAACTTAGCGTCAGCCAGGGCGACGAGGTGAAGGAAGGCGACACCATCGCCGTCATCGTCGACGACAAGCTGGCCCTCCAGCTCGACGCCGCAAGGGCGCGGATCGACGCGCTCGGCTCCCAGCTCGACAATGCCCGCCTCCAGCTCGACCGGGCGCAACAGCTCCGGGCAAGCGGCTCGGGCACGCAGGCGAACCTCGACCAGGCGAAGATGCAGTTCGAGGTCGCCGCCAACCAGGTCGCGGCGGCGAAGGCCGAGCGCACCGTCATCGAGCAGAGTGCGCGCGAGGGCACGGTCGTCGCGCCCGCCACCGGCCGCGTGCTTACCGTGCCGGTCACGCCCGGCTCGGTTGTGCTGCCGGGCGAGGAGATCGCCCGCATCGCGCCCGGCCCCTACTATCTGCGCCTGTCGCTGCCCGAGCGCCACGCCGCCGAGATCGTGGAAGGCGCTGACGTCGTGGTCGGCGCGCGCGGCCTGACGCAGGCGGCGGACCGCGCCGCCCCGGCCCATCGCGGCCGCATCGTCAAGGTCTATCCCGAGATCGTCGACGGGCGCGTGATCGCCGACGTGGAGGTCGCCGGCATCGGCGACTATTTCGTCAACGAGCGCACCCTCGTGTCGATCCCGGTCGGCAAGCGCTCGGTGCTCGCCGTTCCGCCGGAGGCGGTGCGCACGCTGCACGGCATCGACTACGTGCGGCTGGCCGACGGATCGGGCGAGGCCGATGTCGCCGTCATCCCCGGCGAGCGCTTCGAGGACGGCGGTGCGCCGCGCATCGAGATCCTCACCGGCCTTCGCGACGGCGACCGGATCGTGCTGCCATGAAGCCTTCGATCCCCGGTCCCGGCATTGCCGGGCGCCTCACGCGCGCCTTCATCGCCTCCGCGCTGACGCCGCTCTTCCTGCTTGCCGCATTCGCGCTCGGCCTCATCGCGCTCGTCTCCCTGCCGCGCGAGGAGGAGCCGCAGATTTCCGTGCCGATGGTCGACATCCGCATCGCCGCCAACGGCCTCAGAGCCGAGGACGCCGTCAAGCTCGTCACGGAACCGCTGGAGACCATCGTCAAGGGGATCGACGGCGTCGAGCACGTCTATTCCCAGACCGAGGACGACGGCGCGCTGGTGACGGCGCGCTTCAAGGTCGGCACGAACGCCGACGCCGCGATCCTCAGGGTGCACGAGAAGATCCGCGCCAACATGGACCGCATCCCGGTCGGCATCCCCGAACCGCTGATCGTCGGGCGCGGCATCGACGACGTGGCGATCGTCGTCGTGACGCTGAGGCCATCCCCCGGGAGCGCCGAGCGATGGACGGCGAACGGCCTGACGCGGCTTGCCCGCGAGCTGCAGGTCGAGGTCGCCAAGCTTCCCGACATCGGCCTTACCTATCTCGTCGGCGAGCAGCCCGAGCAGTTTTCGGTCGAGCCCGATCCGGAACGGCTCTCGCTCTACGGCATCACGCTCCAGCAACTCGCGGCCAAGATCGAGGGCGCGAACCGCTCCTTCCGCGTCGGCACGGTGCGCGAAGCCGGCGAGCAGCGCGCGGTCGTCGCCGGCCGGACGCTGCAGGAGCTCTCGGAGATCGGCAACATCCTCCTCACCGCGCGCGACGGCCGGCCCGTCTATGTGCGCGACGTGGCGAGGACCGTGCTTGCGACATCGCCGGCCGAAAGCCGGGTCACCGACATCCGCCGCACGCCGGAGGGATTGCAGCGCGCGCCGGCCGTATCGCTGGCGGTCGCAAAGCGCCCGGGCACCAACGCCGTCGTCATCGCCGACGACATCGTCAGGCGGCTGGAGCAGGTCCGCGGGCAGATCTTCCCTGAAGACGTCGAGATGACGGTCACGCGCGACTACGGCGAGACCGCCAACGAGAAGGCCAACGAGCTTCTCTTCCACCTCGCACTCGCCACGGTCTCCATCGTTGCGCTTGTGGCCTTCGCCATCGGCTGGCGCGAGGCGATGGTGGTGACCGTCGTCATCCCCATCACCATCCTGCTCACGCTCTTTGCCTCCTGGATCATGGGCTATACGCTGAACCGTGTCAGCCTGTTCGCCCTGATCTTCTCCATCGGCATCCTGGTCGACGACGCCATCGTGGTCATCGAGAACATCGCCCGGCACTGGGCGATGCGCGACGGCCGTTCACGGGCCGAGGCCACGATCGACGCGGTCGCCGAGGTCGGCAATCCCACCATCGTGGCGACGCTGACGGTGGTGGCCGCGCTGCTGCCCATGCTGTTCGTCTCCGGCATGATGGGCCCCTACATGAGCCCGATCCCGGCCAACGCCTCGGCCGCCATGCTGTTCTCCTTCTTCGTCGCCGTCATGCTGACGCCCTGGCTGATGATGAAGCTCGGGCGCAAGGACGGCGCGGGCGGCCATGCCGCCGAGGCATCCGACGGCGGGCGTCTCGGCCGGCTCTACAGCGCCGTCGCCCGCCCGGTCCTGAAAAGCCGGGCCCGCGCCTGGGCCTTCCTGCTGGTCGTCGGCGTCGCGACGCTTGCCTCGCTCACGCTGCTCTACACCCGGAACGTCACGGTGAAGCTCCTGCCCTTCGACAACAAGGCGAACCTTCAGGTCGTGCTCGACCTGCCAAGGGGCGCTTCGGTCGAGGACACGGACCGGGTCTTGCAGCAGATGGTGGAACGGCTTGGCGACGTGCCGGAGATCGTGTCCTTCCAGACCTATGCCGGCACCGCCGCCCCCTTCGATTTCAACGGGCTGGTGCGGCACTACTACTTGCGCGCCGAGCCGCAGCAGGGCGACATCGTCCTCAATCTCCTCGCCAAGGGCGAGCGCGCACGCGCAAGCCACGCCATCGCGCTCGATATCCGCAAGCGCCTCGCAGGCCTCGCCCTGCCGCAGGGCACGGTGACGAAGGTCGTCGAGCCGCCGCCGGGACCGCCGGTGCTCGGCACGCTCCTCGCCGAGATCTACGGGCCGGATGCCGGAACGCGCCGGGCCGTGGCCGGAAAGGTGCGCGAAGCCTTCAGGAGCGTGCCGTTCATCGTCGATGTCGACGACAGCTATCACAACCAGCCGCAGCGCCTGCGCATCGCCATCGACCAGGACAATCTCGAATATTACCGGGTCGAGCAATCCGACGTCTACGACACGCTGCGCGCGCTCTACGGCGGCACGACCGTCGGCTATTCGCATCGCGGCGGCGGGCGCCAGCCGATCCCGATCCGTGTCGCTTTGCCGAAGGGCGCAAGCGTGCTCGACGAGCGCACGCTTACGACCCCCGTCCCGGCGAACGCGCTGCCGGGCGGGCGCAGCGTCGTGGAGCTCGGCGACGTGGTCTCCGTCTCCCGCCAGCCGGCGTCCTATCCGATCTTCCGCCACAACGGCCGGGCGGCCGAGATGGTCATGGCCGAGCTTGCCGGTGCCTACGAGGCGCCGATCTACGGCATGCTCGCCGTGAACGAGGCCATCGAGAAGGCAGACTGGGGCAACCTTCCGAAGCCGGAAATCGCGCTGCACGGCCAGCCGGACGACGAGACACGCCCGACGCTGCTGTGGGACGGCGAGTGGGAGGTGACCTGGGTGACGTTCCGCGACATGGGCGGGGCCTTCCTAGTGGCGATCCTCGGCATCTACATCCTCGTGGTCGCCCAGTTCGGCTCCTTCCGCCTGCCGCTGGTCATCCTGACGCCGATTCCGCTCACCTTCATCGGCATCATGCTCGGGCACTTTCTCTTCGCCGCGCCCTTCACGGCGACGTCGATGATCGGCTTCATCGCGCTTGCCGGCATCATCGTGCGCAACTCGATCCTGCTGGTCGACTTCATCCGCCATTCCGGCGGGCCGGAACGGCCGCTGGTCGATGTGCTGCTCGAAGCCGGCGCGATCCGCTTCAAGCCGATCCTGCTGACCGCGCTCGCCGCGATGATCGGCGCGGCGGTCATCCTCGCCGACCCGATCTTCCAGGGCCTTGCCATCTCGCTGCTCTTCGGCCTCGCCTCCTCCACGCTGCTCACGGTGCTCGTCATCCCGGCGATCTACGTGGCGCTGCGCGGCGGGCGGTAAAGCCGCTGCGGTGGAACAGGCGATCGCCTAGAGGCCGCCCCAGTCCCACCCCGCCGGCCGGCCCGGTGCAAGGCCCGCCGTGCGAAGCGTCTCCTCGACGGCACCGCCCAGCGACAGGACCGCCTCGTCGGCGTAGCGCCGGCCGACGATCTGCAGCCCGACGGGCAGGCCGTCCTCGCCCAGACCCGCCGGCAACGACAAAGCCGGGCATTGCGGCAGAAGGTTGAACGGACAGGTCATGTCCAGCCCGCCGAAGCGGCCGTCGGGCAGGTCCGCGACATAGTCGTTGTCGTCCGCTTCGGCCGGGGGCGCGGTGACGGCGCAGGTCGGGCAAAGCAGCGCGTCATAGCGGGAGAAGATGGCGGCAAGGTCGCGCCACATCGCCGTGCGGAGCAGTTCCACCTTCTTGTAACTGGCGGCATCGAGCGTCCGGCCGCGCTCGATCAGCTCGACGACGATCGGATCCATGCGCGCGCGATGGTCCTCCAGCGTCTCGCCGAAGAACGCGGCCATGAAGACGCACCACAGATCGTACCACCGGTCGTTGACGGCCCGCGTCCAGCCGATCTCCACCGGCTCGACGACCGCCCCGGCGGTACGCAACGCCTCGACCGCCGCAAGGATGCGTCCGCGCACCGCAGGCTCCACGCTGTAGTAGCCGAGATCGAGGGAGAACGCGAAGCGCCGCCCCGCAAGCGGGCTTGCCGCCGCCTTCCCTGCCTCGAAGGAGAGCGGCAGCGAGGAAATATCCGCATCGTCCGGGCCGGCCGTCGCCGTCATGAACGCCACGGCATCGCCGACCGAGCGGGCCAGCGGGCCGAAATGGGAGATGTTGTCGAAGACGCTGGGCAGGATCGTCATGGGAATACGACCGAGGCTCGGCTTCAGGCCGACGATGCCGGTGAATGCGGCGGGGATGCGCACGGAGCCGCCCATGTCCGTGCCCTCGGCGAAGGGCACGACGCCTGTGGCGACGGCGACCGCCGAACCGCCCGACGAGCCGCCGCTGGTGCGCGCGGCGTTCCAGGGATTGCGGGTGATGCCCCAGCGCGGGCTTGCCGTGAAGCTGGAATGGGCGAATTCCGGCGTCGTCGTCTTGCCGATGAGGATCGCGCCCGCAGCCTCCAGCCGTGAGATACAGAGGGCGCTTTCGTCCGGGACCCGGTTACCGCTCGTCCAGGAGCCGAGCGTCGTCAGGTCGCCCTTCGTCGGCGTCAGGTCCTTGGCGGCGAAGGGCACGCCGAGGAGCGCGGGCAGGTCGCCGCCGCGCGCCACGCGCCGGTCCGCCTCCCGCGCCGCCGCAAGCGCCGCCTCCTCGCGAAGCAGCGTGAAGGCGTTCAGCGTTCCGTTCACCGCCTTCGCGCGCCGGAGCGATTCGGCGACGACAGCCTCGGCCGGAAACGCGCCGGAGCGGATGCCGTCGGCGATCTGCGTGGCAGGCAGGTCGAGCGGACGGGCGGGCGCTGGCGTGTGAGAAACAGTCTGCATGGTCGCGGACTCCGTGCTAGGTCTTTTCGAAAGGAAGAGGGGAAGGAACGTGGCGGCAGGTTCGGACGGGGCGGGCGGCTATATCGACCAGTGGAATGCGGGGCTTGCCGCGGCCGTATCGCTGCTCGGCGAAAGCGGCTTTCCCGCGGCGCTGGAGCGCGCGCTGAGGCAGCTCGTGTCCTTCGAGATGATGAACGGCTTTGCCTATGCGCCCGGCGGCAAGGCCTTCGACCTCGACAACGAGCGCATCGTCGGCGACCGCACCACCATCGTCGACCACTATCTCGCCGGCGCCTATATCCTCGATCCCTTCTACGATGCCGTCCGCAATCCGCCGCCCGGCGGCATGCTCATCATGCGCAAACTCGCACCCGACCGCTTCGCCGAGACGGAATATTACCGCCGCCACTACCAGGCGACGGGCATTGTCGACGAGATCGGCTTCGTGCTGAAGTTGAGGGATGCCGATGCGGTGCTGTCGCTTTCGCGCATGGGCGAGGTGCCGGCCTTCTCGCGCCGCGACATCGTCTGCCTCGAAAGTGCAGCGCCCGTCGTGCGCGCGCTTGCCGAACGGCACTGGCATGCCCGGCTCGATCCGGCCGGAGGCGAGGATGCCGCCGCGACGATCAGCCACCCGCTGCTTTCCAAGCGGGAGCTGGAGATCGTGACCCTCATCCTCAAGGGTCACTCGACCTATTCCATCGCCGCGACGCTCGGCCTTTCGCCCAACACCGTGAAGGTCCACCGCCGCCAGGCCTATGCCAAGCTCACCATTTCCAGCCAGGCGGAGCTGTTCCATCTGTTCCTCAGCCGGCGCTGATCATTCGGCGAACTCCATTTCCGGCGGCGCAAGCCGGAAGAAGCGGGTGAGATAGGCAAGATAGACCACGCCGACCGCCAGCCACACGATGCCGAGAAGCTTGGCGTTCCCGTCGAGGTTCCACAGAAGGAAGAGGTCGCAGACCGCGCCGGCCGCCGGAACGGCGAGCGCAAGGACCGGCCCGAGCGGGCGTACGATCGCATTGCCCTTGAAATAGAGTGCGATCACCGAGACATTGACTGCGGTGAAGGCGAGGAACGCGCCGAAGTTGATGAAGGACGTCGAGGTCGTCACATCGAGCGTCAGCGCCAGCAGGCCGACGATGCCGACGAGCACGAGGTTGAGAACGGGCGTGCGCCATTTCTCATGCAGCTTGCCGAAGATACCGGCCGGCAGCACGCCGTCGCGGCCCATGGCGAAGAGCAGCCGGCCGACGCTGGCCTGCGCGGCAAGGCCGGAGGTGAACTGCGCCACCACGAGCGTTGCCAGGAAGATCGTCACGAAGAGATCGCCGCCGATCATCAGCGCGATTTCCGACGCGGCCGCATCGACCGAGGCGAATTCGCCGCCCGGATGGGCAAGCTGCGTGATATAGGCCGCGCCCGTGAAGATGAGGCCGCCGATCACCGCGATGATCATGATCGCCCGCGGCATGGTGCGGGTCGGCTCGCGCGTCTCCTCCGTCAGCGTCGAGACGGCGTCGAAGCCGAGGAACGAATAGGCCGCGATGGCGGCGCCTGCGACGGACGCGCCGAACGGCACCGAGGCGTCGAAGAACGGCCGCACGGAGGCAAGGCCACCGGTCCCGTTGATGGCGACGACATAGCGGGCGGCAAGCGCGACGAAGACGACCAGCACCGTGAGCTGCACCAGCATCAGCACGATGTTGACCCGGTTGGCAAAGGCGATGCCGATGACGTTCACCGCCGTCGTCAAAACGATGAAGCCGACGATCCACAGCCAGGCCGGCACGGACGGGAAGGCCGAGGTCAGGTAGGCCGCGCCGATCAGCCAGATGACCATCGGCAGGAAGAAGTAGTCGAGCAGCACCGCCCAGCCGACGAGGAAGCCCGCGCCGGGGTTGAGCGATTTGCGGGCATAGGTATAGGCAGACCCGGCGACCGGGTAGACCTTGGCCATGATGCCGTAGCTTACCGCCGTCAGGAAGATCGCGAGCGCCGCGATGAAATAGGCCATTGCCGTCGTGCCGTCGCTCGCCGACGCAAGGGCGCCGAACGTGCCGAACACGATCATCGGCGTCATGTAGGCCAGCCCGAACAGCACCACGGACCACAGGCCAAGAGTCCGGTCGAGTTTGATTGTTTGTGTCATGATCCCCTCCTCCGAATGACGGCGTGAAGGGTCGGGGAAGATGGCCCGCAAGCCAATAACCCCAGGGTATTAGGCCCTCACCCGCTCGCCGCCTGGACGACCGTGACGGCGATCATATGGAAGACATCGTCGGCGTTGCAGCCGCGCGAGAGGTCGTTGGCGGGTTTTGCAAGGCCCTGCAATATGGGGCCGATGGCCGTCGCGCCGCCGATGCGCTGGGCGATCTTGTAGCCGATGTTCGCCGCATCGAGATTGGGAAAGACGAAGACGTTCGCTTCGCCGTGCAGGGCCGATTGCGGCGCCTTGGCGGCACTGACGGCCTCGACGAAGGCGGTGTCGAACTGCAATTCCCCGTCGATGACGAGGTCGGGAGCCGCCGCATGGGCAAGGCGCGTCGCCTCCACCACCTTGGAGACGCGCTCGTGGGCGGCGCTGCCGGCCGTCGAGAAGGAGAGCATCGCCACCTTCGCCGGCTTGCCGGCGAGCGCCTCGTAGGAGCGCGCCGACATGATGGCGATATCGGCAAGGCCGGCCGCATCGGGATCGACCACCAGCCCGCAATCGGCGAAGACGAAGGCGCCCTTCTTCACATGGTGCGAGGCGCAGAGCATCATCAGGAAGAAGCTCGACACGAGGCCGGCGTCCGGCGCACGGCCGATCACCTGGAGCGCGGCGCGCACCGTATCGGCGGTGGTGGCGACCGCCCCGCCGACCGTTCCATCCGCCTCGCCTTCCCGCACCATCATGGCGGAAAAGACGAGCGGCGAGCGGACGGCTACGCCCGCAGCGGCGTCGTCGACACCCTTGCTCCGGCGCAGCGCGTGGTAGGCAGCGGCAAAGCCCGGCGTCAGCGGCGAGGACGCCGGATCCTCGACGCGGATCTCGCCCGGTTCCGCGCCCGCGGCGGCAAGCCGCGCCTCCACCGCCTTGCGGTCGCCGACGAGGGTGATGCGGGCGATGCCGGCGCGCGACGCACGCACGGCACCCTCGACGATGCGCGGGTCCTCGCCTTCGGCAAGAACGATATGGCGGGGAGCAGCCTTCGCGGTTTCGAGAATGCGATCCAGCGGCTTCATCACGCATGCCCCAGATAGTGGATGCCGACAAGAATGAAGAGGCCGATGAAGACGGTCTCGGCCACGACGAGCGCGACGGCGTCGCCCCCGACATCCAGCACGCGGCGGAGCGAGGTGCGCATGCCGACCGCGACGATGCCGGCAAGCAGCGCCCAGCGCGAAGCTTCCGTGCCGGCCTTGGCCGCCATTTCCGGGATGAGGCCGAAGGAGTTGAGCGCGGCGAAGATGAGGAAGGCGACGACGAAGCCCGGCAGCAGTGGCGGGCGCTTGCCCGTCTCGCCTTCCGGCTGCGGCACGTTGCGCAGGACAAGCGAGAAGATGAGCACCACCGGCGCCAGCGTGGTGACGCGGATGAGCTTGACAAGCGTCGCCGTCTCGCCCGCCTCGGGCGACACGGAAAAGCCGGCGCCGACGACCTGCGCCACGTCGTGGATCGTGCCGCCGAAGAAGATACCGGTCGCCCGTGCGTCAAGCCCCAGCGTCTGGGCGAGAATCGGGTAGGCGATCATGGCGAGGGTGGAGAGCACCGTGACCGAGAGCACGGTGAAAATGAGGTTGCGCTCGGAGAACTCGTTCTTCGGCAGCACGGCGGCAATCGCCATGGCGGCAGAGGCGCCGCAGATGGCGACGGAGCCGCTGGTCAGCAGCGCCAGCCGCCAGCCGCGGCCGAGCAGCCGCGCCGCGATCAGGCCGAAGCCGATGGTGGCGGCGATGGCCGAGACGAGCAGCAGGATGGTGCTGGCGCCGAGCCCGATCAGAAGATCGACGCTGATGCGCATGCCGAGCAGCGCCACGCCGATCCGCAGCACCTTCTTGGCGCAGAAATCGATGCCGGCGACGCAGCGCCCCTCCTCCGAGAGGAAATGGAAGGCGATGCCGAGCAGCAGCGCCATCAGCATGGCCGGCGCGCCGTAGTGATCGGAGAGGAACTGCGCGGCGACCGCCACGGCGGCGGCCACCGCGAAACCCGGCCAATAGGTGAAGAATCCCGAGGGCACGCCCCGGAAACGGTCTTGGACAGAAGCGGCGAAGGTCATCATGTCGTTCCGGTCGCGTGGGGAAGCCTTGCCCGCCCGGTCGTCCGGGCGGGCGTCGCGTCTTGGGAAATCAGGCGCGCTGCTGCGGGCGCATGTCGGCGGGATCGATGCCGGCGACCGGCACCGGCTTCTTCATCGCATCGCGCCGGAAGGGCTCGCCGAGCTCCTGGTTGAGGATGACCTCCACGAAGGTCGTCACGCCGCGTTTCTGGTCCTCGATCGCGGTGGAGAGCGCCTCGGTGAGGCCGGCGGGCGTGTCGACGGCGACGCCCTTCAGGCCGCAGCCCTCGGCGACCTTCGCGTAGCTGAGGTTCGGGTTCAGCTCCGTGCCGACGAAGTTGTTGGAATACCAGAGCGTCGTGTTGCGCTTTTCCGCACCCCACTGGTAGTTGCGGAAGATCACCATGGTGATCGCCGGCCAGCCCTTGCGGCCGATGGAACCCATTTCGTTCATCGAGATGCCGAAGGCGCCGTCGCCGGCAAAGCCGACCACCGGCACGTCCGGGCAGCCGATCTTCGCACCGACGATGGAGGGGAAGCCGTAGCCGCAGGGACCGAACATGCCCGGCGCGAGGTATTTGCGCCCCTCCTCGAAGGTCGGGTAGGCGTTGCCGATGGCGCAGTTGTTGCCGATGTCGGTGGAGACGATCGCCTCCTTCGGCAGCGCCGCCTGGATCGCCCGCCAGGCCTGGCGCGGCGACATGCGGTTCGGCTCGCGGTTGCGCGCGCCCTCGTTCCATTCGGTGCCCGGGTCGTCGTCCTCGTGGTCCATCGACGAGAGCTGCTGCTGCCAGGCCGAGCGAGTCTGGTGGACCGCCGCCTTGCGCTCCTCGCGGCCGGCATCGCCCGCCGAGGGCGAAAGCTGCTCGAGGATCTGGCTGGCGACCTGCCTGGCGTCGCCGCAGATACCGACGGTCACCTTCTTGGTGAGACCGATGCGGTCCGGGTTGATGTCGACCTGGATGATCGCGGCGTTCTTGGGCCAGTAGTCGATGCCGTAGCCGGGCAGCGTCGAGAACGGATTGAGCCGGGTGCCGAGCGCCAGCACCACGTCGGCGCGGGAGATGAGCTCCATCGCCGCCTTCGAGCCGTTGTAGCCGAGCGGGCCGACCGACAGGCGATGGCTGCCGGGGAAGGCGTCGTTGTGCTGGTAGCCGCAGCAGACCGGGGCATCGAGCCGTTCGGCGAGCGCCATGGATTCACCGATGGCACCGCCGATGACGACGCCGGCGCCGTTGAGGATGACCGGGAACTTCGCTTCCGAGAGGAGCTTTGCCGCCTCGGCGATCGCCTGCGGGCCGCCGGACGGGCGCTCGAAGCGCACGATGGCCGGCAGGTCGACGTCGATCACCTGGGTCCAGTAGTCGCGCGGGATATTGATCTGCGCCGGGGCGCAGCCGCGCCAGGCCTTCTCGATGACGCGGTTCAGCACTTCGGGAATGCGCGAGGGATCGCGCACCTCTTCCTGGTAGCAGACCATCTCCTTGAACATCGCCATCTGGTCGACTTCCTGGAAGCCGCCCTGCCCGATGGTCTTGTTGGCCGCCTGGGGCGTGACCATGAGGAGCGGCGTGTGGTTCCAGTAGGCGGTCTTGATGGCGGTGATGAAGCCGGTGACGCCCGGGCCGTTCTGGCCGATGGCGATGGACATGGTGCCGGTCGCGCGGCTGAAGCCGTCCGCCATCATGCCGGCATTGGTCTCGTGGGCGCAGTCCCAGAACGTGATGCCGGCCTTTGGGAAGAGGTCCGACACCGGCATCATGGCCGAGCCGATGATGCCGAAGGCATGTTCGAGCCCATGCATCTGGAGAACTTTGACGAAGGCTTCCTCGGTGGTCATTTTCATGGCTGCTTCCTTTCCTTGCGGAATTGATCGGTGTTTCGGGCGGTCAGAGGATTTCGTCGCGGAGGTAGTACCAGCGGTACATCCCCCATTGGCCGAGCCGGCGGAACGGCGTTAGGAGGCCGTGGCTCGGCAGCGGCGAGGTGAAGATGGGAAGGTCGAGCCCGGCGCCCTTGCCGGCGACCATCTGCGCCATGCGCCGTCCGGCCTGGGCCGAGTACATGACGCCGTTGCCGCCATAGCCCATGGCGTAGAACAGCTTCTGGGACGGGTCCGGCTGGAAGATGCGGGGCATCATGTCGTGGCTGACATCCACCCAGCCCCACCAGGAATAGTCGATCTCGATGCCGCGCAGGACCGGGAACTTCCGGTAGAGGCCCTCCAGCAGCAGCGCCAGGTGCTTCGGGTTGGGCGCGTCGCGCCCGGTGATGGCGCTGCGGCTGCCGATCTGCACGCGTCCGTCGGGCAGCATGCGGTAGTAGTGGCGCAGCGTGCGTGTGTCGGTGAGCGGAATGCGCGCCTTGAAGTTCAGCGCGTCGCGCTCGCCGTCCGTCAGCACCCGCGTGACGACCGAGTTCGACAGGATCGGCATCAGCCGCCGGCTGGTCAGCGCGCTCATCCCGGCGGAGGTGTAGCCGGCCGTCGCGATGCAGACGATGCGGGCGCGCACCGTTCCGCCCGGCGTCGTCAGGTAGTGCATGCCGCCCTTCGCCTTGCAATCGAGCACGGGGCTCGACGTATGCACCTTCGCGCCGAGGCGGCGGGCGAGCTTCAGGTAGCCGAAGGCAAGCTTGGCGGCGTGGATGCCCATGCCGTCCGGCTCGTACATCGCACCGCGCGCCTCCTCGTCGCGAACGAAGTCGCTGTGGACCTCGCCGCGCGAGACCATGCGGGCGCGGTAGCCGAAGGTATCGTTGAGGACGCGCACCTCGCTTTCGAGCGCCGGCAGGACCTTGTCGCGGTGGGCGATGTAGAGGTGCCCGCCGTCCTGCGGGTCGCAGTCGATCTCCGGCTCGCGGATAAGCGAGCGGAAGAGGTCGAAGCCCTCGGATATCTCGGCATGCAGCTTGCGGGCGACGTCGACGCCCCAGCGGGCGATCCATTGCGAGCGCTTCAGGCGGCCGGCGGAAATCTGCGCCTGCCCGCCGTTGCGGGTGCTGCATCCCCAGGCGACGCCGTTCGCCTCCAGCACCGTCGCCTTGATGCCGTGCTCGCGGGCAAGGTGGATGGCGCAGGAAAGGCCGGTATAGCCCGAGCCGATGATGGCGACGTCGACATCCATGTCGCCCGTCACCGGCCCGTCGTCCTCCGGCTCGGGACCGGCGGTGCCGATCCAGTAGGTGGGCGCATAGTCCTTGCCGGTGCCGGGGCTTGCGGCATGTTCGGGATCGTAGGCGGGATCGAACGGTTCCCGGCCGGCCTTGAGGGAGGTGGTGTGCTGCTGCATGGCCTTGCTCCCAACCTAGTAGCGCGGCGGCAGGACCGGCCGGTTCTTCCGGAAGGCCTGCTTGCGGACGATCTTTCCGTCGCGGAAGGTGAAGAGGTCGCAGCCCTCCGCCACGACGCGGCTGCCGTCGGCGGCCGTGCCGGAGAAGGTCCATTCCGAGACCCCCCGGTCGCCGTCGACGAAGTGGCTGTGGTCGCCCCATTCGGCATCCGGCATCGCCGTCCACACGCTGCTGAACGCCTCCGCGATCGCCGCTCGCCCGGTGATCCGCGTGCCGTAGACCTCCGGCCCGCCGACGGCGTTGAAGATGCAATCCTCCGCGAAGAAGCGCATGACCCCGTCGATGTCATGCCGGTTGAAGGCATCGAACAGACTTTTGAGATCGGTTGCAGAGAGTGTCATGGTCCTGTCCTTTGGTGTCGAAAGGCATGGCTTCGCCGTCGACGGGAAACGCCGTCTTCAAAGGCCGCCAGGCCGGATGCGAATGGAGTGTCGGGTCGGTTGCCGGGCTAGATGCGCCCCTTCCAGGGGATCAGCACCTTTTCGAGGTAGCGGATCAGAAGGTCGAAGGCGAAGGCGAAGATGCCGATGATGAAGATGCCCATGATCACCGTGTCGCTTTCGAGGTTCTCGGCCGCGTTGAGGACCATGAAGCCGAGGCCTCGGTTCGCCGCGACCATTTCGGCCGCCACCAGCGTCGTCCAGCCGACGCCGATGCCGATGCGCATGCCGGTGAAGATTTCCGGCAGGGCCGCCTTCATGATCACCTGGCCGATGACCTGGCCGCGGGTGGCGCCCATCGCATAGGCCGCATGGATCTGCTCCGTGGAGACCGAACGCACCCCTGCCCTTGCGGCGATCGCCATCGGCGCGAAGATCGCCAGATAGATGAGGAACACCTTCGGGAATTCGCCGATGCCGAGCCAGATGATGACGAGCGGCAGGTAGGCGAGCGGCGGCAGCGGGCGGTAGAATTCGATGATCGGATCGAAGAGACCGCGCACGATGCGGTTGACCCCCATCAGGATGCCGATCGGCACCGCCGTCACCAGCGCCAGCAGGAAGGCCCCGAAGACGCGGGTGAGGCTGGCGAGGGTATGCTGCGTCAGCGTGGAGTTCGAGACCCCCTCCGTCAGTGCCAGCATGAACTTGTCCCAGACCGCGAGCGGAGAAGGCAGGAACAGCGGTTTGACCCAGCCGGATTCCGTCACGAGGAACCAGAGCGCGACGAGCACGAGGGCTGTAAGGAGGCTGATGAAGCCGCTGTTCCCGTCGCCGGGGGCGCCGAAGATCTTGCCGGGCCTGACCGAACGGGTCCTGTTCACTCTCTCAAGCATGGGCCACCTCCGGGTTGCCGGATTCACGTTCGTCGCCATAGATGATGCCGAGCACTTCCTCGCGCATGCGGATGAATTCCGGGCTCGACTTGATCGCCCGGGCATTGCCCTCGGCAAGGAAGCGGCGGTTGAAGTCGAGCTCGTAGGTATGGGTGATGCGGCCGGGGCGCGGCGACATGACGATGAGCCGCGAGCCGAGGAACAGCGCTTCCTCCACGCTGTGGGTGATGAAGAAGAACATCTTGTTGGTGAGCTGCCACACCTTCAGGAGCAGTTCCTGGATGGTCTCGCGCGTCAGGGCGTCGAGCGCGGCCATCGGCTCGTCCATCAGCAGCATGGCGGGATCGCAGGTCAGCGCCCGCGCGATGCCCACGCGTTGCTGCATGCCGCCCGAAAGATGGTAGATCATGTGGCGGTGGAAATCCTGAAGCCCCACGAGGGCGAGGTTCTTGGTGGCCAGCTCCCGCCGCGTCGCCTTGTCGACGCCGCGCAGCTTCAGGCCGAATTCGGTGTTCTCGATGACGTTGAGCCAGGGCAGCAGGGCGTGCTTCTGGAAAACCACGCCGCGCTCGGCGCCGGGGCCGATGACCTGATGATTGCCGAGCGTGATGTCGCCTTCCGAGGGGGCCATGAAGCCTGCCATCAGGTTGAGCAGCGTCGTCTTCCCGCAGCCCGAAGCGCCGAGCGCGACGACGAAATCGCCGCTCCTGATGGTCAGATTGACCCCCTTCAGGGCGATCACCGCCTGGTCCGAGTAAAGGCCCGGATAGGTCAGACTGATATTCCTGACGCTAAGTGTTTCCATGAGAAATGCCTCCCTGCACCCCGGTCACGGTCTGTAAGCGATGACGCACGCACCGGCCGCTCCCACGGCCGGCGCATCCGGCGGGCGCCTTTTACTTTGCGGCCGCCTTGGCGAAGTCTGCATTCACGAAGGGCGCGTAGTCGTCGAGCGCCTTGCTGATCTGCTTCTGCTCGACGAGGAACCGTGCGCTTTCGTTGAGCGCCCGGGTCGCGCCGCCGCCGAGCCAGGTATCGGAGGCCTGTTCGTCCGCATTCGGGAAGGACAGGAGCTCCAGCGCCTCGACCGTGCTCGGGCCGTCGCCGCCGATCAGCTTGACGATGCCCTGGACCTGGGAAGAGTCCGCCGTCCAGGCCGCCTTGTCGGCATTGTAGTCCGCATAGGACTGGGCGAGAACCTTGGTGAAGGCCTCCATGAGCTTGGGGTTTTCCGCCGCCCAGCTCTTGTCGACGACAAGGCCGTCGAAGGTGGGAACGCTCGCCGCGCCGATGACCTCGGAATCGGAGATCGTCTTGCCCGTCTTCTGGATTTCCGAGAGCGCCGGCGGCCAGACATAGGCGGCATCGATATCGCCGCGCTGCCAGGCCGCGACGATCTGCGGCGGCTTCAGGTTGAGGATTTCCACCTCGCGCGGATCGATCTTCCAGACGGAATTGAGACCCACGAGCAGATGGAAGTGCGAGGTGGACACGAAGGGCACGGCGACCTTCTTGCCCTTGAGGTCTTCCGGCTTCTCGATGCCGGAGCCGTCGCGAGCAACCAGCGCCTCCGACTTGCCGATATTGTCGAGGATCCAGAAGAGCTGCAGGTCGACGCCGCGGGTTGCGGCCGCGGCCGTGCCGGTCGAGCCGATCACGCCGATCGGCACGTCGCCGGAGGCAAGTGCCGTCGTGATGTCGCCTGCCGACGAGAACTGGCGCCAGTCGATCTTGTAGCCGGCCTCCTTGGCGGCCGCATCGAAGCGGCCGTCGGCGATGGCGGCCACGAACGGGCCGACGATCTGCTGGTAACCGACCACGAGGCTGGTTTCTGCGTAAGCCATGCCTGACACGGCAAGGCCGGCCACGAAGCTGGTGGCGGCGGCCAGGCGTTTGAATTGTCTTGAAAGCATCATCGTTCCTCCTCATCGATTGGTGCTTGAGCCGGTTGCCCCGGTCTTCTTGACAAAAGTGATAAATGCGGTGCCCCGCTTGCGTTATACCCAGTTTGGAAGTTGAATAAATCCAGATCATTTGGCCTGGAGCGGATTTCGTGCGCACCAACGTATCCGAGACGATCTTCTTCATCGACCGGGAAAGTGGGCTCGGCCTGCAGGCCCAATTGCGCGAGACGGTAGTCTCGGCGGTGCTCGCCGGGCGCATCCAGCCGGGCGCGCACCTGCCCTCCACCCGCAAGCTCGCCGACTATCTCAACATCTCGCGCATCACGGTCACGCTTGCCTATCAGGAGCTCGTCTCCCAGGGCTATGTGGAGGTCGCCAACCGCAGCTCCTACCGCATATCCGGCAACGCACCCGGCAAGGCGCTCGACAACGACCGCCCGTCGGCCGGCTCCGATCCGGTCGACTGGAGCAGCAAGATCAAGATGAGCTTCGGCGTCGTGCGGCAGATCCCCAAGCCGCTCGACTGGCGGCGTTATCCCTATCCCTTCCTCTATGGCCAGATGGATCCCTCGCTCTTCGACCTCAATGCCTGGCGCGACTGCGCGCGCCGGGCATTGGCGCGCGAGGACTTCATCCTGATGGCAAGCGACTTCGCCGCGGCCGACGACGTGCGGCTCGTCAACTACATCTGCTCGCGCACGCTGCCGCGGCGCGGCATCCACGCCAATCCGGACGAGATCCTCGTCACCGTGGGCGCGCAGAACGCGCTCTGGATCGCGACGCGGCTGATCCTCGAAAAGGGCTCGAGCGCCGTCTGCGAGAACCCCTGCCATCCCGATATCAGCGCATCGCTTTTCCTCAGCGGCGCGAAGGTGACGGCCATCGACGTGGATGGCGAGGGCTTGCCGCCGGATGCGTTGCCGGAAAACGTCGATGCCGTCTTCGTCACGCCGAGCCATCATTCGCCGACGGGCGCAACCATGCCCATCGACCGGCGCGCGCGGCTGCTGGAGGCGGCGGAGGAGAAGGACTTCGTGATCGTCGAGGACGACTACGAGTTCGAGATCAGCTATCTCGCCCCGCCCTCGCCGGCCCTGAAGGCCTTCGACGCCACGGGGCGCGTGCTCTATATCGGCAGCTTCTCGAAATCGCTATTTCCCGGCCTGCGGCTCGGCTATCTCGTCGCGCCCGCCCCGTTCATCCGCGAGGCGCGGGCCCTGCGCTCGCTGATGCTGCGCCATCCGCCCGGGCACCTCCAGCGCACCGCCGCCTATTTCCTGGCGCTGGGCCACTACGATGCCGTGCTGCACCGCATGCGCACCGAATACCACAAGCGCCACGTGCTGATGGGCGATGCGTTGCGGCGGGAAGGCCTGACGATCGCCGGCTCCTGCGACTTCGGCGGCACGTCGTTCTGGATGGAGGGGCCGGAAGGCCTCGACGCCGACCGCCTCGTGCGGGAGTTGCGGCAGGACGGCGTGCTCGTCGAATCCGGCTCACCGTTCTTTCCGCAGAACAACCGGAGCTGCCGCTATTTCCGGATGGGCTATTCGTCGATCCCGGGCGCCAACATTCCGGAAGGCATCGCAAGGGTTCGGGCCCGGATCGACCGGCTCATGGAAACGGAAGCGGGTTGAAACCGGGAAGACGGACCGCCAGACGCCCGCGGGAGATTTCCCCGCGGGCGTCTTCCTGCCGGTCCTATTCTGCGCCCTGGTCGGCGGGGCCGGCGTGCATCGTGGCGTCGTTCTCGGGACCGTCGACGATGAGATACCCCGCAAGCCCGCGCTCGGCACGCGACAATGCGTGGTCGACCAGCACATAGTGCCCGCCGCGATCGATCTTGAAGTCGACGATCGTGGCACCGCCCGGCGGCACGGTGACGGTCTGCACGTTCGTCGTCGGCGGCGTGGTCACGCTGCCGAAGGCATAGACGTGGTCGAATATCTCGCCGATGACGTGGAAGGACGAAGTGTAGTTCGGCCCGCCGACGCCGAAGAAGATGCGCACAGTGTCGCCGGCATTGGCATAGAGCGGATGCGATTTCGTCAGCGCTCCGACGGCCCCGTTGAAGAGGAAATATTCCGGCCGTTCGGAGGACAGCTTGTCGTAGTCCATCTCCATGTCGCCCTTCGTACCGAAGGGCTCGACCGTGTAGAGCTCGCCCTGCATGACGTAGAACTCGCGGTCGACCTGCGGCAGGCCGCCCTCGGGCTCGACCAGGATCATGCCGTACATGCCGCTGGTGATGTGATGCGCGACGCTGGGCGTGGCGCAATGATAGACGTAGATGCCCGGTTTCAGCGCCTGGAAGGTGACGACGCTTTCTTCGCCCGGCGCGGTCTGGGTGAAGTCCGCTCCGCCGCCCGGGCCGGTCGCCGCATGGAAATCGACCGAATGCATCATTACGCTGTCGGACGCGTTCTTCAGGTGGACCTCGACGGTGTCGCCGACGCGAACGCGCACGAAGGGCCCCGGCACCTTGCCGTTGAACGTCCAGTAGACATAGGTCGTGCCGTCGTCGAGCCGGCCCTTCAGCTCGACCGTCTCGAAATCGACGCGCACCACCTGGGCCGGCCGCGAGCCGATCGGCCCCGGCAGGTCGGCAGGATCATGCACGATGTCCGCCGCATCCATGTCCATCGTCTCGCGGGCGCCCGGCATGACGCGCAGGAGGCCTTCCATGCCGGCAAGCCTGTGGCCGGCGATGGAGCAGAAATAGGCGAATTCGCCGACCTTATTCGCCGTGAAGGAGAAGGTGGACGAGGCGTTCTTGCCGACGACGACGGAGGAACGCGCCGCATACTGGTCGATGACCACGTCGTGCTCGGCGCCTTCACCGTTGATGAGGTTGATCTGCACGATCTCGCCTTCGTGCACCATCAGATCGGGATTGACCTGCCCGTCGATATCGCCGCCGACGCCGATATAGACCATGCGGCCGGCCGCGATGCCGGTCCTGAGGGTGAAGGTGGTGGCGCTGTGGTAGCTCGTGCCGAGCGCCGGATCGGCCCGCTGCTGGCCGGCATCCCCGCCGGACGCCTGTCCGCTTGCCGGCTGGGCGGCGTGATCGTGGGTCTGCGCCTCCGCGGGCACCGCGAGGAAGGCCATCGCCGAAAGGCCGATTGCCGCCGCGACGGTGCGCCCCATCCGCCGGGCAATGATCGTGTGGACCGAAAGTGCCGCTGCAACGGCCGTGAGGACGAGTAGAACCGGATCCGTCATGATGTCTCCCTCTCCTTGCGAATTCTGCGTTCCCTGACCGATCGTCTAGCACGGTTGCGAAAGGCCGGATTTGCGGAACGTCAAGAAAGGGGCCGATCCGGCGGCAGGCGCTAGCCGGCGAACTCCCACGGGCGGACATGGACGAGTTCGGGATCGTCGGCGTGCTCCAGCAGCATGCGTGCCACCCGCTCCTGCCAGAGCGCCGCGAACATGGCCTCTTCGTCCACGTCCGCCGTTCCTGCCGCGACCTTCGGAAAGAGTGCCCGAATCCCCGTTGCCGGCGGCACCGGGGCGGTGTCGAGGTCGAGAACGACGCCGCTGCCGGTATCGCGCCGGCGCAACGCCATGAGGCCGCGTATGGGCGCATCGAACCGCAGGAGATCGCGGCGCGCGAAGCGGCGGTTCATTCCGATGCCGCCGAAGCCGGTCTCGGGCGCGGCGCCGGTCAGCAGCGTCGCGATCGCCGCGACGACGCCGGTCGTGCCGTCATCGCGCGCATCACGCATATGGACTTCGATATTGCCGCGCTCGGGCATGTCGTCGCCATAGAGCCGGGCGAGACCCTTGCGGATCATCAGGTAGGCGCCGGCAACGGTCGGGCAGGAATGCCCGGCGAGCTTTACCGCATCGGCATAGCGATAGGTGATGGTGCCGCCCGCCGATGCGCCGAAAAACGCCGCCAAAGGCTCGCGCAGCGTAATGGCGGGGACGCGGTCGAAGAAATCGGGAAAATCCATGTGTGCCTCCGTCATTCGTCAGGGTTCATTCCGCGGCAACCGGAATTTCGGCTTCCGCGAGATCGGCCGCCCGGGCCGCCGCGACCGCGAGCCAGTCCCGGTAGAGGCAACGATCCTCCTTGGAGAAGGAAGCGCGCCGACGCATGTCGTCGAACGTCTCGCCCGGATGGCAGCGGTCGTAGTCGTCGCGCACGAGCGCTTCGAGAGAGGCGAGGCCCTTGAAATCGCGTGACATGATGCTCACGCCTTCCTGCCCGCGGCACGCCGGCCATGGTCCGAAGGCCCGCCGCCAGATCGCTCACAATCCTCGACGGCGGTGACGAACCAGCCCGGGCAATTGCCAAGTCCCTGGCTGACGACGGCGAACATGATTTCGAGGCGCTCCGCGCGCTCGAAAGACCCTGCCCTTTCCCGCCTGAAGACGGTTTCGATTTCCTGCATGATGTCGCCCTCCGAAAAGATATATTCAGAATGTATCTTTTAAGACGGGACGACAAGGACTATTTTGTCGCGCCTGCGGCCCCCCGTATTTTCTTTCACCGCAAGGCCGCCCGGTTCGCATGGAGGAACAGATGGCAACCATCCCGGCGCAGATGCCAGAGGGCTTCGAGGCATACGGCCGCTCCCCGGACTTCACCCCTGAGACGCTGCCCGCCCGACTGCAATCGGCCCACACGACGAAGGCCGGCACATGGGCGATGCTTCATGTCATCGAGGGCGAAGTCCTCTACCGGCTCGAACCGCCCCATCACGGCGAGCAGCGCGCAAAGGCCGGCGAAGCGATCGTGATCGAGGCCGAGGTCCCTCATCGCGTCGCCTTCACCGCGCCGGGACGGATCTTTGTCGAGTTCTACAGGAAGAAAGATAGCGGCACGCCCTGACGGGCCGGCGCCGGTCACCGCCAGTAAAACATGATAAAATAACTCCAGTAATTTGATGTGGATCAAATTACTCAAGTTTTCCTTCCCGTAAGGTCCGCCCGAAATTTGGTGACGGGCGAGGCTGGCGGGTTGATGATGGGTGGCGAATTCTCACGGTATTTCGCCAATGCAGACGGCACGAACCCGCTGCGCAACGCATTTTCCCGCCGCAGCGCGGTCATGCCGTTCCGGGGAAGGCAGCGCCTCGCCTCCGCCGACATCCAGTCCACATGGCAAGGACTGCTGGCGGCGCCGACCCTGCCGGGCAAGCGCCTCGCCTATATCCATGTTCCCTTCTGCGCGAACCATTGCCTGTTCTGCGGCTTCTACCGCAATGCCTACGTTCCGGATGCAGGGGCGGCCTATGCCGACCTTCTCGTCGAGGAAATCCGGCGCGATGCCGCCGCACCCGCCCTGCAGGAAAGCCCGATCCACGCCGTCTATCTTGGCGGCGGCACGCCGACGGCCCTCAGCGCGGCCGAGCTTTCCCACATCATCGAAACCGTGAGGGCCGCGCTTCCGCTTGCCGCCGATTGCGAGATCACCGTCGAGGGGCGCATCATCCATTTCGACGCGGAGAAGATCGACGCCTGCCTGGAGGCGGGCGCCAATCGCTTTTCCATCGGCGTCCAGAGTTTCGACACGGCGGTGCGCCGCCGGCAGGGGCGGCGCGCGAGCCGCCAGGAGGCGATCGCCTTCCTTGAAGCCCTGCGCGACCGCGACCGCGCGGCGCTGGTGATCGACCTTCTCTATGGATTGCCCGGCCAGACGCCGGAGGTCTGGCGACAGGATCTCGAGACGGCGACCGCTCTCGGTCCGGACGGGATCGACCTCTACGGCCTCAACCTCATTCCCGGCACGCCGCTCGCAACGGCGATAGCCGCCGGAAAATTCCCCGCCGCCCCCGGCCTTGCCGAGATCGGCGAGTTCTACGCCACAGGCGCGGATTTCTTCCGGCGCCGCAACTGGCGGCAGATCAGCAACAACCATTGGGCCCGCACAACGCGCGAGCGGAACCTCTACAATCTCCTCATCAAGGAGGGGGCCGATTGCCTCTCCTTCGGCGCGGGTGCCGGCGGCTCCATCGGCCGCGCCAGCTACGGGCTCGCGAGCGACCTTGCGCACTATACCGAGAGCGTTCGCGCCGGCCGCAAGCCCATCGGCCTCCTTGCCATGGCCGATGATCTCCAGCCGCTGCGCAACCTCGTCACGGCAAGCTTCGAGGCCGGCCGCCTCGACATGGCCGCGCTGGATAGCCTTGCCGGAGAGGGAACCGCGGCCTTCCTGGCGCCCCTCGTCACCCAATGGGAGGCGGCCGGCCTTCTTACCCTTTCCGACGGCATTGCCGACCTCACCGTGGCGGGGCGCTTCTGGTACGCCAACCTGATCTCCGCCCTCCACGACATCCTTGAAAACAGGCTCCTGTCCGCCGTGGACGCCGCCTGAACGACAGCGCATCTGAAAGGAGCACCCATGCAGCATCCGAGCCACGCGGAAAAGATCGAGCGAATCCGGCAGGCCATCGCCGAAAAGCCCGACGGCATCCTGGAATCCCTCGCCGCCGAATTCGCGGTACCCGTCCAGACCGTCGTCGAATGCGTTCCCGGCGACGGCGTGACACGCATCGACGGCAGCCGCTTCGTCGACGTTTTGACCGACATCGCCGAATGGGGCGACATCACCTTCATCGTCCACACCAAGGACGCCGTCGTCGAGGTCTGCGGGCCCATGCCGACGGGCAGGATCGGCCACGGCATGTACAATCTCCAGGGCGGCGCAAGCGGCCTTTCCGGCCATCTGCGCCCGGACAGGTGCGCGTCCATCTTCCTCGTCCGCCGCCCCTTCATGGGCATGGAGACGATGTCGGTACAGTTCTTCAACGCCGAGGGCGAGACGATCTTCAAGATCTATGTCGGGCGCGACGAGGCGCGCAGGCTGAAGGCCGACCAGATCGAGCGCTTCAACCGGCTGGCAACGCTGTTTGCGCAGACGGCCGGCAATGCCTGACATGCGCCCGCTGGTGATCTTTGGCGCGAGCCGGGGCGTCGGGCTGGAACTGGCGCGGCTGGAATGCGCCGCGGGCCGGCGCGTCATCGCACCGGTGCGCCCGCAATCGGACGTCGCCGCGCTGGACGGGGCCGGCGCGGCCTTCCTGCGCGCCGATGCCCTGTCGCGGCAGGACGTGACCGGCACCCTCGCCCGGATCGGCGGCGACTTCGACATCGTCTCGACGCTCGGCGGACAGGCGGACGACGGCCGCCGGGCCGACGACGAGGGCAATATCAACGTCATCGACGCGGCCGCGGCGACGGGGCGGGCAAGGCGGTTCGTCCTCGTCACCTCCATCGGCTGCGGGGAGATGGCGCCCTTCCGCTCGGCGCGGGCCATCGCGGCCTTCGGCGCGGCGGTCGACGCCAAGACGCTCGCGGAGGAGCGGTTGAGGGCGAGCGGCCTCGACTGGACGATCGTCCGGCCCGGCGGCCTCGTCTCCGAGCCCGCGACCGGGCGGGGCCTTCTTTGCGAGGACCCGCAGATGCACGGCTTCATCCACCGGGCGGACGTCGCGCGGCTGGTGTTCCGAGCCCTGCGCGATATGGCGACCGCCGGCCATGCCTTCGCCGCCGTCGATGCCGGACGGATGAACAGCGTGAACGCCCTTCCTCCCTTCCCTCTCGCAGAACAGGATTTCCAGCAGTGAACACCGGCACCCTCATGATCATCCTCATGCTGCTTCCGGGCGGCGGCTATTCCTCCAGCTTCGTTGGCACCGACACGCCGCAGGAATGCGAGCAGCGCCTCGCGCGCATCCGCCCCATCCTGGAAGGCGGCACAGCCGAGCTGAAGGAGGCCGGCTGCTATGCGACCACCGCCACGTTCGACGACTTCGACCACGATCCGCCCGCCGATGCCCCGCGCCACACCTTCCTCCTCACCCTTACCGGCGACAGGGCGACCGTGCGCAAGCTCGCAAGCGAGGCGGACTGTCGCGCTGCACTGGAGCAGGCGGAGGGATCGGCCGGGCAGTCCCGCTACTGCACCACGTCGACCCAGGACATGACGGGCGGCGGGGACTGACCGCCGCAAGAGGCAACCGGGCGCCGGAAGGCGCCCGATATCTGGAGAGGCATTCATGAGAGGGTTTTCAATGGGCGGGCGCCGGCATTGCGCGCTGGCGGCGCTGCTGCTGTCCGTTTCGCCGCTGGCGCTGCAGCCTGCGCTGGCCGAGGAGCCGGCAGGCACCTGGCTGGATACGGTGACCGTCGTCGGCACGCGCACGGAAATGGCCGTCAGGGACAATCCGCGCTCCGTCGCGGTGATCACGAAGGAGGATATCGAGAAGCGCTCCGCCGACAGTGTCGCCGAGCTCCTGCGCGACGTGCCGGGCGTCGAGATCGCCGATGAATCGGTCGCCGGCATGAAGCGACTGCGCATCCGCGGGGAAAGCTCGCGCCGCGTGACCATTCTCGTCGACGGTCAGGAGATCACCGACCACAGCACCTACGGCACGCCGCTTCTGGTCGATCCCGCCACCATCGAGCGGATCGAGGTGGTCAAGGGCCCGTCCTCCGTGCTCTACGGCGCGAAGGCCATCGGCGGCGTCGTCAACATCATCACCAAAAAGGGCGCGAACAAGCCGGTCGAGGTCGAAGGCGGCGGCACCTACTATTCGGGTTCCGGCGGCTGGCAGAGCTGGGCCGCCGTCTCGGGCAGCAAGGACGGCTTCGACTACCGCCTTTCCGCCACGGCCGACCGGCACGGCGACCGGCGTGTGCCGAAGGGCCGGTATTCGGCGACCGGAAAGCTCGACGACACCGCCTTCAACGACAAGAACCTCTATGCCCACCTCGGCTACCGCTTCGGCGAGGCGGATAATCACTACCTCGCCCTGAAATACGAGCAGCACTTCCTCGAAAGCGAGGGATGGCCGGGGCCGCCCGGCTCGCTCGCCGGGGTCGAGCGCTTCAGGATCGACCTGCCGCAGCGCGACCGCCGCAAGGTCGGCCTCTACTATGACGGCGAGGAGATCGGCGACATCGTGCGCAAGGTCCATGTCGACCTCTACTACCAGACGATCGACCGGCTCTTCGAGAACCAGGTGGGCGTCAGGATGAGCCCGACCCGCACCGTCGACGTCATCTCCACCTCCGACGACCGCATCACCGACTACGGCCTCAACGCCCAGGTCGACCTCGCCCTCCTGGAGGGGCACCAGACCATCGTCGGCGCGCAATATCTCTCGGACAATCTGGTGACGGGCAAGACCTCGACCACGACGATGACCGGCTTCGGCCCCTTCCCGATAACCACGGAGTCGTCCTCAAGGGACAAGGCGCATATCGACACGGTCTCCCTCTATGCACAGGACGAATGGAGCCTCGCCGACGCCGTGAAGCTGACCACGGGCCTGCGGCTGAACCACACGCAGACGGGGCTCGACGAGACGACGGTCGCCGCGCGCGCCGGCTTTGCGGGAACGGACGACACGCGCCTTCTCTCCTCGCTCGGCCTCACCTTCGAGCCGACCGACAGCCTCGTGCTGCGCGCGGGCTATTCGGAGGGCTACATCTCCCCGACGCTGCTCCAGCTCTTCAGCTCGACCACGGCCGGCGGACAGGGCACGATCTACGGCAATCCCGACCTGACGGCCGAGCTTGCGCGCAATTTCGAGATCGGCGCCCGCTATGAGGACGCCGGCCTCGCGCTCGACGTGGCGGGCTTCTACACCAGGGCGAAGGACTACATCACCACCACGCGCTGCGTGGCCGTCACCGCCTATTGCCAGACGACGGGCTCGCCCTCCTCGCCGTCCTCGCTCTATGTCAACGCGGACAGCGCGACGACATACGGCCTCGAATTCCTCGCAGAATACGAGCTTACCTCCGGCTTCTCGCCCTATGTCGGCGGAAGCTGGATCCGGCGGGAACTGGATTTCGCGGGCTACTCGACCTTCGACAGCGACACGCCGGCGCTCTCGGGCCGAATCGGCGTGAAATACGAGGGGGAACTGTGGGAGAAGCCCTTCTGGGCCGATCTCTTCCTGCGCGGCTCCACCGGCAGCCGGCAGACCTATCTCGACGGAACGAGCCTCGTGACGGAAACGCTGCCGGGCTGGGGCACGCTCAATCTCGCCTTGGGCGGCAACTACGGCGAAGACGAGCGCCTCAGCCTTTCGGTAAGCTTCAACAACATCCTCGACAAGGAATACCGCCCGACCTTCGGGGAACTACCCGGCGTCAGACGTAGCGTCGAAGTCAGCGCCCGCGTGAAGTTCTGATCGCGCGGGGACACAAACCGCATCGGCGTCCCGCCCATATCCGGCGCGGGACACCGTAATCGAATGCCGCAAACGGCTAGGCGGGAAGATGAGCCTGGCCAACAAGCTCCGCCTTGAGGCGCGCCGTCTCCAGGCCAAGCTCGATGAAGCGGTGCGCGTGGCGGGCGAGCGCGATATTGTCGTCCCAGAGGTTGCGCCAGATCGCGGTCTTCAGGGAGAGATCCTTGTCGACGATCGTGGTGGAGAAGGATTCGAAGGTGACGTAGTCGTCCCAGCCGATAGCGACCAGCGCGTCAAAGATCGCCGAAAAGTCGATCGTGCCCGTGCCGAGATAGCCGCGATGGCTCTCGCCGATATGGACATAGCCGATCTTATCGGCGGCGTGGCGGATCGCCAGTCCAACATCCGCCTCCTCGATGTTCATGTGGAACGTGTCGAGGTGCAGGAAGACGTTCGAGGCGCCCGTGTCGCGGATATAAGCCATGCCCTGCGCGGCCGTGTTGAGCATGTTGCTCTCGAAGCGGTTGACGATCTCCAGGTTGAGCGTGACGCCCGCTGCCTTGGCCCTCTCGGCCACCTTGGAGAGCGCCGAAACGCTGGTGTCCCAGCTCTTTCGGGTCAGGGTTCGTTCCTGCTTGCCGTGCGCCGAACTGAGGATGCCGGCGAGCTTCGTGCCGCCGAGATCGCGCACCAGCGCCACGGCCCGGTCGAGGATATCGACGCCATTTGCGACAATCGACGCGTCATCGCTGGAAATGTCCCCCTCCGGCGGCAGGCCCATGCTGATCGCCACGTCGAGGCCGAGCTCCCTCAGCCGGCCGGAGAGCCAATTCACATCGACCTGTCGGGGGTCGAGATAGGAGAATTCGATGAGCTTGTAGCCGAGCCTGTGCGTGTTCTCGAGCGCCTTTTCAAGTTCGCCGCGCGAGGAGCCCGCGCTCCAGACAAAGGAATGGACACCGATCTTCGACATATCCCGGCCGCTTTCTGCATTGGATTGAAATGGGGTCGGCCGGGCGCCTACGCGAAAGCGCCCGGCCGTCTGGGAGGAACTCAGCGGGCTGCGGTCCAGCCCTTGTAATCCTTGACGTTGTCGGCCGTGATGAGCTGCGGGTCGAGCAGCACGACCGGCTCGGCAGGCTTGTTGCCATTCAGCACGTCGACGCCGAGCTTCAGCGCCTGGCCGGCCATGACATAGGGATCCTGAGAGGCGGAGGCCTTGATCATGGACGTGCCGCTTGCAAGCGACTTCTCGATATCCGGCGCGCCGTCGACGGCCGTGATGAAGAACTCGCTGCGGTTCAACTGCTTGGCGGCAAGCTCCGCGCCAATCGCGGTCGGGTCGTTGATGGCGAAGACGGCGTCGATCTTGTCGAAGCGGGTGAGAAGGCCCTGCATAACGGCAAGGCCGCCGTCGCGCGAGCCCTGGCCGTTCTGGTCGTCGGACAGGATCTTGATGTCGGCATGCTTGCCGAGCGCATCCTTGCAGCCCTGGACGCGGTCGAGGATCGAGGAGGAGGCCGGGCCGTTGATGATGACGACATCGCCCTTGCCGCCGAGCTTGTCGGCGATGTAGTCGCACGCTTCCTCGCCGGCCTTGACGTTGTTGGTCATGACGGTGACGTCGGCACCCGGCGCGGACACGTCGAAGGCAGCGACGACGACGCCGGCAGCCTGGGCCTTCTTGACGGCGGGCGCGATGGCCTTGGCATCGACGGCGTTCAGCATGATGATGTCGACGCCGGCGGCGATGAAGCTGTCGATCTGCGAGACCTGCTTGTTGAGGTCGTAGTCGGCGGAAACGGAGATGACCTCGACATTCGGGTTGATCTCCTTGGCGCGGTCCTCGATGCCCTTGATGGTGGCGACGAAGAACGGATTGCCGAGCAGGCCGACCGAGATGCCGATCTTGTTGAGATCCTTGGCGGCTGCGGGCATGCAGAGAGCGGCGGCCATGGCGGTGCCGACGAGCAACTTGGGCATAAGACGCATGTTTTCCTCCATTGTGGCGCGTTGACGCCGTTGTTTCCGGTCGCCGACCGGTTCGTTCAGCCGGACGTCACGTCCGGCCAAGTCCTTTGAGCCTGTACCGATCGAGACCGACGGCAACGATGATGACGAGACCCTTGATGATGTATTGCCAGATGTCCGAGACCCCCACGAGGATGAGGCCGTTGGAGAGCACGGCGATGATGAGCGCGCCGATGAGCGTGCCCCAGATGGAGCCAACGCCGCCGACGAAGCTGGTGCCGCCGAGGATGACGGCCGCGATGGCGTCGAGTTCGTAGGCCTGGCCGAGCTGCAGGCCGTTGGCCGCATAGAGGCGGGCGGCCGACATGGCCCCGCCGAGGCCGGAGAGCAGGCCCGACATCGAATAGACGAAGAGCAGGACCAGCGGCACCTTGATGCCGGTCAGCCGCGCCGCCTCGGAGTTGCCGCCGACGGCATAGATCCAGGTGCCGAGCACGGTGCGCTTGAGGATGAACCAGGACGCAATGATCGTCGCCATGGCGATGACGGCAAGCCAGGGAAGCCCGAACAGCGTTCCGTTGCCGATGAAGTCGAACGGCAGGTCCGGGTTGAAGACGGTCGTATCGTTGCCGAGCAGGCGCGCGACACCGCGAATCGCCGTCAGGGAGCCGAGCGTGACGATGAAGGGCGGCAACTTCAACCAGGCGATGATCGCGCCGTTGAGGAAGCCGCAGACGAGGCCGGCGGCGATCGCCGCGGGAATGCCGAGCATGCCGAGGTCCGGCACCAGCGAGACGATGACGGCGATCATGGCCGAGGCGGCGAGGATCGAGCCGACGGAAAGGTCGATGCCGCCCGTCAGGATGACGAAGGTCATGCCGGCGGCGAGCACCGTGTTGATCGACGCCTGCTGCATGACGATGGACAGGTTGTTGACGGAAAGGAAGCGCCCGCTGAGAAGATGGAAGCCCACCGCCAGCAGGACGAGGACCGGCAGCATGCCGAGCGCCGTCAGCGTCGAGCGCAGCTTCAACTTGTCCATCCGGGCCTGTTCGGTTTCACTTGCGCTCATGGTTCCGTTCCGTCTTCTTCCGTTGGCGTTTGTCAGGCCGCGTGGCCGGCAGTGCCGGTCGCCAGCGCCATGATCGCTTCCTGCCCGATCGGTTCCTCGGCCGAGCCCGTGACCTCGCCGGCGATGCGCCCCTCGCGCATGACCAGCACGCGGTCGGCGATGCCGAGAATTTCCGGCAGGTCGCTGGAGATGACGACGATGGCGATGCCGTTCTGGGCAAGCTCGTCGATGATGCGGTAGATTTCCGACTTGGCGCCGACATCGACGCCGCGCGTCGGCTCATCGAGGATGATGGCCTTCGGCCTGGTTTCCAGCAGGCGCGCGAGCAGCGCCTTCTGCTGGTTACCGCCCGAAAGCGCGCCGACATTGATCTGCGTGCCGGCCGTACGGATCGACAGCGACTTCACCGCCCTTACCGCCCGCTCCTTCGCCCTGGCAAAGTCGAGCACGCCGCCCGCCTTCGCATCGGCGGCGATGACGCCGATATTGATGTTGTCGCTGATCGACATGTCGAGGAAAAGGCCGAGCGCCTTGCGGTCCTCCGTAAGGTAGGCGATGCCCGCCGCAAGCGCGTCGCTCGGGGTGGCGATGGCCAGCGGCGTGCCGTTCACCGTGACCTCGCCCGAGGTCTTCCGGTCGGCGCCGTAGACGAGGCGGGCAAGCTCCGTGCGGCCCGAGCCGACGAGGCCGGCAATCCCTAGTACCTCACCCGCCCGCACGTCGAAGGAACAATCGTGCACCCTGACGCCGTCGCCGACGTTCCTCACCGAGAGCACTGCGGCACGCTCGCCCGTCACCTGCCGGTGCTCCTTCTTGTAGAAGGACGAGAGGTCGCGGCCGACCATCATCGAGACGAGCCTGCTCGCCGACAGCTCGGCGCGTTCGAGCGTGCCTACATAGGCCCCGTCGCGCAGGACGCTCACCCGGTCGGAGAGCAGGTAGATCTCCTCCATGCGGTGGCTGATATAGATGATCGCGATGCCTTCCGCCTTGAGGCGGGCGATGACGTCGAAGAGCCTGTCGGTCTCGCGGGTCGTCAGCGAGGTCGTCGGCTCGTCCATGACGATGATCCGCGCATTCGTCGTCAGCGCCCGGGCGATCTCCACCATCTGCCGCTCGCCGAGCGACAGCTCCGCCACGCGCCGGGCGGAATCGAAGCCGATGCCGAGCTGCTTGAGGATCGGATCAGCGCGCCGGCGCATCTCCGCCCGGTCAGCAAGGCCGAAACGGGAGGGCTCGTTGCCGAGGAACATGTTCTGCGCGACCGTCAGGTTCGGTGCGAGCGAGAGCTCCTGGTAAATGACCGCGATGCCGTAGGCCTTGGCCCGCAGCGGATCGCCGAGCACGACCGGCGTGCCGTCGATGAGCACCAAGCCGCCCGGATCGGCAGTATAGGCGCCGGACAGGATCTTCATCAGCGTCGACTTGCCGGCGCCGTTCTCGCCCATCAGCGAATGCACCTCGCCGGGATGGACCGTCAGGCTCACGTTCGACAGCGCTTTCGAGGCGCCGAATGTCTTGCTGATGTCGCGCATTTCGAGGAGCGCGCGCTGCTGGCTTGCCGCTTCGGTCATGCGCATTTCTCCTTCACGCCTTTCGTCATCGCATCGACATGCAGGCGCCATTGCCGGCGGTAATCCTCGAGGCCGGCAATCTCCGCCGGGCTCGCCGTGGCGCAGTCATTGACGAAGGGATTGCGGCCGGCCGCATCGAAGACGAGGGCAGCGGCGCCGAACGCGCTGCCCTCGGGATTGGCGCTGGTGTAGACGGCCTGGCCGGACCGAAGGGCCGCCAGCACGGAGGCGTAGAGCCCCGTCTTCACCAGCCCGCCGTCGATGACGATCGTGTTCTTCGAGCCGATGAGGTCGAGCGACAGGTCGGTCATCAGCGCGACATAGAGCATGGCGGCGGCGGCCCGCTCCTCGCCTTCGACCGCCGGACCGATGAAGCGGCCTTGATGGCCGGGCACCGGGCCGCCGGGCGCGAAGGACGGCAGGGCGAAGGCCCGCTTTGCGATGACCGAGGCGACCGCCTGCGGTGAGACCGGCTGCGCCCAGCCGCCGCTCGCGACATCGTATTCCCGCCCACCCATGAAGCGGATGGTGGCGACCGGCTGGTGATCGACCGTCACGTTGGCCAGCATGTCGCGCGCCGCATCGAGCGTTTCGAGCGGGCTTGCCGGGTTGAAGATGATGACCCAGGTCCCCGTCGAGACCAGCGTGAAATCGGCAAAGCCCAGCGAGCGGTAAAAATAGAGCGCGGCGTTGCTGTCGTGCACGCCGTTGTGCACGGCGACATCGACGGTGCGCCCATCGTCGAGCCGGACGGCATGGGTTCCGATGGGTTCGCCAGCCCCGGCGAAGCCCGGCATCTTGCCGCGCCAGCCCATGCGGTCGACGAGGCTGCTGAAATCGTCCGTCAGCGGCGCCCAGAGATTGGAATGGCAGCCGAGATAGGAGACCTCGCAAACCGCACGGCCGGAGAATTTCCAGCTCCAGAACTGCGGATAGGAAAGGATGGCATCCGCCCTGCCGATCAGGTCTGGATCGCGTGCGTCGAGCCAGAGGAGATGCCGCCCGTAATTGAAGCCGAGCGGCAGCGGCGGCGAGAAGGTCTCGCCGAAATCCGGCGCCATCGCATCAATGCGCGCGGCGATATCGGCAGGCGGCTCCTGCTCGTAGTCGAGGATGGCGTGGACGAGCCGGTCGCCCGCCGTCAGCGCGAAGGTGCAGCCATGGCCGGAGAACACGATGCGGTCGACGCCATACGCGCCGACGACGCGGGCAAGCTCGCCCGTCATCCAGCCGAAGAGCGCGGCGTCGTCCAGCACGCGCAGGTCCGCCGCCTGGCGCCAGACGGGCCGGGTGCGCGCCTCGTCGATCACCTGCCCCTCCGCCGAGATGACGAAGAGCTTGGAGTTGGTCTTGCCGAGATCGAAGACGGCGATCGGGTTCTCGCTCAACCTGCCCCTCCCATCGTCGCGATCATGATGGTGACGCCTGCGTCCTCCAGCATCTTGGCGGCGGCGTCCGTGAGGCCGTCATCGGTGATGATGGTGCCGATACGCGAAAGCGGCAGGACGGCATTGCGCGGCTGGATCGAGAATTTGCGGCTGTCGGCGAGAAGCACGATCTCGTCGGCGCAGGCCGCAAGCTCGCCGATCACCTTGACGAGCAGGGGATGGGATTCGAGCAGGCCCTTTCCGCTGATGCCCTGCGTGCCCACGAACAGGCGCGAGGCGAAGAAGCCCGGCGATCCGGCCGCCGCGTCGTGGATGATGCCGGGCTCGCGGTAAAGCTCGCCACCGGCAAGCGAAAGCTGGCAGGTGCCGTGCTCGCCGAGATAGGCGGCAAGCGGCATGGAGTTGGTCCAGATGCGCAGGTTGCGCTGCGCCAGCAGGATGCCGAGCTGATAGCAGGTCGAGCCGGCATGGACGATGATGGAATCCCCGTCACGCACGAGGCCCGCGGCCATTGCCGCGATCGCCCGCTTCGCCTCGACGGCGATATCCCGGTTCTCATCATAGGGGCGCGCCGAAAGGCGCGCGCTGTCGCCCGCTTCTATTGCCGAAATGCCGCCGTAGACCTTCCGGGCGCGACCGAGATCATGGAGCTTGTCGATGTCGCGGCGGATCGTGGCGGGAGAGACGTCCAGACGCTCCTGAAGGTCCCGCACCGAAGCGAAGGGGATCTCGCGCAAGAGTTCGATGATGGCCTTCTGGCGTTCGGTGTCGTTCACGACGTCTCCTCCCGGCGTCTCCCTCGCCGATGAATGAAGATAATCATACATAGCCGATATGATCAACACTCATGACGGAAATTATTCACTATTGACGATAGATCGTCATAAAAATACCATCCGCTGGAAAGTTCGCTCATTCACGTTGCCTGACGAACATGGCGCGGCAAGACGGTTCAAAAGAAGGAGGCCAGCATGGCTTCGGGCATTCGGGCAAGGGATATTCCGGCCTTCGAGGCGTTTCTCGATCTTTCGCGGCAGATCGGCAGCGATGTGCTGAAAACTCAAGGCGCCGGCGGAAATACGTCCTTCAAGCGCGACGGCGTGATGTGGGTGAAGGCGTCGGGAACATGGCTCGCCCATGCCGGCGCGCGCGACATCATGGTGCCGCTGACGGTGGCGCCGCTGGCCGAGGCGCTGCGGCAGCGGGATCCGCGCGCCGAGAAGGCCACCGATTTCATCGTTTCCGAGCTGAACGCCTCGGCCCTGCGGCCGTCGATCGAGGCGAGCTTCCATGCTGTCCTGCCGCAGGCCGTCGTCGCCCATTATCATTGCGTCAATGCCATCGCCCTGTCAGTCCTGGCGGATCGCGAGAGGCTCATCGCCGAACGCATGGCGAGCCTGCCGGACCTCACCTGGGCGACCATCCCCTATCGCCGCCCCGGCACGCCGCTCGCCCGCGAGATTGAGAGCGTCGGCGCCAACCGGCCGGATATCCTGATCCTCTATAACCACGGCATCATCGTCGCCGGCGAAACGGTGGAGGAGGTGTGCGGGCGCATTGCCCGCATCACCGCCGCTCTTTCCCTCAAGGAGCGCGCAGCCGCACCGGCCGATCCGGCGGCACTGAAAGCCCTGGCGGAGGGCTCGGATTTCCACGCCGCCGAGGATGCCGGCAGCCACAAGACCGCGCTCGGCAAGGCGAGCGTCGCGGTGGCGACCGGCGGCTCGCTCTACCCCGACCACGTCATCTTCCTCGGCACCGAGATCGGCGTGCTCGCGGAGGGCGAGACGGCAAGGGCCTATTGCGAGACACGCCTTGCACAAAACCGCGCCCTTCCGAAAATGCTTCTCGCTCCGGGGCTCGGCGTGCTGCTGGCCAACGAACTCACCGATGGCGGGCGCATGATGGCGCGCTGCCTTGCCGAAGTCGTCGCCCGCATCCCCGAAGGCGCGCCGGTCGTCTATCTGGGACCCGAGCAGGAGCATGAACTGACCCATTGGGAGGCCGAGCAATACCGGCAGTCGCTCGACCGCAAGGCGAGCCAGCGGGCATGAGCCAACCGGAAAAGCCCACGACCGCGCTCGGCATCGACCTCGGCACGTCAGGCGTGCGCGCAGCGGCTCTAGCGGCGGACGGCACCCTTCTCGACATGGCCGCCTTTGCCTTCCCGGACGCCGCCGCGGGGTGCTTGCCCACCATGTGGTGGACCGGCGTGGAGGCTTGTCTCGCCGCGCTTTCCGCTCGCCTGTCTTTCGCCGCCATCGAGGGCGTGGCGGTCGACGGCACGTCCGGCACGGTCGTGGCGCTCGATGCCGATGGCCGGCCGGTCGGCGACGCACTGATGTACAACGCCCCCTGCCCCGATCCGGTGATCGTCGAGCGGATCGCTGCGCAGGCGCCAGCCGACAGTCCCGCGCGCGGGGCGACGTCCGCGCTCGCCCGTGCCATTCACCTCTCGCATCGCCGCGGCGTGAAGAGGATCGTGCACCAGGCCGACTGGATCCTGCTGAAACTCGGCCTTGCCGCGGCGACGAGCGACGAGAACAACGCGCTGAAGACCGGCTACGACCTTGCCGCCGGGCGCTGGCCGGACTGGCTGGACGCCTGCGGCATGGACATCGCCCTCCTGCCGGCGGTCGAGCGCGCCGGGGCGCCTCTTCAGGAGGTCGGGGCGGCGGGCCGCTCGCTCGGCCTGCCGGCCGGCTGCCGCTATCATGCGGGCACGACGGACGGCTGCGCCTCTTTCCTGGCGACGGGCGCCTCGGCCATCGGCGACGGCGTCACCGCGCTCGGCTCGACGCTGGTCGTCAAACTGGCCTCCGCCCGGCCGATCGATGCCGCCGGCTACGGCATCTACTCGCACAGGATCCTGGATTTCTGGCTGGCCGGTGGCGCGTCCAATTCGGGCGGCGCGGTCATCCGCAGCTTCTTCGACGACGCGCAATTGAAGGCCATGACGCCGCTCCTGCGGCCGGACGCGCCGACGGGCCTTGCCTACTACCCGCTCGCAAAGCCCGGCGAGCGCTTCCCCGTCAACGATCCCGCCCATCCCCCGCGGCTAGAGCCGCGCCCGGCTGACGACATCGTGTTCTTCCAGGCGATCCTCGAAGGCATCACCTGCATCGAGAAATCGGGCTACGATCGGCTGGCCGGGCTCGGCGGCCCGAGGCTCCGCTCCGTGCGGACGGTCGGCGGAGGAGCGGCCAATCCCGCATGGACGCGGATGCGGGAAAACGCGCTCGGCGTGCCCTTCCTTACCGCCCGTTCGGCCGAAGCAGCCGTCGGCACGGCGTCGCTGGTTCTGGCCGGAAAGGCCCGGTGGCCATGAAGCTCGCCCCCTGGACGACCCTTGCCGCTCTCGCCGAACGCTACGATGCGTTTCTTGTCGACCAGTTCGGCGTGCTGCGCGATGAAGAACGCGCCTATCCCGGCGCCAACGAGGCCTTGCTGGAACTGAAGGCAATGGGCAAGGCCGTCATCCTCCTTTCCAATTCCGGCCGAAGCGGCGATTTCAACGCCGGGCGCCTGGTGAAGCTCGGCTTCGACCGCGCGGGTTTCGACCGTTTCCTGACCTCTGGCGATGCCGCCCGCGATATCCTTGCGTGCGAGACGGCGGAAAGACCGGGGACGCGCTGCCTCACCATATCGAGCGGCGGCGACCGCGACCTTTCCGACTCGCTTGGCTTCGAAAGCGTCGACGACGCGGCGCGCGCCGATATCGTGATCATTTCCGGCAGCGAGGCTGAGAGGATTCCGCTTGCCATCTACCGCGCACGGTTGGAGCCGGCGGCGCGGCGCGGCATTCCCTGCTACTGCACCAATCCGGACCGCCACAAGCTCGCCAGCGGCGGCGTTACCGCGCCGGGCGCCGGCAGCATCGCGCTCGCCTATCAGGACCTCGGCGGCCCGGTGCGCTGGTTCGGCAAACCTTATCCGGCGATTTATCAGACGGCCCGGTCCCTGCTGAGCGGTGTTGCCGCCGACAGCATCGTCTGCATCGGCGACAGCTTAGAGCACGATATCGCCGGCGCCGCCAAGGCAGGCCTGGCCTCCTGCCTTGTCCGCACGGGCATATTGGCGCACAGCGACGAAAACGAACTGGCCGCCATCGCAGAAACCCACGGCGCGCGACCGGACTATTTGATGGAACGCTTTGCGGTCTAAGGATCGGTGCCAGCCTTGCCGCGGCGCGACGGGCGACGAAGGCTAGACCGTCCGCTGCGCGAACAGTTCCACCAGGTCGACCGCTTCGCGCGGCTTCGCGTTGAGCTGGAGATGGCTTTCGATATGCTTCAGGTGAAGCGTCATCATCCAGGCAGCTTTCTCGGCGTCCCGCGTGTGGAAGGCACCCACGATCCCGGCGTGGTCGTCGTCGCGACAGTCGCTGAGGCCCGGGGCGCCGAAAAGGCCGATGATGAGCGAGGTGCGCGTCACGAGCTCCTTCATCGTCCGGATCAGGATGCCGTTGCCGGCGACCTGCGCGAGGGCCGTGTGGAACTGCCCCGACAGGCGGATCGCATCGTGCCGGCGGCGCTCCTTGTGTGCGACATATTCCATTTCGAGAAGGCGGTTCAATTCGGCAATGTCGTCCTCGCTGGCACGCTGGACGGCAAGACGCGTGATGTTCGGCTCCAGCGCAAGACGCGCCTCGAAGACCTCGCGGGCCTGCTCGGGCGTCGGCGAGGCGACGAAAGCCCCGCGATTGGCATGAAGCTCGACGACCTCGCGGCTGGCCAGAAGCAGCAGGGCCCGGCGGATGCGCATGCGGCCGACGCCGAAGGCTTCGCACAGGGCGGATTCCGAAAGCTTCGTTCCCGGCGGCAATCTCTGTTCGATGACGGCGTCGAAAATGCGCTCGACGATATCGCCTTCGTCGATTCCCTCCGCCTCGACCAGGCTTTGCCGACCCAAATCCACCACCGCATCACCTCGAACACTGCATTCGAGTTCTAAATAGGGCCGTTTCCGTTCACCAACAAGCGGCAATTTCATCGACGATGCCGCCGGCACTTTGTATACGACCGCTTGACAAAATTGTTAACAATGCGCTCAATGCTCTGGCCAAGGCCGGATGTGGCCGCCCTCGCGGCCCGCTCGCCACAGAAAATAAATCAATGGCCCAGAGGAAGAACAACATGCACAAGCGCACATTCCTGAAACTCTCCGCCCTCGCTGCAGCGACCGTCCTGTCCCTGCCGCTGATGGCGTATGCCGAGAACGCCACGCTCAAGATCGGTTTCGTCGGCGTCACCTCCGGCCCGGCGGCGGCCTGGGGCATTTCCAACCAGCGCTCGATGGAGGCGCGCGCGGCCTGGCTCAACGAGCTCGGCGGTGTGAAGATCGGCGACAAAACCTACAATATCGAGATCGTCGCCTTCGACGACCAGAAGGACCCCAAGCGCGCGATCGCCGGCATGGAGAAGATGGCGCAGGACGGCATCCACTACGTCGTCGGCCCGAACGTCGACGACGGCGCGGCGGCGGTCCGTCCCGCGGCCGAGCAGAACGGCATCATGTATTTCCCCTATTCCTTCCCCAAGGCGCTCTTCTCGCCGCCGGCATCGAACGCCATCCTCGGCATGGTGGCGAACTACCAGTCGGGCCCGGCCATCTACAAGTATCTCATGGAGAACAAGGGCGTGAAGAAGGTGGCCTTCGTCGCTGCCAACGAATCCGACCCGCTGAGCCAGCGTGAATCCGGCATCGCGGCGGCCCAGGCGCTCGGCCTCGACGTGGTCTCGGGCAACGTGACCTATCAGGTGGATACCACCGATTTCACGCCGGTGCTGCTGCCGGTCATCCAGGCCGCGCCCGACCTTCTCGTGCTCTCGGGCGTCTCGCCGGCCAACGCGCCGCAGCTCATCCGCTCGGCGCGCGAGCTCGGCTATGAAGGCCTCATCTCGACCGAAACGGCGCAGGACGCGGCCGTTCTCCAGGAAGGCGCAGGCGACCTTGCCGAAGGCTTCATCTCGGTCGGCGGCGCTTCCACGCCGGAACTCGCCAGCGACACGATGAAGGAATTCGTCGAGCGCTACACAAAGATGTTCGGCGAGTACAACGACGAGTCCAACACCAAGGTCTACGCTCTCGAATATATCATCGAGACGCTGAAGGCGAACCCGGCGGCCATCGACAATGTCGAGGAATACAAGAAGACCATCGACACGTTCGAAGCGCCGAACCCCTTCATGAAGGGCGACGCCAAGCTGAAATATGTCGGCATGACCTCCTTCGGCCAGAAGCGCCAGGTCTCGGTCCCGCTCGTGGTCAACGAGTACAAGGGCGGCAAGTTCGAGACGCTGTTCGTCGGCCAGGTCGACTGATCCGAGCCTGAAACATCTCTACGATAAGGAGATCCGGGCGGCGCGCACCGTCCGGCCGGATCCTCTTAGCCTGAACTTCTTTCCATTGGAGGCTCACGATGGAACAGATAATCGCCAACGGTCTCTACCTTGGTGCGCAATATGCGTTGATCGCCCTCGGGCTCACGCTGATCTTCTCGCTGATGAACGTGCTGAACTTCGCCCACGGGCAGATGTACGTCTTCGGCGGCTTCGTCACCTATACGGTCGTCGTCCAGTTCGGCCTTCCCTTCATCGTCGGCCTCCTCGCCTCCGCGGTGATCCTCGCCATCATGGGCGCGGTCATCGAGAAATTCCTCTTCGCGCCGGTCGTGCGCCGGTCCAAGCGCGATGAATCGACCATGCTGCTGGCCGCCGGCATCGCCTTCTTCCTCGATGCCGTCATCCTGCTCCTCTTCGGCGAGAAGCAGCGCGGCGTGCCGAAGATCGTGAACGGCGTCTTCAACTGGGACATGCGCATCATCATGCCCTACGACCGCATCCTGATCGGCGTCCTGGCGATCCTGCTCATCGTGGTCTTCATCGCCTTCATGAACTATTTCCGTGCCGGCCGCGCCATGCGGGCGCTCGCACAGGACCGGATGGCCGCCCAGCTCATGGGGGTCGACGTCGCGCGCTACTCCATGCTCGGCTTCGCGCTCGGCGCCATGCTCGCCGGCCTCGTCGGCGGCCTTCTCGTCACCATCACCGGCGTCAATCTCGGCATGGGCGGCCCGACCTCGATCAAGGCGTTCCTGATGATCATGATCGGCGGCGCGGGCGTCATCTCGGGGGCGATCGCCGGCGGCTTCATCCTCGGCATGATGGAGAGCGTCGGCCTTACCGTGCTCTCGGCCTACGGCGATATCACCTATCTCGTCATCTTCGCCACGCTGATGGTGTTCCTGGCCGTCCGCCCGCAGGGGCTGATGGGCAAGCCGTGGGGTTAAGTTCATGAAAGCGTCAAGACTTCTCGGCTTTTCAGCCTTCCTTCTCGCCGTCTTCGTGCTCGTTCCGCTCTTCATCGGCGCGACCGGCCGCTGGGACTTCTTCTACACCCTCACCTCGGTCGCCCTGCTTTCGGTCGGCGCGGCCGGCGTCTGGCTCACCTTCTACATCGGCCGCATCAATATCGGCCAGGGCGCCTATGCGCTGGTCGGCGGCTATGTCTCGGCCATCCTCGTCACGCAAGGCGGCGTCTCCTTCTGGCTGACGCTGCCGGTGGCCGGCCTCTTCTGCGCCGTCATCTCCGTCCTGATCGGCCTGCCGATCCTGCGCTTGCGCGGCGTCTATTTCGCGATGGTCACGCTGGTGCTGACGGAGGTGACGCGCCTGTCCGCCCTCGCCCTGCCCATCACCAACGGCGCGAAGGGCATCACCTCGATCCCGCTGCCCGGCGAACTCTCCGTCTTTGGCCTGACGATCATCCCGGCCTTCGGCTCGCTCTCCAATCCGCGCATCGGCTTCTACATGATGGCCGCGGTGCTGATGATCGTGACCTACCTCGTGCTCTGGCGCATCGTGAACTCGCGGCTCGGGCACCTGTGCCGCAGCCTCCAGCAGAACGAGGAGCTTTCGGCCTCGATCGGCGTCAACACCGCCTATCTGAGGGTGCTCGCCTATGCGATCTCCTCGTTCTTCGGCGGCATTGCGGGCGCCATGTTCGCCTCCATCGCGCAGTCGATCTATCCGTCCTCCTTCGTGGTCGCCGACAGCGTGAACTTCATGCTCTACTGCTTCCTCGGCGGGCTCGGCTATGTCTTCGGGCCGATGCTCGGCACGTTCCTGCTCTATTTCGGCTGGGACCTGCTCTCGATTGCCCGGGAATACCAGCTCCTCATCTATTCCGGCGTCATGATCCTGCTCATGCTGGTCCTGCCGAACGGTGTCCTCAGCCTTCTCGACAAGAAGGAGGGCGGCAAATGACCCCCATCCTGCAGATCAAGAACATCACCAAGCGCTACGGCGGCCTGACGGCGGTGAACGATGTCTCCTTCGACGTGAGGGCCGGCGAGATCCTCTCGGTGATCGGGCCGAACGGCGCGGGCAAGTCGACGCTCTTCAAGCTGATCTCCTCCTTCGTGCCGGCGACGAGCGGGGAAGTGCTCTTCAACGGGGAGCGCATCTCCAGCCTCGCCCCGCACAAGGTCGCCCGCATGGGTGTCGTGCGCACCTTCCAGGAAACGACGATCTTCCGCTCCATGACGGTGCGCGAGAACATCATCGTCTCCCATCACCTGCGCTCGAAGGCGAGCCTCCTCGGCTTCTTCCTTGGCACGAAGCAGGCGAAGGAGGACGAGGCGGCCTTCGCGGCCTCGGCCGACGATATCGTCGACTTCCTCGGCCTGCAGGGCATCCGCAACGAGCTCGCCTCCAACCTGCCGCAGGGCCATCTTCGCGCGCTCGGCATGGCCATCGGCCTTGCCACCGACCCGAAGGTCATCCTCCTGGACGAGCCCTTCGCCGGCATGAACCACGACGAGACCATGAAGATGGTCGGCCTCGTGCGGCGGCTCCGCGACGAGCGCGGCGTCACCGTCCTCCTCGTCGAGCACGACATGCCGGCGGTGATGAAGATCAGCGACCGGATCGTGTGCATCAATTTCGGCCAGAAGATCGCCGAGGGCACGCCGAAGGAAATCCGCGAGAACGAGAAGGTGATCGAAGCCTATCTCGGCTCCGAAGACGCGGCGATCGGGATGTAAGCCATGACCAAGATATTGAGCGTTGAGAATATTGAACTCTACTACGACCACATCTACGCGCTGAAGGGCGTGTCGATCGATGTGGACGAAGGCGAGACCGTTGCGCTGATCGGCGCGAACGGTGCGGGCAAATCCTCGATCCTGCGCGCGATCACCGGCCTTCGGCCGATCCGGTCCGGGCAGATCGTCTACCAGGGCCACAGGCTCGACGGCACGTCGGCCTCCGATATCGTGCGCCGGGGCATCTCCATGGTACCGGAGGGGCGCCGCGCCTTCCCGCTGATGTCGGTGAAGGACAATCTGCTGATGGGCGCCTTTACCCGCTCCGACAAGGCGGAAATCGAGCAGACGCTGGAAAACGTGCTGACGCGCTTTCCGCGCCTTCGCGAACGCTATCACCAGCAGGCCAGCACCATGTCCGGCGGCGAGCAGCAGATGATGGTGATCGGCCGGGCCCTGATGGCAAGGCCGAGGCTCCTGCTTCTGGACGAACCGTCCCTCGGCATCGCGCCGAAGCTGGTGCAGGACATCGCCCGCGCCATCGTCGCCATCAGCCGCGACGAGAAGGTCTCCATCCTCCTCGTCGAGCAGAACAGCCGCATGGCGCTCTCGATCTCCAACCGCGCCTACGCGCTTTCCACCGGCTCGATCGCCCTGTCAGGCAATTCGAAGGACCTGATGAACGACGACCGCATCAAGGCGGCCTATCTCGGAGGCGAGATCTGACATGAACATCCTCGTCATCAACCCCAACACGACCGCATCGATGACGGACCATATCGGGAGGGCGGCGGAAGCTGCCGCCGCTTCCGGCACGAAGATCACGGCCGTCAACCCGGCCCACGGCCCCGTCTCCATCGAGGGCTATTTCGACGAGGCGATGAGCCTTGCCGGCCTGCTCGACACGATCCGCCGCAATCCGGATTGCGACGCCGTCGTCATCGCCTGCTTCGACGATACCGGCCTTGATGCCGCCCGCTGCCTCACCGACAAGCCGGTCATCGGCATCGGGGAGGCCGCCTATCATTTCGCCTCGATGCTCTCCAACAAGTTCTCCGTCGTGACCACGCTCGCCCGTTCCGTACCGGCGCTGGAACACAACCTTTCCCGCTATGGCCTCGATACCCGTTGCGCGCGCGTGCGCTCGTCGGAAGTCGCGGTGCTGGAACTGGAACAGCCGGGCTCGAATGCGCGCCAGAAGATCAGCGCCGAGATCGGCCTTGCCGTCACGGAGGATCGCGCGGAGGCCGTCGTGCTCGGCTGCGCCGGCATGGCGGGCCTTGCCGCCGACCTTGCGGCCGAGCACGGCCTTCCGGTCCTCGACGGGGTTTCCTGCGCGGTGAAGATGGCGGAAGCCATGGCCGGCCTCAACATGCGCACGTCGCGCCTCGGGGGTTATGCTCCTCCTCCCGCCGGCAAGCTGAAGCACGCATTCGGCGCCTAGCGCGTCTCCGCCGCGGCTGAAGTAGGCCTCGTCATCGCTTTGCTGTCGAGGCCCGCTCTATCAGCGTGCACCCGACCTTGTGGATGCGATGCCGCCCCGCGGGCGTTTTCCTTGCAAGCTGCGCGATCGCCCAGGCGCCCATCGGGCGATGGGGAAGTTCGAGCGTGGTGAGTTGCGGGCGAAGATGGCGGGACAACTCGTCGTCGTCGTAGCCGACGACGGAAAGGTCGGCCGGGATGCGCAGCCCCGCCTCGTTGATCGCATTGAAGCAGCCCATCGCCATCTTGTCGTTCTGGCAGAAGATGGCCGTCGGCGGCTCCTCGAGCGAGAGGAGCTTCCGAGTCGCCTCGAAGCCGGAGGTCGGCGTCCAGTTGCCCTCGGCCACCAGCCGGTCGTCATAGTCGAGCTTTGCTTCCGCCAGCGCCGCGCGGTAACCCGCAAGCCGGTCCTGCGCAGCCTCCATGAAGCTCTCGCCGACGATGGTGCCGATGCGCGTGTGGCCCTTCCTGATGAGGGACGCCGTCGCCATGCGGCCGCCCGTGACCTCGTCGGGAACGACGGCCGGGAAGCGGTTGTCGGCGGTATAGCAATTGAGCAGGACCAGCGGCACCGGAAGGTCCTCGAAGACCGGATCAAGCGACACGCGACGGGTGAAGATCGACATGTAGACGATCCCTTGCGCACCGGCCTGCAGAAGGCGCGCCACGGCCTTGCGCTCATGCTCGGCTCGCCCCTGCGTCTGCGCCACGAGAATGGTCACGTCGTTTTCCCAGGAGGCGTGCCGGGCGCCTTCGATGGCGTTGACCGCCTCCGGCGTCGTCGCGAGCTGGTCGACGATGAAGCCGACGCAGCTTCCCTGCAGCCCTTCGAGCCCCGCGCGGCGGACGGGACCGGCAAGCCCGTAGCCGAGCGACCGCGCGACCTCCAGCACTCGCGCTCGCAAATCCGGCGATATCTTGATGTCGGTCACGTTGTTGAGGACCACCGAGACCGTCGCCTGCGAGCAGCCGGCGGCCTTCGCCACATCCATCATCGTCACGCGCTTGCTGGTCTTCCGGCCGCTCATGCATCCCCCGTTTCCATCTTCCTTATAGCAACTAATAAACTTCGGTCATTGACTAATAATTATTAGTAGCGGTAACCTCACGGGCATCTGGAGGAGAACGACCATGCAACCGACGTTCAAATACGATCTCGCCGCGCAGATGGCACAGCTCGCCGAAGACGGCATCATCGGGCTCAAGGGCGCCTTCACGCCGGAATGGGCCGATGCGATGCGCGAGGACATGATGACGGCCTTCTGGTCGGCGATCCAAAGGCCGGGCGGCGCTGTCAGCCGGGGGCCGCGCCGCTGGTATGTCGAAATCCATCCGCAGGCCTTCGGCGGGTTCGTCGATCTCATCACCCATCCCTGGGTCGTCGACATCTGCACCAATGTGCTCGGGCCGGACTACCAGATCGTGGAAATCGGCCTCGACGTGCCGTTCCAGGGCGCGAAGTATCAGCCGTGGCACCGCGACTTCCCCTCGCCTGTCGACACCTATCGCGACCGGAAGATCACCTCGCTCGCCTTCAACCTGACCGGCGTCGACGTCACCGAGGACATGGGGCCGTTCGAGGTGGCGCCGGGAACGCAATATGACGACGGCCGCGAATGGAAACACGAGATGTTTCCCGACAAGGCGCTCTGGGGCCGCTTCGACGAGCGCGCCACGCGCAAATATCCGCAACGGGGCGATATCTCCTGCCGTTCGGCGCTGACGGTCCATCGCGGCACGCAGCACGATTCGCCCATTGCGCGCCCTGTCATGGTGCTGGGCGTCGACAGGCCCGGCGCCGGGCACGCCGAGCTGCACGACATGATGGTGACGCGCGAATGGCATGACGCCCTGCCCGACATCGCCAGGCAGCACCTCGTCTGCCGGGTCGTCGACGAGCTGGTTCCGATCATCCAGAAGCACGACATCGAAGGCCTGGTCATGGGCGCCGACCCGAGCTGACGCGAAGCCGCCCTCCGCACCTAGCGGAGGGCTGTCCTTGGCGCCGTCGTATCGCGGACGACCAGGGGGCCGTCGACCTTGATGGTCATCGGGCGCACCTGCTTTCCGTGGACCGCCATGTCGATCAGAATCTCGGCGGCCTTCTGGCCCATCTCGTAGTTGGGCAAAACGAGCGTCGAGAGCGGGGGATGGGTGTAGCGCGCCAGTTCCTGGTCGTCATAGCCCATGACGGACAGGTCGCCGGGCACGCGCAGCCCCTTTTCCTGCGCCGCCTCCATGACGCCGATCGCCATGAGGTCGTTGCCGCAGAAGATGGCGGTCGGCGGGTTGGCCATGGAGAGCAGTTCCAGCCCCGCCTCGTAGCCGCGCAGCGGCAGCCAGTCGCCATCGCGCACGAGGCTCTCGTCGAACGCGATGTCGGCGGTGGCGAGTGCCTGCTTGTACCCCTTGAGGCGATCGATCGCCGCATCCATCCACGGTTCGCCGTTGATGAAGCCGATGCGCGTGTGGCCGAGCGCGGTGAGATGCGCCGTCGCGGCAAAGCCGCCCGCCACCTCGCCGGGCACCACCGCCACATGCTGGCGCGGCTCGGCATAGCAGTTGAGCAGGACCGTCGGCACGGATCTCAGCGCCGGCGGCACGCGCACCTTGCGGGTGAAGATCGTCGCATAGACGACGCCGACGATTGCCGGATCGCGCAATACGGAGCGCAGCACCGCCTCCTCCAGTTCCGGATTGGAACGCGTCGCATGGGCCGAAACGAGGAAGCCCTGCTCGAAGGCATAGTCGCGGATACCGTCGAGGCTGACGACGGGATGGGGACTGGTCGAGATTTCGTCGACGATGAAAGCTATGGTATCCTTCTCGACGGAGACGGGCACGGCGGCCACAGGGTCGCGCGTCGCAGGTAATTTATAACCTATTTTATGAGCAGCCTCCCGCACCTTCTGCTGTGTTTCCGGCGAGATGCGGGAGCCGGACATCTCATTGAGCACGAGCGAGACGCTGGATTGGGAAACGCCGGCGATACGGGCCACATCCGTCATGGTCGGGCGCCCGCCGCCCTCTTTTTCCGAATTGCGCCCGTTGTTCCTGGCCATGCGTCGTTCCTCGCCCCTCAGCCGTGCTTTGCACCGCATGCAGATTTTTTGCAAGTGCTCATAATTTGGCTCTTGACTGCTAATATTATTAGCGCAAGATTTGCCCATGTGAAGCAGAAATTGCTCACGTCCGGTGAAGGAGCACCGGCCAGACCTGGGAGGAGAACCACTCATGACCATGATTTCCCGTCGTACCTTCATGCTCGCGGCAACGGCCGTCGGCGCGCTTGCCGTTGCCGGCGTCGCAATCGCCGAGGTGCCGAAGCTCGAACAGAAGGACACCTACAAGGTCGGCTTCGCGCAGACCGAATCCAACAACCCCTGGCGCATTGCCCAGACGAACAGCATGAAGTCGGAAGCCGAAAAGCTCGGCTACCAGCTCGTCTATACCGATGCCGCCAGCTCGGCCGCCAAGCAGGTCGCCGACGTCAACTCGATGATTGCCCAGGGCGTCGACGTCATCTTCCTCGCGCCCCGTGAGGAAAAGCCGCTGATCCCCGCCGTCATGGCCGCCAAGAAGGCGGGCATCCCGGTCATCCTGCTCGACCGCTCGGTCGATCCGTCGCTCGCCAAGGCCGGCGAGGACTATCTCACCTTCATCGGCTCCGATTTCGTGCAGGAAGGAAAGCGCATTGCCGAATGGCTGGTGAAGAACGCCAACGGCAAGTCGAAGATCATCGAACTGGAAGGCACGACCGGTTCCTCGCCGGCCAATGACCGCAAGAAGGGCTTCGACGAGGCCATCCAGGCGGCCGGCGGCTTCGAGATCGTCGCCTCGCAGACCGGCGACTTCGCCCGCGACAAGGGCCGCCAGGTGGCCGAGGCCCTGCTTCAGGCGCACCCGGATGCCGACATCATCTACGCCCACAACGACGAAATGGCGATGGGCGCCATCGCCGCGCTCGAAGCGGCCGGCAAGGTGCCGGGCAAGGATGTGCTGGTGCTATCCATCGACGGCGGCAAGGAAGCCGTGCAGGCGGTGGTCGACGGCAAGATCGCCGCGGTCGTGGAGTGCAACCCGCGCTTCGGGCCCAAGGCCTTCGAGACGATGCAGCGCTATGCCAAGGGCGAGAAGATCGACCCGATGATCATCAACGACGACAAGTTCTACGACGCCTCCAACGCGGCGGCCGAACTCGACGGCGCCTACTGATCCCATCTCCCAAGCACTTTGCGGCCGGGGCGGCACCACCGTCTCGGCCGTTTTTTGAACGGACCTGACCTCAGGCCCGTTCCGGTGTATTTTCATGAGGCCCGTCCTTGAGGCGGATGGAGGAGGACCCCATGCTTCTGTCCATGCAGGGCATTTCCAAGGCGTTCGGCGGCGTCTCGGCGCTGAAGGCCGTCTCGCTGGAGGTCGAGCCCGGCGAGGTCATGGCGCTCGTCGGCCAGAACGGTGCCGGCAAGTCGACGCTCATCAAGATTCTCACCGGCGTCTACCGCCGCGACGAAGGCAGCATCGCCTTTGACGGCAGGCAGGTCGACTTCCCGATGCCCGCCGAGGCGCAGGCCGCCGGCATCGCCACGATCTACCAGGAGATCAACCTCGCCCCGCAGCGCTCGGTGGCCGAGAACATCTATCTTTCGCGCGAGCCGCGGCGCTTCGGCCTTCTCGACCATGCCGCCATGCGGCGCGGCGCCGAGGCGGTGCTGGCGACCTTCAACCTTTCCATCGACGTCGACCGTCCCGTCGCGCATTTCGATGCGGCGGCCCGGCAGATGGTGGCGATCGCCCGCGCGGTCACGCAGAACGCCCGCCTCGTCATCATGGACGAGCCCACCTCCTCGCTCGACGAGCGCGAGGTCGGCGTGCTCTTCGAGACGATCCGCACGCTCAAGCGTTCCGGCGTCGCCGTCATCTTCATCGGCCACCGGCTGGACGAGCTCTATGCGATCTGCGACCGCGTGACGATCATGCGCGACGGCCAGACCGTGGCGAAGAGCCCCATGGCCGACATGCCCAAGATGGCGCTGGTGCGCCACATGCTTGGCAAGGAACTTGCCACCTTCCAGGCGATGGCGCCCGACGAGGACGCACCCGAGCGCCCCGTGCGTCTTTCCGTCGAGAATGCGGGGGCCGGCGTTCGCGTGCGCGATGTCAGCCTCACCGTGCGCGAAGGCGAGATCTCCGGCCTTGCCGGCCTTCTCGGCTCCGGCCGCACGGAAACCGCGCGCCTCATCTTCGGCGCCGACCGCATGGACCGCGGCACGATCCGCATGGAGGGCCGCGAACGCCGCTACCGCGAGCCGGCGGACGCCATCGCCGACGGCATCGGCCTCGTTTCCGAGGACCGGAAGATCGACGGCATCGTGCCGGACATGAGCATCCGCGAGAACATGACGCTCGCCCTCCTGCCGAAGCTGAGGAAGGCCGGCATCGTCGACCGCGTGCGGCAGGACGAGATCGTCGAGCGCTACATCCGCGCGCTCGGCGTCAAATGCGCCTCGCCCGACCAGCCGATCAAGGAGCTTTCCGGCGGCAACCAGCAGAAGGTGCTGCTCGCCCGCTGGCTTGCGACGGACCCGCGCGTCCTCATCATCGACGAGCCGACCCGCGGCATCGACATCGGCGCCAAGTCGGAGATTCTGAAGCTCCTGCGCAGCCTCGCCGACGAGGGCCTGAGCGTGCTGATGATCTCCTCGGAACTGGAAGAACTGCTCAGCGCCGCCGACCGGGTGACCGTGCTCAGCGACGGCACCTCGGTCGCGACCCTGCCGCGCAAGGACCTGAGCGAGGCGGCGCTCCTTGCCGCCATGGCCCATCAGGCAGCCCCATCAGGTGAACAGGCATGACGACGATCGAGACCCCCGCCCCGCAGCCCTCCGGCGCGCTTTCCTCCGGCAGCCGCCTTTTCGCGCTCGCCGGCCGCTACGGCACCTTCGCCGCCTTCCTGGCGCTCATCGTCTTCAACATGGCCGTCACACCGAATTTCCTGTCCTGGCAGACGCTCAACGTGAACCTCACGCAGGTCGCCACCATCGTCATCGTGGCGACCGGCATGACGCTCGTCATCGCCACCGGCGGCATCGACCTTTCCGTCGGCTCGCTGATGGCGATCGCCGGGGCGCTCGCGCCGATGATCTTCATGGGCCGGTTCTGGCCGGTGGAGAACATGGGCCTTGCCGTCGCGCTCGCCTTCCTCGTCCCCGTCGTCGTCGCCGGCCTCTTCGGGCTTTTCAACGGGCTGCTCGTCACGCGCTTTTCCATCCAGCCGATCATCGCCACGCTCGTCCTCTTCATCGCCGGGCGCGGCATCGCGCAGGTCATGACCAACGGCAACCTGCAGGTCTTCAAGAACGAAGGCTTCCAGTTCATCGCCATGGGCCGCATCGCGGGCATCCCCGCGCAGGTCGTACTGATGATCGTGATTGCCGCACTTGCCTTCGCGCTCGTCCGCTACACCGTCATCGGCCGGCAGATCATCGCCGTCGGCGGCAACGAGAAGGCGGCCCGGCTTACCGGCATTCCGGTCCGGCGCGTCAAGCTCTTCGTCTACATGGTGAGCGGCGCGCTGTCGGGCCTTGCCGGCCTCGTCGTGGTGGCGCGCAATTCGGCCAGCGACGCCAACCTCGTCGGCCTCGGCATGGAACTCGACGCCATCGCGGCCGTCGCCGTCGGCGGCACGCTGCTGACGGGCGGGCGGGCCAACATCATCGGCACCGTGCTCGGCGCCTTCGTCATCCAGCTCGTGCGCTACACGCTGCTTGCCAACGGCGTGCCGGATGCGGCCGCCCTCATCGTCAAGGCGGGGCTGATCGTCCTGGCCGTCTTCATCCAGCAGCGCGCCGACAAGCATTGAGGGCATCCGCCATGCACACGCTTCTTCGCCCCTTCGCCATCAAGTCCTCCGGCGATCTCGCCCGGCTCGGCGTCATCCTCGCCCTTTTCGGCCTCATCCTCTTCGGGGCGCTGCGCTACGACCATTTCCTGTCGCCCTACAACATCCTCTCGTTCCTGCGCTACAATTCCATGTTCGCGCTGATCGCGCTCGGCATGGCCTTCGTCATCATCACCGGCGGCATCGACCTTTCGGTCGGCGGCACGGCGGCGATGGCGAGCGTGGTGGCGGCGCTCTTCTCGCCCGTCCACTGGGCGGCCGGGCTTCTTGCCGGCATGGCGGCGGGCTTTGCCGTCGGCGCGCTCAACGCCTTCATCATCACCAAGATGCGCATCCAGCCCTTCATCGCAACGCTTGCGACCATGCTCGCCGCCTACGGCACCGGCCTGCTGCTCGCCGACAACCATTCCGTCTCCGTCTCCTACGACAGCGGCTTCACCATTATCGGCCAGGACGATTTCCTCGGCTTTCCAATTCCCGCCTGGATCGCGCTTGCCGCCTATGTGCTCGGCTGGCTCGTTCTCGAAAAGCTCCCCGCCGGCCGCCATGTGCTGGCCATCGGCGACGGCGAGGCGACGGCCGGGCTGATGGGCCTCAAGGTCGAGCGCACGCTTGCCGCCGTCTACCTTGCCTCCGGCACGCTCGCCGGCCTTGCCGGCGTCATCCTCGCCGCGCAGTTCGGCGCCGGCCAGCCGACGGAGGGCGTCGGCTGGGAACTCTTCGCCATCGCCTCCGTGGTGGTGGGCGGCACGCTCTTGACGGGCGGCTCGGGCTCGGTGGGCGCCACACTCGCCGGTGCGCTGCTGCTCGCCATGGTCTTCAACATCCTCAACTTCGAGAACGGCCTCGGCTGGATCTCGCTTTCGGCCTACTGGCAATCCGTCATCCGCGGCGCCTTCCTGCTGGTCGTCGTCATCCTGCAGGCCAAGCTGATGACGCGGCGCAAGACAGCGTAGAATGACGGGAAGCAGGCGGGGCATCGGCCGATCTCGCCTGCTTCCCGCCCGCAAGTCACTCCGACGACGATCTTTTTTAAAATTCCTTGCGCAAACCCAAGGTAACCGTCCCGCCGCCCCGTAAACATGCGGAACGACTAAAGCAGCCCTTGCTTGTCTGGATGCGCCGCCGGCGCACCCGCCGGGGCGAAGGTCGATGCTGGAGGTGGCAGGTGGCGAGCATCCCGAACGACGGCGTAACGATCTCACCCGGCGGCGAGAGGCGGCCCATCCTGCGAGGGGAGGCCGAGGTGCCTTTCGCCCTGGAGGAACTCTTCTTCTCCCGCACCGAAACGCGGGGGCGGATCCTCGCCGGCAATTCCGTCTTCCAGCGGGTCAGCCAGTATTCCTGGGACGAGATGATGGGCCAGCCGCACAACATCATCCGCCATCCGCACATGCCGAGGGCAGTCTTCTTCATCCTCTGGGAGAAGCTGCGCGCGGGCCTGCCCGTCGGCGCCTATGTCAAGAACCGCTCCAAGGACGGCGGCTATTACTGGGTGTTCGCCGTCGTCACGCCGGTGGAGGACGGCTATCTGTCGGTGCGGCTGAAACCCGGCAGCGCCTTCTTTGGAGAAGCGGCGAAGCTTTACGCGTCGATCTGCGAATACGAAGGCAGGAGTGCCGTGAAGCCGGCCGAAAGCGCAGCCGAACTCACGGATCGCCTGCACGGCATCGGCTTTCGCGACTATGCGGCCTTCATGACCGCCGCTCTCGGCGAGGAGATACGCGCGCGTGACGCGGGGCTGAAGCGGCGCCCGTGGCCGGTCCTTCGCCCCTTCGAGGATCTGGTGCGCTCGGCCGACCTCCTGCTGACGACGACCGGCCGCATGCTCGGCATGATCTCCACCTTCAGCTACACGCCCGCCAACCTGCGGATCCAGGCATCGAGGATGGGCGAGGAAGGGCGGGCGATCTCCGAGATCTCCGCGAACTACGCCCGCATTTCCCAATCCATCGTGAAGAACCTGGAAGAGCTCGGCACCTCGGCCAACGAAGTCTTCGCGGTGGTCAACGAGGGTCTGTTCCTGACATGCATCGCAAGGCTGCAGGCGGAAATGGCGAGCCTCTTCGATGAAGAGGCCAGTGGCGGGGACACCGCGCTGAGAGACGAAGCCGGGCGCCTTATCCGCCAGGCCGAGGACTACAAGGCGCATGCCGCCGAAAAATTCGATCTCATCAAGCAGCGCATCCGGCATTTCATCGAGCTTGCCAGCGAGATGAAGCGGCTGCTGTCCGGCCTCGTCGCCGTGCGCGTGATGGGCAAGGTCGAGAGCGTCAACATGCGCAGCGGCATCTTCTTCGACCTCATCGGCGACCTGGAACGCGGCCATGCCGGTCTCGCCTCCGGCCTCGACGAGATCGGCAGGCTGAACGACAGGATCAGCGACAACGTGAGGGAACTCGATACGGTCGCATAGCCCGCGCGCAGGAGAAAATCCCGTCCTGCGCGCGTTGCGGTGCGATACCCTGTCCCGCCTCAGAAATCCTCCCAGTCCTCCTGCCGGATCGCGGCATTGCCGGAGAACGCACCAGCAAGCCGGCGCTTGAGATCGTGCACCGGCATTTGTGCGGGAACGACCGGCCGCGCCGCGACCGTTTCGGAGAGCTTGAAGTGGGAGAGGAGCTCGTTGAGGGACGCGGCCTCGCGGGAAAGATTGTGGGTCGCGGCGGTGGTCTCCTCCACCATCGCGGCGTTCTTCTGCGTATCCTGGTCCATCTGGTTGACGGCCGTGTTGATCTGCTGGAGGCCGGACGACTGCTCCTGCGCCGCCTCGACGATGGCGCCGACATGGCGGTTGATCTCCTGCACCTGCAGGACGATGGTCTCCAGCGCGCGGCCGGTATCGTCGACGAACCGGACACCCTCCTGCACCTGCGCCGTCGAGGCGGCGATCAGCGCCTTGATCTCCTTGGCCGCCTGGGCCGACCGCTGGGCAAGTTCGCGCACCTCCTGCGCGACGACGGCGAAGCCCTTGCCGGCCTCCCCCGCCCGGGCCGCTTCCACGCCGGCATTGAGGGCGAGGAGGTTCGTCTGGAAGGCGATCTCGTCGATAACGCCGATGATGTTGCCGATCTCGCCGGACGACTGTTCGATCTGCTCCATCGCGCTCACGGCCCGACGCACGACGGCACCGGACTGCTCGGCATGGCTGCGGGCCCCTGCCACCAGCACGCCGGCCTCCTGGGCGCGCCTTGCGGAATCCCGGACCACGGTCGTGATCTCCTCGAGCGCGGCAGCGGTTTCCTCGACGGCGGCGGCCTGCTGTTCGCTGCGCTTGGCGAGGTCGTCCGTCGCGGCCTTGATCTCGTTGGCGCCGGCGTCGATGCCGCGGGCGTTTTCGGCAACCCGGACCAGCGCCGATTGCAGCTTTTCGGCCGAGCTGTTGAAGTCGCCGCGCACGCCGTCGAGCGTTGCCGTGAACGGCGTCTCGATCCGGTAGGCGGTGTCGCCGTTCGACAGCCTGGAAAGACCCTCGGCGAGATTGTCGACGGCGAATTGCACCTCGGCCGCCTCCTTCGCCTTCAGGGCGTCGCGCTCGCGGCGCTCCTCCTCGCCGAGGACGCGGCCGGCCTCGGCATCGCGCTCCAGGCGCGCGCGTTCGATGGCATTCTCGCGGAAGACCTCCACGGCCCCCGCCATCGCGCCGATTTCATCGTGACGACCGGTGAACGGAACCGCGCTCTGCGCATCGCCGGCGGCAAGCGTGCGCATGGCGTCGGTGATGCGCTGGATCGGGTTGGCGATACGCGCGACGACCATGTAGATGCCCGAAAGGCTGATCAGGATCGCGGCGGACGCTGCGGCAAGCGACAGCAGGAAGGCATCGCCTGCGGCCTTCTCGGCCGCCGCCACCTCGCCCTCGGTCTGCGTCATGATGAAGGCGACGAGCTCGGCGATCTTGTCATTCGTCTTGCGGGCGATCGGGTTCATCTCGGAGACGAAGACAGCGCGCGCCTCGTCCGGCTTGCGGTCCCTGATGAAGGCGACATACGAGGCGCTGCGGTCGAGATAGGCCTTTGCCTGGGACCGGATGTCCTTGATGAGCGTCCGCCCGATCGGCGAGAAGAGGCCGGCTTCGTATTTGACGATGGACGTTTCGAGCTTGGCCTTCGCCGCATCGAGCAGGGCCGTTTCGGCCTGGAATTCGGCGTCGTTCGAGACCATGGAGAAGCGCGCGAGCGCAAGGCGCACATCGGCAAAGTCGCTCTTCACCTCGCGCGAGGAAAGCAGCCGCTCGATCCAGAAATTGCCGACCTTCTCGCCGGAGGCGGTGATCGACCGGATGCTTTGCAGCGAAACGAACGACGAGAAGGCGACGATGACGATGATCGCGCCCATCAGCGCGATGAGGGAGGTCTTGATGGAGAGCTTTTTCATGATGACTACAGCCGGGACTCGGATACAAGCAGACTTCCCCACGTGCCCCCGCAGGCTTGCCCGCCCTGGCCGGAGCATCGATGTGGGAAGTACGGCCGCGGCGAAACATGCGGCCAGGCCGTCAGCATGATGCTGAGCGGCGTCCCCCATTCCCGGCGCCAACGCAACGCGGCAGGGAAAGACGCAGAAAAACCATACCCGATTGCTGCATCGGCGCTTTGCGCAAGATCAACGAACAGGAAAATTCGTCACGATGACGCAGCGGGAGAGCCCCGCAGGATCTTCTCCATCGCCTTGCCTTTGGCAAGCTCGTCGATCATCTTGTCCAGATACCGGATCTCGCGCATGAGCGGCTCCTCGACCTCCTCCACGCGGATGCCGCAGACCACACCCTTTATCAGGGATCGGGACGGGTTCATTCCGGGCGCCTCGGCGAAGAAATCCTCGAAGGTGGTTTTCCTCGCCAGTCGATCGCTCAGAGCTTCCAGGCTGTAACCGGTGAGCCAGCAGATGATCTCATCGACCTCCGCCTTCGAGCGCCCCTTCTTCTGCGCCTTCGCGACATAGTGGGGATAAACGCTCGCGACGCTGACGGAATAGATGCGATGCCCGGCCATGCGCCCTCCTGATCGTTTCGACGGTATCCTTTCAAGATAGCGTAGGCGCGGGCCGGAACAATCGGTCGCGGCGTGACCAGATGCGGACGCATGATCGGCCGGCCGCTCACTCCTCGCGGAAGGCGCGGCTGACCTGGTCGGAGAGCGGCTTGACGAGATAGGAGAGCGCGGTGCGCTCGCCTGTCTTGATCATGGCTTCGGCGGGCATCCCCGGCACCAGGGCCAGATGCCGGAGCCTTGCCAGTTCGTCCTGCGGGATCGACAGGCGGACGAGGTAATAGGCGGCGCCGGTCCGCTCGTCCGTCGTCAGGTCGGCGGCGATGCGGCTGACACGGCCATTCAGTTCGGGCGTGGTGCGCATGTTGAAGGCCGACAGGCGCACCACGGCATTCTGGCCGGGCGCGATCTGGTCGATATCCTTCGGCGCGATGTGCACTTCGAGCGCAAGTTCATCGCCTTCCGGCACGATCAGCATGATCGGTTCGGCGGGATTGACCACGCCGCCGACCGTGTGGACAGCGAGCTGATGGACGATCCCCGCCTGCGGCGCGACGATGTCGATGCGCTTCAATTCATCCTCGGCGGTCACCTTGCGCTCGACATATTCGCCGACCTGGGCCTGGACCTCGCGAAGCTCGCGGCCGACCTCGGTCTTCAGGTCCTGGTCGATGGACAGGATCTGAAGTCTCGTCTCGGAAATGCGGCCGGCCGCCTGTGCCTGATAGGCAATCTTCTCGCCGCGTTCGCCGGCATAGGTGGCGGCCTGTGTCTTCAGGCTGTTCAGCCTCTGGACCGAGACGATGCCCTCTCCGTGCAGCGTCTCCTGCGAGGCGATCTCCGATTCCAGCACCTTCAGGCCGCCCGCATAGGCGATCTCCTGCGCCTTCAGGCCCTCGATCTCGTGTTCATACTGCGTGATGCGCTCGGCAAGCTGGGCCTTCTTGCCCTGGCGCGATTGCCTGCGGAAGTCGAAGAGGCGCGTCTCGCTACGGATCGCGGAGGCGACGTCGAGAAGGTCGGCGCGCGCCATGAGGTCCGCGGGAAAGGCGATCGCGTCGAGGTCGTCGCGTTCGGCTTCCAGCCGCGCGAGGCGGGCGGAGAGCTCGTCCAGCCGCTTGGTGACGATGGCGAGGCCGGCGCGGGCTTGCGTCGCGTCGAGCCGCATGACGACCGCGCCGGCCTTCACGGCGTCGCCCTCCTGCACGAGGATTTCCCCGACCACGCCGCCCTTCGGGTGCTGGACCTTCTTGATGTAGGAATCGACGACGAAATGGCCGGAGGCCACCACCGCACCGGCAAGGCTGGTGGTGGCCGCCCAACCGCCCGCGCCGAAGACGAGGCCGACACAGACAAGGAGCCCGCAGACGAGATGGCGGCGGATCGAACGGGAAAGCACGGCGTCCTCAGGATTTGGCATCGGGATCTTCCGTCTCGTTACCGGGATTTGCGACGACGCGAAGAGGCGTCGTGACGTGACCCGTCATGGAAAAGCCGCGCAGGTGGGCTGCGGGGGCGGGCTGCCTCAAGACCTGCGACAGGACCTCGTCGCGCGGACCGAAGGCCTTTTGCCGCCCGTTTTCCATGACCAGCACGCGGTCGATGACGCCGATGGCGCTCGGGCGATGGACGGTGACGACGGCGATGCCGCCACGCTCACGCACACCCGCGATGGCTCGCACCACGGCGGCCTCGCCCTCGGCGTCGAGATTGGCATTGGGCTCGTCGAGCACGACGAGGAACGGACTGCCATAGAGAGCGCGGGCAAGGCCGATCCGCTGCCGTTGGCCGGCCGAAAGCGCCGAGCCGCCCTCCCCGATGCGTGTCTGGTAGCCTTCCTCGAAGCGGAGGATGAGTTCGTGCGCGCCCGCGGCCCGCGCGGCCGCGACGATGGCATCCGGTTCGCCGTCCTCTTCAAAGCGCGCGATATTCTCGGCGATCGTACCGTCGAACAGTTCCACGCCTTGCGGCAGGTAGCCGATATGGCGGCCGAGCGCCCTGCGGTCCCATTGATCGAGGCTCGCGCCATCGAGGCGTACCTTGCCGCCGGCCGGCATCCAGGCCCCGACGAGCGCACGCGCCAGCGTCGACTTGCCGGAACCGGACGGACCGATGATACCGAGCGCGCTCCCCGCCTCGACGGCAAGGGAAATGCCGGCAACGGTCGGCTTCTTCTCGCCGGGCGGAAGGATCGTCACCCCTTCGACGCGCAGTTCCGCCTTCGGCGTGGGCAGGGCCATCACGTCCGGCGTGGGCGGGATCTTCGCAAGCAACTCCTGCAGGCGCGTCCAGCTCTGCCGTGCCATCAGAAACGGCTTCCAGCTCGCAATCGCCAGGTCGATCGGGGCGAGCGCCCGCCCCATCATGATGGAGCTCGCGATCATGATGCCGCCGGTGGCCTGCTGCTCGATGACCAGCCAGGCGCCGACGCCGAGGATTGCCGATTGCAGCATCAGGCGCAACGTCCTCGACAGGCTGCCGAGGCCGCCGGCAATGTCGCCGGCCTTGCGATTGGCGGCGAGGTAGTCGGCATTCGCCTGCCTCCAGCGAGCCTCCAGCCGCCCGCCGAGCCCCATGGCCTGCACGACTTCGGCATTGCGCCGCGACGCCTCCAGGAGACCGTTGCGCGTCATGTTGCTGGCGATCGTCTCGCGGATCGGCCCTTGCGAAAGGATGTTGGTGAGAAGCGTCAGGAAGACGAGGACGATCGCGCCGGCAAGCGCCGTCACGCCGATCCAGAAATGGAAGAGGAAGCAGATGCCGAGATAGAGCGGCATCCATGGCAGGTCGAAAAGCGCGGTCGGCCCCTGCCCGGAAAGGAAGCCGCGCACATTGTCGAGGTCGCGCAACGGCTGGAGCCCGTCGCCCGGCATGCGCGCCAGGAGCGGCAGGCGCAGCACGGCATCGTGCACGCGGCCGGAGAACCGGCTGTCGAAATGCTCGCCGATCCGCAGCAGCACGCGGGCGCGGACGATGTCGAGCACGGCCTGGAACAGGTAGAGCCCGCCGGCAAGAACCGCGAGCCCAATCAAAGTCGGCACACTGCCGCTCGCAAGCACGCGATCGTAGACCTGCAGCATGAAGACGGGCGACGTCAGCGCCAGAACGTTGACCACGCCGCTGATGAGAGCAATGCCGGCGATACTCTGTCGAAGGGGAAAGACGGCTGCCGCAGCATCGCGCTGCGGCAGTGTCCGAACCGTTGCGTGGTCCGTCATCGTGATTTCTTACGCCAGCAGTTGGCCATTGGACTGCAGCGTGAGGATATCGGCACCGACATAGCCGGTCAGCGTCACCACATTGGTGCCATCGCTGATGGTCAGTACGGAAGAGGAGTCATACCAGTTGCTGTAGTTGTAGACGAGGTCGTTTACGTCGACGATCGCGGCGACGCCCGTAAAGTCGAGCGTGTCCGTGTCGCCGGTGCTGGAGCCGAAATCGGTGATGACATCCGTCGCCCAATTGCTTTCGAAGACAAAGGTATCGTTGCCGAGATCGCCGATGAAGGTGTCGTTGCCGGCGAAGCTGTACTGAGTGTCATCGCCGGTCGTGCCGTGCTGTTCGGTGCCGACGGAACCGAAATAGTTATAGAGACCGGCCGCAGAGGCCGTTCCGCCCGTGCCCATCAACTGATAGACGGCATAGTTGAACGTCGAGTTGGCAGACGCACCGCCCAGGTCGACGTGCAGCTTGAGATCCGATCCCGTGATGTCGAACGGCCCCGAAGGATAGCCGGTCATATTCGTGCCGAAGTCGAGGGAGTCGAGCGTACCCGTGAACCCGCCATTCGCAGGATAGTCGAAGTTGCCTTCGAGCAGAACGGAATTGTCCGAGCGGCCCGACTCATTGCCGCCCGCCCATTGCTCGAACTGGCTGTCGATACCGTCGTCGTAGAACACGCCGTGCGCACCGAGCGGGTCGGTCGATGCCCAGCCGTCGAGATAGGCCTTCAGGTCTTCCGCACCAGCATACTGATAAATCTTGGCAACCATTGCGTTTCTCCTCTGTAGCGACTTGCCACCTCGGCAAGCCATTCTCTCTTCGACTGGCCGAAGAGAATTCCTTCAGAACTTGAAGTTCAGCGAGACTGTCGCCGTGCGGCCGGGTGCCGGCAGGATTCCGGCTCCAAGCGCCGGTAGATACGCCACATCCGCGACATTGTTCACGGCGAAGCGAAGCGTGGCGTTGTCGTTGAGCTTGTACGATCCATAGAGATCGAGAAGCGTATAGTCGTCAGCGGCATAGGCCGTGAGCAGCGACGGCATGGTGCCGACTGTCTGCTTCTCCACCTCGACGTGAGTGAGGCGTGCACCGAGCGTTAGATTCTCGTCGAACAGGCGAAGACCGCCATCGAGCGTCATCTTTGTGCGCGGCGCGGTGAAGATGATGTATTGGCCCGTGGTGTGGGACACACCGTTATAGGTGTATTGATCGGCGTAATCGGCGTCGAGGAACGTGAAGGATCCACCGAGATAGTAGCGCCCTGCATCGTAGTTGCCTTCCAGCTCGATACCCCGCATGCGCGTTTTACCGTCGAGATTGACATAGGATGCGTATTCCACGGTCGATCCGTTGTCGGTTCGATCGATACTGCCGAGGGCGATGTAGTTCCTGATCTCACGATAGAAGGCGACGGACTTCAGGCGGACGCTGTCACCGCCCGCGAAGACATCGTCCTGCATGTAGTTCACGCCGAATTCGTAGGTCTTGCCTTCTTCGGCCTCAAGGTAGGGATTGGGGGCATTGGCAGGCCCGAAGGCAAGGACATGCGAACCGCCAGTAACCGCTTCCATGATGGTCGGCGGACGGAAGGTCTCGGAATACTTGCCGAAAATCTGAACACCATCGAATGGCTTGACCGCGATTATCGCATTGGGGAGAAGCGCGGCATCGGAGAGATCGACATTCACATCTTCGGTCGGATAGCGGATCACGTCCTCGGTCGTGACGACATCTCTAGAGGGCCGGCAAAGTGTGTCCCCGACAATGGTGTTCCCGAGACCGGCCTGTGCATTTACATAGTTCGTCCAGGCTGGCGCACCGCTATCTCTGAACGCGAGGATCGGCGCAGGAATGGCGCTGCAGGTGCCCGGAATGGTGGTGGTGACGGATACCGTCTCCGTATAAGGCTTGAGGAAGATCGTCGACCCGCCTGTAAGGTGGTAATAATCGTACCGCAGGCCGCCGGAGAGCATCAGCCAGTCGTCGTGCTCCAGCGTCGCATTGCTGAACACGCTGGCAACGGTGCGGGAGCCGGACGGATTGGACCCGCTGTACCAGTGCTCCGTCAAAGGATCCAACGCGATCGCGTCGCCCGAGACGGCGGTGTCTCCCTTGTCGCGGAAAATCTCCGCACCGTAATTCAGCGACAGCTCACCCATCGGAAGCGAGAAGCGGCTGGTGTTTTCGATACTGGCACCGAGCGTCCGCATGGCATAGTCCACATCGACCGCTTCCTGCCCCGCGGTTCTCTTGATGCGATGCTCCCCGTTCTCGACGTTGTTGAACGCGAACCTCGCCTTCAGGTCGATCAGCTCGCTATCGGGGTCCCACCCGAAGGCACCGACGACTGTATCGTTAGTGATGTCCTGCGTATCCTCACGTAGCGCTCCGGTATCCGTAAGCTGATTGGTTCCCTGACTGAACTGCGACTGCAAGTGCAGCCAGCTCAGATCGAAGGTCGAGTTCTCAGTGGGTCGCATTTCCGCCTTGAGCAGGCCGGATGTGCTTTCCGACCCCGTGAAGATCGGCTTGTCGAGATTCTGGGTGTCCCAGCCCGAACCAATCGTGCCATTTTCACCAATCGCGTATTCACCGAGCCCCTTCCGGCTGATAGCCGCAAGAAGTGAGAAGTCGTCGCTCACGCGTACGGCGGCGGCAGCCGAGCCGGCGAAAGAGTATTCATTGCTGCCGGTCGTCGCGTCGAGCTCACCGCCGACAGTTTCGCCTTCACGGATCAGGTCGTCGGCAACGAGCGTGCGGAAATTGACCGAGCCGGCAAGCCCGCCCGCGCCCCCGACACCGGAGTTTCCACTCTTGTCTACCTCGACGGAGCGGATGAGCGCCGTATCGACATAGGCATAGCCGGTCGACCCGTGACCCGCACGCTGGAAATTCTGCCGCGCGCCGTCGATCATCGTCGTCACGCGGTTCTGGTCCTGGAGGCCGCGCATATTGACGTTGATGCCCTGGTTCTGGGTATTGTCGCTGGAGACGTTGACCCCGGCGGTGTTGGCCAGCAGTTCGCGGGCATTGCGTACCGATGCATTCCGGATCGCTTCACGCCCGACGACGCTGACGCTCGCGGGCTCCTCGTAGACCCAGTCCGGCGTCCCTTGGAATCCCGATCCCGAGCTTGCATTGCGCGCGGATTTGGCAACGACGATCGTCTCCAGCATCGTCGATCCATTGTCGATACCGTTGTCCGCGGCAGCATCCTGTTCGCCGATCAGGGCCCTGCTCCCGTTTCCGGAGAGACGATAGGAGATACCGGTTCTGTTGAGCATTCTCGCCAGCGCCTCTGCCGGGGTGAAGCTGCCGACCACCGCATTCGTGCGGATGCCGCCTGCCTCGGTCGACGAAAGCGTGACCTGGAGACCGGACTGGCGGCCGAAGGTGCTGACGGCGCTCGCCAGCGGCTGGACGGGAATATCGAAATGCCGTGTCGTGCCCTGCTGCGCCTGCGTGGCTGAAGACGCCTGCGCCAAAGCCGGCACCGTCCCGCAAAGTGCGGCAAGCGCCGTCGCGGCAAGCAACGTTGCACGCGCCGCCCGCTTTCCCGGCCGGTATCCTCGATAGTCCCCAAACGCCCTGAACTGCATGCTACTCTCGTCTTTCTGTTCATGCGGCCAGCCTTTTCTTGACTATGCCGCTCAACAAATAGACGATTGCCTCGCAGATTTTTTTCAGGCTTTTTGCGCGACATCCCTAAATCATTGGAATACCGCTGATTTTTCAAAGATCAGAGCCGCGTGATGACCCGTGCGAAACGCGAGACGGTTCGGACCTTCCCCCCAAAGGGCTCCACGAGCGCCTCGAGCGCCTGGTCAGGATCACGCAGGTCGTAGAACCCTGTCACGGTCATTCCCGCAAGGCCCGGATCGGGAACCGATATCCATGCGGGGTGGTAGCGCCGGATCTGCTCGATGACCGACCCGATCGTCCTGTCGACGACGTAGACCCGCCCTGTCCGCCATCCGGCAATATCCTCGATCGCGACGCTCTCCTTCTTCATGGTTCCGGCACCGGTGTCGACGACCAGCATCTCGCCCGGTGAGAGCGTTTCGGACGGGTGTCCGACGTCGCCGTTCAGGGATGCCGTCACGGCGCCCCGCGCAAGTGCGACGCTCGTCAGGCGGTCGCTGATCTCCACGTCGAAGGCTGTTCCGAGAACCTCCACCTTCACGCCATTCGCGTCGACGACGAAAGGCCGCCCCTCATCCTTCACGACATCGAAGAATGCTTCGCCCTTCAGAAGAGCGACCGTACGGCGGCCTCCGGAAAAATCGGTCGCAATCGCGCTCGATGCCGCGAGCAACACGGTGCTGCCGTCCTCAAGGGTAATCGTGCGGCTTTCGGCGGTGGTCGTCTGGTAGTCCGCGCGCAGATAGATGGTGATCATCGGCGTGAAGACAATCGCCAGACAGATGACGACTCCGGCCATGGCCGCTAGCACGCCGCGGGAACGCCAACGGGCGCGCCGCACCAGGGGACGCGGCGATGGCGCGGCCCGACGGGGCGCATTCTCCCAATGCTCGCGGTACTGCGGTTCGCATGCGCCGAAGGCCATCCAGGCCCTTTGCGTGCGCTGCCAGGCAAGGCGGTTGATCTCGGCACTGCCGAGCCACGCCTCAAGGTCCGCCTGCAGCCCTCCATCCTGCGGCGCCTCCTGCAGATGCAGAAGCCAGTCGGCAGCCTCCTCCAGAAGCTCGGCCGGAAGCTCGATCTCGTCACTCGGACTGACAGTCATGGGATTTGAACCTGTTTTCATGTGCCATGCCGACTTGCCCTGCATTCGCCTCTGCTAAAGAGACGATCAGCGCGGGGATTTTTTTCACGCGCGACGGATGTTTCCGCCTTTTCACTTTATTTTCCTGGAGAATTCCACGATCGCCCCCTTGATCAACCGATGCACGCTGGCAACGGAAACATCGAGATGGGCCGCGATCTCCTCCATCCTGTAGCCGCCGAAGCGATGCATTTCCATGGCGATGCGGGCCTTGGCCGGCATCTGCGACAGGACAGTTTCCACCTGGCGGACCTGATCGCAGAAGAGCGCATGTTCCTCGGGATTGCCATGATCCTGCGGCAATCCCCAGAACGGCGTGTCGTCGGGCCTCTCCCGCAGATCGTATCGCCGTCGCCTGCGGACATCGAGCGCCAGATTGCGGACGATGCGCAGGAGATAGGGCTTCAGCTTGGCAAGGTTCTCGGCCTCTTCAGGGACGAACCTGACAAACGCCTCCTGAACGACGTCCTCGGCATCCTCGCGCGAGCCGAGGATCGGCGTCGCATAACTGATCAGGTCGGCACGATGCGCGAGATAGGCGGCATAACGCTTATCGTCTTGCTTGATTCCCATGCTTAGACCGGGCGCCGGAATTTTCTCGAAATTGAACTGGACGTCTGCGGCGGACCCCAGGTGGGAACGGGCTCGCCCGCCATCAGATATCATCTGGAATCGCAACAGACCAGATATACTGGAGAAATATAGTCATGTTTTTTGGGCTGGATTAGGCGGCGCGCTAGTAGATCGTCAGCGCCGGGATGTAGCTCACCGCCAGCATCAGGAGCATGGCCATGACGAAGAACGGCCAGAGTTCCCGTGTCGTCGCACCCAGCGGCGCCTTCGCGATCGACGAGGAGATGAAGAGCGTCGTGCCGATCGGCGGCGTGTAGAGGCCGATGCCGAGATTGATGACCATCATCAGGCCGAGCTGCACACGATCCAGCCCGATGACATCGGCAAGCGGCACGAAGACCGGACCGAGCAGCAGAATGGCCGGCGGCAGGTCGAGCGGCATGCCGACCACCAGCATCAGGACGTTCATCATGAGGATGATGACGATTGGGTTCGCCATGTTTTCCGCCACCCAATGGGCAACGAACTGCGGCGTCTGGTCGAAGGTCAGCACCCAGCCGACCGCCGCGCTGCCCATGATGACCAGCATCACGACGCCTGTCGCGACCCCTGCCTCCACGACATTGTCGCAGAAGCGCTTGAAGCTGAGATCCCGGTAGAAGGCGACGCTGAGGATGAGCGAATAGACGACCGACAACACGGCCACCTCGGTGGGTGTCGCAAAGCCGAAGCGCAGGCCGAGGATGATCAGCACCGGCAGGGCGAGCGCCGGAAAGCTCTTGCCCGCCATGAGGGCGAGGTCGCGCTTGCGCACGCGCTCCTTGGAAACCGGATAGCCGCGCCGGACCGAAATCCACCAGCAGACGAGGATGAAGCTGCCGGCCATCAGCAGGCCCGGCAGGATGCCGGCGATGAAGAGATTGGCGACGCTGACGCCGCTGACCAGCGAATAGAGGATCATCGGGATCGACGGCGGAATGAGCACGTCGATGACGGCGGACGTGGCATTGTTGGCGGCACAAAGGGGTGCCGGATAGCCGTGGCGCTTTTGCCAGGGAATGAGGACGGAGCCGAGCGCGCTGGCATTCGCGACGGCCGAGCCCGAGACCCCGCCGAAAACGACGGAGGAGATGACCGTCGTCGAAAGCGCCCCGCCGCGCCAGCGCTGCAAGGCCTTGGAGGCAAGTTCCAGGAGCTGCTGGCCGAGCGTGCCGCCGAGCATCAGGGTGCCGGCCAGCATGAAGAAGGGCAGCGCCAGCATCGGGAAGGACTGGGTCTGGTCGTAGACCTGCTGCGCGACGATCGACAGAGGCACATAGTCGACCGACAGGACGGCGATGCCGGCCGCGATGATCAGCGCATAGCCGACGGGGACGGCGAGCATCATCAGCACGCAGAAGGCGACGATCATGATCAGGGTCATCATAGCGGCATTTCCTCGGTTTCTGCCTGCGGGCGGGCGGCCCAGCCGTTGACGAAGACGCGCAGGCACGCCGTCGCGGTCACCACCGCCACGAGCACGGCGCCGACCGCGATGGAATAGTAGCCGATGCTGTTCGGCAGTTGCAGGACGGGGCTGCGCTCGATGCTGGCGATCTCCGCCACCACGAGGGCCTGATCGGCAAGCACCGCGAAGGCGGCAACGGAGATCAGGTTGGCAACCATGAAGATGACGGTCTTGCCGCGCTCATCGAATTTCCCGTAGATCCATTCGACCGCCATGTGGATGCCCATCTGCGCGGCAAGTACGATGCCGGCGACGATGAACCACGGGAAGATGAGCGTCGGCAGTTCCTGCGCGAAGTTGAAGCCGCCGCTGGCAAGCGTATAGCGCGCGGCCACGTTGGCGGTCATGACGACCGTCAGGACGATACCGGCCAGAATGATCACGAAGCGGCACAGGAGCGTTATCGCCCTGTCGATCCGGTCGGCGGCAACCAGCAAACCATCGGTCATGCGTGCTCCTCCCCCAATATGCACGGATGATGGATGAACCGCACACCGCAGGAGCGGTGCGCGGCATGGCGAGGATCAGCCCTTCGCGGCGCCGGCGATCTGCGCGACGAAGTCGCCGAACGGCTTCTGCTTCCAGGTGTCGAGCACGGATGCGGTCGCCGCGACGAAGGCGGCGCGGTCCACCTCGGAGATCTCGATGGCCGGATTGGCCTTGAAGGTCTCCAATGTCTGCGTCGCCGTCTCGGCGGAGAGGCTGCGCTGCAGCTTGCCGGCCTCCAGCGCGGCGGCCTTCACCGCTTCCAGATCGTCGCCGAGCCGCGCCTGGGACATCTTCGACATCAGGAAGGGCGTTGATTCCCACTTGTGCGCCGTCAGGCTGATGAACTTGTTGACCTCGTAGAGCTTCGAGCTCTCGATATTGGCAAGCGGGTTCTCCTGGCCGTCGACGACGCCCTGCTGGAGCGCGATGTAGAGTTCGCCGAAGGCGATCTGTTCGGTGCCTGCGCCGAGCGCCTGGAAGATGTCGATGGTCATCGGATCGGCGGGCGTGCGGATCTTCAGGCCCTTCACGTCTTCGGGCGTCTTGACCGCCAGCTTCGAGTTGGAGAGGTGGCGGATGCCGTTGTCCCACCAGTCGAGCGCCACGACGCCGACGGCATCGAAGCGATCGGCAAGCGTCTTGCCGACGTCGCCCTGCAGGACCTCGATCGCCCTGTCGGCGGTCTCGAACAGGAAGGGCAGGCCGAGCGCGGCGATTTCCGGGATGAGCGCGGAGACCGGGCCCTGGCTGTTGGCGGTGATATCGAGCGCGCCGGTGCGCAGGCTCGTCAGCATCGCGGAATCGCTGCCGAGCGTTTCGGATCCGGCGACATTGACCGTCACGCGGCCGTCCGTCTTTTCCTTCACCAGTTCGGCGAACTTGTCCGCCGCCACCGTGCGCGGATTGCCGGGCGCGGCACCGTGGCCGAGCGTCAGCGTCACGGCCGCGCGCGCCGGACGCGCGAAGGACAGAATGGCGGGCGCTGCCAGAACAGCGCCGCCTGCAGCCAGGAATGCCCGCCGCTTCATGGAATAGGTCATCATCAATCCTCCCGGTTAGCGCCCCTCCGGCGCGATGTTTTGAACTCCCGCGGACAGCCGGCTCCCGACCGTTGTCCACGTATCCGATTCAGCCTGCGTCCAGCCACCCTTTCGTCTGTTCGACGATGCGGCCTGTGGATATGCCGTAGCGATCGTGCAGCGTCGGCAGGGCGCCGGCGGCAAGATAGGAATCCGGCAATGCGATATGCCGCAGGCGCGGCGCGCGGCCATTGGCAAGCAGCGCCATGGCGACCGCCTCGCCGAGCCCGCCGACGCACGAATGGTTCTCGGCCACCACGAGCAGCCTGTCGGCCCGGTCCACTTCGGCAAGGATGGTGGCGACGTCGAGCGGCTTGATCGTCGGCGAATGCAGGACGGCGGCACGGATGCCGTCCTTCTCCAGCGCACGGGCAGCCTCCAGCACCCGCATCGTGAGGATGCCGGAGGAAAGGAAGAGCACGTCCGCCCCGTCGCAAAGCAGCTTCGCCTTGCCGAGCTCGAAGCGATAGTCGTAGTCGTCGAGCACGACCGGGACCTGGCCGCGCAGCAGGCGCAGATAGACGGGCCCGTCATGGGCGGCAATCGCCGGAACCGCCTGCTCGATATCGAGCGCGTCGCAGGGGTCGACGATCGTGATGTCGGGCATGGCGCGGAAGATGGCGATGTCGTCCGTCGCCTGGTGGCTCGGGCCGTATCCGGTGGTCAGTCCCGGCAGGGCGCAGGCAATCTTGACCGGCAGCTTTTCCTCCGCGATCGCCATGGCGATGAAATCGTAGGCGCGGCGTGCGGCGAAGACCGCATAGGTCGTAGCGAACGGAATGAAGCCCTCGCGGGCAAGGCCCGCCGCCGTGCTCATCAGAAGCTGTTCGGCCATGCCCATCTGGTAGAAGCGGTCCGGAAAGGCCTTCGCGAAGATGTGCAGATCGGTATATTTGCCGAGATCGGCGGTAAGGCCGACGATCCGCTCGTCATGCCGCGCAAGCTCGACGAGCGCATGACCGAAGGGGGCCGGTCGCGTCGCCTGCCCTTCGGCGGCGATCGAGGCGATCATGGCGGAAGTCGTGAGCCGCTTCGTGGCCGTGGTGCTCATGCCGGGCGTCCCCTCTCCAGAGCTTCAAGGGCGAGCGCCCATTCGTCCGCCTCGACGCGGATGAAGTGCGTCACCTCGCGGCTTTCGAGGAAGGGCACGCCCGTGCCCATCTTCGTATCGAAAACGATGGCGCGCGGCCGGTCGTCGGAAAGCGCCATGGCCGTGTCGAAGGCCGCGCGCACCGCCTCGATGTCGTTGCCGTCGATCCGCTGCACATGCCAGCCGAAGGCGGCGAACTTGTCCGTCACGGGTTCGGCGGAGAGCATTTCGCGCGAGGGGCCGTCGGCCTGCTGGTTGTTGAAATCGACGAGGTTGACAAGGTTGCCGAGCCGGTGATGCGCTGCGCCCATCGCCGCTTCCCAGGTTGAGCCCTCGCCAAGCTCGCCGTCCGACATCAGATTGAAGATGAAGCGGTCAGAGCGCTTGCGCTTGAGGCCGAGCGCCATGCCGACGGCGATGCCGAGGCCGTGGCCGAGCGAACCGCCGGTAATCTCCATGCCCGGCGTGTAGGAGGCCATGCCGGACATGGGCAGCCGCGACTCGTCGCAGCCATAGGTTTCGAGTTCGTCCTCGGGCACGATGCCGGCTTCGATGAGGGCGGCGTAGAGCGCGATGGCATAGTGACCGATCGACAGCAGGAAACGGTCGCGTCCTTCCCAGTGCGGGTCCTCGGGCCGGTAGCGCAGCGCGTGGAAATAGGCGACGGCGAGCACGTCGGCGATGCCGAGGGCCTGGCCGACATAGCCCTGCCCCTGCACCTCGCCCATCAACACCGCGTTGCGGCGGATGCGATAGGCCCGCTCGGCCAGCGAGACATTTGCGCGGAGCGCGGTATTTCCGGCTGCGGTTTCCATCGTCATGAGGTTCCTCCGCCCACTGGCCGTCAATGGATCAGCATGCCGCCATTGACGTCGATGACCGCACCGGTGACGTAGGACGAGAGGTCCGAGGCGAGGAACAGGTAGATGTTCGCGACGTCCCGCGCATCGCCGAGCCGGTTGAGCGGGATACCCTTGAGGATATCGGCGCGCATGGCGTCGGTGAGCTTGCCGCCGGTAATGTCGGTCTGGATGAGGCCGGGCGTCACGGAGTTGACGCGAATGCCGTCGACGCCGAATTCGCGGGCCATCGCCTTTGCCAGGCCGAGCACGCCCGCCTTGGCCGCAGAATAGTGCGGGCCACCGAAGATGCCGCCGCCGCGCTGGGCCGAGACCGATGACATGCAGGCGATCGAGCCGCCGCCGTTTCCACGCATGTGCGGAATCGTCGACTGGCTGAGATTGAGCACGCCCGTCATGTTGACAGCGACGATGCGCTCCCAGTCCTCGCCGGTAATGTCGAGGGTCTTCACCGGCTGGGTGATGCCGGCATTGTTGATCAGGATGTCGACCTTGCCGAAAGCCTCGACCACGCGGGCAATCGCCGCATCGCAGGAGGCCCGTTTCGTCACGTCGCAGGCAATGCCGAGATGGGCGCCGCCATCGACGGAGGGAAGGGCCGCGGCGGCTTCGGCGCTCGCAGCCTCGTCGAGGTCCAGAATGGCGACGCGCGCTCCGTGCTCGGCGAACAACTCGGCGGTCGCCCGGCCGATGCCGCGCTTGCTCGCAGCGCCCGAGATCACGGCGGTCTTGCCCTTCAGCAGCATATCTTTTCTCCTCCCTGGACGCCGGCCACGCCGGCCCCATCGATCCTGGCGCCAGACATCCGGCCGCCGCTCCGCCCTGCCAGCGGATGGGGTGAGGTATCGCAAAGGCATCCGGGGCCTTCAAACGCGAAGTTTACACCGGTAGGTGAATCTGCTTCACTAATCGAATGTTGAACGGAATTTCACTGTCCTCCATTCGCGCCTTCGAATCCGCCGCCCGCCTCGGCTCGTTTCGCGCCGCAGCCGACGAGTTGCATCTATCGGCAAGCGCGGTAAGCCATGCCATCGTCAAGCTCGAACGGGCGTTGGGGACCGCGCTGTTCGAACGCACGACCCGCGCAGTGCGGCTGACCATCGACGGACAGGCCCTCTTGACGCATGCCTCCAACGCTTTCGAGGAACTGCGCTGCGGCATCGAACTCGTATCGTCGAACAGGTCACGCCTGCATTGCGCGCCGAGCTTCGCTGCACAGGTCCTCTCCCCGCGCCTGCCGCAATTCCTGGCGGCCAATCCGGGCATAGAGGTGCGCCTTGCCGCAAGCACCAGCTATGTGCGCTTTGTCGACGGGGAATTCGACGCCGATATCATCTATGGCCAGCCGACGGGCGACGATCTCGTCGTCATTCCGCTCGGCAGCGAAAGGGTGACGCCGCTCTGTACGCCCGAAATGGCCCAAGGCATCCGCAAGCCGCGCGACCTATTGTCGAAGATCCTGATCCGCAGCGACAACAAGCGCCTGCGCTGGCCGGACTGGTTCGACGCCAACGCCCTCGGCACACCGCCGGTCCAGAGCGTCAGCTTCGACCGTTCGTTCCTCGCCATCGACGCGGCAGCAAACGGCCTCGGCGTCGCGCTGGAATCGACCCGGCTCGCCCATCGCGAATTGAAAAGCGGCAAGCTCGTCGCGCCGCTGACAGGCGTCGCCAGGGACGTGCACTATATCGGCCACTATCTCGCCTTCCCGAAATCGGGATCGCAGCGGCGCCTGGCGCGCAGGTTCGCCGAATGGCTCGTTGCCGCGCTGGACGAGGCGCCGGGCGGCGAAACCGGCGCCGGGATTGTTGAAGCAGATTCATCGGTCCGTTAAATCTTTCCGTTTGTCGTTTCCCGTGCCCCGAACCATCAATCGGGAGCGCGAGGAGCCTCGTCTTCCGCGCGGCTAACCGGCCGCCGCCGGGATCGGGAGGACGAAATGACAGAGCGGATCGTGTCCGCATCCGGCGCGCCCTATGACGGGCACAGCCGCGAGACGATGCTGGAAAGCCTGGCGCGCCTCGGGTTCAGCCATGTCGAGCCCGCCTTCATCGTCGGCTATACCGAACCCTTCGACGAGGACGCCTTCCGCCCGGGTGAAGCCGGGGAATGGCGGAGCGCGATGCGGAATGCGGGGCTATCGTGCCATGCGATGTCATCGCATATCGATCTCGGCCTCGACGACGCCGTCGCGATCTTCACCGGGCGCATGGAATTTGCCGCCGCCCTCGGGGCGTGCGTCATCGCCACGAATGCCAGCGCCCGTGCACGCGAAGCGGCCTTTCACAGCAATATCGAGGTGCTGCTCCGCCGCGCCGAGGATCTCGGCGTGGTCATCGCCCTCGAGAATCCCGGGGACGGCAGCGATAACCTGATCAACACCGCGGCCGACGGCATCGCCCTCGTTGCGCGCTACGCGACGCCCTTTCTGAAGCTCAACTACGATGCCGCGAACACCGCCTCGCACAGGCCCAGTCTCAGCGATTTTGCCGGCGACGCGGTACGTGCCCTGCCGGCTTCCGCCCATGCGCATATCAAGGACGTGAGCCGCAACGACGACGGCTGGTTCTTCAAGCCGATCGGCGATGGCGACATCGGTTGCGCACGCATCCTTTCGGCTATATCGGCGCTGCCGGATTTTCCCATCAGCATCGAACTGCCGCTGCGGCTCCATCGCGATCCGGCGGCACGGCCCGTCCGCCGTAGCGAGCCGCTTGCGCTCGACACCATCGAAAGCGCCCTCGCCCGCTCCCTCAAGGTCGTTCGAGGGGCGCTGGCCGGTCAGGGCTGACGTTTACCGGAGGAGAAAGACATGCAGCGTTTCATCAACGACCCGGACCAGGTGGTCGAGGACACCGTGAAGGGCTTCGTCAAGGCACATTCCGACATCGTGCGCCTTGCCGAGAACCCGCGCGTCGTCGTGGCAAGGCAGGCTCCCGTCGCCGGCAAGGTCGGCGTGGTGACGGGCGGCGGCTCCGGCCATGAGCCGGCCTTCATCGGCTATACGGGCAGGAACATGCTCGATGCGGTCGCCGTCGGCGAGCTCTTCTCCTCGCCGACGGCGAAGAGCTTCCACGACGCCATCCGCGCGGCCGATGGCGGCAAGGGCGTCGTCGTGCTCTACGGCAACTATGCCGGCGACAACATGAACGTAAAGATGGCGACGAAACTTGCCGCCAAGGACGGGATCGAGGTCGCCACGGTCGTCGCAAACGACGACGTCTGCTCCGCGCCCGCCAGCGAGCGCGAGAAGCGCCGCGGCGTCGCCGGCGAGATTTTCATGTGGAAGGTCGGCGGCGCCAAGGCCGCGACCGGCGCAAGCCTCGAGGAGGTCCGCGCGGCCGCCCAGAAGGCGATCGACCGTTGCCGTTCGATCGGCGTCGGCCTCGGCCCCTGCACGCTGCCTGCCGTCGGCCATCCGAACTTCCGGATCGAGCCGGGCACGATGGAAGTCGGCATCGGCCATCACGGCGAGCCGGGCGTGCGCGTCGAGCCACTGAAGACGGCGGAAGAGGTTGCGAGGGACATGGTGAAGATCGTGCTCGACGACCACGGCCTGCCCGAGGGCACCGAAGTCGCCGTGCTCGTTTCCGGCCTCGGCGCCACGCCGCTCAACGAACTCTACATCCTCAACGATACGATCGAGAGCGAGATTTCGGCCCGCGGCCTGAAGATCCGCAAGACCTGGATCGGCAATTATTTCACCTCGCTGGAAATGGTCGGCGCGACGCTGACCGTCATGGCGCTCGACGATGAACTGAAGACGCTGCTCGACGTCGAGACGCGTTGCACGATCCTGCTCTGAGGAAGGAAACCATGCAGACTTTCGACAATGCCTCCTCCGGCGCCATCGTCCTGTCGATGGCCGAACGGATCATCGAGAACCGCGCCTATCTCAGCGAGATCGACGGCAAGATCGGTGACGGCGACCACGGCGTGAACATGGCCAAGGGCTTCGGCATGGCCGCCGAGCGGCTGAAGGGCAGGCACGCCTCGCTTTCCCAGTCCCTCGATACGCTCGGCACCGTGCTGATGACGGAGATCGGCGGCTCGATGGGCCCGCTCTACGGCGTCATGTTCACGGAATTTGCGGAAACCATCGAGGGCGTGGAAAAGATCGACGCCGCGACCTTCGGCAGGATGCTGCATGCCGGCCTTTCCGGCATCCAGTCGATCGGCGCGGCCAAGGTCGGCGACAAGACGCTGCTCGACACCCTCGTCCCCGGCGTCGAGGCCTTCGACAAGGCGACGGCAGACGGGAAGTCTTTCAGCGATGCGCTCGACGCCCTGGTCGCCGCCGCCGAGGCGGGGCGCGATTCGACGCTTAACCTCGTCGCGAAGATCGGCCGCGCAAGCCGTCTCGGCGAACGCTCGCTCGGCGTCCTGGATGCTGGCGCGACGTCCTGTGCAATCATCCTCAAGGAACTTGCGCAAGGCGCCAAAGCAGCCCTTGCGAGCCCATCGTGACCTTTACGCCGGCGGACCGCGGCAACTGTCCCCGGCCCCGACGTGCAGCTTATACCGCCTTCCGCTGCCGGACGAAGCCGAAGACCGAGATCGCCAGGAACGCGGCGACAAGCGCCTGCGCAAGCAGCGCCTCGCTAACCGGGTAGAGGCCGAGATAGATCTGCAGCCATGGGCGATCCGGGAACCAGGCCACCGGCGTCGCGGAGACCAGGGCGGCCGTCTGGAGGCCGCGGATGCCGCTGCCGACCAGCACGACGCACAGAACGGCGAGCAGCGCGCCCGTCAGCCGGAAGAAGGCTGCGACGGGCAGCCGCGCCTCGAGGCCGAGCATGACATAGCCGACCCCGGCCGCCAGCACACCGCCCGCAGCAAGGCCTGCAAGCACCGGCAGGGCCGGCGCGTCGATCAGCAGCGCCTCGTAGAAGAGGACCGTCTCGAAACCCTCGCGGAAGACGACGAGGAACGATAGCGAGAACAGGGTGAACCATCCGAGGTAGCCCTTGCCGCCGCCCTCCGTCGCCTTCGCCGCGGCCGCCGCCTTGCGCCGGATCTCCGCGATCCAGTCGCCGACATAGGATTTGCGGAAGATCCAGTGCGTCACGTAGACGAGCACCGCGGCCGCGGCCAGCGCCGAGAGCCCTTCCAGCAGTTCCCGCTGGAGCGTGCTCAGAGCGAACAGGCGCCCGACGGCGAACCAGAGGGCGAAGGATCCGCCGAGCGCGGCGAGCACGCCGCCCGCCACCGGCCGGCGCCAGCCGCCGGCGCCGCGGGCGGGAAGGCCGCTCGCCTTCAGCGCGCCGATCATGCAGGCAAGGACAAGGACCGCCTCCAGCCCTTCTCGAAGGAGGATGGCCAGGGACTGCAGGAACGCTCCGAGACCCGAAAGCCTTGTGTCGAGGATGCGGGCTGCCTCCTGCGTCGCCGCTTTCATGCGCGCCACGGCAAGCGTCAGGGCATGCCCCGGCCCACGGGCGGCCACGATGCGGCCGAAGCCCGGTTCCGCCGCGCTGCCTTCCCAGAAATCCGCCTCCATCTTCAGCGCGAGGGCCGGGGCGCGCGGCATCAGGCGCTGCTCGATATCGGGGTCGAAGAGTGCATAGGCTTCCAGCCGCTTCAGCTCGGCGTCTTCCCAATTCTCCGCCGCCGAAGCCGCCAGCATCTCGTCGAGGACATCCGGCAGGAGCGAAAGCGCTGCCCCGTAGCCGCCCTTCGACAGGTCAGTTCCATAGGCCGCGGCAACCAGCCCCCGCGCCTCCTCCGCAAGGCCTGCAACCTTTGTCCCGTCGCCCTTTTGCGCGATCAGTGCCTGCATTTCCTTGAGGATGGCCGAAAGCCTGTCGAAGGCCTGCGGCGAACGGGCGGCAAGGTCGTAGCCGAGGTCCCCGAACAGCATCTCCGCCCGGTCACGGAACAGCCCGGCCTCGAAATATTCGAAGGGAATGGCGATTTCCCCGTCCCGTACGCCTTTCTCATATTCGACCGGCACGAGCGCCAGGAAACGCGCAAGCAGTTGGACCCGCCGGTCGCGCTCGTCGGGCGCAAGGCTCGCCGGTGCATAGGTGGCCAGCAGCGCTTCGATGCGCACGAGCGTCGCGTCAAGTTTCGGGGCCTGCGGATCGTCCAAGCGGGTGAAGGCTTCGGCGATCTCGCCCGCCTTCTGCGCGCCGAGCCGGGCCGCTAGGCTCTCCGACAGGAGCGCATGCAGTCCCGCTGCCCGCGCAAGCGAACCGGCAAGCTGGACCGCGTAACCGGCAGCGCGGTGGTCTCGCGCCTCCGCGACGGCCTTGCGCAGCTCGCCGGCATAGACGCTGAGCAGTTCCGTCTGGATCACGTCACGCGCCTCGTTAGGCGCCATCCGGCCGGTGCGGACCTCGCGCATGGCGATGCTGGCGGCCGTGTCGCGCGAGGTCCGGGCATATTCGCGGATGTTGAGCCAGCCAGCGGCTTCTTCCACCCGCCCCGCTTCGAGGCTCGAAAGCGCCGCTCGGAAGGCCCCGTCGAGCAATCCGGTCCAGACGCGGGCGCGCGCCGAGGCCGACGCTTCCGGATCCCAGCGCCCCACCGCTTCCGCGAAGGCTGTAACGGCCTTATCGACGGCCTCGACCCGGGAGGGCGCCGCCTCTTCATAGGCGGCCCGCAGCCGGGTGGACCAAAGGCCGCGAACGGCCTCCAGCCGCGCCGCGACATCCTCGTGCAGGCGGGTATCCGGTGTCCGGAAGAGACGGCGCTGGATCTGGGCGCTTTCCGCCCGCAGGGCTTCGGCATCCTGCCAGGGCACGTCCGCCGCTGCCACGGTCCCGAAGGCAGCGAAGAGGAAGGTCAGCACCGGAAGGAACAAGCGGGCGGCTTGGGCGATCATGGATGGGCCTCTTTCCCGGCGGGCAGGGTGAATTTTCCGGCCGCAAGCTCGAAGGGGGGAATGATCAGGTCCGTCTTCAACGTGTTGTAGGCGAATTCCTGGGTGGCGACGCGATACCAGAGCCGGGCTTCAAGGATGAACGGTCCCTTCGCCTCCGGCGGAAGCGGCGCCTCGTAGGCGACGACGTCCTCTCCCTTCGGCGGCACACCGGGGCGGACATGGGTGACGGTCGCCGTGATGAAGGTCAGGTGATCGGGAATGCGCCTGCCGTCCGTATCGCGGAAATCCTCGCGCCAGATCACGGCGTCCGGGTCGGTCTCGCCGCGCTCGGCGTCGAACGCGCCCGAATGGTAGATTTCCGCGCCGGAGGCATCGCGGACGGCGACCTCCAGCCACATGTATTTCTGGTCGACCACGCCGGTCGGCAGATTGTGCCCGGCGCCGAGGTTCTGCACGGCTACAGTGAAGCGAAGCCTGCCGCCGGCAACGACCGCCTCGCGAAGGGCAAGGCCCGCGGCCGAGCGCAGCAGCGCCCTCGTTGCCTCCCCCTGCCGGGCGATCAGCGCGGTGTTCCGCGCATCGGTGAGGGCCGGCAGGATGCCCCCGCGCAGGAAGGTCAGGTTGGAGCCGAGGCTGGTGTCGAACATCAGGTAGTTCGAGCCGACGAAATTGTGCGCATACCGCTCGGGCTTTTCAAGATTGCCGGCCCGGACCTGCCGGACATAGGCGGCAGGATCGGGCGCCATATGACAATCCTGGCAATTGACGCCGTTCTCGGCATACCAGCTCCCCTGCCACTCGGCGAAGGTCGTCTGCACATGCTGGCGGCTCGTGGCTTTGGACATCGAGCTGTCGTAGGCCTCAGTGTGGCAGCCGCCGCAGAAATCCGAGCTTGCTATCAGCGCGTTGGTCCCTGCCGCCCCGAAGGCGCGGGCATGGTCGCGCGGCGCGGCAAGGATCATCGCGTCCGGCAACCGGTCGACGCCCGTGTTGACCGCCAGCGTCAGCGCGCCGTTGCCTTCCTTCGGGTCGGCATGGGTGGCGGTGTGGCACATCACGCAGGTGATGCCCTCCGTTTCCGCGTCCGATGGCATGACGGACTTGAAGCGGTTGGTCCGTCCCGCCAGCACCTCGCCGGGCGCATGGCATCCCTCGCAGAAGCGGGATTTCTCGATGCCGTCCCTGTGCAGCCCCTCGTTGATCCGCACCGCGCGCTCGTAGACCGTATCGCGGCCGGCGATGGCGTGGAGCGACGGCGCCCATTCATCGAACTCCCGCCGGTGGCAGGTCGCGCATTTCGCCGCCGACTGGATCGACGCAGGGTCGGCGAACCGGCCGTTCTCCGTCTGCAGCCGCGACGGCCAGAACGGACGCGCCTTGCCGGCCGCATCCGGGCCGAACGGCAGGCGGTAGAACGGGATATCGGCAAGCTCCACGCCCGGCTCGGGCGGCGCCGGCGCCAGGATGCCCGTTCCGAGGATGAAGACGAGTGCCAGGAAAGCGCCGAGCGCGGCCGGGGGGAGATGCGTCTTGAACTGGTACTTCATGGCAACCGCCGCCCCTGCCCGCCCGCCGGAAGCGCCCAATGCCGCATGGCGAGATGGGCGAGAAAACCGATGGCGGCTACGAACGATCCCCAGAGGTGGAGGAAGGTCAGAACGTGCGTTGCCTCGAAGCTCCAGAACCAGAGCCGCCCCGCAAGATAGAGGGCGGTCGGTAGCGCCATCATCAATCCAGTGACGAGGACAAGGACGAATTTCACCAGGAGAAGCCAGGAAAGGCCGGTGAAGGCCGGCCGCTGGCTTCGCGGCAGTCCCCGCGCCACGTGCCCGCTGATCCAGGAGACGAAGAGCGCGACGAACACAAGCCCGGCGGCAAGATGCCCAAGAAGGACCACCTCTCCCGCGTTCCAGTTTCGCGCGGCGAGGAATTCCAGATGAAGGCCCGTGCCGAAAAGGAGGGCGAACAGCAGAGATAAAACCAGCGCACGCCGGATGCCCGGGCGCTTCGGGCCGTATTCCAGCACGAAGCGCCGGCAGGCGGGCTCGGGAAGGGTATCGAGACTTTCCATGCGTCCGGTCCTCCGGCCGGCAGGTCGCCGGCCGCATGTTCCGCGGCCTTTGTCAGCCGCGGATCTGCACGTCGGCCTTGGCGGCGGCCTGCAGCACCATGGCGACGATGCGGTCGGCGATGTCCTGCGCCTCGTTGCCCAGCGCGTCGGCCTCCTCGGCACCGAATTTCGTGCCGGCCGCCTCGCGGGCGCGCGTGTCCTCGACTAGCCCTAGCAACTCCTCGAAACCGGCCGTGATGCGGCTGTCGAGATCCGCATCGATTGCGACCACCACCGGCGAGAGCGCCTGCGAATACATCCGCCGGCACCCGCTCATGATGCCTTCGACATCCGTCAGGCGGCTCTGGGCGACGAAGGCGCCGATCTCGCCGGAGATGAACTGGGATTCCTTCCATTCGCCGAAATAATCGCCGACCGTCGGGGTCATCACGACGACGGAGGTGAAGGCGTCCTCGCGGTTCGGCTTCCAGGCCGTCATGTCGGCTTCGAGCGCTTTGGCCCATCGGGCCAGCCCCTGCGCCGCGCCAAGGCCCAGATTGGCGTCGAAGAGCATTTCCCCGCGCGTCACCTTGCCATCGCCGTTAAGGTCCGCCGGCAGCTTGACGCCTTTCTCGTCCATTCCCCAGAACAGGGGCTCGGTGATGGTGTGGAACAGGTTGCCGGGCCGCTTCAGCACGGTGCCGTCCGGCAGCGGCAGGTCGTATTCGGCAACGTCCTCGCTCTCCGTGCCCGGATTGCCGGCATCGAGGATCAGGTCGTACTTGGCCGTCTCGGGAATGCCGGCGACGATCCCCTCGATCGTCTCGTAGTGGTTGGATGCCTCCAGCCACAGGGCGCGGATGGTGTGGATCCGCTCTGCAAGCCGGGCGCCCTCGGCCGCCCACGCCGCCGCATAGTCCCCGCCATGCGCGGCGATCAGCGCATGATAATCGGCAAGGCCCGCCTCCAGAAGTTCGGCCTGCGCGACCAGCCCGTGGCTGTGCTCGAGCGTGAATTCCTTGACATTGGCAAGGCCGAGGCCTTCCGCATCGTCCGCCGCGACGCCGGCCACGGGTGCCAGAAGCAATGCCGTAGCCAGAACCAAACCTCTTCCATTCATGACCAGATCCCCCAAACGAAACAGAGTTGCGAATGGTTATCGGTCGCAGGACGGCCGTTCTTTGCGCCAGCGCAATGTGGAGGAATTCAGGAAGGTTTTCTTCGCGATAGCCGGCCCGTCACGCCGATGCGAGGAAGAGGGACGAAAATCCGCTCGCGGGATAGATTGCGCGGGCCGGCTCCGCGCCGGAAAGCAGCGTGAAAGATGCAAGCCCGTCGAGAAGCTCGTCCAGCATGACGTAGAGTTGCATCCGCGCCAGCCCCGCGCCCGGGCAGACATGGATGCCGGCGCCATAGAGCAGGTTCTGCGCCTGATCCCGCTCAAGCTGGAATTGCTCCGCATCGTCGAAGACCGCGCCGTCCCGGTTTGCCGATGCCCACATCACCGTTATCCGGTCTCCCGCCTGAAGCGTCCGTCCGCCGAGGGTCACCGCACGGGTGGCGACGCGGCGGTTGGAGATGAGCGGCCCGTGAAGCCGCAGGATCTCGTCGATCGCCTGCGGCAGCAGGGCCCGGTCCCGGCGAAGCGCGTCCTGGATATCGGGCCGTCCGGCGAGGAAGTGAAGGATGATGCCGACGCAGGCGGCGATGGTTCCAAGCTCGCCGACCGTCCAGTTGCGCAGGATGCTGACGATGCGGGAATGGTCCAGCCTCCGCCCGTCGACGCTCTGGCGCAGCAGGCAGGTGGTGAGGTCGTCGCCGGCAGCGGCTCCCGCCCGTTCGCGCAGTTCGAGCTGTGCGCGGATATGGCCGTCGAATTCGAGGGCGACGGACGCCATCTCTTCCGCATCCCGGGCAAGCGTCGCGGCACGGTTCCGATAGATCCATTGCAGCAGCGGCGCATGCAGGCTTTGAGGCCAGCCGAGGAAGCCGCACTGGATGCGCACCGCATAGGGCTCCGCGACATCCCGGATGATGTCGCGGGAAAGGTCTTTTGCCAGTTCCGCCACGAGATCGCGCGCGATCCCGCGGAAGACGGGCTCGAATGCCGCAATGCGCTCCGGTGCGAAATAGGGCTCGATCATGTCGCGGTAGAGCGTGTGCTCGGGCGGGTCCATCCCGTTGGGAACGGACGGATGGCGCGAAACCTGGTTGCTGAAGGTCTCATGATCGCCGAGGACCCGCAGGACATCCACATGGCGGAAGAGAGACCATCCGAGATAGTCGCTATGGGCGATGGGACATTCCTTCCGCATCCGGTCATACGCGCTGATCTGGTCCCGCTGGACCTCGGGACTGCGCGGATCCCAATCGACCGGACATTCCCGCGCGTTTCGACCTTCTTTCCGGACCTGCTGTTCCATTGCCCACCTATCCTGCCGTTTGCGACAGGTAGCGCAGCAGATGGCCGTCAGGTCTTTGTTCCCTCACAAAGAACTCTGCGCGATTTCACCGTTGCTCACCTTTGCGAAATGATAATGCGGTATTCAGCGGAAACCCTCGCATCAATCCATTGGACAGCGTTACCGGACATGTCTGACAAAGCACCAAGCCATGCGCCGCAAAGAGCGGGGCGAAGCGACCGCCGGACAGGAACGAGCCGGCTTGATCTTTTTCCGCGAAAAGGCCGATTGCAGCAGCCTTGCCGTCATCTGACGCAATGGGCGGCCGGCATGGGCCTTTGCCTGCTAGTGGCGACGTCCCCGGCATCCGGTGCGGATGCACCGACACTCCGGTGGCAGATGGGCGCGGGCAATATCGTGACCTTCCGCACGGGCGCGCCGACCGCCCCCCTCTACCAGGCGCTGCAATGGGTCGGCGCCCGTCTCGGCAGGATGGACTCCTACGGTTGGCGCGACCTGCAGAGGGTGCCGACCCCTCACGATTTCGACGCCGCGATGATGGAGGCGCACGACAACGGCATCACGCCCATCTTCCTTCTCGAATACGAGGGAAGCTACCAGACGCTCGACCCGCCGCAGCCGATCGGCTCCTATGACGACTGGTTCAGGGCCGGTGCGGAATATGCCCGCCGTTTCCGGCCGAACGGCGAATGGGGCCATGAGCACGGGATCAAGGATTTCGGCGCCACGATCTACTCCATGACCAACGAGCCGGACGTCCAGAACACCATCCCCAAGAAGGACTATCACGATGCGCTGGAGGGATTTGCCGACGGCATCCACTCCGTCGATCCGGCACTGAAGGTGGTGCCGGCCGGCTTTGCCGCCTGCAACATCGATGGCGACGCGACGCTGCGAGGCTACGGACCGGCCATTGCCGATCTCCTCGAATCCGGCAAGCTCGACGGCATCGATCTGCACACCTACTACAACGACCGCTGGTTTCCGCTGACCGAGGGCCGCCAGTTCTCGGCCCAAAGCTGCTTCGACCGCATCAAGGCCGCGCTTGGCCTCAAGCGGGACATCAATTTCTACGCCACCGAATTCAACATCGCGCGGAGCGAGGGCTGGTCCGATGAGAAACTGGCGGCAAGCCTCTTCCTGACAGCCATTTGGGACAACCTCGGCGTCGTCGGCGCGGACGGTCGGCCGGCGATGGTGTTCGCCTTCCCCTGGGCCCTTCCCGATACGCCGGAGGTCGACGGTCCGGCCTATGCCATGGCGGTCAGCGACGATCCGTGGCGACCGGAAGAACGTGCAAAGGTTTTGAAAAGGGTGCTGGACCTTGCCGGCGACATGACCATCATCTCCTCCGATCCTTACGGCACCGGCACGATGCACCTGAAGGGAGCGGACGGGGACCTCTTCGTCTGGCACAACAGGCAGGGCTGGACGAACCTCACCGATGGCCGTTGGCCGATCAGCCTGCCGGAGGGCGCGCGCAAGGTGGAGCTATGGGGATGGGACGGCTTGCGGTCGATCCACGACGTCAGTGGCGACAGCTTCGTCTTCGAGGCGCTGCCCGCAGGCGAGACCTATATGGCCCTCGTCACCCACTGAGGGCCATCAAACGGCTGCGGCCCGCTTGCCCGCTGCTGCGGCCTTCCAGGCATCATTAAGCTGGCCCGCAATCGCGTCATACGTAAAGCGCAGACGGACGTTTTCGAGCGCCGCCGCCGCCTTTTCCTGCCGATCCCGCGGATCGGCATGGATCGCCTCGATCAGCGAAGCAAGGGCGGCCGAATCCCGTTCCGGCGTCACCCACCCACCTTCTCCGATCACGTCGGGAATGGCGCCGGACCGCGCGCCGACGACCGGAACGCCGCAGCCCTGCGCTTCGATGATCACGCGGCCGAACTGCTCCTTCACCGACGGCGTCGTGCGGGTCATGAGCACAAGCGCATCGAGCGAACGCAGGAAGGCGGCGACCTTTGCGGGCTCGTCCCAACCCGTGATCTGCATGCGGTCGGAAAGGCCGAGGGCCGCCGCCTTCTCGCGCAGCGCCGCCTCGTAAGGCCCCTCGCCCATCAGCTTCAGGACGACCGGCACCGGAGTGCGGGCCATCGCCTCGAGCACATCCTGGATGCCCTTTTCCTCGATCAGCCTGCCGACATAGCCAAGCACGAACTGCGCCGGGTCCTTCTTCTCGCCGGAGGAGCGATGCGGCGTGAACACCGTGTCGTCGACGCCGTAGCCGATCATGCTGACCGGCCCGCTATAGCCTCGCGCCTCGACCACCATGGTTGCGTCGCTGCTGCGCGAGAGAATGTGATCGGTCGCACCCAGCACGGATTTGCGGATCGTCTCGAAAGGTGGCGGCAGGCGCTTGAGGATGTTCTGGTCCACCTCCAGCACAAGCCCCGCATCGCCCTTCAGCCACCGCGCCTGCAAGGCGACAAGGCTCCAGGGCTCTTCCCACAGATGGATGACGTGCGGGCGAACCTTTCGGATGAGGCGGTGAAGGCCGGGATAGACGTGGAGATACCAGCTGAACGGCCCGGTATGGGAGAAGAGAATGGGCATCACATGAGTCGTGATGCCGGCATCGGCCGGAGGGTCGGCGATGATCTCGCGGCCGAACTGCTTCCAGCGCTGCGGCACCACGAGATGAACATCGAGATCGTCGCGCCCTGCAAGGGGAGCATAGCGCAGACGGCCGGCCGCACGCGAGACGGCCGTGTGAGCGATGGAAATGACCCGCAGTTTCTCCTCAGACACGTCCAAGCGCCCTGGCCGCCGCGGCCGAAGCGCCGGCCATATGCAGTTCCGGCACGAGAAGCGTGCGATAGGCCCCGTTCAGCGTGACGCGAGGATAGGCGTAGGGAACAGGCCCCGGGCGGATCAGGCCCTTCGTCGTTGTCGCGACGCCTTCGTAGCCGACCTCCTGCGCGATCGCAAAATCCCGCGGCCCGCAATCCTTCATGCGGCCGTATGGAAACGCGAAATGCTTGACCGGAACGCCGAGTTTCTCACGCAGGCGCTCGCGGCTGCCGCCCAACTCGTACCGGGCCTCCTCCCGCGTCAGCTCGGAAATCCGCGGATGGGACACCGTGTGCGAGCCGATCTCGACCAGCGGGTCCTGCGCCAGCTCCGACAGCATCTGCCAGGTAATCGCGTGCTTTTCGCGCATTTCGAGCGGATCGACACCGTTCCCGGCGCAGAACTTCGCATAGTGCTCGTCCATCGCCGGGCCGTCCCACTGGGTCTGTAGCGCGGCATAGGTCGCAAGCTTGCGCTCGATCGTGTCCGTCTTGATCTCTTCGCCGTCCACGAGGATGCTGTCGCGAGAGCGTATCGTGTCCTCGAGGCCCGCCCAGCACAACGACATCGTGCCGTCGGGAATGCCGGTCGTGACGAACAGGGTCAGCGGAACGCCGTGACGGCGGAAGAGCGGAACCACCTCCTCGTAGGTGTCGCGATAGCAGTCGTCGATCGAGAAGTTCACGAAGGTGTCACGGGTCGTCCCATCCGCCGCCAGGCGAAGCCCCTCCTCGATCGTCACGATCCTGCGTCCGCTCGTCGCCAGATGGTTGAGCAGGGCATCGAGGAAATCGAGGTCGAGGTAGAAATTGCGATTGGGCAGGGACGGCCACACCGCACGCGGCGCGGCGCGGTGAAAGGTGAAGAAGCATCCCCGCGCGCCACGAAAGGCGTCGGTCCACCGAGCCGCCGCCGTAACGATCGCGCCGGACAGAAATGTATCGAAGCCGTCAAGCATCTGGCTTGGAGCCCAGTCTTGAAATAGCGTAGAGATATAGTCTTCCATAAGTTTCCTGTGCGAGCAAACCGACCGAAAGCAATACAGATATTATATAAGCGCCAACACCAAGTGCCAGACGGGCAAGCGTACCATCGAAAACGTGAAGAATTTGGTAGGCGGCAATCACCATAACTGCCGCCGGCAGTAACCCCTTGGCAATAATTCGAAGCAACGACAGGCGCACCGTCAGCGACATCAGAACGGCCGTGCAGAGGACGAGGCTGCGCACGGTCTCGCCGAAGCCGAGGAGCAGCGTGCCGTGGGCATGGACATCGGCGAAGGTCGACGTCACCGCATTGGCTGCGAGGTTGGCGATATAGGACGACACGAGGATTGCCGCCGCAAGCGTGCTGCGGCCCGCCCGGTTGAGGAGACGCAGCAGGATCCATCCCAGCGTCGACGCCCACAGGCCGACGGAAATGCCGCGAAGCGCAGCGCCGGTCAGCGCCACGCCCTGGGCGTCGAAGGCACCGCGCTCGAAGATGAGGCGAATGATGTCCGGGGCGAACATGAAGATGAAGGCGGAGGCCGGCATCATCACGATCACGACGAAGCGGGTCAGCGCCTCGGCCTGCTCGTCCAGCCTCTCCGTCGCCCCGCGGGAAAGGACGGAAAGACCGATCGGCTGGCTCAGCAGCAGGAAGGCGCTATCCGTCAGCGTGCGGGCATAGTCCATGGAGGCGATGGCGCCGGTCGTAAGGCGTGACGCCAGAAGGCGCTCCAGCCAGATGTTCGCCTGCTCGGCGAGCGGCAGCGGCAGGAACGGGACGAGGCGGCCGATAAAAAGGCGCAGCTCCGACCAGACGTCGGCCGGCGACAGCTGCTCGAAGGAGAGGTCCCCTTCGCGCCAGAGCGTCCACAAGGCCCAAACCGCCAACGCGTTGAACGACAGCGTAAAGGCGATGGCGAGCATTGCACCCTTGTCGGTCAGCACCAGCATGCACAGGCCGAGAATCACGCCGACATTCAGGATGCTGGCACGCGCATTGGTCACGCGGGTCTTGCCGAGCGCGATCTCGCCGGCCGCAAGGCAGTTGAGCACCACAGAGGCAGGCATCGAGAAGGCCATGATGTGGACGAAATGGATCGTCATCTGCTGCTCGGCTTCGGAAACGCCGGTCAGCATGGCATCGACCAGAATGGTGGTCGAAATCATCGTCAGCAGCATCAGGAGAGCACCGATGGAGGTGAGCGCGACCGTCATCGCTGCGAGGCGATGAGCCGCCATGCCGGCTCGCCTCGCCTCCTGCATGCGCGGAATGAGGATCGCGGGGACGCTCTCGTTCTGCAGGAAGGCAAGCGGCACCAGGATGATGGTGAGCGAACTGCGGAAGCTGTCCGCAAGCGCGGCCACGCCCACGACATGCGCCATGAATATCTCGCGCCCGAAACCGAGAGCCTTGCTGAACAGGGCTCCGCTCGACAGTTTCGTCGCCACCTTCCTGATCGAAGGCGCAGCCGCGGCGTCAGGCCGGGTTTCCGGTGCCTCGTCCATCATGCCGCACGCCCGCGATCGATGACCGGAATCAGCACGACGAAACTCCAGAACAGAAAGCCGGCCTCGGCCGCGCTGATATTGGCGAGAGGCATCTGCAGGAGCCCCCCCATGGCCATGGCCCCGACAAGGACCGCCTGGCGGGATCGCTCCAGAAGCGCGCGGATGACGGCACCGGAAATGGCCCAGAAGAAACCGCAAAGGCACAGGATGCCGGCCACGATCCCCATCATCATCCAGCAGGCGATGATCATGCCGTCGATCGGCATCTGGCCGGCGGAGCCGACATCGGTAACCGTGAAGCCATTCCCGATCAGCGAGCTGTCAGGCAGGGACCAGAGGGTGGAATATTGCTGCAGGCGCTCCTGGAAGGAGCCATCCTGGCTGCCTTGCCCAAGCGTCGCCAGGCGGTCGCCGATGACATCGGAGAAGGGCGGGATGGTGACGGCAACGGCGCCGGCAAGGACCAGCGCGAGCATGATGATCTGCGCTTTGCCGCGCGTCTGTGCAAACAGCAGGCAGAACATCAGGGAAATGGCCATGGCCAGCCAGGCGGTCCGGTACAAGGAGAGAAGAAGGGCGAGGATCGACGGCAGGGCCACGAGAAGGGACAGCCAGCCGGACCGGAGGAAAGCGACGAGCAGCAGGCCCACCACCGTGAAGCTGGCAAAGCTTGCGGGGCTGTTCATCGTCGAGAAGACGCGCACGCCGTACGGCACGGGCTGGCCGATCGAAAGGATCGGTGCGAACTCCATCCAGTATCGGTCCCAGGCCTGGGGATCGACATACTGCAGAATGCCGTAGAGCCCGGTGATGGGCAGGATGACGCAGAATGCAGAAACGGAGGCTTCCAGTATCTCGTCGCGATTGGCGCGCATGGCCAGCACGCCGGCATAGAGGATCGGCGAGAACCACTTGACGAGGCCGCTTGCCGCATCGTTCATCTTGCCCTGCAGCAGGGAAAGCACGCCGGCATAAAGAATGCATGCCCCGACCAGCATGAGCGGACCGAACCGATCGTCGAGGGGCGCCTTGGGATCGAGCAATCGGCGCAGTTCGACGGCAGGCACCAGCAGCGCGATCAGCGGACCGACCAGCATGAGGCCAAGTTCGTCGTATCCCGCTCCGGCGTCGACGATGCGGCGAACGAAGGGCGCGAAGGAGAAGAGGACGAGGCAGGCCTGGAAGTGCGAGGCGATGCCGCTTCGCCAGGCGAAGGCCGCCACCGCGACGCAACCGAGCACGAAGAGCGGGCGCCCCAGTCCACCGGTAAAGCCGCCGACGACGGTAAAGGCGGCGATGAACAGCAAGGCCGGCACCCAGCCGCGCGCAATGCTCGACACAGCCTCGCTTTCGGCCGGAACGGGCAAAGCCTCGATCGGCTTGCGCCTTTGCGCTTGCGGACGCCGCGCTACTCCAATCCTGCGCTGGTCCCGGCCTCGGCGAGCGATCTTTTCTATATCCAACGAACCGTCGCGCCCCGCCATCATCCGGCCGCCGCCTTGACGATGCGAGCTATCGTTTCCCGCATGGCATCGACGCCATAGACCGCGTTCACGCGCTCACGCCCGACCGTCGCCCTTTCACGGAACGGCCGAGGATCGGAAAAGAGGTCGCGCACCGCCTTCGCAAGAGCATCGGCGTCGCCGGGCGGCACGAGCTTGCCTGCCTTGCCGCCGTCGAGAATTTCCGATGAAGCGCCGCAATCCGTCGCGATGACCGGGGTTCCCGCCAGCATGGCCTCGACGATCGTCAGGCCGAAGGGCTCCGGATCGATGGAGGAATGAATGACCCCATCCACAGCCTGCATGAGCACCGGCACGTCACTGCGCTGGCCGAGGAAGCGGACGCGCTCGCCGAGACCTTCCCGCTCCACCATGGCTTCGAGTTCCTGCCGGTAGGCGTCTTCGCCGAACAACGCGCTGCCCACCAGGATGCATTGCACATCCGGCAGGGCCTTCAGGGCATCGAGCACGACATGCTGGCCCTTCCAGGGGGCAAGCCGGCTGAAAACGCCGACAAACGGTCCCTGCGGCAGGCCAAGAGACGCGCGGTCGACAGCCTGCGGCGGCGTGAGGACGATGCCGTTCGGAACGATCCGCACCCGTTCGGCCCGTCCGCCGGCCTCGATGAAGGCATCGGCGGCGGCCCGGGACGGCACGATCACCAAGGCCGCCCTGCGGTTTGCCAGCAGAATCTGGAGCCGGCGCTGCATACCGCCGAAATGGCGCTCATTCATGATGTCGTGAAGGTGCCAGACAAGGGGGCGGCGGAAGAAGAAGGATGCCAGCGCGCAGAGAAGAAAGGCCTTTTGCGAATTCGCATAGACGACGTCGTGTCCGCGGGCAGCGGCGGCGATGGCGAAGACCAGCTTTTGCAGCCGCCGCAGCAGCGGCAGGGCGGCAAGGAGCGATCGATCCCGGCGGATGGCGCCGAGTTGGGCGCCGGAGGGTGCGACAACGACATCCAGTCCCCGTCGCCGCAATACGTCTGCCAGCGGGCCGCCTTCCAGCAGGAAGGCGGATGCACCGGGCCAATGCGCGGCAAGGTTGGCGAGCACATATTCGGCACCCGACATCACGCCGGTCTGGTTGACGAACAGAACCCGCGGCGCGCCCATCACGTCGCCTTCCTGCCCCGGGCGAACGCGCGCATCGCGCGGTCGTCCTTGCCGAGCGCCGGCACGAGAACGGCGCCCGCGCTCCTCAGGCCAAGCCTGGCAAGCGTCGTCTCGGCATTCGCGCGCCTGGTCTCCTGCGCGTCGCCGCGGTCGATGCAGACCACCGTGCCGAGTTCCATCTCCGCCAGGCTCCGCAGCGCCTCATGGGATCGCGGATCGAGGAGAGCCGGGCCGGTGAAAAGCACGAGATCGTAGACCTTTGCCCATCCGATCAGGGTCTCAAGCCCTGCGATGTCGCCGCTTTCCAGAAGGCCGAGGGTTTCATTGTCGCCGGCCATGACGTGGAAGCCGGGAGTGGAGGTGCGCGATATGCCGGCCGGCAGCCGGGCCGCTCCCGTCATCACATCGCAAAGCGTGGGTTCCCGGTTCGGCAATTTGAATGCGTCCGCGAATTCGCGCGCGGCCGATCCGCATTCGACGGCAAGGACGTTGTGCCCCTTCTTGGCGAGAACCTGCCCGGCGGCGAGCGTCAGGAAGGCAGCGTCGCGGGAGCCGCCTTCCGTCGGCAGGACCAGCAGCGGCCGGCCGGCACTGGCATCGAACAAATCGGTCGCGAATTCCTTGACGCCCTGCTGAAACCCGACGGCGCACATGCTTCGCCGCAGGATCGCAAGCAGATCGTCACCGGCACCGCCTGCCAATCCGATTGCCGGCAGGTCGGGGAGCGAACCGATGATCTCGAGCGGTTCTGGCTTCAGGACATCGTCGTCCCTGCGCGGCTCGGAAGCATCGTCCTCGTGGTCAAGCTGGCCGAACCCGTTGCGGATCCTGTCCCACAGGACGCAGCTTGCTGCCGCCAGGAACAGGCCGAGGGCGAGCCCCGCCGCGACCATGGGGGTCTTCTTCGGGAAATAGGGACGCGTCGGCTTTTCGGCCAGGCTGACAAGCCGGGTGCCGCCGGTCAGGGAGCGGCGTTCCGATTCCAGCTCGCTCGCACGCTGATAAAGCTGCGCATAGAGCTGGCGCTTGGCTTCGACGTCGCGGACCATACCCTCGATGGAGGATTCGTCAGTGCGTGCGTTGGCCGCATTGTCCTTGGCCTTGTCCACCTCCTTGCGGAGCGTCGTGACGAGATTGCTCGCCGTCTCGAAGTCTTTCTGGGCGCTGACGGAGATGCGCTCGATCTCGTTCGCCAATTGCTGTTTCAAGAGGGAAAGCGAGGCTTCCAGCATGCGGCGCTGGGGATGAAGCGTGCCGAGAACGGCGCTGCTGGCTGCAAGCTGGTTTCCGACCGTGGCGATCTGCTGCTTGAGGTCTGCGACGGTGCGGCTGTCGAGCGCCATCTGCGAGGCCGAGGCGTCGCGCCCGTTCTTCATGTCGCGAATCGCATCGAGGCGCGCCTGCGCCTGGGCCTTCGCCTGTTCGGCAGCGGCCAGTTGCTGGCTGGCGCTCGTCAGGCTTTCGGAACTGATCGAGGCCGTCGCGCCTTGCACAAGGCCGTTCTGACGGCGGAAGCTCTCGATCTTGGCGACCTGCTCGCGGATTTCCTTGTCGAGATCGGTGACTTCCTGCCAGAGCCATTTCGCTGCGACTTCACGGCTATTGGATTCGGTGCCGCGCTGGTCGTTCAGATAGGCCGTCACCAGCGCGTTCGCCATGGTCATGGCATTGTCCGGCGAGGCCGACGTGTAGGAGATCGAAAGCACACGCGAACGACCGACGGCACCGACCGAATACCTGTCAGCGACCTTGTCGGCAAGCTGTGCGGTATCGTTCCGCAGGCTTTCGCACCCGGCCGAGGAACTGCTGCACACTTCCATCGCGGCATCGAGAGCGCCGGGCTGGGAAAGCGCGAGCTTCATCAGGCGCGAGGAGCGCAGGATCATGATCTGGCTTTCGAGGTCGGCGGGGTCGCCCTGCTTCTGCGCCCAGACATCCGAGGTGCGGGTGGCCGGATCTCCTTCCGCGACGATGACCATGCCGGTCGCGAGATAGCGCGCCGGCAGGACGATCGCGGTGACGAGCGACAGCAGCACGATAGCCAGGAAAATGACGACAAACATCAGGCGGTGGCGCCAAAGGCTGCCCACCACCCCTGTCCGCATCAGAAAGGGAGCTGCATTGAACAGATGGCGTTCCATCGTGTTCCGCGTCTCGGCCATAACGTCATCCGCCTTCTGTCGAGAATTTGCTGGCGGGCACATAGCCGACCGCCGAAGATCTGTAGTCTGCAATGCTTTGGTTAACATAGGCGCGCAGCCCCTCGCGGAACCGCTCGGCCGAAAAGCCGGCCGCCTGCGCGCGGCAGTTTTCCGGCAGGAAGTCCCCTTCCCGCTCGATGAAGCGGCGCACGCATGCGGCAATCGCGGCAGGCTCCGGAGCATCGAAGAACAGGCCCGTCTTGCCGTCGAGGACGGATTCGCAGGAACCACCGCGGCCAAGCGCGAGCACCGGCGTTCCCTCGGACTGCGCTTCGACAGAGATGATGCCGAAATCCTCTTCCGCCGCAAAGACGAAGGCGCGCGCGCTTGCCATGAGCTCGCGCATCGCCGCGTCGCTGACGAATCCGGCAAACGTGACGTTGGGGCCGGCGATCTTGCGCAGGTGGCCGGCCTCGGGGCCGTCACCCGCCACGATGAGCTGCTGGTCCGGCAGTTCGGAGAACGCCCGGACGATCGCCTCGATGTTCTTGTAGGGCACCAGGCGGCTGGCGGCCAGGAAGTGGCGTCGTTCCGCCGGTGCATCGGTGCGGGAGGAAAGCTGGACCGGCGGATAGAGAACCCGCGCCTTGCGGCCATAGACCTTGCGGATGCGCCGGGCGACGAAATGCGAATTCGCGATCATCATGTCGGGGCCGTGCGCGGTACGCGCATCCCAGATTCTCAGCCAATGCAGGAGCGGGCGGGCGAGGAAGGTCGTGATCGAGCTCTTGTTGCGCGCAAGATAGGTGTGCTGCAGATCCCACGCATAGCGGATCGGCGAGTGAACATAGGATACGTGCAACTGGTCGGGCCCCGTCAGCACGCCCTTGGCCGCCGCATAGCTGCTCGAAATGATGAGGTCGTAGGGCGAAAGGTCCAGTTGCTCGATGGCAATCGGAAAGAGCGGCAGGAACGCCCGGTGGGCCCGCCGCACGAAAGGCAACTTCTGGATAAACGTCGTCCGGGTGGATTTCAGCCCGATCTTCGCGCGGTCTTCCGGCTTCAGGAAGTCGAAAAGGCAAAAGACATCGGCGTCGGGATAGCAGCGAAGCATCTCCTGAAGCACGCGTTCGGCGCCGCCGACCGTGTAAAGCCAGTCATGTACAATTGCCACACGCATTAGGAAACCCCGCTATACCTCTAGTCTGGTACAGCGGCACGGCATAAAATTTGGTTAATTTATTGCTTCCGAGTGTTCCGGTTTCCCGCTTTCGGCGCCCATCCTCCTCACGCAGCCGACAATCGGACGGATTGCCGTTCGATTGCGGCGACGGCGTCGACGACGCCGTTCAAAATAGCCTTGCGGGCGTGGCGGGCCGTCATATTGTGCTCTGCGTCCGGCACGATCCGGACGACGGCATTCTCATAGTCCGCGGCGGGGCGGTCGCCGAAATGGCGCACCAGTTCGTCGCGCCCCGCATCGTTCTCCGCAAGGATCAGGAACGAGACCACCCCGCGGGCGTGAAGCGCATCGGCCTGCTCGCGCACGGTCCGGGTGAGCCGGCATGGGCCGGCGAAACGGCGCAGGCGTTGGGCAAGGAGCGCTTTGACGATCTTGTTCGCCTCCCTGAGGAGAGTGCTCAGCGGAATGCCGGCCAGAACCTCTTTCACCGTTTTCATGGAGAGCGCGCGGCGGCGGTAGTCGGCCAGGGACGATGTGCCTCCGCTGATAACCTGTTCGAATGTCTCGTCCGGGCCGAGCGCGAGGCGGGGTGGATTGACAGCCACCACGCCCCTGATACGGGGATCGCGCACCGTGGCCTGAACGGCGGCATAGCCGCCGCTGCAGCGGCCGGAAACCAGGACCGGCCCGAGGCCCATCTTCTCTACCGCCGTGACCGCCTCCAGCACGTCGCCGATCTGGCCCTCGTCGTAGAAGAGGGGTCGGTCGACGCCATGGCTGTCGCCGATCCCTCCGGTATCGACGCGGAGGCTGGCAATGCCCTGCTGCGCGAGAGAACGGGCGAACTCCACATGCATGCGGGCCCAGCCGATATGATAGTTGTCGCCGGAATTGACGAAAACGACCACCGCCCTGCTCGCGCGGGTCGTGGGTCGGCACAGGATGCCGAACAGACTGCCGCCCTTGCCGAACAGCAGGGGTGTTTCGGCAAATCCGGTGCCCTTCAAGGCGGCAGCGGCCACCGGCTCCCTTGCGCCGGCTTTCGCGCCCGGCGGGACGGTGTCGGCAAGCCAGCCCAGCACCTCGCCGAAGTCGCCGGCAGGCGGAGTGGAAGCACGGCTATAGGTGACGAAGTCCTCGTGGGCCGCGTAGTCGACGGCAGTCACGACAAAGCCGGCCGTTGCGAGCCGTGCAGGCCATTCGTTGGCGGCACGCGTGCCCGGCGGCAGCATTGCCAGAACCGGGAGCGGCCGAGGCGCGTGGCCGAGGCGCAACGCGGAGATTTCCGCGGCAAGGCTTTTCGAAAGGAAATGTCCGGCAACGTTGATGCTGTTTTCCGAGGTTTCGAGCGGCAGGCGCAGGAAGGAGCCGATCATCTTGCTCCAGACGTCTAGCTCGCGCAGGCCCGCCCTTCCCTCGTTTTGCGGCGCCATCAGGACCAGCGCATCCGCAAGCAGGTTTTCCGTCGAATGCGCCGCCATGAGAGCGCCAAGCCCGTGGCCGACGAGAACGAGCTTCTCGATACCGTGATTGACCCTCAGGAAGGTTGCAGCCGCGCGGAGCGCGTCCCTCCACGTCTCCAGGGATTCGATCGAGCCCGCATCCCCGAGGCTGTCGCCGGCGCCCGGCCAATCGAAGCGCAGGCAACAATAGCCGGCGTCGGCCAGACGATCGGCGAAAGCTGCCCAGCCCCGGCGAATAGTGAATTCCTCCAGCCCCCAGGCCGGCACCATCAGGACACCGACCTTACCGCCGCCGTCGTGGACAAAGCCGGCGCATGCGCCGAAGGTGACCGGCACGCCGAAGGCGCGCCTCACGACCGTGTCTCGTAGATTCGTTTTGCAACACACATGGTCAACTGGTTCCCGCCGGCGTGTGAAATGAACCGAAGCCGGGCGCGGCCGACCGTAAGGCGCGATCGGCATTCGCCTGGCCAGCCGCGTGGAGCGTTCCTATCCCGAAAAGGCAAGTCCGGATCGCGCGAGACTTCGTCAAACGACGCCCTGGCAGGAATATTCGAAATTTCCGGACCGCTGTCATTCCCGAAGTGGAACGACGGTAACCAAACCATTAACTTTAAGGTGCTCCCCGGGCGCTGTCGGACGGCGGATACCTTCAGTGTGCCGGCAGACGCGCGGGAGCCAGCGAGTGTTCGGCTTTCCGCTCCTCCAGTATTTCGGCAAGCAGGTCCACATATTGCCGTGCGATATTGTCCCAACTGTAGTTTTCCGCCGTGAGCCGGGCGGCGGCCCGCATCTGGTCTGCGAGCGCCGCATCCTGGAATACCGCCTCGATCTTTCGGGCGATATCGGCACCGTCCTGCACGATCATCATGCCGTTCTGGCCGTCCTTCAGATATTCCTCGATACCGCCGACAGAGGTGGCGAATACGGTCAGGCCGCTCGCCATGGCCTCCATGCACACCAGCGAGAACGTCTCGTACGAGGTCGGGAAGACGAAGGCATCCGCGGCCGCGAAGAACCGTTCGACGTTCTTTTGCTCTCCCGCATAGACGATCCGGCCGGCCGAAGCCTTTGCCATCGCGCGGTAGGGCGCCTGATTGTCCGAGCCGACCACGAGAAGATGGAATTCGGGCCCAAGCCGCTCCATCGCGTCGATGAGATGGGCAAGACCCTTGCGGTTGAACTCGTGCCCGACGAAGAGCAGCAGCGGCGCGTCCTGCGGAATGCCGAAATCCTCCCGGATCCGGCGCCTTGCCGACGCGTCCGGCTTGAAGCGGTCGACATCGACGCCGTTCGAGATGACCCGTATGCGGCTCTCCGGAACGCGGTAGTGTTTCACCAGTTCTTGCGAGACGCGGTGCGAAACCGCGATGTAGCGCTTGTAACGCAGGTGTCCGATCATCCAGTAGTCGCGCAGGGCAACCCAGGCATGAATCGGATTGAGGAGCCAGCGCCATTGCCCCGCGGCCTTCTTGATCTTCAGGTTTTCCGCATTCACGGCATGCACGACCACCACGTCACCGGCAAGGCAGTCCCCGTGGCTGATGACAAGGGCTTTCCGCCTGCGCCTGACGACCCGCGTCGCGGCGAGCGTGAAGGCCGGGAACACGAGGAGCCGCGCCAGATGCCGCATGCCTCCGCGCGTGGAAAACCATTTCACCCAGGGACTGACGAGGATCACATCCGTTGCGGTGCCGCTGGCGTCGAACGCGGCGGACGTGACGACGCCGTTTATCAGGCCCACCCGATTGAATGCCTGGGCCAGCTCCCAGGCGACCCTGTCCGCACCTCCGATAGCACCGAACTCCTGGATAACCTGGAGAATCTCCGGAAACATCGGATTACCTTCCTGGGCCGAATGCCGCGCCCTTGATCTTATGCCGGCCGCATCATGCGGCTCGTGCGGGTATATACCTACTGTCTTAAAAAGCGGCCAAGCCCTATCCCTTATTACGGTTAATTCGTATCATTTTGAACATTAAGCATTTTTCGAGAGGAGAGCGACGGCGGCCAGCGTGTTCCGATAGGGGAAAGACCGGGACACCGGAAGGCGCCCGGCCGCTGCAAATTCGCGGAAGTTGCCGGGAAAGCACAGATTCTTGGGAAGGAAGATGTTACGCAACCATAGACTGCAATTTCCGATGGGGTGATGATTCGACCATGAGCATGAGCTTTTTGCGCGCTCTCACTCTCTCCGGAGCGGTTCTGGCCTCTTTCGCCACTCCCGCATTCGCTGACGACCAGCAGCATCAGACGACGATCATCGGTGCCGACGATTTCGTTTTCGTCGGGGGAATCGGATACACTTGGCTCAAGGGGAACGAGCTTGTCTATAACGGCGGAAACCGCATCAGTCGCTTGATCTGGGAGAGTGATGCACCCGTCATCAATCTCGGCGCCAAGGGTGTTTTCGATGGCGATTGGACCGTATCGGGCGACGTACGGTTCGGCTTCGGCGGCAACAGCCACATGGAAGACTACGACTGGCTCGGCGGCAGCTACGACTTCGACGATTGGACGGATCGATCCGTCCATCCGGATACGGATCTCGACCGCTACATCGATCTCGACATCGCGCTCGGAAAAAACTTCGCCCTGTCCGAGGCCTCGACATTCAACCTGCATGGAGGCTTCAAGTACACGAATGTGAAGTGGACCGGCCATGGCGGATCGTATGTCTACAGCAGCGGGGGCTTTCGCAATACCACTGGCACCTTTGCGGACGGAGAGAAGGTTATTACCTTCGAGCAGAGATATCCGGGCCTGTTCATAGGCGGAGAGGTGAAGACGACCAGCGGAGCCTGGACCATCACCGGGCTTGCCCGGGCAGGCGCGACCATCGGGGCGAGCGACACGGACCACCATTGGCTGAATGACCAGCGCTTCGAGGAAAAATACGGCGCCATTCCGTTCGTCGACCTGGGACTGGAAGCCGCCTATCAGGTGAACGACAACTCTCAATTCACGCTCGGCGTCGATTTCGAACGCTTCTTCCGCAAGAAAGGGAGCACGAAGGAATACGACATCTCCAGCGGCGCGCAGATAGGCGGACCGTTCGAGGATGGAGCGGGGATGGACCTTCAGTCGATCACGGTTTCCGCCAACCTGAAGGTCGCTTTCTAGGCCGCGGCGTTCGAAGGCATCGCAACCGCCCGACACGCACCTGGCTACCGCATCCTCGTCCGTATGGACGAGGCTCCCCGGCGTGAAGCTATGTGACTTTTAATACCGAAAGAGGGCCGGGCGCAGCCCGGCAGGGCGATTTCGGTACACATCGATATCGACGTTAACTCACTGGAAAGCAATAGCTTGTTCGCAATCGCAGGTAGCTGGGATCGGCCCGATGAGGCGATATCTTCGGCGCCGCTCCATGATGGAGCCTGATTCGAGGAATGAGCATGCCCCACCAGCGCCTCCGTCGCCTCTTGCGGGATCACGCGCCCGCCGATCGCCTCGCCCGCGCAATCCGCGATATCGACAGGCAGATCGAGCAAACCCGGCTTGCCCGCGAGCCGGCCCCGCTCAGCGCCTATCGCGCGCGCCGGATTCTCAAGGAAGCACATGCCCGCTGCCGCGAGCGCGTGGAGAAGCGGATACCGGAAATGCCTTCCCAACAAGCTGTGCGGCCCGATGCGTTGCCCAAGCCGCATCGGTCGCGCAGGGACCCGGTCGAGCGATACGAGGCGCTCCCGGGTCCTCACCATCCTCTTCCGGCATGGCAGGATGTCGAAGACCGCACCGGGCCCACAGCCCCGGCGCGGGCCTATGACTGGACCGGCGAGAGGGTGCGCAAAGAAAATCGCCTGAAATTGGCGGTCGCCCTCCTTCTCGGCCTTGCCGTCGCCCTTTCGGTCTGGATTGCCATAAAGGTTTAAATCCGGCTTCCGCGGCATTCGGCGCATCGGCTGCCATCCCCGTTAAATCGCGACAGACTTGTCACTCCCGGCCATCGCTCCTCCCGGCCTAGTCTCGCTTTGCAACAGCCGGCGACGGCCGGGAATTCAGCGGGAAGCCGAAAATGACGACACGGATAGCATTCGCAGCGCCGGATTGGCTCTGCCTTGCCGCAGCGCCGACCTTCGCGGTCATGGCCTGGATCAGCTCCGGCGATCCGATGGCCGTCTGCACGTCCGGGCCAAGCCTGCTGCCGTCAGGCGGCATGGTCTCGATGTACCTGCTGATGAGCCTTTTCCACCTGCCGCCATGGCTGGCGCTCGTTTCGCGCCGGAACACGGCGGCTCCCCTCACCAAACGGACCGAAGGAGATTGACCATGCAGCACACGATCGTTTCGCAAGAAGACTGGCTTGCCGCCCGCAAGGCGCTTTTCGAGAAGGAGCGCGCCATGACGCACCAACTCGACGCCCTGCGTGCCGAGCGCCGGCAACTCCCCTGGGTCAGGGTCGAGAAATCCTATGTCTTCGACGGCCCCGACGGGGACGTGACGCTTCGGGACCTGTTCGGGGACCGCAGCCAGCTTGCCATCTATCACTTCATGCTGACGCCCGGCTCGGATCACCTCTGCCCCGGATGCTCCTTCACGATGGACCACGCCGATGCGGCACGCCGGCACTTCGAACATGCGGACCTCGCCTTCGCCGCAGTCTCGCGCGCGCCGGTCCGGCGGATCGAGGACGTCAAGCGACGGATGCACTGGACCTTCCCCTGGGTTTCCTCGGGCGACCGCGACTTCAACTACGATTTCGGCGTATCGTTCACCGCGGAAGACCGCGAAGCCGGACATGCACGCTACAACTACGGCCTGACGCAGATCCGCAACGCCTCCGACATGTTCGGCCTCAGCGTCTTCGCAAAGGACGAGCAGGGCGTCCTCTACCACACCTACTCGACCTATCATCGCGGCACGGAACTGCTGATGGGCGCGCTCAACTGGCTCGACCTCGTCCCGAAGGGGCGCAACGAGAGCGGCACCATGAGCTGGGTGAGGCTGCACGACGAATATTGAAACGGAGCGGCCGGCGATCGCTAGGCGTTTTCCGCCTGCGCCAGCCGGCTGAGCCCGGCTTCCCTTACGATGTCGGCGATGCGGGCGAACTGCGTCGAGAGCGGGTTAGTCTTCCGCCAGACCATGCCGATGGTCCTTGTGGGGCGCGGCTCGGCAAGGTGCGCGATGCAGACGGAGGACGAGCGCATCTCGGTCTTGACGGCCATTTGCGGGATGAGCGTCACGCCGATGCCGGCGCCGACCATCTGGACGAGCGTCGACAGCGAGCTGCCTTCCATCAGGGCCCGCGTCGCGGCCGGCGCGATATTGCAGACGGAAAGCGCCTGGTCGCGGAAGCAATGGCCTTCCTCGAGGAGAAGCAGGCGCATCTCATGCAGCCTTTCGGATGCCGGAACCGGCTTTCCGGCATCCTCCAGCGGCCGTACCAGCACGAATTCCTCGTCGAAGAGCGGCATTTCCTCCAGCGCGGGCTCGGAGACGGGAAGGGCCACGATGGCGACATCGAGCTTCGCCTCCGCCAGATCCTCGATCAGCCTTTGCGTGATCGCCTCGCGCGGGCGCGGATCGAGCCCGGGGTAGAGCCGCGCCAGCGCCTTGATGATGTCCGGCAGCAGATAGGGCGCCACCGTGGGAATGACGCCGAGGCGAAGGCGCCCCGCGAAGGGCCCGTGCGCCGCCCGGCCGAGGTCCTCCAGCTCGTCGACGGCGCGCAGGATCGACCGCACGCGCCCTGCGAATTCCTCGCCGAGCCCGGTCAGGCGGATGCGGCGCCCTCCCCTTTCCACGAGCGGCGCGCCGACAAGGTCCTCCAGCTCCCGTATCTGTACGGAAAGCGCAGGCTGCGAAATGGCGCAGCTTTCCGCCGCCCGGCCGAAATGGCCGAGGCGGGCGAGGGCATCGAAATATCGCAAGTGCTTCATGGATAGATTACTCATAAGAATAACCTATCGCAGCTTTTAGTTTTTACAATTGGAATTTATGATAAGGGTTTGCTACCTCTGGATCACTTGGAAGACGGCCTGCAAGGCGGCGACCCCGTTCGCATGCCGGCAAAAGCGCTTCCGGTGTCCTTTAAAGTCAAGAAATCCGTTGGAGGGACCAAATGGATACGAAGATCCCCACGACCGGCAAGTGTCCGGTCATGCATGGTGGCAACACGGCGCTCGGCAAGTCCGTCATGGAATGGTGGCCCAACGCGCTGAACCTCGACATCCTGCACCAGCACGATACCAAGACCAATCCGCTCGGAAAGGACTTCAACTACCGCGAGGAAGTCCGCAAGCTCGACGTGGAAGCCCTGAAGGCGGACCTGCGCGCGCTCATGACGGACAGCCAGGAGTGGTGGCCGGCCGACTGGGGCAGCTATGTCGGCATGATGGCGCGCGTGAGCTGGCATGCCGCCGGCTCCTACCGCGTCACGGACGGCCGCGGCGGCACCGGCACGGGCAACCAGCGCTTCGCGCCGCTCAACTCCTGGCCGGACAACGTCAACACCGACAAGGGCCGCCGCCTGCTGTGGCCGATCAAGAAGAAATACGGCAACAAGCTCTCCTGGGCCGACCTGATCGCGCTTGCCGGCACCGTCGCCTATGAGGTCGCGGGCCTCAAGACCTTCGGCTTCGCCTTCGGCCGCGAGGACATCTGGCATCCGGAAAAAGACACCTACTGGGGTGCGGAAAAGGAATGGCTCGCGCCGAGCGACGGCCGCTACGGCGATGTCGCCAAGCCCGACACGCTGGAAAACCCGCTCGCCGCCGTGCAGATGGGCCTCATCTACGTGAACCCGGAAGGCGTCAACGGCAAGTCCGACCCGATGGCGACGGCCGCGCAGATGCGTGAGACCTTCGCCCGCATGGGCATGGACGACGAGGAAACCGTCGCCCTGACGGCCGGCGGCCACACCGTCGGCAAGTGCCACGGCAACGGCAATCCGCGCGACCTCAGCCCCGAGCCGGAAGCGGCGGGCCCGGAACTCCAGGGCCTCGGCTGGATGAACACCAAGGGCCGCGGCATCGGCCGCGACACGGTCGTCTCGGGCCTGGAAGGCGCCTGGACCTCCGAGCCGACCAAGTGGGACAACGGCTTCTTCGAGATGCTGTTCAAGCATGAATGGACTTTGGCCCACAGCCCGGCCGGCGCCTCGCAATGGGTGCCGATCACCATCGCCGAGGAAGACAAGCCCGTCGATGTCGAGGACCCCTCGATCCGCGTCCTGCCGATGATGACCGATGCCGACATGGCGCTGAAGGTGGACCCGATCTACCGCGAGATCTCGCTGCGCTTCAGGAACGACTTCAACGCCTTCTCCGAGGCCTTCGCACGCGGCTGGTTCAAGCTTACGCACCGCGACATGGGCCCGAAGAGCCGGTACATCGGCCCGGACGTGCCGGCAGAAGACCTCATCTGGCAGGATCCGATCCCGGCGGGCCGCAAGGACTATGACGTCGCCGCCGTCGAGGCGATGGTCGCCGCTTCCGGCCTTTCCGTTTCGGACCTCGTCACCACCGCCTGGGACAGCGCCCGCACCTATCGCGGCTCCGACCACCGGGGCGGCGCCAACGGTGCCCGCATCCGCCTTGCACCGCAGAAGGACTGGGAAGGCAACGAGCCGGAGCGGCTCGCCCGCGTGCTTGCCGTTCTCGAGCCGATCGCCGCCGCCACGGGCGCAAGCCTTGCCGACGTGATCGTCCTTGCCGGCAACTACGGCGTCAAGCAGGCTGCGAAGGCCGCCGGCTTTGACGTCAACATGCCCTTCGCACCGGGCCGGGGCGATGCCGCCGCCGAGCAGACCGACGCGGACAGCTTCGCGCCGCTCGAGCCGCTGGCGGACGGTTTCCGCAACTGGCTGAAGAAGGACTATGTGGTGAGCCCGGAAGAGCTGCTGCTCGACCGCGCCCAGCTCATGGGCCTGACGGCGCCGGAGATGACGGCGCTGATCGGCGGCTTGCGCGTCATCGGCACGAACCATGCCGGCACGGCGCACGGCGTCTTCACCGACCGCGTGGGCGCGCTGACGACGGACTTCTTCGTCACGTTGACCGACATGGCCTATTCGTGGGTTCCGACCGGCAGCAACCTCTACGAGATCCGCGACCGCAAGACCGGCGCGGCCCGTTACACGGCCACCCGCGTCGACCTCGTCTTCGGCTCCAACTCGATCCTGCGCGCCTATGCGGAAGTCTATGCCCAGGACGACAACCGGGAGAAGTTCGTCAACGACTTCGTCTCGGCCTGGACGAAGGTGATGAACGCCGACCGCTTCGATCTGGCCTGATTGCCGCGATCACGACCGATCCTTCCCCCGGCCCGGCCGGGGGAAGTTTTTCCTGTATCCCTGAAATGCCTAGTCCGCTTTTCCGTCGGTCGACGACTTCGCCTGCGCATCCGCGGGCTTGACGCCCCGCCCCGGCGGCGTTTTTCCGGCGCCCTCGCGCGCATGCGCATCCGGCCCGGCGACGATCGTCCCAGGCTTGGAACTCTCCGGACGATTGCCGTTCTTCGACGTACGGGCTCCCGCCTCTTTTTCCATGACTGCCGTTCTCCATTGCAAGACGCAACCTTAACGGCGCCGCCCGCACCTGGTTCCATGGCGGCGTGGTTCTGGAAACCTGCAGGTCAGCGGGCAGCGGAGAGCAGCGTCTCCATCTTGCCGAGGAGCCGCGGGAGATCGACGGGCTTGGTATCGAAGTCGTTGCAGCCGGCGTGCCGGGCGCGGGCCTCATCGACGCTCATGGCATGGGCGGTGAGCGCGATGATGGGCAGGGTGGCGCCGGAAGGCGTCTGCCGGATGCGGCGGGTCGCCTCGCAGCCGTCGATGCCCGGCAGGCCGATATCCATAAGCACGAGGTCGGGCGCCTCCGAGATCGCGCGGGCGACGGCTTCCTCGCCGTCGACGGCAAGAAGCACCTCGTAGCCCTTGCGCTCCAGCCGGCGCGAAAGCATGTCGCGGTTCATCTCATTGTCCTCGACGAGCAGAATTCGTGTCATGGCATCACGTCCCGGCCGCTTTCGGCGAGCGCGCGAAAAGGACGTCGCGCAACGCCTGCGTCAGTTCGACATGCGCACCGCCCTTGCCGATGATCTGCGTCGCGCGGGCGCCCAGCAGTTCGCGCTCTGCATTGGAAAGGTGCTTTGCCGTCACCACGAGAACCGGCACCCTGTTCCATTTCTCCTGCTCGCGAAGCGCCGAGAGGAATTCGAAGCCGTTCATCTCGGGCATCTGCAGGTCGAGGAGGATGGCGATCGGCGGAGGATTGGCGGCAAGCCAGTCCATGCCCTGCCGGCCGTTCTCCGTCAGCGCCACGCTGCGGCCGAGCCGTTCCACGGTACGCTGCATCAGGAGCCGCGTCGCCGCATCGTCCTCGACGACCAGCACCGTGCCCTCCTCCCGGCCGCCGGTGAGCCTCGCGATAAAATCGCTGAGCTCGCCCCGGTCGACCGGCTTGGTGAGCATCGCCGCCGCGCCGAGCGTGAAGCCGAGCGCCCTCTCATTGCTGATGCTGACGATGACGACCGGCGTTTCGGCAAGGTCCGGGTCGGATTTCAGCGCGACGAGCACGGACCATCCGTCCATCTGCGGCATCAGGATATCGAGCGTGATGGCGGCAGGACGGTGCTTGCGCGCCATCTCCAGCGCCTGTTCGCCGCCGCTCGCATAGAGCACGCGATAACCGTCGCGCTTCAGATGCGAGCCGATGATGTTCATCGAGGCCTCGTCATCGTCGACGACGAGCACGGCGGGACGGTCGGACGGATCCGGCTTTGCGGATGCGCCCCCCCCTTCCGCAGCGTCAGTGGATGCCGCAGGCTCTTCCGGATCGGGCAGGGCAAGGGTGAAGCGCGATCCCGCCCCCGGGCGACTTTCCACCGTGAGGTCGCCGCCGAGCATCTGCGCGAAGCTGCGGCTGATGGCAAGGCCGAGGCCGGTGCCGCCGAACTTGCGCGAGGTGGAGCTGTCGGCTTGCGAGAAGGCCTGGAAGAGCCGGCCGAGCTGCTCCTCGTTCATGCCGATGCCGGTATCGGTGACCGTCAGCGCCAGTTGCCGCCCGGCATGCGTTCCCTGCCGTGTGACCGCGAGCGTCACCGTCCCCTTCTCGGTGAACTTGCAGGCATTGCTCAGAAGATTGAGGAGCGCCTGCTTGACCTTCGTGACGTCGGTCTCGATCGAGCCGATGTCGTCGGGGCATTCCACCACGAAGGCATTACCGTTCTTGGCGGCGAGCGGCCGGATCAGCGCGGCGACATCGCCGACGAGGGCGGGCACGTCGAAGCGTTCCTTGTAGACCTCCATGCGGCCGGCCTCGATCTTCGACAGGTCGAGAATGCCGTTGATGAGGCCGAGCAGATGGTTGCCGGCGCTCTCGATCTTCCTGAGGTCGGGCAGGAAATCGTTCTGGCCGGTGTCTTCGGCATCTTCCTGGAGGATCTGGGCGTAGCCGATGATGGCGTTGAGCGGCGTGCGGAGCTCGTGGCTCATGTTGGCGAGGAATTCGGACTTCACCTGCGTCGCGCGCTGCGCCTCGTCGCGGGCAAGCTCCAGTTCCTCCTGCCGGCGGCGCAGCTCCGTGATGTCGACATAGACGACGGTGAAGCCGCCCTCATGGGTGCGCCGTTCGCTGATCTGCATCCAGCGGCCGTCCCTGAAGGGCGTGACGCGGGTGGCGCTATGATCGTGCGAGGTCAGCCGGGCGGCGATCCACGCCTCGAACGGCTCGTCGAAGGCGACGACATGGCGCCCGCCCGCCTCGATGACGTCGCGGAAGGTCGACTTTCCCGCCACGAGCCCGCCATGGGCCGGATGCATGTCGCGGAAGCGCTGGTTGGTGATGATGAGCCGCTCGTCGGGGCCGTAGAGCGTGAAGCCCTCCGCGATGCTTTCGATGGCATCGACGAGGGTCTTTCGCTGATGCTCGGCCTCGCGCGTCAGGCGCTCGCGCTCCTGCTGCCCCTCCTTCAGGAGCTGCAGGGCCTCGCTCACGCGGCCGAGCTCGTCGGCGCCCGCCGGCGGCACGACCACGTCCGCATCGCCCGCCGTCAATCCCCGCACGGCCATGACGATCTCGCCGAGAGGCTTGAGGATCGAGCCGAGGATGACGATCGTCAGTGCCGTGCCGACGATGACGGCGACGATCGACAGCAGCGAGGCGAAATTGGCCGCCCGCTCGAATTGCAGCAGGATGTTCGCCCGCGCCGCCGCGGCCTGCGTGCCGAGATCGGCCTGCAGCGCGGCGAGCTTTTCTTCCACGCTGATGCCGTGCCGGCGCGCCTCGGCGAAATGGGTATTGCCGATGACGCGCTGGTCGTCGGTATAGGCTTCGACCGCCTGGCTGGCGAGTGTATCGAACTGCTCGATCTCCTGGCGTATCGCCGCTGCCTCCGCCGGACGGTGCAGGGCGAGCTTGTCGAGCCGTTCGCCAAGGCGCGTGCGCGCCTGTCCGGCACGCGTCTCGGCAAGCGTCAGCAGGCTGACGGACAGATCGGCCTGCCAGTAGCGCAGGCTGTTGAAATCGGCGCGCACCTCATGCGCGATGTTGATGATCTCGGCGATACGGTTCGCCTCATCCTCGGAACGCAGCGCCTCGGAGAGCTCGCTGCGCGTGAAGAGGCTGCTGCCGATGATCGCCAGCAGCAGCACGGCCGCAAGCAGGATGAGACGAACGCGGATGGGCAGACGGCGCAGCGAGAGAAAGGACATGGATGCCTCCCTCATTGCGGGATGAGCCCGATGCTGATCACGCCGCCGAGATCGCCCTCATGCGCTCCCTCCTTGGGATAGCCCGTGACGTCGAGCTCGCCGGCGGGCCCGCCATGACAGGTCAGGCATGACGGCACGTAATATTCCGGAACCATGACGCGCGCCCGCGGCTTGCCGTCCTCGGTGACGATGGCCGAATAGATCTGCCCCTTTGGCCAGTCGGCGGCCTGAAGGTAATCGCGGATCGCGGCCGCCTCGAAGGCGTCGGCCCGGGCCTTGCGGTTGCGCACCAGCTCCGGCGGGGCCGTCACCTTCATGCTCGCCTCCGTGCCGACGCGCGCGGCGAAGGCCTCGTTGACGAGACGTCCGAAGGTGGCGGGGATCAGCCCCTTGAAGCCCGTGCCCTTAGCGTTGATCGTCGCCTGCTGCGCCTCGACGACTTCGACGACGGCATCCATCTGGGCCTTGAGAAGCCGCCCCTCATAGGAAGACGGATCGACCGCGCGCGGATCGCGTCCGGTCGCCTTCTCATAGTTGGCGATGGCCGCCTCCAGCACGACGGCACCCGTGAGGCCCTTGTCGCCGATGTCCGGATCATTGATCCGATCCTGGTTGACGGAGATGACCGCACGCGCCGATTGCAGCATGGTCGCAAGGCTGCGGGCAATGGCAAGGTCGGCGGGACCTGCCTCCTCGGCCGAAACGCTGCCCGCAAGCAGCGGGAAGACCACGAGCGCGGCAATGCCGCTTTTCACGAACGGGATGATGGCCGCCTCCCCTCAACAGACCGCGAACCGGCGTTAGAGTGGAAAACCATAGCGCGATTCCGTCGCCCGGCAATCGACAAATCGAAAGGAGCGGTCCGCGTGTCGGCAAGCCCGCGGATGGATAAACACAATCGCGTGAACGGCAGCATCCGGGCCGCGTCAGAACCGGATTTCCAGCAACGAGAAGTCGTCCGGCAACGGGCCTTCCGCGTTGAAGGATCGCACCCACTCGTGGATGTGCTGCGGGCGGCTTCCGCGCTCCGCCGCGTGGTCGGCAAGCGCCTCGACGCTCAGCATCGCATCGCCGGGACCATTGACCTCGAAGGTGCCGTCGCTGATGACGAGCAGGCGGTCTCCGGGCATGACGCGGGTAAGGCTGCTTTCGTAGTCCATCTCCGGCAGGGCGCCGATTGCAACGCCGCCGACGGTAATGAGCATTTCCCGCGCCGCGCCGTCGCCGCGCAGCAGGATGGAGGGCGGATGGCCGCCAGTGGCAAAGCGCAGCTCTCCCGTGCTCGCCTTGTAGACGCCGTACCAGATGGTGAAGAACATGTTGTTCTGCTTTTCCATCGGAAACGTGTCGTTGAGCGCCTTCAGGACCGTCGAGGGATCGCGGAAATCGGCATTCGCAAGCGCCGAGGCCCTCAGCACGTTGATCACCGTGACGGACAGCAGCGCCGCGCCGACCCCGTGCCCGCAGACATCGAGCAGGTAGATGGCGAAATGGTCGTCGTCGATCCAGTGATAGCCGAAGGAATCCCCGCCAAGCTCCGTGGAGGGAACGAGCAGCCAGTCGGTCGCCGGACTTGCCGCGCGCTTGTCCGGAAGGATGGAGAAGACATAGCGGCCGGCGTCGTTCAGCTCCGCGTCCAGCCGGGCCTGCGTGCTCTCGAGCAGAAGATTCTGCTCGGCAAGCTGGTCCTCCACCGCCTCGCCATGCTCGATCATCGCCTCGTAGAGCAGCTTCAGATCGTCGTATTCGGCCTGCAGTTGCGCAAGCTCGAGACGCACCCGCGCAAGCTCGGCGGCGTCGCCGCTTTCGCTGGAAGCCGGAGAATCCGGGAGTGGGTTTGACGAATCTTTCATGATTGTATGGAAAGCTTCCGCTGGAGTTCGAAGGGGACGGCGCAACCAGCGATATCATATCGCCGATGCCACTTCCTGCTGGTCATGTCTGCGCTTGTACCCGCACTTCGGACATTACATAGTCTATTCCCGAAAGATAGAGCACGCGGCCGCACGCCCGCTCGCGGTGTCACAAGGCAGGGGTCAATGAATCTGGGGGCAGCACCGAAGGACGCCGGCGAGCACGCCGAGCTTCTGGAATTCGACATGGACATGGACGGCTTTGCCTCCAACTGGGCCTATTGCGACCGGCTGTCCACCTATTTCGCACGCATGATCAGCCACAATCGCAGCGATTCGCTGCTTTATTCCAACCTGTTCTCCTCCGCGCTCAACGAACTTCTGGAAACCGTCTATCGGCTGCATGCCCCGTCGGGCCGGTTCGTGTGCTCCGTTGCGCGCAGGGGTGCGAGCGAGCGCATCACCCTCACCGTCCCGGTCGATGCGCAAACGGCGGACTTTTACCGGAGCGCCGTCTCCGTGCTCAATGACGGCGACCTCGCCTCGCGCTATCATACCGCGCTCTTCACCGACGGCCCGCTGCAGCCCAATATCGGCCTTCTGGAACTTGCCGTCGATTATGCGGCGCGCTTTTCCATCGAGCCCGCCGACGGAAATGCCATCCGCCTCATCGCAGACCTCAAGCTGGAGGAAACCGAAGCATGATCGCCGACACGCTTGTCCAGACCTACAAGGTTTCCTTCGATGAGAACAACCAGGAGTTCGCGCTTTCCGGCTCGATGCGCCCGGAACACGGCGCCGAGATGGAGGCCTGCATCCAGCTCCTCGAACGGTCGATCGCCTCGATCCGCGGCACCTTCTACATCAATGTGAAGCGTCTGGTGCGGCTCAACAACGTGGCCTTCCACGCCCTTGCCGGCGCACTTTTGAAGGCGGCCGACGAGCGCCCGGACGTCCGGATCTCGATCGTCACGTCGAGCGTCATCGGCTGGTCGACGAAGAAGTTCGGCACGCTTTCGGCCAAGAACCCGCGCATCGCCGTCGAGGAATACGACAGCGAATTCTATCCCGGTCAATCCTTCCTCGAGGAAGGCGGCTTCGTGCCCGTGCTGCGCACGCAGACCAAGCTCACCTGGAAGCACGAGCGCTCCATCCTGCCGCGCCATGGCCTTACACCGGGCGCGACCATGGCCGACATCTGCTGCGGCATCGGCGATTTCGCCGTGCTGGTCGCCAAGGAATTCGCGCCCTCGCGCATCGTCGCGCTCGACCATTCGAAGTCGAGTCTTGCCTATGCCCGCCAGGTCGCCAGCGAGTTCGACATCGGCGGCATCGAATACATCTACGGCGACGCGGCCGAAATGCTGCTGGAGGACGGCCAGTTCGACTTCGTCTCCTGCCGCCATGCCCTGCAGATCTTCAACAAGCCGGAGATGATCGTCGACGAGCTCGTGCGCATCTGCAAGCCGGGCGGCCGGGTCTACGTCACCAACGAGAAGATCTCCCAGTGCCTCGGCGAGCCGCGCGGTCCGTCCATCCAGTGGACCTATGAGCAGCTCTCCAAGCTCTTTGCGGACTTCGACATGGACCTCGAGTTCGGCCCGAAGAGCTACCAGGCGCTGCAAAAGGCCGGGCTCGAGGATATCCGCATCGAGAGCTTCATGGTCACCAATCGCGATGGCGACGCGCAGGCCTTTGCCGACATGGTCATGGCCTGGGAGGAAATGTTCGCCGGCGGCATGTGCGAAAAGCGCGGCGACGATGCCGCCTTCGTGGAGAAGTTCCGCCGCGGCTTCGAGGATCATATCGCCGCCGCGCTGCATCCGGGCGGTTATGCCGGATGGCCGGTCTGGGTGGCGTCGGGACGCAAGCCTCAATGAGCACTGTTGCAGAAGGCAACCCTCCGCGCTTCGGATTCTCGCTGACCTCGTTCCGCGCGAAGTTCGTGCTGGTCGTCGGCGGCGCCGTGCTGGTCGACCTCCTGGTCGCCGGCGGGATCGCGCTGTGGAACGTCAACCGGCTTTCCACCAATGCGATGGAGGAAGTCGGGCGCGGCCTCGAAAAGGCGAATATCGAGTATCTGCAGAACTATATCGAGACGACGGTCGAGCGCACCGATCTCCTGCTCGACCGCTACCATTCGGAAGTGAGCGGCCTTGCCGGATCCATGCAGACCGTCATGGACAACCCCACGCTCTACGACAAGCTCGGCGAGCAATTGCAGGACGACGGCAAGCTGACCACACCGCTTGCCTACAACCAAGCCGGAAACTGGTGGCAGAACCAGCCGGGCGAGGCATCCGCCGTGACAGTCTGGGGCTACCTCCTCGACGAGAACCGGCAGCCGACACCCGAGGCGCTGAAGACCGTGCGCGAGAGCGCCGTGTTCGACCTGTTCGGCCCGAGCTTCCTTGCGGCCGGCCCGCCGAAGCTGCAGATGTACTATATCGGCCCGCGCCAGGCGCCGATCCTGCGCTCGACGCCCTATAACGACCAGGGTTCCGTCTTCGACAAGGTCTATCCCGGTCACAACCAGACGAACTGGTGGGACTTCTATTTCCCCGGTCTCTACGAGACGTGGCAATCCTGGCTCGCCAGACCCGAGGAGCGGCCGGTCGACAGCCCCATTACCATGCTCTCACCCTATCTCGACGGCATCACGGGCAAGATCATCGTCAGCTTTTTCCAGCCATTGACGACGCCGGACCGCAAGGACCTCAACGGCATCGTCGGCGTTGACCTGACGCTCGATCAGCTCGCCGACATCGTCAAGAGCGTGAAGATCGCCGGCACGGGTTTCGCCTTCCTCACCATGTCCGACGGCAACGTGCTGGCCGTGACGGAAGACGGCGAGAAGACGCTGGGCGTCAAGATCGACAATGCCAGCGGCTTCGACCGGAAGCTGGCGCACAGCACCCAGCCGGCGCTCGCCTCTCTCGCCATGCCTTCAGACAAGGAAACCGTCCTCACCACGCTGACGCTGAAGGAGAACGGCGAGGACGTGCCCTACGTGGTGCTGCTCAAGCAATTGAACGCCGAAAACCTTTATACCGGCAAGGTGCCGGTGACGCGCGAGGTCATGTCGCTCGGCTTCATGGTGCCCGAGCGGGAGATCTATGCCTCGTTGATCGCCGCCAAGGAGGGGATTTCCGACGAGACGCGGCAGGTCGTGACCTGGCAGGTCGGCACCGTCATGCTCTCGTTGCTGGTCGTCCTTTCCGCCGTCTTCGCCATTTCCGGCCGCATCACGGCGGGACTGAGGGCGCTGGCGGATGCCGCGCACCGCTTGCAGAACAAGGACTATTCGGTGCGCGTCGCCATTCCCGCGCGCGACGAGGTGGCTGCCGTGGGCGTCGCCTTCAACCGCATGGCGGAGGAAATCAGCTACCACACAGAGAACCTCGAGAATCTCGTGGCCGAGCGCACGCGCGCGCTTGAGACCGCCAACGAGGAGATCAGCGCGCTGAACAGCAAGCTGAAGAGCGAGAACCTGCGCCTCGGCGCCGAGCTCGACGTCGCGCGGCACATCCAGATGATGGTGCTGCCGAGGCGCGACGAGCTGGACGAGATCAAGGGCATCGACGTTTCCGGCTACATGGAGCCGGCCGACGAGGTGGGCGGCGACTACTTCGACGTGCTGCACGACGAGCGGCGCATGAAGGTCGGCATCGGCGACGTGACCGGCCATGGCCTGGAGAGCGGCGTGCTCATGCTGATGGTGCAATCGGTGGCCCGGGCGCTGCAGGAGCAGGGCGACGAGGACCCGCGCGAATTCCTCGAAGTGCTCAACCGCGCCGTCTTCAAGAACATCCAGCGCACCAAGACGGACAAGCATCTCTCCCTGGCCTTCCTCGATTACGAGGATCGCAAGATCACGCTGTCCGGCCAGCACGAGGAAGTGCTTGTCCTGCGCGACAACGACGAGGTCGAGCGCATCGACACGATCGACCTCGGCTTTCCCATCGGCCTCGAAAGCGACATCAGCCCGTTCGTCGGCACCCATGAATTCTCGTTCGATACCGGCGACGTCATCGTGCTGCACACGGACGGCGTCACCGAGGCGGAAAGCCCGAACGGCGAGCTCTTCGGCTTCGACCGGCTGTGCGAGAGCGCCCAGCGCCACCGCCAGAAGGATGCCGACGCGATCAAGGACGGCATCATCGCCGATCTCATGGCCCATATCGGCACCCAGAAGATCCACGACGACATTACGCTCGTCGTCATGAAGCACAGGTAACGCGATGGAAGCCACATTCGGACAGGTGGACCTCACCAACGGCGCCGGCGCGCTGAAGAACCGCATCCGTCTTGCCGAGGGTCCGCTCGACCTTGCCTGGCAGCATTGCGGCGTGACGTCGGAATTCCTCGGCGACTTCTTCGCCCTGCGCCGCGCCGCCGAGGGCGGCGACTACAACGAGGCGCGCCACAGCATCGGCTATCTCACCAACGAGCTGCTGGAGAACGCGGTGAAATTCCGCCGCGGCGCGGACATCACGCTGGAAGCCTCGCTGGAGGGCACCACCTTCGAGATCCGCATCAGCAATGTCATCACCGGCGAGACGGCAGGCCGCTTCCAGGCGTTGCTGGCCGAGCTGACGACGCGCGATCCGGGCGAGCTTCTGATCGAACGGATCGAACAGAACGCAGAGAACATGGAATCGAGCGGTTCGGGACTTGGCCTGCTCACCTTAATGAGCGACTATGGCGCCCGTCTCGGCTGGCGTTTCCAGCCGGCGGCGGGTACGGACGTCCTGCGCCTCGACACCTACGCCGCGCTCGACATCGTCTGAGCGGACATCACCGGGAGCTTATTGCAGAAAAATGGAAATCAAGACGAACGAATACCGGGTCTGGAGCGAGGGAGCGACGATCCACTACGAAGGCACGATGCGCCTTTCCGGCACGGAAGCCTATGCGCCGATCCTCGACCTCATGCAGCAGGTGCTGAACGACAAGCCGGAGAGCATCACGCTCGACCTTTCGGGGCTGGAGTTCCTGAACAGCTCGGGCATCAACCTTCTCGCCAAGTTCACAATCGACGTGCGCAAGCAGCCGGGCATCGGCCTCACGGTCAAGGGCAGCACGCAGATCCCGTGGCAGTCGAAGTCGCTGCCGAACCTGAAGAAGCTGCACCCGGCCGTCAATCTGGTGATCGCCTGATCGGTCCTTTATCCGGCCTGTCGGCCACCTTCTCCCCGCACGCGGGGAGAAGCCAGGCTCAAGGGGCGGACCAGCCGCGCCCCAATACGCGCACGAAATCCGAAGCGGCCGGGCGATCCGCCGCAGGGCCCAATCCGGCCTTGAGCAGGCCGGCGAGAGCCGGATCGCCCTGTTCGATCATCGCGGGCATCCTGAAGGCTGGCGCCGCCCCTGCCTTTCGCAGCCGAAGCACCGTCTCCGCGTCGCCCGCATAGGGCTTTTCCCCCGTCAGCAGGAACAGGCCGAGCGCCGAAAAGGACCAGATATCGGCCGAAGGCAAAGCCGGGCCGCCGGAAAGCTGCTCCGGCGCCATCCAGGCAGGCGTGCCGGACAGTTCCGCCTGCTGGAGATCGTCCTCTGGCGTGCCGGCAATGCCGAAATCAACGAGAACGGGCCTTTCGCCGCGAAACAGCACATGCGCCGGCTTGATGTCGCGATGAACGATGCCGCGGGCGTGGATGAAGGCGAGCGCGTCGGCCAATCCCGCCAGCAGCGGCCGCGCCCCTACCGGACCTGCACGGCGGATCTTGGAAATCCGGTCGTCCAGCGCCTCGAAGGCAATCCAGTCCTCCCCTTCGCCGAGAAGGCGCGGCAGCAAGGGATGCGGCAAGAGATGCGCAAAACGGCGCTCCCGCTCGAAGCGCCGACGGGCGATGGCGTCTTCCGTCCCGGTGAGGCGCTTGACGACGGCAGGCTCACCGGCGATCACCGCGCGGTAGACCAGCACGGGTCCAGTACCCCGCAGGACTTCGCCAGCCAGAGGCGCGCCGGCCACGGTCAGATCGCGCCGACCCGCCGCCACATCGGCAGGGCGAGCGAGAGGATGAGATCGACGTTCTCGCGGATGATGGCGAGTACCTCCGCCTCGTCCTCGACGGGAACGCCCTCGTTGCGCAGCTTGTCGCCGCGCACCTCCAGAAGTGCGCGGATGGCGCTCGTGACCGCTTCCGCCTCCGGCTCAACGCCCTCGGTCAGGACCTCATAAGCCAGCATCTCGAAGAGCCGGACCGTAATGCCGGAACCGAGCCCGGCCGCCGCGAGCGCACAGACCGCGCGTCCCTCCTCGGCGCAGATGGCAAGATGTGCGCGGTTGTAGCGACGCACTGCCGTGACGGCCTCGTCGTCCGCGGCGTTCGGCAGCGCCATCGCCTGGCGGGAGCCGATCAGCATGCCGAGCACCTCGCGCTCCGTGGCCGTCGAGCCGTCCGCCTCGGGCAGGCTGCGCAGCTCGCCGATCGTCATCGGCCTTTCGGCGAGTGCGGCAAGCGCCGGGCCGTAAAAGCCTTCGTTGAGCGTTGCTTCGCCGACCGGCACCTTCACCGAAAGTTTCACCGCGGACGGCGGAACGACGAGGGAAAGCTTTCGCGCCGCAAGCCGCTCGTCCAGTCGCCGCGCCGGTATGGGCCGCGGCCCGCGCATGTAGATGTCCCGGCGGAAACTGCGGGCAAGGAAATAGTCCCGCGCCGTTTCCGCATAGGCGGCCGGGAAGGTCTCGACCAGACGGCGCTGCTCGTCGGTCATCGAGAGGTCCGGATAGTTCTCGAAGAGATTGGCCGTCGCCACGAAGGAGAGCTTGGCATCGGCAAGATCCTCTGCCACGTCCACCTGATAGCAGGGCGCCCAGTGGGCGTTGAGATATTCGTGGCTGAGATAGGCGGTGCCCTGGCCGCGCTCCTGGTCGAGCCTGTCGAGCATCTCCGCCGGGATCATGTCGGCGCCGGCCTCGCTGAAGGCGCGCGCGATATCGAGCGCCTTCATGACGCGCCTGTCGCTGCGGTCGTTGTCGAGCGAGGCGGCAAGACGCACGAGCCGCTGCATTGGCATGGAGGAGGTCCAGCGCGGCAGGGCATTGTAGGTGACGTAGAAGAGGCCGCCGGGTTTCAGGTATTTCGCGGCGAAATCGACCATATACCGGCGGTTCTCCGGGCTTACCCAGCTCCAGACGCCGTGGGCGGTGATGTAGTCGAAGACAGGCAGATCGCCGATTGCGCCGCCCGCGAGCATCTCGAAGGAGGCTTCCTCCAGCCGGATATTGTCGACCCCGCCGGCCTTCGCCAGCGCCCGGCCGCGGGCGATATGCGCCGGATTGAAATCGAAACCCCATATCTCGGCCTGCGGATTGGCCGCAGCGATGGTCAGCGCCGTTTCGCCGACGCCGCAGCCGAGCTCGCAATAAGCGAACGGCTCGCCCGGATCGACCGGCGGCTCCATGCCCCGCAGCAGGCAGGCGGCATCGAGATGGGCCGGCGTCTGCTCGACATAGAAGCCGGGCAGGTATTCGATATCGGAGACGTAGCCTTGGGTCCAGTCGGTCATGGGCGATCCTCAGTAAAGATGCGGCGGCGGGCGGAAGGCGACGGCGGCGGGCTGCGCACGCGGACGGGCCGGCTGGAGCCAGGTGTTCCAGCCGAGCCGGCTCGCCCTCGGCTCCTCGCGATTGCCGCCGAGCCTGAGGCCCGGCACCTGCTCCGGCTTCAGCTCAAGGCGGATATTGAACATCTTGTCGGCACCGAGCGCACTTGCCGCGAGGTCCGTGAGGAGCCGCGAGCGGCTGCCGTCCGGCAGCAGCGAGCGGAAGGCGGGATAATCGAGCGCCTCGACGCGCAGCGTGACGGCGGACTGGATGTCGAAGGTCTTCACGCCGATCACCGCATCGTCGCCGAGCCGGGCGAAGCTGCCGCGCGGCTGCGCGCGATCGGGCAGCCGCGTGCGGTCGGACGGGGCGATCGGATACCACTCGCCGGTAAACTGTTCCACGCGCAGCCGGTGGCCGAGCGCGCCGGAAAGCGCCCGCTCGATGGCGACCGCCGAACGCCCCTGCCGACCGAGAAGCCCGCCGAAGAAGACGAAGGTATGGTCGCCCACTTCCGCGCGGTTCGCCATCGCCGGCGTGCCGAGGCCGACGATGGACTTCAGCGCATGGTCGATGGTCGCCGGCGTTCCGAGCTGTGCGGCACGCTCGCGCTCGATGACCGGACGGTACTTGGCCCAGGCGTTGAATAGGAGACCGGAGAGCCGGTTGTTGAAGACGTCGAAGAATTCACGCAGTGCAAAATTGCGTTCGCGCACGCTCATCTGCACGAGCTCGCTCAGTGCGTGGGGCAGCACGCCCGAAGGGCCGGTGAGCCCGACCAGCGTCTGCGTCATCTCCACCGGCCCGCCGCCGCGCGGCCGGCGTACGGAAAGCACCTCCGCCGAAGCGAAGCCGAGCGGCACGGACGAACGGATCTTCAGCGCCGCGCGCCGTGGATCGACGCCCTGCCCGACCGGATCGACCGGCGGATGCGCGAGGTCGCGGCCCTCCCCGGCCCCCAGCGCCTCCAGAAGGCGGACCATCTGGAACAGCTCGAAATCCTGCGGGGCATCGAAGGCCCGCGCGATCAGAGAAGAATGCGATCGCCTGCCCGTGCCGGCCATGTCTTCAGCTTTCCGCTTCGCCCCCTGACGAGGGCGGTGAGCCGCGAGAATGAATTGACGCTCGCATAAAGGCCGAGGAAACGCTCGATTATGCTCGCCATGAGAAACACGCCGTTGCCAGAGAAATTGCCTTCCTCGAAGGTCATGGTGACGTCGACGCCGCGGCAGAAGGCACTCTGGCCGAAGCTGCGCACCCGCGCCGTACCGCTCTCGGAGGAGAGCGACGTGATGCCGTCGATCAGCGCGCGCGTTTCGGCCGAATTGCGGAAATCGTAGAGCAGCAGGATTTCCTTCAGCGCCTCGACGCCGCCGTCAGACACGAGGGAAAGGTGGTTGAGCGCGAGATGCGAGATCAACCGCCAGCGTCCGCCCTGGCCGTAATGCGGGCGGATCGTTGCCGTCGGAACGGTGAGGAGCCGCATCGCCTTCATCATCGGCACCGGCTCGACCATGCGCAACTGCGGCTGGCCGCCGCCGAAAGGCAGGCGCTCCGGGCGGTTGCGGTTGAGGCAGAGCGTTTCGACGGAGAGCACGTCGTCGGCAAGCCCCTTCGGGTTGAACCCGGGGTCCGAGAGCGAGAGGAACACCTCGCTGCCGGGATTCTCGTCCTCGGCCGGCCGGCGATGGGAAAGCCACCAGACGGCCGATTTCTCCTCGCCCCGCGCCTCGTCCGCATCGACGCCATGGCCGATGCCGTAGAAAGGCGACAGCGCCCGTTCGTCGCCGTCCGCCGTCACGGTGGAGACGGATTCGATGCCGTAGACCTCCAGCGCATGCAGCCGCCGGCTGTCCGGGACCACGCGGTATTCCGTGACGGTCTGGTCGAGCTTGATCGGCTCGGCCGCCTGGGGAAAGAGGTTGACGATCGGCGTGCAGCCGAGCGCGAAGGCCGCCGCCGTCAGCGAGCGCTCCAGCGTTGGCGCGGCGCGATTGAGATAGAGGAAGACATCGAGCGTGCGTCCCTTGCCGGCAAGTTTCGCAGCCTCGGGGAAGGCGAGATCGACGAAGAGGAATTTTTCCGGAAAGGCGAAATATTCCGTCAGCAGCCGGTAGGCGGGATGCGAGGCCTGCGGATAGGGCAGCAGGTTCTCCTCCGGCCCGAAGCCGCCGGGCGACAGCACGGAGGCATCGCACACCGCCGGGCTGCGATCGTTCGCGCCCTCGGCAAAGGCGACGGCCACCACGTCGTTGAGCAGGAGCTCGTAGAGCGGATAGACGAGCTGCGGCTGGCCGCGCAGGAAGAAGCGCAGGCGCCCGGGATTGTAGCTCGAGAACGTCAGGTCCTCGCCGGTCATTTCCAGCGTCAGGCGCAGGCACCCGGCCGCATTGTGCGCCTGCGGCGTCTCGGGCGCCGTGATGGGCCGGCCGGTCAGCGTCGCCGCGCGCACGGCGACGGGGTGCAGCGTGACATCGAAGGCGGTGGAGAAGCGGCAGCGCTCGCCATCGACCGGCTCGGTGTCGACGAGCGTGCCCGACGGCACCGGATAGGGTTCGGCAAGCTCGGTCTTCGCATCCATCTGGAGGATCGACATGGACGGGATCGGCCGGTCGAAATGCGGATAGAGGATACCGAGCATGGCATTGGTCAGCTCGGGGAAATCGTCGTCCATCTTCTGCCGCACGCGGGCGGTGAGATAGGCGAAGGCCTCGATCAGGCGGCCGACATGCGGATCCTCGATCGCGTCCTCCGACAGCCGCAGCCGGCCCGCGATGCGCGGGTTCTCGGCAGCGAATGCCGCCGCGGCCTGGCGGATGCTCAGGAGTTCGCGGTTGTAATGGACGAGCAGATCATCCGACATGAGCTGGCCGGTCCCCCCTCAAAAGCCGCCTTGCCGATTCGATACGGTCACGCCGCGACGGTTCCACGGACATCCGCGTCCTGTCAAGGAAACGAGACCCCGTCATAAGGCCGGGCACACGAAGGAAGAGAGCACGTCGTGGGCGAAGGGATTGCGCGTGGCCGGCGCGGTCAGCCGCATCAGGACCGCGCGCTTGCCGAGGCGGAACTGGTAGGTAACGATGTCCGTCGGATCCTTCTCGATCTTCCTGCCCTGGTCGAAAAGCCGGAAGAGCGCCCAGGCGCCCTGCTCCGTCAGGATATTGCGCTGGCCCTCGATCTCCGGCGTCATCGACATGGCGGCGCCCGCGACGAGGTTTTCCGGCGGCCAGAGGTATTGCGTGCCGGCGGGCGGTCCGTGCGTATAGCTCGCGACCTTGCCGCCGATGTCGAGGAGGAACGCGCGCGCCGTCGGGTCGAGCTTGCCCACCTCGACGGTGAAATCGACATTCGGCTTTTCCTGGCCCGCGAAGAAGACCGTCGTTATGTCGTCCGCCTTCTCGAAAGCCGCCAGCACCGTATCGGGAAAATCGAGGCCGAACTGCTGGCCGCTCTTCCAGCGCCACGGCTTGGTGGTGCGATCGATATAAGGCTTCAGGTAGGTGTCGCGGAAGGCGGCGATGGCGCCCTGCGGACCGAGCAGGCGCGAGAAGTCGTCGAGCGAGGTGTCGTTGATGCTGCCGGGGTCGAAGGGATAGCGGCCGACCGTCGTGGCGGTGCACAGCGGCAGGACCGTCGAATTCCAGATCTCCACGAGCCGCGCACGCGAGCTTCCCCCGGTGATCGCGCCGGCCTGGGCGAGGATACGGGCGAAGAAGGGCTGGAGGCTTGCCGGCAGCTTGCCGTTGCGGTCGGTCAACTGGCCGAGCAGCGTCTGCGGCTCTGCGCCGAGTTCCAGGACGTCGCCGCCGGCCGCCACATGGTTGAGCTGGCGATAGAGCGGTTCGAGCGCCGCCAGCATGTCGTCGAGCGGAGCCTGCTGGCCTTCGGCCGCCGGCACGACGGCATCGTGGAAAGCCTTGAAATGACTGGTGACGGACTGCGGCACGTTGACGACGCGGCGCGGTGCGCGAACGGTCTTCGTGACCTGCGACAGCCGCTCGGCGGCAAGCGTCTCGATAGCGTCCGCCGCACTCGTCGAGAGGTCCTGGAGGTCCACTTCCGCCGCGACGGCAACGAGCAGTTCCCTGGCGGGCGACGGGTTGCCGGCGACGATCGCCACGGCATCGGCAAGGCGCCGGGCGTCCGTCTCGCCGGCAATGCCAAGATCGGCGAGAAGGCTGTCCCAGCGGCCCATATAGGCGACGCGGTAGAGATCGGCGAGGCCATCGCGCAGACGCCCCACCTCGCGTTCGCGGTCGAGCGCCGTATCCGGCCGGCCCATCACCCAGAGATCGTCGGCGAGCGTATCGGCGGCCTTTCCGGAGGCACGCATCATCACGCCGACGCCGGCCTTGGTATAGATACCCTCGATGCCGTCGAAGAAGCTCGCGCCGCTGACCCGCGCCAGCGCCTCGGGACCGGAAAGCCCCATATGGTCGACCGGGCGCCACGGCGCCATCGCCTTCACCTCGGGCAGGGTCAGGGCGAGGTCGTAGGCGAGCCGCGCGAGGCTGTAGTTCGTGATGTCCGCGCGCGCCTTTTCCACCAGTGCGGGATCGGCCGCCGGCGTCTGGAACGAGATCGATGCGAGCTCGGAGAAATGCGCGGCAAGACGGCGGTCGACGGCTGCGCTGCGATCGTAAAGCATCCAGTTCGCCGCGAAATCCGGGCCGAGCAGCGCGGCGGTCTCGCGCTTCGGCGGGCGCTCGCCGGTCAGCATGAGGTAGAACTTCAACTGGTTGAAGCGTAGCGCGGCGGGCGTCGCCGGATTGGCGAGGCCCTGCCGCAGATATTGCCAGACGAAGGGGAAGAACAGGTTGGCGAGCGCCTTGTCGTAGGCTTTCCGCGCCTCTCCTTGCGCCGGCGCGGGGCTGTAGAGGCCGTAGGTGGCGCCGCGCGGTTCAGCCTTGGCGATGGCCGCCAGCCGGTCGAGCACGGCCAGCACCGGCTCGAAACGCATGGAGAGCGTGCCGCCGGGCACGGCCTCGGCAATCTCGCCGCGCGCCGTTGCCGTCTGCTCCTTGAGGCCGGCGACATAGGCCCTCCCGTCGCTGAAGCCGAACCACCAGAAGACGAGGAGGGCGAAGGCGGCGACACCGAGCGCCACGTTGATCGCAAGGTCCTTCATCCGCGCGGCGACCAGCGCCGGCCGCGTCAGGCCGCCGAGATCCGCTTCGGGCAGGATGACCTTGCGGAAGAGACCATAGAGGAAAAAGGGGCGCACCCGCCGCATGCCGGGATCGGGCGTCAGCGAGAGCGTGGCGGGGCTGCGGCCGAAGAGCGGCGCGAGCGAGCCGGCCAGTGCATCGACATTGTCGCCCGTCTGCCGGCAGGAAACGAAGAAGACACCGCGCAGGTTGGTCGCGGTGCCGAAACGATGCAGCGTGGCGAGCTGCTGCACGAAGGGCTGGATACGCTCGCGCAGGAGCGCGAACTGCGCGGGGAACTCGAAGGCACGGCGGCGGCGCAGTTCGTCCGGCTCCTCCTGCAGGCAGACGAACTGGCGCTGCGTGATGCGTTCGGTGAGTCCCGCAAAGCCCCGCTCGAGCGCTTCCGACGGCCCGCGGGCATCGCCGCCGATATCGGGCGCGATCGGCAGGCCGAAGGCGGCGGCGCGCTCCTCGCTCGTCAGGTCCTCGAACAGTTCCTCGAAGCCGACGACCCGGTCGAGCTTGGTGACGACGATATAGACCGGCGCATTGGCACGCAGGCGCTGCACGGCCTCGTCGAGCCGCTGTCGAAGGGCGGTGGCGTAGGCCGCCGCCTGCTCCGGCAGCATGGCGAGGAGTTCATCGACGCTGACCGCGACGACGATGCCGTTGACCGGCTGACGGGAGCGAAGCCCGCGGATATGCTGAAGCGCCTCGAGCCAGAGCTGGCGGGCCTGCGGCTCCTCGCTCGCGGTCAGCCGGCCGGCGAATTCGATCAGGAGGGCCTGGTCGCTGATATGGAAGCGGGCGGAAGGCGCCTCCACCGTACCGTCGCCCTCGAAAGGCAGCGTGAGGCCGCTTGCGCGCACCAGCGCGGTTTTTCCCGCCCCGTCCGTGCCGAGCAGCATGTACCAGGGCAGCGCATAGCGCGCGCTGACGAAGAGGTCGCCACGTCCGCGGCGCAGGAGCGCCATCGCCCGGCCGGCGGCCTCGCGAAAGGCGGAAATCTCCGCCTCCGTCGCCGCCTTCTCCTTATCGGTACGGGCGGCCGCCTCTTCTTCCTGCTTGCGCAGGGCGGCGAGCAGCGCGGCCTCCTCGCTGCTGCGCCGGGTGCGCATGAAGAAGCCGAGGCCGCCCCAGACAAGGGCAAGCACCAGCAGAAGGGCAAGACGCGAAGCGGCCGAACCGAGCGGACGCACGTCGCCGAAAGCGATCAGCGGGCCGACGAACCAGATGAGAAGCGCCAGCATCAGGACGGCGAGCGTCAGGATGACGCCCGGCCGCCGCAGCACCCGAAACCCTTTCCTTATCCGTGCCCGCACGCTCACGTCAGGCTTTCCCGATAGGCGATGCGCCGGCGCGCCGCCTCGACATAGGCCGGATCGACGGCAATGCCGCCCGCCTCGGTAACCGCGGCAAGCGCCTCTTCGACGAAGCGCGCATGTCCTTCGCCGGCGATGGCCGGAGCGCGCTTTTCAAGCCAGGCCTTCAACTGCGGCGAGGCGGGATCGCCGGCCTTCTCGGCAAGGGTGATCAGGTCGTTGAGAGCTGCCGTATCGTTGCCGTCGTCGACGAGGTCCGCCTCAAGCCAGGCAATGACTTCGGGAACGAGGGCATTGACCCGGACCGCCTGTTTGGCGCCGGCAATGCCGTTTCGCAGCATGTCGCGCTTGTCGAGCCAGAAGGCATAGGCCGGCACCGGCTTCTCGGCGGCCAGCATCGCGTCGACGGCGTCGAGCCGTTCGAGGGCGGCGAGCATGTCCGGCACGTCGCCGCGCCGGGCGAGGCTGGTGAGCGGCGCGGCATTGCCGACTGCCTCCTGCACCTGCCGGCGCAGGCCGATTTCGTGGTCGAAGGTGGTAAACAGGACATAGCCCCCCGCCGCGCAGACGAGAAGCGCAGCCGCAAGCGGCAGCCAGCGCAGCACGGGGTGCGAGGCCCCCTGCCGCTCCTTTAGCACGAGGCCGGCTTCCGGCAGGATCGCCTTCTTGATCGCGCCGCTGATGAAATAGCCGTGATTCAATTCGTCGTCGACGCCAAGATCGGGCGGCAGCATGCCGCTGCGCGGCATGGCGAAGCGGCGCGAGAGTTCCGGCAGGAGCGCATCGATCGAGAGCATTTCCTGCCGGGCGCTCGTCATGAAGATGCCGCGCAGCAGGACACCCCGCCACGCGCCGTTGCCCGCCGGCAGCATCGCGTCGATGACCGGCATGACGATGCGCTGGATGGCGGCGATCTGTGCGGTGAAACCGTGGATATGCCCGCAGCGGATCGCGTCGGCTTCGCGGGAAAGTAGCTCGATATGCCGGCGCCGCATCGTTTCGACGATATCGCCGAAGCCCGCGTCGATTTCCGCATGCAGCGCCTCGACGGTCTTTGCCTGCCGGGCGTCGTGCGACAGGGCGAAGCCCCAGGGCTGTGCCCGGTCGGCCGGCTCGATGCGCTCGAAGATCTCCTGGAAACCGGGCACGAGGTCGGTGCGCGAGAGCAACACATAGGCGGGAAGCGCCTGGTCGAGCATCTCGTCGGCCTGGCGGAACCAGGCGGCGATGGTCTCGGCGGTCATGCGCTGCTCGAGCTGGTCGGCCAGCACGAGATCGGCAGGGCTGACGACGACGAGGACGCCGTTGACCGGCAGCTTCGGCCGGACGGCGCGCAGCAGGCGGAAGAGCTCGCCCGCCCCTTCGGAGACCTGCGCCTCGACGAAGACGGCGTCCGGCCCGACCCACCAGCTCGCCGGCCCGATGGTCTTCGGCATGCCGAGCCGCATTTCCGATCCTTCGAGCAGCGAGGTCTTGCCGCCGCCCGCCGGACCGACGACGAGGAAGAAGGGCACGGAATAGCGCCCGCGCGCGCCCTTGAGGCCGCGGTCGGCAAGGAAGGCATCGACCTGACGGCGCAGTTCGCGCAGCGCCGGCGTTTCGGAAGGTCCGGCACGCTTGAGGAAGAAGCGTGAGAAGAGCACCGGCACGAGCGCCCAGAGCACGACGGGCACAAGCGGCAGGAACGTACGCAGGGTCGGATCGTCGACGGGAGGCTGCTGCGCCAGAAACCAGCTCGCGGCCAGGGCGGCCGCAAGTCCGAGAAGCCAGAAAAGCAGCAGCCATGGCCTCATTGCGTCTTTTCCGCCGGTATCTGGAACTCGACGCGCCTGTTGCGCGCCCGGTTCTCCGCGCTCGTGTTCGGCAGGATCGGATCGTTGGCGCCGCGCCCCTCGAAGGTAACGCGGGCGGGATCGTCGATATGGCGTTGCAACATCTGCGCAGCCGATCGCGCGCGGGCAAGCGAGATCGCCATGTTGTCGCCAAGCGGGCTTCCCGCGCCGACGGGGATGTTGTCCGTATGGCCGACGACGACGATGGCGCCGCTCTCGGCGTCGAGCGCATCGCCGATGCGGGTGATCAGCGGCTCCTCGGCAAGCGCAAGGTCCGTTCCGCCGGAGGGGAACGACGCCTTCAGCATGCGGATGGCGACCTTGTCGCTGATGCCCGCGACTTCCACGCGCCCGTCCGTAATCTCGGCGGCGAGCGCTTCCGACAGCCGCTCGATCTGCGTCTTGCGCACCGGCGGCACGGGATCGGGAATGGCCGGAATGCCGGCACGTTCGACGAGCAGCGGGATGCCCGGCACGAGCGCGGCGATCTCGGTGGCGGTCTCCTCCATGCTGGAGCGCAGGCTGATCGAGGAAAAGGCCCAGACGACGGCGAGCAGCGCCAGCAGCGCGAGCGCCGCCGCCCAGGGGGCGGCCATGCTGCGCGGGGCGCGGTGCGGCGCGGCCGCGCTTTGCCAGACCTGCGAGAGATTGCGCTCGTAGGGTCCGCGGACGCGGCGGATGACGCGGTAGAGATCCTGCCGCAGGCGCGACAACTGCCCCTGCCCGCCGTCCATGACGCGGTACTTGCCGCTGAAGCCGATGGCGAGGCAGATCGCCATCAGTTCCAGGACGTCAATATTCTGCTCGGGCTGCTGGAGAAGCTGCTGGAGAAGGTCGTAGAAGCGCTCGCCGCCCCAGGTCTCGTTGTAGAGGATGGAAACAAGGCTCTGGCTCGCCCAGCCGGTCGTGGCGCCCCAGCGCGTATTGAGGATGATGTCGTCGATGACGGCGCAGAGCGCATAGCGCGATACGCGCACCAGCCGGTCCGGCGTGTCGCGTGCCATGGCAGCCGTCTCGAAATTGCGGATCTCCTCCAGCACGCGGCGGCGGAACTCGGCGATGTCGTCGGGGGCCGCACTTTCGTTGAGCCGCCCGGCAAGCCACAGGAGCGGCGAAGCGGCACCGACCAGCGGGTTGACGGCGGCAAGGTCGAAGGCTTTCTCGATGGCCGGGTCGCTGCGATGGCGCGCACGCTCGACGGGCAGCGCGTCGAGGCCGAAATCGAGGTCCTGCCGCTGCGCGGCCGCCGGGTGGGTGGCGAAGAAGCCGCCGTCGTCGGCAAGCGCGCCGCCCGCAAGGCCGGCAGCAAAGGCGTTGCCCCCGGTGCCTTCCTGCCCGAAGCCCGTCGTCTGGCGCGGCTGCGTGCCGCCGAGCGGCCTGCGGATCGTATCGTCGGCGCCGGGGAAGTCGGCGAAGGGATCGTTCACATCCGCCTCCTCAATCCTTCACGGCCCAAAGGTCGAGTTCGAGCGCCGGGAAATCGCCGGCGACGTGGATGGCAAGCCCGTTGCCGGCGGCGACCTGCTTCCAGATCGGGCTGGAGCGGTCGAGTTCGAAATACGCCTTGCCGGTATGATAGGGGATCTGGCGCGGAGCGACCGGCAGTGCACGCAGCATGATGCCCGGCAGCGCCGCATTGACCAGTTCCGTGATCTGCTCGGCGGCGCCGATCTTGATCTGGCCGACGAGCCGGCGCACCAGCGCATCGGCCGGCATGTCGGCCTTGGCCGCGAGGATGAAGGAATATTTCGAGTAGATCGAGCGATCCGGCACGTCGGCGACGCGGATGCCGTAACGGTGCTCGACAAGCGGGATCGTGATGGCGCTGCGTTCCAGCACCGCGCTGAGCGCCTGGCGCACGGCAGCTGCGACCGGCGCGAAGGAAAGCTGCAGGCGCTCGTGATCGTAGACAGGGAACGGCCGCGGGCGGTGACCGGCCGCCGTGAAGGTGGCAAGCTCGCCGGCAAGGCCGATCATCGCCACGAACAATCGCTCGGGATGCACGAAGGCGGCGGAGGCCATTTGTGTAAAGACGGGCTGCCAGCGGTTGATGGTCTGGAGCATCATCAGGTCGGTGATTTCCGCCGCCGTGCCGACATTGGTGCCGGCCAGCCGCCCGGCGATCGCCTCGCCGCGATGGTTGAGCAGACCGACGATCTCGGTGAGCAGGCCGGAGAGGATCGGCGAGACGGCGCAATCCATGGCCGGAGGCACGTAGCTCTCGTCGAGCACCACGGAATTGTCGCTGCGCACCTCCACGATGCGCGCGAGCCCGATGCCGACGAGGCCGCTGCGGTCGCTCGTCTCCAAGCCATAGCGCAGGCGCAGCTTGCCGACATTGATGGGCGCGGCGGAAAGATCGGAACTGTTCGCGTCGGCGACGTCGATCTCGGCGAGCGTATAGCGCGTCGTCAGCTCGGCCTCGGCTTCGGCCACCTCGCGTCCGCCCGGTTCCGTCAGCGGCAGCGTGAGATAGATGACGGCATTGCGGACGTTCTCGTTCAGCATCAGCGGGGGCAGCCGCAGGCTGTCGTCGGGAAGGGAGAAGGGCGTGCCGTCGGCAAAGATGCCGCAGGCGCGCTCGACGGCGAACTGGCCGATGGAGAGGAGTTCGCGGTTGAGGCGCAGTTCCGTCAGGCCCCAGCCATAGGGCACGAGCCCCTTCGTGCGGGCGCGAAGCTGGCGCTCGAAATGGCGCGCCTCCTGCTGGAAGTGCTGGGCACGGATAAACATCCCCTCCGACCAGATCACCTTGTCATCGAACGACATCCGTACCCTTCCTCACGTCGGCGGCGCGGGCCTTGCCCAGCGCGCCGCCTTGCCCCTCGCCTCGGCGTGCCTCAGTCCTGCGGCCCCAGTTCGATGGACAGCGTCTTCAGCTCGGCCTTGAGCTTGAAGCGCTTGTCCCCCTGAAGCCCGACCATCGCGCGCCACTTGGCCTCCTCGAAATTGCGGAACCCGACCACGACGGCAACGATCGTCGTGCCCTCGATCAGGTTCGCCTTCACCCTCTGCACCTCGCCCGGTGCGAAATAGAGCTCCGTCTTGCCCAGCATCGTCGGCCCGAGCGTCTCGGCATCGGCCTCCCAGAGCTGGCGAAAGCTGGCATTGGCGAATGCCGTCTCGCCGTTAAGCTGGTAGAGCCGCATGACCACGGGCTGCGGCAGGCCGTCAGGCCCCGGATTGACGAGCGGCGAGGCGACGGCGATGACGTCGAGGCTCGCCGCGGCCGGCGCCGGCTTGATCTCTATCTCCTTCGGCGGCGGCTTCTTGGGTATCAGGCCGCAACCGGAAAGAGGCAAGGCAAGCAGGCACGCGCACAGGAGAAGCGCCAAAGGGCGCGAAACGGTCGCGCACGCCCTTGTCGGCCACCACACCACTGGAGACATTCCAGTCGTCAACCCGCCTTCTCCTTGCGAAGGAGGTCACGCAACCGCCCCTCAAACCTACGCTTTTCGTCTACCGACAAGACCGACATCGCCGCTTCAACAGCCCTGGCGAACACCGCCACGTCCAGCCCTTCCGCCTGCGCGACGAGATTCGATTCCCCATTGAGCGGCGAGGCTACCGCCTCCCCCAGCGCAATGGTATGTGCATTCGAGGCATTCCCCATGCCCCCGGGGATATCCACAGATTTCGGCTCGCCATGCCGGTCCGTCGCATCGGGAATCCACCAGTCCTGTAAGACCGCAACCTTGCCCCTGGCATTCTCCGCCGCCGTTTCCGGCAGAACGGCCGCCGTTGCAGCCTCCGCGGCCACGGTATCGAAACCGAACGGCCCCTCGGGGAAGGGATCGTCCGCAACGACGGGCTGCGGGACCTTGACATCCTCCGCCGGCGCATCCGTTTCGAGGAAGACGGCGATGATCGCGTCGCCGAGCGTCAGCACGTCCCGGTCGACCAGCAGGCGGGAGGCCTCCCGGCCGAGCGGGATGCCGTTGACCAGGACGCCGTTGGTGGACATGTCGGTGAGCAGGAAACCGCCTGCCTGGCGTTCGATGCGGCAATGGCGCTTGGAGACGATGCGCTCGGGGTCTGCGAGAACCCAGTTGGCCTCTTGCGATCGGCCAATGACGATGGACCCCGTCTCGACGGTCTTCTCCCGCAAGCCGGACGTCAGGCGCTCGGGCCCCTTGAGTACGAGTCGCAATCGCATATCCACCCCCTCTGACGATCCGCCTTCCCGCCGGAACGGACACGCAGAATCGCTGGTCAGCGGATGTTACCCCACCGCCTTGCGGGCGACTACCAGATAGGCGGAATAATACATGCAGGAGCGGTCGTGCAGCCGGACGTGCCAGGGCACTTCCCCGACCGCTCCGATGCGGCGAAGGCTTCCGGCGGCAAGCGGTCCCTCGGAAAGCAGAAGATCGAGGATCGCCTCCGGACTGCCGGCATGGCCGGAGCGCTGCGAGTGGCCCCCGAGCCAGGCTTCCACCGGCGTCACCTGCCCTGCCCAGTCGAAGGGAATGGAGAACACCGCCCGTCCCCCGTCCGCCAGGACGCGGCTGACCTCGACGAGCCCGGCGCGCGGATCGCGCATGCAGTCGACGACGTTCATGCCGATGGCGAGCGCGAAGGTGCCGGCGGAAAAGGGCAGCGCCAGCGCATCGCAGAGCCAGACGTCGCCGCGCGCGCCCGCCCCGTGGCGGAGCGCATAGGACCGCCGGTCGTAGACGAGGCCGACGCGCCGAAGGCCATAGTCGATGCGGCCGCCGACCACGGCCTGCCGGCCGATGCGCGCCAGCGGCACGGAAAGATCGATGCCGACGACATCCCGGCCGAGCCGCTCGGCAGCTTCCGTCACGGTACGGCCCGCCGCGCAGCCGATGTCGAGCACCGGCCCCTCCGGCAGGTCGCCGAGCCTGTCGAGGGCTTCACCGAGATTGCGCGCCACCGCGCCGGGGGCGCCGCCGCCCGGCACCGGCGCAAAGGGCGACGGATCCTGGTCGCCCCAATGGTCCCAGGCATAGGAGGAGACATGCTGGCGGATCGATTCAAGACCGCTGCCCGGACCCGCCGCATCGCCGAGCAGGCTTTCCACGGCAGGCGTCAGGTCGTTGCGCGCCAGGAGGTAGAACAGGTTCTCCTGTACGAAGCGGCGCACCTCCGGCACGATGATCGGCATGCCGTCGACAATGGGGAATTCCAAGCCACAGCCTCGGCAGGCGAGAATGCCCATCCGGACGTCGCCGGCCGCCTCGGCTTCGACAGTGGTGAGCGCCAGTCCATTGTCCTGCCCGCTCAGCCGGCAGACCGGGCAGACCGGCCGCAGTTTCTCGAAATGGGAAAGGCGCACGTCAGCCGCCGATCATCACGGTCGGGCAGCCGGGCGGCAGGATCTTGCCCACGGGACTGGGGATCGGCGCAACGCAGGCCGCATGCAGCGTCAGGTCGTTGACCCTTGCGGCCGGCAGATTGCCGATGAGGACCGTGGAGGAGCCCTTCGAGATCATGCCCGGCCCGCCGGGAACGCAGCTCGGCAGCGAGCAGAGAATGGTCATGTCCGTGACGCGGGCAGCCGGCATGTTGCCGATCATCACCGTCGGCAGGCCGCCGATGATGGCGAGCGGCAAAGCGGGATGGGGAACGGGCGTCGGCACGAGCGCGGCCGGATGGATCGGCGCATGGCAATGCGGCGCGTCCTGCTTGACCAGGTCTCCCATGCGTGCGGCGTTCATGATGCCCTCTCAGCCAGGCCGGCGAGCTGCTTTTCCAGTTTCAACACGTTCCAGCCATTACGGCGCTCATAGGAAACCCTGTCAAGCAGCGTGCGGACGAAATGCATGCCGAGCCCGCCGATCTGCCGGCTTTCGAGGTCCGCATCGAGATCGGGCGCGGGAATGCCGAGCGGGTCGAACGGCCGGCCGTCGTCCTGCACCTCGATGGTCAGGGATCCTTTCGCGATCGAGAGCGCCAGCAGGATCTCGTGCGCATTGCCGTCCTCGAAGCCATAGTTGACGGCATTGGTCAGCACTTCGTCGAGCGCGACGTCGATGCCGGTCAGATCCGCCTCGCAGGCGCCGTGCATCTCCAGGAAGCGGCGTGCCTTCTCACCCGCGGCCTGGATATCGCCATGCGTATTGCCGATCGAAAAGACGGTTTCCTCGGCGAGCCGCCCGCGCGCCTTGAAGAGCACGGCGCAGACGGCGCCGGACGCGCCATGGCCGATGCGGGCGCGGACAAGGGCGGCCATGCCCTCCACCGGCGCGGCCGTCGCCTCCTGCGGAATGTCCATGCCGCCGGCCGTCAGCCACAGCATGTCGCCGGCCGAAAGGCGCCCCTCGCCCGTCAGCGTCACCGCCGCCTTTCCGCGGAAAGCGCCGGAGGCCGTGCCGGCGACCACGTCGAGCACGACCAGCGCGATGTCGAGGCCGGTCGCGTCGATTCGTGCGGCAAGGACGTCCAGGGCTTCATCCGCCGTGCGCGCCGTGGCGAGCACGGCCCGAATCAACTGCTTGACGCCGGCCGCGCGCAAGGCCGCGGCGACGTCGCCGCCTGCCACCCGCACGGCGCTGACGGCCAGAACCGAGCGCGCCGGCCAGAAGTGATCGTGAAAGGAGATCGCGCCGCCTGCGTCGTGCGCACCGCCCTCGAGCTCGACCTCGCGCCGTACGGGAAAGCGCTGCGGTGCAAGCAGCGCGCGAAGCTGCGCGACCAGGCCGTCCTCCGACAGAGGGTCGTCCGCCGTCACGCCGGCACACCGCTAGGTTTCAAAAAACGTTGTGGCAAGTGATACGACTTTCTGGAATCATCGCCTGCATTCGACGCCGTCCGGCGAAATGCCAGAGTGATCAACGAAAAGCGTAAGGTCAATATCATCATGAACATCACCGAGGCCCGGCAAGGCAGCAAGCTCGTCGTCACCCCCACGGGGCGGATCGACAGCCAGACCTCGCCCGTTTTCGACCGGCACCTGACGGCGGTCGTCGAACGGGGGGACGTTCACCTCGTCATCGATCTGACAGGCCTCGACTATATCAGCAGCACCGGGCTTTCCGCCTTCCTGTCGGCCGCCAAGAAGGTCCGCGCGGCCGGCGGCAGCATGGTCCTGGCAGGCCTCAACAGCCGTATCCGGCTGGTGTTCGAGATGAGCGGTTTCTTAAGGTTGTTTCCGATTTATGCCAATGTCGAGGCCGCACTCGCCGGTTGAAGCGGCTCGGGCGTGGACTTTTGCGGGAACTCGGAATTAAGTGGGTAACAATTCCGCTCACATGTGATTTGATGTGATTCGTCAATTGCGCTGATCTGTGGTCGTCTGGTCGGTGCGGCAAAAGCTGGGGGGCTTTCTTGCTGAACGTGGATCTGCAATCGCTGGTGGGGCGACTGAACGCCCATTGCCGTTCATCGCTCGAAGGCGCCGTGGGCCTGACGCTCTCGCGCACCCATTACAATGTCGAAGTCGAGCACTGGCTCAGCAAGCTGATCGAGGCGAGCGACAACGACGTCGCGGCGATCCTGCGCCATTTCGAGATCGACACCGGCCGGCTGGCGGCAGACCTCACGAAGGTGCTCGACCGGATGAAGACCGGCAACAGCCGTTCGCCGGCCCTCACCCCCAATGTGGTGAAATGGGCGCGGGAAGCCTGGATCTTCGGCTCGCTGCAGTACGGCGACACCTCCATCCGCAGCGGCTATCTCCTCGTGAGCCTGCTCGGCGACGATTCCCTTTCGGCGCTTGCGCGCGATGCCTCCCCGCAGTTCGCCCGGATCAATGCCGAGACGCTGAAGAGCGGCCTCCTCAAGATCGTCTCGGGCAGCAGCGAAGCCGGCCAGTCGGCGGCAGGCAGCGGCAAGAGCGCCGCCTCTGCCGGTGGCGCACCCGCGGCCTCCCCCGCCGGCGCGGTCGGCGGCTCGGCGCTCGACCAGTACACGATCAACCTCACGGCGCGCGCACGCGACGGCAAGATCGACCCCGTCCTCGGCCGCGATTCCGAAACGCGCCAGATCGTCGACATCCTCACCCGCCGCCGGCAGAACAATCCGATCCTCACCGGCGAGGCCGGCGTCGGCAAGACGGCCGTGGTGGAGGGCTTCGCGCTGAAAATCGCCGCCGGCGAGGTGCCGGATGCCCTCAAGGACGTGGAGCTGCTCTCGCTCGACCTCGGCCTCCTGCAGGCGGGCGCCGGCATGAAGGGCGAATTCGAGAACCGCCTGAAGAACGTGATCGAGGAGGTCAAGGCCTCTGCAAAGCCCATCATCATGTTCATCGACGAGGCGCATACCTTGATCGGCGCCGGCGGTGCTGCCGGCCAGAACGATGCCGCCAACCTCCTGAAGCCGGCCCTTGCCCGCGGCGAGATGCGCACCATCGCGGCGACGACCTGGGCGGAGTACAAGAAATACTTCGAGCGCGACCCGGCACTGACCCGCCGTTTCCAGGTGGTCAAGGTCGAGGAGCCCGGCGACGAGGCGGCCATCGCCATGATGCGCGGCCTCATCCCGACGCTGGAGCGCCATCACGGCGTGCGCGTTCTCGCCGAGGCCGTGGAGGACGCCGTGCGTCTTTCCCGCCGCTACATTCCGAGCCGTCAGCTTCCCGACAAGGCGGTGAGCCTGCTGGATACGGCCTGCGGGCGCGTCGCCATTGCCGCCAACGCCATTCCCGCCGCGGTGGAGGACCGCCGCCGCCGGCTCGACATGATCGACGTCGACCTCGGCGTGCTCGCCCGCGAAACGAAGATCGGCGCCGACCATGCGGCCCGCATCGCGGACCTCAACGAGGAACGCGTACGCGTTGCCGAGGAGCTCGAAAAGCTCGAGGATCAGTGGAAGCGCGAGCAGGACCTCGTTTCCCGCATCCGCGGGCTGCACGACGCGCTGACCGCGCCGGACGACGCGCCGGCGGAAAAGAGCCCGGACGAGATGAAGACGGAGCTTTCCGCCCTCACCGCCGAGCTCGAGGCGCTGCAGGGCGAGACGCCGCTGATGCGCGTGACGGTCGACAGCCAGGCCATCGCCGAAGTCGTCGGCAACTGGACCGGCATTCCCGTCGGCCGCATGGTCTCCAACGAGATCAAGACGATCCTCGGTCTTAACGACAAGCTGCGCGAGCGTGTCATCGGCCAATCGCATGCGCTGGAGGCGATCGCCGAAACCATCCGCACGTCCCGCGCCAAGCTGCTCGATCCGCGCAAGCCCATCGGCGTCTTCCTGATGGTCGGCACCTCCGGCGTCGGCAAGACCGAGACCGCTCTGGCGCTCGCCGACCTCCTCTATGGCGGCGAGCAGAACCTCACCGTCATCAACATGTCGGAGTTCAAGGAAGAGCATAAGGTCTCCATGCTTGTCGGCTCGCCCCCCGGCTATGTCGGCTATGGCGAAGGCGGCGTGCTGACGGAAGCCGTGCGCCGCCGTCCCTATTCGGTGATCCTCTTCGACGAGATGGAAAAGGCCCATCCCGGCGTGCAGGACGTGTTCTACCAGGTGTTCGACAAGGGGATGCTGCGCGACGGCGAAGGCCGCGACATCGACTTCAAGAACACGGTCATCATCATGACCTCGAATGCCGGCACCGATCTCATCCACAAGCTCTATGCCGATCCCGACCGGCGCCCGGACCTTGCCGAACTGACGGAGGCGATCCGGCCGGAGCTCCTGAAGAGCTTCAAGCCGGCCTTCCTCGGCCGCTGCTCGGTCGTGCCCTATTTCCCGCTCGCCGACGACGTCATCCGCCAGATCGTCTCGCTCCAGCTCGGCCGCATCCGCAAGCGCTTTGCGGAGAACTACAATGCGACGCTTTCCTGGGACGATACGCTCGTTGAGGCGATCGCGAGCCGCTGCACGGAAGTGGAGAGCGGCGCGCGCAACATCGAATACATTCTTTCGCGTGGGCTCCTGCCGCGCCTTTCGTCCCATGTGCTCGCCGTCATGGCGGAGGGCGGACAGGTCGGCGGGCTGAAGGCCGTGCTCGATGAGAACGGCCAGTTCGAGTTCCACGCGCAACCCTCGGATGGTTCGGTGGCGCAACCGGAACAGCCGGCGGAACTGGCGGCAGCGAAGTAAGGCATACCGGGCGGCCCTTGCGCCGCCGCGGCACATCGATCGAACTCAATCCGAATACGAAGGGAGCGCACCATGGCAATCTACCTGAAATACGAAGGCATAGACGGGGAAGCGACGCACGATACCCACAAGAAATGGATCGACATCACGTCGCTGACGTTCGGCACCGGCCGCGGCATTTCCACCCCGGCCGGCTCGACCGCCAACCGCGAAGCGAGCGAGCCGAACATCAGTGAAGTCGTCGTCACCAAGCAGCTCGACGGCGCCTCGCCGAAGCTGTTCACCGAATCGGTGACGGGCACCGCCGGCAAGAAGGTGGAAATCCACCTCGTCAGCACCGGCAACCCGGGCAACACCTATGTCGAATACGTGCTGACCAACGGCCTCATCTCGGGCTACAGCATTTCGTCGGGCGGCGACCGTCCGTCGGAATCGATCTCGATCAACTTCACCAAGATCGAGTTCAAGTTCATTCCCTACGACGACAAGAACAAGGGCGGCACGCCGGTCACGGTCAACTACGACCTCACCTCGACGAAGAGCGGCTGATATCCCTTCAAGACCCTTCGGGGCACGGCTGCCGCCCGGCGCCGCGGCCGTGCCCCGATCTCGACGGCATTTCGTGCGGCGATGCGCGCCCGACGCGCATCCATCGGGCAGTAATACCCCATGGCGACGACCCTAGTTCAAGAGGACCGCTGGATCACCCTCGAGACACCTCTCGGGGAGAACGCCTTCGTCGCGACGGAAGCGCGCGGCACCGAAGGCATTTCCACCCTGTTCTCCTTCACGGTCAGCGCCCTTTCCCCCCGCAAGTCGATCGATCCGAAGGACCTGCTCGGCAAGAGCGTGACGCTCTCGCTTGCCCGGCCTGGCGGCAAGCGCCGCTTCGTCAACGGGATCGTCACCTCCTTTTCGGCCGGCGCCTTCACGCGCAACGACTACCGGCTCTATACGCTCGTGATCTCGCCGAGCCTGTGGGTGCTGCAGCGCACCTCCGACTACAAGGTCTTCCAGGAAAAGACGGTCGTGGCCATCGCCGAACAGGTGCTCGGCGATAACGACGTTTCCTTCGAAAAGAAACTCAACGGCACCTACGAGACATCGGAATACCGCGTGCAGTTCGGCGAGACGGATTTCGCCTTCCTCCAGCGCATCCTCGCCGAAGAGGGCATCTTCTATTTCTTCAAGCACAAGAACGGCGAGCACAAGCTGGTGCTGGCCGACAATGCCTCGGCCTATGCCGATTGCGCGCAGGCGACGGTGGAGTACCGCCAGGCGCAGGAAGACGCCGTCGACAGCGTGCACGTCTTCGATACCGGCGCGAGCCTCACCGATGCCGTCTGGCACATCGAGGACTACGATTTCGAAAAGCCCGCCAACAATATCGAGGGCGAGCGCAAGACGAACCAGCAGCCGGCCTCGGGCAAGAAATGGGAGCACTACCGCTTCCCCGGCGCCTCCGTGAAGGCGGACAGCCTCAAGCAGTTCGCCGCCGTCGCCATCGATGCCGCCGAAGCGGGTTTCGAGACGGCGACGGGCGCCGGCACCTGCGCGAGCTTCACCAGCGGCCACGCCTTCACGCTGAAAGGCCATCCGGTCGCCGCGGAAAATCGCCGCCTCGTCCTCACCGAGGTGCATCACGAGGCGGTCGACCGCGCCCATTTCACCACGCGCCCCGGCGCCGAGGTGAAGCCCTATTACCGCAGCAGCTTCACCTGCATGCCCGCCTCGCGCATCGCCCGCAATCCGCTGCCGATGCTGAAGCCCGTCGTGCAGGGGCCGCAGACCGCCGTCGTCGTCGGCCCGTCGGGCGAGGAAATCCACACGGACAAGTACGGCCGCATCCGCGTCCAGTTCCACTGGGACCGCTACGGCAAGAAGAACGAGAAGAGCTCCTGCTTCGTGCGTGTGGCGCAATCGCTCGCCGGAAGCAACTGGGGCTCGGTCTTCGTGCCGCGCATCGGCATGGAGGTGGTGGTGCAGTTCCTCGACGGCGACCCGGACCGGCCGCTGGTGACGGGCGCCGTCTACAATGCCGACAACATGCCGCCCTGGGCCCTGCCCGGCAACATGACGAAGAGCGGGCTGCTGACCCGCAGCACCAAATCCGGCCAGACGGCGAACGCCAACGAGCTTTCCTTCGAGGACAAGAAGGGCGAGGAGAAGATCACCTTCCACGCCGAGAAGGATTTCCTGCGCGAGGTGGAGAACGACGACACGCTGGATGTCGGCCACGACCAGAAGCGCACGATCAAGAACGACCGCACCACGACGATCACCGAGGGCAATGACAGCCTGACGATCAAGAAGGGCAACCGGACGCAGAAGATCGAGACGGGCAACGACACGCTCGACATCGACAAGGGCAACCGCACCGAGACGCTTTCGGCCGGCAACGACACGCTGACGCTGAAACAGGGCGACCGATCGGTGACGCTGACGATGGGCAATGACAGCCTGACGCTCAACCAGGGCAACCAGACGACGAAGGCGAGCACCGGCAAGATCACGCTGGAGGCGATGCAGGGCATCACCCTCAAATGCGGCGGCAGCACGGTGGAGCTCACCCCGGGCGGGATCACCATGAAGGGCGTCACCCTTTCGATCGAGGGCTCCGCCAAGACCGACGTGAAGGGCCCGATCGTCAATGTCGCCGGCGACGGCATGGCCATCCTCAAGGGCGGCATGGTGAAGATCAATTGAGACAATTCCCGCGCGAGGGCGCAACCGGAATTGGTGGAACGAAGGGCAGATGGTGAAGATCCAGACGGAAGCCTTCCGCAAGGTGACGGCCGAAACGGCGCAGGAGATCTGCGGCCGGGCGGACCTGTCTGCCGAGGCGCGGCCCTTCCTCCTGCCCGACCTGTCGCCGCAGGGCTTCCTGTCGCTGCTCGTCGATGCGGAGAACATCGGGGATGCCATCCGCTTCCTCGCCTTCGCCCTGCCGATCCGCGAGGCGGTCTGGTGGGCTTATGTGGTGGCGAAGACCAGTCTCCACGCTCCGACGGAACTGGAACTCCTGTGCCTCGAACGGGCGGCCGCCTGGGTCTACGCGCCGGACGAAGCCCGTCGCCGCTCTTGCATGGAATGCGCCGAATCGGCCAATTTCACCGGAGCGGCGGCTTATGCCGCGCTCGCCGTCTTCTGGTCGGGCGGAAGCCTGGCGCCGGAGGGCATGCCGGACGCGGAAGCCGATCCGCGCCTCGGGCCGATCGGCGTCGGGGCGTCGGTGCTGCTGTCGATCACGGCGGGCGATGCGACGACGCTGGCCGACCGTTTCGAGACGGCGGTCGTGCGGGCCGTGAACGTCGCAAACGGCGGCAACGGCTGGCTGCCCGGCGAGCGCCCGACGGGCGCGAACGGATCCTGAAGGAATCGCAAGGTTCGCTTCAAGGTCGATTAAGTATTTGGGGCTAAGCATCATTCGCCAGCCCGCATGAGTAGCGGTATCCGAGTTAGAATTCTGTTTTTACGTGCGGTGGAAGCGGCTTGCGGCCGATGCCTCCGTGACCGTCCCGCGAGGGAAGAAGGGATCTCTACCCATGGCTCTGCCGCAGGTTATCGATATCGATGCTCTGCTCCAGCCGATTTCGGAAGATGCGCCTTCCGGAACGGATCCGCGTTCGGATAGCTCTCCCATCTCGCTCTACTACCGCACCAAGGATGCCCGCAACGCCGCCCGCTCGGCCGAGCGCGCCACCGTGGAAATCGGCGGCGCGCCGCCGGAGGAATGGGATACGGTGGCCGAGACGGCGACGGAGATTCTCGGCGCGCACGGCAAGGACCTCGAAATCGCCGCCTGGCTGATCGAGGCGCTGCTGCGCCAGGAGGGCTTTGCGGGCCTGCGCGACGGCCTGAAGGTCATGACGGGCATCGTCACCGGCTTCTGGGAAACCTGCTTCCCCGAGCTCGACGAGGACGGTGTCGAAGGCAAGGTTTCCGCAGTCGCCGGCCTCAACGGCTCGGGCGCCGTCGGCACCCTCATCCAGCCGATCCGCCTCGTGCCGATCACAAACGGCTCGCAGGGCAGCTTCTCGCTGTGGAATTACGAGCAGGCGACCGACCTCTCCAAGGTCACCGACAGCACCCGCCGGCAGGAGCGCATCGACAACGGCGCCGTGACGATGGAGCAGTTCATGGAGAGCGTGGCCGATACGCCGGCCAGCTTCTTCGCCGAAACCCAGTCGGCAATCGTCGAGGCGCTCGCCGCGCTTGCCGACATGTCCACGGCCTTCGATGCGGTCGCCGGCATGGATGCCCCGCCCGTCTCGGCGCTGCGCGAGCTTCTGGAGGAAATCTCCCGCTCCATCACCCATTTCGCCGCTGACAAGCTCGCGGTCGCGAACTATTCTGCCGATAGCGAGGAGACCGGCCCGGCGGAAGAGGGCGAAGCCGGAACGACGGCGGCGGGGGAAACCACCGTCGTCGTGCGCAGGATCGAGGGCTACCAGTCGCGTGAGGAGGCGTTGGCGGAACTGTCCCGCATCGCCGCATACTTCCGCAAGACGGAGCCCCATTCGCCCATGTCCTATACGCTCGACGACGCCGTCCGGCGAGCGCGCATGAGCCTGCCCGAACTGCTGCTGGAACTGGTCGAGGATCCGTCCCACCTGCAGCGGATCCTGCTGGCGGCCGGCATCAAGCCGCCGGAGCCGGCCGAACAGAGTTACTGATGACGAGTTGCAGAAAATCCACCGCTTGAAGAGGGGGCCGCCATGGCAGAAAGCGTTCAACAGAAACTGAAGAGAGTGCGCGCACCGCGCGTCCACATCACCTACGACGTGGAGACGGAAGGCGCACAGGTCCGCAAGGAGCTGCCCTTCGTCGTCGGCGTGATCGGTGACTTTTCCGGCAAGCCCTACGAGCCGCAGAAGCCGCTGCGCGACCGCAAGTTCATCCAGGTCGACCGCGACAATTTCGACGACGTCATGCAGCGCATGACGCCCGGCGCGGAGTTCAAGGTCGAGAACACGCTGGCGGGCGACGAATCGCTGCTGCCGGTCTCGCTGAAGTTCAAGTCGATCGACGACTTCGAGCCCGGCGCGATCGTCGACCAGGTCGAGCCGCTGCGCAAGCTGCTGGCCGTGCGCAACAAGCTGCGCGACCTGATGTCCAAGGTCGACCGTTCCGAAGAGCTGGAAAGCCTGCTCGAGGAAGTGCTGCAGAACACCGACAAGCTGACGGCTCTGGCCGGCGAGCTTGGCGCAGAAAAGGAGTAAGGGAATGAGCGCCGAGACCCAAGCAGCCGGCAGCGCCGCTGTCGCCGAAGAAACCGGCTCCCTGAGCCTTCTCGACCAGGCCATCCAGGTCACCAAGACGGCCGAGCCGGACGAGATCCAGGACCTCCTGCGCACACTGACGTCGGAAGCCCTTTCGGGCACCGTGACCTTCAGCAAGAACCTGACGCAGACCTTCAACAAGGCCATCGCCGCGATCGACGAGAAGCTTTCCAAGCAGCTCACCGCGATCATGCACAACGAGGAATTCCAGAAGCTGGAAGGCTCCTGGCGCGGCCTCAATTATCTCGTCAAGAACTCGGAGACCAGCTCCACGCTGAAGATCCGCGTTCTCAACATGACGAAGAAGGAACTGCACAAGGACCTGACCAAGGCCGTCGAATTCGACCAGAGCCAGATCTTCAAGAAGCTCTACGAGAACGAATTCGGCACGCCCGGCGGCGAGCCCTACGGCGCGCTGATCGGCGATTTCGAGTTCGGCAACGGCACGGAAGACCTCGAAGTGCTGCAGGGCATGTCGAACGTCGCCGCCGCCTCCTTCGCGCCCTTCATCTCGGCCGCGAGCCCGAAGATGTTCGGTCTGGAAAATTTCACGGAACTGTCCAAGCCGCGCGATCTCGAAAAGATCTTCGACAGCTCGGAATACATCAAGTGGCGCGGTTTCCGTGACAGCGAGGACAGCCGCTTCGTCACGCTCACCATGCCACGCGTTCTCGCCCGCGTTCCCTACGGCTCGCAGGGCAAGCAGATCGAGGAGTTCAAGTTCGAGGAAGCGCCGATCGACGCCAACGGCGTCGTATCGAAGATGAAGTCGGACGAGTTCTCCTGGATGAACGCGTCCTATGCGCTTGGCGAACGCCTGACCTCGGCCTTCGCCAAGTACGGCTGGTGCGTCGCCATCCGCGGCGCCGAAGGCGGCGGCAAGGTGGAAAACCTGCCGACCTTCACCTTCACCAGCGACGACGGCGATGCCGACCAGCAGTGCCCGACGGAAATCGGCATTACCGACCGCCGCGAAGCCGAACTCTCCAAGCTCGGCTTCCTGCCGCTCTGCCACTACAAGAGCACGGACTATGCGGTGTTCTTCGGCGCCCAGACGACGCAGCGTCCCAAGAAGTACGACAAGCCGGATGCGACGGCCAACGCGGCGATCTCCGCCCGCCTGCCCTACATCATGGCGACCTCGCGCTTCTCGCACTACCTCAAGGTCATGGGCCGCGACAAGATCGGCTCCTTCCTCGAGGTCAGCGATTGCGAGACCTGGCTCAACAACTGGATCCGCAACTTCGTCAACGGCAATCCGGATGCGAGCGCCGAGATGAAGGCGCAGTATCCGCTGGCCGAAGCCCAGGTCACGGTGAAGGAGATCCCGGGTTCGCCGGGCGCCTACAATGCCGTCGCCTACCTGCGCCCGTGGCTGCAGATGGAAGAGCTGACCGCTTCCATGCGCCTCGTCGCACGCATTCCGCAGATGGGCTGACGCCCGGATGAACGAAGACGCCGCCATCGCCGTGGACGCCGCTTCCGACGGCGATGGTGCAAGACAAAGCGAAGCCGGGCTCCGGCTTCGCATCGCCGCCGCCGCGCTCGGCCGCGGCACGGACGAGGAGGCCGCCGCGCTGGACCGCTTCCTTACAAGCGACGACCCGGAAGAGTGCCTTCGCCTCTGGTTCGGCCCGCGTGCCACGCGCCGTGCGGTGCTGACGCGCGACATCGCAGCCATCGACGTCCTTCTCGGCGACCAGATCGACGCCATCATCCACCGGCCGGAATTCAAGCGCCTCGAAGCCTCCTGGCGCGGCGTCGACCTCCTGCTCTCCGAGACCGGCAATGACGACAAGGTCCGCGTCAAGCTCTTCAACGCCACCTGGACGGAATTGTCGCGCGACTTCGACCGCGCCATCGAATTCGACCAGAGCACGCTTTTCGCCAAGGTCTACAACGAGGAATACGGCATGCCCGGCGGCGTGCCCTACGGTCTTCTCCTCTGCGACCATGCCGTGCGGCACCGCCCGGCGCCCGGCAGCGGCGCGCAGGACGACGTCGGCACGCTGACGGGCCTGGCGCAGGTCGCCGCCGCCGCGTTCTCGCCCTGCATCCTCGGTGCAGCGCCGGAGCTCTTCGGCGTCACCACCTTCGCGGACCTTTCCTATGCGCAGCGGCTGGATTCCGGTTTCCAGCTCGGCGAATACCATCGCTGGCGGCAGTTGCGCGATCTCGAGGACAGCCGCTTCCTCGGCATCGCCATGCCGCGCGTCCTCCTGCGCGACCGCTACCGCGACAGCGCCGCGCGGCTCGACGGTTTCCGCTACAGCGAGGGCGGCACGGGCGTCGATTCCTGGCTCTGGGGCAATGCCGCCTTCGCCTTCGGCGTCATCGCCATCCGCGCCTTCCGCGAGCGCGGCTGGTTCGCCGACATGTGCGGCACGCGCGGCGTCCAGCGCGATTCAGGCGGCGTGGTCTCCCAGCTTCCCGTGGCGAATTTCTCCACCGGCGAGGCCGTCGCCTATCGCCGTCCGCTCGAAGTGGAGCTGACCGATAAGAAGCAGAAGATCCTCGAAGCGCTCGGCTTCATCGCATTGACCCCGTGCAATTTCGACCGCTCCGTCGTCTTCCTCGGCGCCCAGTCGCTCTATGCGGCACCCGCCGACAACGACCTGCCCGCGCAGGTCAACGGACGGCTCTCGGCCATGCTGCACTATGTCATGTGCATGAGCCGCTTCGCTCACTACGTGAAGATCATGGCCCGCGACCGGGTCGGCGCCTATACGACGCCGCACGAGCTGGAACGCTATCTCGAAGACTGGCTGCGCGGCTACACGATCGGCAATACCGATGCCGGCGACGAGTTGAAGGCCCGCTATCCGCTTGCCGGCGCGCGCATCGAGATGAACGAGGTCAGCGGCCGCCACGGCGTCATGAACTGCGTGCTCCATCTCCAGCCGCATTTCCAGTTCGACCAGGTCGTCTCGGGCTTTCGCATGCGCACGGAAGTGCAGACGTTGCGGACGCGGTAGGGAAGAGCCATGGCCCGCACCCCCAACAAGGTCCCGCCCCGCCTGCCGCTTTTCGACCGGCTGCTGCAGGGCGACAGCATCGAAACGGATCGCAGCGTCGACCGCGCCATGCAGGAACTGCATGAATCCGTGCGCCGCGACCTCGAAATCCTCTTCAACACCCGCCCCGGCCGCCTGCCCGGCGATACCCGGCTGGCGGAGCTTCAGCAGTCGATCCTCTCCTACGGCCTGCAGGAGGTGCAAAGCCAGCACCTCGCCTCCCCAACGCAGCAGGAGCAGTTCCGCAAGCACCTCGAAGAAGTCATCCGCCGCTTCGAGCCGCGCTTCCGCGAGCTCTCCGTCGCGCTGATCGTTCCGGAGAACCAGGTCGAGCGCGTACTGCGCTTCCAGATCAACGCGCTGCTCGAAACCGAGTCCTCCAGCGAGGCGGTGGTCTTCAACACCGCGATCGATCCCGTCACCGGCATGCTGTCGATCAACGGACGCTAGACGCTCCGGCGTCTTGCAACAAAGCGCGTTTGGCGTAACGTGCGGGGCGGAGCACCGCTTCCGCATAGCAATCACGAGGCCCTCCTTGGATTTCTCACAGGCGAAAATCCTCATCGTCGACGATGTCGAGGACAACCGCGATGTGCTTGCGCGCCGCCTGCGGCGGCAGGGGCTCGTCCACGTCCAGGAGGCAAGCGACGGCCTCGAAGCACTCGACAAGGTCCGCGCCGAGCCCTTCGACCTCATCCTGCTCGACGTAATGATGCCGCGCATGAACGGCATCGATGCGTTGCAGGCCCTGAAGGAGGAAGGCTGGCTGCGGACCTCCTCGGTCGTGATGATCTCCGCCGCATCGGAAATCGAGACCGTGGTGCGCTGCATCGAGCTCGGCGCCGAAGACTACCTGCCCAAGCCGTTCAACCCGGCGCTGCTGGCCGCCCGTGTCGGTGCGGTGCTGGAGCGAAAGCTCCTGCGCGACATGAACCGGCGCCAACTCGAACGGCTCGAGCAGGAGCTCGCCGAAGCCTGGCTCTGCCAGCAATCCATGCTGCCGAGCGATTTTCCGGTCGATCCCGGACAGCTCGACATCTTCGCCAGCGTCGATCCGGCGCTCGAGGTGGGCGGCGATCTCTATGACGTCTTCGAGGTGGCACCCGGCCTCATCGCACTGGCGATCGGCGACGTCGCCGGCAAGGGTGCCTCGGCCGCGCTGTTCATGGCCCGCACGCGCAGCCTCCTGCGCGCCGGCACGCTGCAGTTCCACGCCGTTTCCGGCCGCGTGCCGCGCCCCTCCGAGATCGTCGCCCTCGTCAATGACGAGCTCAATAAGAACAACCCGCAATCCCGCTTCGTCACGCTCTTCCTCGCCTTCTACGAGCTTTCGACCGGCCGCCTGTCCTATTGCAATGCCGGCCACGTCTATCCGATCCTCAGCAACGCGGCCTCCGTCGCGGAACTGGCGACACAGCCCGATCCGGCGCTCGGCGTCATCGAGGGACTGGATTTCCGCGACCACGAGCTTGTCCTTGCCGTCGGGGACTGCCTTTTCCTGACGTCCGACGGCCTTTCCGACATGCAGGACGCCGATCAGGCCCAGTTCGGCACGGAGAACATCCTTGCGGAAATCGCCGTGAACCGCGGCCTTCCGGCCGGTGAGCTCGCCCGCGCCGTGCTTGCCAAGGCGCAGGACTTTGCCAACGGCGCGGCGCAATTCGACGACATCACGGTGCTGGTGGTCCGGCGGTTGCTCTAGCTGCGAAAAATGCAGCCGTAACGCGACTTGCCTCTGTCAATTCCACGGACTTTGAAGTAGCCTCCATGCGGGCCTTGGGCCGTTGCAGGGGAATCACGCGACGCTGCGCAAATCCAGCGAAAACAACGAGGTAAAGCGGCCGCCGGTCGGCATGACCGGAGCGTTGCCGCTTGGGGCTTCTCGCAAACAGGGGGGAGAAGATCGTGCCGAGCAGTTTCAATTTTGGCGCTCTGGACAAGGATGACGCCGAGGACGTGTGCTGGTGTGTCGTCGAATCCATCGCGGACATGGACGATACCGCCGCCAGCATCGTTGCCGTCGTGCATTTTCTGCGCGAGGCCTATGGCGCGACGGACGCCGATGAGAAGATCATTCCGAATCCCGCCTTCCTGGCCAACGGCCATGACGGCATGTCGCCGAGAACGCGCAAATACTTCACCGGCCGCACCTTCAAGGGCCTCGGCGGCAGCGCCGTCAGCCTCGCGGGCGGCCTTGCTTCGGGCGTGACGGCGGTCGACGTCGGCAGCATCCTCAAGGAAGGCAGCGCCGTCGGCACCACCGCGGCTCACCTCGTCGGCATCAAGGCGGCCGGCAAGGGCTTCAAGAAGAGCGAGACGGTCACGCGCTGGGTCGACGCGATGCTCAAGGCGAAGGTCGCCAAGATCGGCGTGCGCGGCGTGGGCCTTGCAGGCGCCGCCATCCCGATCCCCGCTGTCGGCCTTGCCACCAGCGTCGCCACGACGGTGGCCAAGCTCGGCATCAAGGTGACGCTGAGCAAGCTCGTCGCCCGCACGGCGATGGAAGTCCACTGGCGCGCCTACCAGGAAACGGTGATCTCCAGCGTGCTGAGCAGCCGCGCCGGCCCGGTCGGCCCCGCCTCGGCGATGTTCTACGAGATATTCACCAAGCGCAGCTTCACCCGCATCTTCGGCAAGCACGACACTGCTGCCCTGATCCGGGAACCGGGCGGCTGGATGGCGCTGAACGACAAGTTGATGCTGATGTAACCTGCGGCCTGCCCGTCATAGGATGGCCTCGTAAGGCCTACATGGTGGGCAGGCGTTCAGGCTGGCCGGCGAAACGCCCCCGCTCCGGGAGCTTCGTGGCCGAAAAGCCTGCGAAGCACGCGATTTCCTTGCTGTCTACGGTTTGATGTGTCAGCCGATGAAGCCGAGGACGACGGCGCTGACGAAGAGGAAGGCGCCGACGACGGCGATGTTGTTGACGAGAACCTGCCGTTCGGCGCGGCGGGTCCTGCGGTTGCCGGCAGGACCGAGGCAACCGTGGCTGGAGTGGCCGCCGAGTTTCGCATTGCTCATGCCATCATCCCTTGCTGGCAGGCCGGTCTCCGGCTCTGCGGGCGGAGTGTCATTCCGCCGTTCTTTCGATCATTTATACATTTTCCCTATAAGATTGGTAGGATATTTTTTCTCATTTTCGCCACAATGATGAACTGGCCTTTCACACTTCCCGCCATGAAGGCCCCCGACGCACGCGGATGCCGCCGCGCAGGGTGCGGCGGGTTGCGGGGCCGATCGTTCTGGGCCATAAATCCCCTCCCCGCCCGTCCGAGGCCAGCCGTCATTGCGAGCGTTGCGGGCCGTGCGCATCCCCGCGCCACGGCATCGTTTCCCACGCTCCGGCCGGTCCCCATCGGGCAGGCAATGCGGACCGCTTACAAAAGGAGACCCCCAACATGGGCGCAACGGGACATCTCGGCACGGCCTGGCGCAAGCGCGACTATCACCGCCAATGGCTCTGGCGGGAGGCAAACCGCCTCTTCGATTTCTTCCAGAACCGGACCTTCAATCCGCTCGGCGGCTTCCATGAACTGGATGCCGAAGGCCGGCCGATCAATCCGGGCAATCCGGTGCGCGGCATCCATTCCACGGCGCGCATGGTGCATTGCTTTTCCATCGGCAGCCTGCTCGGCCGCCCGGGCTCCGACGATATCGTCGACCACGGCATGAAATATCTCTGGGAGAAGCACCGCGACCATGAGCGCGGCGGCTACCACTGGTCGCTCGACAATGCCGGCCTGCTCGACGCCAGCAAGCAGGGCTACGGCCACGCCTTCGTGCTGCTCGCCGCCTCCAGCGCCAAGGTCGCGGGCCATCCGGACGCCGACCGCATGATCGCCGACGTCACCGACGTCCTGGAAACCCGTTTCTGGGACGACAGGCACGGTGCCATCGCCGAGGAATTCGAAGCCGACTGGACGCCCGTTCCGGGCTACTGCGGGCAGAACTCCAACATGCATCTCACCGAGGCGCTGATGGCCGCCTACGAGGCGACCGGCGAGAAGGGCTATCTCGACAAGGCCGTCAGCATCGCCGATCTCATCATCCGCCGTCGCGCCGGCGAAAACGGCTTCCGCGTGCCGGAGCATTTCGATGAGAACTGGGTGCTCGACAAGGACTACCAGGGCAACGAAATGTTCCGCCCATCCGGCACCACGCCCGGCCACTGGCTGGAATGGGCCCGCCTCATCCTTCAGCTCCACGCGCTCAGCGGCGGCAGGCACGCATGGATGCCGGAGGCGGCGAAGGCGCTCTTCGCCCAGTCGATCGCACTTGGCTGGGACAAGGAGAAGGGCGGCTTCTTCTATACGCTCGACTGGAACGACGAACCGGCCAAGCGCAACAAGCTCTGGTGGCCCATGGCCGAAGGCGCGGGCGCTGCCGCATTCCTGTGCGAACACCTGCCGGACGATTTCCACGAGACGTGGTATCGCAGGATCTGGGACGGCATCGCCCGCCATTTCCTCGATCAGGATCGCGGCGGCTGGCATGAGGAACTGACGGAAGACCTTGTCCCGAGCTACACCCTGTTCGCCGGCAAGGGCGACCTTTACCATGCGCTTCAGGCCTGCCTGATCCCGCTCTATCCGGCGACGGGAAGCCTGACCAGGGGCATCGTCGAGTCCGGCGTCCGCTGACGCCCGGCCGGGCGATACGGCGCGGATGATCGACATACCGGACCAGATCCCGACCTTCCGGATCGCCGCCGCCTCGGCGGCGTTCCTCCTCAAGCATTTCCCGGCGGACTTCCTGTTCCAGACGGACCGGCTGGCGGCGGGCAAGGATCGGCCGCCGGCTAGGCGGCAAGCGCCTCGCGCAGCAGGAGGTCCATGAAGGCGAACTGATCGGCAAACCAGCGGTCCGCCGCCTGCCACATCGCCGGCGCCAGCCTTATGTCATGGCCGCCGCGCGTTTCCATCGTCAGCAGGCCCGCGCTCCTCGCGGCCTCCAGAAGGCGGCGTACATGAGTGCGCGACACGCCCGTCTGCATGGCGAGCCACTGGTATCCCGTCGCGATCCCACCATCACCGTTCTGCCGGGCGCCGCGCAGGAGGAGCAGCAGGATCATGTAGCCGCAGTCATGGGCAAAGAAGGGCGCAAGCGGCAGATGGCGGCGGATCAGCCGGCTGAGGGCGGGAAGACGCGGCAGCGTCGCGCGCCGCAGCGCCCTGTGCAGCGTCGCATCCGGCGCGCCCGGCTGCCCGGCGGGCGGCGACAGGCCGAAAAGCGCAAGCCCGTTCAAAAGCACGCCCAGGACACCGGCATCGCGTGCAAGCAGCGCCTCGTTGGGCACGAGGAGACGGACGCGGCGATCCGAGGCGTGGGGTTGCTGCGTGAGGAAACCGTACCTGCGAAGACAGGAGACCTGCGCCTCCACCCGGTTGCGGCTTGCAACCCCCAGCTCCGTCACCTCGCGCTGCAGGCGGCCCAGCGTCAGCCAGGTCGCGGGCTTTGCCATGTCCTGCGCGGCATGGAGCGACAGGGCTGCGAGATGGCACAGCAGGCGGCCCTCTTCCAGGATCAGCCGGTTGAACAGATGGCTGCCTTCATAGAGCGACAACTTTCCTTCGATCACTTCGTCCCGCGCGGCCGCAAATTGCGGCGCGCGAAGAAATTCGTCCGGCGACACCCGGAACCCCACCGAACCGCCGTCGAATGCAACCTGATCCATGCCTGCCATGCCCCTATCCGACGCCTTTCCGCCGCGCCGCGGATCCGAATGGACCCATTATTTTCCATGGGGTTACAGCCGGCTTCGCCTGTCAATCGCAAGGCGCGCCCGATGCCTCAATATGAGACGAGGCGTCAAAAGAATGATACAGAGTGCAAAGACATACCTGCCCGGCAGCCGGGCAGATGCCCGGGAACTTCTGGCCTTTTCACCCCTTGAATCGGTCATGTGTCTCTTTCGAACATCGCGAGCGCCATGAGCACCGAAGACAAGTTGCCCTCGAACGCCATCGTCGTGGAAGCCGGCCCCGAATGCAGGCGCCGGAGCCAGCTTTTTGCCGAGACGCTCGACCCGATCTTCCGCGCGACGGTGCAGACGCCGGAGCGGCTCGCCGACTTCCGCACCCGCCTTTCCTCCTATTTCATGGGTCCCGCGCTGTTCTTCGCCGCCGACATGGTGGGCACGACCTATACGTTCTCACGGGATCCCGGCCGCATCGCGCGCAGCGGGCTCGACCTCATCTTCGTGCAGGTGACGCTTGAAGGCAGCGACCTGCGCACCATCGGCAACGAGACGGTGCTGGTGGAGGCGGGCGACGTCTCCTTCTTCGACCTTTCGCGCCCGCTCCATGCGGAAACGCCGCATTGCCGCAACCTCACGCTCGTCCTGCCCCGCCACCTGCTTTTCAGCAGGGAGGCGCAGAACGATGCCCTGCATGGCCTCCTGCTCAAGCGCTCCACCAGTCCGGCCCGGCTGATCGGCAACCATCTGCGCACCCTTTTCGAGGACCTGGCGGATATCAGCCAGGCCGAAGCCCCGGCGATCGTCACCGCCACGGCCAATCTCGTCGCCACGCTCATCGCGCCGCAGGTCGCCGCGCGCAGCCAGCCCTCGCCGACCGTGCGCGGCGCGGCCATCATGGAAATCCGGCGCTATATCGAGCAGAACATCGCCCGGCCCGATCTCGACCCCGATCATCTCTGCAAGGTCTTCGGCCTCTCCCGCGCCTCGCTCTACCGGCTTTTCGAGCCGTTCGGCGGCGTCACCGACCACATCCGCACGCGCCGTCTGCGCGCGGCCTTCGACATGCTCGTCGACGACGGCAAGCGGACGGTGGGCGAGGTCGCCTATGCCTGCGGCTTTGCCGATATCTCCGCCTTCTCGCGCGCCTTCCGCCAGCAATTCGCCATGAGCCCGAGCGAGGTGCGCGGCCTGGACGCCAGGAAACCCCTCGCCCGCGGTTCGGCGGAACGGAGGGCCGCCGCCACGGTGCACGACTGGCTGCGCATCGTCGGCTCGCTGTAGGCCATCTTGCCGTTTGACACTTGAAATCACATCAACCAATATGTGATCACATTTTGGGGAGCGGCTGGAGAACGGGATGGAGAGGGAGAAGCTGGAGGCGCGCGCCCGCGCGCTGATCGAGGCGGAGGCGGAGGTTTTCCGCGCAAAACGGCCGCGCTCGGCAGCCGCACATGACGAGGCGACCTCCGGCTTCTTCGACGGCGTGCCGCAGCACTGGATGCTCGACTGGCCAACGCCCTTTCCCCTCGTCGTCGATCAGGCAAGCGGGGCCGAGCTCGTCGATCTCGACGGCAACCGCATCGTCGACGTCTGCCTCGGCGATACGGGTGCGATGTTCGGCCATGGCCCCGCGCCGGTCCTTGAAGCGCTGAGGAATGCCGGCACGCGCGGCCTCACCACCATGCTGCCCTCTTCGGACGCCGCCGTCGTCGGCCGCCTGCTGGTTGAACGCTTCGGCCTGCCGCGCTGGCAGCTCGGCGCGACGGCGAGCGATGCCAACCGTTTCGCCATCCGCGTCGCGCGCGCCGTCACCGGCCGGGCGAAGCTGCTGGTCTTCGACGGTTGCTACCACGGCGCGGTGGACGACACGCTGGTCGATCTTGTCGACGGCAGGACCGTCTCGCGCCGCAACCTGCTCGGCCAGGTCCGCGACCTCGGCGAACTCACCGTTTCCATTCCCTTCAACGACGAAACGGCGCTGGAAAAGGCGCTCGCCGGCCACGACATCGCCTGCGTGCTCGCCGAGCCGGTGATGACCAATTGCGGCATGATCCCGCCCGCGCCCGGCTTCCACGACGCGCTGCGCCGGCTGACGCGGGCCGCCGGCACGCTGCTCCTCATCGACGAGACGCATACGATCTCCACGGGCCTCGGCGGTTATACGGCGGTGCATGGGCTCGAACCCGACTTCATGGTCATGGGCAAGCCGATCGGCGGCGGCGTTCCGGTCAGCGTCTGGGGCATGACGCAGGCGATCTCCGACCGGCTGCACGTCATCCGCCGCGAGCAGAGCGGCCACGGCCATTCCGGCATCGGCACGACGCTTTCCGGCAGCGCGCTGCAACTTGCCTGCCTGCGCGCCTGCCTCGAACAGGTGATGACCGAGGAGGCCTACGGCAGGATGCAGGCCAATGCCGACCGCATCGAGGCCGGCTTCACCGCCGCCATCGCCGCCGCCGGGCTCGACTGGACCGTCTCGCGCGTCGGCGCGCGGCTGGAGGTCGTCTTCTCGCCCGTGCCGGTCAGGAACGCCGCCGAGGCCCGCGCGGCCGCCTCCGACACGATCGAGGCGGCGCTGCATCTTTCCATGCTCAATCTCGGCTACCTGCTGACGCCGTTCCACAACATGGTGCTCGTCAGCCCCGCCCTTTCTGAGAGCCAGGCCGACGGGCTCGTCGCGGCCTTCGCGACCGTCCTCGGCCGCCTTTCCGAGCGGAGGGCCGCCGCGTGAGCCGCGACCTTGCCGCCCGTCCGCCCGAAGCCGCCGGCATCGCCGAGGCGGAGGCCTTTCTTGCCGCCCATCCGGAGATCAGCGCCTTCGACCTCGTGCTGATCGACCTCAACGGCATCGCCCGCGGCAAGATCGTCCGGCGGCACGAATTGCTGGCGATCTTCCGCTCCGGGCGGCATCTTCCAGGCTCCATCCTCGGCCTCGACGTCACCGGCGAGGACGTGGAGGAGACCGGCCTCGTCTGGTCGGACGGCGATGCGGACCGGCGGGCATGGCCCATACCCGGTTCGCTCGTGCCCTTGCCGTGGACGTCGCCGCCGCGCGGCGAGGTGCGGCTTGCCCTTTTCGAGCTCGACGGCACGCCGATGGCGGCCGATCCGCGCCATGCGCTCGCCCGGCAGGTGAACCGCCTTGAGAGCGACGGCTTCCACCCGATCCTCGCCTACGAGCTGGAATTCTACCTTCTCGACCGCGAGCGCACCGCGGACGGCAATTTCCAGCCGCTGCGCCTGCCGCTCTCCGGCGAACGGCCGGAGGGCATCCAGGTCTACGGCGTCAGCGAACTCGACCGGCTGGAGCCCTTCATCGACGCCGTCTATCGCGGCGCGGAGGCGCAGGGCCTGCCCGTCGAGACAATGATATCGGAATATGCACAAGGCCAGTTCGAGCTGACGCTGCGCCACGGCGATGCGCTGCGGGCCGCCGACGACCTCGCCATGCTGAAGCGCCTCCTGCGCGCCCTTGCCCTGCGCCACGGCATGATGGCCTCGTTCATGGCGAAGCCCTTCGCCGGCCGCGCGGGCTCCGGCATGCACGTTCATGCCAGCCTTGCCGACGCGGACGGCAACAACCTCTTCGCCGACCGGGATGAAACGCTTGCCCCGCTGCTGAAAAACGCCGTCGCCGGGCTTCTCGAGACGATGCACGAATCCATGCTCGTCTTCGCCCCGCATCTCAATTCCTGGCGGCGCTTCTCGGCCCAGAGCTATGCCCCGACCACGCCGACCTGGGGCACCAACAACCGCAGCGTCGCCGTGCGCATTCCGACAGGCGCGCCCGCCGGCCGCCATCTCGAACAGCGCGCCGCCGGCATCGATTCCAATCCCTACCTCGTCGGCGCGACGGTGCTCGCCGGCATGCGCAAAGGCATCCTCGCAAAGGCCGATCCCGGCCCCGAGACGACCGCCTATGCCGAAACCGCGAGCGACGACCTGCCGCCCGACTGGCGCAGCGCCATCGAGACGGCGACCTGCTCTTCCTTCCTGAAGGACGCCCTCGGCGAGCGCCTGCACCACGTCTTCCTCGCCCTCAAGCGCGCCGAATACCGCCGCTTCGCCAGCGAAGTGACCGCCCTTGAACGCACGCTTTACGGCGAGATCGTGTAAACGGCCTCACACGTCCTTGTGCAGGTTGTTGCGCGAGAGGTTCTTCACGTCGCGCTCGCCGCAGAGCGCCATGGTCGTGTCGAGCTCCTTGCGGATGATCTCGATGGCACGTCGCACGCCGGCCTTGCCGCCGGCGCCGAGGCCGTAGAGGAAGGGGCGGCCGATATGGGTGCCCTTGGCGCCGTAGCAGAGCGCCTTCAGCACGTCCTGGCCGGAGCGGATACCGCCATCGAGATGGACTTCCATCCGATCGCCGACCGCATCGACGATGCGCGGCAGCATGCTGATCGAGGACGGCGCGCCGTCAAGCTGGCGGCCGCCGTGGTTTGAGACGATGACGGCGTCCGCGCCGCTCTCCAGCGACATGCGGGCGTCCTCCTCGTCGAGGATGCCCTTGAGGATCAGCTTGCCGCCCCACAGGTCCCGGATCCATTCGATGTCTTTCCACGAAAGCTGCGGATCGAACTGCTCGGCCGTCCAGGACGAAAGCGAGGAGAGGTCCGTCACGCCCTTGGCGTGGCCGACGATGTTGCCGAAGCTGCGGCGCTTCGTGCCGAGCATGTCGAGGCACCAGAAGGGCCGCGTCGCCATCTGCCAGATGTGCTTCGGCGTGAATTTTGGCGGGGCGGAAAGGCCGTTGCGCAGGTCCTTGTGGCGCTGGCCGAGGATCTGGAGGTCGAGCGTCAGGATCAGCGCCGAGCAGCCGGCCGCCTTGGCGCGGCCGATGAGGTTGCGCACGAAATCCTTGTCGCGCATCACGTAAAGCTGGAACCAGAAGGGCCTCGTGGTGACGGAGCGCACGTCCTCGATGGAGCAGATGCTCATCGTCGACAGCGTGAAGGGCACGCCCGCCTCCTCGGCCGCCTGCGCGGCGAGCATCTCGCCGTCGGCGTGCTGCATGCCCGTGAGACCCGTCGGCGACAGCGCGATGGGCATGGAAACCGTCTCACCGATCATCTCGCTTGCCAGCGACCTGTTCGTCATGTCGACGAGCACGCGCTGGCGCAGCTTGATCTTGTGGAAGTCGTCTTCGTTGGAGCGGTATGTGCCTTCGGTCCAGGCACCGGAATCGGCATAGTCGAAGAACATTTTCGGCACGCGGCGGCGCGCCTGTTCCTTGAGGTCTGCGATTGTCAGGGCCTGTTCCACGCTCATGTCGTCCTCGCTCGATCGCCTTCTACCGGAGCGCCGACGCGTCCGGGTCGCCATCTTTTACGAGGAGGGACGGTTGCCCGCAACGGATTCCTGCCGCCGGGCCATGAGAAAAAGGCAGGGGCCTCCCGGCGGGGCCGGGAGGAAACGGAGGCTGCCGACGGCGCTTATTGCGCGGCGTAGAACTTCGCCATGTCGGGCAGGCGCTTGACGCGGATGCTGGATGCCTTGCCGGCGGTGCGGAAGGCCTCGAAGCGCTCCTTGCAGACTTCCATCATGCGCGCGGTGGCCGGCTTCAGGTAATTGCGCGGGTCGAAATTGTCCGGCTTTTCCTTGAAGTTCTTGCGGATCGAGCCGGTCATGGCAAGGCGCAGGTCCGTGTCGATATTGACCTTGCGCACGCCGAGCGGGATGCCCTTCTGGATTTCGGCGACCGGCACGCCCCAGGTCTGCTTCATCTCGCCGCCATAGGCGGTGAAGAGGTCCTGGAGGTCCTGCGGCACCGAGGAGGAGCCGTGCATGACGAGGTGCGTGTTCGGCAGCTTGGCGTGGATCTTGGCGATCGTCTCGATCGACAGGATCTCGCCGTCCGGCGCGCGGGTGAACTTGTAGGCGCCGTGGCTGGTGCCGATGGCGACGGCGAGTGCATCCACGCCCGTCCTGGTGACGAAGTCGAGCGCCTGGTCCGGATCGGTCAGGAGTTCCTCGCGCGAGAGCTTGCCCTCGAAGCCGTGGCCGTCCTCCTTGTCGCCGGCGCCCGTTTCCAGGTTGCCGAGACAGCCAAGCTCGCCTTCGACCGAGACGCCGGCAGCATGGGCGATCTTCACCACTTCCGCCGTCACGCCGACATTGTAATCGTAGCTCGCAACCGTCTTGCCGTCGGCGAGCAGCGAGCCGTCCATCATGACGGAGGTGAAGCCGTTGGTGATGGCGGAAATGCAGGTGGAGGGCTGGTCGCCGTGGTCGAGGTGCAGGCAGACCGGGATATGCGGATATTCCTCGGCGGCGCCGAGGATGAGGTGACGCAGGAACGCATCGCCCGCATAGGAGCGCGCACCGCGGCTTGCCTGGAGGATCACCGGCGAATCCGTCGCATCCGCCGCACGCATCACCGCCTGGACATATTCCAGATTGTTGACGTTGAATGCGGGCAGCGCATAGTCGTTCTCCGCTGCGTGATCGAGCAGTTGCCGCATGGTGATCAATGCCATTCCTGTCCTCCTTGGCCGCAGATTTCGCGGCATTGGCGGCACTATTCACACATCGTCCGCCATATGCAACAGGGCTCACGGAGCCCGCCGCAAGCCAAATCGATTAAATGGAGCAGCAAGCGGAAATTTCTCGTGGACAGGGTAAAAATCCGGCCCGCTTTCGCGCGCCGGACCGGAAAAAACCATCCAATTCAAATAAGTAGGACAATTGCCCGTTGATCGGGCAATCGCCGCGGACGACCGTCTCAGTCGTCGTCGCCGGCATCCGGCTGCTGGAAGCTGCCGCGCTCGCCGCTGACGATCTCACGCTTGCCGACATGGTTGGCGGGGCCGACAAGACCCTCCTTCTCCATGCGCTCGACGAGGGATGCCGCGCGGTTGTAGCCGACGGCGAGGCGCCGCTGGATGTAGGAGGTCGAGCACTTGCGGTCGCGCATGACGACCTTGACGGCCTTCTCGTAGAGATCGTCGCCGTCCTCGGCCGCCACGTCGCCCTTGTCGAACACGGCCGCCTGCTTCTCGTCTTCCTCTTCCTCCTCGTCCGCCGTCACCGTCTCCAGATATTCCGGCCGGCCCTGGGCCTTCAGGTGCAGCACGACCTTCTCGACCTCCTCGTCGGAGACGAAGGGACCGTGGACGCGTGCGATGCGCCCGCCGCCGGCCATGTGCAGCATGTCGCCCTGGCCGAGAAGCTGTTCGGCACCCTGCTCGCCGAGAATGGTGCGGCTGTCGATCTTCGACGTCACCTGGAAGGAGATGCGCGTGGGGAAATTCGCCTTGATCGTGCCGGTGATGACGTCGACCGAGGGACGCTGCGTTGCCATGATCAGGTGGATGCCGGCGGCACGGGCCATCTGGGCAAGCCGCTGGATCGCCCCTTCGATCTCCTTGCCGGCGACCATCATCAGGTCGGCCATCTCGTCGACGATGACGACGATATAGGGCATCGGCTCGAGGGAAAGTTCCTGTTCCTCGTTGATCGCCTCGCCGGTTCCCTTGTCGAAGCCGGTCTGGACGCTGATCGAGATCGTCTCGCCCTTGTCGCGCGCGGCGGCGACGCGGTTGTTGTAGCCGTCGATGTTGCGCACGCCGAGGCGCGACATCTTCCTGTAGCGGTCTTCCATCTCGCGCACCGCCCATTTCAGCGCCATGACGGCCTTCTTCGGATCGGTGACGACGGGGGTGAGGAGGTGCGGGATGCCGTCGTAGATCGACAGTTCCAGCATCTTCGGATCGACCATGATCAGGCGGCACTCTTCCGGGCGGAAGCGGTAGAGCAGCGACAGGATCATGGTGTTGATGGCGACGGACTTGCCCGAGCCGGTCGTGCCGGCGACGAGCAGGTGCGGCATCTTCGCAAGCTCGGCGATGACGGGCTCGCCACCGATGGTCTTGCCGAGGCAGATCGGCAGCTTGAATCCGGTCCGGGCGAAATCCTGGCTCTCGATCATCTCGCGGAAATAGACCGTCTCGCGCGTGGCGTTCGGCAGCTCGATGCCGATGACGTTGCGGCCCGGCACGACCGCGACGCGAGCCGAGAGCGCCGACATGGAGCGGGCGATGTCGTCCGCAAGGCCGATGACGCGCGAGGACTTCACGCCCGGCGCCGGCTCGAATTCGTAGAGCGTGACGACGGGGCCGGGGCGGACATGGATGATCTCGCCGCGCACGCCGAAATCCTCCAGCACGCTTTCGAGAAGGCCGGCATTCTGCTCGAGCTGCTCCTGCGTCAGCACAAAGCCGACCGTGCGCGGCGGTTCCTGCAGCAGTTCGCGCGGCGGATATTCGTAGGTATCGCCGGAGGGCGTCGCCATCGTCACCTGGAAGGGACGGGCGCGCGACAGCACCGAGGACGGCGTTTCGCGAACGGGCTCGGCAACGGCGACCGCGGGAGCCGGCTTGCTCTCGACGACGGCCGGCACCGGCTCGGCGACGGGCGTTTCGGCGGCGGGCTCGACCGCCACCTCGGGAACGGCGACGACCGGCTCCGCGACGGCCGCACGCGCGACCGGCGGACGGCAATCGACGACGCGGAAGAGCGAGGCGATGGAGGACGGTTCCTCACGCTTCTCGGCCTTCGGCGCTGCCGCGACCGGAAGGACGGGCGCGGCGATTGCGGCCGGCGCGGGAGTGGGCAGCGGCATGCGCATGACGGTGACCGCTGGCCTTGCCGGCAGGTCACTTGCAACCGCGTCCGGAACCATCGTCTCGAAGAAGGCATGGTCGGACAGATTGGCGAAGCGGCTGACCGTGGTGCGCGCGTCTGCCTTTGCGACGGGCTGGAGCACCGGCAGGGGCTTCGGCGCCGCGGCCGGCATCTGCGGCGGCACGGCCGGCTTGTAGGCGACGGGCGCGTCGGCGGGCACGGTGTTGCGCGCCGCGGAAACGACCGCCTGAACGAACTGCGGCACAGGATCGACCGGCGCGGCAACGGCGGCCTGCTGCTGCGCCTCGAAGCGGCGGCGGCGGTCGTCCAGAGCCTCGCGCAGGCGCTGGAGCAGTTCCGCCTGCGAAAGCTGCGGGGGCTGCGAGGGTTGGGCCTCCGGCTCCTGCCACGCGGCCGGCTGCTCGGCGACGGGCTGCTCGGCCGTCATGCCTTCTTCGGCCGCGGCCTCTTCGATCCTTGCGGCGATCTTGTCGGGCGTGCGGGTGAAGCGCACGTTCGGGGCCATGTAGAAATGGCTCTCCCAGCTTCCGTCGGCATATTGGCCGGGATCGTAGCTGCGCAGCGCCGGCGAGCGGAAGCGCGGCCGGTAGGCTTCGTCGTTGGCGACGGCCTCGCCTTCGGCATGCCAGACCGGGGCCTCTATGGCCTCTTCGGGCAAATCATTGTTTTCATAGGAGTAATACGACGCGCTTTCGTCGTTTTCCCCTTCGGTCTCAAGGATGGGATAGAAGTTTGTTCTGGAAATACGCATGAACCTGCAAACTCGACGATCATTGCCGATAGGGATGCGTAGATGGTTAGGAAATGAAGGTTAACAATGTCTTTGGAGGACAGCAGAATCCTCGTGACGATCCCGCTTCGAGCCACCGTTTCGCCCGGCCGCGAGGGGTCGCGGCCGGCGCAAAAAAATTCGCGGGAAAGCGTCACTCGCCGGGAACGGGATCCTCAGCAGGCGCTTCGGCCGGCACGTTCGGATTGCCCTCCGAGCGATCCCGGTGGAGGGCGGCGCGGGCGAGCAGCATCAGCGTCACCGGCGTGGTGACGGTCACGAAGATGCCGATGAGGATCTCGTGCACGACGGGCCGGGTCGAAAGCACCGTGAAGAAGATCATCGACGCCATGACGATGCCGCCCGTTCCCCAGCTCGTGCCGAGCGTCGGGGCGTGGATGCGCTCGTAGAAGGTCGGCAGGCGGGCAAAGCCGATCGTGCCGACGAGCGTCAGCCCCGCGCCGATCACGAGGAAGGCGGAGACGAGAAGGGCCACCCAGCCCGGCAGGTCGCCGGCATGTTCCATCGTGCTCATTCGATCACCTCCCCGCGCATGAGGAATTTGGCGAGCGCCACGGTCGCCACGAAGCCGAGCATGCCGATGACCAGCGAGGCCTCGAAATAGATCGTCTTGCCGGTGCGGATGCCGAACACCATCAGCAGCAGCATGGAATTGACGTAGAGCGTGTCGAGCGCGAGCACCCGGTCCTGGGCACGCGGGCCCCGGAACATCCGCAGCGCCGCAAGCGCCATGGCAATGGCGAGGCACACCTGCGCGAAGGCGACGGACCAGAGGAGGATCGTGTGGCTCATCGGAAGATCTCCATCAGCAGCGCCTCGTAGCGCGTCTTGATCAGGTGCTGCCACTCCGCCTCGTCGACGAGGTCGAGGACGTGGATCAGCACCGTCCGGCGCACCGAATTGTATTCGAGCCAGGCCGTGCCCGGCGTGCTCGTCACCACGACGGCGAGCACCGCCAGCCCGATGGGGTTCTCAAGGTCGAGCGGCACGGTGACGAAGCCGGATCTTCGCTCACGCCGCCCGCCGGTGACGATCAGCCAGACCACGGCGATGTTGGAGAGCACGATATCGTAGAGCACGACGGCGAAGAGCTTCGGCAGGAGATACCATTTGCCGAAGTGCGGCTCGGCGGGGCGCAGCGCCGCCATGCCCCAGGAGGCAAAGACCGAGACGATGCAGCCGAGGAGGAGATGGCCGAGCGTGAAGCCGTTGAGCGCAAGCCACATCAGGACGAGCGAGGCGGAAAGCAGCGGATAGGGCAGCATGTCAGATCCCTCCCCCGCCGTCCGGCCCGCTCGGCTCGGCAACGCCGGCGCGCCGTGCGTTCATGACCGCATCGATATAGGCGGCGGGCTCATGCAGGTTGCGGACCGTTTCCTCCATATAGGTCATTGCCGGGCCGGCCTTGACGGTGAGCGCCAGCGTCAGGGCGATCAGCAGCATGACCGGCGCCATTTCCATGACGAGCACGCGCGGCACCGTGCCCTCCATCGAGGCCCAGAAGGTGCGGATGCCGGCGCGGGTCATCGAGATGAGCGCGGCGAGCCCCGACAGGATGAGGAGGGCGACGATCCACCAGACGGAGGCCGGGATCGGCCCCTCGCCCGTAACGCCCGTGCCGATCATGCCCGTGAGCATGGCGAACTTCGCCACGAAGCCGGAAAGCGGCGGCAGGCCTGACAGGAGGATGCCGCAGGCGGCAAAGCAGGTGCCGAGCACAGCGATGGTGCCGGGCATGGTGACGCCCACCTCGACCTCTTCCTCCTCCTCGTCGGCATCGCCATAGGCTTCCATCGTCACGGCGAGGACCGAGGCGCCGGCATCCTGCCCGCGCTCGACCAGCTCGATGAGCAGGAAGAACGCGCCGATCGTCAGCGTGGAGCTGACCATGTAGAAGAGCGCGCCCGCCGTCACCACGCCGTTGTTGAGGCCGAGGACGGCCAGCAGCGTGCCGGAGGAGACGAGCACCGAATAGCTCGCAAGCCGTCCGAGCGCCTGCGAGGCCAGAACGCCGATCGTGCCGAAGGCGATGGTCGCCATGCCGCCGTAGAGCAGCACGTTGAGGCCGAGGCCGGCGGAGGCCCCCTGTCCGAAGACGAGCAGCGACAGGCGCAGGATGACGTAGATGCCGACCTTGCTCATGATGGCGAAGATGCCGGCGACGGGCGCTGTCGCCGCGCTATAGGCGCCCGGCAGCCAGAAGTTCAGGGGCCACATGCCCGCCTTGATGAGGAAGACGATGCCGAGGATGCCGGCGCCCGCCTCCAAGAGCATGCGCCGCTCGCCCTCGATCTCGCCGATGCGCACCGCAAGGTCGGCCATGTTGAGCGTGCCGGCCGAGCCGTAGATGGCGCTGACGCCGATGAGGAAGCAGAGCGCGGCGGCAAGGTTGACGGCAATGTAATGCATGCCCGCCTTGACGCGCATGGAGCCGGAGCCGTGCATCAAGAGGCCGTAGGAGGCCGCCAGCATCACCTCGAAGAAGACGAAGAGGTTGAAGAGGTCGCCCGTCAGGAACGCGCCGTTGAGGCCCATCAGCAGGAACTGGAACAGCGAGTGGAAATGCGCGCCCGCGGCGTGCCAGCGGGCAAGCGCATAAACCAATGTCGGGATGGCGAGGATCGAGGCGAGGACGAGCATCAGCGCCGAGAGCCGGTCCACCACCAGCACGATGCCGAAGGGCGCCGGCCAGTTGCCGAGGAGGTAGACGCCCTCGAAGCCCTCCGCGCCGCCGGCAAGCCGGAACAGGCTGATGGCGACGGCGGCGAGCGCAAGGCACGACACGAGGCTGATCATCGCCTTGAGCACGCGTTCGCGCTCGTCGAAGAACAGGAGAAGCGCGCCCGCGACGAGCGGGATGACGATAGGCGCGATGATGAGATGCTGCTGCCACCCGCTCATTTCGGCTGCTCCCTGCCGTCGACATGGTCCGTGCCGGTAAGGCCGCGGGCCGCGAGCAGCACCACGAGGAAGAGCGCGGTCGTGGCAAAGCCGATGACGATGGCCGTCAGCACCAGTGCGTGCGGCACGGGGTCGGTCATGGTGGAAACGGCGACGCCCTCCTCCAGGAGCGGCGCGGCATCCGACTTCACGCCGCCGACGGCGAAGATGAAGAGGTTGACCGCATAGGAGAGCAGCGAGAGCCCGACGATGACCTGATAGGTGCGCGGGCGCAGGATGAGCCAGACGCCGGAGCCCGTCATGATGCCGATGCCGATCGATAGGACGAGTTCCATCAGGCCTCCTCCGCCTTGGGCGCTTCGAGGCCGCGCACGCGATGCACGCGGATGGACTGGTGGGCGAGCGCGATGAGGATCAGCACCGTCGCGCCGACCACCAGCGAGAACACGCCGAGATCGAAGAGGAGCGCGCTGGCCGCCGGCACCTTGCCGATGAAGGGCAGTTCCATATATTGCGAATGGGTCGTCAGGAACGGATAGCCGAAGGCCCAGGCCCCCATGCCGGTGGCCGCGGCCACGACGAGGCCGAAGCCCATCCAGCGCAGCGGCAGGATGCGCAGCCTGTCCTCCGCCCAGCGCACGCCGCCGGCGAGATATTGCAGCAGGAAGGCGATCGCCATGGTGACGCCGCCGGCAAAGCCGCCGCCCGGCAGGTCATGCCCGCGCAGGAAGAGGTAGATCGCAAAGGTGACGACGACCGGGAACATCCACTGCATGATAACGGAGGGCACCAGAAGGTAGTCGCGCACCGTATCGCCCGCCGAGCGCTCCGGGGCCGCCGCGTCATAGGCGTTCTGGATGCGCTGCTGCTCGGGCTTCTCGATGCTGTCCGCCGCCGGCCGGAAGCGGCGCAGCAGCGCGAAGACCGTGAGCGCGACGATGGCGAGGACCGCGATCTCGCCGAACGTGTCGAAGCCGCGGAAATCGACGAGGATGACGTTGACCACGTTGCGCCCGCCGCCCTCCGTATAGGCCTTTTCGAGGAAATAGCTGGCGATGGCGTCGGGCACCGGCTGCTTCATGATCGCGTAGGAGAAGAGGAACATGCCGAAGCCGCAGGAAATGGCGAGCAGGAAGTCGCGGAAGCGGCGGCCGCGCGCGGCGAGCGCCACGGAATCGTCCACCTTCACGGAGCGCTTGGGCAGCCAGCGCAGGCCGAGCAGCAGCAGCACGGTCGTGACGATCTCCACGACGAGCTGCGTGATGGCAAGATCCGGCGCCGACAGCCAGACGAAGGTGATGCAGGTGGTGATGCCCGCCCCGCCGAGCAGGACGAGCGCGGCAAGCCGGTGGTACTTCGCCTGATAGGCCGCCCCGAGCGCGCAGAACGCGCCGATGCACCAGACGACCGCGAAGATCGGGTCGACCTCGCCGAGGACTGGCGGCTTGGGCGAGAAACCGGCGATATAGAGCGGAATCACGCCCGCAAGCAGGCCCGCCGCCGTGACGAGGCGAAGCTGCGGCTGCAGATTGCGGGTACCGAGACGGCTTTCCAGCCAGCGCGCCCATTTCCACGAGACGGTGACCAGCACGCGCTCGAAGATGCGCTGGCCGACGAGATGGCGGAAGAGCGGCGGCCCGTCGTCGCACCGCGCGAGATAATCCTTGAGGAAGGCATAGAGCGCGGCCCCGCCGATCAGCGCGATCACGCTCATGACCAGCGGCGTGTTGACCCCGTGCCAGATGGCGAGGCTGTATTCGGGCGTGCGCGGGCCGAGCACCGACAGGACGGCCGAATGCAGGAACGGGCCGATCGACAGGCTCGGCACGATGCCGACGACGAGGCAGGCGAAGACCAGGAATTCGATGGGAAAGCGCATCCAGTGCGGCGGCTCGTGCGGCTTGGGCTTGGGCAGGTCCGTCGGCGGCGGGCCGAAGAAGACGACGTGGATGAAGCGGATCGAATAGGCGACGGAGAAGGCGCCGGCGAGCGTCGCCACATAGGGCAGCATGCGGTCGAGCACGGAATCGGCATGGGTCTCCACCGCCTCGGCGAAGAACATCTCCTTGGAGATGAACCCGTTGAGCAGCGGCACGCCCGCCATCGCCGCGCTCGCCACCATGGCGAGCGTGCCGGTGATCGGCAGGTATTTGAAGAGGCCGCTCAATCGCCGCATGTCGCGCGTGCCGGTCTCGTGGTCGATGATGCCGGCGGCCATGAAGAGCGAGGCCTTGAAGGTCGCGTGGTTCATCATGTGGAAGATCGCCGCGACCGCCGCCAGCGGGCTGCCGAGGCTGAGCAGCGTCGTGATAAGGCCGAGATGGCTGATCGTCGAATAGGCGAGCAGGCCCTTCAGGTCCTGCTGGAACATGGCGAAATAGGCGCCGAGCAGCAAGGTGCAGGTGCCGGCGATGCCCACCAGCATGAACCATTCGTAGGTGCCCGACAGCGCCGGCCAGAGCCGCACGAGCAGGAAGACGCCGGCCTTCACCATGGTCGCCGAATGGAGATAGGCCGAAACCGGCGTCGGCGCGGCCATGGCGTTGGGTAGCCAGAAATGGAAGGGCACCTGCGCGCTCTTCGTTAGCGCGCCGACGAGGATGAGGACGAGCGTCGTCAGGTAGAGCGGATGGGCCTTGATCGTATCGCCGGACGAAAGGATGACGTCGAGATCGTAGCTGCCGACGATATGGCCGAGCACCAGAAAGCCGGCCAGCAGGCAGAAGCCGCCGATGCCGGTGATCGTCAGCGCCATGCGCGCGCCGTCGCGCGCGGCGGCATTGTTGTGCCAGTAGCTGATGAGGAGGAACGAGAAGATGCTCGTCAGCTCCCAGAACACCGAGAGCAGGATGACGTTGCCGGAAAGCACGATGCCGAGCATCGAACCCATGAAGGCGAGCAGGAAGGAGAAGAAGCGCGGGACCGGGTCCTCCTCCGACATGTAGTAGCGGGCATAGAGCACGACGAGGCAGCCGATGCCGGTGACGAGCATGGCGAAGAGCCAGGCGAATCCGTCCATGCGCAGGGTGACGTTCAGCCCGAGCTGCGGCAGCCATTCGAGATCGAGCCGCACCTTGGCGCCGCCCCGGACGGCGGGGTAGAGCATGGCCGTCATCACGAGGCTGGCAAGCGTCACCGCGCCGGCTATGCGGGCCGCGAGAACGCGGGAATCCGTGCGCAAAAGGATGGTCGCGGCAAGGCTTCCCGCAAAGGGGAGGCACACCAGCAGCACCAGAATCGCTTCACCTGTCATCGTTGGGTCGATCGCTTTCGAACGTCAGAACTTCTCTCATCCGGCAGGCCGGCATCGGGGAAGGCTGCGCGCGACCGACAAGGCGGCGCAGCCGTCAGGCAGGTATCCGCCACACCGGAGGCGCCCGCGCGCCCGCCGTTGCCGGGCGCCGCGTGTCGATCCTGTGGACGGAAGCCGAAGCGGGCACGGCGCCGGCTTTCGCCGGAAGGGCGGAAACCGCTTCGAACGGCTCCAGGAGACCGGCGGAACCGGGCGGCGGCGCCTCGCCGGCGATCCGCGTGCGGCATTGCAGGCCTTCGAGTCCTGCCGACTGGCCCGCCGCCTTCTGCGCGCCGCAGCGAAACGCCTTTGCCGGGATGCCGGCCGCAATGGAGATCGAGGGCGAGGCCACCAGCAGGAGCAGACAGGCCAATCCGGTGCAGAAAAGGCAAAGCGCCCGACGGATCGGTCGATGCTGTCGCCTTGATGCTGCCAAACGCCTTGCCTCTCGCTTTGCCGTTCGCGGTGAATATTCTCTCATGCGGACAATACGTTGGCGAGATCGGCGCTGTCCACCCGGAGCGGTGAAACTTTTGCGAAATTCGGCCGTTTCGTCGCAGCCGGAGGGTGTTTTTCCGTCATGGCGGGGCGAGCCATCCTGTCGCACCCCGCCAGCTTGAAGGCCCCGCGCTTTGGGCGCATCCTGACGGTGCGAATCGCATGAAGCAGACCTGCTCCGCCCGAGGGTATCGCCCGGAGCGTATGGTGCGTTGAATATCCGGACCCGCCGCGGAAGGTTCCCGGCCGTCCGGCGAGTTCCGTGTTCCGGTTCCTGCCCAAGAAACCCGCAGCGTACCGGCACGGCGTCACTTCACCTTGAACGAGGACAGACCATGACGGATGCGCGAAGGGAATGGATCAGCAAGCGGGCCTATGCGCTGTGGGAAGCAGCCGGCCGGCCGCACGGGCACGACGGCGAGCACTGGGAACAGGCCGTGCGCGAGCGCGAGGAGTTCGAGCGCGTGGCGCTCGGCACCGAGACGGCGCCGGCAAAGACGAAGAAGCCGCTGATCGAAATCGCCGGCACGACGCAGGCCAAGGCCGCTTCGGCGGCGAAGACCGCCAAAGCGGCGGCGAAGGCGAAACCGGCCAAGGGGACCGTCGAGAGCAAGCTGGCCTGAGGGATCGGTCCTGCGGCATTCGGGCCCCTTGGAGGCACCGGCAAAACACTCTATCTGGGCGGCACGGCGTTTTCGACGGGGGTTTGGGTGCGCGCGATCTATATGGCCGCCGGCCTTGTGATGACGGCGCTCGGCATTGTCGGCGCCTTCCTGCCGCTACTGCCGACGACGCCTTTCCTGCTCGTTGCCATCTGGTGCTTCTCGCGCTCGTCTCCCCGCCTGGAGCACTGGCTGCTCAATCATCGCACGCTCGGCCCGCCTCTGGTGAACTGGCAGCGCGAAGGCGCGATTTCCGCACGCACGAAGGTCGTCGCGGTCTGCCTGATCGCCGCAAGCTACGGCCTCTTCTGGTATCGCACTCAGCCTTCGCCGCTTGCGGCCGTCGCCGTCGGCCTCGTGCTTTCGGCAAGCGCGCTCTTCATTCTCACCCGCCCCCTGCCCCGGGGCAGAGGGCGGTAGTCTCAACCTCTGCCGGCAAGGGTGGAGGCCAGCAATTCGACGAAGGCCTCTCCCGCCGCTTCGAGCGGGCCGCTGTTGTCGATGACGACCGTATCGGCGGTAATGACGATCTCCGGCACCGCGCGCTCAAGGCGCCGCGCGATCGCCTCGCCGCTCTCCCGGCCGCGGGCGGCAAGGCGCGCGGCCAGCACATCCGGACGGGCGGTGATCAGAACGACCTTCAGCCGCGGAAAGGTCTCGGCGAAATCCGGCAAGGCCGAGCGGCTGCCGTTGGCGATCAGCGTCATGCCGCTCGTAAGCCGGTCCAGCGTCTCGCGCGGAATGCCGTAGGAAAGGCCGTGCGCCTCCCAGGAGACGGCGAAGGCGCCCTCGGCCGCACGCCTGCGGAACCCGTCCGCATCGATCGCCTCATGCGCCTCGCCGCCGGCATCGGCCGGGCGGGTGATGACGCGGCGCACGAAAGCCACACGGCTTTCCCCGGAAAAATGCCGGGCGGCATAGGCCATGACGCTGTCCTTGCCCGCCCCGCTCGGGCCGACGACGACGACCATCGCCCCTTCGTCCGCCATGTTCATGCCACCCGCCTGCCCTGCCGCCAGACGGAGCGCACGACCGGCACGCCGGAGGGCCGGCGCACGCGCACGATGTCGGCGCGAAGGCCCGGCGCGATTGTGCCGCGGTCGTCGAGCCCGACCGTGCGGGCGGGCGTCGCGGAGACCATCGAGATCGCCTTCGGCAGGTCGATATCCTCCACCTCGTCGGCGAGGATGAAGGGGGCGTGCATCAGGCTGAAGGGCACGTAGTCGGAGGAGAGCACATCCAGCACGCCCATGCCGGCAAGGTCGCGGGCGGCGATGTTGCCGGAATGCGACTTGCCGCGCACGATGTTCGGCGCGCCCATCAGGACGCTCATGCCCGCCCCGTGCGAGGCCTTCGCCGCCTCGACGCTCGTCGGGAACTCGGCAAGGCGGATGCCATAGCCGATCGCCTCCTCGACATGCTCCAGCGTCGCGTCGTCGTGGCTTGCGACCGAGATGTTGCGGGCGGCGCAGGAGGCGGCGATGGCATCGCGGTGGGGCTTGGCATAGCGGGCGGAAAGCGCCTGCTGGCGCTTGCAGAAGTCGGCGAACTCGTCGTCCGTCAGGCCGCGCTTCTTCTTGTAGTAGAGGATGTACTGATCCATCGTCTGGAACTGGCGCTGGCCGGGCGCATGATCCATCAGCGAGACGAGGCGCACGAGCGGGTCGTTCTCGAATTCCTCGTAGTGGTCGAGCACATTTTCGGTCGAGACCTCGCAGCGCAGGTGGATGAGGTGCTGGGCGCGCAGCCGGTCCTCGTCCTGCGCCGCGGCGATGGCGTCGGCCATGGCGCGCATCTCGCCCTTCTCGAAGCCGCCGTCCGCATCCGAGCCCATGCGCAGACAATCGAAGACGGTGGTGATGCCGGAGGTGACGACCTGCGCGTCATGCGACTGGATCGCCGCCGTCTTGCCCCAGCGCACGCCGGGACGCGGCGAATAATGCGCTTCGAGGTGGTCGGTATGCAATTCGACGAGGCCGGGGATGAGGAAATCCCCCTCCATGTCCTCGCCATTGGCGGAAGCGCCTTCGCAGATGTCGGCGACAAGGCCGTCGCGCAGCACGAGCGTGCCGTCGAGGATCTTGTCCTCCAGCACGATGCGGGCATTGGAAAGAACGGTTTCGCGGGTCATGTCAGGCGGTCTTTCTGTTGGCTTCTCCCCCGAGCGGGAAGAGGGAATGGACGGTGAAATCGGCGCCGCGCGCAGGCTCGCGGAAGAGCGCGAGCCCGCCGATGGGCAACGGCCGGCCGTAGAAGGCGGAGAAACGGTCGAGAAGCACGGCTTCCACGGCATCGCGCCGCTCGGCCGGAACGCGCCCGGTCAGCGTCATGTGGAAGCGGAACGTGTCGAAGACGTAAGGGTAGCCCCATTGCACGAGGTTCTGGCGCTCTTCGGCGGTCAGCTCGTCCGGCCTGCGGCGGGCGATGTCGGCGGAGGTGAGCGGGGCGCGGAACCGCTCGAAGCGGCGCACCACCTCGCCGGCGAAGGCTTGCAGATCCTCGCAATGATCGCCCGGCACCAGCGCGAAGAAGGAGCCGAGCCGGCCGACGATGACCTCCGGGATTTCAAAGGTCGCGGCTTCGGCGGAAAAACGGCCGATCTCGGTTACGAGTTCGGCCTCGCTGCGGCCCTCGGCAAGCGTGAACGGCGCCTTCAGCGTGGCGTGGAAGCCGTAGCGCCGCGGATCGGCCGTCAGCCCGGCAAGCGTCGCCGCGTCGAAGCCGGCGACGGCCGGCTGCTCCAGCGGCGCGCCGGTAAAGGCATTGCGCCCCAGCCAGGCCGCGGCGGTCAGGGTCAAGGGATCGCTTGCGGGCGGGGTGAAATAGAGGGCGTAACGCACGGGGGACTGTTCCTGTGGGAAGACTTCGGCGCCGCCGGAAGGCGGCGCCGCATAGTGACGGGATTCGTGTGGCAGCACCATGCCGCCACGCCGATTAATGCGCCGGCCTGCCCATCAGGCGCGAGCGCAGCGCGTTGGATATGCCGTCGAAGACGAAGACGACGGCGAGAATGAGGAGAACCATGTAGGCGACGTTCTCCCAGTCCGAATTCGTGCGCATCGCCTCCCAGAGTTTCAGGCCGATGCCGCCCGCGCCCACCGCGCCGATGATGGTGGCCGAGCGGGTGTTCGATTCCCAGAAGTAAAGCGCCTGCGAGGCGAAGAGCGGCAGGACCTGCGGCAGCACGCCAAAGCGCTGCACCGCGACGGGCGCGGCGCCGACCGACTTTACGCCCTCGCGCTGCCTGTCGTCGATATTCTCCAGCGCCTCGGAATAGAGTTTGCCGAGCGTGCCCGTATCCGTGAAGAAGATCGCCGACATGCCGGCAAGCGGCCCGGGGCCGAAGGCGCGGGTGAAGAACAGCGCCCAGATGAGCATGTCGACCGAGCGCAGGAAATCGAAGAGCCGCTTCGTCACCTGGTTGGAAAGCCGGCTGCGCGTGATGTTGCGCGCGGCAAGGAAGGACAGCGGGAAGGCGAGGAGCATCGCGAAGAGCGTGCCGACGAAGGCCATCACGATCGTCTGGAGCAGCTTCGTCCAGACATCGAGATGCTGCCATTCGCCATTGTAGAGGATGTTGTCCCAGGCAAGCGCGAGGTTCGACCGGGTCGGATCGATCCGCTCGCCCGACGTCACCAGCGAGAAGACCTCCGGCAGGGGCCTGCCGTGGAAGGGCGAGTTCGTGTCGAACAGGAAGTTCGCCCAGCCGGGAAAGCGGCGGCGGATCGTGACGTCGTCCGCCTCGATCTCACCCCAGCCGGAAAGGCCGAAGGAGACCGTGATCTTGCCGCCCGGCTCCTTCTGCACCGCCCAGCCGGGCAAGGCGCCCTCGGCTCTTGCCTTGCCGCCGCCGATATCGACGGCCAGCCGCTCGCCGCCATGCTCCACGGTCACGCGCGACGGCATGACCTCGACGCTGGTGGAGGAATTGAGGATGATCTTCGCGCGCCTGACCACCTCTTCCTCGCGCGTCGCAGTCGTGTCTGCCCCGGCCGCGGCGGCCGTGCCGCCGACGCTGCCGCCCGCACCCATGAAGCCCATAGAGGCGGGCTTTTCGTCTGTCTTTGCAGCGGCGCGAGCCGCGGGGACCGTGCGGGTCATCGTGCCCCGCTCGATGTCCACCCAGTCCGGCTCGGCATTGAGGCCGAGGGGCGAGAAGCGCGGATAGCCGAGCTCCATCGAGCCGTCCGCGTGGATCGTCACCTCCGGGCGCACCTCGTAGGAGACCCAGTCGGCGAGATAGGTTCCGGCAATGCCCCAGTTGGCGGTGCCGAGCACATGGCCGATGGCGAAGAACCACCAGCAATAGACCACGTAGAGCGCCAAGCCCCCGGCAATGAGGGGAATGCGGAAGCGCTGCCAGAACGAGCGGTCGAGGACGGCGGGATGGCGCGCCGCGATCTCGTCCATCCGTGCGGGATTGAGGGTCGTCATGACGCACTCCTATGCGGCCAACCGGAAGGCCTGGTCGCCGACGAGACGGCGGCGCAGCCAGGCGGAGACCTGATCGACGGCAACGATGGTGAGAAGCAGGAGCAGCATGATGGCGAGCGTCTTGGCAGCATGCCCCTGCCCGATCGACAGGCGCAGGAGTTCGCCGATACCGCCGCCGCCGACGGCGCCGATGATGGTCGAGGCGCGCACGTTGATCTCGAGGCGCAGGAGGAAGTAGCTCATGAAGTTCGGCGCCACCTGCGGCACGATGGCGAACCAGACGCGTTCCACCCAGCTTGCGCCGACGGCGCGAAGCCCCTCCTCCGCCTTCATGTCGACATTCTCGACCGCCTCGAAGAAGAGCTTGCCGAGCGCGCCGACCGTATGGATCGACACGGCGATGACGGCGGGCAGCGGCCCGATCGACAGGATGGCGAGGAAGAAGCCGGCGAGCACCACCTCGGGAAAGGCGCGCAGCACCTCCATGACGCGGCGCACCGAACCGCAAACGATCCGGTTTGCGACGAGGTTCTTTGCCGCGAGGAAGGAAAGCAGGAAGCCGAAGACCATGCCTATGACGGTGGAAAAGAACGCGATATTCAGCGTTTCCAGCATCTTGTGGAAATATTCCGGCACATAGAGGCTGCCAAACACATAGAGCCGACCTTCCGGATAATCGTACTTGAAGCTGCCGTCGTCATAGGGCGACGGCAGGTCGAACAGCGCGCGGAAGACCTCCCAGCCGTCGCGCGGCACCATGTCGCCGACGAAGTCGAAGAAATGCGGCAGGCGGTCGAGGAATTTTCCCGCATTCGTCTCGTTGGCGAACCACAGCGAGCCGCCGAGCGCGACGACGAGAACGGCAAGACCGAGCCAGGTATAGAGCCGGCGGCGGGCGCTCAGCTCCTGGAAGTGCCGCTCGATGAGCGCGCCCTTCTCGCTAAAGCCGTCGTGAAGCGTGGTCATGGCCATGGTTTATTGCGCCTCGGCAGAGTTCTGTATGCTCGTCTGATCGTCGATAAGGCCCGCAACCTCTCTTCCGTCATGGTCGGGCTTGACCCGACCATCCATGCTCCGGATGTGGCGTGGATCCTCGGCTCAAGGCCGAGGATGACGTTGTGGGTGGGGCAACGTTATTGACAGAGAAGGCGCCAGCCGGCTTGCGGCCAGCGCCGGTGCTCCTGTCAGCCGCCGATCGTCGCCTTGCGGGCGTCGATGATCGGCTTGTAGAAATCGACATTGACTTCCGTGAAGGCGGTGAAATCGCCGCCCATGACGGCAGAGAAGCAGGCGGCATCCTTCTTCGGCAGGTCGAGCATGAACTGCTTGAACTTCGTCTTCATGTCGTTGTCCATGGAGGTCCGCACGACGATCGGGCCGTTCGGGATGAGCGGCGATTTCCAGACCTCGACGAGGTCGTTCATGTCGAGAATGCCCTTCTCGACCATCTTGTGCAGGTTGCCGGACGTGTAGCCGTCCTTCCACGCGCCGACGCCCGAGCCAAAGGTCGTGCCGGCATCGAAGGTGCCCTTCATGACTTCGAGGACGAGGTTCTCGTGGCCGCCGCCGAAGCCGGTCTCGGCGAAATATTCCTTGACCGGCGCGCCGATCGCCTCCGGCAGGGTGACGAGCGGGATGAGATAGCCGGAGGTGGAATCCGGGTCGGCGAAGCCGAGCTTCCTGCCCTTGAGGTCTTCCAGCTTGGTGATGCCTGAATCCTTGCGGGCGACCATGATGGAATGATAGCCGGTCGAGCCGTCCGTCTGCACCGTCGTCAGGATCGGCTCGACGGCCTTCGGATCGGCAAGGTAGATCTTGGCGAAGCCCGAGGCGCCGAGCTCGGCATAGTCGAGCGTGCCGCCGAGCAGGCCCTGGATGACGCCGTCATAGTCGGCGGCCGGGAAGAAGGAGACCTTCTCGAAGCCGAGCTCTGCCTTCAGGTGATCGCCAAGGCACTGGTAGTTGCGCAAGCGGTCCGCCTCGTTCTCGCCGCCGATGATGCCGACGCGGAATTCCTTGAGGTCCTCGGCCTGGACGTGGCCGGCAAGCGCGATGAGCGCGACGGCGCCGAGAAGGGCTTTCTTCAGCATGATCTTTCTCCTGTTTGGCCGGCGTCGCCGGACCTCGAAAGGTTATGGCCCTTGACGCGGACCGTTCGATCCCGGCGGGCTCAGAGGCCGGCCAGTACCAGCGGCGTGGGGCTGGCGGATTCCCTGATGTTGTCCTGGCGGGCCGGATTACGGATCGCCGTGGAAGTGACGCTCTCGTCGATCTCCGACCCGTTCGCGCCGGTGCCGTAGATCGTGCGCACGGCCTCCGCGGTGAGCTCGCGCGGCGGGCCGTCGAAGACGACGCGGCCGGCCGACATGCCGACGATGCGCTCGCAATAGGCGCGGGCCGTATCCAGCGTGTGCAGGTTGGTGACGACGGTGATGCCCTCGCGCTCGTTGATGTCGCGCAACGCGTCCATGACGATCTTGGCGTTCAGCGGGTCGAGCGAGGCAATCGGCTCGTCGGCGAGCAGCATCTTCGGGTTCTGCATGAGTGCGCGGGCGATGGCCACGCGCTGCTGCTGGCCGCCGGAGAGCGTGCCGGCCGGCTGGAGCGCCGTCTGCTCGATGCCGAGGCGTTCGAGCGCCGCAATCGCCATGATGCGCTCCTCGCGGGTGAAGAGATTGAGGATGCTCGACACCGTCGAGCGATGATTGAGCCGGCCGAGCAGCACGTTGGTCAGCACGTCGAGGCGCGGCACGAGGTTGAACTGCTGGAAGATCATCGCGCAGTCGCGCTGCCAGTTGCGCAGGCCCGCGCCCCGCAGCGAAGAGACTTCCACATCGCCGAAATGGATCGTCCCCTCGCTCGGGTCGGCAAGCCGGTTGATCATGCGCAGGAGCGTCGACTTGCCCGCGCCGGAGCGGCCGATGACCCCGACCATCTGGCCCTCGGGGATGTCGAAGGTCACGTCGTCGACCGCGAGGCGCGCGCCGAAGCGGCGGGTGACATTCTTCAGTCGGAACATGGCAGGTCCTTCCTTCCGGGCGTCCGGTCCCCGAGGGGCCCCGTGTCGTTTTCCGGATTGGCTCTAAACGCTGTCGATGAAGGGGCGATGTCAGTTCGATGTCGGAAAGATTACAGTCCACAGGGCCTGAGATTCCGCCATCCGGCGGGCGGTCATGCCGCCTTGCGCGGCGAGAAGGCCGAGACGTCGACGATGCGGTCGGCGACCTTCCTGCGCACGTCCTCGTCGTGGAAGATGCCGAGGAGGGCGACGCCGGCCGTCTTCTTCTCCGCGATCATGGCAACGACGACGGCGCGGTTCGTCGCGTCGAGCGAGGCGGTCGGCTCGTCGAGCAGCAGGATGCGGTGATCGGTGATGAAGCCCCGGGCGATATTGACGCGCTGCTGCTCGCCGCCGGAGAAGGTGGCGGGCGGAAGCTGCCAGAGCTCGCGCGGCAGGTTGAGCCGGTCAAGCATCGCTTCGGCCGCATCCCGCGCCTCCGCCGGTGCGACGCCGCGCGCAAGCAGCGGCTCGGCGACGACGTCGACGGCGGCGACACGCGGCACGGTGCGCAGGAACTGGCTGACATAGCCGAGCGTAGCGCGGCGCACGGCAAGGATCGTGCGCGGGTCGGCACCCGCAAGATCGACCACCCGGCCCTCGTGCTCGATAAGGATCTGGCCGCTATCGACGGCATAGTTGCCGTAGACCATCTTCAAAAGCGAGCTCTTGCCGATGCCGGACGGACCGCCCAGCACGACGCATTCGCCGGCCTTGACCGAGAAGGCGACGTTCGAGACCACCGGCAGGCGGAGGCCGTCGCGAAGATGCATGGTGAAGCTCTTCGCCACTTCGGAAACGACGAGGGGGGTTGGCATGGTCACACCTGAAGGATCGAGGAAACGAGGAGCTGGGTATAGGCTTCGCGCGGATCGTCGAGCACGCGGTCGGTCAGTCCCTGCTCGATGACGAGGCCGTCCTTCATCACCATCATGCGGTGCGACAGGAGGCGCGCGACGGCAAGATCGTGCGTGACGACGATGGCCGAGAGGCCGAGGTCCTGCACGAGGCCGCGCAGGAGGTCGAGCAGGCGCGCCTGCACCGAAACGTCGAGGCCGCCGGTCGGCTCGTCCATGAAGACGAGGCGCGGCGAGGTGACGAGGTTGCGGGCGATCTGCAGGCGCTGGCGCATGCCGCCCGAAAAGGCGCGCGGCTGGTCGTCGATACGGTCGGCGCTGATCTCGACCCGGCCGAGCCAATCGCCGGCCGTCTCGCGGATATTGCCGTAGTGGCGCTCGCCGACGGCCATCAGCCGCTCGCCGACATTGGCCCCGGCCGAGACCGCCATGCGCAGCCCGTCCGCCGGGTTCTGGTGGACAAAGCCCCAGTCCGTGCGCATCAGGAAGCGGCGCTCCGCCTCGCTCATGCGGGCAAGGTCGCGCATGGTGCCGTCGCGCATGCGGTACTCGACCGAGCCGGAGGTCGGCATCAACCGGGTGGCGAGGCAATTGAGCAGCGTCGTCTTGCCGGAGCCGGATTCGCCGACGACCGCCAGCACCTCGCCCGGCCAGAGGTCGAAGGAGACGTTCCGGCAGCCGATGCGCGCGCCGTAGAATTTCGAGATGTCGCGGACCTTGAGAAGCGGGGCGTCGGTCATCGGACGGCCTCCGGGGTGCGAGAGGCTGTGGCACCCCCCTCTGCCCTGCCGGGCATCTCCCCCTCAAGGGGGGAGATTGGATGGGGCAAGGTCCCGCCCATCTCCAACGTTGCAATTCGAGCTAGGATCGCACTACTTGCCGATCTCCCCCCTTGAGGGGGAGATGTCCGGCAGGACAGAGGGGGGTGGCGCCGGGCCATGTCGTAACGAGGAGTCATTCCGCAGCCTCCTTGTCATGGGCGAGGTGGCCGCGGTGACCGCTCGCGCAGCGTTGTTCGCAATGGTCGGTGTCCGAGCAGACGAACATCCGCCCGCCCCTGTCGTCGAGCACCACTTCGTCGAGATAGACGTCCTGCGCACCGCAGAGCGCGCAGGGCTTGTCGAAGGACTGCACCGTGAAGGGATGATCCTCGAAATCCAGGCTGACGACCTCCGTATAGGGCGGCACGGCGTAGATGCGCTTCTCGCGGCCCGCGCCGAAGAGCTGGAGCGCTTCAGACATGTGCATCTTCGGATTGTCGAATTTCGGCGTCGGCGACGGATCCATGACATAGCGGCCCTCCACCTTCACCGGATAGGCGTAGGTCGTGGCGATATGGCCGTTGCGGGCGATGTCCTCGTAGAGCTTCACATGCATCAGGCCGTATTCCTCCAGTGCATGCATCTTGCGCGTCTCGGTCTCGCGCGGTTCGAGGAAGCGCAAGGGCTCGGGGATCGGCACCTGGTAGACGAGCGTCTGGCCGGACGTCAGCTTTTCCTCGGGGATACGGTGGCGCGTCTGGATGATCGTCGCCGCGCGCGTCTTCGTCGTCACCGCCACACTGGCGACCTTCTGGAAGAAGGCGCGGATGGAGACGGCGTTGGTCGTGTCGTCCGCCCCCTGGTCGATGACCTTCAGCACGTCCTTCGGACCGAGGATCGCCGCTGTCACCTGCACGCCGCCGGTGCCCCAGCCGTAGGGCATGGGCATTTCGCGCGAGGCGAAGGGCACCTGGTAGCCGGGAATGGCGATCGCCTTCAGGATCGCGCGGCGGATCATGCGCTTCGTCTGCTCGTCGAGATAGGCGAAATTGTAGGTCGCAAGGTCTGCGGTCGTCATTCTGCGGCCTCCGGAAGGTCCTTGTCCTGCGCGGTCTCGTAGTCGCGCCGCATGCGCCGCACGAGGTCGAGCTCGGCCTGGAAATCCACGTAATGCGGGAGCTTCAGGTGCTCGACGAAGCCGGTCGCCTGCACGTTGTCGGAATGGGAGATGACGAATTCCTCGTCCTGCGCCGGGGCGACGATATCCTCGCCGAACTCCTCGGCGCGCAGCGCCCGGTCGACCAGCGACATGGCCATGGCCTTGCGCTCGCTCTGGCCGAAGACGAGGCCGTAGCCGCGAGTGAACTGCGGCGGGTTCTTCGCCGAGCCCTTGAACTGGGCGATCATCTGGCACTCGGTAACCTGAATGCGGCCGAGCGAGACGGCAAAGCCGAGCTCCGGCATGTCCAGCTCCACCTCGACCTCGCCGATGCGCACCTCGCCGACGAAAGGATGGGTGCGGGCATAGCCGCGCTGGGTGGAGTAGCCGAGCGCCAGCAAAAAACCCTCGTCGCCGCGGGAAAGCGCCTGGAGGCGCAGGTCCCGCGCCATCGGAAATTCCAGCGGCTCGCGGGTGAGGTCCCCCGGCACATGGCCCTCCGGTAGGCTGCCGTCGTCCTCGACGAGGCCTTCGCCGGCAAGGATGTCTGAAACGCGCATGACGGGCTCGCCGGCTTCCTCGCGCTCCAGCGGCGCCTCCACCTCTTGGTCCGTCAGGAGCGACGGGTCGAGCAGGCGGTGGGTATAGTCGAAGGTGGGGCCGAGGAGCTGGCCGCCCGGCAGGTCCTTGTAGGTCGCCGAGACGCGGCGCTCGACGAGCATGGCGCCCGTCTCGACGGGCCTGGAATAGCCGAAGCGCGGCAGCGTCGTGCGATAGGCGCGCAGGATGAAGATCGCCTCGATCATGTCGCCGCGCGCCTGCCGGACGGCGAGCGCAGCGAGCGCCCGGTCGTAGAGCGAGGCCTCCGCCATCACCCGGTCGACGGCAAGGCCGAGCTGGGCGACGATCTGCTCGATGCGTATCGCCGGCAGCGAACGGTCGCCGCGGCGGCGGTCGGCGAGAAGACGGTGGGCGTTGGAAATGGCGGCTTCGCCACCCTTGACGGCAACGTACATGGCTCAGGCCTCCTTCACGCGGACGACGGTGGTGCGGGGCAGGCAGAGGACGGCATCGCCGGCAACGAGGATTAGGTCGACGCCGCGCGGGAAATTCTGCCGGTTCTCCGCCCGGCAATGCGCAAACATGTCCGGCAGGCCGACCGGCGCGAACTCTTCCTCGGTGCGGATGCCCGGTCCCGTCAGCGTCAGCGGCCGACCGCCCGTGAAGGCTTCGATCTCGACCACCAGCGTCGTCGAGCGATCCGGGTATTCCTGCGTGCCCTGCGCGAAAAGGCCCGGATCGGGCAGCATCGCGCCTTTCTCGACAAAGGCGAAACGGGCGGCCTGCCGGTCGTCGGTCACACTCGCGCCGGCGTGGAAGGCGAGCCAGCCGGGCAGAGCGGACGCGGCGAGCGCCGGCGTCAGCCAGACGGGGGTGTCGTTGTCGCAGAGCGTCAGCGCGACGGCACCGGCGGCCGCGCAAAGCGGCGCGGGCGGAGCGACGGCAACAATCACGGAGCCGACCGTGCCCGGGCGAGCCATGCAATCCATCAGCGTGCGGAAGACGGACTGGGCCTCGAAGACCGGCTCCCTGAAACCGCCAGTGAAAGCGAGCGTGTCGTGAGGCATCAATCCTCTCCCCGGACCATGGTGAAGAAATCGACGCGGGTGGCGGCCGTCTGGCGAGCCTTCCCGGCATCTTCTCCAGCAATACGCGCCTCGACGGCCGCAAGCAGCGCCTCGACCTCACCGGCACGCGCCGGCTGCTGGAACAGCGCGTCGAAGATCGCCGCAAGCCGTGCCTTGGCGCCGTCCGTGCCGAGCGCCTGGCCGTGGCCGACCGTGCCGTCGTCGAGACGGACGCTCGCGCGGCTCACCGTCGCCTCGCCGAGATTGAACGGCGCACCGCCGCCACCGATGCGCCCGCGCACCATGACGAGGCCCGTTTCGGGCCCGCGTACCGGCTCGACTGCCGGCTTGCCGTCGAGTGCGTCGAAGGCGGCCTGCAGTTCGGCCCGGCTCGCCTTCGCCAGGAGGCCCATCGCCTTCTGCCGTCCTTCGAAATGTCCATCCGATGCCATTGCCACGCTCCCAAATGTCTATTAATCTAGACAACTATACATCTAAGTCTCCTCTTAAACGGCCGGAATGACAAGGGTGTGACAGGGGCAATTGCAAGGGGGCGAAAATGGTGGAACGGCAATCGGGCGTGGCGCTCTGGCGGCAGATCGCCGACCGCATGCGCCTTGCGATCAACAACGGCGACTTCGACGAGACCGGCATGATGCCGCCGGAGACGGCGCTCGCCGCACGCTTCGGCGTCAACCGGCATACGGTGCGTAGCGCCATGGCATCGCTTGCGGAGGAAGGCATCGTCCGGCCGATCCAGGGCATCGGCACGCGCATCGAGCGGCGCGACCGGCTGCGCTTTCCGATCTCGCGCCGCACCCGCTTCTCGCAGGGCCTCGGCAACCAGGCGAAGGAACTGGAAGGGCGGCTGCTCGGCTCGGCGACGGAGCCTGCTTCCATCGTGGTCGCCGACGCGCTGGGTCTTGCGGCGGGAACGCCCTGCGTGCGGCTCGAAACCGTAAACAGCGCCGACAAGCGGCCGATCTCGCGCGCCACGCACTATTTCCCGGCCGACCGCTTCGCCGATATCGTGGCGGCCTATGAGCGGACGCGCTCCATCACCGCCGCCTTCCGCGAACTCGGCGTGCCGGACTACGTGCGCCGCTCGACGGAGATTTCCGCCATCCATGCCGAGGGCGAGGACATCCGCCACCTGAAGCTCTCGCCGGGCGCGATCATCCTCGTGGCGACGGCGATCAATACCGATCTTGCCGGCCGGCCGATCCAGTTCTCCCGCACGCGCCTTGCCGCCGACCGCGTCAAGCTGACGGTCGAGCCCGAGAGCGAGGAGAAATAGGCCCTCAGGCCTCGAAATCGCCGAAGATGTCCTGGAGGCGCGTCAGGGTCTCCACGCGCTCGTTCACTTCCTCGCCGAGGACGACGATGATGTTGGAAAGCATGAGGTCCATGACGGCCGTCATGGTGGCGGCGCCGTCCCAGAGGGGACCGTGCGAGCCCGGCACGATGAGGCAGATATCCGAGACCTCCGGCCCCCAGGGGCAGAATTCGTCGGTCAGGAGCACGACCTTCACGCCGGCGCGCCGGGCCTCCTGTGCCAGCGGCCTCGCCTTGGCGGCAAAACGGCGAACGTCGTGCAGGAAAAGCAGCCGGCCCTCTACCGAGCCGTCGAGCAGTTCGGAATAGGTTCCGTTGAGGCCGTCGACGAATTGCACGCGCGGGCGCGTATAGGAAAGCTGGCTGGCGAAATACTGCGCGACGCCGCGCACGTTCTGGTAGGCGGCGACATAGACCTCCGTGGCGCCTATCAGCGCATCGATGGTCTTCTGCCATTCCGGCGACTGGACCACGCCGTAGATCTGCGTGAGATTGTCGATCTGCTGCTGGATGAGGCCGGCGAGCAGCTTGCCTTCCTGGCGGTCCTGCTCCAGCCCCTCGAAACGCCCCTTAACCTGCCAGGCCGGATTGGCGCTGCCGTGCCGGAGTTCGTTCTTCAACTCGTCGAGGCCGTCGAAGCCCATGCGGCGCAGATAGCGCCCGACGGTCATCGGCGAGAGCTGCAGGCGCTGGGCGATGGAGCGCGCCGTCTCGAAGGGAAGGTCGGCGATGTTGCGCTCGATGTAATGCGCCAGCAGCTTGTCGGATTTCGACCGCCTGAGGTCGTCGGACTGAACGAGCTTCAGAATGCGTTTCGACACGTCGCCCCTCTCCTCGAAATCCCGCCCGTCCGGTGACGGGCGGGGATCGTTCGTCCTCACTGCGCGGTCTTGACCCGCGTCCAGACGCGGTCCACCTGGCGCAGCGCCGGGCCCAGGTCCTCGAAGATCTGCAGACGTGCCATCGTCTCGGCCGGCGGGTTGATTTCCTTGCTATTCTTGATCTTTTCCGTGGTCAATTGCCGCGCCGGCACGTTGGCCGTGCCGTTGGTCTGCTGCGAGACGTTGAGCGCGACGATTTCCGGCTGCGTGTAGAACTGCAGGAACTTCAGCGCGTTCTCCTTGTTCGGCGCGCTCTTCAGGACGCAGATGTCCTCCTGATACATGGTCGCCCCCTCCTCGGGGATCACGTAGCCGAGATCCTTCTCGTTGCCGAAGACGTCCACCATGGCGCCGACGAAGGCGTGGCCGGCTGCAACGTCGCCTGCCTGCACCATCGGCCGCTCGTCATAGGTGAAGGCCGCGACATAGGGTTTCATGGCGATGATCGTGTCGGCTGCCTCCTGGAGCTCGGCCGGATCGGTGGAATTGATCTTGTGGCCGTTGAGGATGAGGCCGACGGCGAGCACCTCGCGCATGTCGTCGAGCAGGGTGAACTTCAGGCCCTTGGCCTTGACCGTCTCGATCAGGTCCTTCCAGCCGGTCACGTCCTTGCCGAGGACCTTGCGGTTGTAGAAGATGCCGACCGAACCCCAGGCGTAGGGCAGGCAATATTCGCCGTTCGGGTCGCTCTTCGCCCTCAGGAACGCGGGATCGATGTTCTTGAAGCCCTCGTATTTGTTGATGTCGGTCTTCTCCAGAAGATCGAGCTTGGCCATGATGTCCTGCATGTGCACGGACGGGAAGACGATGTCATAGCCCGTCGCGCCGCCCTGGATCTTCGCCAGCATCTCCTCGTTGGAGGAATAGGTCGAGAGATTGACCTTGATCTTGGTCTCCTCCTCGAATTTCTTCAGCACTTCCGGATTGATGTATTCGCCCCAGTTGTAGACGTTGAGTTCGGCGGCGCTCGCCATTCCGGCCGTCGCCGCGAGGGCGGCAAGCGAAAGGGCGGTGCGGCGCGTCCAGGCGCGGAAGCCGGATGCGCCGGCGCGATCGGTTTTCGTCATCGAATATTCTCCTCTGGTGGTTCGGCCGTCCTGGCCCGGCGCTTTCCTTTGCGCCGCCTGTTCCCGTCCCGGCTTCTGCGGCCGTTGACTTGGATGGGCAAATGGTATCCATATATCTAAATCGCACAAGCGTTATTTTTATAACATTTTGGGGAACGACGATGCGAGAATCCATAGTCCGCCTGGAAAAGGCGGCGAAGACCTTCGCCACGCCCGAAGGTCAGACGATCACCGCGCTGGGCGGGATCGACCTCGATGTCCGGCGCAACGAATTCCTGACGCTGCTGGGTCCGTCGGGCTGCGGCAAGACCACCCTCCTCCAGGCGATCAGCGGCTTCGTCGAGCTCGATTCGGGACGCATCCTGATCGACGGCGAGGACATGACGGACCGCCCGCCCTATCGCCGCCCGGTCAACACCGTGTTCCAGAACTACGCCCTTTTCCCGCACATGAGTGTGGGCGAGAACACCGGCTATGCGCTGGAGGTCGCCGGCATCGGGCGGCAGGACCGGGCAAGGCGCGTTGCCGAGGCCCTGCGCATGGTCGGCCTCGAAGGCCTGGAGGGCCGCAAGCCGCGCCAGCTTTCCGGCGGCCAGCAGCAGCGCGTGGCGCTCGCCCGCGCCATCATCGCCCGGCCCAAGCTGCTGCTCCTCGACGAGCCGCTGTCCGCGCTCGACAAGAACCTGCGCCAGGCCATGCAGATCGAGCTGAAGACGCTCCAGCACGAGCTCGGAATCTCCTTCATCTTCGTCACGCACGACCAGCAGGAGGCGCTGACCATGTCGGACCGCGTCGCCGTGCTCTCGGGCGGGCGCATCCAGCAGCTCGACACGCCCCGCGCCATCTACGACAAGCCGAGGAACAGCTTCGTCGCGACCTTCGTCGGGGCGAGCAACCTCTTCGAGGGCGAGGCCGCCGCCGGCCGGCTCGTCACGACGGACGGCATCGCCATTTCCCACGGAGAGCAGGGTTCGACGGGCGCGGCGACCGCGCTCATCCGCCCGGAGCAGTTCTTCCTCGCGGACCCCGGACAGGCCGGCCCGGTCCTCGACGTCGATCTCGAGCAGATCGTCTTCGTCGGCTCTACCTTCGAGCTTTTCGGCCGCACGGCGACGGGCCGGCGCGTCATCGCGGAAATCCCGGCGATGCGGCGCGGCCTCGTCGGCGAGATCGAGCAATCGCGCCGCGCGCGCCTTTCCTACGATCCGTCCGCCGTCCACCTCATCCCGGCGGAGGCGGCCTGACATGCTGACGATCACCGCCCGCCGCCGTGTCCAGCTTGCCATCCTGCTCGGTCCGGCCTCGCTGTTCCTCGCCGTCTTCTTCCTCGGCCCGCTCGCCATCATGATCGTGACGAGCTTCCTTGCCCCCGGTCTCTACGGCGGCGTGGAATGGACCTGGTATCCGCACAATTACGGCCGCATCCTCGGCTTTGCCGATCCGATGTTCGAGGAGTTCGACCCGGTCTATATCGCGATCTTCCTGCGCTCGCTGAAGATCGCGGCGCTGACCGTCGTTGCGACGCTTCTCGTCTGCTACCCGGCCGCCTTCTGCATCAGCCGGCTTTCCGACCGCTGGAAGAGTTTTTGCCTCTTCCTCATCACGCTGCCTTTCTTCGCCAGCCTCATCGTGCGGCTCTTCGTCTGGGTCCTGCTCCTGCGCCAGACCGGGCTCGTCAACAACGTGCTGCTGCAGACCGGCATCATCGACCGCCCCGTCGACCTCATCTATACGGAAGGCGCGATCATCCTCGGCATGGTCTACGTCTTCATTCCGTTCATGTTCATGCCGGTCTATGCGAGCGTCGAAAAGCTCGACTGGACGCTGGTGCGCGCCTCGCTCGATCTCGGTGCAGGGCCTATCCGCACGTTCCTGCGCATCATCCTGCCGCTGACGGCGCCCGGCATTGCGGGCGGCGCGGTCATCGTCTTCATTCCCGCGCTCGGCAATTTCGTCGTGCCGGCCATTCTCGGCGGCGCGAAGGTGATGATGCTCGGCAACCTCATCGAGCAGCAGTTCCTCGCCGCGCGCAACTGGCCCTTCGGCTCGGCGCTCGCCATGATGGTGATGAGCGTGATGCTCGTCCTGCTCTTTTCCTATGTCGTCGTCTCCAGCCGCCGCGGCCTCGACGCCGCGCCGGGACGCTGAGGAGGCCCGCAATGAAGATCTTCGCCTCCCTCGCCCGCGGCAGCCTCGTCGCCTATACCGCGCTCTTCTTCGCCTTCATCTACATCCCGCTGGTGCTGATCGCGGTCTATTCGTTCAACGCCAACCCGATCAACATGATGACCTGGTCGGGCTTCACCACCGACTGGTATGCCCAGGTCCTCGGCTACAAGACGGCCATCACGGGCGACGCCTTCTATGTCGAATCGACCGACCAGCTCGTACAGGCCGTCTTCAACAGCCTGAAGATCGCCGCCTCGACGACGCTCATCGCCACCGTCTTCGGCACGTCGATCGCCATCGCGCTCTATCACTTCGATTTCTTCGGCCGGCGCTTCTACCGCGTCGTCCTGTTCATGCCGATGCTGATGCCGGACATCGTGCTCGGCATCGCGCTCCTCATCTTCTTCGTCAATTCGGGCATCAATCTCGGCCTCAAGACCATCATCATCGGCCAGTGCACGTTCCTGACCTCCTATGTCTTCATCGTCGTCTCCGCCCGGCTCTCCGGCATGGACCGCACGCTGGAACACGCCTCGGCCGATCTCGGCGCAAACGAATGGACGACCTTCCGCAAAGTGGTCTTCCCGCAGCTCCTGCCCGGCATCCTCGGCGGCGCGCTGCTCGCCTTCATCATCTCGATGGACGATCTCGTCATCACCTATTTCATCGCCGGCGTCGACGTGACGACGCTGCCGATGTTCATCTTCGCCATGCTCCGGCGCGGCATCAAGCCGGAGATCAACGCCATCGCCGTGATGATGCTGTCCTTCTCCTTCGTCATCGCCTCCCTCGGCCTCTACCTTCGCTCCCGGCAGAAATGATCATGAACGAAAAGACCAAACCCCGTGCCCGCGAACTCGGCCTGCCCTTTTCCGGCCGCACCGGCCCCTTCAATGCGATCACGGATGTCGAAGGCGTCGCCGTCGGCTTCCGCACCATCCGCGAGGAGGTGCCGCGGCCCGGCCGCAAGCTGCCGGTACGCACCGGCGTCACCGCCATCCTGCCGCACAGCGGCAGCCAAACGCCCGTGCCCGTCTATGCCGGCGTGCACCGCTTCAACGGCAACGGCGAGATGACCGGCACGCACTGGATCGAGGACGGCGGCACCTTCCTCGGCCCGGTGATGATCACCAACACCCATGGCGTCGGCATCACCCACCATGCAACCATCCGCTGGATGCTGGAGCGCTACGCCTCGACCTACGAGGTCGGCGATTTCCTCTGGCTGATACCCGTCGTCGCCGAGACCTATGACGGGGTGCTGAGCGACATCAACGGCCTGCCGGTGACGGAGGCCGACGTGCGCGCCGCCCTCGACGACCTCTCGCCCGGCCCCGTCCGGGAGGGCAATTGCGGCGGCGGCACCGGCATGATCACCTACGGCTTCAAGGGCGGCACGGGCACCGCCTCGCGCGTCGTTTCCTTCGGCGGCCGGGACTATACGGTCGGCACGCTCGTGCAGGCCAACCACGGCCAGCGCGACTGGCTGACGGTCTGCGGCGTGCCGGTCGGCAGGCATCTCCAGGACAATACCCCACAAAGCCAGCTCAAGGAGCGCGGCTCGATCATCGTCGTCATTGCGACAGACCTGCCGATGGCGCCGCATCAGTTGAAGCGCCTCGCGCGCCGCGCCGCCATCGGCATCGGCCGGGGCGGCACGCCGGGCGGCAACAATTCCGGCGATATCTTCCTCGCCTTTTCGACCGCCAACCCACAGCCCATGGCGCACCATGCCCCGGCGATGCTGGACCTTGCCATCGTCAACGACGAACAGCTCGACCCCGTCTACATGGCGGCGGTGGATAGCGTGGAGGAGGCGGTGGTCAACGCCATGCTGGCAGCCGAGGACGCCGGCGGCACGCCGTATGACCGACTGCGCGTCGACGCCATCCGCCATGATGACCTGATGGCCGTCATGCGGCAATACGGGCGGTAGGAAGCCTCAATGACCGGTGCCGTCGGGCGTCACGCTCTGGCTGTCGCCGCCCGTCCCGGAAGACTGGGTCGGGTCGCGGTCCGTCGGCGCGGTGTTACCGCCGCCGGGCGCGTCTTCCTTGATCGTATCCTGGGTCGGCGTGCCGCTGGTGGTCGAGGAGGTCTGCGAAGTGTCGAGCGGCGCGGAGGGATCGGTCTTCTCGCCCCAGATCTCGACGGCCCCCCAGACGAGGAAAACGAGAACGAGGCTGATGCCCAGCACTCTCAGAACGGGCCGGCCGAGGCCACCCTGACGGGCTTCCCGCCCGGCATATTCCTTGCGGTCCGGATCGTGGGTGCGGGTCAGCGGATCGCCGCGTTCGTCCTGTTGATGGGTCATGACTGGCACTCCCTGTCTGTCGTTCAGAAGGAAGAACCGGCCGGAACCGCAAAAGTTCCTCAGGCTTCGCCCGGGCCGTCCAGCCCCAGCGCCTCGACGAGCCGGCGCTGGCGCAGGAGCAGATGGGTGAGCGCGGCGACATCGCCCTTTGCCGGCTGGTGCGTCATGCCCTCCTCCACCGCCTCCACGACAGCCTCCAGCGTATCGGCAATCTCGCGGGAGACATCGTGCAGCTCGGCAAAGCGCGGATCGACGGCGGCCGCCGCCAGCGCCGCGATGGTGACGGCGCCGATGCCGGCCGGCACCTTCGCGCCGCCGTCGACATGGCCCTCGGGCAGGTCGCCCTTCAGGTTGACGACGCGGCGGTAGCGGATGACATCGATGATCTGGTCGACGGCCTGGCAGGCGCCCGCGACGCGCGAAGGATGGTCCGTATCCGCGGCCGCATGGGGCAGCAGCTCCAGCTTGCCGGGATGGCGCTCGGCGAGCTTCAGATAGGGCAGCATCGGGCCGCTCAGGGTGCCGCTCGTCGCATTCCTGAAGAGATCGGCATCGATGGCGGCATGGCGCACCTGGCCGCTTGCCAGCGCCTTGTCGAGCGCGGCGGTATCCACCACCTCGCCGCGGTCGTAATTGACGAGGACCGCACCGTGGTTCATCGCCGAAAGCACCGCCTCGCCGATGAGGCCGGCATTGGCATAGCGGCGCGTCTCCTCCTCCAGCCGGCCGAGGCCGACATGGGCGGAGAGCACGTCCGCGCCGGTCGCCGCCGCCACGGGCGTCTCGGCGAAGGTAAAGCCTTCCGCCTCGATCCATTGCCGGTGGCGCGGGCGAGCATAGACCGCAACCTCCATGCCGAAGGCGCGGCCGAGCTTTGCGACCTCCCGGCCGATATTGCCGTAGCCGAGCACCGCGAGGCGCCGGCCCTCCAGCTTGGCGGTGGGATAGAGCTTCAGGTCACGGCCGGTATCGAAATCGCCGGCGGCGACACGGTCATGCAGGAGGCCGACCGGCAGGTCCGGCAGCACCTTGAGGATCGCCTTCATCGCCATCTGCGCCGTCGCGCGGCTGTTGATGCCGGGCGTGTTCATCAGCGGCGCGGCGCCGCCCTCGCCGTTTCCACCGCCCCAGGAGGCCGAGCCCATGTTGCCGGTGCCCGCGCCGATGCGCACGCCGCCGAGCAGAAAGATCGCCTGCTTGGGAATGAAGGTCGCCGCCGCGATCAGCGCGTCGTAGCGCCCGTCCGCAGTCTCGGCGATGATCTCCGTCTCGGAGCTGATATCCGGCTGGTAGAAGAAATGGATGCCCGGCGGCAGCGCCGCGCGCTTGTAGCCGCCCTCGTGGAAGGTGCCGCCGCGCGCCTCGATATGTGCGCACACCTCGCCGTGATCCGGCCGGCCATCGGCATCGAAACGCAGGCCGACGAGATCGGCGATCAGCACCTTGTAGGCGCGCTCGGGATCGTCGAGCCGCGCACCGTCCCGCAAAGCCGCCTGCCGTTCCGCCATGTGCCCCTCCTCTGCCTGCCATTTTCGTAGGCGAGTTTTCGAGAGCGGGCAAGCCGCACGCAAAAGCGACACGGAAGGTCAAATCCCGCCTATTGCCCGCCTCCGGCGGCGCCGTCATAAAAGCGGGGAAAGAGGAGTTGCCATGTCCCGCGCCTTCACCGTCATCGAAAACGAATGGATCATGCTTGCCGACGGCACGCGGCTTGCCGCCCGCATCTGGATGCCCGAAGGCGCGGAGGCCGACCCCGTGCCGGCCGTCCTCGAGTTCCTGCCCTATCGCAAGCGGGACGGGACGAGCCCGCGGGACGAATCGACCTACCCCGTCTTCGCCGCCGCCGGCATTGCCGGCGTGCGCGTGGATATCCGCGGCTCGGGCGAATCGGACGGCGTCATTGACGGCGAATATACGCCGCTGGAGCTGGCGAATGCCTGCGAGCTCATCGGCTGGATCGCCGCCCAGTCCTGGTCGAACGGATCGGTCGGCATGATGGGCATCTCCTGGGGCGGCTTCAACTGCCTGCAGGTCGCGGCCCTCAAGCCGCCGGCGCTGAAGGCCGTCATCTCCATCGCCTCCACCGTCGACCGCTACAACGACGACATCCACTACAAGAACGGCACGCATCTTTCCGCCCAGCTCTCCTGGGCCGCGACCATGCTCGCCTACCAGTCCCGCTCGCCCGATCCCGGGATCGTCGGCAAGCGCTGGAAGGCGATGTGGCTGGAGCGGCTGGAAAAGGAACCCTTCTTCCTGGAAGAATGGCTGCAGCACCAGCGCCGCGACACCTTCTGGAAGCACGGCTCGATCTCAGAAGATTTTGACGGCTTCCCCGTGCCCGCCCTCGTCATCGCCGGCTGGGCGGACGGCTATCGCAGCACGCCGCTCAAGGCAGTGGAGGGGCTCGGCGACAAGGCGAAGGCCCTCATTGGCCCGTGGATTCACAAATACCCGCATTTCGCCTGGCCGAAGCCGCGCATGGATTTCCATGCCGAGGCCATCGCCTGGTGGAACCGCTGGCTGCGCGGCGAGGAGAACGGCGCGGAAAAGACCCCGCAGGTGCGCGCCTATATCCAGGATGCCGCGCGCCCGGCGCTGCGCCGCGAGACCGATCCCGGCTTCTGGATTGCCAAGGACCGCTGGGAGGCGCCGGAGATGGCGACCTTCTACGTCGAGCAATACGGCGCGCTGGCGCCCGGCCTGCCGATTGCCGGCGCATCGGGCCATGACCGCTACATCAGATCGCCGCTCGATACCGGCACCATGGCCGGCGAATGGTTCACGCTGAAGCCGGACGCCGAAATGGCGCTCGACCAACGGCGCGACGATGCCGGCTCGCTGGTGGTCGAGACCGCGCCGCTTACGGAGGCGCACGATTTCCTCGGCCAGCCGGTGCTGGAGCTCGACGTCGCGACGGAGGCGGACATCGCCAATCTCTGCGCGCGCCTCGTCGATATCCATCCGGACGGCACGGCGACGCGCGTCACCTTCGGCGTCCTCAACCTCGCCCATCGCGACGGCAATGCCGCGCCGAAGGCCATGCCGCGCGGGAAGAAGGTGCGCGTCCGCCTCGTGCTCGATGCCATGGGCTACCGCTTCCGCGCCGGCCATCGCATCCGCCTGTCGCTCTCCACGTCCTATTGGCCGATGGTGCTGCCGCCGCCGGTGGATGCCGGCGTGACGGTCGACCTCGCCTCGCTCGGCCTTGCCCTGCCGAAGCTCGGCGCCCACCGCGTCATTGCGATCCCCGAGCCGGCAAATCCCGACCCGCTGCCGAAATACACCGAGCTTGCCCCCGCCGAGACGGCGCGCGGCGTCGAGCGCGACCTGACGAACGGCCTCACCGAATATACGATTTACGAGGATACCGGCCTCTACGAGCATCCCGGCACCGGGCTCGCCACGCGGCAGGTGCGCGACGAACTCTGGTCGATCGCCGAAAACGATCCGCTCTCGATGACCGGCACGGCCGTCTGGACCTGCGATATGCAGCGCCCCGGCTGGTTCGTGCGCACGGTCTCGACGGCGACCATCGCCTGCACCGCGACGGACTGGCTGATCTCCGCCCATGTCCGCGCCTATGAGGGCGAGACGCCGATCTTCGAGAAGCGGTTCGAGAAGGCGATCCCGCGCGATTTCATGTAAGGTGTTGTCAGTGGAAATCGCGAGACCTGACGCGGATCGCCTCCGTGTGGCCCGCGCCTTCCAGCCCCTCCTCGCCGCGCCGGCCGATGGTGGCAAAATCGGCGGAAAGGTCGACGATCTGCCGCGCGACGATGTGCACGACCTCGCCCTCCCGCTGGATATGGCCCTTCACGCCGATCATCGGCGCGCCCATCACGATGGGGCGGTAGGCGAGGAAGACCTTGCGCCAGACGACGAGGTTGGCGATGCCCGTCTCGTCCTCGATGGTCACGAAGATGACGCCCTTGGCCGAGCCCGGCCGCTGGCGCACCAGCACGATGCCGGCCGTCTCGACCGCCTGCCCGTCCTTCAGGCGCACCGCCTCGGCGCAGGAGAGAAAGCGGCGGCGCGCAAGGCTCTCGCGCAGGAAACTCGCCGGATGGGCGCGTAGCGTCAGGCCGACATGGCCGTAATCCTCCACCACCTCGCCGCCCGCCGCCATGGGGCGCAACGCGACGGCGGGCTCGATCAGTTCCGGAACGGTCGCCGCCTCCCGCTCGGCGGCGGCGGTAAAGAGCGGCAGCGGCTCGTCGCGAAGGCCGCGGATCGCCCAGAGCGCGGCGCGGCGCGAAAGGCCCATCGACGGCAGGAAGGCATCCGCCTCGGCAAGGCGCACCAGCGTCTCGGCCGGAAGGCGCGAGCGGCGCCAGAAATCGTCGATGGAGACGAAAGGCTCGTCCGCTCGCCTGGAAATGAAGGCCGCCGCTTCCGTGTTGCCAAGTCCTTTCACCAGCCTCAGCCCAAGGCGTACGGCGAACCGCCCCGCCTCCGCCATCGGCTCCAGCGTGCAGTCCCACCGGCTTTCGTTGACGCAGACCGGCCGCACCTCCACTCCATGCTCGCGCGCATCGCGCACGATCTGCGCGGGAGCGTAGAACCCCATGGGCTGTGAATTGAGAAGGGCCGCGCAAAAAACCTCCGGGTGATGGCACTTCACATAAGCCGAGGCATAGGCGACGATGGCGAAACTGTAGGCGTGGCTTTCCGGAAAGCCGTAGGAGCCGAAGCCTTCGAGCTGGCGGCACATGCGCTCGGCAAATTCGCGCGGATAGTTGTTCTTGACCATGCCTGCGATCAGTTCGTCACGGAACTTGTCCACGCCACCCGTCTGCTTGAAGGTCGCCATGGCGCGACGGAGCTGGTCGGCCCGTCCGGGCGTGAAGCCGGCCCCGATAATGGCCACCTGCATGGCCTGTTCCTGGAACAGCGGCACGCCGAGAGTCTTTTCGAGGACCGCCTTCAACTTCTCGTCATCCGGATAATCCGGTTTTTCCAACTCTTGCCGCCGCCTCAGATAGGGATGCACCATGTCGCCCTGGATCGGTCCCGGCCGCACGATCGCCACCTGGATGACGATGTCGTAGAGTTTCCTCGGCTTGAGGCGCGGCAGCATGGACATCTGCGCCCGGCTCTCGATCTGGAAGGTGCCGATCGTGTCGGCCTTCGAGATCATATCGTATGTCGCCTCGTCCCCCTCCGGAATGGAGGAAAGCGCATAGGTTTTCCCCTTATATTCCTTCAGGAAGTCGAAGGCCCGGCGCATGCAGGTGAGCATGCCGAGAGCCAGCACGTCGACCTTCATGAAGTTCAGGGCTTCGATATCGTCCTTGTCCCATTCGATCACCTGCCGGTCGTCCATCGCGGCGGGCTCGATGGGCACGAGGTCGTCCAGCCGGTCGCGCGTCAGCACGAAGCCGCCCGGATGCTGCGAGAGGTGGCGCGGCGTGTCGACCAGTTGGCGGGCCAATTCGAAGAGCAGCTTGATACGCCGGTCGTCCACATTCAGCCCGGCCGAGCCGGCATGGCTCTGCGGGATGTCGTTGGACCAGCCCCAGACCTGCGAGGAGAGCGATTTCAGCACGTCCTCCGGCATCCCGAGCGCCCGCCCCACATCGCGCATGGCCGCGCGCGAGCGATAGCGGATGACGGTGGCGCACAGCGCCGAGCGGTCCGTGCCGTAGGTCTTGTAGATCCACTGGATCACCTCCTCGCGGCGTTCGTGCTCGAAATCCACGTCGATATCGGGCGGCTCGTCACGCTCCTCCGAAACGAAGCGCTCGAAGAGAAGGTCGCTCCGCTCGGGGTCGATCGCCGTGATGCCGAGGATATAACAGACCACGCTGTTGGCCGCCGAGCCGCGGCCCTGACATACGATGCCGATGGCGCGGGCATGATGAACGATCGCGTTGACCGTGAGGAAATAGGGAGCGTAATTCTTCTTATCGATTAGTTCCAATTCATGCGCCAGCCTTTCGCGCACCTTCTCCGGCAACCCGGCCGGATAGCGTTTGGCAACGGCCTTCCTTACGAAGGCTTCAAGCGCCTGCTGTGGAGTCAAGCCTGGAGCTACCTGCTCTTCCGGATACTGGTACTTCAACTCGTCCAGCGAGAACCGGCAGCGCTCCACGATCTCCAGCGTGCGGGCGAGCGCCTCGGGGTAGCGCTCGAAGAGGCGGTGCATTTCCTGCGGCGGCTTGAGGTAGCGGTCGGCGTGGCGCTCGCGCAGGAAGCCGGCCTCGTCGATGGTGACGTTGTGGCGGATGCAGGTGACGACGTCCTGCAGCATGCGCCGGGCGGGCTCGTGGTAGAGCACGTCGTTGGTGACGACCGTGGGCACGCGGTATCGCGCGGCAAGGCCGGAAAGGTCGTGGAGGCGGAGCTGGTCGTTCGGCCGGCGGTGGAGCGTGAGGGCGAGATAGCAGCGGCCGGGAAATGTTTCCGAGAGACGGCGCAGGTGGAAGGCCGCGGTGTCGTCCGCCTCATCGGGCACCAGCACGGCCAGCAGGCCCTCGTTCCATTCCACCACATCCTGCCAGTCGAGATGGCACTTGCCCTTGCCGGCCTTCTTCTTGCCGATGGTCAGCAGGCGGCAGAGGCGGGCATAGGCCTCTCGGTCGGTCGGGTAGACGAGCAACGACATGCCGCCGAGAAGGTCCAGCCGGCAGCCGACGACGAGGCGCACCCCCGTTTCCCTTGCCGCCCGGAAAGCCTGCACGACGCCGGCAAGGCTGTTGCGGTCGGCGACGGCGAGGGCATCGATGCCGAGTTCCCTGGCGGTCGCGAAAAACTCCGCGCAACTGCTCGCCCCGCGCAGGAACGAGAAATGGGAGGTGACCTGGAGCTCGGCATAACGCGGCGGCTTCATGCGAAAATCCCGTGCAGGAACCAGCGGCCGGTGCCGCTCAGGGCCTCCGCCTCGCTGCCCGAGCGGAAGAGCCAGAAGCGCTCGCCCGCCTCGTCCTCGACCTGGAAGTAGTCGCGCACGGCGGCAAGCTCGGCGTCGCGCTTCCACCATTCGCCGAAGATGCGCTCCGGCCCGTCGGCGCGCGTCACCCGCCGCCGCACGCCGCGCCAGGTAAAGAAGGCCGGCGGATGGTCGGGCACGAGCGCCATGACCTCGATCTCCTCCGGCCGGGCGAGCAGGCGGGCGGGGCGCGGCCAGCCTTCCGGCCATGTCGCCCCGTTATCCGGCGCCAGCGGGGCAATGCGGCGGACGGAGCGTTCCGGCACGTCGCTTTCGACGGGCGCGATACGGTAGAGCCGGCGGGCGCCGATGCGGTTGGCGATGACGTCGACGAGGCCGGCAAGGTCCGCCTCTTCCGTCTCGATCAGCGAGGTCGCGGCCTGCGCAAGGACGAGCGGTTCGGCCAGCGTCGCCGACAATTCCATGATCTCGATGCCGAAGCCCGGCTCGATGGTCTCGATCCGGTCGCACAGGAGTCGCGCCAGCCGCTTTTCGTCGCGCACCGGGCGCGCCGTGCCGATGCGGATGGCCTGCAGGGAATTGTCGACCCGGTGGAAGAGAAGGTCGAGGCGGCGGGCGCCGAGGCCGCGCTTCTCCAGCTCCCGGCAGAGATCGCCGATAAGGGCGACCGTATAGCGCGCGATGGTTTCGGGCGCGCCGATCGGCTCGCCGAAGACCCTTCGCGCAGAAACCCGTTCGGCATCGCGCAGCGGATCGACAGGCTCGCAGACCACACCCTGCAACTGGTCGAGCCGGCGGCCGAGGAGCGGGCCGAAGCGCTGGACGAGCGGCGCGCGTGGCACGGCGAGGACGTCGCCGATGGTGGAAAAGCCGAGCACATGCAGGCCCGCTGCGGTTTCCGGCGGAAGGCGAAGGCCCGGGATCGGCAGGGATGAGACGGCCTTCGCCCCCGCGCCGGTCGGAAGGATCGAGGTCGGATCGGCGAGGAACCGGGCGGCGGCATGGGCCGCGCCCCAGGTGTCGGCGATGGCGGCGCGCGCGAAAATGCCGGAGGTGCCGAGGCGGTTGACGAGGCCGGACAGCATGCGCGCCTCGCCGCCGTGCAGGTGGTCGGCGCCCGTCGTGTCGATGACGAGACCGTCCGGCGGATCGGGCGAGACGATGGGCGCATAGTGCTGCAGGGCCCAGAGCGCGAGGCGCTCCAACGCCGCCGCATCGGCAGCGGGATCGGCCGGCAGGGTCAGGATGTCGGGCACCAGCGCATGGGCCTTGGTGAGCGCCATGCCGATGCGAAGGCCCGCCTGCTCGGCCGGCCGGCTCACCGCCGTCAGGATGCGGCGCGACCCGTCGCGGCCGACGAGCACGAGCCGTTTGTCAGCCGGCGGCGCGGCGGCGCCCATGGCCCGCCGCAGGCGATCGATCGGCCAGCCGGGGAGAAAAAGCGATACGACCCTCGCCATCGGATGCCTCCACTTCGAATTCCGCCGTTTCGCCCGCCCGGCAGCGCATGAGTTCCAGAAGCCAGCGCGCCCGGCCGATGCCCGGCACGGGGAGCGGCGCGGACGGACGCTGGGAAACCCGCCAGCGCGTCACGGCGGCGGACGGCAGCGCAAAGGCATCCGCCTCCCGCCGGTGGCGAAAGCGGCGGAGCGCGATGGCAAGCGTGCCGCCGGCTTCCGCGGCAAGCTGCAGGCGCCGCGAGGCCGTCATCGACAGGCGCGCGACCTCCGCCACCACCGCGCCGAGCCCGCCATGGCGCAGCCCCTCCTCGAAACAAAGGAGCAGGCTCTTCTCGTCGCCCGCCTCCACATAGAGGACCCGGCCGGGGGCAAGGCCGGCCTGCGCCAGCGCCGGGGCGAAGAGATCGGGCCGCGTCAGGCACCAGAGCACCTGCCCTTTCGTGCGCGCGGCGATGCCGGCGGCAAAGAGCATGGCCGCCGCACCCTCGACGGCATCCGCGCCGCCGCCGCAGACCTCGTGCAGGCTGGCGAGCGCCAGGCCGCCGCCGGGAAGCCGCCCGTCGATCTCCGGCACGCCGAAGGGCAGCACCGCCCGGTCGCCCGCCGCACGGCCGTCGAACTGCCGGATGCGGTCGCGCAGATCGGCGACAACGGCATTTGCGGCGGCGGACATCGGCGTGGCGGCTCCCGGGTTTGACGGCACATGTTCTCTATTTGTTCACATCATGCGAAAGAGTCAACCGGACTCCCGCACGGGAAAGATCACAGTTTGAATCATCCCCTGGAACCAAGTCGCGCGATAAAAGTTCTCCTTCCGACATTCTCTCAATCCAGGCCCTCAATTCAGGAGACATGCCCATGGCTGACGAAAAGAGCACCGGCAAGCGCACGCTCGGCGTCGTCGAAGGTCGCGACACGGTTTCGCAGGAAGCGCGCAGCGCCGAGGCGGAGGCGACGATCAACGAGCAGATCGAGGCGTTGAAATCGGAAATCGGCCGGCTGAAGGAATCCGCCGGGCTGATCGCCGAAGGCACCGGCCAGCTGGCGGCCGCCAAGGCGGAATCCCTGCGCGACGACCTGCGCCAGACCATCCAGGCCAACCCCCTCGCCGCCCTCGCCGGCGCCGCCCTCATCGGCTACCTCTGCGGCCTGCGCCATCGGTGATCCTGCCGGCAACTCCGCTCACCGTCGTCATCCTCGGCCTTGAGCCGAGGATCCATGCCACGAACGCAGGGCGTGCCGAGGCATGTGGATGGTCGGGTCAAGCCCGACCATGACGGAGGAGACAAGGCAGGAGAAGAGAAGAAAAAGCCCGGCATTGCCGGGCTTTCCTGCATTCAGGGCCAATCGGCGCTCATCAGAACCAGCGCTGGCGGCGGGGCGGTTCGCTTTCGAGGGAACCGATGAGATAGCCGAGAACGATGCCGGCAAGGCCGGCCGTCAGGACGAGTGTCGAAACGGCGGCGGGGTGCTCGCGGGCCGCCTGGGCCACCGCCGCGCCCTCGTTGCGGACATAGCGGCTGGCGGAGCGGACCGCCGGGCGTGCCGCCTCCATCGCATTGCCGGCACGCTCGCGCATGGTGTCGTAGGCTTCGGCGCCCTTGTCGCCGAGGTCCTTCTGGAGCTGGGCGATTTCCGCGCGCAGGGCTGAAATCTGGGATTGAACGTCGTTGCTTGCCATTGCGGTCTCCTTGTCAGCAATGAGGGACCGAACGGATGAAGAGGCCTTCTGGTTCCGTCAGCTCGCCTGGCGTCGGCCGTCGCGGCGGATCTGCGAGGGCGTATCGCCGAAGGCCGCACGGAAGCGGCGGGTGAAGTGCGACAGGCTCTCGAAGCCGGTTTCCAGCGCGATCTCGATCAGCGGCTTGTTGGTGCGGATCACCATGGTGAACGCCGCGGCCATGCGGATGCGCATGTAGATCGTGCTCGGCGAGGCGCCCATGTCACCCTCGAACAGCCGTTCGAGCTGCCGGCGGGAAACGCCGGTCATGGTGGCGATGCTGTCGATGGAAAGAAGGTCTTCCGTGTGCTGCTCCATCATCATGATGGCGAGATGCACCCGGCGGTCGCGCGCCTCCAGCCCCAGCGGGTTGCGCGGCTGGAGGTCCGTCGCGTCGCGCCGGTGGCGGATCTGCAGGATTTCCAGCGCATTGCGCTCGGCCGCCTCGCCGACATGGTGGCGCACGAGCGTGGCGGCAAGGTCTGCGACGCTGCTGCCGCCGGCACAGGTGGCGACCTTGCCGTCGAAGCGGAAGATCTGCTCCGAGGTCGCCTCGATGTCGGGATAGCGGGCGCGGAAATCGCGGTGGTGCAGCCAGCTCACGCAGGCCGTATGCCCCTTGAGCAGGCCCGCCTCGGCCAGGATGAAGCTGCCCGTGCACAGGCCGATGAGCCCGACGCCGGCATTGGCCGCCTTGCGCAGGTAGGTCTTGGCATAGCTGTCGATCGGCTCCTCCACGCTGAGGAGCCCGCCGACGATGGCGATGTAGTCGAAACAGGAGGGATCGGCGAAGGGCGCGGTCGGCGCGACCTGAATGCCGCTGGAAGAGGAGATGAAGTTGCGCGTGCTGGAAAGCACGTCCCAGTCGCAATTGACGCGCCGGGAGCGATCCTCGCTGTCACTGGCAAGCCGTAGCGTATCGACGAACAGGGCAAAGGCGGAAAGGGTGAAACCCTTCGACAGGATGAAGCCGACGCGCAGCGCCTTCGGCGCCGACGCCCCGCCAATCTCCTTCGATGCGCGCACATCCACCGCCATCCGGGCCTCCCAAACCGCCACTGTCTGCTGTCATAACAGATTTCGCCGGTCCGCTCCATTCCTGCCGCGTACGAAAAAGCCGCCTTGCGGCGGCTTCTCGATGTCGGTTCGGCCCGACGTCAGTTCAGCGACGTCCATTGGCGCTGGACGTCGTCGGCATTCTTGTTGAGATGGACATGCGCATCGACATGATCGACCCATTCCAGCGGAATGAGGTGGTGCTTGCCGTCGGTGGAATCGCTCTTCGTAAGCTTGATGCGGCTTTCGCCGTCGAGATGGTCCACGGTGCCGACATGGCGGCCGTCTGCGGCACGCACTTCCATGTGTTCGCGAATGTCTGTTGCAGCAACCATTGGGGTTCTCCTTCATTTGGGATGACCCCAGGGGAACGCCGGACCCGGCGCGTGGTTCCGGCCCAGTTCCTCAATCCGACTTGGACTTGTGCTCGGGCTTGCCCTTGCGCTTGGTGGAGGCGAGCTCCTCCAGCTCCTTCTCGGACATGGATTTCTCCATGCCCTTCGAGGCGCCCTTGAGTTCGCTCTTCTTCATGTCGCCGCGCTTGGCGGCAAGGGCGGCGCCGGCGGCCTTCTGCTGTGCTTTCGATTTTGCGGGCATGGCATCCTCCTTGGCGATGATCCGATCAACCCGCAATCGCCTCGCGTTGTTCCTTGGCGTGCCTCAGCCGCGTTCCTTCACCGTCTCCATCGCCACGTTGGTCGAGGTGCTGGCGACATAGGGCAGGTTCGAGATTCGCTCGCCGAGGACGAGCCGGTATTTCTTGATGTCGCGCGTGCGGATCTTCAGGAGATAGTCGAAGCGGCCGGCGATCATGTGGCACTCCTCCACCTCCTTGATCTTCTTCACCGCCGCGTTGAAGCCGGTCAGCGCCGCCTCGTGCGTGTGGGTCAGCTTCACCTCGGCAAAGGCGATGTGGTCTAGGTTCATCTTCGACGGATCGAGGATCGCCTTGAAGCCCTGGATGAAGCCGTCGGCGATCAGCCGCTTGAAGCGGTTCTGGCACGGCGTCTTGGAAAGGCCGACCTTCTCCGCCAGCTCGGCCACCGGGATCCGGCCGTTTTCCGCCAGCTCCTCGAGTATCTTCCGGTCGAAGGCGTCCAATGAACTTTCAATCTGGGAAATATCAGGCAAATCGACCTCCGCATGGCTAAAAATAGACCCATATAGCCTAAATCATAATGATACGAAGTCCATATGCTTTTCGGCCGCGTGATATTGTCCGCACCGGCTTTCCCGGAACGAAGTCCTGCCGCGTTCCGACGAGACCGGGGGAGACGGATGCAAGACGACCGCTTCGATGCTAGCATGGCGCCGGACCTGTTCCGCCGCGGCATCCCAAGGCGGAACGCGCCTGCCGTCGCCTTCATCCGCTGACCTTCACGACACCAAACCGCTTCTCATAGGTCCTCCGATGCACAAGCCCGCCGACACCGCCGCCCCCTTCTCGCATTTCGCCCCGCCGATCCGCCCGCAGACGGACCTGCGACAGGCGATCACCGCCGCCTACCGCCGCCCCGAGACGGAATGCCTGCCGCCGCTCGTCGCCGCCGCGCGCGTTTCCGAGCGCGAGCGCTACGACATCCGCAGCACCGCCCGCACGCTGATCGAGGCGCTGCGCGCCAAGCACAAGGGCACGGGCGTCGAGGGCCTGGTGCAGGAATATTCTCTGTCGAGCCAGGAAGGCGTGGCGCTGATGTGCCTTGCCGAAGCCCTGCTGCGCATTCCCGACACCGATACGCGCGATGCGCTGATCCGCGACAAGATCGCCGAGGGCGACTGGACCTCCCATATCGGCGGCGGCAAGTCGATGTTCGTCAACGCGGCCACCTGGGGCCTCGTCGTCACCGGCAAGCTCACCTCGACGGTCAACGACCGCGGCCTTTCCGCCGCATTGACGCGCCTCATCGCGCGGGCCGGCGAGCCGGTCATCCGCCGCGGCGTCGACATGGCGATGCGCATGATGGGAGAACAGTTCGTCACCGGCGAGACGATCGACGAGGCGTTGAAGCGCTCCAAACCCCTTGAGGCCCGCGGTTTCCGCTATTCCTACGACATGCTGGGCGAGGCCGCGACGACGGCCGCCGACGCCGAGCGCTACTACCGCGACTACGAGGCCGCCATCCACGCCATCGGCAAGGCCTCGGCCAGGCGCGGCATCTATGAAGGCCCCGGCATTTCCATCAAGCTCTCAGCATTGCATCCGCGCTATGTCCGCGCGCAGGCCGAACGCGTCATGACCGAGCTTCTCCCGAAGGTGAAGGCGCTCGCCGCCATCGCCAAGGGGTACGACATCGGTCTCAACATCGACGCCGAGGAAGCCGACCGGCTGGAGCTTTCGCTGGACCTCCTCGAAAGCCTCGCCCTCGACGAGGACCTCAAGGGCTGGAACGGCCTCGGCTTCGTCGTGCAGGCCTATGGCAAGCGCTGCCCCTTCGTGCTCGACTACATCATCGACCTTGCCCGCCGCGCCGGCCGGCGCATGATGGTGCGCCTCGTCAAGGGCGCCTATTGGGACGCCGAGATCAAGCGCGCCCAGCTCGACGGTCTCGACGGCTTTCCGGTCTACACCCGGAAAATCTACACGGACGTCGCCTATGTCGCCTGCGCGCGCAAGCTGCTCGCCGCGACGGATGCCGTCTTCCCGCAGTTCGCCACGCACAACGCGCAGAGCCTTGCCACGATCTACCAGCTCGCAGGTCCCGACTTCACCGTCGGCAAGTACGAGTTCCAGTGCCTGCACGGCATGGGCGAGCCGCTCTACGACGAGGTGGTCGGCAAGGACAAGCTCGACCGGCCCTGCCGCATCTACGCCCCCGTCGGCACGCATGAGACGCTGCTGGCCTACCTCGTCCGCCGCCTTCTGGAAAACGGCGCCAACTCCTCCTTCGTCAACCGTATTTCCGACCCGAAGGTCTCGGTGGAATCGCTGATCGCCGATCCGGTCGACATCGTCGCCGCCATGCCCGTCGTCGGCGCGCAGCACGACCAGATCGCCCTGCCGGACGACCTCTTCGGCAAGGCCCGCAAGAATTCCAGGGGCCTCGACCTCTCCAACGAGGTGACGCTTGCCGGCCTTTCGACCGAGCTTGCCGGCACCGCCGCCCGTGAATGGCATGCCGCGCCGCTTCTGGCCGACGGCACGGCCGAGGGCGAGACGAGCGACGTGCTGAACCCGGCCGACCATCGCGACGTCGTCGGCCGCGTCACCGAGATCCGCGCCGAGGATGGCGAGCGCATCGTCGCCATGGCCGCCGAACACGGCGCTGCCTGGGCCGCGACCGCACCCGCCGAGCGCGCCGCCAGCCTCGACCGGGCAGCGGACATCATGGAAGGCCGCATCGAAGCGCTGATGGGCATCATCATGCGCGAGGCCGGCAAGTCGGCGGCCAACGCCATCGGCGAGGTGCGCGAGGCGGTCGACTTCCTGCGTTATTACGCCGAACAGGCCCGCCGCACGCTCGGCCCGGCGCACCTGCCGCTCGGGCCCATCGTCTGCATCAGCCCGTGGAACTTCCCGCTCGCCATCTTCACCGGACAGGTCGCCGCCGCCCTCGTCGCCGGCAACAGCGTGCTGGCCAAGCCCGCCGAGGAGACGCCGATCATCGCCCATGAGAGCGTGAAAATCCTGCACGAGGCCGGCGTTCCGGTCGGCGCGCTGCAGTTCGTGCCCGGCGCGGGCCGCGTCGGCGCCGCCCTCGTCGGCGCGTCGAAGACGGCCGGCGTCATGTTCACCGGCTCGACGGAAGTCGCCCGCCTCATCCAGGCGCAGCTTGCCGAACGGCTTTCGGCCGGCGGCAAGCCGATCCCGCTGATCGCCGAGACGGGCGGGCAGAACGCCATGATCGTCGATTCCTCGGCGCTCGCCGAGCAGGTCGTCGGCGACGTCATCGCTTCGGCCTTCGACAGCGCCGGCCAGCGCTGCTCGGCGCTGCGCGTGCTGTGCCTGCAGGACGACGTCGCCGACCGCACGCTCGCCATGCTGAAGGGTGCGCTGAAGGAACTGTCGCTCGGCTGCACGGACAGCCTCAACGTCGATATCGGCCCCGTCATCACGGCGGAGGCGCGCGACGGCATCGACAAGCATATCGAACGCATGCGCGGCCTCGGCAACACGGTCGAGCAACTGCCGCTGCCGGCCGGCACGGAGCACGGCACCTTCGTTGCGCCGACCATCATCGAGCTGAAGACGCTTTCCGACCTGAAGCGCGAGGTCTTCGGCCCCGTGCTGCACGTCATCCGCTTCCGCCGCGCCGATCTCGACAAGCTGATCGACGACATCAACGCCTCGGGCTACGGCCTCACCTTCGGCCTGCACACGCGCCTCGACGAGACGATCGCGCATGTCGTCAGCCGCATCAAGGTCGGCAACGTCTACGTCAACCGCAACATCATCGGCGCGGTCGTCGGCGTGCAGCCCTTCGGCGGACGCGGCCTTTCCGGCACCGGCCCCAAGGCGGGCGGCCCGCTCTATATCGGCCGCCTCGTGCAGAAGGCCCCCGTGCCGCCGCAGCAGGATTCGGTGCATACCGATCCGGCGCTGCGCGACTTCATCACCTGGCTCGACCGCAAGGGCAAGGCGGCGGAAGGCGAGACGGCGCGCAGCTTCGCCAACCGCTCGGCGCTCGGCCTCGAACGCGAGCTGCCGGGCCCGGTCGGCGAACGCAACCTCTATGCGCTGCATCCGCGCGGCCGCGTGCTGCTCGTTCCGAAGACGGAAGAGGGCCTGCTGCGGCAGGTCGCCGCCGCGCTCGCGACGGGCAATGCGGTCGCCATCGACGACGTCGCGTCCCTGAAGCCGGCGCTTTCGGACCTGCCGGCCTCTGTCGCGGCCCGCCTGTCCTGGTCGGCGGACTGGGAGAAGAGCGGCCCCTTCGCCGGCGCGCTGGTCGAGGGCAATGCACAGGACGTGCGCAACGCCACCCGCAAGATCGCGGCGCTTTCCGGCCCACTCGTGCTGGTTCAGGCTGCATCGAGCGAGGAGCTGGCGAGCGATCCGGAAGCCTATTGCCTCAACTGGCTGCTGGAAGAGGTCTCGACCTCGATCAACACGGCCGCCGCCGGCGGCAACGCCAGCCTGATGGCGATCGGCTGACGCCGGTCCGGCAAGGCGCCACCCCGGCGCCTTGCCTAGCGGGCGAACTTTCGTACGCCGGCGACACAGGCGACGACGGCGAGTGTCGTCGCCACCATCAGCGGACTGACCTTCTCGTGCAGCAGGCCGGCGGCCAGAAGCAGGCCGAAGAAGGGCTGGAGCAGTTGCAGCTGGCCGACCGCCGCGATGCCGCCGAGCGCAAGGCCGCGATACCAGAAGACGAACCCCACCAGCATGCTGAAGACCGAGACATAGGCGAGCCCAGCCCATGCGCTGCCGGCAATGCCCTGCCAGGTTCCCGGCAGCGAAGCGAGCGCGATCACCGCCATCAGCGGCAGGGAGAGGACGAGCGCCCAAGAGATGACCTGCCAGCCGCCGAGACGGCGCGAGAGCTTCGCGCCTTCCGCATAGCCGAGCCCGCAGGCAAGGACGGCCGCGATCATCAGGAGGTCGCCGGCAACGGAAATCTCGCCGCCGGCACTCAGCGCGAAACCGGCGACCGTCGCACTGCCGAGGCAGGAGAACAGCCAGAACATCGGCTTCGGCCGCTCCCCGCCGCGAAGGACGCCGAAAACGGCGGTGGCGAGCGGCAAGAGGCCGATGAAGACGATGGAATGCGCCGCCGTGACATATTGCAGGGCGAAGGCCGTCAGGAGCGGAAAGCCGACGACGACGCCGAGCGCAACGATGACGAGCGAGAGGAGATCGCCGCGCGACGGCTTCTCCTGCCGCAGCGCAAGAAGCAGCGCCGCACCCAGCAGCGCGGCGATCACCGCCCGGGCGGAGGTGAGAAACAGCGGCGAGAAATCCGTGACCGCCACGCGCGTCGCCGGCAGAGAGCCGCTGAAGATGACGACACCGGCAAGCCCGCTGCCCCAACCGTCCATGGATGTTTTCATGTTTCCTCGCTTTCCTTACTCCCGCTACGCGCGAAGGGCTGGCCAAGACAGGAACAAATCCATACAATTTTGCAAAACTGTACTGGTTCAAATTCCCATACACGAGGCGCGCCATGCTGGAGACTGCTGTGAGGGGCCGGACGACCGAGGTCATGGCTGCCATCCGCGAACGCATCGCCGGCCGGGCGCTGGCGGCCGGCGACCGGCTGCCGTCGATCCGCCGTTTCGCGGCGGCGATGAAGGTGTCGCCCTCAACCGTCGTCGAAGCCTATGACCGGCTCGCCGCCGAAGGGTTGATCCGCGCGCAGCGGGGTTCCGGCTTCTACGTCGCCAGCGCGGCGCCCGCGCCCTTGCGTCTGGCGGAGGCCGAAACGCCGAAGGCGCGCGCGGTCGATCCGTTCTGGGTCTCGCGCCAGTCGCTCGATGCCGATGCGGCAGTGCTGAAGCCCGGCTGCGGCTGGCTGCCGGCGGACTGGATGCCGAACGATGCGCTGCGCCGGGCGATCCGCGGCCTCGCGCGCAGCGACGGCGACCTTCTTGCCTATTACGGCAGCACGCGCGGCTCGCCGGCTCTGCGCCGGCTGCTGCTCGGCCGGCTGGCGGAAGAAGGCATCGCCGCGGGGCCGGACCACCTGATGCTCTCCAGCACGGGCACGCAGGCGCTCGACCTCGTCTGTCGCCTCCTGCTGCGGCCGGGCGACACGGTGCTGGTGGACGACCCCTGCTATTTCAACTTCCAGGCACTCCTGAAAGCACATCAGGCACGGGTGGTCGGCGTGCCCCATACGCCTTCAGGGCCGGATGTCGCGGCCTTCGAGGCGGTGCTTGCCGCCGAGCGCCCCCGCCTCTACATCACCAATTCGGCGATCCACAACCCGACGGGCGCGACGCTCGTCCCGCAGGTGGCGCATCGCATCCTCAACGCGGCAGCGACCGGTGAAACCATCATCGTCGAGGACGACATCTTCACCGATTTCGAGCCCGAACCCTCGACGCGTCTTGCCGCTCTCGATGGGCTGGAGCGCGTCATCCGCATCGGCAGCTTCTCCAAGACGCTTTCCGCCTCCGCGCGCTGCGGCTACATCGCCGCACGGCCGGACTGGATCGAGGCGCTGGTGGATTTGCAGATCGCCACGAATTTCGGCGGGCCGAGCCCGATCTCCAGCGAGATCGTCGCGCACATGCTGGCGGGCGGCGGCTATCGCAAGCACATGGAGGAACTGCGCCGCAAGCTGGTGCGCCTGCGTCGGGAGACCGCGGACCGGCTTTTGCGGCTCGGCATCGAGCCCTGGCTGATGCCGCGGGGCGGCTTCAACCTCTGGTGCCGGCTGCCGAAGGGGCGGGATTCCGGCGAAGTCGCGCAGGCGGCCCTCGCCGGCGGCGTCGTCTTCGCACCTGGCAATGTCTTCAGCGTCTCGCAAGGAGCGGCCGGCTTCATGCGCTTCAACGTCGCGCACATGCAGGATCCGCGCATCTACCGCGTGCTGGCCGATGCCCTGAAAGGCTAGCGGCGCCTGGCCAGCATCGAACGCGACAGGACGACGGCAAGGCCGATGAGCAGCGTTGCGGCGATGAAGAGGAAGGCGGCAGCGGCAATCGCCGGGCTGATGTTCTCGCGGATCGAGGAGAACATCTGCCGCGCCAGCGTGCGCTGGTTGGGACCGGCGACGAAGAGCGTCAGCACCACCTCGTCGAGCGAGGTGGCAAAGGCGAGCACGGCGCCGGAGAGCACGCCCGGCATGGCGAGCGGCAGGGTCACGCGGCGGAAGACGGTCGCGGGCGCTGCACCGAGGCTCTCGGCGGCAAGCTCCACGCGCTCGTCGATGCCGGCAAGCGCCCCGGTGACGCTGACCACCACGAAGGGCACGGCGACGACCGTATGGGCGATGATGACGCCCATATAGCTGTTGGTGAGGCCGAAGCGCGCCAGAAGCACCTGCATGCCGACGCCGAGCACCACGGCCGGCACCACCATCGGCAGAAGGAAGAGCGTGCGCACCGCGCCGCGGAAAAGGACGACCCGGTTGCGAAGGCCGAGCGAGGCGGCCGTGCCGAGCGCGGTGGCGAGCACCGTCGTGCCCGTGCCGACGATCAGGCTGTTGACGATCGCCCGCCGCCAGGCATCGGCGAAGAAGAGCTCGTGGAACCAGCGCATCGACCAGGAGGGCACCGGATAGGTGAGGATGACGCTCGAGGTGAAGGCGAGCGGCAGGATGGCGATGAGCGGGGCGACGAGGAAGAGGATCGTCAGCGTTGCGAAGGCGGTCTTGGCGAGCTTCATCGGCATGGTCAGCGCCTCCCCGGCTCGTCGGCCGAAAGCCGCGCATAGACGCTATAGAGGAGGAGCGTCGCGACCAGCAGCACGACGCCGAGCGCACCGGCCATGCCCCAGTTCGCCGAGCCCGTGGCGTAGAAGGCGATGATCGAGGAGATCATCTGGTCGCCCGGCCCGCCGATCAGCGCGGGCGTGATGTAGTAGCCGATGGCCGAGATGAAGACGAGCAGGCCACCCGAGGCGACGCCGCGCAGGCTGAGCGGCAGCAGCACGCGCAGGAAGGCCCGCAGCGGCGGCGCGCCGAGCGAGGCGGCCGCCGGCATCAGGTTCTTCGGAATGGTGATCAGCACGGAATAGATCGGCAGCACCATGAAGGGCAGCAGCACATGGGTCATGGCGATGATGACGCCGGTGCGGTTGAAGATCAGCGGCAGCGGCGCGTCGATGAGGTGGAGCCAGCGCAGGAGGTCGTTGATGAGCCCCTGTTCCTGCAGGAGGATGAACCAGGCGGCCGTGCGCACCAGAAGCGAGGTCCACAGCGGCAGCAGCACGGCGGCGAGCATCAGGTCGCGCTTCCAGCCGGACAGCGAGGCGGCGATGATGGCATAGGGATAGCCGATCGCCGCGCAGAAGAACGTCACGAGCGCGGCGATCCAGAAGGTGCGCACGAGGATGACGCTGTTGACGGACTGGTCGGCCGGCAGGTGCTCGATCTCGCCGGCGGCATTGCGGCCGAGGTCGAGGGCGGCGAGCAGGTTGCGGTCTGTGAGCGGCGAGAGCGCATCGGCGATGGCGAGCCAGAATTCGGGCTTGCCCCAGCGCTTGTCGATGGAAACGAGGTCGGCGGGCGGATTGTCGGTATCGCCGAGCGCGCTCGTCGTCTTGCCCATCAGCGTGCGGAAGCCAGAGCGGGCGGAGTTGAGGCGGCGTACCATGTCGCCGAGCGCCTGGTCGTCGTCGACGGCCCGAAGATCCTCCATCAGCGCCTGCTGCATGGGCAGGGTCGGCGGCGAAGTGCGGTCCCAGCCGGCCAGCACCTCGGCGCTGCGCGGCAGGAGGCGCAGCACGGCCGTGTCGGACACCGACTGCGACATCATGCTGAACAGCGGCCAGACGAAGAAGGCGAGCAGGAAGACGAGGAGCGGCGCAAGCAGGAGCAGCGACCGGACGGTCCTGGGCGCGGCCGCCGTCATGGCGCGATGACCCGGCAATCGCCGGCCGAGAAGGCGGCATAGACCTTGGTGCCCGGCGGGAACTCCCGCGAGCGGCGGCCGAGCTTGGCGATCAGCGGATGGGCGTCGTTCTGGAGCTGCACGCGCAGGTGATCGCCCTGGTAGACGAAATCGGCGACCTCCGTTTCGAGCACGTTGCGCGCCTCGCCGCGCGTCTCGCTGAGATCGACCCGCTCCGGCCGGATCGAGAGATAGACCGGCTGGCCCGAGGCGACGGGCGCGGAAACGGCCGAGACGATGCGCGCGCCGGAGGAAAGGCGCACCGTCGCCTCCGCCCCCTCGACCGCCTCGACGACACCTTCGACGAGGTTGGTCTCGCCGATGAACTCGGCCACGAAGCGGGTCGCCGGCTCGTCGTAGACCTGGCGCGGCGTGCCGATCTGCTCGATCCTGCCCCTGTTGAAGACGGCGACCCGGTCAGACATGGTCAACGCCTCGGACTGGTCGTGCGTGACGAAGACGATGGTAAGGCCGAGGCGGCGGTGGAGATCGCGGATATCGAGCTGCATCTGCTCGCGAAGCTGCTTGTCGAGCGCGCCGAGCGGCTCGTCCATCAGCACCACGCGCGGCTCGAAGACGAGCGCGCGGGCAAGCGCCACGCGCTGCTGCTGGCCGCCGGAAAGCTGCGAGGGCCGGCGCTCGGAAAGCGCGGAAAGCTGCACCATGTCGAGCGCCCGCTTGACGCGCCCGGCAATCTCCGCCCGGCCGAGCCCGCGCATCTGCAGCGGAAAGGCGACGTTCTCGCCCACTGTCATATGCGGGAAGAGCGCATAGCTCTGGAAGACGACGCCCATGTCGCGCTTGTGGGTCGGCACGGCATTGATCGCCGCCCCGTCGAGAAGGATGGCGCCGGAGGTCGGTTGCTCGAAACCCGCGAGCATCATGAGGAGCGTCGTCTTGCCCGAGCCGGACGGGCCGAGCAGGCTGACGAACTCGCCCTTGCCGATGCCAAGGTCGAGATTCTCCACCACGCAGAGCGAGCCGTAGAACTTTGTGATGCGGTCAAACCGGATGAATTCGGCCAAAGGATGCTCCATGACTTCTGCTGGCTGCCGGAAGCTCGCGCGCCGGCGAACGCAAACCTCACTTTCGTCATCCTCGGGTCAAGCCCGAGGATGACGACGGAGGGGGCAGGCTTACCCGCTACCGGGGGCGAGGCATGCCCCCGGATCGGGATGCCCTTTACTGCGCCAGCCAGGCGTTGAAGCGCTGCGTCAGCGTTTCTGCGTTGTCGATCCAGAAATCGACGTCGAGGGAGATCGCGTCCGTCATGTTGGCGGGATCGGTCGGCAGGTCCTTGGCGAACTTTTCCGGCACCTTGGCGGCGGCTTCCTTGACCGGCAGGCCGTAGGCGACGAATTCCGGCAGCTTGGCCTGGTTGTCCGGCTCGCTCGCAAAGGCGATGAAATCCTGCGCGGCGTCCTTGTTCTCGGCGTCCTTCAGCACGACCCAGCTATCCACGGCATAGATGCTGCCCGGCCAGACGACCTTGAAGTTCTTGCCTTCCGTGCGGTTGATGCCGGTGATGCGGCCGTTATAGGCCGAGGTCATGGCGACTTCGCCGGAGGCGAGGAACTGCAGCGGCTGGGCGCCCGATTCCCACCAGACGATGTTCGGCTTCAGTTCGTCGAGCTTCTTGAAGGCGCGGGCGACGCCCTCCTCCGTGCCGAGCACGTCGTAGATCTCGTCCTTCGGCACGCCGTCGGCAAGCAGCGCGAATTCGAGCGTATACTTCGGGCCCTTGCGTAGCGAGCGCTTGCCGGGGAACTTCTCCACGTTCCAGAAGTCCGCCCAGGAGGTCGGGCCTTCCTTCAGCTTGTCGCCGTCATAGGCGATGGCCGTCGACCAGACGATGGCGCCGACGCCGCAGTCGTTGACCGCGCTGTCGAGGAAGCGGTCCTTGCCGCCCATCTTGTCCCAGTCGATCTTCTCGTAGAGGCCGTCGGCACAGCCGAGCGCCAGTTCCTCGGATTCGACCTGAACGGCATCCCAGTTCGGCGCGCCGGCCTTCACCTTGGACTGGATGACGCCGATGCCGCCGTCCCAGGCCTCGTCCAGCACGGGCTTGCCGGTCTTTTCCGCGAACGGCTTGAAATAGATCTCGCGCTGCGCGTCCTGATAGTTGCCGCCCCAGGAGACGACGGTGAGGTCCCGCGCGAAGGACGGCGCCGCAAGGCTTGCCGAAAGCGCGAGCGCGGCGGCAGCGAGGATCCCGGATTTCAAGATTGTCTTCATTGCACTCCCCTTTTTCGTTTGGATGGAACCGGCCATCCGGCTCCGATGACGATATGCTGCCGCCGTCCCCGCCTTTGGCGTGTCGACGCTGCGGCTGCCGCCTGCCCTTTCCCCTGGGCCGTCGGCCGATTGATGCACTCCGGTCATTTGCGGTCAACGGAATTTTCCGTGCCGGCCGTATCAGACGTGCTGTCCTCCGTTGATGTGGATTTCCGCGCCGTTGATGTAGGACGACTGTTCGGTGCAGAGGAAATGGATGGTCTCGGCCACCTCGCGCGGCTCGCCGAGCCGGCCCATCGGCACTTCCGCCGCCACCAGCGCGTCGGTGCCCGGCGAAAGGATCGAGGTCTCGATCTCGCCCGGCGCGATGGCATTGGCGCGCACGCCGCGGCGGCCGAATTCATGCGCCATCTCGCGCGTCAAGGCCGCCAGCGCCGCCTTGGACGCGGCATAGGCGACGCCCGCAAAGGGATGCACGCGCGAGCCGGCAATCGAGGTGACGTTGACGATCGAGCCCTTCGCGGCCTCCAGTTCCGGCATCAGGGCCCGGGCGATCAGCGCCGTGGAGACGAGGTTGACGTTGAGCACCTGCGTCCAGGCGGCGGCGTCCGTATCCAGCACGCCGAGCCGGCCGCGGTCCGGCCCCTTCGGCGAGATGCCGGCATTGTTGACGAGCGCGTGCAGCCGGCCGTTCGGCAGGCGCTCGCGCACCGTCGCGGCAAGGCGGTCGATCTGCGAAAGGTCGGCGAGGTCGGCCTGGATGTGGCTTTCGCGCGCCGAGGGCCAAGCGCATTCCTCGGAGAACGCCTGGCGCGAGACGGTGAAGATGCGCCAGCCCTTCGACTGGAAGAGCTTGACCGTGGCATGGCCGATGCCGCGGCTCGCCCCCGTCAGCAACATGTAGCGACGTTCTTCGGTCATGCGGGGCGATCTCCTTGATGCTTGATACATCGTAATGAGCGGCCGGCGAATTGCAAGCCTCCCGCCGCAAAAGCCTAGGCCCGACGCGCGATGCGCTCCTCGCCACGCTCGATGCGTTCGAGGATCGGCTTTCCACCGAGCAGGATGTCGTCGACGATCGCCATGGAGGCGGCGGCCGGATCGTGCCGCTTCAGCGCCTCGACGACCGGATAGTGGTGGTCGATCATTGCCCGCCCGCCCGGAATATAGGCGTCGGAAATATGCGGCCCCATCTGCAGCCAGAGCCGGCGCAGGATGCCGTTGAGCACCGCAAGCCCGGCGATCTGCGGCAGCATGAAGTGGAAGGCCTGGTTGAGCTGCGTGCCCTTCAGCCGGTCGCCGGCGGCGATTGCCGCCTCGTTTTCCCGCAGAATGCGCTCCAGCGCCTCGATATCCGCGCTCGTCGCCACCTGCGCCGCCTTTTCCGCGGCAAGGCCTTCCAGCCGGATGCGGATCGCGCGGATTTCCATGTAGCGGCTCTCGCTGAGGCCGGGGATGCGGATGTCGCGCGGCGAGCGGAAGGTGATCGCCTCGTCGTTGGCAAGGCGCAGGATCGCGTCGCGGATCGGCGTGACGGAGGTGCCGAACTGCTCGGCAAGGTCGCGGATCTTCAGCCGGTCGCCCGGCTGGAAGCGTCCCTCGATCAGCGCATCGCACAGCGCGCCGTAGACGGCACCGTTGAGGCTCGCATGGTCCAGTGTCGTGAATTCGGGCATGGAACTGGTCCGCAAAATCGAGTAACACGATACTTGATGCATCTTTTTTGACGGGTTTCAAGTCTGCGGGCCGTTTTCGACCCCTCGCGGGCAGCAGTTCAAAGGCGATGCGGCCTGCGCATGGGAGCCAGCATGACACACTCACCGCCCGCCGCCCGCGCGGCCGATTCCATGTCCGCGACGTGGAACCCGACGACGCTCGACGACGCGCGCGCCGCCGTGGCCGCGGTCTATGGGCACGACGGCACCGTCAAGCGCCTGTCCAGCGAACGGGACGAGACCTTCCTCTTCACACGGGAAGACGGCATGCCCTTCGTGCTCAAGATCGCCAATCCCGCCGAGGACCCGGCGGCGCTGCAATTCCAGGATGGCGCGCTGCTGCACCTCGAAGCGGCCGCGCCCGCCGTGCCCGTGCCGCGCCTCGTGCCGACACGTGCCGGCGCGCCGAGCCACACGCTCGCCACCGCCGACGGCCCGCGCATCATGCGGCTCCTCACCTTCCTGCCCGGCGAATTGCAATACCGCACGCAGCCGGGCGAAAAGCAGAGCCGCAATGTCGGCCGGGCGCTCGCCGAGCTCGGGCTTGGCCTCGAAGGCTATGACGGCCGCCCGCCGGCCGGAAAGCTGATGTGGGACATCTCCCACACGCTCGACCTCGTCGCCGTCGCCGGCCACGTCGCGCCGGAGCGGCGGGCGGCGACCGGCGCCGTGCTCGCCGAATTCGAGCGCGCCCTGCCCGCCCTTGCCGCCCTGCCGCGCCGGCAGATCATCCACAACGACTTCAATCCGCACAACATCCTGCTCGATCCGGCCGAGCCGAGCAAAGTGGTCGGCATCATCGACTTCGGCGACATGGTGCACGCGCCGCTCGTCAACGACCTTGCCGTCGGCCTGTCCTATCATCTGGCGACGGACGACTGGGCGGCCCGCGCCAGCGCCTTCCTCGAAGGCTTCCTGTCGGCCCGCCCGCTGGCGCCGGAGGAGATCGCGGTCCTGCCGCTTCTCCTGCGCGCCCGGCTCACCATGTCGGTCGTCATCGCCGAATGGCGCTCCGCGCTGTTTCCGGAAAACCGCGACTACATCATGCGCAACCACGCCACCTCCTGGCGCGGCTTGCAGAACATATCCGATCTCACTCCCGCCGGGCTGAAACGGCTCGTGCCCAACCTTTCCGAGGCCTGATCATGTCGATGGTGAATGCATTTTCGCGCGAGGATTTCGAGCGGCTGAGCGAGGCCGACCGGGCACTCATCGCCCGCCGGGAAAAGGTGCTCGGCCCCGCCTACCGCCTGTTCTACGAAAAACCGCTGCACCTCGTGCGCGGCGAAGGCGTCTTCCTCTACGACGCTGCGGGCGAAAAATATCTCGACGCCTACAACAACGTCGCCTCGCTCGGTCATTGCCATCCGCGCGTGGTGGAGGCCATCAACGCGCAGACCGCCGTGCTCAACACCCACACGCGCTACCTGCACGAGGGCATCGTCGACTATGCCGAGGCGCTGACGGCGACCTTCCCCGAAACCCTCAGCCAGGCGATGTTCACCTGCACGGGGAGCGAGGCGAACGACCTTGCTGTGCGCATCGCCCGCTTCGTGACGGGCGGCACCGGCATCATCGCCACGGACCTTGCCTATCACGGCCTGACGAGCGCCGTCGCCGAGTTCTCCCCCTCGCTCGGCGAGGCCGTGACGCTCGGCCCGCATGTGCGCACCGTGCCGGCGCCCGACAGCTACCGCCACGCGCCGGACGTGATGATGGAGAAATTCGGCCGCGACGTTCAGGCGGCTATCGACGACCTCAAGCGCCACGGCATCAAGCCGGCCATGCTGATCACCGACACGATCTTTTCGAGCGACGGCATCTTCGCCGGCCCGAAAGGCTTCCTCAAGCCCGCGGTAGACGCCATCCATGCGGCCGGCGGTCTCTTCGTCGCCGACGAGGTGCAGCCCGGCTTCGGGCGCACGGGCGAAGCGATGTGGGGTTTCGAGCGCCACGGCGTCCAGCCTGACATGGTGACGATCGGCAAGCCGATGGGCAACGGCTATCCCATGGCCGGCATCGTGCTGCGGCCGGAAGTCGTCGCCGAGTTCGGCCCACGCGCCCGCTATTTCAACACCTTCGGCGGCAACCCCGTCGCCGCCGCCGCCGGCAAGGCGGTGCTGGACACGATCCGCGAGGAAGGCCTGCAGGAAAATGCGCTTGAGGTCGGCCGCTACCTCAGGGAGGGGCTCGAAAGCCTTACCGACCGCTATCACGCCATCGGCGACGTGCGCGGCTCCGGCCTCTTCGTCGGCGTCGAGATCGTCGCCGACCCGGCGGCCAAATCGCCGGACGCGACGCTGACGACGCGCATCGTCAACGGCCTGCGCGAACGGCACATTCTCATCAGCGCCTCCGGCCCGCGGGCGAACGTCCTGAAAATCCGCCCGCCGCTCGTCTTCTCGCGCGAGAACGCCGACATGCTGGTCGACAACCTCGCCGATGTGCTGAAGACGCTCTGACGAAAAAGCCGGGCCACACTCCTTTCCGTCGTCATGGTCGGGCTTGACCCGACCATCCATCCAACGGCACGCCGCGGATCGTGGATCCTCGGGTCAAGCCTGAGGATGACGCAGGAGAGGAAGGTAGTGCTCCCGGCGTTTCCCGTGCGTGGACCCGCTCAGACGAGCGCGGTCACCTGGATCTCCACGAGGAGCTCGGGCGTTGCGAGGCGGGCTTCGACGGTGGCGCGTACCGGCAGGTTGTCCGGGTCGACCCATTTGTCCCACACGTCGTTCATCTGGGCGAAATGGGCGATGTCGCGCAGCCAGATGTTGGCGCTGAGGAGCTTGGCCTTGGACGTGCCGGCTTTGGCAAGCAGGCCATCGATCTGGTTGAGGATGTCGCGGGTCTGCGCCGTGGCGTCGGCGCCTTCGCCCGTGACGCCCGCGGTGGTGACGATGCCGTTGACGACGACGGCCTTGCAAAAGCGCTTGCCGGGTTCGATACGCTTGATCATGGAATCCTCCTTCTGGGAACGGTTTTGCCGGATGGCGGCAGCGCGGCATCAATGCCCGAAAGGCCGGCGGAGTGCAACGCGCGCAGGCGCAAATCCGTGAAGATCACGTCCAGGCATAGCGCACGATGTGGAAGAAGACCGGCGCGGCGAAGACGAGGCTATCGGCCCTGTCGAGCATGCCGCCATGGCCCTCGATCATGTGCCCCCAGTCCTTGACGCCGCGATCGCGCTTGATCGCCGAGGCGACGAGGCCGCCGAAGAAGCCCATGACGGAGGCGAGCGCGGCGAGCGTGCCGGCCTCCACCGGCGAAAACGGCGTCAGCCACCAGAGGCCCGCGCCGAGCAGCGAGGCGCTCCCGATACCGCCGATCAGCCCTTCCCAGGTCTTCGACGGCGAGACGGTCGGCGCGACCTTGTGGCGGCCGAAGAGCTTGCCGAAGATATATTGCAGCACGTCGCTGCCCTGCACCGTCGCGATGAGGAAGGCGATGAGCAGCAGGCCCCGGCCCTCGTTGCCGGGAATCGGCAGCGTCACCAGCGCCGGCACATGGCTGATGCAATAGACCGAGAGCATGATGCCCCATTGCTGCTCGCTCACCCTTTCGAGGAAATGGGACGTATCGCCCCGGATCGCCGTGAGCACCGGCATGGCCAGGAAGCAGTAGACGGGCACGAAGATGGAATAGAGCCCGTACCAGTCGATCCAGATGAGATAATACTGCACCGGGATGACGACGAGGAACATGCCGAGCAGCGTCCAGCGGTCAGCGCGGCGCGTGTTGGTGAGCGTCACATATTCACGCAGCGCCGCGAAGGAGACGAAGGCGAAGAGCAGGACCACGCCGCCCTTGCCGAAGAGGAAGGCGACGCTGATGCCCGCCACCATGATCCACCAGGCCTTGATGCGCGCATTGAGGTTTTCCAGCGTCGACGGCAGGGGCCTCGCGGCGCGCCAGGACAGCACGCCCGCAACGAAGCTTGCCGTCGCAAGCACGGCGACGAGGCCGAGGAAGAGGCGTGTCGTGTCGTCGTTCATCCGTTTCCATCCCTTTTCGGCGCGAGCGCCAGAAGCGCCTGCCGCGCCCGCTCGAGAAAGGCCTTGCGGTCTTCCCCCGCCTCCAGCGCCATCGGCGCGCCGAAGACGACGCGGCAGAGCAGCGGCACGGGCAGCAGCGCGCCCTTCGGCAGGACGCGCGACATGTTCTCGATCCAGCAGGGCACGAGCTCGACGTCCGGCCGCGCGGCGGCAAGGTTGTAGAGGCCCGAGCGGAAGCGCAGCAGCGGCGCCTCGCCCATGTTGCGCGTGCCCTCCGGAAAGAAGATCAGCGACTGGCCGGCGTCGAGCGCACTCAGCATGACCTGCATGGGGTCAGCCGTACGCTCCACCCAGTTGCGCTCGACCAGAACCGTGCGCAGCAGCCGGCCCGCGATGAAACGGCGCACGGGGCCGGCATTCCAGTAGTCCGCGCCGGCGACGGCGGCGGTGCGGGCGCGCTCGGCCGGCGGCAGGCAGGTCGAGACGAGGATGAAGTCGCCGTGGCTCGCATGGTTGGCGAAATAGATGCGCTGGCGGCCGCGCGGCGCCGCGCCGGCCCAGATCGGCCGCACCCCGGTGACGGCGCGCGACAGGACCGCCAGAACCGCGCCGGAAGCCCGTTGCAGCAGCGTCGTCATGCCCCGCCTCCCCCGGCCGCGTCGAGCAGCAGGACGGCATAGAGGCAAAGGGCGACGGCGAGCGCGGCCCATTGCAGCCGCACGAGCCGCCGGCAGCCGGCAAGGCGTGCGGCAAGCGGAGCCGGTGCGGGGCTCTTTTCGCGAAGGCCCATGCGCGCCAGCACGTCGTCCACCGCGGCAAGGCCCGCTTCTTCTGTGCCATAAGAGGCGGCGAGACGGAAGAGCGCGGCGTCGAAGACGAGATGGACGGAAAGGGCGAGCGGCAGGAGGCAGAAGGCGAGCAGCAATCCCCAGGCAAGCGGCCCGGCAAAGCCGTGTGCGCCCGCCGTCGGCGGCGCGGCGGCGAGGATCAGCACCGCGAGAAGCCCGCCTGCAAGGCCGTGGCGGCGAAGGCGGGCGACGATTGCCGACAAATCCGTCATCGCGCGGCCTCCTCGATGAGGGCATGGGCGGCGAGGGAAAGGCGCACCGGCCGGCCGGCGGCCCTCACCTGCTCGACGGCTGCCGCGGCATTCCCGGCCAGCCCCGACCGCACCAGCCAGCAGGCGGCGACGAGGGCGCTGCGCTGGAAGCCGAGCGCGCAGCAGACAAGAACGGGACCGCGGCGGCGAGCGATATCGAGCGCATCGGCCGCCGCGCGGAGACGCGCCACGGGAACCGGCAGCAGGTCGAGCGAGGCAAAGGCGTGCCAGTCAAGGCCGGGCAGCGCCACGCCCGGCAGTTCCGCCATCATGTCGATCACCGCGGCATAGGGGGAAAGCGCGCCCTTCCTCGGCAGGCGGCCGAGGAAGACGCCGTCCGCGATCTCCGCCGCCGCCGGTAGCCGCCGCGTCCACCAGAGGACGTTGAGCCGCACGCCGAGCCGGTAAGGCAGCAGCAACCAGCGGCTTGCAAGGCTGATGCGCCCGTCCGGCCGTTTCTGGAACGCGTCCGCGCCGCCGCCGGCATAGGCGAAGGCGACGATGGCCAGCGCAAGCGCCGGCCAGAGGAGGAGAAGGCCGGCGCCGGTGATGCGCGTGGCGGCTATCGACAGGGCAAGGAAGATAGCCGCACCCGCCGCGTAGCAGGCGGCAAGCCGCCGGGCCTTCGGCTCCCCGGCCGGGCGAAAGCCGGACGGCAGCGCGGGGCCTTCGGTCGGAAACAACCAGAGGGCGAAGAGGCCGAGCAGCGCGCCGGTCGGGATATCGATGGCATGGTGCTGCCATGTGGTCAGCACGGAAAGGCCAATCAGAAAGCACCAGACATGCCAGACGGTCCGCCACGCGCCGCGCAGCCGCCCGCGCCAGTGATCCCAGATGATCACCAGCAGCGCGATATGCAGCGAGGGCGCCTGGTTGAACGGTTTGTCGAAACCGCCGAGCACGTCGAACAGGAAGCCCGGCACGCCGTGCGTCTCCGGCCGCACGAAGATCGCCCGCAGGGGAAAGGCGATGAAGCAGAGAACGGCGACCACCTGCGCGACAAGATAACGCCGCGCCAGCCGCCCCACCTCCTCCGGCGTGTCGCAAACGAAGAGCGAAAGCGCGTAGAAGACGTTGATCGACCAGTAGGGCACGATCGTCCAGGCAACGAAGGGAATGTGCCGCTCCCAGCCGAAGGCGAGGTTCGGCACGTCCGTGCGCAGCGAGGCCAGCCAGTTCGACGTGCCGTAGGTAAGATAGAAGAACGGCCCGAGGACGGCGAGCCATAGCGCCGCCGCGCGTACGGCGGCGCGACGTGACAGGACCGGAACGGGTGCGACGCCCTCCCCCATGCCGGCCTCAGACGCGCTCGGCCAGCGACACGGTGAAGATGCCCCATCTGTCGATGCGCTGCTCGATCTTGCGGAAGCCGGCGGCGGTAACGAGCTGGTCCATCTCCTGCTGGCTGCGTCGCCGCATGATCCATGCCGCCCCGCCGCGATGGGACGTCAGCGCCCGGGCGATCATCTCGAGCTGCGGATGCCAGGGCTGGCCGGTATAGACGAGCAGCGCGCCAGGCTCCATCGCCCGCGCAAGACCCGTAAGCGAGGCCTCGATCAGCGCATTGTCCGGGAAGAGCTCGTAAAGGCCGGAGACGATGGCGAGCGTCGGCTTGGGATCGATCCGCGCCAGCCCTTCCGTGTCGAAGGCGTCAGCGCGGCGGAAGGACGCGACGGATTGCAGGCCGCGCGCGGCGATCAGCGCCGTGCCCTTCTCGACATTGATCGGCGAATAATCCTGCAGGCGGATGCTTTCCGGCTTCGCCGCGGAGGCCGCGACGGCGTCGAGCACGTAGCGTCCGTGGCCGGCGGCGATGTCGAGGACGCGCAGCGGCCTGCCCTCGCCGGCAAGCCGCGCCAGCGCCCTGCCGATCAGTTCTTCCAGATGGACCTTGCGCTGGCGGATGCCGCGCCAGCCGATGGCGCTCAGGAACTGCCGGTCGACCAGCCGCCCGCCGGGGCCGAGGCCGCGCGCCTCATCTTCATAGACATAATCCAGCGTCGAGCCGGAATCGAAGCCGGTGCGAAGGCCCGTGGCGATGCCCTTGGAGATGAGGCCGCCGAGGCGGATCGAGGCCCGCGTGAGCGCCCAATAGAGCCCTCGGGGAGAAAGAAGCGGCAGCGGGCTTGCCAGCCGGTCGGCCTCGTCGCGCGTCGCGCCGGAAAGATGCGCCTGCCGCAGGTCGGCGACGACCGGCGGTTCGACGAAACGCGCCGTGACGAAGGCCCGCACCTTCTCCAGCGCCGTGGCCCGGTCCCGCTCGCCGAGCGTGTCGTGGTAGAAGCCGGGCAGGATGTGGCGCTCCTTGATCGTGCTGCCGAGATTTTCGAAGAAGCGGTGCTGCGGCGCATGGCGCACGACGAAATCGCTGCCGGAGATGAGGACCTGCGTCGGCACCGTGATGGCACGGGCATCCGCCACCACGCGGCCCGCCGCCTCGTAGAGTTCCAGCAGGATGTTGGAGGCGATGGGACGGGTGATCAGCGGATCGGCCTCGAACGAGGCGATGCGCGCCGGATCGTGCGTCAGGAAGCGGGCCTTGACGTAGGAATTGACGAAGAACGGGCCTTTCAGCTTCTGCCAGAGTGCAATGCCCTCTTTCGCGAAAGGCACGTAGAGCTTCACGTCGAAGGCGGGCGAGGCGAGCACCAGTGCACGAATGGAAGGCGCGTAGTCGTGCACCCAGGTCGCGGCCAGCACGGCGCCGACGCTCTGGGCGACGACGGCGATCCGCTCCATCGGGAAGCCCCCGGTTTCGACGATATGCTTCACGAAACAGTCGAGGTCGCGCACCGAATGGGCGAAGGACGGCGAATGGCCCCTTTTGCCCGGCGAACGGCCGTGGCCGCGCGCATCCCAGGCATAGAAATCGAAATCGTCGAGCCCCAGTTCCTCCACGATATGGGCCACCCGGCCGCCATGCTCGTGGCCGCGATGCAGGAGCACGACAGCGCCCTTCGCCGTGCCGGAGCGGGCGGGCCAATGGCGGTAGAAGAGTTCCACGCCGTCATGGCTCGCGAACGCCGTTTCGATCATGCCGTCTTCCCTCTGCGTCGATGTCATCCCCACCTATACGGATGAGCGGGCATGTTTGCAGTTGATTTTCGTGCGATTGGGCTTTCTTTTCAGGGGAATACTCGTGCGGACCGCGCCTTCATGTCGATCTACAAGCTGAAATCCTCCTTCCAGTCCCTGCTGCGCCCGCTCGTCGGGCGGCTCGCCGCGCTCGGCGTCACCGCCAACCAGGTGACCATCGTCGCGGCGGTCGTCTCGCTGGGGATCGGCGCGCTTCTCGCGCTCGATCCGCGGCCTGCGCTCTTCGCGCTCGTCCCGGTCTGGATGTTCCTGCGCATGGCCTTCAACGCCGTGGACGGCATGCTCGCCCGCGAGCACGGCCAGCAAAGCCCGCTCGGCGGCTATCTCAACGAGCTTGCCGACGTGGTGTCCGATGCCGCGCTCTATGCGCCCTTCGCGCTCGTCGCGCCCTTCTCGCTGCCGTGGCTTTCCGCCGTCGTCTTCCTCTCGGCGTTGACGGAATTTGCCGGCGTGCTTGGCGTCGCGCACGGCAAGGGGCGCAGCTACGAAGGGCCGATGGGCAAGAGCGACCGGGCGCTGCTCTTCGGCGCGCTCGGCGCGCTCGTCGCCGCCTTCGGCACGCTGCCGGCCTGGACCTGGCACATCCAGCCCATCGCCTGCGTGCTGCTTGCCTGGACCGTCGCCAACCGCGTGCGGGCGGGCCTCGCCTAGCGCTTGCGGAAACGGCGCGGCGTCGAACGTCCCGTCACCTCGTCCCAGTGCTCGTCGGCGCGCCGCTCGAAGGTCGCCGCATCCCGGGCATCGCTCTGGTAGAAGGCGCCGCGCGGCACGTCGGGCGCATAGGCCTGCTCGCTCCAGCCGCGCGTGTCGTCATGCGGGAAGGCATAGCCGACATGGCCGAGGGCGGCCGCGCCCTTGTAGTGGGCGTCACGCAAGTGCATCGGCACGGCGGAAGGCGGTTCGGCCGCCACATGGGCGAGCGCCAGCGAGATGCCGCGGCAGGCGGAATTGGATTTCGGCGCGCGGGCGACGTGGAGCGCGGCATGGGCGAGCACGATCTGCGCTTCGGGATAGCCGATCTTCTCCACCGCATGCAGCGCCGCCACGGCCGTCTGGAGCGCGGTGTTGTCGGCAAGGCCGACGTCTTCGGACGCGTGGATCATGATGCGCCGGGCGATGTAGCGCGGGTCCTCGCCGCCATGGACGAGCCGGGCGAGCCAGTAGAGCGTGGCGTCGGGGTCCGAGCCGCGCATGGATTTCACGAAGGCCGAGACGACGTCGTAATGCGCATCGCCCATGCGGTCGTGGTTGACGGGCGCGGCCGCGTAGGCCTCCTCGACCATTGCTTCCGTCACGACGACCGGCTCTCCCGGCGCATGACCGACGGCAAGGCTCTCCAGCACGGTCAGCGCGCGGCGGGCGTCGCCCCCGGAGCGGCCGGCGATGCGGCGAAGCTGCTCCGACTCCAATTGAACCTCGATGCCCTGGTTCGTAAGATGGGCAAGGCCGCGCCGCACCACCTCCTCCATCTCCTCGATGCTCAACGGCTCCAGCTTCAGGATCGTCGAGCGGGAGATCAGCGCGGGCGTGAGCGTGTGGTAGGGATTGCCCGTCGTCGCGCCGATGAAGTCGGCGACACCCTCCTCGCAGAGGGCGAGGAGATGGTCCTGCTGGGTGGCGCTGAAGCGGTGCACCTCGTCGGCGAAGAGCAGCGTCGGGCGCATGCGCGCCTCGTCGGCGATCTTGCGGATGTCGGCGACATTGTTGTGGGCGGCGTGCAGCGGACGGAAATTCTTGCCGAGCATGGTGCCGATGGCCCGGGCGATGGAGGTCTTGCCGAGGCCCGGCGGCCCATAGAGGATGATGCTGCCGAGCCGGCCGGCGGCGATGCGCCGGCGCAGCATCGTGCCGGGGCCGATGATCTTCTCCTGGCCGATGACGTCGTCCAGCGTCGCCGGGCGCAGTTCGGCGGCAAGCGGCATGGAGCCGGTGCGCGGCGCGGCGTCGAAAAGATCGCTCATCGGAACCTCCATCGGAAATCGGCTGGCCCCGTCTAGCGGCCCGCGCGATGGGGGTCAAAGGAAACCGTCAGGCGGGTCGGCGCCGCACGGCCATCGCCGTCACCTCGACGCGCATGCCGGGATCGGCGAGCGCGCTGACGCCGACCGCGCAGCGCACCGGATAGGGCTTCTTGAAATAGGCGCAGTAGACCTCGTTGAAGACCGGGCGCTCGGCCATGTCGGTGAGGTAGATCGTCAGGTGGATCACGTCGGCAAGGCTGCTGCCGGCCTTTTCCAGCGAGGTCTTCAGGCTCTCCAGCGTGCATGTGCTTTGCGTGCGGATATCGCCTGTCTCGATGGAGCCGTCGGCCCTGAGCGGGATATGCGTCGTCATCAGGAGGTTGCCGAGGCCGGCGACGTCGGAGGAAATCTCGCTCTCGTCCGTGTCCTCGATGAAGAAGGGGGCGTCGTGACCGGCCATGGCGATTCTCCTCTGATCGTGTTTTAGCAAGCCACACAGGCTTTGCCGCCGTCCGTCAACCGGAAATCGGCGGATCGAGCCCGAGCGGATCGGCGACACGCGGCCAGATGTCGAGGCGCGCCTTGCGGTAGGCGGTCGTCGCAGGATCGGTCGGATAGGAGGTCGGCGCGGCGATATAGACGATCTTAGAGGAGACCGGCTCGAAACCGGCATGGAAATGGTTGGTCGACTTGACCAGCAGGAAGGCCTTCTTCGTGAAATCCACGCCCTGGTTGGACAAGATGTCCGGCTCGTAGGTCTGGGTGCGGCTGGTGATCAGCACGATGTCGATGCTCGTGCCGACCGGGCGCACGACCGCCGTGCTGCCGAGCGTCACGCGGCTGTTGCGAAAACTCTGCCAGCCGGCATCGAACACGGCCCGAACGGTGACGCGCAGGTCGAGCGGCTCGCCGCCCTCCGGCCCCGACTTGCCGCCGAAGCGCAGCGCCAGCTCCGCCCCCTCGCCCGCCGCATGGCAGAAGGCGACGGCGATGGGGTCCCAGATCGTCGCGACCGCGACGTCCTGGAAGCCGCGCTCGATCATCCGGCGCAGGATATGCGTCGCATCGCCCGCCACGCCGCCGCCGGGATTGTCCCAGACATCGGCGATCGTCACCGGCTTTTCCGACCGCCCGGCGCGGATGGCGATCGCCCGGTCGAGGCCGGCCTCGGTATCGAGCATCGGCATGGCGGTCGTCTTGCGCAGGCCGTAGAGCTCGTGGCCGAGCCGCTGCGCCAGCGCATCGCCCTTCTCCTTGTCATCGTCCGTGACGACGACGATGCGCGTTCCCATCTCCGGCACGTCGCCGGCCATGAAGCCGTGGATGACGGAAATGGAGAGAATGCCGTCATGCCCCTCCATCGCCTTCAGCCGGTCGACGAAGGAGCGCATCGGCTCGCGGCTCGTCGGGTAGATGGTGATCATCCGGCAGTCGAAGGTCGAGATGACCGGGCGGACCTCGCCCTTCAGGGTGCGTAGCGCAAGATCGACGACATGCTCGCCACGCTCCTCGAAATCCGTATGTGGGAATTCGAGGAAAGCCGCCATCAGGTCGAGATTTTCGACGCGTTTGGCCGTCAGGTGGCTGTGCGGATCGAATTCGGCGGCGACCAGCACGCCGGGGCCGACGAGATCGCGGATGCGAGCCAGCAAATCGCCCTCCGGGTCGTCGTAGCCCTGCGCCACCATCGCGCCGTGCAGGCCCAGCACGACGGCATCGACGGGCAGAGCGGCGGCAAGCTCGCCGAGGATCAGGTCGCGCAGGCCCTCATAAGTCTGCCGCTGGATGAGGCCGGCCGGCTCCGCCCAGCAGGACGTGCCCTCGATCACCGTAAAGCCCTCCGCCTTCCCGCGACGGCGCAGGATCGGCACGACGGAGGAGCAGAGCGTCGGCGTTTCCGGATGCTCCCCCGGCCCCGCATAGAACGCCGCCTTGAAGGCGTTGAGGTCCGTCGGCACGGGGGAAAAGGTATTGGTCTCGGTGGCGAGCGACGCGGTGAAGATGCGCATGCCGATCATTCCTGACGTTTGATGTGTAATCTGTTTTCAGAAATGCGCTATTTTCTCCGTTTCCGTCAACACGGAATGCCATTTTATGAAAATAATTTACATATGAAGCGACGCGCCGGGTATGATACGAACGGCCGAACGGCACATCATCTGTTAGGAGCATGCATGGACCTTCTTCACGCCCTTTCGGACGAAGAGGGCACGTTTTCCGCACGGGAAAAGGCGCTCGCCCGCCTGGTGCTGGAGGATATCGATTTTGCCGTCAACGCGTCGATCAACGATCTGGCGGAGCGGGCGGGCGTCTCGCCGCCGACGGTGACGCGCTTCTGCCGCCGGCTCGGCTGCCAGGGTTTTCCCGATTTCAAGGTGCAGCTCGCCAAGATGCCCTATGTGGGCCTTCGCTATTTCGCACCGGAAACGCCGACCGAGACGCCGGAGGAGGTCGCCGAGGATATCGTCGCCAAGGCGCAGAACGCGCTTTTCCAGATGCACCGCCAGCTCGACCTCGCAGCGATGAGCAAGGCCGCGCATCTGCTGCGCGGGGCCGATTTCATCCATGCCTTCGGCGCCAGCGGCAATTCCGCGATGATCGCCCATGAACTGCACAACCGGCTTTTCCGCCTCGGCTGCCCGGTCAGCGCCTCCAGCGACCACGGCATGAACGCCATGCTCGCCGCCGCCGCCGCGCCGGGCACGGTGGTCTTCGGCTCGTCCTTCAGCGGGCGCGACCCGATGCTGGTGCGTTGCCTCGACCTTGCGCGCGGGCGAGGCGTTCCCACCATCGTCGTCACGCAGAGCGGCTCGCCGGTGGCGAAGGCGGCCGACGTCGTCATTGCCGTCGACCTGCCGGAGGGCAGGAACATCTTCCGCCCCACCTCGACGCGCTACGCCTATCTCGCCGTCATCGACATCCTCGCCAACCTCGTCGCCTATGCGGATCGCGAGAAGGCGACGAGGATCCTGCGCAGCATCAAGGAAGAGCTTGTCCGCCGCCGCGACGGCGACGACCGGCAGGCGCTCGGCGACTGATTGGGAAACGGGACGGAAGGCGGCCCTCGCCGCCTTCCACGCGTCGCCTACTTCTTGATCGAGGCGTAGCTGCCATTGCTCCAGCGGTTGATGTCGTAGCTGGCGTCCTTCAGGTCGCCCTTCTCGTCGAAGAGGACGGAACCGACGACGGTGTCGATCGGCTGGCCGTTCTTGAGGGCTTCGGCGACCTTCGTCGGATCGTCGGAGCCGGCGCGCTCGATGCCCTGCGCGAAGGCCTGGATCACGGCATAGGAGAAGAGCGTGAAGCCTTCCGGCTTGAAGCCGCCGGCCGAAATCTTCTCGACGGCCTCCTTCGCCTCGGGCTTGGCCTGCGGATCGGAGGGGAAGACGAAGAGCGTGCCTTCGCCGGCCGGGCCCGCCACCTGCCAGAATTCCGGCGAGGCGATGGAATCGGGCATGATGAGCTGGAACTTGTAGTTCTGCTCGGCGGCCTGGCGCAGGATGAGGCCGGCTTCCGGATGGTAGCCGCCGAAATAGACGACCTCGACCTTGGCGTCCTTCAGCTTGGTGACGAGGGCGTTGTAGTCCTTCTCGCCGGCATTGATGCCTTCGTAGATCGCCTCCTTCAGACCGTTCTCGTTCATCGTGGCACGCACGGCGTCGGCAACGCCCTGGCCATAGGCCGTCTTGTCATGCAGCACGGCGACATTCTTGCCGGCATATTGCATGGCGATCCATGGGCCGATGAAGGCGCCCTGCGCGTCGTCGCGCGTGTAGAGGCGCATGATGTTGGTCCAGCCCTTGGCGGCAGCGTCGTCCGTCATCACCGGGTTGGAGGAAGCCGGGCTCATCATCAGCGTGCCGTTTTCCGCATAGACGGCGGAGGCCGGAATGCTCGAACCCGAGCAGGCATGGCCGTCGACGAACTTGATGCCGCTCGCCGCGATGCGGTTGGCGACGGAGACCGCCTGCTTCGGGTCGCACTGGTCGTCCTCGAACTGCAGCTTGACCTGCCGGCCCATGACGCCGCCCTTGGCGTTGATGGCGTCGGCGGCGGCCTGCGCGCCCTGCTTGAACTGGTCGCCGATGGTGGCGAGCGGCCCGGTCATGGGTCCGGCCACCGCGAAGGTGATGTCGTCCGCCCGCGCGGCCGTGCCCATGAGCAGGCCGAAGGCCGCGCCGAGGATCAGGATGCGTCTCATGTCTCTCAACTCCCTTTTTCGCCCGCGTCCGCGCGGGTCGGTACCTGCAAGATCGTTCCCCGCCCGCAGCCTGCTCTTCTTCATCGGCCGGCTTGCGGGCTTTTCCCGCGATACGCACACTGGCATGGCGGGCGCCGGGGCCGCAAGGCACCCGCATGCCCGGCGGAAGGGGAAATTTGCAATTGCTGCGCGCCGGTTTTTCTGGCCCTATGCCGGCGCGACAGGAACGGAACCTCAGAATGACCAAGCCCCTTGCCCGCAGGATCGGGTTCATCGGAACCGGCGCGATCACCGACGCCATGGTGCGCGGGCTTCTTGCGTCCCCGCCCGCAGTGGAGGCGGTCATGGTCTCGGCCCGCAATGCGCAGATCGCCGCAAGGCTCGCCGCCGATTTCCCGGCCGTTGCCGTCTCAAAGGACAACCAGACGATCGTCGACGGCTGCGAGACCGTCGTGCTCGCCATCCGCCCGCAGATCGCCGAGGAGGTCGTCCGCCCCTTGCGCTTTCGCGACGGCCAGACGGTGATCAGCGTCGTCGCCGCAACCGCCCGGACTACCCTCCTCGACTGGATCGGCGCGGACGTGCGCCTGACACAGACGATCCCCCTGCCCTTCGTGGCGCAGCGCAAGGGCGTCACCGCGATCTTTCCGCCGGACGGGGAGACGGCGGCGCTGTTTGCCGCGCTCGGCACGGCCGTCGAATGCGAGACGAAGGCGGAGTACGACCTTCTCGCCGCAGCAAGCGCCCTGATGGCCACCTATTTCGGCATCATGCAGCAGGCGACGGACTGGCTTTCGGACAAGGGTCTGCCGGAGGAGAAGGGCCGCGCCTATCTCGCGCCGCTCTTTGCCGGCCTTTCCGAGACGGCGCTTGCCGCCGATCCGAAGCTCCCCTTCGCGCATCTTGCCGGGGAATTTGCCACGAAGGGCGGCCTCAACGAGCAGGTGTTGCGCGACTTCGGGGAGAAGGGCGGGCTCTCGGCCCTCTCCCGCGCACTCGACCGCGTCCACCAGCGCATCACGGGTTAGGAAGACAATGGCCGTCACCGACATCGCGACCCGCGCCTACGACCACACGTTCCGGCTCGATCCCATCGTGCGCAGCCTGCTCGACACGGACTTCTACAAGCTGCTGATGCTGCAGATGATCCGGCAGCTTCACCCGGACGTGCAGGCGACCTTCTCGCTCATTAACCGCACGACGCGCGTGCGCCTTGCCGACATCATCGACGAGGGGGAACTGCGCGCCCAGCTCGACCATGCCCGAAACATCCGCTTCACCAAGAAGGAGCTGATCTGGCTGGCCGGCAACAGCTTCTACGGCAAGGCGCGCATGTTCGGCCCGGATTTCATCGCCTGGCTTGCCGATTTCCGCCTGCCGGAATACGCGCTGCACAAGGCGGACGGGCAGTACGAGCTGCACTTCTCCGGCCCCTGGACCCACACGACCATGTGGGAGATTCCGGCGCTCGCCATCATCAACGAGCTGAAATCGCGCGCGGCGATGCGCAACCGCGGCCAGTTCACGCTCGACGTGCTCTATGCCCGCGCCAAGGCCCGGCTCTGGGAGAAGGTCGAACGGCTGCGGCACCTGCCCGACCTCGTCATCTCCGATTTCGGCACGCGCCGCCGGCACGGCTTCCTCTGGCAGCGCTGGTGCGTGGAGGCGCTGAAGGAGGGGCTCGGCGAGCGTTTCATCGGCACCTCCAACGTGCTCCTCGCCATGGACGCCGACCTCGAGGCCATCGGGACCAATGCCCATGAGTTGCCGATGGTCGCGGCGGCACTTGCCGAAGGCGACGAAGCGCTCGCCCGCGCACCCTACGAGGTGCTGGAGGAGTGGCGCCAGCACTACAACGGCAACCTGCTGATCGCGCTTCCCGATGCCTTCGGCACCGCGTCCTTCCTTGCCAACGCGCCGGACTGGGTGGCCGACTGGACGGGCTTCCGCCCCGACAGCATGCCGCCCATCGAGGGCGGCGAGCAGATCATCCGCTGGTGGCGGGAGAAGGGACGCGACCCGCGCAGCAAGCTGCTGATTTTTTCCGACGGCATGGACATCGACAGCATCGAGGAGACCTACCGGCACTTCCACGGCCGCGTGCGCATGAGCTTCGGCTGGGGCACCAACCTCACCAACGATTTCCGCGGCTGCGACCCGGACGGCGGCACGGGCCTCGATCCCATCTCGCTCGTGTGCAAGGTGACGAGCGCCAACGGCCGCCCGGCCGTCAAGCTCTCCGACAATCCGCTGAAGGCAACGGGCGATCCCGCCGAGATCGAGCGCTACCGCCGCGTCTTCGGCGTGAGCGGACAGGACGCGCGGCCCGTCGACGTCTGACGGCGGGCAAAAAAAATGGGCCGGCGGAAACCGCGGCCCATGAGATGTGAAGGTTAAAAACCTCCAGAGGGGAACAGCTGCTGCGACGGCACTGGGAGGAAAAAGCCGTCCTGTGCATCAGCTGGAGGCACTATGCTCGTTTTTTGACCAAATGGGAAACATTTATTGTGCAACGCAGCTATGCACATGCTGCGTTGCTCCCAAACCTCAGGCGCGGCCGATCTCGTCGAGATACCAGTCGATATAGCGCAACTCGTTCTGCTCCATCGGCGCAATGGGGCCGGGCACGAAATAGTGCGAGCGCACGCCGCGGGCCGTATGCTCGATGATCGTCTTGTCCTCTTCGGTCGTCATCTTCCACAGCCAGGTGAGCTTGGAAAGGTCGTAATCGCGCCCCTCCTCCGCCTTGCCGTCGACGAGCCAGATCAGCTCCATCTCGCAGCTTTCCGCCGTCTTGGGGATGAAGCGGTAGATCATGCCGTGGTCGGGATAGCAGACGAGGAAGGTCGTGCCGCCGAGATGGATGGACGTCACGCCGCCGTCGAAGGCGGAAAAGCGCCCCATCAGCGGCGCCACCGCCTTGCCGTCCTGGCTGCCGCTCTCCACGCCGTCATAGAGCGCATAACGGAAGGCGTGGATTGCTTCGTGGCCTTCCCGCGAGGTCTGCCAATGGTTGCCCGAGCCCACCTCGATACCGAGCGCGCAGGTGCGCGCCTCCATGGCCTCGTTCAGCGCCTCGATCATGTGCAGCGGCTGCTCCAGCGCATGGGTCTGCGAATATTCCGGATGAGCCGGGCCGCAATGGTAGCATTCGACGTAGTTCTCGACGGCGAGCTTCCAGTTGGCGTCGACCGGATAGCTTTCCCGGTGCGCCACCTTCGCGCTCGCCCAGCCGTACTGGCCGCAGGTCGCGTGCAGGAGGTTCTCCACCTCCAGGAAGTCGAGCGGATCTTCGGCGAAGGAAATGAAGATGAGGCCTTCGACCACCCGCACATGGAGTTTCTTCAGCCCGTGGTCCTCGCGCTTGAAATCCTTCGGCATCAGCCGGGCGGCCTTGAGGTTGCCGTCGTTGCCGTAGGTCCAGGCGTGATAGGGACAGACGAAGGCGCGGGCATTGCCCTTCGGCTTGGTGCAGACCTCCGCGCCGCGATGACGACAGACGTTCAGCATGGCATGGACCGTGCCATCCGCCGCGCGGGTGACGATCACCTGCTCGGTGTCGATGCGGAAGACCTCGAAGTCGTTGACGTTCGCGATCACGCTCTCATGAGCGATACAGTGCCAGTGGCGGCGGAAGACCCGCTCCATGTCGCGCTGGTAGATTTCCGGGTCGTGGTAGAACGGTCGGGCAAGGCCGTAGCCCGGCTGATGCTCCGAAACGAGGCGGTCGATGCGGTCGGGTGTCTCGGTTATGACGGCTTCGGCAATGTGTCCCATGGGATCGATCTCGCGCGGCTGATATCCGTCAAGTATCGATAGGCCCCCGGTTTCCGGCAAGATGGCCGAATGGCCGCGATTAATCGACGGTGTCGATTAGACATCCGCCCGGTAGTGCGCTGCGACCGCTGCCGCCGCGGCGGCGACATCCGCCATCTGCCCGACCTTGCCAAGCGCGATACCGTAGCCGACGACGCCCGAAAGCACCGTCTCGAAGCGCGCGCGCCGGCCGGTATGGTTGAGCCGCACCAGCCTCTCGGCACCCGGGCCGACGCCGGCGGAGAAATCCGTGTCGAGCGGCGTGGCGGCGGTAAGGAGGGCTTCCATGTCCACACCCTCTGGCAGGCGGACCGTCGTGACGAGATGGGAGGCCCGGCCGGCCTCGGCGGAGGGTTCGCCGCCAAGCGCGAGGAGGCCGGCCCGCGTCGCCCGCGCCGCCTTGGCGTGGCGGGCAAGAATGGCGTCGAGCCCTTCGGCCTCCACGCGGTCGAGCGCCGCTTCCAGCGCGAAGAATTCGAGTTGCGCCGAGGTGCCGGGCAGTGCCCCGCGGCCGGCATCGAGCCAGGCCTTGCGGTCGAGGAGCGAAAGGCTGGAGTCCCGCGGCCCTCCCTCCTTGGCTATGAGCGCCCACGCGGCCGGGCTTACCGAAACCGCCGAGACGCCGGCGGGGCCGGCCAGCGACTTCTGCGGCCCGATCACCGCGATATCGACGCCGAGGGCATCGACCGCAAGGGGATGGCCGCCCACCGAGGCGACGGCATCCACCACCGTGACGATGCCGCGCGCCCGGCCGGCCGCGATGATCTCCTCCAGCGGATTGAGCACGCCGTTCGCCGATTCGGCATGGCACAAGAAGACGGCCTTGACATCGGGATGGGCGTCTAAGGCTGCCGTCATGGCCTCAATATCGATGGGCCGGGCAGGCTCGGCAGTCAGCGTCACGACCTCCGCCCCGCCGCGCCGCAGCCAGCCGCCGGTCCAGGCGCCGAAGGGACTGGTGACGATGTTGATCGCTTTCAGGCCCGGACGGGCAAGACTTGCCGCCACCGCCTCCAGCGCCACCACGGCCTCTGTCTGGAAGAGCAGGATATCGTTGCGGGTCGCCAGGATTTTCCCAAGCCGGTCGGCGACCGCGCCGAAGCGTTCGGCGGGAAAGACGGGGACGTCGTTGAGGGCATTCCAGCGGTCGAACGGCATGGCGGCTCCTATTCGATGACAAGGCGCGGCACGGCGCGCACCAGCGCGCGGGCGGCGGGCGATTGCGGATCGGCGATCACGCGGGAAGTGGGTCCGGTCTCGACGATCCGGCCCGCCTCCATGACGGCGATGCGATGGGCGACGGCGGCGAGCACCGAAAGGTCGTGCGAGACGAAGAGATAGGCGATGCCCCGCTCCTCCTGAAGCGTCACCAGCAGCTCGAGAATCTTTTCGCGCACGGAGACGTCGAGGGCCGAGACGGCTTCGTCCAGCACGATCAGCGCCGGATGCGTGGCGATGGCCCGCGCGATGGCGATGCGCTGACGCTCGCCGCCGGAAACCTCGCGGATCGACCGGCCGGCATAGGCGGCGGGCAGGCCGACGCGGTCGAGCAGCGCGGCGACCTCGCGCGCCCGCTCGCCCTTCGGCACGACGGCGTGGATGCGCAAGGGATCCTCCAGCGCGGAGGCGACCGTGGCGCGCGGGTTGAACGCGCCGAGCACATCCTGGAAGACCATCTGCATCCTGGCCCGCCTGCGGCGCAGCGGCGCGCCGGAAAGCGCCAGCCAGTCCTCGCCGGCAAAGCGGATGCTGCCGGTATCCGGCTCGGCGAGGCGCGTGAGGACGCGCGCCAGCGTCGACTTTCCGCTGCCGGAGGCGCCCGCCAGGCCGAGCGTCTCGCCGGGCGACAGGTGAAGCGAGACGCCGTCGAGTGCCGTCACGCCGCGGCCGGCGGCATAGCGTTTGCTGAGGCCTTCGGCGACAAGCAGGGTCATGGCGCCGCCTCGCGAATGAGGGGCGGCGTCGCAAGGTCGCGATGACTGGCAATCAGCGTTTTCGTATAGGCCGCCGCCGGCGCGGCGAGCACCGTCCGGGTCGGGCCGGTCTCGACCAGCGCGCCCTTGCGGAAGATCGCGACGCGGTCGGCAAAGCCGGAGGCGAGCGCGATATCGTGGGTGATGAAGAGCAGCATCATGCCGGCCGCGCGCACGAGATCGTCGAGCAGCCAGACGATTTCCGCCTGCACCACCATGTCGAGCGCGCTCGTCGCCTCGTCGGCGATCAGCATGCCGGGTTTCGCGGCAAGCGCGGCGGCGATCGCCACGCGCTGGCGCTGGCCGCCGGAAAGCTGGTGCGGAAAGGCCTTCGCCACCTTTCCGGGATCGGGGAGCCGTACCTTCTCCAGCATCTCCACCGCGAGCGAAAGCGCCTGTCGCCGCGACAGGCCGAGGTGCCGGCGGGCGCCCTCCCCCACCTGCTCGCCGATAGTCAGCACCGGATTGAGGCTTGCCGCCGGATCCTGGAAGACGAAGCCGAGGTCGCGGCCCGGCCGCGGCGGCGACCCCGCGGCCCAGCGCATCCCGCCTTCGACCCGCGCGCCGTCCGGTAAAAGGCCGGCAAGCGCGCGGGCGAGCGTGCTCTTGCCCGAACCGCTTTCGCCGATCACCGCCAGCCGCTCGCCGGGGCGGATATCGAGGTCGATTCCGTCAAGGGCGGGCACGGACGCGCCGGGATAGGCGACGGAAAGACCGCGGATTTCGCAGAGCGCCGTCATGCCGCTGCCCTCCGGCCGGAAAGCGCCCGGGTCAGCCCCTCGCCGAGCAGATAGACGCCGACAACCGTGAGGACGAGCGCGATGCCCGGGAAGATCGACAGCCAGGGCGAGGAGCGCAGCACGTTGCGCCCTTCGGCGATCATCGAGCCCCAGGTGACCACGTTCGGATCGCCAAGGCCGAGGAAGGAGAGCGCGGCCTCGGTGAGGATGGCGGCGGCGACGATGATCGCCGAGAGCGCCAGCACCGGCGGCAGCACGTTCGGCAGGATTTCCCGGACGGCGATCCCCACCGGATGCATGCCGGCGACCCGCGCGGCGGCGACATAGTCGCGCTCGCGGACGGAGAGGACCTGCGCCCGGGTGAGCCGCGCCGGATCGGCCCAGGCGCCCAGCGCGATGGCCAGCACCACCACCGGCACGGAGGGGCCGACGACGCTGACGAAGGCAAGCGCCAGCAGGAAGCCCGGCACGATCTGGAAAGCATCGACCACGCGCATCAGCGCCTCGTCGAGGAGCCCCCCGGCAAAGCCCGCCGCAAGCCCCACGCACAGGCCCATGGCGAGCGCAGCCGCCGCCGCGGCAAGGCCGACGGCGAGTGAGGTGCGCGCGCCGTGGATGAGGCCCGCCAGCACGTCGCGCCCCAGCCGGTCCGTGCCGAGCGGAAAGGCGGGATCGCTGAACGGCACCGTCAACGCCCGGCCGGCAATGCGCAGCGGATCGCCCGGCGAAAGCACCGGCGCGAAGAGGGCGACGAGCGCGAGGCACGCCAGAAGGGCAAGACCGATCGCGCCTTCCGGGGTCGCCAGCAATCGCCACATCGTCCTCATGCGCCGCGCTCCGTGGCGCCGACGCGCGGATCGAGCAGGGCGTAGACGATGTCGACGAGGAGGTTGACCGCGATGACCAGCACCGCGCTCGTGACGATGATACCGATAAGGAGTGCCGTGTCGCGCCCGCTGACGGCCTCCTGCGCAAGGCGGCCGAAGCCGGGAATGGCGAAGATGCTCTCGATGACGACGCTGCCGCCGAGCATCGCCGCCGCCTGCAGGCCGAGCATGGTGACGAGCGGCAGCAGCGCATTGCGCGCGACGTGCCTGAGCACGATCCGCATGCGCGAAAGCCCCTTGGAGCGGGCGAAGAGCACGAAATCCATGCCCCAGATCTCCGCCATGCCGGCGCGCATCACGCGCAGGAACAGCGCCATGTAGATGAGCGCCAGCGTGCCGACGGGAAGCGCGAGATGGGCGGCGATATCGACCGCGCGAGCAAGGCCGGTGCGGCCGGAGGCGATGGTCTCGATCCCCGAGGTCGGCAGCCAGTGCAGCTGCACGGCGAAGACGATGCTGAGGACGAGGCCGAGCCAGAAGCTCGGGATCGCATAGAGCACGAGCGAAACCGTCGACAGTGCCCGGTCGCGAAAGCTGCCCGGCCGCGCGCCGGCGAGGATGCCGAGCGCCGAGCCGAGCCCGAAGGACAGCGCGGTGGCGCTGCCCATCAGCAGCAGCGTATTCGGCAGGCGCTCGACGATGAGGTCGCGCACCGGCCGGTCGAAGGCGACGGACCAGCCGAGGTCGAGCCGGGCGAGCGAGGAAAGATAGAGCCACAGCCGCGCCGGCATGGACTGGTCGAGCCCGTAGGCCGCGCGCAGCGACTGCGCAACAGCGGCGTCCCCGCCGCCGATGGAAAGAAGATAGGCATCCACCGCATCCCCCGCCGCCGTCTCCAGAAGCAGGAACGTCAGGACGACGACGATCAGCAGCACCGGGATGCTGGCGAGCGCGCGGCGGGCAATGAGGCGGAGCGCACGGTTCATGCCGCCTGCCGCAGACTTGTGCGCCGTGGGCAACGCGTCTGTGGCACCCCCCTCTGGCCTGCCGGCCATCTCCCCCTCAAGGGGGGAGATTGGCAAGATGCACCCACCCCGTTCAAACGGCATCGCTGGAAACGGGCAAAACGCAGCTCCATCCGATCTCCCCCCTTGAGGGGGAGATGGCCGGCAGGCCAGAGGGGGGTGTTCGCGGCAGGTGCCTTCATTGCCTCGCCATCACCCCTGAAGCGCGGTATCGGCCCAGTTGGAGACGGCCCAGCGGGGGTTGCTGGCGACGTTGAGCACGCTGTCGCGGGCGACCGTGATGAAGCCCCATTCGGCGACGTTGATCAGCGGCAGGTCGGCCGCGACGAGCTTCTGGAACTGGCGGTAGAGCTCGGTGCGCCGGGCGGTATCGATGGTCTCGGCCGCCTTGGCGATCACGGCGTCGAGCTCGGCATTCGCATAGCCGCCCTGGTTGGAGAAGCCGACGCCGGCCGGAATGCCGGACTGGACGAGGATGGTGGTGGAGATCGCCGGATCGCCGCGGAAGACCGGCGGGGCGACGGCAAGGTCGAAATCGTGGTCGGTATAGACCGCCTTCTGGTGCGCGGCCGAATCGGCGTTGACGATTTCCGCATCGATGCCGACGGCGGCGAGCGCCTGGCGCAGGTAATCGCCGAACTGGCGCGTCTCGTTGAAATAGGGCGCCGGACGCAGTTTCAGCGAGAAGCGCTTGCCGTCCGCATCCTTGGCATAGCCCGCCTCGTCGAGCAGCGCATTGGCCTTTGCGACGTCGAAATCGTAGGTCGGCACGTCGGCGTCGTAGAATTCCGGCGCGTTCTTCGGCACGGGGCCGGTGGAGGCGGCCGCATAGCCGAGGAAGATCGTGTCGACGACGAATTTCCTGTCGATGGCATGGGCGATGGCCTGGCGGACCTTGAGGTCGGCGAGTTCCTTGCGGCGGTGGTTGATCTCCACGACGAGCTGGTAGGTCAGCGCCTCGTAGCCCTTGGTGATGACCTTGATACCCGGCACCCTGGAGATGCGGTCGAGGTCGGTGAGCGGCACGGCGGAGAAGGCGGCGAGCTGGATCTCCTCCGCCTCCAGCGCGGCGCCCGCCCCGGCGCGGTCCGGCAGGACGCGGAAGACGATCTCGTCGAGGTTCGGCTGCGGCTTGCCCCAATAGGCGTCGTTGCGGGTCAGGCGGTAATATTCGCCGGGCTTGTATTCGGCGAAACGGAACGGGCCGGTCCCGACGAGCTGGACGTTCGCCGGATTGGCGGCGATGTCCGTGCCCTCGTAGAGGTGTTTCGGAATGACGCTGCTGACGACCGGCAGGGCGTTGCGGATGAGCTGGAGCGGCGTGGGCTTGGAAAAGCGGAAGACGGCGGTGGCCGCATCGGGCGTTTCCACGGTCTCCAGATTGGCGAAGACGATGCGGCCGAGATTCTGCAGGGGCTTCCAGACGCTGAGAGCCGAGAAGGCGACGTCGGCGGAGGTGAAGGGCTTGCCGTCGTGCCAGGTCACGCCCGTGCGCAACTTGAACGTCACGGAAAGCCCGTCCTCGGATCCTTCCCAGGCGGTGGCAAGGCGCGGCGAAAGACCATCCTTGCCCTCGAAGGAGGCCTCGGCCAGCGGCTCGATCACCTTGCTCGCCACGAAGAACACACCGTTGGAGGCGACGATGGCCGGATTGAGGTTCTTCGGCTCCGAATCGGCCGCCACGATCAGCCGCCCGCCGGCAGGTGCGGCCTGCGCGCGGGCAAGGGTCGGCAGGGCGGTGGAGGCGAGAAGGGCGGCGCCTGCCTGAAGGAAGGTTCGCCGGGTCGGAATCGCGGTCAGCATCGGTTGCTCCTCAATGACGGGACTGCCGGATATTGGCGCCAATCGCGCCGCCAACACAGGCAGGAAATTCTCAGACTATGCCTTGCGAGGACAAATTCCATGCGCCGCAAAGCATGTCCGGCACATTGCGCTCAGGTAACGCGCCGCAAGCGCAGGAAGACGAGCCCGGCCACCGCAAGAAGGGGAGAAGCGGCGGCGAAAAGCGTGGGCTTGTGCTCGATCGCGTTTTCCCAGTGGGGCGTGATGAAGGCGCTGGTGTAGAAGGGCTCTTCGGAATATTCGCACAGGATCAGCGCGCTGCCGCGCCGGATCATCTCGGCGTCGATCGTCGAGACGAGATCGCCTGCCGCCGCCGCCACGCTCGGCATGGCGCGCATGTGCAGGAGCAGCATCCGCGCGGCGGAAAGATAGGCATGGGAACATTCGTTGAAGGGGCTCGCCTCGTCGGCGATCGCCCGCGGCCCCAGGCCCCACAGGCAATAGTAGTTCTGGATGCGCGCGTAGTTTTCCAGCTTGCGGAAGACCGGGTCGGTTTCCCTGGCCTTGGCGGCGATACCGAGGATGGCGCCGTAGTGTTCGTCCAGCACCGCAAGGGCGCCGTGCGAAAGGCTCGGAATGGCAAGGCCGGTTGCGTTGAAGGAGGATACGCGGCTGCTGTGGGCAAGGGCCGGGCCGCAAGCGGCGACCATGAACGTCAGGAGAAGAAGCAGACGCAAGGCGATGGTCCTCTTCAGGCCGGCGGAATGCCGCGGCGGACCGCGGCATTCGCTGGATCGAAAGTCAGAACTTCGCGGCGAGTGCGCGATAGTTGCCGGACTGCTGGAGGCTGCGTTCCGCCAGATAGCCGAAGACGAGCGCAAGGGCCGTCCAGAGAACGGCTTGCAGCCCTACCGTCGCAAGGCGGAATTCGTAGAGCGTCAGCGCCGGGAAATTCTCCGGCACTTCGTTGATTGCCGGCAGGAGGCGGAAGACGATCGTCAGGAACGCCACATAGGCGATGCCGGCGACGATCGCGCCGTTCCAGCGGCCCCACTGCTCGCCAAGACGGCGGGCGAAGGCCACGGCAAGGGAGAGCGCGAAGATGGAAGCGGCGAGCGTCACGAAGAACAGCCCGGTGCGAACGCCGATCGTCTCGGGATCGCCGACGGCCGGCGGGTTCGGCGGATATTTGAGGTCCGGAACCACGACGAGGGCGACGAAGGCGGCAGCGCCCAGAACGAGCGCAAGCGCCCGCGGGCTGAGGCGACCGACGCGGCCGTAAAGGCCGGCGAAGACCAGCGAGAAGATGCCGCCCATGGCGACGGCATAGGTGACGACCCCGGTGAAGAGGCCGATGCCGGCCTGCGTCTGGCGGCTGACCGCCTCGGGTTCCTCGGGCGCACCGGCGGCGGGTGCTTCCGCCGCGGCCATCAGCTCTTCGAACGCGATGGCGCGGTCGACCTGCGGTTCGCCGTATAGACGTGCAAAACCGAAGGCAATGAGGCCGGCGACGAGGCCGGCGATCATGCCCCTCAGCAAAAGGTGTCCGGTCATGTCGTCACCTCAATGGCAGGGGAAGCCGAGGAGGTGGCGCCCGTCGTGTACGAATTCGTGAACTTCCAGACCCGACAGGAGACGTGCGGCACCTTCTTCGGTGCTGACGAAATAAAGCGCGAGCAGCATCAGGATGCCGCCGAAAAGAGCCCAGGGGAAGAGCTGCGCTGCGGGAATGGGCGTTACGGCCGTGCCGTGGCTCAAGGTAATATCAGACATTTGGTCCCTCTCAGAATACGCGTTCGCTAGTGGGGCGAATTTGAAACTCTCGAGGTCTGGCTTTCGCGAATTTGCGATTACAGTGGCGCGACCGCGCCAGAATTCCACTGGCTTCCCGAGACAAGTGGAATATCTATCAACGGTGTTTCCCGCCTGTCAATGAAATCCGGGGACTTGCCGGCCGATTCGGCGGCAAAAGACGAATTGGAAGGGGCAAAGAGTGACGACGCCATTCACGGCCGCCCGCGCGAGCCGCCTGACCGTGCTCTGCCGCGGCGCGACGCCCGCCAGCCGGCAGGCCCGATTCTCCTCCGACGAGCCCTTGCCGGCGGGCGAAGCGGAGCGGGCAAGCCGCCTTGCCGCCACGCTTGGCCGCTTCGAGGCGGTGCTGCACGGGCCGGAGGCGAGTGCGGCGCAAACGGCGGCGGCCTTCGCGCCGGATGCCGTTCCCTGCCCTGCCCTCGCCGACGTCGATTTCGGCCGCTGGACGGGCCGCACCCTTGCCGACATCGCCGCCGAGGCGCCGCAGGACCTTCGGCGCTGGATGGCGGATCCGGCGGCCGCGCCGCATGGCGGCGAATCGTTCGAAACGGCGCAGGCGCGGGCCGCCGTCTGGCTGGAAAGCCTGCACGGCACCGGCGGGCACCGGCTCGCCGTGACGCATCCCGTCATCCTCAAGCTCCTGTTCGCCCATGTTCTCGGCGCGCCGCTCTCCTCGGTCTGGCGCATCGATGCCGAGCCTTTCTGCCTGCTTTCGCTTTCGAGCGAGGGCACGCGCTGGGCGCTGCGCGGCTTCGGCCCGGCAATCCGTTAACCATTTGTTAACCATTCCACCGCTACATCGAAGCAACTGAAAATTAACCAAGATGACTGACGTGTTAACTCAACCCCGGCCGATCCGCCTCAAGGGGCGGTCCTTCCTTGCGCTTGCATTGACCCCGGAGCTGCCCTTCGAGGACTGGCTGGTGCGCCTCGACGACCTCGCCGCCCGCTCGGCCGGCTTCTTCCTGCGCCGCCCGGTCGTGCTCGACGTCGACGGCCTCGACATCGACCGCTCCGAGCTTCACATGCTGGTCGAGGCGCTGAGGGCGCGCAACGTGCGCGTCATGGGCATCGAGGGCGCGCGTTCCTCGCTGCTCGGCCCCGACCTGCCGCCGGCCATGACCGACGGCCGCCCGGCCGGCGACATCGAGGCGCCGGAGAGCGAACCGGCGGAAGCGGCCGGCCCGGTCACGCCTGTACCGGCGGTTCCCGCCATGCCGGCGCCGGTGGGCGTAACGCCCTCGCTGGTCGTGACGCGGCCGGTCCGCTCGGGCCAGTCGATCTTCTTTCCGGAAGGCGACGTCACCATCGTCGGCTCGGTCGCCTCGGGCGCCGAAGTGGTCGCCGGCGGCTCGATCCACGTCTACGGCCCCTTGCGCGGCCGGGCGATGGCCGGCTCGACGGGCAATGCCTCGGCGCGCATCTTCTGCCGCAAGCTCGAGGCCGAGCTGATCGCCGTCGACGGCTTCTACAAGACGGCGGACGACATGGAACCGGAACTGCGCGGCAAGCCCGTGCAGATCTGGCTCGAAGGCGAAACGATCAAGGCCGCGACACTCGGCTGAACAACAAGGCGAACAGCCATTTACTGGAGACGTATATGGGCAAGGTAATCGTTGTCACATCGGGCAAGGGCGGCGTCGGCAAGACGACGTCGTCGGCAGCTCTGGGCGCCGCGCTGGCGCAGAACGGCGAGAAGGTCGTGGTCGTGGATTTCGACGTCGGCCTGCGCAACCTCGATCTCGTCATGGGCGCGGAACGGCGCGTGGTCTACGACCTCGTCAACGTCATCCAGGGTGAGGCAAAGCTCACCCAGGCGCTGATCCGCGACAAGCGCGTCGAGACGCTCTACCTGCTGCCTGCCTCGCAGACCCGCGACAAGGACAACCTGACGCCGGAAGGCGTCGAGAAGGTCATCGCCGCCCTCAAGAACGCGTTCGACTGGGTGATCTGCGACAGCCCCGCCGGCATCGAGCGCGGCGCGACGCTCGCCATGCGCCACGCCGACGTCGCCATCGTCGTCACCAATCCGGAAGTCTCCTCGGTGCGCGATAGCGACCGCATCATCGGCCTTCTCGATTCCAAGACGCTGAAGGCGGAGAACGGCGAGCGCATCGAAAAGCACCTCCTGCTCACCCGCTACGACGCGGCCCGCGCCGAGCGCGGCGACATGCTGAAGGTCGAGGACGTGCTGGAGATCCTGTCGATCCCGCTGCTCGGCATCATTCCCGAAAGCATGGACGTGCTGCGCGCCTCGAACGTCGGCGCGCCCGTTACCCTCGCCGACGGCCGCAGCGCCCCGGCGCTCGCCTATTTCGAGGCGACGCGGCGCCTGAAAGGCGAGAACCTGCCGGTCACGGTGCCGGGCGAGAAGCGCAGCTTCCTCGGCAAGATCTTCGGAAGGAAGGCGGCATGAATCCTTTCCGCTTCTTCTCCCGCGCCCAGTCGGCCCCGGCCGCCCGCGAGCGGCTGCAGGTGCTGCTCGCCCACGAGCGCGCCGCCACCGGCGACTCCGACCTCGTCAACAAGCTGCGCGACGAAATCCTCAAAGCGATTTCCAAGCACATGCAGGTCGACGACGAAAAGGTCTCCATCAAGATGGAACGCGGCGCGCAGGTCTCCACGCTTGCCGTCGACATCGAGATCCCGTTCGACGCCGGCAAGAAGGCCGCCTGAGCCTTCGAGCTTCAACCTCAACCGCTCAAAAGGAGGATGCCATGAGCCGTCTTACCCTTCTGGAAAGGCTGAAAGCCGCCCAGCAGACCCCCAAGTACCAGGGCCGCGACATCACCACCATCAGCGCGGTGCTGTCCAACACGGCACTGGCGCGGCATGTGGAGATTTGCGAGCAGGCCGCCGGCATCGCCCCCAAGGCGAGCGAACCGTCCGGCACCACCACCCACTAGGGATTTAAGGATCGCTCGCCGCGACGTAGAGCGCGGCGAGCGCCTCGAAACCGGCCTGGTCTTCCGGCGTGAAGCGGCCCGGCGACGGACTGTCGAGATCGAGGACGCCGAGGACGGCACCGTCCCTGATGAGCGGCACGACGAGTTCCGAGCGCGAAGCGGCGTCGCAGGCGATATGGCCGGGAAAGGCGTCGACGTCCTCGACGCGCTGGCTGCGCCGCTCGGCGACCGCGCTGCCGCACACACCCTTGCCGACCGGAATGCGCACGCACGCCACCTTGCCCTGGAACGGGCCGAGCACCAGTTCCCTCTCCGATTTCAGGAAATAGAAGCCGGCCCAGTTGAGGTCCTCGACGGCATCGAAGATCAGCGCGGCAAGATTGGCCGCGTTGGCGATGGCGTCGCGCTCGCCGTGCAGGAGCCCTTCTGCCTGCGCCAAAAGCTCACGGTAGAAGCCCGGCTTGTCGGCCGCCTCGATTTTTCCGATGTGGTGCATGGCAGTTCCTCGACGTGCGTTTCGCCGTCGATAGACCCCGGCAAGGCCGCTGGCAAGGCGCAAGTCCCGGGCCTGCACCCCTCGTTTCCGGGGCGAACGGTTCCTTTCAGAAATATATCGTATCGCGATATACATCTTCTTTTCTGACTATACGCAAGTTTCACCCTGCCGGCAGGGCCTTACGCGCGCCTTTATTTTATTATATATGAATATATAAGTATTGATGCGAATATACAAATATTTATTCCTGAAATACTTCATACGATAAAATTAGTGATAGAATCTCCACCACAACATAAAATTGAAAACCTGACATCCCTAGAAATAGGGAGGAGAAATTGCGTGTTCTTAGACCAAAGTTGCATGGTTTTATCGATTTGCTAACCATTCGCT
>NZ_AP044005.1:3610000-3833931 GCF_055392685.1 Shinella sp. Sh6 | reverse complement strand
CTCCGATGGAACCCCCGCCGCCTGTGCCCCTTCTTGCGGGAGCGCCTTTACTGCATTTTCCCCGTTTGCGAATGCACCAGCCGCTCTGGCCGTATTCATCTGCATCTTGCCGCCTTTCATGCTTCCTTCGCCACGTCGGCATTCCTGCCGGCGCCTTTCATGTTTGCCATCCCCCGGCCGTGCCGAGCCATCGCCCGGTCCGGGATCTGGGTGCCCCGATCCCACCGGCCCCCTACCTCCGGTGCGATCCTTTTCCCAAACACAATTCGGTCCCGCCGATCCGGCATCATACCCGATCACGCGTTTCCGTCTGTGGCCGCGCCACTCGCTCTCCTCGTCGAGCGCGGGCGGGCATACTCCTCTCATCGGGCCATTTCCATGGCCGCAACCGGCGCAACCGATAGTCGCAAAAACACTCACCAGAATGCCGGGAGGCATCTGGGGCAAGCGTTGCCGGTTTGATGATTTTACGAAGCGGAGCCGCCTCGTCACAGGGAACGAACAACCACCGCTGCCTATACGAGACAGTCTTGTCGGCAGTCGTTTTCAGGCTGTGTCCGTGCCCCCTGTGGAAAGCATTTAGGCAGGATCAGCCACCAAGATCAATCACGAATTTTACGCAAAATTAAGGGGCGGGCGTTGACTCGGAAGACCGTTTTTGACTCGGAATCGCCCCCTCGGGGGAGAATCCGTTAGGAATCAATGGCTTTGTTTTCGGGTTGTTTTCGGGACGGTCGGAAAACGAAAAAAATAAAAATTCGCTTGACTCAAAATGCTGTCAAACTCCCGCAACGAAAGACCGGCAGAGGCACTGCAACCTCCCGCAAGTAACTGAATTTAAAGGATTTTTCCCGTCATTCTTTTGACACGATCAAGCCTTGCACGTTAACCATAGCAAGGTGCGAAAAGCAAAGAAAAAGCCCGGCGCAGGCGCCGGGCTTTTACTAATATTGCATAGCTCTCGAAAGGGCTGATCAGGCCGTCATCGCCTTCACGCGGCCGGCAAGGCGCGAAACCTTGCGGGAAGCCGTGTTGGAATGCAGCACGCCCCTGGTGGCAGCGCGCATCAGTTCCGGCTGGGCAGCCTTGAGGGCCGCAGCGGCGACAGCCTGGTCGCCGGAGGCGATGGCCTCTTCGACCTTGCGGATGAAGTTGCGGACGCGCGAGCGGCGCGACTTGTTGACTGCGGTGCGCGCGGCGATCTTGCGGGTCGCCTTCTTTGCCGAGGTTGTATTGGCCATGTATGTCTCTCTTCAGAAATCTGACACAAACCCCGCCCTCGCCGTGCCGGGTCACTGCGACCTGTCATCAAAGCAATTCGGGAGCAATATCGGAAAACCTCAGAATTCGGCTTTCCAAACTGTGGGCGGCGTATAGCCGGAAACCGCGGTGTCGTCAACGCGGATTCTGCAAGAAACGCCGTGCTAGAGCGTGGCGCGGTCCTTCGTATCCGCTTGTCACGCTCTAGCATCTTCGTTTTCGCATGTTGTTATCGCAAAACCGCTCCACACTTTTGCGCAACATGCGCCTGCCTCAGCGGTTGCGGAAGGCGGGCTTGCGCTTCTCGATGAAGGCCGCCATGCCCTCCTTCTGATCCTCGGTCGCAAAGAGCGCGTGGAACAGCCGGCGCTCGGCGCGCATGCCTTCCGACAGCACCGTCTCGTGGGCACGGACGACCGCCTCCTTCGCCATCATGGTGGCCGGCAGCGAGTAGCCGGCGATCTTCTCCGCTGCCGCCAGCGCCTCCTCCATCAGCTTTTCCGGCGTGACGACCCGGGCGACAAGGCCCGAGCGCTCGGCCTCGGCCGCATCCATCATGCGGCCGGTGAGCACGAGGTCCATGGCCTTGGCCTTGCCGACGGCGCGGGTCAGGCGCTGCGTGCCGCCCATGCCGGGAAGGATGCCGAGCGTGATTTCCGGCTGGCCGAACTTCGCCGTCTCGGAAGCGATGATGAAGTCGCACATCATGGCGAGCTCGCAGCCGCCGCCGAGCGCAAAGCCGCTGACGGCCGCGATCATCGGCTTGCGGAAGGCCGCGACCTCGTCCCAGCCGGCGGCAAGGTCCTCGACAACAGCCTCGGCGAAGCCGTAGGGCTGCATCTCCTTGATGTCCGCGCCGGCCGCGAAGGCCTTTTCGGAGCCCGTGACGACGACCGCGCCGATGCCGGCATCGGCCGCGAAGCCGGCAAGCACAGCCTTCAGCTCGTCGAGCAACTGGCGGTTCAGGGCGTTCAGCGCCTGCGGCCGGTTGAGCGTGACAAGGCCGACGCGCCCGCGCGTCTCCACCAGCAGGGTTTCATAGGCCATTCTTCTCTCTCCTCTGTTCTCTACTTCTGGCAGGCGGCGCAATAGAAGGTCGAGCGGCCGCCCTGCACGATGCGGCCGATCGTTCCCGTGCAGCCGGGCGTGCGGCAAGCCTCCTTCTCGCGGTCGTAGACGGAGAAGGAATGCTGGAAATAACCGAGCGAGCCGTCGGCGCGGATATGGTCGCGCAGCGTCGAGCCGCCGGCGGCGATGGCATCCGCGATCACCTCGCGGATCGCCCCGGTGAGCGTGACGAGCTCTTTCTTCGGCCTGCCCGCCGCCGTCACCAGCGTGCCGGCCAGGCGCTCGGGCGAAAGATGGGCGCGCCACAGCGCCTCGCAGACATAGATATTGCCGAGGCCGGCAATGTTCTTCTGGTCGAGGAGCGCCGCCTTCAGCGGCGTCTGGCGGCCGCGGAACTTTGCCGCGACGTAGTCGGCGTCGAGCATGTTGCCGGTCGGCTCGGCGCCGAGATCGCGGAAGAAGGCATGGCCGGCGATGTCCTCGCGGCGGGCGATATCCATGAAGCCGAAGCGGCGCGGGTCGTTGTAGACGACGCGGCGCTCGCCTTCCGCGGTCTCCAGGTGGAAGACGACGTGGTCGTGGCGCGGGTCCTTGCCGCGCGGCCTGTGGAAGTCGCCGGGCGTGTCGCCGGCATCCGCGCCCTCCACCCGGAAGGAGCCGGACATGCCGAGATGGGCTATCACCACGTCGCCGCCGTCGAGATCGATCAGGAGATACTTCGCGCGCCGGCCGAGGGAGACGACGCGCCGGCCCTCCAGCGCCCCGGAAAAGCCGGAGGGGAAGGGAAAGCGCAGGTCCGGGCGGCGCAGCTCCGCCCGGCGGATCAGCGCCCCCTCCATGACGGGCGCGAGGCCGCGCCTCACCGTCTCCACTTCCGGCAATTCCGGCATGTCGTTCTCCTTGAAGGGGATTTAACCTTTGGGCGCATTTGCCGCGCCCGGGCATTTCCCTCTCGGCAATCTATGTCCTATATACGCGGCGAAGCGTTCAGATAGCGCGCCAGACGGCAATTCGCTATGGTCTTTGCGGCAATCCGGCTGCGACAGACAGGCCCACGGAGACGACGATGACGGAACAGCGCACATCCGCAGACGGCGGGATGGAGACCTCCTACGGCTTCCGCGAGGTGCGGCAGGGCGAGAAGCAGGCGCTCGTCAACGACGTGTTCCACAAGGTCGCCAAGCGCTACGACATCATGAACGACGTCATGTCCGCGGGCCTTCACCGGGCCTGGAAGGACGCGATGATCGCCAGCCTCAACCCGCGCAGGGACCCGTCCTACAAGGTGCTGGACGTGGCCGGCGGCACGGGCGACATCGCCTTCCGCATCATCGAGGCCTCCGGCCGGCTGGCGCACGCCACCGTCCTCGACATCAACGGCTCGATGCTCTCCGTCGGCGCCGACCGGGCGGCCAGGAAGGGCCTTTCCGCCAATCTCGATTTCGTCGAGGCCAATGCCGAGGAACTGCCCTTCGAGGCGAACAGCTTCGACGCCTACACGATCGCCTTCGGCATCCGCAACGTGCCGCGCATCGATGTGGCGCTGTCGGAAGCCTACCGGGTCCTGAAGCGCGGCGGGCGCCTCCTCGTGCTGGAATTTTCCGAGGTGGAGATGCCGCTGCTCGACAGGTTCTACGACGCCTGGTCGTTCAAGGCGATCCCGCAGTTCGGCAAGATGATCACGGGCGATGCCGAGCCCTACCAGTATCTCGTGGAATCGATCCGCAAGTTCCCGGGCCAGGAGGACTTCGCCGCGATGATCCGCAAGGCCGGCTTCTCGCGCGTCACCTACACCAACTATACCGGCGGCATCGCAGCGCTGCATTCCGGCTGGAAGCTCTGAATGAGCGTCATCGGCGCCTATTTTCGCCTCGCCCGCGTGGGCTGGGTCCTCGTGCGCGAGGGCGTCGTCTCGGCGCTGCCGGCTGACGGCATGCCGCCGCTCGCCCGCACGGGCAAGGCCGTTGCCGGCCTCTTCGAGCGCCGCAAGGCCGCCCGCGTCGGGCGCGGCGATAACCTTGCCCGCGCCATCGAGCGCCTCGGCCCCTCCTATGTGAAGATGGGCCAGTTCCTGGCGACCCGTCCCGACGTCGTCGGCGCGGAGATCGCCGTCGAGCTTTCGGCGCTGCAGGACCGCATGGCGACCTTCCCGAAGGAGGCCGCGGTGGCGACGGTGGAAGGCTCGCTCGGCCGTCCGCTCGCAGACCTCTACGCCACATTCGGCGATCCGCTCGCCGCCGCCTCCATCGCGCAGGTCCATCCGGCCACCGTGCGCAAGGCCGATGGCGAGCAGCGCGTCGCCGTCAAGGTCATCCGCCCCGGCGTGCGCCAGCGCTTCGGCCACGACCTCGAGGCCATGTATGCGGCCGCGCGCCTGCAGGAGAAGATCCTGCCCAACACCCGCCGGCTGAAGCCGGTGGAGGTGACGCGCACGCTGGAGCAGACGACGAAGGTGGAGATGGACCTGCGGCTGGAGGCCGCCGCCCTTTCCGAGCTCGGCGAGAACACGAAGGACGATCCCGGCTTCCGCGTGCCGACGGTCGACTGGGAGCGCACCGGCCGCGACGTCGTCACCATGGAGTGGATCGACGGCGTCAAGATGTCGGACGTGGACGGCCTTCGCGCCGCCGGCCACGACCTCGACCGGCTCGCCGACACGCTGATCCAGTCGTTCCTGCGCCACACGCTGCGCGACGGCTTCTTCCATGCCGACATGCACCAGGGCAACCTCTTCGTCGATCCCGCGGGCGTCATCGTCGCGGTCGACATGGGCATCGTCGGGCGGCTCGGCAAGAAGGAACGCCGCTTCCTCGCCGAGATCCTCTACGGCTTCATCACGCGTGACTACCAGCGCGTGGCGGACGTGCATTTCGAGGCCGGCTACGTGCCTTCGCACCATGACACGGCGAGCTTCGCCCAGGCGATCCGCGCCATCGGCGAGCCGATCCACGGCCAGCCGGCCGAGACGATCTCCATGGCCAAGCTCCTCACCCTCCTCTTCGAGGTGACGGAGCTCTTCGACATGGAGACGCGCACCGAGCTCGTCATGCTGCAGAAAACCATGGTGGTGGTGGAGGGCGTCGCCCGCACGCTGAACCCGCGCTTCAACATGTGGAAGGCCTCGGAGGGCGTCGTCGGCGACTGGATCCGCGACAATCTCGGCCCCAAGCGCCTCCTCGCCGACCTGCGCGACGGCGCGCATGCCGCCCTCAGGCTGGCGGAAGCCGCCCCGGAGATCGCCGCCAAGGCGGAAAAGTTCTCGCAGGACCTCACCGCTATGGCCGAGAAGGGCCTTCGCTTCGACGCCGAGACGGCGGAAGCGATCGGCCGTTCCGAGGCGCGCCACAGCCGTTCGGGCCGCCTTGCGCTCTGGGTCATCGCGGCGGTGCTGGTCTACATCGCCTGGAAGCTCACCTGAGCTTGACCGGCGCCTTCCCGGCGCTAGTCTCCCCGTCATGACCGACACGCAGCCGAGCGACACCGAACCGCAAACCACCCTCGAACGGCTGCGCCGGCAATTGCGCGGGCTCTATTTCGGCCGCGACCGGCAGGCGATCCGCTTCCAGGTGGCGCTGCTGCTGGTCGATATCGCGATCCTCGCCTTCTTCATCACCGGGCCTTACCTGCGCGCGGGCTCGGCCTATGTGGCGGTCGATCTCGCCATCGCCGCCGTCATCGCCTTCGAGCTTGCCGCACGGGCACTGATCGCGCCGAACCTGCGCTACTGGCTGATGCGGCCGATGACCTGGGTGGACCTCGTCATCCTCGCCACGCTGCTCGTGCCGAGCCACCTGCACAATTTCGCGTTCCTCCGGGTGCTGCGCATCTGGGCGATCAGCCAGAGCAAGCTCGTTACCCTGATGCTCTACCGCACCGGCAACGGCGACAAGGAAGACATCATCGAGGCCTGCGCGAATTTCCTCGTCTTCCTCTTCCTCGTCACCGGCTTCGTCTACAGCAACTTCTTCTACGGCGCGGACGGCTTTGCCGGCTTCGTCGACGCGCTCTATTTCTCCGTCGCCACCGTCACAACCACCGGCTTCGGCGACATCATCCTGCCCGGAACGCTGGGCAAGCTCACCTCCATCGTCACCATGATCATCGGCATCTCGCTCTTCGTGCGCCTCGCGCAGGCGATCGTGCGGCCCTACAAGGTGACCTTCCCCTGCCCGCAATGCGGCCTGTCGCGCCACGAGGCGGACGCGGTGCATTGCAAGGCCTGCGGCCATGTGCTGAACATTCCCGACGAGGGCGCCTGAGCGCTTCTGCCCGAAACGGCTTGGAAAAGCCTTTTCAAAGGGATAGGAGGAAAGACCACCATGCGCCTCACGAGCCCGGGACCCCGCCATGCCGCTTGCAGGAAAACGCATCCTCCTCGTCATCTCCGGCGGCATCGCCGCCTACAAGAGCCTCGACCTCATCCGGCGCCTGCGCGAGCGCGGCGCGGAGGTGCGGCCGGTCATGACCGCCGGGGCGCAGGAATTCGTGACGCCGCTCGCCGTCGGCGCGCTCTCCTCCGGCCATGTCTATACGGACCTCTTTTCCCGCGAGGACGAGCAGGATGTCGGCCATATCCGGCTGGCGCGCGACTGCGACCTCGTCCTCGTCGCACCCGCCACCGCCGACCTGATGGCGAAGATGGCGAACGGCCTTGCCGGCGATCTCGCCTCCGCCGTCCTCATCGCCACCGACCGGCCGGTGCTGCTCGCGCCCGCCATGAACCCGAAGATGTGGGCCAATCCCGCGACCCGCCGCAATGTCGAGACGCTTCGCGCCGACGGCCATGCCTTCATCGGCCCCAATGCCGGCGAGATGGCGGAAGGCGGCGAGGCGGGCACTGGCCGCATGGCCGAGCCGCTGGAGATCGTCGCGGCCGTGGAAGGCCTTCTCGACGGCGGCACAAGGCCGCTTGCCGGGCGCAGGGCCGTCGTCACCTCCGGTCCGACGCACGAGCCGATCGATCCGGTGCGCTATATCGCCAACCGTTCCTCCGGCCGGCAGGGCCATGCCATTGCCGCGGCGCTTGCCCGGCTCGGGGCGGACGTCACGCTCGTTTCCGGTCCCGTCACCCTCCCCGACCCGCCGGGCGTGAGTGTGATCAGGGTAGAGCGGGCCGAGGAGATGCTTCAGACGGTGCTTTCCGCGTTGCCGGCGGACATCGCCGTGATGGTCGCCGCCGTCGCCGACTGGCGCGCGGCGGCGCCGAATGCGGAGAAGATCAAGAAGCAGCCGGGCGAAGGCCCGCCGCCGCTGATGCTGACGGAGAACCCGGACATCCTGAAGACCGTCGGCCACCATGCGGACCGCCCAAAGATCGTCGTCGGCTTTGCCGCCGAGACGCAGGACGTCGAGAAGAACGGCCGAGTGAAACTGAAGAAAAAGGGCGCGGACCTCATCGTCGCCAACGACGTCTCGCCGGAAACCGGCATCATGGGCGGCACACGCAACAGCGTGAAGCTGATCACCGAGGCCGGTATCGAGGCCTGGCCGGACCTTTCCAAGGACGAGGTCGCCGACCGCCTTGCCGGCTGGATCGCCGAGCGGCTTACTTGACGAGGGCGAGTTTCGCTTCCATTCCGCCCGCCGGACGACCGGCGGGCGAGAAGATGCGCACGTCGACGCCGTTTTCCCCGAGCACGACGGCGCTGCCGTCCGGGATCTCCACCCAGGCTTCCACCTCGTCGTTCAACGGCTCGGACACGAGGCAGTAGCCGCCGGTCTCGCCCATCGGCGCGGCATAGAGCGTGGGCGCGGCGAAGTCCGTCGCATAGCGCACGGCATAAAGCTGCCGGCCGTCGGAGAAGGCCGCCGTGAAGCGCACGAGCACGCGGCGCTCCAGATGCGCGGCGAGCCGCTCGACGAAGGCGATCGTCTCGGCCATCGCGCCGAGCGGATCGCGCTCCAGGCCGAATTGCAGGGCGAGCAGGAACAGGAGTTCCGAATCCGTCGAGCCGGTGCGGGAATTGTAGAGGTCGTTGTCGAGCATGGTTTCGAGCGGCCGGCGCAGGTGCTCGAAATCGGCGATCTGGCCGTTGTGCATGAAAGACCAGACGCCGTGGACGAAGGGATGGCAATTGTCGCGCCGCGTGCCGCCGCCGGTCGCAGCCCGCACATGGGCGAGGAAGAGCGGCGAGCGGACCTGCCGGGCGATGCTCCGGAGGTTACAGTCGGACCAGGCCGGCAGGATGTCGCGGTAAAGGCCGGGCTCCGGCCTTTCGCCGTACCAGGCGACACCGAAGCCGTCGCCGTTCGTCGCCGTCTTGGCGCGGGTGGCGCAATGGGATTGCTCGATCAGCGAATGGGCGGGCGAGGACACCAGTTCCTCGAGATAAAGCGGTTCCCCGCGATAGGCTGCCCAACGGCACATGACGCACTTCCCGCTTCAAAGGACCGGCGCGAACCGGCGTTAAACCCGACGCATTAACCATGGCACTGCCCGGATTTTCAACGCAAATGGGTAAAAATGCGTTAACGAATGTAAACGGGGCGAAACCATGCGTGTCATTATGGCGCACGCCGCGCGGCGCGCGGTTTCCCATGGAACAGATGCGGCATTGACGCCGCCGTGCGGATGCCGAAAGATCGCGCCATGGCGAACGGGCATTTCCGGATTCTCAAGACGCGGGTCGACGGCATCGAGGCGGTCTTCGCCGACAGCCGGCTGAGCTTCGCGCGCCATACGCACGAGACCTTCGGTATCGGCTTCATCGAGCGCGGCGCGCAGAAATCGGCAAGCGGGCGCGGCCTCGTCGAGGCGGAGGCCGGCGACGCGATCACCGTCAATCCCGGCGAGGTGCATGACGGCGCGCCGCTCGGCGAGGGGCCGCGCGCCTGGCGCATGCTCTATCTGCGGCCGGATCTCGTCGGGACAGCCGCCGCCGATATTTTCGAGGGACGGCCGCGCGAGGAATTCTACGCGCCGGTGCTGGCGGATGCGCGCATCGCCCGCCTCGTCTCGGCGAGCCTTGCCGCGCTGCTCTCGGGCGATGCCGCGCCCCTTGCCGGCGAGGAACGGCTTCTCCTCCTGCTCGCCGCCGTTCTGAGGGAGCGGGCACCGCCGCAGGAAGCGGCAGCCGCGATCGCCCGCGCCTGCGAGAGGATCGACACGGACCCGGCCGCGGCGGTGACGCTTCATGACCTTGCCGACGCGTGCGGCATCGGCCGTTTCCGCTTGCTGCGCGATTTCGCCCGCCTCACCGGCCTGACGCCGCATGCCTACCAGCTCCAGCGCCGCACCGACCTTGCCCGGCGGATGATCGCCGCCGGCACGCCGCTCGCCGAGGCGGCCATGGCGGCGGGCTTTGCCGACCAGAGCCACATGACGCGCAACTTCACGCGCCGCTACGGCTATACGCCCGGCGCCTATCTTTCCGCCCTCGCCTGATCTTCCCCGCAATTCCGTTCAAGACCGGCGACGGCCCTCCGGTGTTCCCTGCCGCTTTCTCCAGCCACGGGAACTCCCATGACCACCGAATTCCTCATCACCTCGCTCGTCGTCATCCTCCTGCCGGGCACGGGCGTGCTCTATACGCTGGCGCTCGGCATGGGCGGCGGCTTCCGCGCCGGCCTGCTTGCCGCCTTCGGCTGCACGCTCGGCATCGTGCCGCATATCCTTGCCAGCGTCGCCGGCCTTGCCGCGCTGCTCCATGCGAGCGCGCTCGCCTTCGAGACGCTGCGCTATCTCGGCGTCGCCTATCTCCTCTTCATCGCTGGAAGCCTGCTGCGGCAGGACGGGGCGCTGGATGCGGGACCGGCGCAGCCGGCAGGCCGGGCCTTCTCCATCCTGCGCAAGGGCGTCCTCACCAATATCCTCAACCCGAAGCTCTCGCTGTTCTTCCTCGCCTTCCTGCCGCAATTCGTGCCTGCGCAGGCACCCGATGCGACGGTGCGGATGCTCTTCCTCGGCGGCGTCTTCATGGCGCTGACCTTCCTGGTCTTCGCGCTCTATGCCGCGCTTGCCGCGGGGCTGCGCCGGCAGGTGCTGGGCCGGCCGAAGGTCATGCTGTGGACCCAGCGCAGCTTTGCCGCCGCCCTCGGCCTGATGGGCCTGCGGCTGGCGCTCGCCGACCGCTGACGCCTATCGCCAGAGCGCATGGAAATGGTGCAGCGGGCCGTGGCCGGAGCCGACGGAAAGCGCATCCGCCCCGCGCACCGCACCGGCGACGAAGCGCTTCGCCGCCGCCACGGCCTCGGCAAGGGGCCGCCCCTTGCCGAGTTCCGCCGCAAGGGCACTCGACAGCGAGCAGCCGGTGCCGTGCGTGTTGCGCGTCGGCACCCGCACGCCTTCGAGCCAGCGCACGCCCTCCGCCGTCGCCAGCACGTCCGGGCTCTCAGTGCCCGGCAGATGCCCGCCCTTGAGCAGAACCGCCTTCGGGCCGAGCGCAAGCAGGCGCCGCGCCTGATCCTCCATGCCGGCCCGGTCCACGGCTTCCGCCGCCCCGAGAAGCGCGGCGGCTTCCGGCAGGTTGGGCGTCAGTACGCTCGCAAGCGGCAGCAGCCGGCGCGTCAGCACCGAGACGGCCTCCGCCGCCAGCAGCGGGGAGCCGCCCTTGGCGATCATCACCGGATCGAGCACGACGGGAACCGCGCGGTGCGGCGCGAGCGCATCCGCCACGGCTTCGGCGATCTCCGCCGAGGCGATCATGCCGATCTTCACCGCATCGATGCGGATATCGCGGAAGACATCGGCGACCTGCGCCGTAACGAAGGCGGGCGGCACGGGATGGACGGCGGAGACGCCTTGCGTGTTCTGCGCCGTGAGAGCCGTCAGCGCCGCCATGCCGTAGGTGCCGCAGGCCGCGAAGGCCTTGAGGTCGGCCTGGATGCCGGCGCCGCCGGACGGATCGGACCCCGCGATGGAAAGGATGTTGGCAATCGTCTCGGCCATAGCGCCTCCTTCTAGCGGAGGCGGCCTGCGGGCGGCGGGAAACGGCACCCTGCGACTCCCTCCGCCGGCATGATCCGGTTCAGGTTCAAAGGGTGCTTCTCAGCCCGCCTGACGGCGGACGCCCCTGTCCGGGGAGGGTTGTCGCAGATGCGGGCGCGCGTGTCACGGGGAAAGTCGCAGGCGGAAGGTTGCCCCTCACCCTAACCCTCTCCCCGCGAGCGGGGCGAGGGGACGTGCCCCACGAACCGCTATTGCTTTAGGAAAACGGTGCGTCATACCCCTTCGCCCCGCTTGCGGGGAGAAGGTGGCCGGCAGGCCGGATGAGGGGCTAAGCGACGCCCGCCATCTCACGCCTTGCTGACGTGATACTCCTTGATGGCCACCATCTTGATCGCCGGGTAGCGCTCCGCCTCGTAGCGCAACGAGAAGGAATCCTGCGCGAGGAAGACCGGGTCGCCGTCGAGGTCGCGGGCGATGTCGCCGCGGCGCTGGGTGACGAACTTGTCGAGCTCGGCCGCGCTGTCGGACGAGATCCAGCGGCAGACGGAAAAACGCGACATCTCGAAGGAGACCGGCAGGCCGTATTCGGCCGAAAGCCGCTCCTTCAGCACGTCGAGCTGCAGCGCACCGACGACGCCGACGATGGCGGGCGAGCCGTCCTCCGGCGAGAAGAGCTGCACGACGCCCTCCTCAGCCATCTGCTGGAGCGCCTCCTTCAGCTTCTTGGCCTTCATGGCGTCTTCCAGCCGCACACGGCGCAGGATTTCCGGCGCGAAGTTGGGCACGCCCTCGAAGACCAGCGCCTCGCCCTCGGTCAGCGTATCGCCGATGCGGAGCGTCCCGTGGTTGGGAATGCCCACGACGTCGCCGGCATAGGCCGTATCGGCAAGCTGGCGCTGCGAGGCGAAGAAGAACTGCGGCGCCGAAAGGCCGATCGTCTTGCCCGTGCGGGCAAGGCGCACCTTCATGCCGCGCTCCAGCATGCCGGAGCAGACGCGGGCAAAGGCGATGCGGTCGCGGTGGTTCGGGTCCATGTTGGCCTGGATCTTGAAGACGAAGGCCGTCATCCTGTCTTCCGCGGCATGGACCTTGCGCACGTCCGCCATCTGGTCGCGCGGCGGCGGCGCGAAGGCGCCGAGCGCATTGATGAGGTCGCGCACGCCGAAATTCCTGAGCGCCGAGCCGAAGAACACCGGCGTCAGGTGGCCTTCGAGGAAGGCCTCGCGATCGAACGGGCGGCAGGCTTCGCGCGCCAGTTCCATCTCCTCGATGAAGGCCTCGCGCTCGTTTTCCGGCAGGTGCTTCGCGACCTCGGCGGCGTCGTCCATCTTCACCGGCTGGACCTGCGTGTCCGAGCCACGGAAGGTGCGGTCGGCGAGATGATAGGAGCCGCAGAAGGTCTTCGAGCGGCCGACCGGCCAGGTGATGGGGGCCGTGTCGAGCGCCAGCTTCTCCTCCACCTCGTCGAGGATCTCGAACGGGTCGCGGCTCTCGCGGTCCATCTTGTTGACGAAGGTGATGATCGGGATGTCGCGCAGGCGGCAGACCTCGAAGAGCTTCAGCGTGCGTGGCTCGATGCCCTTGGCCGCGTCGATGACCATGACAGCGGCATCCACCGCCGTCAGCGTGCGGTAGGTGTCGTCGGCGAAGTCCTCGTGGCCGGGCGTATCGAGGATGTTGAAGACATTGCCGTCATATTCGAAGGTCATGACGGAAGTGACGACCGAGATGCCGCGCTCGCGTTCGATCTTCATCCAGTCCGAGCGGGTCTGGATGCGGTCCTTCTTCGCCTTGACCTCGCCGGCGAGCTGGATGGCGCCGCCGAAGAGAAGGAGCTTTTCCGTGAGGGTGGTTTTACCGGCGTCCGGGTGCGCGATGATCGCGAAGGTGCGGCGGCGGGAGACCGCCTCGGCAAGGGTTTCGGCCATGTTCAAGCAATATCCTGTGAGTTGCCGCGTCTTTACAGGCTCCGCCCGGAAAGTGCAATTGACGCGCACGCCCGCCCGCCGGCTTATGGGCCGCATGCAGACAAAGCCCGCCCTCCTTCTCATCCGCCTGCCGCACGGCGCGGATATCGCGCTTCCCGCCTACGAGAGCGAAGGCGCGGCCGGCATGGACCTGCGCGCCGCCGTCGAGGCGCCGATGGTGCTGGAACCGGGCAAGCGCGCGCTGGTGCCGACCGGCTTCGTCTTCGAGATCCCGCACGGCTACGAGGGGCAGGTGCGCCCGCGCTCCGGCCTCGCCTTCAAGCACGGCATCACCTGCCTCAACACGCCCGGCACCGTCGACAGCGACTATCGCGGCGAGGTGAAGGTGCTGCTCGTCAATCTCGGCGAGGAGGCGTTCACCGTCGAACGCGGCATGCGCATCGCCCAGATGGTGATCGCCCCCGTGACGCAGGTGGCGGTGAACGAGGCGGCGCAGGCGAGCGAGACGGCGCGCGGGGCCGGCGGCTTCGGCTCCACCGGCGTGCGCTGAGGCCATGCCCGGCCGAAACGGCCTCACCTTCCGGCAGGACTATTTCGGCGACACGGCCGCCTGGCTTGCGCTTGCGGCCCTCCTCGAAGACACATTCGGCATCGACGTGACGATCCTCGACCGGCTCGGCGGACCGGATCCGTCGAGCGTTCCCTTCGCCTTCTTCGATGCGGCCGGCGCCTGCATCGCCAATATCACCGCCTTCTCGCTGCCGCTCGTCGTGGACGGCGTCTTCGTGCGCGCCGCCGGCCTGCAATCGGGCGCGGTGCGGCCGGATTTTCGCGGACGCGGCCTCTACCGCACCGTCGTGCAGGCGGCGCTCGACCATTGCGATGCCGAGGGCTTCGAGGCCGTCGCGCTCCTCACCGACACGCCGGAGCTCTATCGGCGCTACGGCTTTTGCCCGATGGCGCTGCATCGCTTTGTCGGGCCCGTGCCTGCCCAAGGGAAGGCCGGCCCGGTGCGGCGGCTGGATATGGCGAGCGAGGCCGATGTCACGGCGCTCGCCCGCCTGCTGGAGGGCCGGCGGCCCGTCTCGGACCGGTTCGCGCCGCTGCGGCAGAAGGAGATGTTCCTTTTCAATGCGGCGCTCGATACGGACCTGCGGCTCGACCTGATGGAAGAGGCCAACGCCGTCGTCGCCTGGCGGCGTGAGGAAGACGGCAGCTTCGGCCTCGTCGACATCGTCGGTGCGCACATTCCCCGCCTTGCGGATATTCTCGCTAGCCTGCGGGTGACGCCGCCGCATGTCACCGTGCATTTCGCGCCGGATCATCTCGGCTGGGAGGCGCGCGCGGTGCCGCAAACGGGGGAGCTCGCGCTGATGCTGCGCGCGGCGGAAGACCTTCGGCCGGCGCTGCCCTTCGGCCTGCCGCCGACGGCGGAGTTCTGACCCGACCCGCTCATTGCGGCGGGCTTGCAGGCGCGATAAAAGACGATCCGAAGGAGCCTTCCATGACCCTTGCCGTTCTTCTCGCCTATTGCGGCGCGCTGTTCATCGCCGCCGTCATTCCCGGCCCCGGTATCACGGCGATCGTCGCCCGCGCGCTCGGCTCGGGCTTCCGGCCGACCTTCTTCATGGGGCTCGGCCTCATCCTCGGCGACATGCTCTACCTCACCGCGGTCATCCTCGGCCTCGCCTTCATCGCGCAGACCTTCACCACGGCCTTCCTTCTCATCAAGATCGCCGGTGCTCTCTATCTCGGCTATATCGCCTGGAAGCTCTGGACGACCGGCCTGCTGCCCCAGAACATCGAGGCGAAGGGCTCGACGAGCCTTGCCATGTCGTTCCTCTCCGGCCTCTTCGTGACGCTCGGCAATCCCAAGACCATGCTCTTCTACGTGGCGCTGGTGCCGACGCTGGTCGATCTCAATGCGGTCGGGCTCAGGGACTACGGCGTGCTGCTGGCCGCGACCTTCATCGTGCTCCTCGCCGTGCTGGTGCCCTATATCGCGCTTGCCTCGCGGGCGCGGCTCCTCATGCGCCAGCCGAAGGCGCTGCGGCGGCTGAACCGGCTCGCGGCCGGGGTCCTTGCCGGCACGGCCGCCTATATCGCGACGCGCGCGGCATAGGCGGCGCGTCGCCTGCGGCTTTTTGCCGGACGAATCCGGACTCGCCCAAGGCCGCATTCCCTCCTATGGTCTTGCCGGAAGAACCGAGGAGTAATCGATGACCGATACACGAAAGCCCGGCCGCGGCCGCGTCTATGCCTCCATCACCGAGACCGTCGGCAATACGCCGCTCGTCCGGCTCGACAAGTTCGCGAAGGAAAAGGGCGTCGTGGTGACCCTGCTCGCCAAGCTCGAATTCTTCAATCCCATCGCCTCCGTGAAGGACCGCATCGGCGTGGCGATGATCGAGTGGCTGGAAGCCCAGGGCAAGATCACGCCCGGCAAGTCGACCCTCGTCGAGCCGACCTCCGGCAATACCGGCATCGCGCTCGCCTTCGCCGCGGCGGCCAAGGGCTACCGCCTCATCCTCACCATGCCGGAGACCATGTCGGTCGAGCGGCGCAAGATGCTGCTGCTGCTCGGCGCCGAGCTGGTGCTGACCGAGGGGCCGAAGGGCATGAAGGGTGCCATCGCCAAGGCCGAGGAACTGGCCGCCGCCATCCCGGATGCCGTCATCCCCCAGCAGTTCGAGAACCCGGCCAACCCCGACATCCACCGCCGCACGACGGCCGAGGAGATCTGGAACGACACGGAGGGCGCGGCCGACATCCTCGTTTCCGGCATCGGCACCGGCGGCACGATCACCGGCGCCGGCCAGGTGCTGAAGGCCAGGAAGCCCGGCTTCAAGGTCGTCGCCGTCGAGCCGGCGGACAGCCCGATCCTTTCCGGCGGCGCGCCCGGCCCGCACAAGATCCAGGGCCTCGGCGCGGGCTTTGCGCCCGCCGTCCTCGACACGGGCGTCTATGACGAGGTCGTCACCGTCACCAACGACGAAGCCTTCGAGAATGCCCGCCTCGTCGCGCGCCTCGAAGGCGTGCCGGTCGGCATTTCTTCGGGCGCGGCGCTCGCCGCCGCCGCCAAGGTCGGCAGCCGGCCGGAAAATGCCGGCAAGACCATCGTCGTCATCATCCCCTCCTTCGCCGAGCGCTACCTTTCGACCGCGCTCTTCGAGGGCCTCGGGGGCTGAGAGGACGCCCGCCGCGCCATGGGTGCGGCGGGCCTGCCTGTTTCGGCTATGCCGCGGCCAGCCGCTCGCCGGCGATGCGGTAGGAGATCGCCTCGGCCAGATGGATGCGGCCGACGGTCGGTGCCTCGTCGAGATCGGCGAGCGTGCGGGCGACCTTCAGGACCCGGTGATAGCCGCGGGCCGAAAAGCGCATCTTCTCCGCCGCATCGCGCAAAAGCTGGAGGCCGCCCGGATCGGGCTCGGCGACCTTTTCGACGATCGCGGTTGAGGCGCGGGCATTGCTCGTGACCGAGGCCATGCCGAGCCGGGAAAAGCGATCCACCTGCAGCGCCCGGGCGCGCGCGACGCGGCGGGCGACGGCTTCGCTCGCCTCCGCCGTGCCGGGACGCAGGAGATCGGCCGCCGAGACGGCCGGCACGTCGATGCGGATATCGATGCGGTCGAGCAATGGACCGGAGATGCGGGCCTGATAATCGCTGACGCAGCGGGGGCCGCGGGCGCAGGTGCGGCCCGGCTCGCCCGCCATGCCGCAGCGGCAGGGGTTCATCGCCGCGACCAGTTGCACGGCGGCGGGATAGCTGACGCGGTGATTGGCCCTTGCGATGACGCACTCGCCCGTTTCGAGCGGCTGGCGCAGCGCATCGAGCGCCTGCGGCGAGAATTCCGGCAATTCGTCGAGGAAGAGGACGCCGTTATGGGCGAGCGAAGCCTCGCCCGGCCGGGCGCGCGGACCGCCGCCGACGAGCGCGGCCATGGTGGCCGAATGGTGCGGCGTGCGGAACGGCCGCCGGTCGGAAAGCCGCCCGCCGGAAAGCTGGCCGGCGACGGAATGGATCATCGAGACCTCCAGCAACTCGGCCGGCGAGAGCGGCGGCAGGATGGCGGCAAGGCGCGCGGCCAGCATGGATTTCCCCGAACCGGGCGGGCCGACCATCAGGAGATTGTGGTTTCCGGCGGCCGCCACCTCCAGCGCGCGCTTGGCGCTTTCCTGGCCGCGGATATCGGCAAGGTCCGGCATATCGGATGCTGCGGCCCGGATCGCCGGGGTGGGGCGGGAGAGGACCTGGCTTCCCTTGAAATGGTTGACGAGCGCGATCAGGCTGCGCGGGGCAAGGATATCGAGGCCGCCGCCGGCCCAGGCCGCTTCCGCGCCGTTTTCCGCCGGGCAGACGAGGCCCTTGCCGAGCGTATTGGCGGCCATGGCGGCGGGCAGCGCGCCGGCGACGGGCGCGATGGTGCCGTCGAGGTTCAGTTCGCCGATGACGAGATAACCGCCAAGCGCATCGCCCGGCACGGCGCCGAGCGCCGTCATGAGGCCGAGGGCGATGGCAAGGTCGTAGTGGCTGCCTTCCTTGGGAAGATCGGCCGGCGCGAGGTTGACCGTCACCCGCTTGGGCGGAAGCGAAAGGCCGGAGGCATGAAGGGCGGCCTGCACCCGCTCGCGGCTCTCGGCCACCGCCTTGTCCGCAAGGCCGACGATCTGCATGCCCACCTTGCCGGGCGCCACCATGACCTGCACGTCGACGGGCACACCCTCGATGCCCTGGAATGCAATCGTACCGACCCGCGCCACCATGCCTGCCCCCGCCTGCCCCGCAGCGCCGCGCCGTTCATGGCGCATGACGACGCCGCAACACGTTTCTGCCGAAACCCGCGCCCGCAACCGCCTCTGGGTTGCATCTGCAAATCTGGCATGGAACAGGGAATGAAACAAGAACAATTATAGAACCGGCGGGCGATTTTTCCCCGCGCCGGTTGCATGCGGTTGTATTTGCGGAACGAAGGCGGGACGTCCGCGAACGGAACGCCCCGCAGCGCCGTGCGGAAGGCTCAGCGCTTGCGCTCGATGGCGTCCCACAGAAGCGCCGCGATGTCGGCGCCGCCGAAGCGCTTGACTTCGCGAAGGCCGGTCGGGGAGGTCACGTTGATCTCCGTCATGTAGTCGCCGATGACGTCGATGCCGACGAGGAGGAAGCCGCGCTCGCGCAGCGCCGGGCCGATGCGATCGCAGATCTCCTTTTCGCGCGCGGTCAGCTCCGTCGCCTCGGCGCGCCCGCCGACATGCATGTTGGAGCGGCTGTCATGCTCGGCCGGCACGCGGTTGATGGCGCCGACGGGCTCGCCGTCGACGAGCAGGATGCGCTTGTCGCCCTTGCGCACGTCCGGCAGGTATTGCTGGGCGATGAAGGGCTCGCGGAAGAGCTGGCCGAACATTTCGAGCAGCGAGGACAGGTTGCGGTCGTCCCGGGTGGAATGGAAGACGCCGGCCCCGCCGTTGCCGTAGAGGGGCTTCAGGATGATGTCGCCCATCTCCTCGCGGAAGCGGCGGATCTCGCCCGGATCGCGGGTGATGAGGGTTGCCGGCATCAGGTCGGCGAATTCGGTGACGAAGATCTTCTCCGGCGAATTGCGCACCCAGGCCGGATCGTTGACCACCAGCGTCTTCGGGTGGATGCGCTCCAGGAGATGCGTCGAGGTGATGTAGGCCATGTCGAAGGGCGGATCCTGGCGCAGGAGCACCACGTCCATCGTCGCAAGGTCGATGCGCTCGGGCGCGCCGAGCGTGAAGTGGTCGCCCTTGACGTCGCGCAGTTCCATCGGCTGGACGGTCGCATGGACCTTGCCGTCGCGCAGGCTGAGCTGGTCGGGCGTATAGTGGAAGAGCCTGCAGCCGCGGCTTTGCGCCTCGAGGCTCATGGCGAAGGTGGAATCGCCGGCAATGTTGATGGTCGAGACGTGGTCCATCTGAACCGCGACGTTCTTGATCTTGGCCATGAAAAGTCCCCTCAGGAATGCCCGACACATGTAAGGTGCCGCAGGCCCGAAGGCAACGGGCGCTGCAGCTCAGGCGGCAAGCCCCCCGGAGGATCGCCGGATGCCGCGCACGCGGTCGCGCAGCTTCAGCGCCATGTCGATCGGGATGGGGAATTCCTTGCGGCAGAAGGCGACCTTGCGGACATAGCTGTCGATATGCCACGTCGCCCAGCTCTTTGCGGGGAAATAGGCGACGTCGCCGGCCTTCAGCGTGCGCTCGCTGCCGTCCTCGCCGGTCACATGCACCGCGCCGTCGAGGATCACCACCGTCTCGTCCCAGCCGAAATACCAGCGGAAGGTGCCGGCCGTGCAATCCCAGACCGCCGTCCGCGCCAGCCTGTCATAGGCCCGCGAATGCAGCGACACGCGCGCCACGGGGCTGCCCGACAGTATCCAGGCCGGGTCGATGGGCGCCGGCTCCATCTCCATGTCGTCGGGTGCGGCCGCGACCGGCGGGCGCGGCGCCCTGGCTTCCTGCCGGTGCGTGCGGATGGCGGCGGCGGCCATGGTGGCGAGCATGAGTTTCAGGACCATATCATCCCCCTTTGCAATCGGGAGAAGACTAACCTGCACGGGTAACGGCGCGGTTGAGACGATCCGCGGCATTTTAACGATCCGTAACCTTGCTCTTGCGAGCCCTGGCCTTCGATCAGAACGCATCCGGAAAATGTCGTGGAAGCCGCCAGGGCAGAACCGCGACGATATCGTACCGCAACGAGAGGCGATGGGCGTCCGGCTGGCGCGAGAGCCAGATGTCGCCGGCCGCGCGGATGCGCTGCTGTGCGGCCCCGGTGACAGCGAAGACGGCGTCGTCGACGCTCGCGCGCGCCTTCACCTCCACACAGATCACGAGGTCGCCGCGCCGGGCGACGATATCGATCTCGCCGAGCTTGGTGCGGTAGCGGATCGCGCGGATGCGGAAGCCCTTGGCGAGGAGATAGAGCGCGGCAATGTATTCGGAGACATGCCCCCGGCGAAAGGCCTTCTGCCGGCCGGGATCCGCCGTCCTATCCCGCATCGGCGTCCTTCAGGTCGAGGAGGCGCTGGTAGAGCTCCTTGCGCGGCAGGCCCGTCTGGCGGGCCGCCTCGGTCGCCGCCTTGCCGGCCGGCATGTCCCTTGCGAGCGCCGACAGCAGCCGGTCGACATCTGCGGCCTCGGGGGCCGCCGCCGCGCCCGGCGGGCCGACGACGAAGACGATCTCGCCCTTGACGGCATGCCCGCCGCCGTAATGGGCGGCAAGCTCGCCGAGCGTGCCGCGGCGGAACTCCTCGAAGGTCTTGGTGAGCTCCCGGCAGACGCAGGCCGCCCGCCCCTCGCCCAGAACGTCGGCGGCCGCCGTCACCGTCGCGGCGATGCGGTGCGGCGATTCGAAGAAGAGGAGCGTTGCCGGAACGGCGGAAAGCTCGGCGAGCCGGTCGCGGCGCGCCTTGTCCTTGGTGGGCAGGAAGCCGGCGAAGAAGAAGGCATCGTTCGGCAGGCCCGACCCCACGAGCGCGGCGAGCGGCGCGGAGGCGCCCGGAATGGGCACGACGCGGTGGCCGGCGGCGATCGCAAGCAGCGCGAGGCGATAGCCGGGGTCGGAGACGAGCGGCGTGCCGGCATCGGAGACGAGCGCGACGGATTTTCCCGCTTCGAGCGCCGAGATGAGGCGCGGGCCGGCCTCGTCGGCATTGTGCTCGTGATAGGCATAGGGCCGATTGACGATGCCATAGCGGTCGAGCAGCACGCGGGTGACGCGGGTATCCTCGCAGGCGAGCACGTCGGCGCCGGCCAGCGTTTCGAGTGCGCGCAACGTGATGTCGGATAGGTTGCCGATGGGGGTCGCGACGAGGTAGAGCGCCGGCTCCAGCGGCCGGGCCGGGATCACGGCATTGTGGAGACGGAACGTCCTGCCGCCCTCGCCCGTCCCGTTTGCCGCGCCTTCGTCCCGCATCGTCTTTCGCCTTTCCTTTGCCTCCTTATGGGCGAGCGGAGAGCCCCCTGCAAGGTGCGCGGCCTGTGGATCGTGCATCCCGCGCCGTTAGCACTTGCAATCCTCCTTGGACTTCTGCCATTTTGCCCCTCCACATCAGTCCGGCATCCGCCGGAATTCAAGGCAATGCCGCGCCGGTTTCCGGCGTGCCAGCGGTCGAAAGCGGTACAGTTCAATGCGCATTACTCTCGAGCGGTCCAATCTTCTGAAGTCGCTGAATCACGTTCACCGCGTGGTGGAACGGCGCAACACGATCCCGATCCTCTCGAACGTGCTCCTGCGCTCGGACGGCGCGAGCCTCGACATGAAGGCGACCGACCTGGACCTCGAGATCACCGAGGCGACGCCCGCGCAGGTCGAGCAGGCCGGCGCGACGACCGTTCCCGCGCACCTTCTCTACGACATCGTGCGCAAGCTGCCGGACGGCTCGGAAGTGCTGCTCGCCACCAGCGCCGACGGCGCCTCCATGACGGTCGCCTCGGGCCGCTCGAAGTTCTCGCTGCAGTGCCTGCCGCAGTCCGACTTCCCGGACCTGACCGCCGGCAGCTTCTCGCACACGTTCCGCCTCAAGGCGACGGATCTCAAGATGCTGATCGATCGCACCCAGTTCGCGATCTCGACGGAAGAGACCCGCTACTATCTCAACGGCATCTTCATCCACACGATCGAGAGCAAGGGCGACCTGAAGCTGCGCGCCGTCGCCACCGACGGCCATCGCCTCGCCCGCGCCGACGTCGATGCGCCTTCGGGCTCGGAGGGGATGCCCGGCATCATCATCCCGCGCAAGACGGTCGGCGAACTGCAGAAGCTGGTCGACAACCCGGACCTCACCGTCACCGTGGAAGTCTCCGACGCGAAGATCCGCTTCACCATCGGCTCCATCGTGCTGACCTCCAAGCTGATCGACGGCACCTTCCCCGATTACCAGCGCGTGATCCCGACCAACAACGACAAGGAACTGAAGATCGACTGCCAGTCCTTCGCCCAGGCCGTCGATCGCGTCTCCACCATCTCCTCCGAGCGTGGCCGCGCCGTGAAGCTGGCGCTCGCCGAAGGCCAGCTCACGCTGACGGTCAACAATCCGGATTCGGGCAGCGCGACGGAAGAACTCGCCGTCGGCTACGAGAACGATCCGCTCGAAATCGGCTTCAACGCGAAATACCTGCTCGACATCACCGCGCAGCTTTCCGGCACGGAAGCCGTCTTCATGCTGGCCGATCCCGGCTCGCCGACACTGGTGCGCGACCTTGCCGGCGACGACGCGCTCTACGTGCTGATGCCGATGCGCGTATAGCCGCGGCGTGGCACGACAGGAATCGGGGAACCCGCCGGATGCCGGCGGGTTCCTTTTTTAGAGACAAGTGATTGTATGAGACAAAGACGACGCAATCAGACTTGTTTTTGACGCAAACCGCGTCGCATATTCAGCCGTGCCGGCGATTCGCGGGATGAGCCCCGCCGCCGGCCGGAAGAACGCGACCATGGAGGGGACGGCATGACGCTGCGCGTGAAGGTGAAGGAACGGCTCGGCAGGAAATTCGACGAGGAGATCCGCTTCTTCAAGGGCTGGATGAGCAATACGCGGGCGGTCGGAGCGATCATTCCCACCTCATCCATCACCGCGCGCCGCATGGCGGGCGTCGTCAATCCGGCCTCGGGCCTGCCGGTCCTGGAGCTCGGTCCCGGCACCGGCGTCATCACCAAGGCGATCCTGGAAACCGGCCTTCCGCCCGAAAAGCTCTTCGCGGTCGAATTCTCGACGGATTTCTACAATCACCTCGTCGCGCGCTTTTCCGGCGTCAATTTCATCAACGGCGATGCCTTCGACCTCGACAAGACGCTCGGGGAGCTCAGCGATACGACCTTCGACAGCATCGTCTCGGCCGTGCCGCTCCTCAATTTCCCGATGCACAGGCGCGTGGCGCTGATCGAGGACCTCTTGGGCCGCATTCCCGTCGGCCGGCCCGTGGTGCAGATCTCCTACGGCCCGCTCTCGCCCGTCGTCGCCATGCCGGACCGCTACCAGATCAGCCATCTCGACTTCGTCGTGCGCAACATTCCGCCGGCGCAGCTTTGGACCTACCGCCGCACCCACTGAGGCCGCCGGCGGTCTTTTCGCTTTCCCGCTTGCGGACCGCGGCGTGACATGCGACTGGACGGCAATGCAATCTTGGAAGGGGATGTGACCATGTCCGCGCGCGACCGCCTGATCGTTGGCCTCGATGTACCGACCATCGCGGAGGCCGAGAAGGTGGTCAGGACGCTCGGCGAGGCCGCCCTCTTCTACAAGATCGGCTACCAGCTCGTCTTTGCCGGCGGGCTGGAATTCGCCCGCGACCTTGCGAAGGACGGCAAGAAGGTCTTCCTCGACATGAAGTTGCTCGACATCGACAACACGGTGGCCAAGGGCGTCGAGAACATCGTCAAGATGGGCATGTCCATGCTGACGCTGCACGCCTATCCGAAGGCCATGGCCGCCGCCGTCTCCGCGGCGAAGGGCTCGGACCTCTGCCTTCTCGGCGTGACGGTCCTGACCTCGATGGACGCCAAGGACGTGCTCGACGCCGGCTACGAATACGATCCCCACACGCTGGTGCTGCGCCGCGCCGAACAGGCGCGCATCGCCGGCATGGGCGGCGTCGTCTGCTCGGCCGAGGAGGCGAAAGCCGTGCGCAAGATCGTCGGGCCGGACATGGCCATCGTCACGCCCGGCATCCGCCCCGCCGGTGCCGAGCTCGGCGACCAGAAACGCGTGATGACGCCGGCCGATGCGCTGAAGGCCGGCTCCAGCCACCTCGTCGTCGCCCGGCCCATCGTCAAGGCCGACGATCCGCTCGCTGCCGCAAAGGCGATCCTCGCCGAGATGGACGGCGCGCTTGCCGCTTGAAAACAGGGAGAGAACGATGCCCAAGGGCTACTGGATCGCACGGGTCGATGTCCGTGATGCCGAGCGCTACAAGGATTACGTTACGGTCGCCAAGCCGGCCTTCGAGAAATACGGCGCGAACTTCCTTGCCCGCGGCGGCACGTTCGAGCGGCTGGAGGGCGCGGTGCGCGCGCGCAACGTGGTGATCGAGTTTCCCTCGTTCCAGGCGGCCGTCGACTGTTACAACTCGCCGGAATACCAGATCGCCGCCGCCATCCGCCAGGAGGTCGCGGACGCCGAGATGGTGGTCGTCGAGGGCGTCTGACGGCGCCGTCTTGCGCCGGCGCAAGGAAGGCGCGGGAGACGCTTCGCCGCGCTTCACCTTGCCTGCGGTTTGGGCTATGTAGGCCCTAAAGACCGACCATTCTCTTCAGGAGCATCCCATGACCTTGTCCAACCTTCCGCCGCTCGTCACCGTCTTCGGCGGCTCGGGCTTCGTCGGGCGTCATGTGGTGCGCGCGCTGGCACGCCGCGGCTACCGCATCCGCGTCGCCGTGCGCCGGCCGGACCTTGCCGGCTTCCTCCAGCCGATCGGCGGCGTCGGCCAGATCTCCTTCGTGCAGGCGAACCTGCGCTACCGCCAGTCGGTCGACCGCGCCGTCGAAGGCGCCGATCACGTCGTCAATTGCGTCGGCGTTCTCTTCGAGACCGGCCGCAACACCTTCGACGCCGTGCAGGATTTCGGCGCCCGCGCCGTGGCGGAAGCCGCCCGTGCGGCCGGTGCGAAGCTCACCCACATCTCCGCCATCGGCGCGGACGAGAATTCCGGCTCGACCTATGCCCGCACCAAGGCGCGCGGCGAGGCGGCCGTGCGGCGCACGGTTCCCGATGCGGTCATCCTGCGCCCCTCCATCGTCTTCGGCCCCGAGGACGGCTTCTTCAACAAGTTCGCCACCATGGCGCGCTATGCGCCGTTCCTGCCGTTGATCGGCGGCGGCCGCACGAAGCTCCAGCCGGTCTATGTCGGCGACGTCGCCGAAGCCGTCGCCCGCTCGGTGGACGGCGTAATCGAGCGCGGCCGCATCTACGAGCTCGGCGGCCCGGAAGTGCTGACCTTCCGCCAGTGTCTCGAAACCATGCTGCGCATCGTCGACCGCAAGAACCCGCTCGTCTCGCTGCCCTTCGCCGTCGCTTCGCTGATCGGCTCGCTCGCCTCGATGATCCCCTTCGTCAAGCCGCCGCTGACGGCCGACCAGGTGACGCTGCTGCGCGCCGACAACATCGTCTCCGAGGCTGCTCGCGCCGAGGGCCGCACGCTGGAAGCCATCGGCATCGAGCCGGCGCTCGTCGAGGTGATCCTGCCGAGCTATCTCGTGCGCTACCGCACGCAGGGCCAGTTCACCAAGATCGACCGCACGGCCTGATTTTCCCGCATCGAAGCCGGCCGCCACGGACGCGTTCCGCGGCGGCCGCTCCCGTTTTTTCCAAAGCGCTTGGGGTCGGCTGTTGCACTTATGCAGCGGTTAAAAAATGCGTTGCGGCATTTACGCGCGATTCAGCATGTGGCGATATTGATTGTGGCGGGACCTGCGAATAAACACCGCACCCGCCGCGTCATGCAACAGGACAGAAGCGGCGCATTTCAGCACTTGAGAGGCTTCCGGCGCAAATGGGCAAGGCAATTGCAATCTTCTTCGGGTTTTCGGCTCTGATCATCGTGGCCGGATCCTTTGCCGCACCCTCGACGGTCTCCGCCAGCAAGCACGGCTGCTCGCCGGCCTATGGCATCGACCCCTGCACGACCGCCTCGGTCAAGTAAGCCCCGGCCGGCCGGAACGACCGGCCGAAGCCGTTTCCTCATCCCCAGACCAAAAGGCCGACGAGGCCGAGCACGCCCACGACGATGCGCCAGATGGCGAAGAGCGTGAAGCCGCGGCGCGACACATAGTCGAGCAGCGAGCGCACGACGAAGAGGCCGGCGACGAAGGCAGCCGCAAAGCCGACGCCGATGACGAAAAGGTCGTCGGAGGAAAGCGCGTCGCGGTTCTTGTAGAGATCGAGCGCGAAGGCGCCGACCATGGTGGGCATGGCAAGGAAGAACGAGAACTCCGCCGCAGAACGCTTGTCCGTGCCCATCAGCAGCGCGCCGGCAATGGTCGCGCCCGAGCGCGAGGTGCCGGGGATCATGGCGAGGCACTGGCAGAGGCCGATCTTGAAGGCGAGCGACGGCGGATAGGTCATCGCGTCCGTGTAGCGGGGCTTCAGCGGCAGGCGGTCGATCACGTAGAGGATGACGCCGCCGACGATCAGCACCACGCAGATCAGCATGGGCGTCTCGAACAGCACCGACTTGATGAAATCATGCGCGAGCGCGCCGATGACCGCCGCCGGCAGGAAGGCGAGGAGGATGCTGAAGACGAAGCGGCGCGCCTGCGGGCTCGAGGGCAGCGCGAAGGCGATGCGCAGCAGCTTGGCCGCGTAGACGGAGAGGATGGCGAGGATCGCGCCGAGCTGGATCAGCACGGCGAAGGTGTTGCCCGGCGACTTGAAGCCGAGAAAATGGCCGGCAAGCAGGATGTGACCGGTGGAGGAAACCGGGATGAATTCTGTCAGGCCCTCGATGAGACCGAGGATGAGGGCGCTGACGATGGACTGGTCTGCCATGAAAGGTCCTTGAGAGTGGAGGAGGATCGGCACGAATCGAAGCGCATATGCGGCGAAAGGCCCGATTCGCTTGTGTTTGTACCACCAAATTTCTATAGGTTCGTCAAATCAGCCGTGGCCAAATCAGTTCCGCATGAGGCGGCCGGCCCGGCACGCCCCCTTCCGCAATCCGAGTAAAGCAGCGTTCATGCCCACACTCTATCATCACTCCATGTCCTCGGCCTCGCGCTTCGTGCGCCTGATCCTGGCGGAATACGGCTTCCAGACGGAACTGGCCGAGGAACAGCCCTGGGAGAACCGGCGCGACTTCCTCGCCCTCAACCCGGCCGGCACGCTTCCCGTCTATGTCGACGACAGCATGCGCGCGCTCTGCGGCGCATCGATCATCTCCGAATATCTCGACGAGACGCACGGCGTGCTCAAGCGCGACCGGCGGCTTCTGGCCGAGGACCCGTTCCAGCGCGCGGAAATCCGCCGCCTCACCGAATGGTTCCTGCAGAAGATGGAGCAGGACGTCACGCGCCCCCTGGTGCGCGAGCGCATCTTCAAGCTCCAGATGACCTCGGACCAGGGCGGCGGGCCGCCGGACAGCAAGATCCTGCGCAATTCGCGCGCCAATATCCGCCAGCACATGAAATATCTCTCGTGGCTCGCCGGCTCGCGCACCTACCTTGCCGGCGACCGGCTGAGCTACGCCGACCTTGCCGCCGCCGCCTCGCTCTCCGTGCTCGACTATATGGGCGAGATCAACTGGACGGAATCGCCGCAGGCCAAGGACTGGTACCAGCGGCTGAAGTCCCGCCCCTCCTTCCGCCCGCTGCTCGCCGAGCGCGTGCGCGGCGTCACGCCGGTCTCGCATTACGCAGACCTCGATTTCTGAGGACGGGGCCATGCCGGGCGACGACAGGCACCGCCGCCGCCTGACGGATTTCCTCAAGGCCGAGGCCGCCGACAAGGGCTTCGACCTCTGTCGCATCACCGGCCCCGATGCCATTCCGCAGGCGCCCGCGCGGCTCGCCGATTTCCTCGCCGCCGACTATCACGGCACGATGGAGTGGATGGCCGAGACCGAGGCCCGCCGGGCCGATCCGCGCGTCCTGTGGAGCGACGTGCGCTCCGTCGTGCTCTTCGGCATGAACTACGGGCCGGAGCACGATCCCCGCGACGTGCTCGCCATGCCGGACCGCGCAGCGATCTCGGTCTATGCGCAGAACCGCGACTATCACGACCTCATCAAGGGCCGGCTCAAGGAAGTGGCGACGCGCTTTGCCGCGCGCGGCGGGGAGGACGTGAAGGTGTTCGTCGACACCGCGCCCGTCATGGAAAAGCCGCTCGCCGCCGCCGCCGGGCTCGGCTGGCAGGGCAAGCACACCAACCTCGTCAGCCGCACGCACGGTTCCTGGCTCTTCCTCGGCAGCCTCTTCACCACCGCCGATCTCCTGCGCGACGAGCCGGAGCGCGACCATTGCGGCTCCTGCAGGGCCTGCCTCGACGCCTGCCCGACCGACGCCTTTCCCGCGCCCTACAAGCTCGATGCGCGGCGCTGCATCTCCTATCTCACCATCGAGCACAAGGGGCCGATCGAACCGCATTTCCGCGAGAAGATCGGCAACCGCATCTACGGCTGCGACGATTGCCTCGCCGCCTGTCCCTGGAACAAGTTCGCGGCCCTTGCCTCCGAAATGAAGCTCGTCGCGCGCGACGACCTGAAGGCGCCGCGGATCGCCGATCTCCTGACGCTCGACGATCCCACCTTCCGCACGCATTTTTCCGGCTCGCCGGTGAAACGCATCGGCCGCGACCGCTTCGTGCGCAACGTGCTGATCGCCGCCGGCAATTCCGGCGACCGCAGCCTCATCGACCCATGCCTCCGCCTTGCCGACGACACCGCGCCGGTGGTGCGTGGCATGGCCGCCTGGGCGCTCTCCCGCCTGATGGAGGCTTCCGAATTCGAGCGATTTGCGGCAGGAAGGGCGGACGACGCGGACGAGGACGTGCGCGCGGAATATGAGCGAGCGAAGGCGAACGGACAATGAAGCACCTCCTGATCCTCGGCGCCGGCTTTTCCGGCAGGGCCATCGGCGAAACCTTCCGGCAGGCCGGCTTTTCCGTCACCGGCACCACGCGCTCTGCCGAGAAAGCGCAGAGCCTCCGCGCCCTCGGCATCGAGCCTGGCCTTTATGACGGCGGCGCGGTTTCGGATGCGCTTGCCGCGGTGATGGCGCGCGCCACGCACGTCGTCCAGTCGATCGCGCCCGGCAAGGACGGCGATCCCCTGTTCCGCGCCGGCGTGCCTGCCCTTGCCACGCTGATGCCGAAGCTCGAATGGGCCGGCTACCTCTCCACCGTCGGCGTCTACGGCGACCACAAGGGCGGCTGGGTGGACGAGGAAACGAAGCTCAATCCCGTCTCCGTCCGCTCCATCGAGCGCGTCGAGGCGGAGAACCACTGGCTCGCCTTCGGCAAGGCCTCGGGCCTTCCCGTCGCGGTGCTGCGCCTTGCCGGCATCTACGGCCCGGGCCGCAACGCCCTGCGCAACATGGAGGAGGGCACCGCGCGCCGCCTCATAAAGAAGGACCAGGTGTTCAACCGCATCCGCGTCGAGGATATCGGCCGCTCGGCGCTCTTCCTCGCCGAGGGCCATCGCGGCGGCGTCTGGAACATCACCGACGACGAGCCCGGCCCGCCGCAGGACGTGGTGGCGGAGGCGGCCCGGCTGATGGGCCAGCCCGTCCCGCCCGACATTCCTTTCGAGACGGCGGAACTTTCTGCCATGGCACGGTCTTTCTACGCGGAGAACAAGCGCGTCTCGAACGCGAAACTGAAGGCTGCGGGCTTCGAATTCCGCTTCCCGAACTATCGCCTCTCGCTCGGCGAGCTCCATGCTTCCGGACGCTGGCGCGGCTGAGGGAGCGAAGGCCGGAGGCTCGGCTTTTGCGATTTGATGCAACCTATGGGATATTTGCCTCATTTTCGCCGCCGAATTCCTGCGCAGTAATTGCTAATATTGAAAGTTTTTTCCGAAAATTTGCACGAATGCCGGATCGCCATTCCACAAAACAAGTTGATCCAGTTTAACGACTGATTCGGAAGAACTTTTCCGGCCTCGTTAACCAACGTTAAAAATCCATCGCGGGCGATGGACTGTATATCCGCGCGGTCCCGGAACGGGATTGCGGCGGGTTGAGGCACGTTTTCGCCATTTTTGCTTCCTCATAGGGCGACCAACACAGCGGAAGTTCACAACTTGCCCGGAAGGTCATCCGATACATGATGCTCAAGCTCTCCAGCCTCGCTCTTGCCTCCCTCATTGCCGCCTCCTCCTCCTTCGTTACCTTTTCCGATGCACAGGCCGCCGGCTGCGGCCGCGCTTCGTGGTATGCGCTGCACTCGCGCACCGCATCGGGCGAACGGATGAACCCGAACCTGCTGACGGCCGCCCACCGCAGCCTGCGCTTCGGCACGAAGCTGAAGGTCACCAACGCGAACAACGGCAAGAGCGTCGTAGTGCGCATCAACGATCGCGGCCCGTTCGTCCGCGGCCGCGTGCTCGATCTTTCCAAGGCCGCCGCCTCCAACATCGGCATGATCCGCTCCGGCCACGCCAAGATCTGCTACGAAGTCATCGGCTGATCCCGAATCTGCCCGCGCCGGCTTGCTCTTCCCGCATTCCGCCGCTACCACGACGCAAAACGGAGTAGACGGATGCGATTGGGTGGGCGGCTCTCGGGGGCCATCGAGGTTCTGACGGATATCGAGACGCGGCGGCGCCCCGTCGCCGATGCGCTCAAGGACTGGGGCCTCTCCCATCGGTTCGCCGGCTCCGGCGACCGCGCCGCCATCGGCAATATCGTCTACGACGCGCTGCGCATGAAACTGTCGCACGCCTTCCTGATGGACGACGACAGCCCCACGGCTCTCGGCTATGCCGTGCTCCTGCGCCAATGGGGCCTTTCGCCGGAAGCGCTTGCCGGCGAGGTCGACGGCGACCGCTTCGCCCCGCCGCCGCTTTCCGAAGACAGGCTCGCCGCCTTCAACGCCCGCACGCTCGATGCGGCCGCGCCCCATGTGCAGGGCGACATTCCCGAATGGGTGCAGCCTTCCTTCGAAGCCAATTTCGGCGATGACTGGCTTACGGAGGCGAAAGCCCTTGCCGGAAGGCCGACGCTCGACCTTCGCGCCAACACGCTGAAGGCAGGCCGCGACAAGGTGCTGAAGGCGCTGGAGCGCAACGGCGCCGTCGCCTCCGCCATCGCCCGCCAGGGCATCCGCATTCCCGCCGGCGAAGGCCCCTCGCGCCTGCCGAACGTCACGGCGGACCTTGCCTTCCAGAAGGGCTGGTTCGAGGTGCAGGACGAGGGCTCGCAGATCGTCGCCGATCTCGTCGTGCCGCAGGAAGGCGACCAGGTGCTCGACTTCTGCGCGGGCGGCGGCGGCAAGACGCTCGCCATGGCCGCGGCGATGCACAACAAGGGCCAGGTCCATGCCTACGACACGGACCGCAAGCGCCTCGCCCCGATCATCGAGCGGCTGAAGCGCGCCGGCACCCGCAACGTGCAGGTCCACGAGGACCTTTCCAGCCTTTCGCCGCTGGCCGGCCGGTTCGACCGCGTGCTGGTCGATGCGCCCTGCACCGGCACCGGCACCTGGCGGCGCCGGCCGGATACCAAATGGCGCCTCACCGAGAAGAACCTCGAGGAGCGCCTTGCCCAGCAGCAGGAAGCGCTTGCCAATGCCAGCGCCTTCGTGCGGCCCGGCGGCACGCTCTTCTACGTCACCTGTTCCATCCTGCCGCAGGAGAACGAGGAGCAGGTGCACGGCTTCTGCAAGGCCAATCCGGACTTTACCCTCCAGCCCGCCACCGAAACCTGGCGGAAGCTCTTCGGCGACGGCACGCCGCAGCCCCGCTCGCGCGACGGCAGCACCGTGACACTGACGCCCGCCTCGACGGACACGGACGGTTTCTTCTTCTGCGCCATGGCGCGCAAGGCCTGATCCTTGCGCCCGCGGAGCGGGAGACCTTGAAACGGTTCTAAACTATACACTTTGACACCAGTTTTTATTTGGTCCATGACAGGGCGCCTGAATTATCCCGAGCCCGGCGCCTGCCGGGCATCCGGACTGCGGCCTGCCTGACGACGGGTTGCGGCGTCCGGTGTCGGGGGGACACGACAACAGGACACCAGGAGACGTCATGACCACTTCCTTCCTTCGCGCCGCAGTCTTTGCGCTTGCGGCCGCGACATCGAGCCTTGCCGTCGGCTCCGCCCACGCGGCAGCCGATCCGGCGGCCATCGTCAAGCACTATGCCGACATCGCCCATGCCAAGTATTCCGACGCGCTCGACGCCGCCAAGGCGCTGGACGCGGCGGTCGATGCCTTCCTCGCCAAGCCGAACGACGACACGCTGAAGGCGGCGCGCGAGGCGTGGCTGAAGTCGCGCGTTCCCTACCAGCAGACGGAAGCCTACCGCTTCGGCAACCCGATCGTCGACGACTGGGAAGGCAAGGTGAACGCCTGGCCGCTGGACGAAGGCCTGATCGACTATGTCGACCCGAGCTACGGCACGGAAAGCGACGAGAACGCCCTGTTCGTCGGCAATGTCATCGCCAATCCGAAGCTGGAGATCGGCGGCAAGACCATCGACGCCACGACGATCACGCCGGAAGTCCTTCAGGAACTGCATGAGGCGGGCGGCGTGGAGGCGAACGTCGCCACCGGCTACCACGCCATCGAATTCCTGCTGTGGGGCCAGGACCTCAACGGCACCGGCCCGGGCGCCGGCAACCGCCCGGCGAGCGACTACGACACGGCCAATTGCACCAACGGCAATTGCGACCGCCGCGCCGCCTACCTGAAGGCCGCGACCTCGCTGCTCGTCTCCGACCTGCAGGACATGGTGACGACCTGGGCGCCGGACGGGGAAGCCGCCAAGACCGTGACCGCCGATCCGAAGGCCGGCATCACCGCCATGCTGACCGGCATGGGCTCGCTCTCCTACGGCGAGCTGGCCGGCGAGCGCATGAAGCTCGGCCTCCTGCTGCACGATCCGGAAGAAGAGCACGATTGCTTCTCCGACAACACGCACAACTCGCACTACTATGACGTCATGGGCATCCAGACCGTCTATACGGGCGAATATACCCGTCCGGACGGCACCAAGATGACCGGCCCGTCGCTCCACGAACTCGTCGCAGAAAAGAACGCCGCGCTCGACAAGGAGATGACGGAAAAGCTCGACGCCAGCCACGCCGCCTTCAAGGCGCTGGTGGACCGCGCCGAAGGGGGCGAGGCCTACGACCAGATGATCGGCGAAGGCAACGAGGAAGGCAACAAGGTCGTCCAGACCGCCATCGACAGCCTGATCGACCAGACCAAGACCATCGAGCGCGTCATCGCGTCGCTCGACCTCGGCAAGATCGAGCTTGAAGGCTCCGACAGCCTGGATAATCCTAACGCTGTCTTCCAATGATAAAAGGCGGGCCGCTGTCCTTTCCGGACGGCGGCCCGGTTCCTCGATGACCGAACGCCCCGCCCGTCGCCTGCTCGCGGTCTCCGCCGCGCTTGCCGTCGCGGCAGGCGTTCTCGGTCTTAGCGCCGCCCAATCCGCCGGCCGCGGGCGCGACGACCTCTCGCCGAAGGACCTGAAGCGCGTTGCGGCCGTCACGAAGCCGGCGACGGATTTCTCCAAGGCCGAGCAGTACGAGGCGATGTCGGCGGGCGCGGCGACCTCGCTTGCCGAAATCGACGTCAACAGCTTCTCCCACTTTTCCGAAAACATCACCTTCGAGGAGCGCGAGACCTTCAAGCTCGGCAATGCGCTGTTCCAGAAGCTGTGGGTCTCCTCGCCCTCCTCCACGCAGGCCTCCGACGGGCTCGGGCCGCTCTACAATGCGCGCGCCTGCCAGTCCTGCCACGTCCGGGACGGTCGCGGCCATCCGCCGGAGGGCGCGGACGACGCGACCTCGATGTTCCTGCGCCTTGCCCGTGCGGCGAAGACGCCCGCGGAAGAGGCGGCCCTCAAGGACTTCACCGCGATGAGCCTGCCGGACCCGGTCTACGGCCGGCAGCTTCAGGACCAGGCCATTCCCGGCCTCAAGGCCGAGGGGCGCATGGCGATCGAGTACAGCGAGGAGCCGGTGACGCTTGCCGGCGGCGAGGTCGTCACGCTGCGACACCCCACCTATTCCGTCGCCGACCTCGCCTTCGGCGCGCTCGACCCCACGACCACCCTCTCGCCGCGCATCACCCAGCCCATGCACGGTCTCGGCCTGATCGAGGCGATCCATCCGGCCGATATCCTCGCGCTCGCCGACCCGGACGATGCGGACGGCGACGGCATCAGCGGTAAGGCCGCGGTCGCCGTCGACCCGGCGACCGGCCGGCAGGCGCTCGGCCGTTTCGGCTGGAAGGCGCAGGCGGCGAGCGTGCGCCAGCAGAGCGCCGAGGCCTTCGCCTTCGACATCGGCATCTCGACGCCGGACGTGCCCCTGCCGCAGGGCGATTGCACGGCGGCCGAGACGGCCTGCATGGAACGGCCGAACGGCGTGCAGGCCCGCCTCGGCGACGGCGAAGCGCCGCCGCCGGTGATGGACCTCGTCACCTTCTATGCGGAAAATCTCGCCGTGCCGGCGCGGCGCAAGGCGAGCTTTCCCGAAACGCTCGCCGGCAAGCGCATCTTCTACGAGACCGGCTGCATTTCCTGCCACCATCCGAAATTCGTGACGCGGCGCGACGCCGCCAACAAGGCCCAGGCCTTCCAGCTCATCTGGCCCTATTCCGATTTCCTGCTGCACGACATGGGCGAGGGCCTCGCCGACGGGCAGACGGTGGGAGTGGCGAGCGGCCGGGAGTGGCGCACGCCGCCGCTCTGGGGTATCGGCCTTACCAAAACCGTCAACGGCCATACGTTCTTCCTGCACGACGGCCGCGCCCGCAACCTCACCGAAGCCATCCTCTGGCATGGCGGCGAGGGACAGGCGGCGCGCGACCGCTTCGCCGCGCTGGAAAAACACGACCGCGACGCCCTACTCACCTTCCTGGAGAGCCTCTGATGACCCGGCGCCTATCCCTCCTCTGCTTCGTCTCCTCCCTTGCAGCCGGTCTTCGGGACAGTGCTCCCCTGAGGCACCCCCCTCTGCCCTGCCGGGCATCTCCCCCTCAGGGGGGGAGATTGGATGGAGCACTGTCCCACCCCTCTTCGACGTCGCGATTTGAGCAAGGTTCCCGCCGCTTGCCGATCTCCCCCCTTGAGGGGGAGATGCCCGGCAGGGCAGAGGGGGGTAAGCTCCGGGTGCATCGCCTTGCCGCTCTCCTCCTCGCCACCGGCTTCGCCATCCCCGCCTTCGCACAGGAGGCAACCCCGCCGGAGCTGACGGACGCCAATGTCGGCGCCGTGATGGCGCAGGCGGTGGACGACGTCATCCGGCCTGGCTACCGCGCCTTCCACGCCTCCGCCGGGGCGCTCGCCAAGGCGACCGCGGCCTTCTGCAAGGCGCCCTCAAAGGACTCGCGCAAGGTGCTGGACGCGGCCTTCCGGCAGGCTGTCACCGACTGGGGCCGCATCGAGATCGTGCGCATCGGCCCGGTGCTCGACGACAACCGCTTCGAGCGCATCCTCTTCTATCCCGACCGCAAGAGCACGGGCCTCAAGCAGGTGCAGGCGCTGCTGCAGCAACCGGACGAGGCCGATACCGACCCCGCCAACATGGCGGGCAAGAGCGTGGCGATCCAAGGGTTCGGCGCGCTCGAATTCGTGCTCTACGGCACCGGCTCCGAAACGCTGATGTCGGCGCCGGAAAGCTTCCGCTGCCGCTACGGCGCGGCCGTCGCGACCCATATCGAGACGACCGCGGGCCAGCTTGCGGCGGCCTGGGACGCGCCGGACGGCGTGCAGCAGGACTGGAAGCATCCCGGCCCGCAGAACCCCGTCTTCCGCACCGGCAAGGAGGCGATGACGGCCCTGCTCGGCATTCTCGTCCACGGCGCGGAGGCGGTGCGCGACCAGCGCATCGAGACCTTCTACCGCAACGGCGGCACGGCGCGGCCGAAATCGGCCGTCTTCTGGCGCTCCGGCAACACATGGACGTCGATCGACGCCAATTTCGAGGGCCTTCAGACCCTGTTCGACAAATCCGGCATCGCCGAATTCGTCGATCCCGGCCACACCTCTCTCAGCGGCAATGTCGACTTCGTGCTGACGGCGCTGCGCAATGTCGTCCGGACCGCCGATCCCGATATCGAGAAAGCCGTCACGACGCCCGCCGAACAGCAGAAGATCGCCTTCCTGCTCGTCAACACGCGCGACCTGATCGTCAGCCTCAACGGCGATTTCGGCGGCGCCATCGGCCTCGGCGCCGGCTTCTCCTTCGCGGACGGCGACTGATGCGAACGACCGCAACGGCAAGCGCCCTCCTCGACCGCCGCGCGTTCCTGCGCATGGCGGGCGCGGCCTGGCTGGCGACGCTCGGCCCGCGCGCCGCCTTCGCGCTCGCCCGCGCCGATGCGGTCTTCGCCTCGGGCTGCATGGACCATGCGGGTCGGTTCGCCATCGCGGTCCTGTCGGAGGACGGCACGGTGATCGACCGAACGCCGCTGCCGGCCCGCAGCCACGGCATGGCGTATTCGCCCGCGACGAACCATCTCGTCGCCTTCGCGCGGCGGCCGGGCACCTTCGCCCTCGTCATCGACCGCAGCGGCAAGGCCGCGCCCGTCACCATCGCCGCCGCCGAGGACCGGCATTTCTTCGGCCACGGCTGCTTTTCGCCGGACGGGCGGCTGCTCTATGCCAGCGAGAACGATTTCGACGCCAATCGCGGCGTGATCGGCCTTTACGACGCCCGCGACGGCTACCGCCGAATCGGCGAATACTCCACCTACGGCATCGGCACGCACGACCTTTCCGTCAGCGACGACGGCCGGCTGCTGATCGCGGCGAACGGCGGCATCGAGACCCATCCGGATTTCGGCCGCACCAAGCTGAACCTCGACCATATGGAGCCGTCGCTCGCCCTTATCGACGCGGCGACGGGCGGGCTCGTCCAGCGGCACGCGCTGCCGGAAAAGCTGCGCCAGCTCTCCACCCGCCATGTCGACCTCGACGAAAAGGGCCGCGTCTGGTTCGCCTGCCAGTACGAGGGGCCGCGCAACGACCTGCCGCCGCTCGTCGGCCATTTCGCAAAGGGCGAGGACCTGACCTTCCTCTCCCTGCCGGAGGAGACCACCATCGGCCTTGCGAACTACGTCGGGGCCATCGCCGTCAACCGGCGCGAGGGGCTGGTCGGCCTCACCTCGCCGAACGGCGGGCGCTTCGTCGTGCTCGATGCCGAAAGCGGCCGCGTCCTTCGCGAGGAGGACGTGCCGGATGCCGCCGGCATCGCCGCCGCGCCGCACGGTTTTGCCGTCTCGTCCTATGAGGGCCGCTTCGCCGGCCGCCGCGAGGATGTGGCGTGGGACCAGCATATCGCCGGGCTTGCACCGCCGCGCTGAGACCGTCTGGACGATCGCACGCGGCGCCCTACCTCTCCGCCCATGCAGAACAGATCCCTCGTCTATCTCGCCTTCATCATCCTCGTTCTCGGCGGCGGCCTTCTCATCGGCGCCAACAATATCCCCGACGAATGGTACGCATCGCTCGCCAAGCCCGCCTTCAACCCGCCGAACTGGGTGTTCGCGCCGGTCTGGAGCATCCTCTACCTCATCATCGGCGTCGTGGGCGCGCGCACCTGGCTCTCCTTCCGCCGCTCCATGGCGATGCGGCTGTGGTTCGCGCAGCTCGTCTTCAACTTCGCCTGGTCGCCGGCCTTCTTCGGCCTGCACGATCCGGCGGCGGCGCTGATCGTCGTGATCGCTCTCGTCGTCTCGGTCGCCGGCTTCATCGCCGCGTCCTGGCGGCAGGACCGGACGGCCGCGCTGCTGTTCCTGCCCTATCTCGCCTGGACGCTCTTCGCGAGCGCGCTCAACATCGCGATTCTTACCTTGAACTGAGGCAAATCCGTCATCGCTCTTGCAGTGCAACATGGAGCATGCAAACCTCCGCGCATGCAATTGCGGCCCTTCGCCGCGACCATGGAAGCACGATGACGGATTTTCCCCCGCCGGATTTCTCCGGCCGTATCGCCAGGAGCTTCGGCAAGCAGGCGGCCATGCGGCTGATCGGCGCCGAGCTCACCCGCATCGAGCACGGCACGGTGGAGATCGAGCTGCCCTTCGACGAGAAGCTGACGCAGCAGCACGGCTTCCTCCACGCGGGCGTCATCTCCGCCGCGCTCGACACGGCCTGCGGCTATGCGGCCTATTCGGTGATCGACGCGGACGCCTCCATCCTCACCATCGAGTTCAAGGTCAACCTCATGTCGCCGGGGCGCGGCGAGCGCTTCCTCTTCCGCGGCGAGGTCACCAAGCCCGGCAGCAACATCATCGTGGCGGACGGGCGCGGCTATGCCATCTCGGACGGCCCCGCCAAGCTGATCGCCTCCATGACCGGCACGATGATGGTCGTGCGCGGCCGGGAGGATATCGCCGGATGAGCTTCACCCTCAAGACCGTCGCAGACAGGCGCATCCTCTATGTCATGGCGGTGGACGCCGAATACGGCCCGCACCTGAAGGCCCGCATCGCGCCCTTCATGACCGGCGTCGGCCCGGTCGAGGCCGCCGTGCAACTGACGCTCGCCCTCTGCCATCTGGAGGCGGGAGGAAACCTTCCCGATTTCGTCGTCTCGCTCGGCTCCGCCGGCTCCGCCACGCTGGAGCAGACCGGCATCTACCAGGCGATTTCCGTCTCCTACCGCGACATGGACGCCTCGCCCCTCGGCTTCACCCGCGGCGCGACACCCTTCCTCGACCTGCCGGCGGAGGTGCCGCTGCCCTTCACCATACCCGGCATTCCAGCGGCGCGCCTTTCGACGGGCGCCAACATCGTCTCCGGCGCGGCCTATGCGGCGATCGACGCCGACATGGTGGACATGGAGACCTACGGGGCGCTCCGCGCCTGCCAGGCCTTCGGCGTTCCGTTCATCGGCCTGCGCGGCATTTCCGACGGCAAGGCGGAGCTCACCCATATCGGCGGCTGGACGGAATATCTCCACGTCATCGACGAGAAGCTCGCCGCCGCCGTCGACAGGCTGGAGGCGGCCGTCGCGGGCGGCGGCATCGTTTCCAACGGCTGAAAATCCGGCAATCCCCCGTTGCGCGCCGCGCGGATATTCTTTAAAGGCTCGCCATGACCCAGACAGCCCATCCCGACAGCGTTCTCATCATCGATTTCGGCAGCCAGGTGACCCAGCTCATCGGGCGGCGCGTGCGCGAAGCCGGCGTCTATTGCGAGATCATCCCCTTCCAGTCGGCGGAGGAAGCCTTCCACCGCATGAAGCCGAAGGCGGTCATCTTCTCCGGCGGCCCAGCCTCGGTGCTTGATCAGGGCAGCCCCCGCGCGCCGCAAGTCGTCTTCGATTCGGGCCTTCCCATCCTCGGCATCTGCTACGGCCAGCAGACGCTCGCCACCCAGCTCGGCGGCACCGTCGAGGGCGGCCATGCCCGCGAGTTCGGCCGCGCCGACGTCGAGATCCTTAAAAGCAGCCCGCTCTTCGACGGCTTCTGGGAGGTCGGCAAGAAATATCCTGTCTGGATGAGCCACGGCGACCGCGTCACCGTCGCGCCGGAAGGCTTCGAGATCATCGGCGTTTCGGAAAACGCCCCCTTCGCCATCTGCGTCAACGAGGCGAAGCGCTACTACACGACCATGTTCCACCCGGAAGTGGTGCATACGCCGGACGGCGCGAAACTCCTCTCCAACTTCGTGCACAAGATCGCCGGCATCAAGGGCGACTGGTCGATGTCCGCCTATCGCGCGCGCGCCGTGGAAGCCATCCGCGAGCAGGTCGGCGACAAGCGCGTCATCTGCGCCCTTTCGGGCGGGGTCGACAGTTCCGTCGCGGCCCTCCTCATCCATGAGGCGGTAGGCAGCCAGCTCACCTGCATCCTCGTCGACCACGGCCTGATGCGCAAGAACGAGGCGGCCGACGTCGTCGCCATGTTCCGCGAGCACTACAACCTCCACCTCATCCATGTGGACGCCGTCGACCGCTTCGTCGGCGAGCTGGAGGGTGTCTCGGACCCCGAGACCAAGCGCAAGATCATCGGCCGCCTGTTCATCGAGGTCTTCGAGGACGAGGCGAAGAAGCTGGGCGGCGCGGACTTCCTCGCCCAGGGCACGCTCTATCCCGACGTCATCGAGAGCGTCTCCTTCACCGGCGGCCCGTCCGTCACGATCAAGTCGCACCACAATGTCGGTGGCCTTCCCGAGCGCATGAACATGAAGCTCGTCGAGCCGCTGCGCGAGCTCTTCAAGGACGAGGTGCGCGTGCTCGGCCGCGAGCTCGGCCTGCCCGAGAGCTTCATCGGCCGTCATCCCTTCCCGGGGCCGGGCCTTGCCATCCGCTGCCCGGGCGGCATCACCCGCGAAAAGCTGGAGATCCTGCGCGAGGCCGACGCCATCTATCTCGACGAGATCCGCAAGGCCGGCCTCTACGACAAGATCTGGCAGGCCTTCGCCGTGCTGCTGCCCGTCCAGACCGTCGGCGTGATGGGCGACGGGCGCACCTACGAATTCGTCTGCGCGCTGCGCGCCGTCACCTCCGTCGACGGCATGACCGCCGACTTCTACCACTACGACATGAACTTCCTCGGCCGCGCCGCCACCCGCATCATTAACGAGGTGCGCGGCATCAACCGCGTCGTCTACGACGTGACAAGCAAGCCGCCGGGCACGATCGAGTGGGAATGATCCCGCATTCCTGACAGGATGACGGCCGCTATTCCTGATAGCGGCCGTTTCTTTCGATACCGTCGAAAAATTTCCGGTCTCGCGATCCGTTTGCGCCCTGAGGATCGTCCCTGGCATATCCGAAACAGAAGGAAGCATGCCATGTCCGATCCCGTTACCCTCATCAACGTGCTGAAGGTCGAGCCCGCAAGGCAGGAGGCGCTGATCGCGCTCCTGAAGGAGAACACCGAGACGGTGATCCGCACGCTGGCCGGCTGGAAGGCGACCCGGCTGATCGCGGCGCGGGACGGCGCCAGCGTCGTCATCCATTCGGAATGGGAGAGCCCTGCCGCCGTCGCGACGATGCGCGAGGATCCGCGCATGAAGGCCTATTTTCCGAGAATCCGCGAACTCGCCAGCCTGGATTCGGTGATGGGGGCGCCGGTCCTCGACATCCGGCACGAATAATGGAAGGCCGCGGCAGGGAGCGGACATGGACGACTTCGAGGATCGCCTGAAAGCGCTGCGGCCGCGCCTTCACCGTTACTGCGCGCGCATGACGGGCTCGGCCGTCAGCGGCGAGGACGTTCTCCAGGACGCCCTCGTCAAGGCGCTTCATGCGCGAAGCCAGGGGGCGGAAGTAGACAATCTCGACGGCTGGCTGTTCCGCATCGCCCACAATGCGAGCCTCGACTTCCTGCGCGGCAGGGCCCGGGCCACGGTCGTCCCCCTCACCGAGGACATGGAGGCCGCCCCCATGCCCGAGGCGGATATCGTCGCGATCGGCTTCCGGACGTTCCTCCGGCTGCCTGAGCTTCAGCGCTGCGCGGTCATCCTGAAGGATGTCCTCGGCCATTCCGTCGAGGAAATCGCCGGCATTGCGGGATGTTCTCCGGCTGCGGCCAAGTCGGCGCTACAGCGCGGGCGCGCCGGGCTGCGGGAACTGGCCGAGGCGCCCGAGGACACGCGATTGCCGCTGATGTCCGATACGGACCGGCGCAGGATCGCCGCCTATGTCGAGCTCTTCCGCAGCGGCGATTTCGACACGATCCGCGCCATGCTGGCCGACGACGTGAAGCTGGACCTGGTGAACCGGCTCCACCTGCAGGGGCGCGACAGGATCGGCTCCTACTTCACGCGCTATGCGCAGGAAACGAAGTGGCGTTTTTCCCTCGGCGCGGTCGAGGGGCGGCCGGCCATGCTGGTCTTCGATGCCGGCGGCCCGATGGCGGCGCCTGCGCATTTCGTGCTGATCGACTGGTCGCAGGAGCGGATCGCCGCAATCCGCGATTTCCTCTTCGCGCCCTATGTGCTGGAAGCAGCGGACTGGGTGCGGCTCGGCTGACCGGGCACCCCGTCAGGCATTGCCGATGAGGATGCCGGCGGCGAGGACCAGGCTGCCGCCGAGGACGACCTGGAGGACGGCGCGCAGGAACGGCGTTTCCATGTAGCGGTTCTGGATGAAGGCGATGGCCCAGAGCTCCACGAAGACGACCATGACGGCGATGGAGGTCGCCAGCATGAAATTCGGGATGAGGTAGGGCAGCGCGTGGCCGAGGCCGCCGAGCGCCGTCATGATGCCCGAGGCAAGGCCGCGCCTTACCGGCGAGCCGCGGCCGGAGAGCTTGCCGTCGTCGTGGGCGGCTTCCGTGAAGCCCATCGAGATGCCCGCGCCGACCGAGGCCGAGAGGCCGACGAGGAAGGTCTGCCAGGTATCCTGCGTGGCGAAGGCGGCGGCGAAGATCGGCGCGAGCGTGGAGACCGAGCCGTCCATGAGGCCGGCAAGGCCGGGCTGCACGTAGGTCAGCACGAACTGCCGGCGCGCCGTCTCGTCCTCATCCGCCTTCACATCCTGCGGCGTGTGCTTTTCGCCGAGCCGCCGTGCGAGCGATTCATGGGACTTTTCCGCAAGGGCGAGGTCGCCGAGCAGCTTGCGCGTCGCCGCGTCCTGCGTGCGGGCGGCCGCCTCCAGATAGAAGCGGTGGGCGGCCGCCTCCATCGCCTCGGCCTGCGCGCGGATCTTTTCGAGCGGCATGTTGCGGATCAGCCAGTCGGGCTTGCGCTCGGGGAAATCGCGGACATATTCGCGCCGGACGAGCGGGATGCGCTCGCCGAAGCGGGCGACATGCCGGTCGATCAGGAGCTGGCGATGGTGGCTCTCCTCCGCCGCCATCTCCTCGAAGACGCGGGCGGAATGGGGATAGGCCTCCCGCAGCGCATCGGCATAGGCAAGGTAGATGCGCCCGTCGTCCTCCTCCGAGGAAATGGCGAGCGCCAGGATCTCCTGTTCGCTCAGGGATTCGAGGCTGCGTTTGCCGGTGCGGGAGAAACGGAAGAACATCGCGGGCTATCCAGTTTAGAATAATTCTAAATATAGGATGGAGCCGCGCATGGTCAACCTCGACAGCAAGCCTTGCGTGCGGTTAGAGTGGCGGCCGATGGATGCAAGGGACGAGACGTGACCGCAGGACTGAAGCCGCTTTCCGCAAGCCGCGACACGCTGCTCGACCGCCTCGGCCGCCGTCTTGCCGACAAGCTGCAGTCCCAGACCTCCGGCTACGAGCCCTATACGCCCTCCGATCCCGAAACGCTGGCGCGCACGCTCAGGCCCGGCGACGTGCTGCTCATCGAGGGCAACCAGAAGGTCTCGGCGGCGATCAAGTACCTCACGCAGTCGACATGGTCCCATGCCGCGCTCTTCGTGGGCGAAGCCGCGCCGCTGACGCTCGACCAGGCCGCGCTTCCGGCAACCGAGCGCCCGCAGCTCATCGAGGTGAATATCGGCGACGGCTGCATCGCCGTGCCGCTCACCAAGTACCGCACCTACAACACGCGCATCTGCCGGCCCATCGGCCTGACGCCGGAGGACCGCGACGCGCTGCTCTCCTTCATGGTCTCGCGGCTCGGGCTCAAATACGACCTGAAGAACATCACGGACATGCTGCGCTATTTCCTGCCGACGCCGCCCGTTCCGGTGCGCTGGCGCCGCCGCCTGATCGCCTTCGGCTCGGGCGACCCGACGCGGGCAATCTGCTCGACGCTGATCGCCGAGGCCTTCCAGACCATCGGCTATCCCGTCCTGCCGAACATCACCTACGCGCCGGGCCACGCCGCGGCGACCTCGACCTATTCACGCGAGGAGATATTGCATATCCGCCATCATTCGCTCTACACGCCGCGCGACTTCGACCTCTCGCCCTATTTCGAGATCGTCAAGCCGACGCTGAAATACGGGTTCGACTACAAGCGGCTGGAATGGGCCCCCGAGCGCGAGGGCCCGTAGAGGACGGTCAGCCCTGGCGCAGCGGCGAGATGGAGATTTCCACGCGCCGGTTCTGCGCACGGCCCATTTCCGTCGCGTTGGAGGCGATCGGCCGCTCGAGGCCGTAGCCCATGGCGGACATGCGCCGCGGATCGACGCCGCGCGAGGCAAGGTAGTTGGCGACCGAGTTGGCGCGGCGGTTGGACAGGTCCATGTTGTAGCCGGCATTGCCGACGGAATCGGTATGGCCATCGACGTCGATCAGCGTCTTGTCGAACTTGCGCAGCACGATGGCGACGGAATCGAGCGTCGGGTAGAAGGGCGGAATGACCTGGTCCTGGTCCGTCGCGAAGGTGACGTTGGACGGCATGTTGAGGACGATGCGGTCGCCGACGCGCGTGACCGAGACGCCCGTGCCCTGGAGTTGCGCGCGCAGCTCGGCTTCCTGGTTGTCCATGTAGTTGCCGATGGCCCCGCCGGCGAGCGCGCCGACACCGGCGCCGATCAGCGCGGCATTGCGGCGCTGCACGGGGTTGTTGCCGATCAGGAGGCCCGCGACGGCGCCCATGCCGGCGCCGATGGCGGCACCCCCGGCCGTGTTGGAGACCTTCTGCTCACCCGTATAGGGATCGGTCGTCGTGCAGGCGGAAAGATAGGCCGCGGCAACGGCGATAAGCGCGCATTTCTTGTACATGAGTGTCCCCGGATCGTTCGATGATTCTGCTTGAACCTAGCGATTGCGGCAGGAACATGAAAGAGGCCGGCCGCGCCCTAGCTTTCCGCCTGCGTACCGGAGGTGACGCCGGCGCTGGCGGCGACCACCAGCCCCGTGCCGAGCATCTGCAGGGGCGTCATCGGCTGGCCGAGCACGAGGAAGCCGGCAAGCGCGCCGAGCGCCGGCTCGAGGCTCATCAGGATGCCGAAGGCGGACATCGGCATGCGGCGCAGCGCAATCATCTCCAGCGCATAGGGAAAGAGCGGCACGAGCAGGGCAAGGCCCAGCATCATCGAAAGCCCTTCCGGGCTCATCGCCTCGGGCGTGCGCGGCAGGCCGAAGGGCGCGGCGACGACGGCCGCGACGATCAGCGACATGGCGAGGCCCTCCAGCCCCCTGAACGCCTTGCCGGCCTGCTTGACGAGGACGATGTAGGTGCCCCAGCCGACGGCGGCAGCGGCGGCGAAGAGCACGCCGACCGGATCGCCGACCCAGCCCTCGCCGTCATGGGAAAGCAGCAGTACGCCCGCGAAGGCCGCGAACGGCCAGACGAGCCGCCACCCGCCGCCGAGCGAGACGGTCGCCACGGCGAGCGGGCCGAGGAACTCGATGGCCACGGCAAGGCCGAGCGGAATGCGCTCGATGGCCGCGAAGAACGAGAGCGTCATCGCCGCCATGGTGACGCCGAGCGTCAGCGCGCTCTTCCACTGTGCACGGCTATAGGAGCGCACCGGCGGGCGCACGATGAGCGCAAGGATCGCCGCGGCCATGACGAGCCGCAGGAAGGTCGTGGCGAAGGGTCCGTAGAGCGCAATCGCCGTCGCGGAGAAGGCCGAGCCGAACTGTACGCTGGACATGGAGCCGAAGCACAGGAGGATGCCTGTGAGGAACCTCGTGTTTCCCGAGCCCGAAAGCCCGCCGCCGCCCGTCGCCGCCTGTTCGTCCGCCATGGAAAATCCTCCGCCCTGCCGTCCTAGAGGAGGGCCCGCCCGGCGGCAAACGGATAATCGTGACGCCTTGCTTCAGGAAAATTGATGCCCGGCCTCAGCCGGCGATGCCCTTCAGCGTGTTGGCGACGTTGAGGCCGATTTCCTCGACGCCGTAGCCGCCTTCCATGACGGTGAGCACCGGCACGCCGCTCGCCGCGACGGCCTTGCCCATCGTCACATAGTCGGGCGAAGTGAGCTTGAAGAAGGAGATCGGGTCCTTCTCGAAGGTATCGACGCCGAGCGACAGCACGATCGCCTCCGCGCCGAAGGTGGCAATGCGCCTCAGCGCATCGACAAGCGCCGCTTCCCAGACGGAATAGGGCGTGCCGGGCGGCATCGGATAGTTCCGCGTCGTGCCCTCGCCCGCGCCCTTGCCGGTCTCCTCCGCATAGCCGAGGAAATGCGGGAAGGCTTCGGCCGGATCGCCGTGGAGGGAGGCGAAATAGACGTCGCCGCGCTCGTAGAAGATATCCTGCGTGCCGTTGCCGTGGTGGAAGTCGACGTCGAGGATCGCGACCTTCCGTGCACCCCTGTCGAGGAAGCGCTGGGCGGCGACGGCCGCATTGTTGATGAAGCAGTAGCCGCCGAAGCTGTCGATGCCGGCATGGTGGCCCGGCGGGCGGCAGAGCGCGAAGGCGGCCTTCGCTCCGTCCGCGACGATGTCGGCCGCCGTCAGCGCAACCTGCATGGAGGAGACGGCCGCCTCCCATGTGCCGGGCGAGATCGCCGTTTCGGACGCGTTGCAATAATAGCCGAGAAGGCCGTCGATCTGGGTGGGGATGCGCGGCGAGGTGCGGCGGACCGGGAAGGAGGTGGCGATGGCCTCGCCCCTGTAGCCGGCGGCTTCCCACAGGCCCCATGCCTTTTCGAGGAAGGAAAGGTAGCCGGCGTCATGCACCTTCAGCGCGGTCTCGAGGCCGTGGCGCTCGGGCGCCGAGACATCCGTGAAGCCCGCCTCGCGCACGGCCGCGAGAATCCATTCGGCGCGGAACGGCGCCTCGAAAGGCGGGACCAGTTCCCCGCCGAAAAGCTCGCTGCGGGCGTTCCTGAGCTTGTGGTCCTCGGAAAAGATGACGCGCATGAAGGGCTCCCCGTTTTCGCTCCGGCGCGACGGTAGTGCATTTTCCCGGCAAGGGAAATCTTTCCCGCGGGGTAGCGGCGGAGGGTAGTGTCAGCCGTTGATGACCAGCATGCCGCCGACGATGAGGCAGGCGCCCAACGCATAGCGCACAGTCAGGGCCTCCCCGAGAAAGACGCTGGCGAGCAGCGGCACGAAGCAGAAGGTGAGCGCCATGAAGGAATAGCCGATCGTCAGCGGCACCGCCTTCAATACGAAGATCCAGATGATCGTGCCTGTGCCGTAGATGGCGAGCGCGGCCAGCAGCAGCGGATTGAGCATCAGCGCGACAAGGCCCCTGGCACCGAACTCGCCTGTCGTGCCGCTCGTCAGCTTGAAGAGCACCTGGCCCACCGCGATCATCAGCGGCGTACCGATGAGGCCGGCCCAGACACCCGCGCTGTAGTTTCCTAAGGTCACACCTCGGCCTCCGTCCGATCTTCCATGTAGAAGATGTCGCGGCCGATATCGACACAGACATGACGCTCCGGCACCGGATGCACGGCACGCAGGAAGGAATGCGTATAGGGGAAGAAATTGAAGTGCGGATTGAAGCTGTAGCGGTATTCCCGCTCGCGCGGCACGACGATGATGAGCCGCCGGCGGGCGATGCGGCGCAGCTCGGCGATGGCCTGCCGATATTCCAGGACATGCTCGATGACGTGGGTACAGACGACCGTGTCGAACTCACCATCGGCAAAGGGCAGGGATTCGATCATGGCGGCGACATACTCGACGCCGTCGATGCTCGCGGCATCCTCCACGACGAAATCGACCCCCGTCAGGCGCCCGAGGCCCGGATTGCCCGCCTTGACATGGCTGAGCAGCGCGCCCGTGCCGCAGCCGACGTCGCAGACGCTGTCGCCGATGACGGAAGCGACGATACGGTCGATGCAGGCCTGCGAATTGTCCGTGCCGGCATGGACGCGCGGGTGCTCGCGGTAAAGGTCCTCGTATTCGGCGGCGGTGAGGAAGGGTGCGCGCTCGCGGAATTTCGCAAGCTTGGCGATGTGCTTGCCCCAGACAAGGCTCGCGGCCTGCCGGAACAGCGCGGAATCGCGCAGGATCGGCGGCAGCACGTCCTCGATCACGAAGCGGATGCGGTTGGTGGTTTCCCGGTTCATGGCGATCCTGTTCAGGCGGCGAGATGGCGTGTCGTCTTTTCCGGCACCTTGCGGGCGGTACGCATGTGCCGGCCCGCCGGCAGCGTCATGTAGTGGACGCGCAACTGCTCGGCGCGAGCTCGGGCGAGCGAATCGAGGATCATGCCGGCGGAAAAGACGAGGAAGGAGATCATCATCAGCGCCAGCGAGAAGACCCAGGTCGGCATGCGCTCGACGAGGCCGGTGCGGAAATAGGCCGCCAGCACCGGCGCCATGAAGGAAAGGCTCGCCGCCATGAAGGCGCCGCTGATCGCGCCGAAGAAGGCGAAGGGGCGCGTCTCCTTCATCAGCATGGCGAACATCCAGAGAATACGGCCACCGTCGCGGAAGGTGGAGAGCTTGGAATGGGAGCCTTCCGGTCGGCGGCCGTAGTCCAGCTCCAGCTCGGCGACGGGCATGCGCAGCCGCGAGGCGTGCACCGACATCTCCGTCTCGATTTCGAAGCCGCCGGAAACGGCCGGGAAGCTCTTGGCGAAGCGGCGCGAGAACGCGCGGTAGCCGGAGAAGATGTCCGAGAAATCGTTGCCGAACAGCGCGCGGAACAGTGTGTTGAAGATACGGTTGCCGAAGGCGTGGCCCTGGCGGCCGGCATCGGCATGGACGCCGCGGCGGGTGCCCACCACCATGTCGGCGCCCTCGGTGATCAGCGTGCGCACCAGCTCGGGCGCATCGCCCGCCGCATAGGTGCCGTCGCCGTCGGCCATCACGTAGATGTCCGCCTCGATATCGGAGAACATGCGGCGCACGACATTGCCCTTGCCCTGGCGGCGCTCGCGCACCACCGTGGCGCCGGCGAGCGCGGCGCGCAGCGCCGTGGAATCGGTGGAATTGTTGTCGTAGACATAGATGCGCGCGGACGGTAGCGCGGCGCGGAAACCGGCGACGACGTCACCGATCGTCTGCGCCTCGTTGTAGCATGGCAGCAGGACGGCGATGTCGAGGTCTTCCAGCAAGGCTTCCGTCATGGCGGCGCGATCTCCCGTGGGCCAGCCGCTGCGGCCGCCGGTTTTACTATTTCTTGAGAAGGTTAAGGCTAGGTTTCGGCGGACCTGAAACGGCGGACGAAAGGGCAGACCATGTCCAACCCCATGCCCGCGGCGCTGCCGCTTGCCCATCCGCAGACGGCGGAACGCCGGCAGGGCATGACGCCGGGCATCCTCATCCTCTATTCGCTCCTCGCGATCGCCCTCCTGCTTGCGGTCTCGCTGCCCTTTGCGACCGACTATGTCGGCGCCGACAACGACGACACGATGCGGCTCGTCATGGTGCGGGACCTTCTTGCCGGCCAGAGCTGGTTCGACACGACGCAATACCGCCTCGGCCTTGCCGGCGGCACGCTGATGCACTGGTCTCGCTTCGTCGACCTGCCGATTGCCAACCTCATCGACATCTTCTCGCTCTTCACCGGCCGCGAGCGGGCCGAGGCGCTGGCGCTGGCCGTCTGGCCGCTCTCGCTGACTGTGCCGGTGATCTTCGGCATGGGGCTTGCCGGCTTCCGGCTGGGCGGCAAGGGCGCGATGCACGCGACGCTCGTGCTGACCGTGCTGTTCCTCGTCGCGCTCAACCGCTTCCAGCCGGGCGCGATCGATCACCACAACGTCCAGCTCACCCTTGCCGCCTGCATCGCCGCCATGCTGCTCGACCCCTTCATGCGGGCGCGCGACCATGCCATTGCCGGCGCGCTTGCCGGCCTTGCCATCGCCATCGGCGCGGAGACGACGCCGCTGATCGCCGCCGTCTGCCTCGTCGTCTCGCTGCGCTGGGTGTGGCACGGCCCGGCTTTCCGGGACGCTGCCGCTGCCTTCGGGCTAGCGCTCGCCGCGACCGTGACCGTCGCCTTCTTTGCGACCGTCGCGCCGTCCCGCTACGGGCAGGTGACCTGCGACAGCCTTTCCTACGGCTTCTATGCGCTGGCGACCTTCGGCGGCGGCGCGCTCTTCCTGACGGCCTCGCTGGCGAGCGGGCGGTCCCTTGCCGGCCGGTTCGCCGCGCTTGCCGTGGCCGGCGCGGTCATCGGCGCCGCGGTCCTCCTCATCGCCCCCGGCTGCCTTGCCAATCCGCTCGATACGCTCGACCCGCTGCTGAAGACCTTCTGGCTTTCCGGCGTCATCGAGGCGCAGTCGGCGCTGGAGCAGTTCCATCGCGAGCCCGCCTCCATCGGCACCTTCTACATGCCGGGCCTGCTTGCCATCCTCGTCTGCCTCTGGCGCATCCGGCGCAAAGAGGCGCGCGAGGCCCATGGCGTGCTCCTTGCCCTCATCGCCGTCTCCTTCGCCGTCACGCTGATCCAGATCCGCGGGGCGATCTTCTCCAACCTGCTCTCGGCCCTGCCGCTCGGCTTCCTCATCGCGGACCTGCGCAATGCGGCGAACGCCGAGCCGAGGAATATCCGGCGCGCGAGCGCCTTCTTCCTCGTCACGCTCGCCTCAGTTCCGGCTAGCTGGGCGCTTGTCGGTGCAGTCGTGCCCGGCCGCTCGCAGGCCCTGCTTACCGAAGGCCTTTCGGCGAAGGCCGCCGCGCGCGCCTCCTGCACCGACATGGCCTCGATCCGCCCGCTTGCCGACGAGCCTGTCGGTGTCGTCGCCGGCCCGTCCAATATCGGGGCGTCTATCCTGCGCTATACCGGCCACCGCGTCCTTTCCGCTCCCTATCACCGCAACCAGGGCGGCATGCTGACGGAAATGCATATCGGCCTTTCGAACCCGCATCAGGCCGAAGCCTTCCTGCGCGGGGCGCATGTGACGCTGCTCGCCTTCTGCCCGGATGACACCCAGACCCGCGATCTCGCCAAGGCGGAGCCGGAGGGTCTTTATGCCGATCTCCTCAAGGGCAGGGTTCCGGCCTATCTGGAGCCCGTCGCCGGCACCGAAGGCGCGGTGCTGCGGCTCTACCGGGTGAAGCCGCAATAGCCGCACGCATCTGGGGACGCCGCGCCCCGCGCCCTGTCTTCGTCGGCCAAACCGGCTAGACTTGGCGCATGAGCTTCTTTTCCGACAGCGATTCGCCCAGCAACCTTGCCGAATATTCCGTCTCGGAGCTTTCCGGCTCCATCAAGCGCACCGTCGAGCAGGCCTTCGACCAGGTGCGCGTGCGCGGCGAGATCTCCGGCTATCGCGGCCAGCATTCCTCGGGGCACGCCTATTTCTCGCTGAAGGACGAGCGGGCGCGCATCGACGCGGTGATCTGGAAGGGCAGCTTCTCGCGCCTGCGCTTCAAGCCGGAAGAGGGCATGGAGGTGATCGCCACCGGCAAGATCACCACCTTCCCCGGTTCTTCGAAATACCAGATCGTCATCGAGACGCTGGAGCCGGCCGGCGCGGGCGCGCTGATGGCGCTGCTGGAGGAGCGCCGCCGCAAGCTCGCCGCCGAGGGCCTGTTCGATACCGGCCGCAAGAAGCCGCTGCCGTTCTTGCCGAGGGTGATCGGCGTCGTCACCTCGCCGACCGGCGCGGTCATCCGCGATATCCTCCACCGCATCTCCGACCGCTTCCCGGTCCATGTCGTCGTCTGGCCGGTCAAGGTGCAGGGCGAAGGCTCGGGCGAGGAGGTGGCCGCCGCCATTACGGGCTTCAACGCGCTGGAGCCGGGCGGGCCGATTGCGCGGCCCGACGTGCTGATCGTCGCGCGCGGCGGGGGAAGCCTCGAGGACCTGTGGAGCTTCAACGACGAGATCGTCGTGCGCGCGGCAGCGGCCTCGCGCATCCCGCTGATCTCGGCGGTCGGCCACGAGACGGACTGGACGCTGATCGACCACGCCGCCGACCGGCGTGCACCGACGCCGACGGGGGCCGCCGAGATGGCGGTGCCCGTGAAGGCGGACCTTACGGCCGAGGTCGCCTCGCTCGCCGCGCGCCTTTCCGGCGCTACGGCCCGCCAGATGGAAAACCGCCGGCAGGGCGTGCGCGCCCTTGCAAGGGCCCTTCCCTCGCTCGACCAGCTCCTGGCGCTGCCGCGCCGCCGGTTCGACGAGGCGGCGGCCGGGCTCGGCCGGGGCCTGCAGATGAACACCGCGGGCAAACGCCGCGCCTTCGAGCGCACCGCCGCGCATCTGCGGCCCGACATGCTGCTGACCCGCATCGCCGAGCGCCGTCAGCGCGTCGGCGACCGGGTGCTGAGGGCCGAGCGCATCGTCGAGCGAAGGCTCGACCAGTTGCGCGCCCGGCTCTCCGCCTTCGACGTTTCGCTGCGGGCGACACCCGCCCGCGTGAAGGCCCAGACGGAACGCAGCCGCGAGAAGCTGGCGAGCCTGACGCTCCGCGCCGGGAGCGCGCTTGCCGGCGACCTCTCCCGCCGCCGCGCGCTGCTGCTTGCGCAGGACCGCGTGCTGCAATCGCTCTCCTACCGGAATGTGCTGAAGCGCGGCTATGCGCTGGTGCGCGACGAGGAGGGCGTGCCGGTGAAGGGCGCAGCAAGTCTCGGCCCCGGCCGCGCGATCGGCATTGAATTCGCCGACGGCACGGTGGACGCCGTCACCGGCTCGGGTGGTGGGGGCTCGGGCGGTGGCACGCCCCGGAAGAAGGCACCCGCCAAGCCGGAGGCGGAAAAGCCCGCGCCCCGGCAGGGCTCTCTCTTCTGATTACGCCCATTCGCCGGCACGCATGACCGGCACGCGGCTGCCGTCGGCGGCGATGCCATCGATGTCGACCTTGTCGGAGCCGATCATCCAGTCGATGTGGATGAGGCTCTCATTGCCGCCCTGCGCGCGGATCTCTTCCGGCGAAAGGTTCGCCCCGTCGAGGAAGCACTTCGAATAGCACTGGCCGAGCGCGATGTGGCAGGAGGCGTTCTCGTCGAACAGCGTGTTGTAGAAGAGGATGCCGCTCGCCGAGATCGGCGAGGAATGCGGCACCAGCGCCACTTCGCCGAGCCGGCGCGCGCCCTCGTCGGTGTCCAGCACCTTGTTCAGCACGGCCTCGCCCTTGGACGCCTTCGCCTCGACGATGCGGCCGCCCTCGAAGCGCACCTGGATGTTGTCGATCAGCGTGCCCTGGTGGGAGAGCGGCTTGGTGGAGGAGACATGGCCCTCGACGCGCAGCGCATGGGGCGTCGTGAAGACCTCTTCCGTCGGGATGTTCGGGTTGCAGGTGATGCCGTTCTTCGCCGTGGAGGCGCCGCCGTGCCATTCGTGGCCGTCGGCAAGGCCGACCGCCAAATCCGTGCCCGGCCCCTTGAAGTGGAGCGCGGCAAAGCGCTTGCCGTTGAGCCAGGCCGAGCGCTTGGCGAGATTGGCATTGTGCGCCGCCCATGCGGCGACCGGATCGGCGACGTCGACGCGCGAGGCGGCGAAGATGGCATTGGCGAGCTTTTCGACCGCGACGTCCTCGGGATCGTTCGGGAAGACCTGCTTCGCCCAGGAGGGGTTCGGATAGGAGACGATGTTCCAGTTGATGTCGAAATTGGCGATCTTCTCCAGCGCCGGCTTGTAGGCCGTGGAATTGGCCTTGTTGGCGCGGGCGACCTTGGCCGGGTCCTCGCCGGAGAGCAGCATCGGGTTGTCGCCGGAAATGGCAAGGCGCGCCGCGCCACCCGCATAGGCCTTGGCCATGCCCTCGTAGAGCCAGTCCGTCGCGCGGTCGAAGCTCTCGTCCGGCCCGTAGCGGTAGCGGGCGAGCGTCGCCTCCTCGTCGGCATAGAAGGTGCTGACGAGGCCGGCGCCGGCCATATAGGCATACTTGGTGATGAGGCGGACGAGCGGCAGGGCGGCGACCGGCGCGGTCACCACGAGGTCCTGCCCCTTCTGGAGCTGGAGGCCGACGCGCACGGCGACTTCGGCGAGCTTTTCGAGTTTTTGCGGATCGACGGAAGGATGGGTCATGACAGCCTGCTTTCTGAAAATCGATGCGGGAAACGTAGTGCGCCGGACGGGCGAAGAGAAGGTCAGGCGATGACGGGCGCGACGATCGCCTTCAGAGCCGCCGCCGCATCGCGCGGGACAAGCCGCACCTGAAGGCCGCGCTGGCCACCGTTCATGTAGACCGCCTCGTGCGCCAGCGCCGCTTCCTCGATGGCGGTCGGCACCTGTTTTTTCTGCCCGAAGGGGCTGATGCCGCCGACAACGAAACCGGTCAGCCGCTCGGCATCCGCCGGCTTCATCATGCTGGCCGATTTTCCGCCGAAGGCGCTCGCCAGCTTCTTCATACTGACCTCCTCGTCGGAGGGCACGATGACGCAGACCGGCTTGCCGTCTACCTCCGCCATCAGCGTCTTGAGGACGCGCGACGGGTGCTCCCCGATGGCCTCGGCTGCCTGGAGGCCAACGCGCTCGGCGCCGGGATCGTAGTCATAGGTATGGACGGTGAAGGAGACGCCGGCTTTGGAAAGGGCCTGGGTGGCGCGGGTGGTCTTGGACATGGCGGGCCGTCATTGCTGCGAACGTTCGGCCCGCATGGGTGCAGGACCGGACCTTTCCTGTCAATGCGCTTCCTGCCCGCCGACGCGCTTGTAGAACAGCGTCGTGCCGCAATAGCGCCCGTCCGGGTAGAGCGCATAATCCGGGATGACGCCGACGCGCTGCCAGCCGAGGCGTCCGTAGATGCTTTCAGCCGGGCTGCCGGTCGCCGTGTCGAGCACCAGCACCGTCTTGCCGCGCCGGGCCGCCTCCGCCTCCGCCGCCGCCATCAGCGCGCGAGCAAGGCCGCGGCCGCGCTCGTCCGTCCTGACCAGCAGCTTCTTCACGTCCGCCCGGTGCGGCTGGTTCGGCATCTGGCTCATGCCGACCTGCACCGTGCCGGCGATGCGGCCCTCCCGCTCGGCGGCAAAGAGCAGCACCGCGCCCTCCGCCACCGCGGCGACGACGCCCTCCCAGAAGGGCAGCGCATCGGCCGGCCCGAAGGGCGCCATGAAGCCGACGGAAGCGCCGTCCGTCACGCAATCGGCAAGCACCTCGGCCAGTTCCCCGATGCGGGCGCGGGCTTCGTTCGTATCGAACAGGCGTATGTCGCTCATCGGTTCCTCGTTCAGCGTCCGCGGTCCAGCACCACGGCATAGCGGGCCGGCATGTCGCCGGGATTTTCAAAGACATGGCCCTCGGTGATGCTCATGTAGAGGCAATCGCCGGGGCGGAGATCGTGCGCCGTGCCGCCGACCGTCAGGCGCAGCAGGCCGGAGAACAGCCAGACGTGCTGCGTCATGCCGGCTTTCGCCGTTTCCGGCGGATAGGTGATGCGCGCACCGGCCGGGAACTCGACCTCCACCACATCGACGCGCGAGGCGGTGTTCGGCGGCGATACGGCGCGGCGCTGGTAGCCCGTTTCCGGATCGCGCCAGAGCACCTGCGCCTCGCGCCGCGACAAGGGATCGCCGCTCTCCCCGGAAAAGGCGAAAAAGGCCGAGAGCGTCAGGTCCAGCGCCGTGCAGAGCCGTGCCAGAAGCTGCGCCGTCGGGCTCGCCTCGCCGCGCTCGATGCGCGAGATCATCGCCCGGCTGACGCCGGAGGCGGAGGCGAGGTCATCAAGCGTCTGACCGCGCGCCGTGCGCAGCATCCGCACCCGCTCGCCGATGGCGCTTTCCAGAGGTTCCGCTTCATTTTCCATTATCATGGAATAATTATCCCTCATGATGGAGTCAACGCCGCCGCCCCGCCGACCGAAAATAAATTTCCGCCATGCCGCTCCGGCGACAATGCGACACCGCCCGGCCGGATAAGGTGGCGCCGCACGAGGGAGAGGCATGCAGATGACAGGCGAGACGCAGCGGGCATCCTCGCTCTTTTCCATCACCGCCATCGTCGTTTCGATGACGCTCGTCGCCATCGGCAACGGCATCATGCTGGCCTATGTGCCCTATGTGCTCGCCCGCGTCGGCGCGCCGGAATGGACGCCGGGCGCGGCGGTCACGATGATCGCCTTCGGCGGGCTCGTCGGCTGCGTCATCGCCGGCCCCGTCATCCGCCGCGTCGGCCATGCGCGCGCCTTCTCCTGCTCGCTGGCGCTGGTCATCATCGCCGCCTTCCTCGTGGCGCTCGGCATCCACCCGCTGCTGTGGGTCTTCGCGCGCGGGGTCTATGGCGTTGCCGGCAATTTCAACTTCATCATCGCCCAGAGCTGGCTGAACCATGCCAGCGACAACCGCTGGCGCGGCAAGGCCATGTCCTTCTTCTACATGGCCTATGTGCTCGGGCTCGGCGTCGGAGCGTGGCTCTTCGGCCGGATGCCGGCGGATGGCAACCTCGCGCCCCTCGTCACCATCTTCGTCACCACCGTCGCGCTGCTGCCGATCGGCCTCACCCGGCTGCCGACCCCGCCGCCGCCCGCCCGCGTCAATGTCGATTTCGCCATGGCCTGGCGCAATTCGCCGGTGGCGCTGATCGGCGTGCTGGCCGCCGGCGGCCTTTCCATGGTGGTGCAGGGCTTCACGCCGATCTATGCCGCCACCCACGATGTCGGGCAGGCCGACGTGGCGCTGCTGATGTTCGTCATGCAGTTCGGCCTGCTCTTCGTGCAATATCCGCTCGGCACGCTGTCGGACCGCGTGGACCGGCGCGTCGTGCTGATCGGCACCTGCCTCCTGATCGCCGGCACGGCGGTCGCCGCACTCTTCGTCTCCTTCGGCGCCATGGCCGTACTGATGATCGTCTTCGCGCTGTGGGCCGGCGGCGTCGAGAGCGTCTATTCCATCGCCAACGCCCATGCCAACGACCGCACGGATCCCGACGATTTCGTGCCGCTCGCCTCCACCCTCCTCGTCGCCTGGTCGGCCGCCGCAACGCTGGTGCCGCTCGCCGTGACGGCGCTGACGCCCGCCTTCGGCGACAAGACCTTCATCTATGCGGTGATGGCGGTCGCGCTCCTCTATGCGGCCTTCGTCGCCCATCGCCTGCGCCTTCGCGAAACCGTGCCGCCGGAGGCGCGCGAGACCTTCGAGATCCGCAGCGCGCAGGTGCCCAATGCCGGCGCGCTGGTGGAAGGCGCAAAAGCCCCGGAATAGCGGCGCTTGCGGCAAGGAAACCCTTCATTTACCGCTTTGCGGGAATCCGCCCCGCTGCTATATGGCGCGCATGAGCACCAATAATTCGACGCCCCTCGACCATATCCGCAATTTCTCGATCGTGGCCCATATCGACCACGGCAAGTCGACGCTCGCCGACCGGCTGATCCAGTCGACCGGCGGCCTTGCCGACCGCGAGATGAGCGAACAGGTCCTCGACAACATGGAGATCGAGCGCGAGCGCGGCATCACCATCAAGGCCCAGACCGTGCGCCTGCACTACAAGGCGAACGACGGCGAGACCTATGTGCTGAACCTCATCGACACGCCCGGCCACGTCGACTTCGCCTACGAGGTCTCGCGCTCGCTGTCGGCCTGCGAAGGCTCGCTCCTCGTCGTCGACGCCTCGCAAGGCGTGGAAGCCCAGACGCTCGCCAACGTCTACCAGGCGATCGACAACAACCACGAGCTCGTCACCGTCCTCAACAAGATCGACCTGCCGGCCGCCGAGCCCGACCGCATCAGGGAACAGATCGAAGAGGTGATCGGCATCGACGCCTCCGACGCCGTGCTGATCTCGGCCAAGACCGGCCTCGGCATACCGGACGTGCTGGAAGCCATCGTCACCCGCCTGCCCGCGCCGAAGAGCGAGGGCGGCGAGAAGGCGCCGCTGAAGGCGCTGCTCGTCGACAGCTGGTACGACACCTATCTCGGCGTCATGGTTCTCGTGCGCATCATCGAGGGCCGGCTCACCAAGGGCCAGGTCATCCGCATGATGGGCACGGATGCGAAATACACCGTCGAGCGCGTCGGCGTGCTGACGCCGAAGATGGTGGCGATGGATTCGCTCGGCCCCGGCGAGATCGGCTTCATCACCGCCTCGATCAAGGAAGTGGCCGACACCCGCGTCGGCGACACGATCACCGAGGACAGGCGCCCGACCGCTTCTGCCCTCCCCGGCTTCAAGCCGGCCCAGCCGGTGGTGTTCTGCGGCCTCTTCCCGGTCGATGCGGCCGACTTCGAGGAGCTGCGCTCGGCGATGGGCAAGCTGCGCCTCAACGACGCCTCGTTTTCCTTCGAGATGGAAAGCTCCGCAGCCCTCGGCTTCGGCTTCCGCTGCGGCTTCCTCGGCCTGCTGCACCTGGAGATCATCCAGGAGCGCCTGTCGCGCGAATTCGACCTCGACCTGATCGCGACGGCCCCCTCGGTCGTCTACCAGCTCACCATGACGGACGGGACCGAGAAGGAACTGCACAACCCGGCCGACATGCCGGACGTGGTGAAGATCGCCGAATTCCGCGAGCCGTGGATCAAGGCGACGATCCTGACGCCGGACGAGTATCTCGGCGGCATCCTCAAGCTCTGCCAGGACCGGCGCGGCATCCAGACGGAGCTGACCTATGTCGGCAACCGCGCGATGCTGACCTACGAACTGCCGCTCAACGAAGTGGTCTTCGACTTCTACGACCGCCTGAAGTCGATCTCCAAGGGCTACGCCTCCTTCGACTACAATCTCCACGGCTACCGCGAGAGCGACCTCGTCAAGATGTCGATCCTCGTCAATGCCGAGCCGGTCGACGCGCTCTCCATGCTGGTCCACCGCTCGGCGGCGGAAAAGCGCGGCCGCGTCATGTGCGAGAAGCTGAAGGACCTCATCCCGCAGCACATGTTCCAGATCCCCATCCAGGCCGCCATCGGCGGGCGCATCATCGCCCGCGAGACGGTGCGCGCGCTGCGCAAGGACGTGACCGCCAAGTGCTACGGGGGCGATGCCACGCGCAAAAGGAAACTTCTGGACAAGCAGAAGGAAGGCAAGAAGCGCATGCGCCAGTTCGGCAAGGTGGAGATCCCGCAGGAAGCCTTCATCGCCGCGCTCAAGATGGGCGACGAATAGGGTCGCGTCCCTCAACGCCGGCGCGGCCTCCCCGCGCTGGCCCCCCTCTCTCCTCCGTCATGCTCGGGCTTGACCCGAGCATCCATCCGCCGGCGCAGCGTGCATGGTGGATCCTCGGGTCAAGCCCGAGGATGACGATCATGGGGGTAGAGCGGAGCAGGACAAGGCGGCACGGCTGCAACGGCAGCCAAGCGGACGCTCGAACCGAAGCAGCCGAACGGACTTCAAACTCGAAGGGGAGGCATCACCTCCCCTTCTTGCGTCGCATTCACACCGCCTCCCAGCCGTCCTTTTCGCTGGCGCGGTAGATGGCGTCGATGAGCTTCTGATTGGCGGCGGAGCTTTCCAGCGTCACCACCTCCTCCTTCTCGCCCAATGCGGCGCGCGTGAAGGCCTCGACCTCGCGGCGGTACTGGCGCGCGTCCTGGAAGCGGAAGTGCTGGCTTTCGCTGTGGCTCTGGTTGGTCAGCTCGATCTCCTCGGCGCCGTAGCGGTCGGCGTTGAAGGGGGACTTGACCTCGACGAAGCCCTTGTCGCCGTGGAAGACCATGACCTGGCGCTGGGCGAGCTGGGTGGAGATGTAGAAGGACAGTTCGAAATCGCCGAAATCGGCGCGCACGCTCGAATAGATGTCCGTGCCGAATTCCGGGTCGCGGTCGGTGTTCGCCTGCACGCGGAGAGGCTCCTTGCCGGTGGCGAAGCGCGTGGTGATCGTCGGGTAGACGCCGATATCCGGCAGGCCGCCGCCGCCGAGCGCCGGCACGTTGCGCATGTTGCCGGGATCGCGGTTGAAATAGGTGAAGGCGCCCTGCACATGGCGCAGCCGGCCGATCGCCCCTTCGGCGATGAGCGCGCGCACCTTGCGCCAGACGGGGCTGTAGGTGACCATGTAGGCCTCCGAGATCAGCACCCTGTTGCGGTCGCGCGCCGCAATCAGCGCGGAAATCTCGCCGGCATCGAGCGCGATCGGCTTTTCGCACAGCACATGCTTTCCCGCATCGGCCGCCTTGATCGACCATTCGACATGCTGCGAGGTCGGCAGCGGGATGTAGACCGCGTCGATGGTGTCGGAGGCCAGCATCTCCTCGTAGGAGCCGAAGGCATGCGGCACGGAGAAGCGGTCGGCCATGGCGCGGGCCTTGGCGTGGTCGCGGCTGGCGATGGCGGTAACGACGCAGTTCTCCGCATCCTGGATGGCCGGCACGACGAGCTCGCGGCCGATCTTGGCCGTCGACAGGATTCCGAAACGCAACATGATGATCCTCCTTGATTTGCGCGAGAGACTAGCGGCGAGGTACGTTCCTCGCAAGCGCCCGAAATTCCCGCGCGGGCGTCGCAAAGGGCGCGCAGCGCCCTATGTGGAGAGAATATTTCAGCACGAACCCCTTGGAGGATCCCCATGCAGCTCCGCCCCCTCGGCAAGACCGGCCTTTCCATCGCCCCGCTCGTCTTCGGCGGCAACGTGTTCGGCTGGACGGCCGACGAGAAGACCTCGTTCGACCTGCTCGACGCCTTCACCGGCGCCGGTTTCAACGCCATCGACACGGCGGACGCCTATTCCCGCTGGGTGCCGGGCAACGAGGGCGGCGAATCCGAGATGATCATCGGCAAGTGGCTGAAGCGTTCCGGCATCGCCCGCGACAAGGTGGTGATCATCACCAAGGTCGGCTCCGACATGGGCCAGGGGCGGCGGGACCTGCGCAAGGCCCGGATCGTCGAGGAGGTGGAGAACTCGCTGCGTCGGCTCCAGACCGACCATATCGACCTCTACCTCTCGCACTGGCCGGACCCGGAAACGCCTTACGAGGAGACGCTGGAGGCCCATGCCGGCCTCTTGAAGGCGGGCAAGGTGCGCGCCTTCGGCGCCTCCAACCTCGATGCCGGCCAGCTTCAGGCCTCCTTCGAGGCCGCCGACAGGGCGGGCCTGCCGCGCTACGGCGCGCTGCAGCCGGAATACAATCTCTACGACCGGGCGGGCTTCGAGGGTCCGCTGGCGGACCTCTGCCGCAGGGAGGACATCGGCGTCATCACCTATTACAGCCTCGCCTCCGGCTTCCTTTCCGGCAAGTACCGCAGCAAGGCGGATACGCAAGGCAAGGCGCGCGGCGGCGGCGTTGCCCGCTATCTCGACGACAAGGGCCTGCGCATCCTCGCCGCGCTCGACAGCGTTTCGGCCGAGACGGGTGCGGCGCCCGCGGAAATCGCGCTCGCCTGGCTGATGGCCAAGCCCGCCGTGACGGCGCCCATCGCCAGCGCCACCAGCCTTGCGCAGCTCGCCAGCCTGACGAAGGCGGCGGCCCTGACGCTTTCCGCCGACCAGATGGCCGCGCTCGACCGCGCGGGCGCGTGACCATGGCGCTCCTCATCCGCGACGCACGCGAAACCGACGAGGCGGCCTGGAGGACACTCTGGGCCGGCTATCTCGCCTTCTACGGCACCGAGGTATCGGAGGAGGTGACGGCCTTCACCTGGGCGCGCATCCTCGATCCCGCCTCGCGCGTCTCGATGCGCGTCGCCGAGGAGGACGGCAGGCTGCTCGGCTTTGCCATTCACCACTATCACGATTCCACCTGGGACATCGCGCCGGAGGGCTACCTGGAAGACCTCTTCGTGGACGGCGCAGCGCGCGGCAAGGGCGTCGGGCGGGCGCTGATCGACGACCTCGTCGCCATCTCCAGGCGCCACGGCTGGCGCGGCATCTACTGGCATGTCAGCGAGAAGAACGAACGCGCCCGCAGGCTCTACGACAGCTATGTGGAGACCGACGGGCACCTGCGCTACCGCCTTGCGACCTGAGCCTCAGCCCCGGTAGCGGAAGAAATCGACGAAGGCGCGCAGCGCCGGGCGCATCTGCCGGCGCGAAGGATAGTAGATCGAAAAGCCGTCGAAGGCGGGGCACCAGTCCTCCAGCACCGGCACGAGCCGGCCGGCGGCGATGTCCTCGGCAACGCGCTGGTCGAAGACATAGGCAAGGCCCGCCCCGTCGATGGCGGCGGCGCGCATCAGCCGCTGGTCGGAGACGATGAGCGGCCCGTCGACATCGACGGTCACCTGCCGCCCGTCCTTCTCCAGTTCCCAGCGATAGATCCGCCCGCTGGAAAAGCGCCGGCGGACGCAGCGGTGCTGCATGAGATCGCGCGGCTGCAGGGGCTTTTCGTGCCGCTCGAAATAGGCGGGCGCGCCGACGACGAGGCCGCGCCACGGGCCGCTCGCCCGGGCCGCGATCATGTCCGCCTCCAGATGCTCGCCAAGCCGGAGGCCCGCATCGAAGCCCTTCTCGACGATGTCCTCGAAGCGGTCGTCCGTGCGAAGGTCCAGTTCGATCTCCGGATAGGCCGAAAGGAACGCGCCGAGGCGCGGCATGACGATCTCCTCGGCGGCGATCAGCGGCATGGTGACCCGCAGCGGCCCGGCGGGGCGGCCCTGCCGGTCGGCCAAGGCCTCCATGACATTGCCGATATCGGCAAGCGCGGGCGCGAGCGTGTCGAGCAGCAGGCGCCCCTCCTCCGTCGGCGCGACGGAGCGGGTGGTGCGGGCCAGCAGCCGCACGCCGAGGCTCGCCTCCAGCGCCGAGACGGCATGGCTGACGGCCGAGGGCGCGACGGCAAGCTCCGCGGCCGCCTTGCGAAAGGAGCGCGCCTCCGCGACGACGGCCAGCACGGCGAGCTGGGAAAGCTGGGTCCGGTTCATTGTTCGAACAGATAGAACAAGTTGTTGGCTTTTGCAGCAATTTTCAGAAGAGGCGGCAAGCCCTAGATTGAGCCTTGCCGGATGACGGCGGTTTCCCCGCCGCCCGGCCCCCGTTTCCGCCTTCCAGAAGGATTTCGCCATGAAGCACAGACATCTCGGCAGCCTCGACGTTTCCGCCCTCGGCCTCGGCTGCATGGGCATGAGCCACGCCTACGGCGCAACCCATGACGAGGCCGCCGCCATCGCCACGCTGCACCGGGCGGTCGACCTCGGCATCACGCTCTTCGACACGGCCGAGGTCTACGGCCCCTATGCCAACGAGATTCTCGTCGGCAAGGCGCTGAAGCCGGTGCGCGACAAGGTGGCCATCGCCACCAAGTTCGGCTTCCGTATCGACCCGTCCCGGCCGTCCGCCGAGATGATCACCGGCACGGACAGCCGGCCGGAGAACGTCAAGGCCGTCGCCGAGGCCTCGCTGAAGCGGCTCGGCACCGACGTCATCGACCTCTACTACCAGCACCGCGTCGACCCGGCCGTGCCGATCGAGGAGACAATCGGCGCCATGGCCGAGCTCGTACGCGAGGGCAAGGTGAAGGCGCTCGGCCTTTCGGAAGCCGGCGCCGAGACGATCCGACGGGCCCATGCCGTGCACCCGATCGCCGCCGTCCAGAGCGAATATTCCCTCTGGACCCGCGACGTGGAGGAGAACGGCGTGCTGGAAACCTGCCGCAGCCTCGGCATCGGCTTCGTGCCCTTCAGCCCGCTCGGCCGCGGCGTGCTGACGGGCGCGCTCAAGAAGCTCGACGGGCTTTCCGACACGGATTTCCGCCGCTCGCTGCCGCGCTTTGCGGCGGAGAACTTCGACGCCAACCTGGCACTGGTGGCGCTGCTGGAGGAGATGGCCGCGCAAAAGGGCGTCGCCCCGGCCCAGCTCGCACTTGCCTGGGTGCTGGCGCAGGGCGACTTCATCGTGCCGATCCCCGGCGCCAGCAAGGTGACGCATCTGGAGCAGAACGCTGCCGCCGCGGACGTGGCGCTCACGGCCGAAGAGGCTGCTCGCCTCGGCGATCTCCTCTCCCCCGCGAAGGTGGCGGGCGGGCGCTATTCCGAGCGCATGGCGGCGATGGCCAGCAAGTAAACAAAGCAAAAGGCCGCGGAGCGATCCGCGGCCTTTCCGGAATTCCCATGGCCGTATGCCTACTGGCCGACCGAGGACACCATGACGGCGTCGCCGTTCTCGATCGACACCCAGCGGCCGGCGTTGAACGAGGCCTGCCGCTTGAGGTAGCGATAGGGCGTCTCGGTCCACAGCTTCACCTCGTTGTTGAGGTTGTCGAGGATGTAGTCGCCCTCGGTGGTGCGCAGCGTCAGGACCGCATGGCCCTCGCCGTCCGGCTTGCGCACGACGGTGACGAGCAGGTCACCAGCGGCAAAGCCCTGCTGCATCAGCTTGCGGCGCTTGAGGAGCACGAAGTCCTCGCAATCGCCGGCCTTGTCCGGATAGGCCCAGAACTCGTCCTTGCCGTAGAGGTCCTTGTCGGTCATCGGCGCAATGTCGCGGTTGACGCTGGCGTTGATCTTGCGGACGACGGTCCAGCCGAAGGACGTGACCTTGGCGGGCGCCAGGTTGCGCACGCCGGCGCGGCATTCGGACTTGTGGGTCTGACAGAATTCGTAATGGCCGATCGGCTGCGAGGTCACCGCGCCGGTCCGCATGGAAAGCGCCGAAGCCGGCGCCGTGAAGGCCGAGGAAGAAGATACGAGGAGAGCGAGCACCGCTGCAGCCCCGGCCTTTGCACCAGTCATTCGTGCCATGAAACGTCCCCTCATCGTTAACAAAAAGTTAACGGCCAGAAGGACCTTTCGTCAATCATCAGTTTTGGCGATGCCGCATTATGGTTAAGACGCGGCCGGCCGGCGCTTCACGGTGCGCCGGCAAGCGCCTCAGCGGCCTCGAGGATCTTCGCGATATCCTGCGGGCGCGAGAGGCGGTGATCGCCGTCGCGGATCATCGTCAGCACCACGTCGTCGCCGGAAAGATGCTCCATCAAGCGCACCGCATGGGCATAGGGAACGTCCGGATCGGCCATGCCCTGCAGGATATGCACGGGGCAGCCCGTCTCGATGACGCCGTCGAGCACGCGGTTCTGCCGTCCGTCCTCGATGAGCTTCAAGGTATAGATGTTCGGGTCGGGGCCGTAGGACGTCGGTTCCTCGAACTGCCCGCGCTCGGCAAGCGCCGTGCGCTCGGCCTGCGTCAGGTTGGGCTCGATCAGCTCCGAGGTGAAATCCGGCGCGGGGGCGATGAGGACGAGGCCGGCGATCCCGACGCCGTTCCGCCTTGCGAGCTCCTCGACGGCGCGCAGCGCGATCCAGCCGCCCATGGAGGAGCCGACCAGCACGGCGCGGCGCGTGCCGATCGTCTTTACCGCATGATCGACCACGGCGAGGGCTTCCTCGAGCCAGCGCGAGATCGTGCCGTCCGTGAAGGCGCCGCCCGAGGCGCCGTGGCCCGAATAGTCGAAGCGCACGCAGCCGGTGCCGAGGCGCGCGGCAAGGCTGGCAAGCTCCATCGCCTTGGTGCCCGACATGTCGGAACGGTAGCCGCCGAGCCAGACGAAATGGGCAAGGCCGTTGCCGGCTGCGGGACGCTGGAGCGAAACGGCGATCCCGCGCGCATCCCCGCCCGTGCCGACCGTGATGAATTCCACCGCGTCCCCGTTGCCGTTCGCCGTCGCCATGCCTATCTCCCTGTCGTGCGCCGCGGTCGGAAAACCGCCCGGCTCCCGCCTGTCGGCCCCGTCCTAGACCAGATTCGCAACCGCAAGGACAGGTGGTGATTTTTTCCACGTCCCATGCTATTGACTTCGGAAGCGCGATCAACACATTGCCGACAGACGCCGCAGGGCGGCAAGACGGCCCGATCGACGCACGCCATCGTACCAGTCGAAACAGTTCGAGGAGAACACGACCATTCGCAGACCATTCAAAGCGGAAGCCCCCGTCAAGGACGGCCCGCGCTCCAACAGGGAAATCCGGGTTCCCCGGATCCAGCTCATCGATGCCGAAGGCCACAACCACGGCACCGTCCCCACCGATCAGGCGCTCCGCATGGCCGAGGAAGCCGGCCTCGATCTCGTGGAGATCGCACCGAACTCCGAGCCGCCCGTCTGCAAGATCCTTGACCTCGGCAAGCTGAAATACGCCAACCAGAAGAAGGCGGCCGAAGCGCGCAAGAAGCAGAAGATCGTCGAGATCAAGGAAATCAAGATGCGCCCGAACATCGACACCCATGACTATGAGGTGAAGATGAAGGCGATGAACCGCTTCTTCGACGAAGGCGACAAGGTGAAGGTGACGCTGAAGTTCCGCGGCCGCGAAATGGCCCACCAGGAACTCGGCATGAAGCTCCTGCAGCAGGTCAAGGAAGACACCCAGACTATCGCCAAGGTCGAAGCCGAGCCGAAGCTCGAAGGCCGCCAGATGATGATGGTGCTCGCGCCGCGGTAAACCCGCGGGCCTTCCTGCCGAACGGATCAAGCCGCCTTTCGGGGCGGCTTTTCCATTTCCGCCCGCAAAACCGGCCTTTCCACGGAATCCGGTTGCGCTTTTCGGGGACTTCGGTTACAAGCCGCCGTCCGAACGGTCCGGCAGGGCATGCCGTGGCCGTTCTTTACGCTGGAGACGCGCCTCGTCAGCCGTCTCGAATTCAAGAAGAATGGAGTAGCAAAATGCCCAAGATGAAGACGAAGTCGTCTGCCAAGAAGCGGTTCAAGATCACCGCGACCGGCAAGGTCGTCGCTGCCGCCGCCGGCAAGCGCCACGGCATGATCAAGCGTACCAACAAGTTCATTCGCGACGCGCGCGGCACCATGGTGCTGGCCGAGCCCGATGGCAAGAAGGTCATCAAGAACTACCTGCCGAACGGTCTCTGAGACTTCTCGAGCAATTTGATACGTTAAGGAGATCATGACATGGCACGTGTAAAACGCGGCGTAACGTCCCACGCCAAGCACAAGAAGACACTCAAGGCAGCCAAGGGTTTCTACGGCCGCCGCAAGAACACCATCCGCGCCGCCAAGGCAGCGGTTGATCGTTCCAAGCAGTTCGCCTACCGCGACCGCAAGGTCAACAAGCGCAACTTCCGCGCCCTGTGGATCCAGCGCATCAACGCTGCCGTCCGCGAGCATGGCCTGACCTACGGCCGCTTCATCGACGGCCTCAACAAGGCCGGCATCGAAGTCGACCGCAAGGTGCTTTCCGACATGGCGATCCATGAGACCGCAGCTTTCGGCGCGCTCGTCGCAGCCGCCAAGAAGGCGCTGGAATACCTCAAGGAAGCCGGCACGCAGAACGAGTTTGAGGCCGCCGTCAACTAACCGGCGCTCACAACCATTCCTGCTTCGTTGTGAAACCCGCGCCGGGGAACCGGGGCGGGTTTTGTTTTTGATCCGGATGAGGACCATGGACGCAAGGCTCGACGCGCTCGGCGCGATCCCGGAGATGACCGATGCGGACATCCGCACGCTGCTTGCCGCGCTCACCCGCGAGGCGCGCCGCGTCGAGCGCGTGGAGCTTTCCTTCGGCGCGGTCTGGATCAAACGCTACGGCACGGAGCGCCCGCCGGTCTGGACGAAGGCGCAGAACCTGCTGGCCCGCCTGTTCGGCCAGCCGTTCCTGCGCCCTTCCCCCACTCTCGACAGCAAGGGCATGATCGCCCGCGAGATCCGCCGCATCGGGACCTTCGCCGCGGCCGGCGTGCCCGTGCCGAAGGTGCTCTATTCCTCCGGCAGCGCGCTCGTCCTCTCCGACGTCGCGCCGACGGTGACGGCGCGGCTCGATGTGCTGCGCGACAGCGACCCCGCCGCCCATGACGGCCTGCTCGTCGCCTGTGCCGCCCATCTCGGCGCGCTGCACGGCAAGGGCCTCTGCCACGGGCGGCCTCATCCGCGCGACTTCTTCGTGGCCGGCGAACACCGCATCGGCTTCATGGATTTCGAGGAGGAGCCGGAGGCGGCCATGCCGCTCGCGACCGCCCAGGCGCGCGATCTGTGGCTGCTCTTCCTGCAGCTCGTCGACCGTGCGCGCCTCGGCGAGGCGACGGCCGAAAAAGCCTATGCCGCCTGGCGTACCAATGCGCCGCCCGCCGCCGAGGCGGCGCTTGCGGACATGGTGCGGTTCCTCGCCAAGTTTTTGTCCACCACCCGATTGATCGGGCGCGTTCACATGGGTAGTGATCTGCGACGCTTCCTCGCCGCAACCCGCTATCTCTGCGAGGTTCTTCTGCCTCCCCGCCCGGCCGACGCAAGCAAAGCAGGTAAAGATGACTGAACTCGACACACTGGAAGAACAGCTCCTGTCCGACGTTGCCGCGGCCTCCGACGAGGCGGCGATCGAAGCCGTGCGGGTTTCCGCGCTCGGCAAGAAGGGCTCCGTCTCCGAGCTCCTGAAGACGCTCGGCACCATGTCGCCGGAAGAGCGCCAGACGCGCGGCGCGGCGATCAACGCGCTGAAGACGCGCGTGACCGACGCCATCGCCGAGCGCAAGAGCGCGCTGCGCGATGCCGCCATCGCGGCGCGCCTTGCCGCCGAAAAGGTCGATGTCAGCCTGCCCGTCCGCTCCTCGCCGGCCGAGCGCGGGCGCATCCATCCGATCAGCCAGATCGTCGACGAGATCACCGCGATCTTCGGCGACATGGGCTTCTCCATCGCCGAGGGCCCGGACGTCGAGACGGACTACTACAACTTCACGGCGCTGAACTTCCCCGAGGGCCATCCGGCCCGCGAGATGCACGACACGTTCTTCTTCCCCGCCGGCGAGAGCGGCGAGCGCAAGGTGCTGCGCACGCACACCTCGCCCGTGCAGGTGCGCACCATGGAGGCGCAGAAGCCGCCGATCCGCATCATCATCCCCGGCAAGACCTACCGGCAGGACAGTGACGCGACGCACTCGCCGATGTTCCACCAGGTGGAAGGCCTCGTTGTCGACACGAAGGCCAATGTCGCCAACATGCGCTGGGTGCTGGAGGAATTCTGCAAGGCCTTCTTCGAGGTCGACAGCGTCACCATGCGCTTCCGCCCGTCCTTCTTCCCCTTCACCGAGCCGTCCTTCGAGGTCGACATCCAGTGCGACCGCTCGTCCGGCCCGATCGTCAAGTTCGGCGAGGGCACGGACTGGATGGAAATCCTCGGCTGCGGCATGGTCCATCCGAACGTGCTGCGGGCCGGCGGGCTCGATCCCGACGAATACCAGGGCTTTGCCTGGGGCATGGGCCTCGACCGCATCGCCATGCTGAAATACGGCATGCCGGACCTGCGCGACTTCTTCAACGCCGACGTCCGCTGGCTGAGCCACTACGGCTTCCGCCCGCTCGACATGCCGACTTTGTTCGGCGGCCTCAGCGCATAACCGGCATCCAAGGAGAAAGACAATGAAATTCACGCTCTCCTGGCTGAAGGACCATCTCGACACCAACGCCACGCTCGAAGAGATCTGCGACAAGCTGACGGCGATCGGCCTTGAAGTGGAACATGTCGACGACAAGGCGGCGTTCAAGCCCTTCGTCATCGCCAAAGTGGTCTCCGCCGAGCAGCATCCGAATGCCGACAAGCTGCGCGTGCTGATGGTCGATACCGGCAAGGGCGACCCGGTCCAGGTCGTCTGCGGCGCACCGAACGCGCGCGCCGGCCTTGTCGGCGCCTTCGCCGCGCCCGGCACCTATGTGCCCGGCATCGATGTCACGCTTTCCGTGGGCAATATCCGCGGCGTCGAGAGCCGCGGCATGATGTGCTCGGAGAAGGAACTGGAAATCTCCGACAACCATGACGGCATCATCGATCTTCCGGCCGATGCGCCGGTCGGCACGAGCTATGCCGCCTATGCCGGCCTCGACGATCCGGTCATCGAGATCAACCTGACGCCGAACCGTCCGGATTGCACGAGCATCTACGGCATCGCCCGCGATCTTGCCGCCTCCGGCCTCGGTACGCTGAAAACCCCGAAGGCGCCGTCCTTCACGGTGGAAGGCGAGACGCCGGTCAAGGTGAAGCTGGCGCTCGGTGGCGACGATCATCTGTGCCCCGGCTTCGCGCTCCGCCTCGTGCGTGGCGTGAAGAACGGCCCGAGCCCGCGCTGGATGCAGCAGCGGCTTCTCGCCATCGGCCTTCGCCCGATCAACGCGCTCGTCGACATCACCAACTACATGACCTTCGACCAGGGCCGTCCGCTACACGTCTTCGACGCGGCCAAGGTAAAGGGCGACCTCGTCGTGCGCCGCGCGGCGGAAGGCGAAAAGGTGCTGGCGCTCGACACCCGCGAATATACGCTCAACCCGTCCAACATCGTCATTGCCGACGACAACGGCGTCGAATCCATCGGCGGCATCATGGGCGGCGAGCATTCCGGCTGCGACGAGAACACCGTCGACGTGCTGATCGAGTCGGCGCTCTGGGACCCGATGAACGTCGCCAAGACCGGCCGCTCGCACGGCATCATCACCGATGCCCGCTACCGCTTCGAACGCGGCGTGGACCCGGAATACATGGTGCCGGGCCTCGAGCGCGCCACCGAACTGGTGCTGGAGCTCTGCGGCGGCACGGCGGCAAAGGCCGATGTCGTCGGCTACAAGGGCTATACGCCGAAGGTCGTCGATTTCCCGTTCTCGGAAGTCAGGCGCCTGACCGGCCTCGACGTCTCGGAAGCCGAGAGCACCAACATCCTCGCCCGCCTCGGCTTCACCGTGACGGGCGCGGGCGAGCGTGTCTCGGTCGCGGTTCCCTCCTGGCGCCCCGACGTCGACGGCAAGGCGGACCTCGTGGAAGAGGTCATGCGCATCCACGGCGTCGACAACATCCGTCCGGCGCCGCTCGAAAGCCACGGCGCGGTCAACGGCCGTATCCTCACCACGCTGCAGATCCGCTCGCGGCTCGCCCGGCGGGCGCTTGCCGCGCGCGGCATGCTGGAAGCCGTCACATGGTCCTTCATCCCGAAGGCCCATGCCGAGCTCTTCGGCGGCGGCGCGGCCTCGCTGGCCCTGTCGAACCCGATCGCGGCCGACATGTCGGACATGCGCCCCTCGCTGCTGCCGGGCCTGCTTTCGGCCGCCCAGCGCAATGCCGACAAGGGTTACGGCGATGTCGCGCTCTTCGAGGTCTCCGGCACCTACGAGAGCGACCGGCCGGAAGGCCAGCGGCGCGTTGCCGGCGGCATTCGCCGCGGCACGGCCTCGCTTTCGGGCTCCGGCCGCCTCTGGTCGAACGCCGCCAAGGGCGGCGGCAAGCCGGTCGACGTCTACGACGCCAAGGCCGACGCGCTCGCCGTGATCGAGGCCTGCGGCCTGCCGATGGGCAATGTGCAGATCGAGCCCGGCGCGCCCGGCTGGTATCATCCGGGCCGCTCCGGCACGATCAAGATGGGCCCGAAGATCGTTCTCGGCTATTTCGGCGAGTTCCATCCGAAGGCGCTCGGCGCGCTCGATGTCTCCGGCGCGCTCTCAGGCTTCGAGATCTTCGTCGACGCCATGCCCGAGCCGAAGAAGAAGGCGACGCGCACCAAGCCGGCGCTCGACCTCTCGCCCTTCCAGGCCGTCAGGCGCGACTTCGCCTTCGTCGTCGACAAGACGGTGGAAGCGGGCGCGATCGTCCGCGCGGCGAGCGGCGCCGACCGCAAGCTGATCGCCGCCGTCAACGTCTTCGACGTGTTCGAGGGGGCGTCGCTGGGCGAGAGCCGGAAGTCCATCGCCATCGAGGTCGTCATCCAGCCGGTCGACAAGACGCTGACGGACGAGGACTTCGAGGCCCTGACGGCCAAGATCGTCGGCAATGTCGTGAAGACCACCGGCGGGACGCTGCGGGCGTAGCCTCTTCAGAACCCGAAGGATTGCTGCGCCGGCTCCGGCGCAGCAAGGGAGATGCCTTCCAGCGCCAGCATCTTCAGTTTCGACGACGCTCCGCCGGGTGCGGAAAAGCCCCCGACCTTGCCGCCGGCGGCGAGCACCCGATGGCAGGGGATGATGAGGGCGACGGGGTTCTTCGCCATGGCCTGCCCCACCTCGCGGGCGGCCTCCGGCCCGGCGCCGAGTTCCCGGGCGAGCGTGCCGTAGGTCGTCGTCTCGCCCCAGTGGAGGCGGCGCGCGGCCGCATAGACCTTCAGGAAGAAATCGCTCTGGCCGGCAAGATCGAGCGGCACGTCGGAAAAATCCGCCGCTTCTCCGGCGAAATAGCGCGTCGCCCCGGCGACAGCCTTCGCGACGGCCGGCGGCGGCTCGGCCGGCTCCGCCTCGGGCAGATGGCGCAGCAGCAGGCGGCGCGTGGTTTCGGCGCTCTCGCCGGGAAGCTGGAAGCGCAGGACGCCGGCCTCGCTCCAGGCGATGCCGCACGGACCGGCCTCGGTCTCGAAGATCAGATAGTGCGTCTTGTGGGCCATATCCGGCTCCTGTTCCCGTTTTGTCACAAGATCGGGCTTTGCCCGGCGACTTTCAACCCGTTTCTTGCCGGGGCTTGCGCCATGCGCGGGCAATTCGCATAACCCCTCGGCAAACGATTCAGGAGGAGACGACGTGGAACGATCCGAGATCATCATCGGCGGCGATACGGCAGGCATCGAATGGCGCGTGCCGGTCTACCGCTTCAAGGGCAGCGATGCGGCGGCGCCCTCCGTCTATATCCAGGCGGCGCTGCATTCCAACGAGCTGCCCGGCACCGCCCTCCTCCATTTCCTCCTCGAGCGGCTGCGCAAGGCCGATGGCGAAGGTGCGATCCGCGGCGACATCACCGTCGTGCCGCAGGCGAACCCGATCGGGCTTGCCCAGTCGCATTTCGGCGAGATGCAGGGCCGCTTCGACCTCGGCTCGCGCACCAATTTCAACCGCGACTTCCCGCTGGTGGCGCTTGCCGGACGCGACGGCCTGCTCGAAGGCCTGGAGCGCCGCAGCGCCGCCGACCGGCTGAAGCGCACGCTGCTGCACACCGCGCTCGGCGCCGACCTCGTGCTCGACCTGCATTGCGACGACGAATCCCTGCAATATGCCTATATCGATGAGGACTTCTGGCCGGAGGCGGCAGACCTTGCCTCAAGCCTCGACATGCAGGCCGTGTTCCTCTCCGACGGCGAAAGCACCGCCTTCGAGGAGGCCGTCGGCCATGCCTTCAAGCACCAGGGCGGCGACAAGCTGAAAAGCGTTCCCGGCCGGCTCGCAACGACCGTGGAGCTGCGCGGCCGGCGCGACGTCTATCCCGACATGGCAAAGCACGATGCGGACGGGCTGTGGGCCTTCCTTGCCGGCCGCGGCATCGTCGCCGATTCGGCGCATCAGGCAAGAACCTATGCCGGCCCTGCCGTGCCGCTCGACAATATCGAGATGGTGCGTGCGCCCGAGCCGGGCACGATCCTCTTCCACCGCGACATCGGCGAGGAGGTGAAGGCCGGCGACCTCCTGGCAACGCTGATCGTGCGGCCGGGCGAGGCGGACGGCACGCTGGAGGTGACGGCGCGCCACGACGGGCTGGTCGCCACGCGCAGCTCCGCCCGCCATGCCCGGCGCGGCGACGACCTGATGAAGATCGCCTGCCGCGAGGCGACCCGCAAGGACCGCAAGCCCGGCACGCTGGAGGACTGACGGCCGGCGGCGAAAATCTTTCGCCGCTTGCATGTTCCTCCCTCTCGCATTCGGATCGTCCCAGGCAATATATAGAGGCACAACGGCTGCCGGCCTGGGATGATCCGCACGCATCATGTTTGAGACGCTTTCGGCCTACTGGCCCCATATCCTCGTCGTCCTGTCGGTCGCCCTCGGCGTTCCGGCCGCCATCCACGCGACGATGACGAAGGAGGAGGTCCGCGCGGCCATCGGCTGGGTCGGCGTCATCGTGCTCTCGCCCGTCGTCGGACCGCTCATCTACGCCGTCGGCGGGGTCAACCGCATCCGCCGCAAGACGCTCAATCTCGGCCGCGAGGGGCTGCTTGCCGCCGGCTGGCACCATCTCGAGGAATATGACGTCTCAGACACGGAAGTGCAGGCGATCTACGGCGAGGCGCTGGCCGCCATGCAGCGGCTCGGCGATACGGTCGGGCGCTGCAAGCTCACCTCCGGCAACCGCATCGACCTGCTTTCGACCGGCGACGAGGCTTACGCCGCGATGCTCGCCGCGATCGACGCCGCCGAACGCTCCATCCTGCTCGAAACCTATATCTTCGACCGCGACGATGCCGGCGAGCGCTTCGTCGCGGCGCTTTCGGCGGCCGTGGCGCGGGGCGTCGCGGTCCGCGTGCTGATCGACGCGGTCGGCGCCCGCTACTCCATCCCCTCCATCGTCTCGGACCTCAGGCGAGCGAAGGTGCCGGCGGACGTCTTCAACGGCAATATCGTCATGGGGCTGCGCCTGCCCTATGCGAACCTGCGCACCCACCGGAAAATCCTCGTCGTCGACGGCAGCCTCGCCTTTACCGGCGGGCTCAACATCCGCTCGGGCTTCTGCACGGAGTTCTCCGGCGAGGCCGCCGCGCTCGACACGCATTTCCGCCTCACCGGCCCGGTCGTCGGCGACCTTTTCCGCATCGCCTACGAGGACTGGCGCTTTTCCGGCGGCGACGATCTTTCCGGCGAGGCCTGGCAGATCGCCCCGCCGCCGGATGCGCCGGGAAGCGGCATGTTCGCCCGCGCCGTTGCCTCCGGGCCGGACAAGAGCCTTGAGACCAACCACCGCATGCTGATGGGCGCCGTCTCGGTCGCCAAGCGGCATATCCGCATCATGTCGCCCTATTTCCTGCCGGACCGGGAGCTGATCAGCGCCATCGTGACGGCGGCGCGGCGCGGGGTGGCGATCGACATCGTCGTCCCCTCCTCCAACAACCTCAAGCTCGTCGACCTTGCCATGACCGCGCAGTTCGACCAGCTCCTGAAATACGGCTGCCGCATCTGGCGCGCCTCGGGCCCCTTCAACCATTCCAAGCTCACGGTCATCGACGGCGCCTGGTCCTATGTCGGCTCGTCCAACATGGACCCGCGCTCGCTGCGGCTGAACTTCGAGGTGGATATCGAGGTGATCGATGCGGGGTTCGCCGACCTCATCGGCCGACGCATCGCCGCCGCGCTGTGGAGCGCCGAAGAGGTGAGGCTGGAGGACCTGAAGGCCCGGCCCTTCGCCCAGCGCCTCGTCGAGCGCATCACATGGCTCGGCTCGCCGTATCTTTAGGCGCCGCGTTCCGCTCCGAGGCGACCTTGAGGTCGATATGCGCCTTGATCGGCAGGTGATCGGAGGCAAGGCGGGCGAGCGGCGTGTCGTGCACCTCCACGGAGGTGACGAGGTCGTGCGGATGGCCGAGCGCCCGGTCGAGCGCCAGCACGGGAAAGCGCGAGGGAAAGCTCGGCACCGCACCGGAGGCCGGATCGAAGGTCGGCTGGAGGCGGGCGAGCGAGGACCGCCGGCCGACACGCCATTCGTTGAGGTCGCCGACGAGCAGGGTGGGCATTTCCTCTTCCTCCGCCACCGAGGCGAGGATTGCCATTGCCTGCTGCTCGCGCGAGCGCCTGAGGAGCCCGAAATGCGCCGCGACGAGCCGCAGCTTGCCGAGCGGCAGGTCGAGCGTCACGACCAGCGCGCCGCGCGGCTCCACGCCCGGCAGCTTCAATTGCCGCACGCCGCCGACCGCGCCCTTGCGGATCATGATCATGTTGCCGTGCCAGCCGTGGCCGGTCGAGGAGAGCGCGGTGATCGGCACCGGCACGAGGCCGCAGTCGCGCTCCAGCGCTTCGAGGTCCAGAAGGCCGGAACGCTCGCCGAACCGCTTGTCGGCCTCCTGCACGGCGATGATGTCCGCATCGATCTCGGCGATCACGCTTGCCGTGCGCTCGGGATCGAAGCGCCGGTCGACGCCCACGCATTTGTGCACGTTGTAGGACGCGATCACGGTGTCGCCCGGGCGATTGTTCTCCGGCGGCCGATGGCCGCGGCGGTTGCGAATGGCCGTCAGCAGCGCGGCCTGTGCGATCTTGGCATTCCTGTCCAACGGACCTTCCTCATGGCACCCGGTCATCATATGGGGGACGGCTTCCTTCCGGCAACCACCCTGCGACAGGAAGGTTCCGCAAATATCGGGGCAGCGCGTGCCGCCCATGCCCGTCTTCCGCGCAGAACCCGGGGGTGCGACGTTTCTTGCGCGACTAGCGCAATATCCCTGTCGATTTTGCGCGAACTTTGGCCTAAACCGCTTGCAGCACAGACCCCCGCACAGGAATCCCGGCCATGTTCGACGCCCTCGCCCCCCAGCCCGACGACCCGCTGCTCGCCCTCATCGGCCTTTACCGCGCCGATGCCCGGCCCGGCAAAGTGGACCTCGGCGTCGGCGTCTACCGCGACGAGACGGGCGCGACGCCGATCTTCCGTGCGGTGAAGGAAGCCGAGCGCCGCCTCGTCGAGACGCAGCCGACCAAGGCCTATGTCGGCCCGGAAGGCGACCCCGTCTTCCTCGAACGCCTGTGGGACCTGACGGCGGGCGAAGCCGGGCGCGGACGCGCCGTCGCCGGCCTGCAGACGCCGGGCGGCTCGGGTGCGCTGCGCATCGGCGGCGACCTTCTCGTGCGCCTCGGCGTCAAGCGCATCTGGCTCGGCATGCCGACCTGGCCGAACCATGCCAGCATCTTCCAGGCCGCGGGCCTGGAGATCGCCACCTATCCCTTCTTCGACATTCCCTCGCAGAGCGTGCTCTTCGAGCGCATGGTGGAGGCGCTTTCGGGCGCCGCTCCCGGCGACGCCGTGCTGCTGCACGCAAGCTGCCACAACCCGACGGGCGCGAACCTCTCCGCCGAGCAGTGGCGCGCCGTCACCGACCTCATCGCCGCGCGCGGCCTGATGCCGCTCGTCGACATCGCCTACCAGGGCTACGGCCGCGGCCTCGACGAGGATGCCGCGGGCCTGCGCATGCTGCTTGCCGCCGTGCCGGAAATGCTGGTCGCCGTCTCGTGCTCGAAGTCCTTCGGGCTTTACCGCGAGCGCACGGGCGCGGTCTATGCCGCCTGCGGCAATGCCGATGCCGTGCCGGCGCTGCGCAGCAACCTCGCGGCGCTCGCCCGCGTCAACTATTCCATGCCGCCGGACCACGGCTCGGCCATCGTCAGCACGATCCTCGGCGATGAAGCGCTGAAGGCGGACTGGATGGCGGAGATCGAAGCGATGCGCCTGCGCATCACCGCCATCCGCGAGCGCCTTGCCGCCGGACTTTCCCGCCGCTGGCAGGTGGCGACGGCCATCCGCGAGCAGGAAGGCATGTTCTCGCTGCTGCCGCTGGAGGCGGCGGACGTCTTGAAGCTGCGCGCCGAGCAGGCGATCTACATGCCGACCTCCGGCCGCATCAACATCGCCGGCCTGAAGACGGCGGAGGTCGATGCCGTCATCGAGAAGTTCCTGAGCCTTTGAGCGGCAGGGCATGAGGAGAGGCGCATGACCGTCACGATCTACGGCATCAGGAACTGCGACACGATGAAGAAGGCGCGCGCCTGGCTGGACGCCAGGGGCGTCGCCTACCGTTTCCACGACTACAAGGCCGAGGGCATCGACGCGGCGAGCCTGACGCGCTTCGTCGACACGCTCGGCTGGGAAGCCGTGCTGAACCGGGCCGGCACCACCTTCCGCGCCCTGCCCGATGCCGACAAGCAGGACCTCGACGCCGCCAGGGCCATCGCGCTGATGCAGGCCCAGCCCTCGATGATCAAGCGCCCCATCCTCGACCGCGACGGTGCGCTGACGGCCGGCTTCAAGCCGGAAATCTACGAAACCCTCTTCTGACCGGCCCGCACCGGACCCTGCCGCTTCCCCGCGGCGGGGCGCGGAACGGGCTGCGCGCATGCGGCTTTCCCCATCCTTCTTGTCGCCTGCCGGCCCGGCGGGCTTGACGGCGCTTTCGCCAAAGGGCCCACTTAAAACGATTGATAGCGCCGGCGGACAATTGTATTTCTTTTGTCGACAAGAGGATTTTCGATGACCGACACCGATTCCCATTCCCTGCCCGAACGCAAGCGCGGCTCCGGCGTGAAGATGGTCTACGACCTCCTGCGCGACCAGATCCTCGACCTGAAGCTCGCCCCCGGCAGCCCCATCGACGAGGTGCAGCTTGCCGAGCGGTTCAAGATGTCGCGCACGCCGATCCGCGAAGCCTTGGTGCGGCTTGCCGGCGAAGGGCTGATCGAGACCCTGCCGAACCGCTCGACCATGGTGTCGAACATCGATTTCCTCAACCTCCACACCTTCTTCGACGCGCTGGTGCTGATGTACCGGGTGACGACGCGGCTTGCCGCGCAGAACCACCGGCCCGAGGACCTGCCGGTCATCAGGGGCTTCCACGAGGACTATGCGGCGGCGCTGGCCATGCGCGACAACCTCACGATGATCGCCACCAATGCCGCCTTCCACGCCGCCATCGCCGAGGCCGGCCGCAATCCCTATTTCACCAGCCTGTTCCGCCGCCTGCTCGATGAGGGCCGGCGCATCCTGCAGCTCTATTACCAGTCCTACGAGGAGCAGTTCCCGCAGCGCTTCGTGGACGAGCATGCCGCGATCATCGCCGCCATCGAGGCGCGCGACATCGAGGAGGCGGACCGGCTCGGCAAGGCGCATGCAGAGGCGATCGTCGCGCAGGTGCAAAAGCTTTTCAGCCGGAACGACAGGCTCGACATCGCGCTCTGAGCTTTTGTATTTTTCTTGTCGACAAATAAAATACAAGATGTTATATCCATCGTCGAGAGAGGGGGAGGCCTTGCATCGCCGACCGCCCGACCGAACCCGCCATAGGAGATCGACATGAAGGCCAAGATTTTTTCCGGTGTCATTCCCGCCCTGATGACCCCCTGCAAGGACGACCGCACGCCCGACTTCGACGCGCTGGTGCGCAAGGGCAAGGAACTGATCGAAAAGGGCATGTCCGCCGTCGTCTACTGCGGCTCGATGGGTGACTGGCCGTTGCTGAAGGACGAACAGCGCATGGAAGGCGTCGAACGCCTCGTGAAGGCCGGCATCCCGGTCATCGTCGGCACCGGCGCCGTCAACACCGCTTCTGCCGTCGCGCATGCCGCCCACGCCCAGAAGGTCGGCGCGCAGGGCCTCATGGTCATCCCGCGCGTCCTTTCCCGCGGCTCCGTCATCGCCGCCCAGAAGAACCACTTCAAGGCGATCCTCTCGGCCGCCCCCGATCTTCCGGCCGTCATCTACAACAGCCCCTATTACGGCTTCGCCACGCGCGCCGACCTCTTCTTCGCGCTGCGCCAGGACCACAAGAACCTCGTCGGCTTCAAGGAATTCGGCGGCGCTGCCGACATGCGCTATGCGGCCGAGAACATCACCAGCCGCGACGACGACGTCTCGCTGATGATCGGCGTCGACACCTGCGTCTTCCACGGCTTCGTCAATTGCGGCGCCGTCGGCGCGATCACCGGCATCGGCTGCGTGCTGCCGAAGGAAGTCCTCCACATGTGCAACCTCGCCCAGGCGGCCGCCCGGGGCGATGCGGACGCCCGCGCCCGCGCGCTGGAGCTGGAATCGGCCCTCGGCGTGCTCTCCTCGTTCGACGAAGGCCCGGACCTCGTCCTCTACTTCAAGCACATGATGGTGCTGAAGGGCGACAAGGAATACACGCTGCACTTCAATGAGACCGACGCGCTCTCCGACAGCCAGCGCGGCTATGTCGAAAGCCAGCTCAAGCTCTTCGACACCTGGTATGCCGAATGGAGCAAGCTCCCCGGCGCCGTGCAGACCTACAAGGCGTAAATTTACGCGCCTCCCAAGCAAAAGGCCCTCCGCAAGGAGGGCCTTTTTGTTTTGCCTGTGCTCGGTTGCGTTTCCACCGCGCGCTCCGGTACGCGCTCCCCCCGTCTCCTCCGTCATGCTTGGGCTTGACCCGAGCATCCATACGACGGGCGAAGGCGTGCCGTGGGGCGCGGATCCTCGGGTCAGATAACGCCGAGAGCGGGGTGAGGCCGGGCCGCAGTCAGTTGACTGCGTCGAGGCCCCTGTCCAGCAGGCGGTCGAGCTGCTCCACCTCGGCGGCGGTCAGCGTGACGCCCTCGGCTTCCGACTTGCCGCGGGCGGCGAAGCGGCGCTGGGAGGGCAGGCGTGCGCCGCCGCCGACGATGGCCTCGAAGAGAACCTCGGCGCGGGCGAAGGGATCGCCCGGGCGGCCCTTGGCGAAGGCTTCCGGCGACATGGCGATGATGAGCTCGCCGTGGAAGGGGGCGAGCGTCGTCGTGCCGAGATAGTCGAGCACTTCCGGGCTCGTCAGGTCGCCGATCATGATGCCGGCGAGAAGCTCGATCATCGTGCCGATGGCCGAGCCCTTGTGGCCGCCAAAGGGCAGCATGGCGCCGGCAAGCGCTGCTTCCGGATCGGTGGTCGGGTTGCCGTCGGCGTCGATCGCCCAGCCCTCGGGAAGCTGCTTGCCGGCGCGGCGGTGCAGCTCGATCTCGCCGCGCGCGGCGACGGAGGTGGCGAAGTCGAAGACATAGGGCGCGGCCCCCTTGCGCGGCCAGCCGAAGGCGAAGGGATTGGTGCCGAGCAGCGGCTTGCTGCCGCCGGTGGGCGCGACCGTCGCATAGCTCGGGCACATGGCGAGGGCGGCAAGGCCTTCCTTCGTCACCGCCTCCACCTCCGGCCAGAGCGCCGAGAAATGCGTGCAGTCGTTGATGACGAGGGCGGCGATGCCGAGCGTGCGGGCGCGTTCGGCAAGCACCGGAACGCCAAGCTCGAAGGCCGGGTTGGCAAAGCCGCCCGCCGCATCGACCTTGACGATGGCCGAACCTTCGTTGCGGTCGAGCACCGGCACCGCGTCCGGCCTGACCTTGCCGGCCTTGACGGTGCGCAGCGCACCCTCGATACGATAGATCCCGTGAGACTTGCAGGCGTCACGCTCACCGGCGACAATGACGCGGGCAAGCGCTCCGGCCTGCACCGCATTGAGGCCGGCCTTCAGGAAGATCGCTTCGACACGCGCATGAAGGGCGTCAATCGTCAGGGTGGAGCTTTGCGTCATTTTCGTCTCGTCAGGTTGGCCGACCACGGCAGGTTGGCGATTGAACAATTGCATACATAGAGTATACAAGATTTCGACAAGTGCAATTCGCCCGCCTCTCCTGCCGGGCGAATCCCTATCCCCCGAGAAAGGTACGTCAAATGGCTTTCACTCCCAACGGTAAACACCTCGTCGCCGGTCAATGGCTGGACGGCAACGGCACGTTCACCTCCTCTCCCGCCCATGGCCCGGCACATGCCTTCGCCGTCGGCACGGTCGAGCTGGTGAACCGCGCCGCGGAGGCCGCAGAGGAAGCCTTCCTCAGCTACGGCTATTCCTCCCGCGCGACGCGCGCCGCCTTCCTGCGCGCCATCGCCGACGAGATCGAGGCCCGCGCCGAGGCCATCACCGAGATCGGCACGCAGGAGACCGGCCTTCCCGTCGCGCGCCTCCAGGGCGAGCGCGGCCGCACGACCGGCCAGCTCCGCCTCTTCGCCGACCATATCGAGAAGGGCGACTTCCTCGACCGCCGCTTCGACGCCGCCCAGCCGGACCGCCAGCCGGCGCCGCGCCCAGAAATCCGCCTGATCCAGCGGCCGATCGGCCCGGTCGCCGTCTTCGGCGCCTCCAACTTCCCGCTCGCCTTCTCGACGGCCGGCGGCGACACCGCCGCGGCGCTTGCCGCCGGCTGCCCCGTCGTCGTCAAGGGGCATTCCGCCCATCCGGGCACCGGCGAGATCGTCGCCGAGGCGGTCCTTGCCGCCATCGAAAAGACCGGCGTGCATCCGGGCGTCTTCTCGCTGATCCAGGGCGGCAACCGCCAGGTCGGCGAAGCCGTCGTGCAGCATCCGCTGATCAAGGCCGTGGGCTTCACCGGCTCGCTTGCCGGCGGCCGCGCCCTCTTCAACCTGTGCGCCGCCCGTCCGGAACCGATCCCGTTCTTCGGCGAGCTCGGCTCGGTCAACCCGATGTTCCTGCTGCCGGAAGCCATGAAGGCCCGCGCAGAAGGCCTCGGCCAGGGCTGGGCGGGCTCGCTCACCATGGGCGCCGGCCAGTTCTGCACCAATCCGGGCATCGCCGTCGTCACGGACGGCGCGGATGCCGACCGCTTCACGGCCGCCGCCGTGGAGGCGCTCTCCAAGGTCGGCCCGCAGACCATGCTGACCGACGGCATCGCCAAGGCCTATCACGACGGCCAGGCGCGCTTCGAGAGCCGCAACACGGTCAAGCCGCTGCTGACGACGCAGTCCTCAGGCCGCGAGGCGCTGCCGAACCTCTTCGAGATCTCCGGCGAACAGTTCCTCGCCGACCATGCGCTCTCCGAAGAGGTCTTCGGCCCGCTCGGCCTCGTCGTGCGCGTCTCCTCGGTGGACGAGATGGAAAAGCTCGCCCGCAACTTCGAGGGCCAGCTGACGGCGACGATCCACATGGATGCCGGCGACCTCGAGGACGCAAAACGCCTGCGCCCGGTGCTGGAGCGCAAGGCCGGCCGCGTGCTGGTCAACGGCTTCCCGACGGGCGTCGAAGTGGTGGATTCCATGGTTCACGGCGGCCCCTACCCGGCCTCGACCAATTTCGGCGCGACGAGCGTCGGCACCATGTCGATCCGCCGCTTCCTGCGCCCGGTCTCCTACCAGAACATGCCGGAAGGCCTGCTGCCGGAGGATTTCCTCAACTAAGTCAAGGGTCTGTCCCCTGCGGAGCGCGGCCGTCACGGAACGGCCATGCTCCGCACATTTTCTCGCCGCAGCTATATACTTTTTGTATATTACTTGTATTTTAGAGGAGATTTACGCCTCTGGCGCAGGACGGACCTCCGCCCGCGTGGATCGACAGACCAACCCAGGGAGAGAGTTATGAAGAAGACCTCGGTCCTCGCCTTCGGCCTCGTTGCCGCCACCGCTTTGACCAGCCCGGCCAAGGCCGACAAGCTGGACGACATCATCTCGTCCGGCACGCTGCGCTGCGCCGTCGTCCTCGACTTCCCGCCGATGGGCTCGCGCGACGAGAACAACAACCCGATCGGCTTCGACGTCGATTACTGCAACGACCTCGCCAAGGCGCTCGGCGTCACGGCCGAAATCGTCGAAACGCCCTTCCCGGAACGCATCCCGGCCCTGATGTCCGGCCGCGTCGACGTCGGCGTCGCCTCGACCTCCGACACGCTGGAACGCGCCAAGACCGTCGGCATGACGATCCCCTACTTCGCCTTCCAGATGGCCGTCACCGCCAACGACAAGTCGGGCATCAAGTCCTTCGAGGACATGAAGGGCAAGACCGTCGGCGCTACCGCCGGCACGTTCGAGGCCATCGCGCTCGAAAAATCGGTCAAGGAATGGGGCGCCGGGGAATTCCGTCCGTACCAGACCCAGGCCGACGTCTTCCTCGCGCTCAGCCAGGGCCAGATCGACGCCACCGTCTCGACCTCGACGGTTGCCCAGTCCAACGTCAAGAGCGGCAAGTTCGCCGGCATCTCCGTCGTCGGCATGGCTCCTTACGACATCGACTACGTCTCGCTCTTCACCAACCGCGAAGAGTACGGCCTCATCAACTACCTGAACCTCTTCATCAACCAGCAGGTCCGCACCGGCCGCTACGCCGAGCTCTACGAGAAGTGGGTCGGCGGCGACCTCCCGTCCCTGTCCGTCAACGGCGTTTATCGCTAATCTGCCGCTTCCCGGCGGCGCGGGACGATCTCCCGCGCCGCTGATCGTTTCCGAAGGGTGAGACGGCAATGATCAGTTATTCCTTCCACTGGAACCAGGCGTTCAAGGCGCTGCCGCAGATGCTGGACGGCGCTCTGGTCACGCTGCAGATCGCGATCCTGTCCATGGTCGTCGGCCTTGCGGTCGCCCTGGCGCTGACGCTCTTCCGCCTGTCCGGCAACCGAGCCTTGAGCGGCTTCGCCACGGGCTGGGTCGAGATCGCGCGCAACACGCCGGCGCTCTTCCAGATCTACATGGCCCATTTCGGCCTCGGCAATTTCGGCATCCACCTCAGCCCCTATACGGCGCTGCTCGTCGGCATCGCCTTCAACAATGCCGGCTATCTTGCGGAGAACTTCCGCGGCGCGCTGAAGGCAATCCCGGACACGCAGACGCGCGCCGGCCGTTCGCTCGGCATGACGCCGCTGCAGGCCTTCCGCTACATCGTGCTGCCGCAGATGCTGCGCGTCGCCTTCCTGCCGGCCACCAACCAGATGGTCTGGGCGATCCTGATGACCTCGCTCGGCGTCACCGTCGGCATGAACACCGACCTTGCCGGCGTCACGCAGGAGCTGAACGCCCGTTCCTTCCGCACCTTCGAATTCTTCGCGATCGCGGCGGTGATCTACTATCTCATCGCCAAGGCCGTGACGCTCATCGCGCGCCTCTTCGCCGCGCGCATGTTCCGCTACTGAGAGGGGTAAGCCATGTTCGACACCTCCCTCACCCTGGCCGATCTCGGCTTCCTCGCGCAGGGCGCGGCCATGACGCTCGCCGTCACCGCCGTCTCCGTCATCGCGGGCACCATCCTCGGCATCGTCTTCGGCGTCATCCGCAACCAGGCCGGTCCCTACTGGTCGATCCCGCTGACCTTCCTGCTCGACGTCTTCCGCTCCGTGCCGCTGCTCATCCAGCTCGTGCTCGGCAATGCGGCGCAGTCGATCTTCAAGCTCGGCTGGCCGCCCTTCACCACGTCCTGCGTCGTGCTGTCGCTCTATACGGCAGCCTATTGCACCGAGATCGTGCGCGGCGGCATCTCCTCCGTGCCGGCGACGACGCGCCGCGCCGCCCGCTCGCTGGGCCTCACCTGGTGGCAGGACATGCGCTACATCGTGGCCCCGCTCGCCACGCGCGTCTCGCTGCCCGCCTGGATCGGCCTGACGCTCGGCGTCATGAAGGATTCGGCGCTCGTGCTCTGGCTCGGCCTCATCGAGCTGCTGCGCGCCTCGCAGATCCTCGTCACGCGCCTTCAGGAGCCGCTGTTCATCCTCATCATCTGCGGCGCCATCTACTTCATCATCTCCTTCCCAGTCGCCCGGCTTGGCGGGTATCTCGAAAAACGGTGGTCCCCCAATGATTGAGATCGAAAACGTCCGCAAATCCTTCGGCCAGCTCGAAGTCCTCAAGGGGATCAACCTCACCGTGAAGAAGGGCGAGGTGCTGACCATCATCGGCGGCTCGGGCTCGGGCAAGTCGACGCTGCTGACCTGCATCAACGGGCTGGAGACCATCGACGCCGGCCGCATCGTCGTCGACGGCACCGACGTCCATGCCAAGGGCACGGACCTCAACAAGCTGCGCCGCAAGCTCGGCATCGTCTTCCAGCAGTTCAATGCCTTCCCGCACCTGACCGTGCTGGAAAACGTCATGCTGGCGCCGGTCAAGGTGCTCGGCCAGTCGAAGGCCGAGGCCGAGGCGATGGCCGTCAAACAGCTCAGCCATGTCGGGCTCGCCGACAAGCTCAAGGTCTATCCGAGCCGCATGTCCGGCGGCCAGCAGCAGCGCATGGCGATCGCCCGCGCGCTCGCCATGTCGCCGGCCTACATGCTCTTCGACGAGGTGACCTCGGCGCTCGACCCGCAGCTCGTCGGCGAAGTGCTCGACACGCTGCGCATGCTCGCCTCCGAGGGCATGACGATGATCTGCGTGACGCACGAAATGAAGTTCGCCCGCGAGGTCTCCGACCGCGTCGCCTTCTTCCACAAGGGCGTGATGGCCGAGATCGCCCCGCCGGAAGAGCTGTTCGACGCGCCGAAGGACCCCGAGCTCCAGACCTTCCTCGCCGCAACGCACTGAGGCCAACATGAAAACCGAAATCGAACCCGGCGTCGTCGTCATCGGCGCCGGCGTGGTCGGCCTGTCGGCCGCCATCGCGCTTGAGGCGCGCGGCCTTGCCGTCACCGTCCTCGAACGCGAGGCCCCCGCCGCGGGCGCCTCCGCCGGCAATGCCGGCGCCTTCGCCTTCACCGACATCCTGCCGCTCGCCTCGCCCGGCATCCTGAGGAAAGCGCCGAAATGGCTGCTCGACCCGCTCGGGCCGCTCAGCATACCGCCGTCCTATGCCATGCAGATCGCGCCGTGGATGTTCCGCTTCTGGCGCGCCTGCTCGGCAGGCCGCGTCACCCATTCCACCGCCGCGCAGACGGCGCTGATGGACCTTTCCAAGGCCGCGCTCGAACCGTTCCTCACTGAGACCGGCACGGCGTCCATGCTGCGCAAGGAAGGCAATCTCCAGGTCTACGAGAGCCAGGCCGAGCTCGACGCCTCGCTGCCCGGCTGGAAGGCCCGCGCGGAACACGGCATCGAATTCCGCCACATGGACGCCGCCGGGATGGCGGAGATCCAACCCGGCCTCGCGCCGCGCTTCACGCACGGCACCTTCACGCCCGGCTGGTATTCCATCGCCGACCCGAAGCTCTACACGCTGGCGCTCGCCGATCATTTCCGTGCCAGGGGCGGCGTGATCGAGCGCGCCGAGGTCTCCGGCCTGAAAGCCGTCGACGGCGGCGTGGAGATCGCCACCGCGGACGGCCGCGTTCGGCGCGTGGAGCGGGTCGTGCTGGCGGCCGGCGCCTTCTCGCACCTTCTTGCGCGCGGCCTTGGCGAAAACATCCCGCTCGAGACCGAGCGCGGCTACAACACGACGCTGCCGGCGGACGCCTTCGACCTGCGCACGCAGGTCACCTTCGGCGGCCACGGCTTCGTCGTCACCCGGCTTTCGACCGGCATCCGCGTTGGCGGCGCGGTGGAGCTCGGCGGACTGAAGCTACCGCCGAACTTCCGCCGGTCGGAAGCCATGCTGGAGAAGGCGCGGCGCTTCCTGCCCGGCCTGAAGCCGGACGGCGGCGTACAGTGGATGGGCTTCCGCCCCTCCATGCCCGACAGCCTGCCGGCCATCGGCCGCGCCCGCGCGACGGCGAACGTCGTCTACGCCTTCGGTCACGGCCATCTCGGCCTCACTCAGTCGGCCGGCACCGCCCGTCTCGTCGCCGAGCTCCTGACGGGGCAGCCGACGAGCATCGACATCGCCCCCTTCTCCCCGCAACGCTTCTAGGAGCCGTCCCATGGCCGACCTTTCCGCCCGCAGCATCCTCGCCGGCACCGCCGCCGGCCCGATCATCGCGGCGGGAGAGGCGCTGAGCTTCTGGGGCGGGGTCGATCCGGCGACCGGCAAGGTCATCGACGTGCACCATCCGCTGCACGGCAGAACGATCACCGGCGGCATCCTGATGATGCCGTCGAGCCGCGGTTCCTGCACGGGCTCCGGCGTGCTGCTCGACCTCGCGCTGACCGGCCGCGCGCCCGCGGCCCTCATCTTCAGCGAGGCGGAGGACGTGCTGACCCTCGGCGCGCTCATCGCCGCCGAGATGTTCGGCAAGTCGCTGCCGGTGCTGCGCCTCTCCCACGATGCCTTCGACGCGCTCTGTCGGGCGAAGTCGGCAAGGATAGGCGACACGGCCATCGAGGCCGACGGCCTGACGATCCCCGTTTCCCCGCCCGCCACCGCCGCGCTCGACCTCACCGACGACGACCGCGCCATGCTGGAGGGCCGCGACGGCATCGTCGTGCAGCTCGCCATGCGTATCACGACCGCCATGGCCGCCCAGCAGGGCGCAAAAAAGCTCGTCGACGTGGTGCAGGGCCATATCGATGGCTGCATCTATGCCAGCCCCGCCAACCTGACTTTTGCGGAAAAGATGGCGGACATGGGCGCGAAGGTACGCGTGCCGACCACGATGAACGCCATTTCCGTCGACCGCGCCAACTGGGAAAGGCAGGGCGTGCCGCACGACTTCGGCGATCCGGCCGCCCGGCTTGCCGACGCCTATGTGCGCATGGGCTGCCGGCCGACCTTCACCTGCTCGCCCTACCTGCTCGACAGCGCGCCGAAGGCGGGCGAGGCGATCGCCTGGGCCGAATCCAATGCCGTGATCTTCGCCAATACCGTGCTCGGCGCGCGCACGGCCAAGCACCCGGACTTCCTCGACCTCTGCATCGCGCTCACCGGCCGCGGGCCGCTCTCCGGCGTCTATCTTGCCGAACACCGCAAGGCGAGCCGCGTCATCGCGGTGGAGCTCCCCGAGAATGTCGACGACGCCTTCTGGCCGCTGGTCGGCTATCTCGCCGGCCGCGCCGCGCCGGACCGCATCCCCCTCCTCACCGGCCTTGCCGATGCGAAACCGACGCGGGACGACCTCAAGGCCCTTTGCGCCGCCTTCGGCACCACCTCGGCCGCACCGATGCTGCATATCGAGGGCGTGACGCCCGAGGCCGAGGGCGCCGCCGCGCCGGATGCCGACCGTGCGACAATCACCCGCGCCGACATGATCGACGTCTGGACGATGTTCAACGACGGCCCCGAACAGGTCGAGCTCGTCGCCATCGGCAGCCCGCATGCCTCGGCCTCCGAATGCCGCGCCTTCGCCGACGCGCTTGCCGGCCGCAAACGGCACGGGGACGTCACGGTGATCGTCACCGCCGGCCGCGACGTCATGGCCGAAGCCGGCGACGTCCTTGCCCGGCTGCGGGAAAGCGGCGTCGAGGTGCTGCCGGACCTCTGCTGGTGCTCGATCTCCGAGCCCGTCTTCCCGACGAAGACGCGGGCGCTCATCACCAATTCCGGCAAATACGCCCATTACGGCCCGGGCCTTTCCGGCCGCACCGTGCGCTTCGGCAACCTTGCCGACTGCGTGGAGGCGGCGCTGACCGGCCGCGTGCCGCCACGCCTGCCGGCCTGGCTCGCCTGACGGCGGGAATTTCCCCCTTCGTCCCCGCCTTTCCCCTCGATGCTAGAGTCCGCGACATCGCGCAACGTCATCGAGGATCAGGAACATGACAGAAGTTTCGCCGCGCATCGGCCTTGGCTATGTGATGCCATCGCAGGCCCAGAAGCACGTCACCGTCAACGAGAGCCTGCGCCGGCTCGACGCCGTGGTGCAATGCGCGGTGAAGTCCGCGACGACGACCGAGGAACCGGGCACGCCGGCGGAGGGTGACGCCTATATCCTGCCCGCCGGCCGGTCCGGCCCCGCCTGGGACATCCTTGCCGAAACCCATATCGCTGTCTTCCAGGACGGCGCCTTCGCGGCCATCCCGCCGGCCGCCGGCTTCCTTGCCTATGCGATGGATACCGGCCGGTTCCTGCTGTTCGACGGCGCGGCCTGGCGGACGATCCCGCTTTCGGGCGACAACGTGCCCTCCCTCGGCATCAACACCGGCGCGGACGCGAACAACCGGCTGGCCGTCAAGGCGAATGCCGAGCTTCTCAGCCATGACGACGTCACGCCCGGCAGCGGCGACGCCCGCAAGGTCATCAACAAGGCGGGCACCGGCAACACCGCCTCGCTCCTGCTCCAGACCGGCTTTTCCGGCCGCGCCGAGATCGGCCTCGTCGGCGAGGACAATCTCACCGTCAAGGTCTCCTCCGACGGCGGCACCTTTACCGAAGTCATGCGGGCGGACGCGGCGACCGGCAACCTCGGTGTCGGCTTGAGCGCGACGCCGGTCTGCAGGCTCGATGTCGCCGGGCCCGTGCGGGTCGCCGGCTACACGGTCGCCGCCCTGCCGCCCGCCGGCGCCGGGGCGGGGCAGATCATCCACGTCACAGACGCTTCGGGCGGCGCCGTCCTCGCCTTCAGCGACGGCACGAACTGGCGCCGCGTCACCGACCGCGCCGTCGTTTCCTGACGGGGTGCGAAGCGGCCGGATTAGTATTACTAATTGTTCATTTCCTCATGCGATGCTCCGCTTCAAAGACGGGGCATTGGGGAAACGACGTTGCAGCCACGCCGCATTCTATCCGACAGGCAGGGGAATTTCGGGATTCTCACTGCGCTCATCATGGTGCCGCTCCTCGGCTGCGCGGGCATGGCGATCGATTTCACCAATGCCCTGCGCATCCGCTCGCAACTGATGGACGCGGCCGATTCCGCCGCCCTCGGGGCGATCACCGAGCAGTCGAAGGGCGTTGCGGCGGCGATCAAGATGTCGGCGGACGGCGACGTCCCGGTCGCGAACGCCGACGGGCGCGAGCTTTTCCTTTCCCAGAGCAGCGATTCCTTTCTCCAGGCGCCGGTGGACGTTGCCGTCACGGTGAACAAGAAGGGCAACAACCTGTCGTCCGCGGTGCATTTCTCCGCCGCCGTGCCGACGACCTTCCTGCGGATCATCGGCCACGACGCGATCACGGTGAGCGGCACGGCGACGGCCGTCTACCAGACGGAGAGCTTCACCGACTTCTACATGCTGCTCGACAACACGCCCTCGATGGGCGTGGGCGCAACGCCGGGCGACGTCGCCAAGATGGTGGCGGCGACCTCCGACAAGTGCGCCTTCGCCTGCCATATCGTCAACAACGGCGTCGACGACAAGAACAGCTACTACAACCTCGCCCGGAAGATCGGCGCGACCATTCGCATCGACGTGGTGGCGAAGGCGACGGCGGCCCTCATGGACGAGGCCGTCGCCACGCAGAAATACGCCAACCAGTTCCGCATCGCCGCCTACACGTTCGGCGAGGCGGCGACGGACGTGAAGCTCTTCACGGTCTCCAAGCTGACGTCGGACCTCAATACGCTGAAGAAGGCGACGGCGAACATCAAGCTCATGAGCATCCCCAAGCAGGGCTACAACAACGACCAGCAGACCAGTTTCGACGATGCGCTCACCAAGATCGGCGGCGAGATCGACGATCCGGGCGACGGCAGCAGCACGGCGAGCCGGGAAAAGGTCGTCTTCTTCGTCGCCGACGGGGTGGGTGACAGCGAGAAGGCAAAGGGCTGCACGAAGAAGCTGACCGGCAACCGCTGCCAGGAGCCGATCGACACGAAATACTGCGACGCCCTGAAGCAACGCGGCATCCGCATCGCGGTTCTCTATACGACCTACCTGCCGCTCCCCACCAACGATTGGTACAATACCTGGATCTCGCCCTTCCAGAACGAGATCGGCACGAAGATGAAGGAATGCGCCAGCGACGGCCTCTATTTCGAGGTCAGCCCCACCGAGGGCATCGAGGCGGCCATGAAGGCGCTCTTCCTCAAGACAGTAAAATCTCCGCGCCTGTCGAGCTGACGGCCTGCTCTAAAAATCAATGATTTGGGAAGGGATGGCGGACAGAGAGGGATTCGAACCCTCGATAGAGTTTCCCCTATACACGCGTTCCAGGCGTGCGCCTTCAACCACTCGGCCACCTGTCCGTCCGCTCGCTGCCGGCGGTCAGTCCGGCGCGGATCGCTTTCCTGTTTCCATTCCGGCGAGACGGCGCGATATATACCGAGGTTTGCAGCGGGATCAACCGCTTTCTGACAGAAACTTGAAGGATTTCCCGCGCTGCGGCGAAGGATTGCGCAAGGCCGGCCGTCTTCCTATCTATAGGCAGGAAGAAAGCGGGGCGGAATTGCCGCTCGCGGGCTGCGCCGGGAGGGCGCGATGATACGGTTCGTCCTCAAGGCCATCAGCCTTTTCGCCCTCGTCGTCGCCATCATGGCCGGCACGATCGATGCGATCCAGTCGGTCTCGGCTTCCGAGCCGGTGCTGACGCCGCTTGCCGTCGCCTGGAGCACGGCGAGCCCCGATACGATCGCCCTCGTCGCCGACAGCATCATGCGCAACTTTCCCTATGCGTGGGATCCGGCGGCCATGTGGGTGCTTTCGCAGCCGGCCTTCGCCGTGCTGCTTATCGTTTCGCTGTTCTTCTGGGTGATCGCCTACAGGCGGCCGCCCGTCGCGGGCCGCTTCACCGCGTAAAGCCCGTTTCTCCAAGTTCGGCCAGGGAGGCCAGAATGTTCCTGATCGACATGTTCAACAAGAAGACCGCCATGCCCGCGCCCGAGGCAGCCCTGCCCGGCCGCCACGAGCCCATTGCGACATCCGAAACCCATTTCGTGAACGGCCATCCGCTGAAGGGGCCCTATCCGGCGGGCTACCGCACGGTGCTCCTCGGCATGGGCTGCTTCTGGGGCGCCGAGCGGCTGCTCTGGCAGATCCCCGGCGTCTGGGTGACGGCATCGGGCTATTCCGGCGGCTTCACGCCGAACCCCACCTATCACGAGACGACGACGGGGCTCACCGGCCACGCCGAAGTCGTGCTCGTCGTCTACGATCCGGCAAAGGTCTCGCTCGAAACCCTACTGAAGGCCTTCTTCGAGGCGCACGACCCGACGCAGGGCATGCGCCAGGGCAACGATATCGGCACGACCTACCGCTCGGCGATCTATGCCGGGGACGCGGGCGACCTTGAGACGGCGCGCCGCGTGCGCGACGCCTACCAGGCGGCGCTGACGGCGGCCGGGCGCACGGACCGCATCACGACGGAGATCGCCGAGGCCGGTCCGTTCTACTTCGCCGAGGAGGCGCACCAGCAGTATCTCGCCAAGAATCCGGGCGGCTATTGCGGCCTGCGCGGCACGGGCGTTTCCTGCGCCATCGGCTGATAGCGCCGTTATTCCAAGAGGTTATGGCCGCTGCAGCGGAAGGGGAAAACCCTTTGCCCGCAGCGGCCATATTTTTTACCAACTGAAAAATTTCTGGTGAATTTTTCCGGCAGCCGTGCAAGGATGCCGCCAGCCTGACCCGAGGGAAAGGGGTCGGTGGCTCCGTGCGCGCTGTTTCACGCGCCGCCCGGAAGGTCCCTATAAGATCAATAGCGAACAGGGCTGCACAATGAAGAAAACCCTTCTCACCCTTCTTGCCACCGCTGCGATGTCGGCCAGCGCGCTCGCCGCGGACATCAAGCCGGCCATCATCTACGACCTCGGCGGCAAGTTCGACAAGTCGTTCAACGAGGCAGCCTTCAACGGCGCGGAAAAGTTCAAGACCGAGACCGGCATCGAATACCGCGACTTCGAAATCGCCAACGACGCCCAGCGCGAGCAGGCGCTGCGCCGCTTTGCCGGCGACGGCAACAACCCCATCGTGATGGCCGGCTTCTCCTGGTCCGCAGCGCTCGAGAAGGTCGCCGCGGAATATCCGGACACCAAGTTCGCCATCATCGACATGGTGCTCGACAAGCCGAACGTCCGCTCGGTCGTCTTCAAGGAAGAGGAAGGCTCGTGGCTCGCCGGCATCCTCGCCGGCATGGCCTCCAAGACGAAGACCGTCTCCTTCGTCGGCGGCATGGACATTCCGCTGATCCACAAGTTCGCCTGCGGCTATATCGGCGGCGCCAAGTCGCTCGGCCCGGACTATAACGTGCTCGAAGCCTACACGGGCACGACGCCGGACGCCTGGAACGACCCGGTCAAGGGCGGCGAGATCGCCAAGTCGCAGTTCGACCAGGGCTCCGACGTCGTCTACCATGCCGCGGGCGGCACGGGCGTCGGCGTCCTGCAGGCCGCGGCCGACGCGGGCAAGCTCGGCATCGGCGTCGATTCCAACCAGAACGGCCTGCAGCCCGGCAAGGTGCTGACCTCGATGGTCAAGCGCGTCGACGTCGCCGTCTACGACGCCTTCATGTCGGCCAAGAACGACACGTTCAAGCCCGGCATCAACGTGCTCGGCCTCAAGGAAGGCGGCGTCGACGTCGCCATGGACGAGAACAACGCCCCGCTCATCACCCCCGAAATGAAGGCCGCCATCGACAAGGCGCGCGCCGACATCATCGCCGGCACGGTGCAGGTCCACGACTACATGTCGGACGAGACCTGCCCCTACTAAGCGGCATCGGCCAGATCACCGGCCCGTCTGCGCAAGCAGGCGGGCCGATTCCGTCTCATGGCCTCAATAGTGCGGGGGACGGGTGACGGCCGGGGCTTCCAGCGACCCTTCTTCCAGCACGAGGAACCGTTCCGTCAGCCGGTCGAGCTTTGTGCGAAGCTGCTCGACCACGCGCCATTGCTCGGCGAGCTGGTCGGAAAGCTCCTCGATCGTGTTGGCCTGATGGGCGACATGCTCCTCCAGACGGGCGATGCGCTCGGCCTGGGTTTCTTCGGAACGGTCGGGCATGGGCATGGTCCTCCTTGCCGGTCAGAGGCGGCGGCACGAGCTATAGCGGCGCGGGACCCTGCCCGCAATCGGGCTGGACAAGAGCGGCGGAAGCAACAAGACTACGAGCCGATAGGCCGGAAGCGCGGCCCTTCGGCCCCAAATCCCCGTAAGAGCGGATCGTCATGAGCGAATTGGCAATCGAACTGAAGGGCATCGACAAGAGCTTCGGCCTCGTCCACGCCAACCGGAACATCAACCTGAAGGTCCGCAAGGGCACCATTCACGGCATCATCGGCGAGAACGGCGCCGGCAAATCCACCCTCATGTCGATCCTCTACGGCTTTTACCAGGCCGACCACGGCGACATCCTGATCGACGGCAGCAAGGTCGACATCCGCGATCCGAACGCGGCGATCGCCGCCGGCATCGGCATGGTCCACCAGCACTTCATGCTGGTCGAGAACTTCACCGTGCTGGAGAACATCATGCTGGGCGCGGAGGAAAGCCAGATCCTCAATGCCGGCATCACCAAGGCGCGCGCGGAACTGAAGCGGCTCGAAAAGGAATATGCGCTGGAGGTCGATCCGGACGCCGTTATCGAGGAGCTGCCGGTCGGCATCCAGCAGCGCGTGGAGATCCTGAAAGCCCTCTACCGCAAGGCCGATATCCTCATCCTCGACGAGCCGACGGGCGTCCTGACGCCGGCGGAGGCCGATCACCTCTTCCGCATCCTCCAGCAGCTCAAGGAGCAGGGAAAGACCGTCATCCTCATCACCCACAAGCTGCGCGAGATCATGGCGATCACCGACGAGGTCTCCGTCATGCGCCGCGGCGAGATGGTGGCGACGCGCACGACAAAGGAGACCTCGGTGGAGGAGCTGGCCGAGCTGATGGTCGGCCGCCGCGTGCTGCTGCGCGTGGAAAAAGGCGAGGCGAAGCCCGCCGACGTCAAGCTTTCCGTCCGCAACCTCACGGTCCGCGACAGCCGCGGCGTGACGATGGTGGACGACGTCTCCTTCGATATCCGCGCCGGCGAGATCGTCGGCATCGCCGGGGTTGCCGGCAACGGCCAGTCGGAACTGCTGGAGGCGATCTCCGGCATCCGCCGGGCGGCTTCGGGCACCGTGCTGCTTTCCGGCAGCGCAATCGACGTGACGGGCGATGCCGACCCGGCGGCGCTGCGCAAGCGCGGCCTTGCCCATGTGCCGGAGGATCGCCACCATGTCGGCCTCGTCCTGAAGTTCGACGAGAGCGAGAACGCCATCCTCGGCTATCACGACGATCCGAAATACCGGAAGGGCTTCCTGCTCGACGTCGACGCGATCCGCGCCGACGCGGAAGAGAAGATCGCCGCCTACGACATCCGCCCACCGAACCCGCGGCTGAAAACCGCCAACTTCTCCGGCGGCAACCAGCAGAAGATCGTTCTGGCGCGCGAAATGGAGCGCGGCCCCGAGGTGCTGATCATCGGCCAGCCAACGCGCGGCGTCGACGTCGGGGCCATCGAATTCATTCACAAGCGCATCATCGAGATGCGCGACCAGGGCAAGGCGGTGCTGCTCGTCTCGGTGGAGCTCGACGAGATCCGCGCGCTGTCGGACCGCATCCTCGTCATGTTCGCCGGCCGCATCGTCGGCGAGCGCACGCCCGATGCATCCGAAGGTGAACTCGGCCTGCTGATGGCCGGCGTGGAAGGCCCGAAGGAGGCCGCGGAATGAGCGTACCCTATGCGAAACTGCCGGCCTGGGCCGAATACGGCCTGATCCCGCTCGTCAACCTTATCGTTGCCTTCCTGATCTCCGGCCTCGTCGTGCTCATCGTCGGCGAAAGCCCGCTGGAAGCCGCCTACCACATGATCAACGGCGCCTTCGGGCGCGGCGAATATATCGGCTTCACGCTCTACTATACGACGACCTTCATCTTCACCGGCCTTTCCGTCGCGGTCGCCTTCCATTGCGGCCTCTTCAACATCGGCACGGAGGGGCAGGCCTATATCGGCGGCATCGGCGTGGCGCTCGCCTGCCTTGCGTTCGACCGGACGCTGCCCTGGTATCTCGTCTTCCCGATCGCCATCGTCGGCGCCTCGTTCTTCGGCGCGCTCTGGGCGCTCATTCCCGGCTGGCTGCAGGCCAAGCGCGGCAGCCATATCGTCATCACGACGATCATGTTCAACTTCATCGCCGCCAGCCTCATGAACTACCTGCTCAACAAGGTGTTCAAGCCGCTCGGCTCCATGTCGCTCGAAACCCGCACCTTCGATGCGGGCGGGCAGCTTCCCAAGCTCGACTGGCTGATGTCGATCTTCGGCCTTTCCGTCGGCTCGGCGCCGTTCAACATCTCCTTCCTGCTGGCGCTTCTCGTCTCCTTCGGCGTCTGGGTGCTGATCTGGCGCACCAAGCTCGGCTACGAGATGCGCACCATGGGCCACAGCCCCGCCGCCGCCCGCTATGCCGGCATCAAGGAAGCGAAGATCATCATCATCACCATGATGCTCTCCGGCGCGCTCGCCGGCATGATGGCGCTGAACCCGATCATGGGCGAGCAGTTCCGCATGCAGCTCGATTTCGTGCAGGGCGCCGGCTTCGTCGGCATCGCCGTGGCGCTGATGGGCCGCTCGCATCCGGCGGGCATCATCCCGGCCGCCCTCCTCTTCGGCATGCTCTACCAGGGCGGCGCGGAAATCTCCTTCGAGATGCCCTCCATCTCGCGCGACATGATCGTCATCATCCAGGGCCTGGTGATCCTCTTTGCCGGCGCGCTGGAGCACATGTTCCGCCCGGCCATCACGCGCATCGTCCTCGGGCTCTCGCCGAAGACAAGCGACGTCGCCGCCACCAAGGGAGCCTGAACCATGGAACTCTTTCAGGTCTTCATCGAGCTTGCGCAGTCGACCGTCCGCGTCTCGACGCCACTGATCCTCGCCGCCCTCGCCGGCCTCTTCACCGAGCGGGCGGGCGTCTTCGACATCGGCCTCGAGGGAAAGATGCTGGGCGCGGCCTTCGCCGCCGGCGCCGTCGCCTACATCACCCAGTCCGTGATGATGGGGCTGCTTGCCGCCATCCTCATCTCCGTGCTGCTCTCGCTGGTGCACGGCTATGCCTCGATCACCCAGCGCGGCAACCAGATCGTCTCGGGCGTCGCCATCAACTTCGTCGTCGCCGGCGCCACCGTCATCCTCGGGCAGGCCTGGTTCAAGCAGGGCGGGCGCACGCCGGCGCTCTCGGCGGACGGCCGCTTCGGCACGATCAAGCTGCCCTTCGCCGACGGCCTGCGCGACGTGCCGATCCTCGGGCAGGTCTATTCCGACCTCCTCTCCGGTCATTCGCCCCTCACCTATCTCGCCTTCCTGATGGTGCCGGCGAGCTGGTGGATCCTCTACCGCACGCGCTTCGGCCTTCGCCTTCGCGCCGTCGGGGAAAATCCGGGCGCGGTCGATACCGCCGGCATCTCCGTCATCTGGCTGCGCTACCGCGCCGTCATCTGCTGCGGCATCCTGTGCGGCGTGGCGGGCGCCTATCTCTCGCTTGCGGCCAATGCCGGCTTTACCAAGGGCATGACGGCGGGCAAGGGCTATATCGCGCTCGCCGCCCTCATCTTCGCCAAGTGGCGGCCGAAGAACATCCTCTTCGCCTGCCTGCTCTTCGGCTTCCTCGATGCCTTCGCCATCCGCTACCAGGGCTATGCCTTCCCGCTGATCGGCAAGGTGCCGGTACAATTGATGCAGGCGCTGCCCTATATCCTCACGGTGATCCTGCTTGCGGGCTTCATCGGCAAGGCCATTCCGCCGAAGGCCGGCGGCGTGCCCTACGTCAAGGAGCGCTAGAAATGTCCCACGACCTCTTCGAGGCGGCGCGCGCGGCGATGGCCCACGCCTATGCGCCCTATTCGAAATTCCCCGTCGGCGCGGCGATCCGTGCCGAGGACGGGAAAATCTATGCCGGCGCCAATATCGAGAACATCTCCTTTCCGCAGGGCTGGTGCGCCGAACCCACCGCCATCAGCCACATGATCATGGCCGGCGCGACGAAGATCGTCGAGATGGCGGTGATTGCCGAGAAGCTGCCGCTCTGCCCGCCCTGCGGCGGCTGCCGGCAGAAGATCGCCGAATTCGCCTCGGCGAAAACGCAGATCTATCTTTGCGACGAGACCGGCGTGAAGAAGACCATGACGATGGAAGAGCTTCTGCCGCACGGCTTTGCGACGGACGTGATCGGATGAGCGCCACGACGACCGACCTCCTCATATCGCGCCTCGGCGGCGTCGCGCCGCGCCACGGCATCGTGCTCGGCTCCGGCCTCGGCTCGCTGGTGGAAGCGATCACCGATCCGCTGCGCATTTCTTATTCCGACCTGCCGAGCTTTCCGGTCAGCGCCGTTTCGGGCCATGCCGGCGAGCTCGTCATCGGCCATCTGGGCGGCGTCCCCGTCATCGTGCTTTCCGGCCGCGTGCATTACTACGAGAGCGGCGACGCCAATGCCATGCGCACGCCCATCGAGGTGCTGAAGGGGCTCGGCGTCACCTCGCTGATCCTCACCAATTCGGCGGGATCGCTGCGGGACGACATGCCGCCCGGCTCGGTGATGCGTATTTCCGACCACATCAATTTCTCCGGCACCAACCCGCTGATCGGCCTTGCCGGCGACGACCGCTTCGTCGGCATGACCAATGCCTACGATGCCGGGCTCGCCGCAAGCATGGAGCGGGCAGCGGAAAAGCTCGGCATCCCGCTCTCCAGCGGCGTCTACATGTGGTTCTCCGGGCCGAGCTTCGAGACGCCGGCGGAAATCCGCATGGCGCGCGTGCTCGGCGCCGATGCCGTCGGCATGTCGACCGTGCCGGAAGTGCTGATCGCCCGCCATCTCGGCCTCAGGGTCGCCGCCGCCTCGGTCATCACCAATTTCGGCGCCGGCATGACGGGCGGCGAACTCAGCCATCACGAAACCAAGGACATGGCCCCGGTCGGCGGAAAGCGGCTCGCCGCAATCCTCGCCGAGATGATCGCGGGCGGAGACGACGACCATGCATGAGGCCACCGCCAAGAAAGCGCTCTCGCTGCTCGACCTGACCGATCTGACCGACACCTGCGATGCGGCGGCCATCGAAAAGCTCTGCAGGCAGGCGCAGACGCCCTTCGGGCCCACGGCCGCCATCTGCATCTGGCCGCGCTTCGTGGCTCAGGCGCGCGGCATCCTCAGCAAGGGCAATGCGGTGAAGATCGCCACCGTCGTCAACTTCCCCTCGGGCGACATGGCCATTGCGGACGTCGTCGCCGAGACGAAGCAGGCGATTGCCGACGGCGCCGACGAGATCGACCTCGTCATTCCGTACCGCGATTTCATCACCGGCGACGAAGAGGCCGTGACGGAGATGGTGACGGCCGTGAGGGCCGCCTGCCCGCCGCCCGTCACGCTCAAGACCATCCTGGAGACCGGCGAACTCAAGGACCCGGCGCTGATCCGCGAGGCCTCCGACCTTGCCATTGCCGCCGGCACGGATTTCATCAAGACCTCCACCGGCAAGGTTGCCGTCAACGCCACCCTGCAGGCCGCAGAGATCATGCTGAACGCCATCAAGACGAGCGGCAGGCCGGTCGGCTTCAAGCCGGCGGGCGGCGTGCGCACCGTGGCGGATGCCGGCGAATACCTGGCGCTCGCCGCCTCGATCCTCGGCGAAGGCTGGGCGACGCCGAAAACCTTCCGCTTCGGCGCCTCGGGGCTTCTGGGCGACATTCTTTCCGTGCTCGGCGGCCAGCCCGCGCCCGCCGCGCCGGCAAGCTACTGAGATGCTGCCGCAGGAGACGATCCGCCGAAAGCGCAATGGCGAGCCGCTCTTGCCCGAGGAGATTTCCCGCCTCGTTGCCGGCGTGACGGACGGCAGCGTCTCCGAGGGGCAGGTCGCCGCCTTCGCCATGGCGGTCTGGTTCAACGGCATGGCGCGCGAGGAGACCGTGGCGCTGACATTGGCCATGCGCGATTCGGGCGACGTGCTCGACTGGTCGGACCTGGGCCGCCCGGTCGCCGACAAGCATTCGACCGGCGGCGTCGGCGACAATGTCTCGCTGATGCTGGCGCCCATCGCGGCCGCCTGCGGGCTTGCCGTGCCGATGATCTCCGGGCGCGGCCTCGGCCATACCGGCGGCACGCTCGACAAGCTGGAATCGATCCCCGGCTACACGATCATGCCCTCCGCCGACATCTTCCGCCGTACGGTGAAGGACATCGGCTGCGCGATCATCGGCCAGACGGCGGACCTCGCGCCCGCCGACAAGCGCATCTACGCCATCCGCGACGTGACGGCGACGGTCGATTCCGTGCCGCTGATCACCGCCTCGATCCTTTCCAAGAAGCTCGCCGCCGGCCTGCAATCGCTGGTGCTGGACGTGAAGGTCGGCAACGGCGCCTTCATGACGGAGATGGCCGAGGCCGAGACGCTCGCCCGCTCGCTGGTCGAGGTGGCGAACGGGGCGGGCGTGAAGACATCCGCGCTCATCACCGACATGAACCAGCCGCTGGCGGACGCCGCCGGCAACGCGGTGGAGATCGCAAACTGCATCGCCTTCCTCAAGGGCGAGAAGGCCGGCACGCGGCTGGAGCGCATCGTTCTGGCTTTCGCCGCCGAAATGCTGGCGCTGTCCGGGCTGGAGACCGATCCCGCCGCGGCCCTCGCGCAGGCGAGGGGAGCGCTCACGAGCGGCGCCGCGGCGGAGGTCTTCGGGCGCATGGTGCACGCTCTCGGCGGCCCGGCTGATATCGTCGAGCGGGCGGCGGTCTATCTCTCGCCCGCCCCGGTCATCCGCCCGGTCCTTGCGGACGAGGCCGGCTACCTTGCCGCCTGCGACACGCGGGGCATCGGCCTTGCCGTCATCGAGCTTGGCGGCGGGCGCAGCCGGCCGGACGATACCGTCGACCACCGGGTCGGTTTCGACCGCCTGCTGCCGCTCGGCACGAAGGTGGAAAAGGGCATGGAGATCGGCCGCGTCCATGCGGCAAGCACCGATGCCGCCGAGCGCGCGGCGATGCGGCTTGCCGCGCTCTACCGGACCACGCCGGAAGCGCCGGCCGCCGCGCCGGAAATCCTCGAGGCCGTCAGCGCGTGAGCTGCAGCTTGCCGTCCTCGACCTTGTAGGACGAGAGCCCCTTGAGGAAGCTCATGCCGATCAGCGTGCCGGAAAGCGCCTTGTCTTCCAGCACCATGGCGCCGACCTTCTCCATGCGCACCGGGCCGATCTCGACCCTGTCGAGGCGGATATAGGCGGCACGCGCCTTGCCGTTGGCCGTGTCGACCGCGTAGCGGAAATCGAGGTCCGCCTTGTCGATGCCGAGGCGCTGGGCGGTGGAGACGTTGAGGGCGACCATGCTGGCGCCCGTATCGACCATGCCCTCCTCCTTGCGGCCATTGATGGAGAAGAGGCCGGTGAAATGGCCGTCCGCATCGGCCGCGATGACGGCGCTGCGGTTGCCGGTATAGCGCGCCGCATCCTGGCCCGCCGAAACCGAAGCCTTCTCGACCCTTGCGGGCGGCGTGCCGGATGCGGCCGTTTCGAGATAGCGCGTCGCAAGGCCGGGCACGAAGGCGGCCGCGGCCGCGACGGACCCGACGACAAGAACGAGGCTGCGAAGGAACATGGGACGGTCTCCGGAAGGATCTGTCCCGAAATAGCACGCCGCCGGCTAACGGACGGCAAAAGGGGCGCCGCAGGGCGCCCCGGTCCACGATCTTCGAACGGCGTGGTAAACGGCCGGTTAATGCGCGCCGGACATGTCGCCGAGCACGTCCTTGGACTGCACGGTGGAATCGGCGTTGAGCACGTAGACCATCGGCACGCCGGTCGCGAGGTTGAGCTTCAGGATCTCTTCCTTCGAAAGCCGGTCCAGCACCATGACCAGCGAGCGCAGCGAATTGCCGTGGGCGGCGACGAGCACCTTCTCGCCGCGCAGCACGCGGGGCAGGATCTCCGTCAGGTAGTAGGGCCAGACGCGCGCGCCGGTGTCGCGCAGGCTCTCGCCGCCCGGCGGCGGCACGTCGTAGGAGCGGCGCCAGATATGCACCTGCTCCTCGCCCCACTTGGCGCGGGCATCGTCCTTGTTGAGACCGGAGAGATCGCCGTAGTCGCGCTCGTTCAGCGCTTCGTCGCGGATCGTCTCGAGGCCCGGCTGGCCGATCTCGTCGAGAATGATCTTCAGCGTCTTCTGCGCGCGCGACAGCGCCGAGGTGAAGGCGATATCGAACTTGATGCCGGTTTCGGCGAGCGCCTTGCCGCCGGTCGTGGCTTCCTCGATGCCGAGCGCGGTGAGGTCCGGGTCGCGCCAGCCGGTGAAGAGGTTCTTCAGGTTCCATTCGCTCTGGCCGTGGCGAACGAGGACGAGGGTTCCGCTCATGGGATAGGTCTCCGATGTTGGATCAGTTGAGCCCGAGCACGTCGAGCATGGAGTAGAAGCCGGGCTTGCGCTCGCGCGCCCAGAGCGCGGCATGCACCGCGCCGCGGGCGAAGATCGAGCGGTCCGTCGCGCTGTGCGAGAGCGTCAGCAGCTCACCCTCGCCGGCCAGCAAGACCGAATGCTCGCCGATGACCGAGCCGCCGCGCAGCGTGGCAAAGCCGATGGCGCCGGACGGGCGCGGGCCGGTGTGGCCGTCGCGCGTGCGCACGGAATGCTCTGCAAGCGAAATGCCGCGGCCCCGCGCCGCTGCCTCGCCGAGAAGCAGCGCCGTGCCGGAGGGCGCGTCGACCTTGTGCTTGTGGTGCATTTCGAGAATCTCGATGTCCCAGTCGGCCGGGCCGAGCGCACGGGCAGCCGTCTGCGTCAGGACGCCGAGGAGGTTGACGCCGAGACTCATGTTGCCGGACTTGACGATCCGCGCATGGCGGGCGGCAGCGCGGATCTTCTCGTCGTCCGCCGGCGCGCAGCCGGTCGTGCCGACCACATGGACGATGCGCGCCTGCGCCGCGAGGCCGGCGAATTCGACGGTGGCGGCCGGTGCGGTGAAATCGAGCACGCCTTCGGCTTCGAGGAAGGCTTCCAGCGGCTTGTCGGTGACGGGAACGCCAATCGGCCCGAGGCCGGCAAGCTCGCCCGCATCGCGGCCGACGAAGGGCGAGCCCTCGCGCTCGACGGCGGCGAAGACGGCCGCGCCTTCCATGGCGTGGATGGTGCGGATCAGCGTCTGGCCCATGCGGCCGGCGGCGCCGACGACGACCAGCTTCATTGCGGTGCCGCTCATCTCGTTCTTTCCCTGCACTATTTGCCCGCGCTGACGGCGGGCGCCTGAAGATTGTTGAGGCGAGCGTAGAGGCCGTTTTCGCGGGCCGCAAGCTCCTCGTGCGTGCCTTCTTCGATGACGCGGCCGTCCTGCATCGCGACGATCTTGTCGGCCCGCACCACCGTGGAAAGGCGATGGGCGATGACGACGACGGTGCGCCCGCTCATCGCCTCGTCGAGCGCCTTCTGCACGGCCTGCTCGGATTCGGTGTCGAGCGCGGAGGTGGCCTCGTCGAGGAGGAGGATCGGCGCATTGCGCACCAGCGCGCGGGCGATGGAAAGCCGCTGGCGCTGGCCGCCGGAAAGCGTCACGCCGTTCTCGCCGACGGGCGTGTCGTAGCCGAGCGGCTGGGCGAGGATGAAATCGTGCGCATAGGCGTGGCGGGCCGCGGCCTCCACCTCGGCATCGCTCGCCTCCGGCCGGCCGTAGCGGATGTTGTCGCGGATCGTGCCCTCGAAGAGGTAGGGCTGCTGCGAGACATAGGCGATGGCGTTTCTCAGCGACTGCTTGGTGACATGGGCGATGTCCTGCCCGTCGATCAGGATCTCGCCCTCGGCCGGATCGTAGAAGCGCGGGATGAGGCTGATGACGGTGGATTTCCCCGCGCCGGAGGGGCCGACGAGCGCCGTGGTGCGCCCGCCCTCGGCGGTGAAGCTCACGCCCTTGAGGATGGTCTCACCCTCCGAATAGCCGAAGCGGACATTGCGGAAGTCGATCGACGCGTCGGTGATGGCGAGCGGCTTCGCGTCGGCCCGGTCGGCCTGGCGCGGCTTGAGGTCGAGGACCTCGTAGATCATGCGCGCATTGACGGCCGCGCGTTCCAGCGAGACCTGCAGGCGCGCAAGGCGGCGCGCCGGGTCGTAGGCCATCAGGAGCGCGGCGACGAAGGCGAAGAAGGCGCCCGGCATCACGTCGCCGTAGATGGAGCGGTAGGCGGCATAGGCGAGCACGCCGGAAATGGCGAAGCCCGCGAAGGTTTCCGTCATCGGCGCCGTGCGCTCGGTCAGCCGCGCGATGCGGTTGGAGCGGCGCTCCGCCTCGTCGATGATCGCCTCGACCTTGCCGCGAAGCTGGTCCTCCATGGTGAAGGCCTTGACGATGGTGATGCCCTGGATCGTCTCCTGCATGGCGCCGAGCACATGGCTGTTGAGCTCGACCGCCTCGCGCGTCGCGCTGCGCAGGCGCTTGGAGACGTAACGCAGGCCGAGGAGCAGCGGCGGGGCGACGACGAAGACGATGAGCGTCAGCAGCCAGTCCTTGGAGATCATCACGCCGATGAGCGCGACGAGGGTGAGCACGTCGCGGGCGAGCGAGGTCACCGTCATGTTGAGGACGTCGCGGATGCCGGTGACGTTCTGGCTGATCTGGGCGGCGAGATAGGCCGAGCGCGACTCGCTGAAGAAGCCGACGCTGAGCGCCATCAGGTGCGAATAGAGCCGGCGCTGGTAGCGCGCGACGATATTGTTGCCGATCTTGGAGAGGATGACGGCCTCGTAATAGGTCGCAAAGCCGCGCAGCACGAAGGCAACGAAGATCGCGCCGCAGATGATGAGCACGAGGTCGGCGCGCTTGTTGGCGAAGGCCTCGTTGACGACCGATTCCATGATCCAGGCGGTGAAGGCCGTCGTCATCGCGACCACGACGAGGCAGGCGATGGCCGCAAGATAGCCGCGCAGATGCTCGCGGCCGTTTTCGGCGATGACGCGCTTGAGCACGGTCGTAACGGTGTCGGAGCTGACGGGCGGGCGCTCGGTTCGACTTTTATCGGTCAATAAACTGACTTTCCTGCACGGTCTCGACAGCGGCCGGCGGACCGGCCCTAGGGCGCTCTATAGGGGCTGGACCCGGCTTTGGCGAGTCCGCGGAGCGTCGAGACCTTTGCGAAAGGCTCACCTTTTCCAGTGGCGTCCCTCGGTTGCAACACCGAATCGCTCCGGCATGCGCGCGAAGGCGGCAAGGCCCGCCAGCGCCGCCACGGGATGGGTGACCACATAGGTGGGGATGGAGCGGAGGAGCGCGCTGTGCGGCGCCTTGTCCTCGAAGGCGGCGCGGAATTCCGGACCGCGGAGGGCGGGAAGGATCTTCTGCGAGATGCCGCCGGCAAGGAACACGCCGCCCTTGGCCATGAAGATCATCGCCATGTCGCCGGCAACGCGGCCGAGATAGGTGGAGAACAGCGCGACCGTTTCGATGGCCGCGCGGTCCTCCTGCGCGAGCGCCTTCGCCGTCACGTCGGCCGGGGTCTCAAGCGGCGCATCGACGCCGTCGGCGGCGGAGATGGCGTGGTAGATGTTCATGATGCCGCGCCCGCACAGGAGCTGCTCGGCGGAAATGCGGCCCTCGATGGGTTCGAGGAACGGCCATATCTGGTAGTCGCGCTCGCTGCGCGGTCCGACATCGACATGGCCGCCCTCGCCCGGAACCGGGATCCAGCTCTGGCGGGCATGGACGAGGCCGGCGACGCCGAGGCCGGTGCCCGGGCCGAGCACGGTGCGCGAGGCCGAATGACGCTCGATGCCGGGGCCGATCTTCTCGCGGTCCCCGTCACCCAGCGAGGCGACGGCGAGCGCCTGCGCCTCGAAGTCGTTGACGAGCAGCACGTCCTCGAAGCCGAGATTGGCGATCATGTCGCGCGGGCGCACGACCCAGGGGCAATTGGTCAGCGGCACCTCGTCGCCCTCGATGGGGCCGGCGAGCGCCAGGATCGCCGAGCGCGGCTGCACCGACGTCTTGTCGAGGATGCATTGCTGCAGAGCGTCGTCGATGTTCGGATAGTCGGCGGTCTGGATGATGGGAAGCAGCTTCGGCTCGGCGAAGGCATCGACCAGCAGCGCGAAGCGCGCATTGGTGCCGCCGATATCGCCGACGAGGATGGGAAAGGGGAAATGCGTGTCGTTGTCGTTCGGCCTTACCATCGGACTGTCCCGTTCTTTCACATGAATGGACCTGCTTGCGCGCGGCCCCGCCCAAGGTGGCGTCAATCTCCCGCAAAGTCGAGCAGGCTTTCCGCCGTCGCGCGGTTGAGCGCCATCGGAATGTCGTAGACGATGGCAAGGCGCATCAAGGCCTTGACGTCGACGTCGTGCGGCATGGGCGTCAGCGGATCGACGAAGAAGATCAGCAGGTCCACCTCGCCCGTCGCGATCAGCGCGCCGATCTGCTGGTCGCCGCCGAGCGGGCCGCTCTTCAGCCGCGCCACGTCGAGACCGGGGCAGGCCTCCAGCACCCTTCCGCCCGTCGTGCCGGTGGCGACGATGCGGGCTTCGGCGAGAAAGGCTTCATTCTCGGCGGCGAAGGCCGCCATGTCGTCCTTCTTCTCGTCATGGGCGATGAGGGCGATGCATTTGCGGCGCGACATCGGCTTTCCTTGCGGTTTTCCGGGGAATTTAAATCGATTTGAAAGCCTTATACAAAAGCGCCGCCGCCTTGAAAAGCCCCGCTCAACCGCGCTGGCCGCGCAGGAACGCCACCAATGATCGCCCGGCATCGAGGATGTGGTCGCGCGTGAGGAGCGAGGCGAGAGCGGCGTCGCCCTTTTCGCAGGCCGCAAGGATCGCCTCGTGCTCGCGCCCGGCCCGCGGCACGCCGTCGGTGAAGGAAAGCTGGGCGCGCAGGTATCGGTCGATCCTGTCGAGCGAGGCGCGCACGTTCTGCAGGTAATAGGGGCGGCGCGAGGCCTCGTAGAGGCTGTAGTGGAACATCCGGTTGATCTCGCCCCAGCGGTGCGGGTCCGTCTCCCGGTCGAAGGCGTCGCGATAGGCCTGCGCGCGCTCCAGCGCCGCGCGGTCGAGATTGGGAACGGCAAGCCGCATGACCTCCGCCTCGATGAGGGCGCGGAACTGGAAGATCTCCTCGATCTCCTCGATGGAAAGACCGGCGACGACAGCGCCCTTGTAGCGCTGCGTGGTGATAAGGCCGTGCTGCTCCAGCCGCGACAGCGCCTCGCGCACGGGGATGCGGCTGACGTTGAACATCTGCGCGATCTCCTCCTGCCGGAGGTTCTCCCCCTCGGCAAGGTCGCCCTCGATGATCGCCCTGCGCAGCGCCTCATAGACGATGTCGGCCGCCGAAGCGGCCTGCCGAACATCGACGGCAGCAAATTTCATCATGTCCAACCCCTGTGAATGGAGCCATGGTCATAGGTCGAAACCGGCGGCGGGGCAACCGAGCGCCCGGCGGACAAACCGATGAGAAACAGGATTGTATATTGGATCCAATATTTCTATGAATGATCATCCGCGCCGGCGCAGACACCGGCGCACGACATTGGAAAAGCGGAGGAAGCGCCATGCGCAGCAGCAAGGTCATCCACATCGTCACCTGCCACGCCGAGGGCGAGGTGGGCGACGTCATCGTCGGCGGCGTCGCCCCGCCGCCCGGCAAGACGCTGTGGGAACAGCGCAGGTTCATCGCCGAGGACAAGACGCTGCGCAACTTCGTGCTCAACGAGCCGCGCGGCGGCGTCTTCCGTCACATCAACCTTCTCGTGCCGCCGAAGGACCCGCGTGCCGATATGGGCTTCATCATCATGGAGCCGGAGGATACGCCGCCGATGTCCGGCTCCAACTCGATCTGCGTGTCGACCGTGCTGCTCGACAGCGGCATCATCCCGATGGTCGAGCCGGAGACGCGCATGGTGCTGGAAGCGCCGGGCGGCCTCGTGGACGTCGTCGCCACCTGCCGCAACGGCAAGGCCGAGCGCATCACCGTCACCAACGTGCCCTCCTTCGCCGACAGGCTGGACGCCAAGCTGGAGGTGGAAGGCCTCGGCACGCTCACCGTCGACACGGCCTATGGCGGCGACAGCTTCGTCTTGACCGATGCCCGCGCGCTGGGTTTCTCCGTGACGCCCGACGAGGCGCGGGAACTCGCCGAAACCGGCATCCGCATCACGAAAGCGGCCAACGAGCAGCTCGGCTTCACCCATCCGGAAAACCCGGACTGGAACCACATCTCCTTCTGCCAGCTCACGCTGCCGGTCGAGGAGCGCGACGGCGCGCTGCACGGCCGCAATACGGTCGTCATCCAGCCGGCAAAGCTCGACCGCTCGCCGACCGGCACCGGATGCTCGGCCCGCATGGCGGTGCTGCACGCCCGCGGCCAGATCAAGGTCGGACAATCCTTCTCCGGCTATTCGATCCTCGATTCGCGCTTCGACTGCCGCATCGTCGGCGAGACCACGGTCGGCGGCCGCCCCGCCGTCGTGCCGGAAATCTCCGGCCGCGCCTGGGTCACCGGCACGAGCCAGGTCATGCTCGACCCGGACGATCCATGGCCGGCCGGCTACCGCCTCGCCGACACCTGGCCGCGCAAGCAGTAACGCGCCTTCATCGGCCGGACCCGATTCGGTCCGGCCGATTCCGTTTGACGGCGGACACAAAGAAGAATAGTCATAAAGTCATCTGATGACTTTATGACTTGCGCCATGGACCCTCTCAACAGGACGAACCTCGCCGACACCGCCGTCGAAGCCATCCGCGGCGAAATCCTCGCGCATCGCTGGGCGGTCGGCGAGAAGCTGCCGAACGAGGCGAGGCTTTCGGCCATGCTCTCCGTCAGCCGCGGCACGGTGCGCGAGGCCGTGCGCGCGCTCGTCTCGCAGGGTTATCTCGAAACGCGGCAGGGCTCCGGCACCTATGTGGTTTCCGCCGCCGATGCGTTTCGTCCGCTGACCATGGCGCGCCGCGCCGGCCTTCGCGACCAGTACGAGGCGCGCCTTGCGCTCGATGCGCAGGCCGCGCGGCTGGCGGCGCTGCGCCGCACGCCCGGAACGGTCACGCATCTGCGCGCGCTCCTGGCCGAGCGCGGCATCTACGAGGGCGGCGACAGGGCGGGCTTCGTCGCCCGCGACTTCGCCTTTCACCAGGCGGTGATCGCCGCGTCGCAGAATGCCGTTCTCGTCGGCATGTACGATTTCTTCTCCACGCTCATCGCCGAGACGATCGAGGCGAGCCTGAGCGAGGAGCTTCCCGAACCCGACGATGCCGCCCATGCCGCCATCGTCGACGCCATCGAAAGCGGCGATCCGCAGGCGGCAGACACCGCCGTGCGCCGCTTCATGGCCCCCGTCCTTTCCGCCCTCGACCGGATGCTTCTCCCATGACCCTTTCCCCCTCCCCCGAAACCGACCCCGGCGCCATCGACCTCATCGACGCCGAGGCCGACAGCGTGCCCGCTCCCGAACCGCACCTGCCGAAGAGCGCGGCGGCACGGTTCCTGCTCGGCGCAAGCCTCGTTCTCATCGCCTTCAACCTGCGCCCGGTCTTCTCCAGCGCCTCGGCGCTGCTGCCGGAGATCCGCGAAACGCTCGGCCTTTCCGCCACCGGCGCCAGCCTGCTGACGACGCTCCCCGTCGTCTGCCTCGGCCTGTTCTCGCCGCTGGCCGCGCCCGTCGCCCAGCGCATCGGCACGGAACGCACGCTGCTCGCCGTCGTCACGCTGCTGACGCTCGGCACGGCGATGCGCGGCCTGTCCTCCATTCCGCTGCTCTTTCTCGGCACCGCGCTTGCCGGCGCGGCGATCGCGGTCGGCAACGTGCTGCTGCCGGGCCTCGTCAAGCGCGACTTCCCCGACAAGGCGGCGCTGATGACAGGCTGGTACACGATGGCGCTCTGCGCGGGCGCCGCGGGGGCGGCCGGCCTGACGCTGCCCATCGAGCAAGCGCTCGGCGGCTCGCTCGACGGGGCGCTTGCCGCCTGGGCGCTGCCGGCCCTTCTCGTCGGCCTGCTCTGGCTGCCGCAGGTGCTCTCCTCGCGCAACAAGGCCAAGCGCGCCGGCTTCCGCGTCGAAGGGCTGTGGCGCGACCGGCTCGCCTGGCACGTCACGCTCTTCATGGGCCTGCAATCGGCGCTTGCCTATTGCGTCTTCGGCTGGCTGGTGCCGATCCTGCGCGAACGCGGGCTCGACGGCGTCACCGCCGGGGCCATCGTCTCGGTCTCGGTGATGGTGCAGGCAGCCGCCTGCCTCGTCGCCCCGCACCTTGCCGTGCGCGGCAGGGACCAGCGGCTGATCAATGTCGTGCTCTGCGGCTTTGCGACCGTCGCGCTGCTCGGTCTCCTCTTCGCGCCGCTCTGGTCGGTCTGGTTCTGGGCCGTGATCCAGGGCATCGGACAGGGCGGGCTGATCGCCGTCGCGCTCACCGTCATCGTGCTGCGCACGCGCGATCCGCACATGGCGGCGCATCTTTCCGGCATGGCGCAATGCGTCGGCTACCTGCTCGCCGCCATCGGGCCGCTGATCGTCGGCCTCATTCGCGGCTGGACGGGCAGCTTCGCCTGGAGCGCGGTGCTGATCGTGCTGCTCGGCCTCGGCGCGGCGGTGAACGGCTGGTTCGCCGGACGGGCGCTCTACGTCAATGCGCGCACGGTCGAATCCTGAGGCCGGACGGTGCAGGCCTCCGTCACGATCATGTCCATCGGGATGTCGTGCAGCTGCGGATAGATCGTCGCAAGCCGCGCGCTCCTGTAGCCGATGCCGATGACGCGCGGGCGCTCCGCCATCGCCGCCAGCGTTCGGTCGAAGAAGCCGCCGCCATAGCCGAGCCGGTAGCCGGCCGGGTCGTAGCCGACGACGGGCGCGATGACGATATCGGGCCGGCAGGGATTTGCCGCCGCCGGCACGGGAATGTTCCAGACGCCGCGCGACAGCGCCTCGCCCGCCTGCCAGAGATGGAATTCCAGTGGCCGCCCCTTCTCGACGACGACGGGCAGCGCCGTCCGCCCGCCGCGCCGCGCGACCTCCTCCATGAAGGGCCGGAAATCCGGCTCGCCGCGGAAGGGCCAGTAGGCGCTGACGATGCGGCCCTCGACATCGCCGATCTCGGCGAGGACCCGGGCGGCGATGGCCTCGCCGTGGCCCGCCCGCACCTCGGCGGGAATGGCAAGGCGCTCGGCGAGAAGGCGTTCGCGTTCACTCTTGCGCCAGCGGTTCACGTCCCGCCAGGCCTGAAGGTCGAGCGGGCCGGGAAGGCCCGCATAGGCCGGGTCGATCTCGTGCAGGAAACAGGCCGGGGACGCGAAGGTTGCGGGTCTGTCGTCGTCGTCATCCATGTTCATCGGCCTCCCTGCGTGATCCGCAAGGATCGCGCCGTTTTCCTTCCCAGGCAAATGAAATCAGGCCCCCGGCTTCTCGCCGAGAATGCCGGCAAGCACCACCGCCTGGTTCCTCTTCTCGTCGCGCGCGCCGTAGAGCAGCGTCACCGTTCCCGCCGCCGCGCGCCGGCTGAGGTCGTCCAGCAGGGGATTGCCTTCAAGCTCCTGCCGGTAGCGCGCCAGGAACGCTTCCCAGCGCTCCGGCTTGTGGCCGAACCATTGGCGAAGCGCCGGCGACGGCGCGATGTCCTTCATCCATTCGTCAAGATGCGCCTTTTCCTTCGAAAGGCCGCGCGGCCAGAGGCGGTCGACGAGGATGCGCTCGCCGTCCTCCTTTGCCGGCGCCTCATAGACGCGCTTGATCCTGACGGGCATCTATCCCTCCCGGTTTCCCCTGACGGTGCAGTTGAGGTTGGAGAGGAGGCCGTCCTTCAGGCCGTAGACCCAGCCGTGGATTGCGACCTCCCGGCCCTCCTGCCAGGCCGTCTGGATGGTGGGCGTGCGCGCGAGGCGCTCGACCTGCGCAACGACGGAGGCCTCGCAGAGCCGGTCGAGATCGCCTTCACTCCATGTCCCGCACTCGCGGCATTCGAAGTTGCGGTCGGCGACGTCGCGCACCGGCTGGAGCCAATGGTCGATGAGGCCGAAGCGCTCGCCGCTGACGGCCGCACGGATACCGCCGCAGCCGTAGTGCCCGCAGATGATGATATGCTTCACGCCGAGCTGGCGCACGGCATATTCGACGACCGAGAGCATGTTGAGGTCGGTCGGATGGATGAGGTTGGAGACGTTGCGGTGGACGAAGACCTCGCCCGGCTCCAGGCCGGCGATGACATTGGCCGGCACGCGGCTGTCGGAACAGCCGATCCAGAGATATTCCGGCTCCTGCAGCTTGGCCAGACGGTCGAAATAGTCGGCCTTTTCCGCCTTGCGTTCGGCGGACCATGCCCGGTTGTTGGCAAACAGACTCTCGATCATCGGCAAGCACTCCATTCTTAAGGGATAGCCGAGCTATCGACCCTGAACTGGCTTCTGTCAAACCGCCAGTCGGTCGCAGGGCCTTGCGCTTGACTTTACCGCCGCCAGCGGCCCATCATGGGGCATGACGACGACGCTCTCCATCGCCCGATTTCTGAAGCGGCTGTTTCCTCTCGCAGGACACTAGCCCCCGGCCCGGCCGCGTCGCGCCCCGGCCGTGGGGCGAAAGCGGTTCCGTTTCTTCAGGCGAACCGCACCGGACCAGCGCGACACCATCTTCTTTTTCATTCATTGCCCGCATCCCCAGACTGCGGGAGCCCATGAGGTTTTCCATGACCGCCACCAAGACCAGGGCGGGCCGCCTGCCCGCCATCACCATCGCCCGCTCCGAGCATGTGCGGCTCTCCAACCTTGCCGACATGCTGGCCGAGCGCGATCCGCAGGCCGCCGAGCTGCTTGCCGCCGAGCTCGACCGTGCGAAGATCGTCGACGACGCGCGCATGGCGCCGGGCATCGTGCGCATGGGCTCGGTCGCCGAATTCCGCATCGACGACGAGGCGCCGCAGAGCGCCGAGCTCGTCTTCCCGAAGGATGCCGACATTTCCCGCCAGCGCATCTCCGTGCTCACGCCGGTCGGCGCGGCGCTTCTCGGCATGTCCGCCGGCCAGTCGATCGAATGGGCCGCGCGCGACGGCAAGGGCCGGCGCCTCAGCGTGATCGCCGTGCACGAAGCCGCGCCGGATGCGGCCTGCGCCTCCTGAGGCACCGGCCGCCATGAAATTCCTGTCCTTCCCCCAGTCCGGACGCATCGGAGGTTGCCTCGTCGCAGGATCCTGACCCCCTGCGCCGCATCCGCGGCCAGGGGGCGTCTCCATGATGGATGTCGAATGCCCCGCCTCCCGTGCGGGCAGGATGGAGAATGCTATGAGACAGGATCCCGCAACGCTGACGGCAAGGGACGGATATGTACTGGAACGGATGCTGCGCGACTGGTCGCCGCTGACACCGGAATGGCTCACGCTCCTCGAACGGAAACTGACGGCAGGCCGCCTGCCGGCCGAAAGCCGCATCCCCGCCGATCTTGCGACGATCGACGCGCGCGTCACGTTCCGCTGCGCAAGCGGGCTTGCCGATACCCGCACGATCTGCCTTCCCGGCACCTATGCGCCGGGCGGCGTCTTCCTGCCGGTCACCACCTTCTACGGCCTTGCGCTTGTCGGCCTTCGCGAGGGCGAGGCCATGACCTTCGACCGGCCGGAGGGCATTCGCGACTGGGTGGCGCTGGAGAAGGTGCATTTCCAGGCGGGGACCGGCGCTTCCGTTCCGGCCGACGTGCGCCCGGTCTTCAGGCTGATTGCCGGCGGCCTTGACGAGCGCGCCTTCGACCCGGCCAACGAAAACGGCCCCGGACCGGGTCCGGGGCCGTCTGCGGCATGAGGATCGGCAGGTGCGATCAGATGACGCCCTGCGCGCGCATGGCTTCGGCCACGCGGATGAAGCCGGCAATGTTGGCGCCGAGCACGTAATTGCCCTTGGCGCCGTATTCATCGGCGGTCTCGGCGCAACGGTCGTGGATGCCCTGCATGATCTGGCCGAGCCGTTCGCGCGTCTGCTCGAAGCTCCAGCTATCGCGGCTGGCGTTCTGCTGCATTTCGAGCGCCGAGGTGGCGACGCCGCCGGCATTGGCCGCCTTGCCGGGGCCGAAGAGCACGCCGGCGTCCTGGAAGATGCGCACCGCTTCCGGCGTCGACGGCATGTTGGCGCCCTCGGCGACGGCGATCACGCCGTTGGCGATCAGGGTCCTGGCATCCTTGCCGGAGAGCTCGTTCTGCGTGGCGCAGGGCAGCGCCACGTCGCACGGCACATCCCAGATCGAGCCCTTGCCGGCCGGGATGAAATGCACGCCCTTCGCCTTGGCGCGGGCATATTCCGAAAGGCGCTCGCGGCGCACTTCCTTGATCTCCTTGACGAGGGCGAGGTCGATGCCCTCCTCGTCGACGAGATAGCCGCTGCTGTCGGAGCAGGCGACGACCCTGGCGCCGTAGTCGAGCGCCTGCTCGATGGCATAGATCGCCACGTTGCCGGAGCCCGAGACGGTGACGCGCTTGCCCTCGAAATCCGTGCCCTTGGTGGAGAGCATGGCGCGGGTGAAGTAGACCGCGCCGTAGCCGGTCGCTTCCTTGCGCACCAGCGAGCCGCCGTAGCTGAGGCCCTTGCCGGTGAAGACGCCCGCCTCGAAGCGGTTGGTCAGGCGCTTGTACTGGCCGAACATCCAGCCGATCTCGCGCCCGCTGACGCCGATATCGCCGGCCGGAACGTCGGTGTATTCGCCGAGGTGGCGGTGCAGCTCCGTCATGAAGGACTGGCAGAAGCGCATGATCTCGCCGTCCGACTTGCCCTTGGGGTCGAAGTCGGAGCCGCCCTTGCCGCCGCCGATCGGCAGGCCCGTCAGCGCGTTCTTGAAGATCTGCTCGAAGCCGAGGAACTTGATGATGCCGAGATTGACGGAGGGATGGAAGCGAAGGCCGCCCTTGTAGGGGCCGAGCGCCGAATTGAACTGCACGCGGAAGCCGCGGTTGATCTGCACCTGGCCCTTGTCGTCGACCCACGGCACGCGGAAGATGATCTGGCGCTCCGGCTCGCAGATACGCTCGATCAGCGCGTCGGCGAGGTAGTCCGGATGTTTGGAGACGACGAGGCCGAGGCTTTCCAGCACCTCGCGCACGGCCTGATGGAATTCGGGTTCGGCGGGGTTGCGCTTCAGGACCTGGGCAAGCACAGGTTCGAGCTTCTCGTCGACAGTCGCCATTCTAATACTCCTTCATCTTTCATGCTTTCTGGAAAACTTGCAGGGCCGGCCTTTCAGATGCCCTGCCCGTGGCCGGCCATCATGGGTATGGGGCGGATCTCGGAGAGGCTCTTGGCGAGCATCGCCAGAAGGTCGGTCTGGGAAATGATGCCGATGACCCGGTTGTCGTCGTCGGTCACGACGACGGCATGGATCGTTCCGTCCGTCAGGCGCGGCACGAGGCCGATGGCCGGGTCGCCGGCCTTCGCCGTCGCCGCCTGCGAAACCGGCAGGCGGGCATCGGGCGCGGCGGCGGCAAGCTCGCGCAGGCCGACCGTGCCGGCAAGCCGGCCCTCGCCGTCGAGCACGGGCAGGGTGCGGATGTCGTGGGCGAGCAGGAGGCCGCGCACCGTCTCGGCGCTGGCGTCGGGCACGGTCGTCACCACGTCGCGGGACATGACGTCGGCGCAGGTGAGCTCGCCGTGCTGGCGCAGGAGCGATTGCAGCTCCACCTGCCGCAGCAGCGCGTCGAGGTCGGCGCGGCTGATGTCGAGGGTCTCGTTCAGGCTGGCGACGGCCGCATCGATATCGGCCGTGTTGAAGCCGACGCGGAAGGCGGCCGGCGGATCGGCGGTGCGGTGCGCATTGACGGGCGCGACCGTCTGACGGTGCGGATATTGCCGGCGGGAAAGCCGGTGGAACAGCATGCCGACGCCGACGAGAAGCAGCGAGTTGACCGCGACCGGGACGAGCGGGAACCAGAAGCCGGCGCGGGTGACGGCCGCCCCGCCGATGACGGCGGTGAGCGCGGCGGCGCCCCCCGGCGGATGCAGCGAGCGGGTGAGCGACATGGCGAGGATGGCAAGCGCGACGGCAAGGCCGATGGCGAGCGCCGGATCGGTGACGAGCGCGGCGACGGTGACGCCGACCAGGGCGGAAATGGTGTTGCCGCCGACGATGGACCAGGGCTGGGCGAGCGGGCTGGCGGGCACGGCGAAGAGCAGGACGGCAGACGCGCCGACCGGCGCGACGATCAGCGGAAGATGCGGGCCCTCGCCCATGGCGAGGCCGCAGACGAGGCCGGTAAGGCAGATGCCGATCAGCGCGCCCACGCAGCCGATCAGGCGTTCCTTGAGGGTGGCGCCGGCCAGGATGGGGACAAACAGCCGATATTTTGACCAAAAGCCCGTTTTGCGGGCATCTTGCTTCGAGGCGGCCACGATGATCCTGATGAGAAAAGAGGCAGAAAACGTCCCGTGGCTTATGTGCGCATCGCGCGGGCGACGCAAGAGTGCGCCGGAAAGATTCTGTTTCGCCGAAAGCGCGCTGGCAGGAGAATCGCAGGCAACAAAAAAGCCCGGCAAGCCGGGCTTTTTTTGGCAGGTTCCGGAAAGACCGGAACGGAATTTGGTGCCCAGAAGAGGACTCGAACCTCCACACCCTTTCGAGTACCAGCACCTGAAGCTGGCGCGTCTACCAATTCCGCCATCTGGGCGACGGAGACGCATGTAGAAGGAGCGCCCGCCGGTGTCAACAGGCTTTTTGAAGTTTTCGCAACAGCTTGGCGAAAAGCCGCTCAGCGGCTCACCGCCCAGGCACGGATGCGCGAGAGCCCCGCCTCCAGGAGGCGGGCGGCGGCGGCCTCGTCGGCGGCCTCCACGTAGCAGCGCATTTCCGGCGCATTGCCGGACGGGCGGAAATGGATGACGCTCGCGTCTTCCAGCGTCACGCGCAGCCCGTCGATGTCGCTCGTCTTCGCCGGCACGCCGATCGGCGCAAGGAAGGCGGCGAGCGGGCCCGGCCCGGAGCGCAGCTCGGCCATCAGCTCGGCGCTCGCTTCGACCGGGAAATCCTCCAGCCGGTCGCTGGCGGCGGCCGGCAGGGCGAAGCCGCGCGTAATCTGCGAAAGCGGCGCCTTGCCGCCGGCCGCCAGCGAAAGGACGGCAAGGATCGGCATCAGGCTGTCGCGGGTGGGCAGCGGGGCGAGCGTATGTCCGTTGACGGAAAAGGGCGTGGCGGTCAGCGTGCCGCCGTTCGCCTCGAAGCCCGCTACCGCCTTTTCGCCCGCGGCGACCGCCTCGTTCATGGCGGCGATCACGAAGGGCGAGCCGACGCGGGTGCGCAGCACCCTGGCCGTGACGGCCGCCTCGATGCCGGAATTGGAGGTGACCGGGGTGGCCACCGCCTCTGCGCCGAGGAAGCGGGCCGCGATCAGCCCGACGAGGTCGCCGCGAAGGGGCGTGCCCGTCTCGTCGGTAACGAGCGGCCGGTCGCCGTCGCCGTCGGCCGAGACGATCGCATCGAGCCCGTGTTCGAGCACCCAGCCCTGCAGCAGCGCGACGGTCTCGGCAGAGACCGCCTCGGTATCCACCGGAATGAAGGTTTCCGAACGGCCGAGCGCCACGACGTCCGCGCCATAGTGGGTGAGGACCGAGACGAAGAGATCGCGGGCCACCGTGGAATGCTGGTAGACGCCGACCCGCAGGGTCGAAAGGCTGCCTTCCGGCAGGAGCGCGCGGTTGCGGGTCTCGTAAAGATCGGTGGCGGCAGCGCCTAGGTCTTCCGCCGTCTCCTGCGCGGCGATGGGCATGCCCTCGGCGCGGATCGACGCGGCCGCGGCGGTGATCGCGGCCTCATCCGCCTTGTCGATCTCGCCGTCCGGCCGATAGAACTTGATGCCGTTGCGGTCGGCGGGGATGTGCGAGCCCGTCACCATCAGCGCCGCCGCATGGCGCTTCAGGCCGAGCAGGGCGAGCGCGGGCGTCGGCAGGGTGCCGCAGTCGCGCGGGGCAAGGCCGGCCTTGCGGAGCGCGGCGATGGCGATGGCGGAAATGGCCGGGCTCGATGCGCGGAAATCGCGGCCGACCAGAACCTCGTCACCCGGCCGGGCAAGGCCGGACTGCAGGAGGTGCCGGGCGAAGGCGGCCGCATAGAGCGCGGTCGCCGGCCCTTCGAGATCGACCGAAAGCCCCCTGAGGCCGCTGGTTCCGAATTTCAGGCTCATTCGATACCTCTCCTGTCCCTTGCGGGCGCGTGCCGTGCCATGGATCCATGTGCGCGATCACGAATAAAACAAAAAGTGCGCCCGTAATACGCGATAGGGACGTGACAGGGAAATATCCCGCCAGGATAGAGAGGATCAACATGTCGAAGATTCGAAATCTTGTTTTCGGTTGCGCGATGGGGATCGCCTCCGCCGTCGCGCCCATGGGCGCGGCCGAGGCCGTTCCGCTGGCCGTGCCGGACATGAACGTCCAGACGAAGAGCGACGTCACGCAGGCGCAGGTGGAATTCTGCGTCGGCTACGGATGCCGGCCGCGCTACTACCACCGCCGTTACTACCGCCCGCACTACGGCTACGAGCGGCGCTACTATCGCCCCCGCTGGGAGCGGCCGCGCTACTATGGCGGCGGACGCCGGGCGCATGTGAACTGGTGCCTCAACCGCTACCGCACCTACGACCCCGCGACCAACCGTTACCATGCGGGCGGCGGAATCTACCGTGTCTGCCATTCGCCCTATCGGTGAGCGGCAGGCAAGGACGCAAACGGCGGCGGGCTTCGGCCCGCCGTCTTCGTTTCAGCCCTGCGTGTGGTCCGCCCGGTCGGTATGGCCGAGGTCGCGGCCCGGCTCGATGACGTCGCGCACCCGCTGCTTCAGTTCCTTGGGGCCGGGGAAGCCGCCGTCGCGCTTGCGCTCCCAGACGAGCGCCTCGCCGACGCGGATCTCGAAATTGCCGCCGGTTCCGGGGATCAGCGCGACCTCTCCGAGCGCGTCGGAAAAGGTCGACAGAAGCTCCTGCGCCATCCAGCCGGCCCGCAGCAGCCAGTTGCACTGGGTGCAGTAAAGGATCGAGACGCGCGGTTTTTCGTCGGACATGACATCTCTCCATGGTGGGCGGGAAAGCATAAAGCAGGCGGCGCCTTTTGGCACGCGGCTGATTGCGATCCGCTCACGAAAAAGTCAACTTAATTTATCATGTTTTGTCGCCGCCCGTCTTGCCCCCGTCACCGGCCTGCCGGAGAGAGGGCGAACGCAACATTCCGACAGGAGATTCCATGACCGAGATCGCCACCGACCGTCCCCGCCTCATCGTGCCCGCCCTCGGGCGCGTCTATTCGGCGCTGGGCGAATGGGCCGAGACGCTGCTGCGCGTCGCCGCCGGCCTGCTGCTCGCCACGCACGGCTACGGCAAGATCCTCGATCCGTTCGGCGCGAGCGGCATGGTGGAAAGCCTCGGCTTCTATCCGGGCGCATTCTGGTCGCCGCTACTTTCGGCGACCGAGTTCTTCGGCGGCATCCTCATCGCCATCGGCCTTCTCACCCGCCCGGCCGCCTTCGCCGGCATGATCGTGCTCGCCGTCACCGTCTATTTCCACGGCATCGTGCAGGATCAGGGCCTGATGGGCGCAGAGAAATCCATCCTGTGGACGCTGATCCTGTTCTTCTTCGCCGTGCGCGGCGCCAACCGCCATTCGCTCGACGCCAGGCTCGGCCGTCAGTTCTGATCCGTCGTCTCGAGCGGTTGCGGCCTTGGCCGCAGCCGCGCCTTGACGAGGGCGGTCAGCGTCTCCGCCTCGAAGGGTTTCGTAACGACCGGGACGACCTCGAAGCCGGTGACGCCGCCGCGCTGGATCTCCGAAATGGTCGTCAGAAGCAGCGGCACACCCTTGTCGACCAGCCGCCGGATGCGCGCGAGCGTTTCCGCGGTTTCGCCCGGCACGTCGAGCAGGCAGAGATCGACATCGGCAAGCGCCGTCGAATCCCAATGGTCGACCTGTTCGGGCCGCTGCAGGGTGACGCGGCAATCGAATGCCGCCTTGATCAGATATTCCGCATCGAGCGCGATCAGGAATTCGGGCTCGGCGATCAAGATGTGCGGAAGATCGGTCTTCATGGTGCCGCACTCCTATCCATAGCGGACCGCCGCAAATCGCGGCGGTTCGGGAGGCGGACTGTGTGTCCGGGCCATCTTGCTGTCATTTAAAAAAGACATAGCAAGAGCGGAACAAGGACGGTCCCGCGACGTTCCCCCCGCCAGCCGGGGGAAATTGGGAACGGGGCACGATGGCAGGCGAGACGACGCGCGGACACCAGACGAAATGGCAGACGCCCTGCCAGCAATGTCCCCTCAGGAGCCTTCCGACCTTCCGGGATTTTTCAGCGAAGGAACTGGACTTCGTCGCGCAGTTCAAGCGCGGGGAGCTTTCGGTCGAGCGCGGCGCGACCGTGCTCGTGGAGGGCATGCACAGCGCCCATCTCTTCACCCTGCTCTCGGGCTGGGCCTTCCGCTACAAGCTGCTGACGGACGGGCGGCGGCAGATCATGAACTATGTGCTTCCCGGCGACCTCGTGGGGCTCCAGGGCAGCCTGATGGGCGAGATGGACCATTCGGTGGAGGCGCTGACGCCGGTGACGCTCTGCGTCTTCGAGCGCGCCCAGCTCGGCAGGCTCTTCGAGCGCCACGCCTCGCTTGCCTACGACCTCACCTGGATCGCCGCGCAGGAGGAAAGCATCCTCGACGAGCACCTGCTCAGCATCGGCCGGCGCACGGCGCTGGAGCGCACCGCCTATCTCCTGTCCTTCATCCACCAGCGGGCGCGCGCGACGGGCGCGGCCGGCGGGCGGCGCGTCATCCCCATCACCCAGCAGCATATCGCCGACACGCTCGGCCTGTCGCTCGTTCACACGAACAAGACGCTGCGCAAGCTCGCCGACCGCAAGCTGATGCGCTGGCAGGACCGGGGCTGCGAAATCCTCGATGCGGACGGCCTGCTCGCCCTTTCGGGCTGGGAAGGACTGAAGCGCGAGCCCCGCCCCTTCATATAGCGTCAGGCGACGTCCCAATGCAGCGGGAACATCGGGTCGAACACCGTCACCGGCCCCGCGCCCGTCTCGATCCTCGCCGGGAAGGCGACCGGTTCGGCGCGCCGGACGAGGCGGATCGTCTCCTCGTTCGCCGGCAGGCCGTACCAGGCCGGACCGTTCAGCGAGGCGAAGGCCTCCAGCCGCTCAAGCGCACCCTCTTCCTCGAAGACATGGGCAAGGCAGCTCATCGTGTTGATCGAGGTGTAGATGCCGGCGCAGCCGCAGGCGCATTCCTTGAGCGGATCGACATGCGGGGCCGAATCCGTGCCGAGGAAGAAGCGTGTGTCGCCGGACGTGGCGGCAGCGCGCAGCGCCAGCCGGTGCTCCTCGCGCTTGGCGACGGGCAGGCAGTAATAATGCGGCTTGATGCCGCCGACGAGGATGGCGTTGCGGTTGATGATGAGGTGGTGCGTGGTGATCGAGCCGGCAAGGTTCGCGCTCGACGCCTTGATGTAGTCGACGCCGTTCTTCGTCGTGACGTGCTCCATGGTCACGCGCAGCTCCGGCAGGCGCCGGCGCAGCGGGTCGAGCACCGTCTCGATGAACACGGCCTCGCGGTCGAAGATGTCGACCTCCGGCGTCGTCACCTCGCCGTGCACGCAGAGCGTCAGGCCGATCTCCGCCATACGCTCCAGCACGGGCATCGCCTTTTCGATGTCGCGCACGCCGCCGTGCGAATTGGTCGTCGCGCCGGCCGGGTAGAGCTTTACCGCGCGGATCAGGCCGCCACGGAAACCGGCTTCCACGTCGTCCGGGTCGGTGTGCTCGGTGAGGTAGAGCGTCATCAGCGGCTCGAAGCGGTCGCCCTTCGGCAGCGCGGCAAGGATGCGGTCGCGATAGGCGCCGGCATCGGCGGTGGTGACGACCGGCGGCACGAGGTTCGGCATGATGATCGCACGGGCGAAATGGCGGCTGGTATCGCCGATCACGCCTTCCAGCATGGCTCCGTCGCGCAGGTGCAGGTGCCAGTCGTCCGGCCGGCGGATGGTGAGTTCTGTGGTCATGGCGTCACTTCCTATCTTCACGGCTGCGATAGCACCCGTGGCGACGAAGGACAATCGCCTCAGAAAAGGTCGAGATGAAGGTCGGCGGGCCGGGAATTCTCGAGGATGCGCTTTCCGTTCGGCAGGTCGTTGCCGTAGAGCTTCCACTGGATCTCGTCCGCCGGCAACGCATAGCCCAGCCAGCGCTGGCGCAGCCGTTCCTCCAGCACCTTGTAGGGCGGGCCGACGAAGATGGTGAAGTCGAAGACGCCGTCGAGCCTGTCCCACGGCGCATCCCTGAAGAGCAGGTAATTGCCCTCCGCGAGGACGAAGCGGGTTTCCAGCGGGATCGCGCGGGCGGCGTTGACGGCAAGCTCGCGCGAGCGGTCGAAGACCGGCACCAGCACCTCGCCCTCGGCCCGCTTCAGCGCGTTGACGATATCGACGAAGCCGCGCCCGTCGAAGCTCTCCGGCACGCCCTTGCGTTGCAGGAGGCCGCGTTCGGCAAGGATGGCGTTATCCATGTGGAAGCCGTCCATCGGCAGGATCTCGGCGCTCTCGCCGCGGGCGATGAGGTTTTCCCGCAGCGCCTCGGCAAGCGTCGACTTGCCGGCAGCCGGCGGGCCGGCGAGGCCGACGAGGAAGCGGCGCGCGTTCCCCGCGCGCCGCTGGAGTGCATCCACGATCGTGGCAGGCGATATCATGCGGCGACGGCCTCCGAGGGCGCCTTTGCCCCGGTCATGAAGGCGACGGCGTCGGACATGGTGTAGTCCTTCGGATTGATGACCGTCAACCGCCGGCCCAGCCGGTGGATATGGATACGGTCGGCCACCTCGAAGACATGCGGCATGTTGTGCGAGATGAGCACGATGGGGATGCCGCGCCGGCGCACGTCGAGGATGAGTTCCAGGACGCGCCGGCTTTCCTTGACGCCGAGCGCGGCCGTCGGTTCGTCGAGGATGATGACCTTGGAGCCGAAGGCGGCCGCGCGCGCCACCGCCACGCCCTGGCGCTGGCCGCCCGAGAGCGTTTCCACCGCCTGGTTGATGTTCTGGATCGTCATCAGGCCGAGCTCGGAGAGCTTGTCGCGGGCGAATTTCTCCATCGCGCCGCGGTCGAGCTTGCGCAGGACGCTGCCCATGATGCCGGGCTTCCTGATCTCGCGGCCGAGGAACATGTTGTCGGCGATCGACAGCGCCGGCGAGAGCGCGAGGTTCTGGTAGACGGTCTCGATGCCGGCCTTGCGCGCCTCGATGGGCGAGCGGAAGGTGACGGGCCTGCCTTCCAGCCTGATCTCGCCCTCGTCCGGCGTGATGGCGCCGGAGATCGCCTTGATCATGGAGGACTTGCCCGCGCCGTTGTCGCCGATCACGGCGAGGATTTCGCCGGGATAGAGGTCGAAATCCGCATTGTCGAGGGCGGTGACGCGGCCGTAGCGCTTGACGAGGCCGCGGGCGGAGAGAATAGGTTCCTGTGCCATCAGCCTGCTACCTTTCTGATCCACTGGTCGATTGCGACTGCCGAGATGATGAGGACGCCGATCAGGAGATAGGTCCATTGCGGGTCCGTGCCGACGAGGCGAAGGCCGAGCGAGAAGACGCCGACGATGAGCGCGCCGAACAGCATGCCGAGGATGGAGCCGCGCCCGCCGAAGAGCGAGATGCCGCCGATCACCACGGCGGTGATCGATTCGATATTGGCGAACTGGCCGGCGGTCGGGGAGACCGAGCCGATACGGCCGATGAGCGTCCAGCCCGCCAGCGCGCAGATGAGGCCGGAGAGCGTGTAGATCGAGACCAGCATGCGCTTGACGTTGACGCCGGCAAGCTCCGCCGCGTCCGGGTCGTCGCCGACCGCATAGACGTGCCGGCCCCAGGCCGTGTGGTTCAGCACGTACCAGAGCACCGCCACGAGCAGCACCATGGCGACGACGCCGTAGGTGAGGACCGCGTTTCCGAGGCGCAGGTTCTCGCCGAAAAGCTGAAGAAGCGGCGCCTGCGCGGAGATGTCCTGCGAGCGGATCGTCTCGTTGGCCGAATAGAGGAAGTTCGAGGCGAGGACGATCTGCCACATGCCGAGCGTGACGATGAAGGGCGGCAGCTTCATGCGGGCGACGAGGATGCCGTTGATATAGCCGCAGAGCGCCCCGCAGGCAAAGCCGCAGAGCACGGCGAGCGACGGCGGCAGGCCGTAGCGGAAGGTGAACTGGCCCATGACGACCGAGGTCAGCACCATGATCGCGCCGACCGAGAGGTCGATGCCGGCCGTCAGGATCACCAGCGTCTGTGCCGCGCCGACGATGCCGGTAATGGCCACCTGCTGGAGGATGAGCGTCAGCGTGAAGGCGGAGAAGAACTTGCCGCCGAGCAGGACGCCGAACACAGCCACCGAAATGACGAGCACGATGAGCGGCACGGCAGAAGGACTGCCGTGGAGGAAATGCTGGAATTTCTGGATGGGCGTCTTGTCGTGGGTATCGAAGGACGCGACCTGCGTGGAACTGCCGGTCAGCACCTTCTCGAATTCCTGCGCGGGTTGCGAACCCTGCGGGGGCTGCGAGCCCTGCGGGGGCTGCGAGGCCGTCGTTGTCTCGCTCATGATCCTGTTCCTCCCCTTCCGTTTGCCGACCGTCGCGGCATCTGCGGATGAAATGATACACGGACGCATCGCCGGTGCCGCTTTGCGCGCACCCGCCGCGTCATGCGGCCACTCCTCCCCTTGCGGAAGGATGCGGCCCGCCGCCGTCCCCCGCCCTGGAAAGGTGCCCACGTCTATTCGCGATTGTCAAAACAAAGGGGCGTTTGCCGGGCCGTTCGCCCGCGCCACCCGATCCGTCCGTGGCGGATGGCCGGCCCGGTCATGCCGGGCCGGCGCTTCAGGGCATCAGCCCCAGCACTTGTCCTTGCCGGTCTTGGTGTCGATGGATTCGACGCCGGCGGCCGGCTTGTCGGTCACGAGCGCGACGCCCGTGTCGAAGAAGTTCTTGCCTTCGGTGGCCTGCGGCTTCTCGCCGGTGTCGGCGAACTTCTTGATGGCCTCGATGCCGAGCGCCGCCATCATCAGCGGATACTGCTGCGAGGTCGCGCCGATGACGCCGTCGATGACGTTCTGCACGCCCGGGCAACCGCCGTCGACCGACACGATCAGCACGTCCTTCTCCTTGCCGACGGCCTTCAGCGCTTCATAGGCGCCGGCAGCGGCCGGTTCGTTGATGGTGTGCACCACGTTGATGGACGGATCCTTCTGCAGGAGGTTTTCCATGGCGGTGCGCCCGCCTTCCTCGTTGCCGTTGGTCACGTCGTGGCCGACGATGCGCGGATCGTCCTCGTCGCCGATCTTGTTGATGTCCTTCACGTCGATGCCGAAGCCCTTCATGAAGCCCTGGTCGCGCAGGACGTCGACGGTCGGCTGGCTCGGCGTCAGGTCGAGGAAGGCGACCTTGGCGTCCTTGGCGGCGTCGCCCAGCGTGGCGGCGGCCCACTTGCCGATCAGTTCGCCGGCGAGCAGGTTGTCGGTGGCGAAGGTCATGTCGGCGGCGTCGATCGGCTCGAGCGGCGTGTCGAGGGCGATGACGAGCAGGCCCGCGTCACGCGCCTTCTGGACCGTCGGGACGATGCCCTTCGTGTCGGAGGCGGTGATCAGGATACCCTTGGCACCGTCGGCGATGCAGGTCTCGATGGCGGCGACCTGGCTTTCCGAATCGCCGTCGATCTTGCCGGCATAGGCCTTCAGCGTGACGCCGAGTTCCTTGGCTTTCGCCTCGGCGCCTTCCTTCATCTTGACGAAGAAGGGATTGGTATCGGTCTTGGTGATGAGGCAGGCGCTGACATCGGCGGCCGAAGCCGGCGAGGCAAAGGCCACGCCAAGCGCAAGCGCGCCGAGAGCGGCGGAAACGATGGTCTTCTTCATGTGATCCTCCCAAGGACAAAACGGGATGCGCCCCTCTCCTGGGGCCATCCGGTCGCAGGGGCCGCAGGTCTCCTCCTGCCGTCCGTGCTTCCGGGAATAAAAAGAGCACCAAAGGAAATGCCTGTCAATAAATAAATCGAGTTGAATTATTAATTCGATGTGGCATGCTTTCACGAAACAGGGGCGAAAAGCCCGGGCTGTGACGTTTCCGGTGGAAGAGGCGGATGCCAGCCAATAAAAGACCGAAGGGGCGCCGGGCGCCCGGACGGCACGGGAGGAGACGATGACGAAGAATGCCGCGACGGCACCCGCCGCGACGGCCGAAATCCTCGACCCGAGCGGGGGCGCCAACCAGGTGCGCGTGCGCGCCTACAACGAGCGTCTCGTCATGTCGCTGGTGCGCCGGCACGGCAGCCTTTCCAAGGCTGACATCGCCCGGCGCAGCGGCCTTTCCGCCCAGACCGTCACCGTCATCATGCGCGCGCTGGAGGCCGAGGGGCTGCTGACGCGCGGCGAGCCGATGCGCGGCCGGGTCGGCCAGCCCTCCGTGCCGATGCGGCTCAACCCGGATGCCGTCTATTCGCTCGGCCTGAAGATCGGCCGGCGTAGCGCCGACCTCGTCCTCATGGACTTCGTCGGCGGCATCCGCCGGCGGGTGCGCCGCAGCTTCTCCCATCCCATGCCCGGCCCGCTGCTCGCCTTCGTCAAGGAGGGCCTTGCCGAGCTGGAGGCCTCGATCACGCCGGAAGAGCGCGGCCGCATCGCCGGCCTCGGCGTCGCCGCGCCCTTCGAGCTGTGGAGCTGGGCGAGCGAGGTCGGCGCGCCGCAGGCCGAGATGGACCAGTGGCGCGGCTTCGATCTCGAAGCGGAGATCGCCGCGCGCGTGCCCTATCCGGTGGTGCTGCAGAACGATGCGACGAGTGCCTGCGCGGCCGAGCTCGTCTTCGGCCGCGGCCCGCAATATCCCGATTTCCTCTATCTCTTCATCGGCTCCTTCATCGGCGGCGGCGTGGTGCTCAATTCGGCGCTCTTCACCGGCCGCACCGGCACGGCCGGCGCCATCGGCCCGCTGCCCGTGCAGGGCCGCGACGGCCAGACGGTGCAGCTGCTCAAGATCGCCTCGATCTATCGGCTGGAAAACCTCCTGCGCGAGCACGGCATCGATCCCAAGCCGCTCTGGTACTCGCCCGATGACTGGATCGATTTCGGCGCGCCGCTCGAATTGTGGATCGAGGACAGCGCCGCCGCGCTCGCCCAGGCGGTCGTCGCCTCCGCCTCGGTCATCGACTTTTCCGCCGTCGTCATCGACGGCGGCTTTCCCGGCTGGGTGCGCGAGCGCGTCGTCGCGGCGACGCAGGCCGCCATCGCCCGGCTCGACCTGCAGGGCGTCACCCTGCCGGAGGTCGTCGAGGGCGCGGTCGGCAGCAGCGCCCGCTCGATCGGCGGGGCGAGCCTGCCGCTCTTCTCCCGTTATCTTCCGGACCAGAACGTCCTCTTCAAGGAGCTTGCCTGATGCTGAAAGGGATCGATCCCATCCTGAGCCCCGAACTGCTCGCCACGCTGCGCGCCATGGGCCACGGCGACGAGATCGCCATCGTCGACGGCAACTATCCCGGCGTCGAGCACGCCCGTAGGCTCATCCGCCTCGACGGCGTTGCGCTGCTTCCCGTGCTGAACGCCATCCTCTCGGTGATGCCCGTCGACGATTTCGTCGAGGAAGCGATCTTCCGCTCCACCTTCCGCCAGGAGCGTGACCGGCTGGAGCCCGTCCACCGCGAGATGATCGAATGCTGCGCCCGCCACGAGCCGGACCGCAAGGTCGTGCCCCTCGTCGGCGCCGACTTCTACAACCGCGTGCGCGCCGCCCACACGCTGGTGCAGACGAGCGAGCCGCGGCTCTATGCGAACATCATCCTGCGCAAGGGCGTGATCTACCCCTGACGCCAGCGGCGGCGTGCCGTGCCGTGTGGATCCTCGGGTCGAGCAACCGTGGAGTCATTGAGAGAGGGCTGTCTGGGATCGGGCGATTGCATTGAGGATTGTCATGAGCTTTCGAATGGTTGCGACCATTGCGAGCTTGAATGGTTTTCCCCTGCTGCGCAGGCGGTGATAGAAGCCTGCCAGGACAGGGTCCTTTGCCTTGATGGCACTGAGGACCGCCATGTAGGCGATGTCGCGCAGATGTTTTCGGCCACCCGAGCATCGCCCCGACCGATTGGAGGCCCCGGATTGACGCGCATGGGGCGCGACGCCGACAAGCGCGGCGATTGCCTTGGCCGAAACGAAGCCCAGCTCGGGCAGGTCTGCCAGCAGGGTGCTGGCCAGAACCGGGCCGACGCCCTTGACGTCACGAAGCCTGTCATAGCGCTGCCGCAGATGGGTGTGCTCGACGAGGAGCACGCGCACGGCCCTGTCGAGCTGCTCGATATCCCGGGCGATGGCATCCAGCCGTTCCTGGACGAGGGAACGCACCAGCGGCTCGTCCTCGGTGTCGAGCAGGCTGGCAAGTCCGCTTCTTTCTGCCACCAGCCTGCGGCGATGGGCCAGGACGGCGCTGAGCCGCTGGCGGGCGGCATCGGGGCGCCAGGGTGTCAGGTTCTCCTGCGCGACGGCCAGGTAGCGGGCGATCATGGCTGCGTCGATGGCATCGGTCTTGGCCAGCTGGCCGAGCGCACCCGCCAGCTGGCGCACGCGGGCCGGCGCCACGACATACACCGTCATGCCGGCCGCATGGAGCGGTGCGATCAGCTTGCGCTCATAGCCGCCGGAGGCTTCCACCGCGACGGCACACCGCCCGAGGCCGGCCAGGCGCTGCACGAGGGCGCCGATGCCGTCTTGCGAGGCGGGACAGGAAAACCGCGTGCCTGCCGGATGGACAAAGACATCGAAGCGGGTCTTGCACACGTCGATGCCGACGAAGGGGAGATCATGTATCATGGCCTTGCTCCCAGGCTTGTGGTGCGGGCGAAAGCCCGAGCAACCGTTCGGGGTCAAAGGGAGCAGGCAGGGCCTTGCTCGACCGCGGCCTTCAAAGCCAACCCGAGGGAACGGCCACCTGCTTGCATCGGCCGGGATGCGCATCCCGGCCGATGCAAGCCACTAAACCACATCTCATCCACACAAGCCCGAGGATGACGAAAGAGGAAAGGTATGGCGGACGGAAGCAGCGGTTCCGCATGCTGTCGCTTAATGCACGGGCAGCCTCTCCCCCTCTCCGTCATCCTCGGGCTTGACCCGAGGATCCACGCCCCACGGCACACCGCCGCCCTATTCCACCCGGGACACTTGAACGCGGCCGGGTGGCGTGGTTGTCTCGCGCGACGGGCAGAAGGAGAGACGGATGCGGGTTCTGGTGGTGGAAAACGATAGGGTGACGCTGCTCGGGCAGATCGGCATCGCCCTTGACGAAGCGGGCGCCGAACTCGACATCTGCCGCCCCCATGCGGGCGAGGCCCTGCCGGCCGACGATGCCGCCCACGACGCCATCGTCGTCATGGGCGGGCCGCAGAATGCCCGCGACGACGAGCGCCATGCTTACCTGCCGGCGCTCGCCGCGCTGATGCGCCGCTTCGGCGATGCCGACAAGTCGGTGCTCGGCGTCTGCCTCGGCAGCCAGTTGCTGGCCCGGGCCTACGGCGCGGAGAACCTGATCGGCGCGGCGCCGGAATTCGGCTGGTGCAGCGTCGCCCTGACGCCGGACGGCGCGGGCGATCCCGTCCTGTCGGCCGCTGCCGGCGCCTTCCCGATCTTCCAGTGGCACAGCGACACTTTCACCCTGCCCGAGGGCGCCGTGCGTCTTGCCGCGAACCCGGCGGCGGAGAACCAGGCGTTCCGCATCGGCCGCGCCGTCTACGGCACGCAGTTCCATTTCGAGGCGAGCCGCCCGGTGGTCGACGAATGGGCGCGGACCTTCCTCGCCGTAATGGCCGAGACTGCGCCCGGCTGGCTCGACCAGCGCGAAATCCACGCCGCCGAAATGGGCCCGGCCGCCGACGCCACCGGCCTTGCGCTCGCCCGCGCCTGGGTGGCGACCATCGCCGCCGGCAAGGCCCGCCGCGTCGCCTAGACCATTGCGGCGAACCGCGCCGCAGCGGCATGCAGCACCTCCGGCGCAAAGCCGGAAAAGCCGACGACGAGGCCCTGCCGCGCCGGCCCGGTGACCGCCATGGCCGACAGCGCCCGCGCGCCGAGCCCCGCCATCCGCGCCATCTCCACCGCCGCCACGTCGTCGAGCGCGGCGGGCAGGCCGGCGACGAGGTGGAGGCCCTGGTCCGGCACGTCCACCGTGAGGTTTCCCGCCGTCCTGAGCCCTGTCACCAGCGCATCGCGCGCGGCTTCGGCGCGCCGCCGCGCCCGGCGCAGATGGGCGGCGAAATGGCCCTCGCGGAGAAGATCGGCCAGCGCCGCCTCGGGCAGGGTCGGCGGGCCGCGGTCGCTGCGCGCGCGCAGCGCCACGAGCGGTTCGAGCAGCGCATCGGGAACCACGGCATAGCCGAGCCGCAGGCCGGGGAAGAGCACCTTGGAGAAGGTGCCGAGATAGACGACCCGGCCGCTGTCGTCCATGCCCTGCATGGCGGCGAGCGGCGGGCCGGCGAAGCGGAACTCGCTGTCGTAGTCGTCCTCGACGATCCAGCCGCCCGTCTCGCGCGCCCAGTCGATGAGGGCGAGGCGCCGGCGCATGCTCATCGTCACGCCGAGCGGAAACTGGTGGGAGGGCGTGACATAGACGGCGCGCGCGCCGGGCGCCGCCTTCGCGATATCCGCCCCCTCGCCGTCCACGGCAAGGCCCGAGACGGCAAGGCCGCTGCCGGAAAAGGCGGCGCGGGCGCTCGGATAGCAGGGATCCTCGATCATCACCCGGTCGCCGGGGGAAAGCGCCGTGCGGATGAAGAGGTCGATGCCCTGCTGCGTGCCGGTGGTGACGACCACCGAACGCGCCTCGCAGCGCACGCCCCGCGCCTGCCGCAGATAGGCCGCGATCGCCTCGCGCAGGCCCGCGCCGCCGCGCGGGTCGCCATAGGAGAAATGCTCCGGGCCCGGGCGGGCGAGATGGCGCGCCAGCAGCGTGCGGAAGAGGCCGAGCGTGCGCGCATCGGCCATGGCGACGCCGAGCGTGCCCGGCAGCGGCGGCGTCAGTGCCGCGCTTTCCGCCGCGACGGGCGCGGCCGGCTTCAGGCTGGGCACGCGGTCGGCGACGAAGGTGCCGGCGCCGGTGCGCGCGACGGCGTAGCCCTCGGCGATCAGCGTCTCGAAGGCGGCGACGACGCTGCCGCGCGAAACCTTCAGCCGCCGGGCGAGATCGCGCGTCGGCGGCAGCTTGCCGTCGGGCGGCACCGCGCCCGTCTCGATCAGCCGCCGCAGTTCCCGGTAGAGCGCCGGCGTGCGCCGGCCCGCTTCGGGCAGCACGGGCACGAGCGCCGACCAATCCGGTCTATTGGTCCGTATTTTTTCATCATTATTGGTGCTTTTCCAATCCAATGCCATGGCGCACCATGGCGGCACCGTTCGAGAAAGGCAAGCCCCGCATGACCGCCGATACCGTCTACCCCGTCACCCCGCGCAACCGCGTCAAGCGCCTGCACGAGCGCGCCAGCTACGACCGCGCCGCCGTTCACGCCATCCTCGATGCCGCCATGCTCTGCCATGTCGCCTATGTCATCGAAGGCCAGCCCTATGCCACGCCCACGCTGTTCTGGCGCCGGGGCGATACGCTCTACTGGCACGGCTCGTCCGCAAGCCGCATGCTGCGGCATTTGAAAGCCGGCACGCCCGCCTGCCTCACCGTCGCCCATCTCGACGGGCTGGTGCTTGCCCGCTCCGGCTTCAACCATTCGGCCAACTACCGCTCCGCCATGTGCTTCGGCACGGCGCGGCTGGTGGAGGACCCGGAGGAAAAGATCGAGGCGATGCGCGACGTCGTCGACCGTTTTTATCCCGGCCGCAGCGCGCTCCTGCGCCCGCTGACGGCGCAGGAGGCCAAGGCGACGACGATCATCGAAATGCCCATCGAGGAGGCGGCCGCCAAGGTGCGCGCCAAGGGTGTCGGCGACGACGAGGACGATTTCGCCCTGCCGATCTGGGCCGGCGTCATACCGGTGACGACCGTGCTCGGCGCGGCCGAAACCTGTCCGCGGCTCGTCGACGGCGTCGGGAAGCCGCAAACGCTGTCAATCTTCCCCGAGGGCGGGCGGCTCGACGCGGCCTTGCGGGAAGGCCAGCGCCTCTACGAAGAGGCCTGATTACTGGATAGGGCGCGGGATCGGGATCGGCACGATGGCCGGCAGGCCGACCGCCGCGTCCATCGCCATGCCGGCGGCAAGGCCCGCATCGTCCGCCCCGGCGGAGAAGGCGAGCGCCGTCGACGTGCCGCCGTTGCCGCGATAGGTCGCTTCCGCCTCGGACGCGGGCGAATCGCTCGCCAGCACCGCGCTGCACGCCTTCGGCAGGTCGGAGAGCGTGACGAAATGCGGCTTGACGGGCTTGGCGTCCTTCTTCGGCTTGGGCTTCGCCCAGGGCTCCTTGGTGAACCACCAGGCGAGCGAGGCGTCGCAGCCGTCGCCCGGCGGCACCTTGGCCTGCGGCTTGCAGCCGGCCGCCCCCTCCGGGCATTTGATGCGGATGTGGAAATGCTCGTCATGGCCGTAGATCGGCCGCACCTTGCCGAGCGCCGAGCGGTCGCCCTGCCAGGTCTCGCAGAGCTTCTTCTTGATCGCCGGATTGACGAAGACGCGCTCGACCTGAGGGTAGCTCGCCGCCATCATGACGAGGCGCGCGCGGGTCTCGGTCCAGCGGCGCGGATCGACCGTCAGGAACTTGCTCTTGTCGAGCATGGAGGTGAAGGGCAGCGCCTCCCGCTCGGCGGCGGACATGCGATGATCCGGCATCGGCGTGAACCAGATGTCGGCATCGAGCCCGACCTGATGGGAGGCATGGCCGTTCAGCATCGGCCCGCCGCGCGGCTGGGAGATGTCGCCGAGGAGAAGCCCCGGCCAGCCGATCTTGCTGCGCGCATCCTGCGAGAACCGCTCGATGAGCGCGATCATGGCCGGGTGGCCCCAGCGGCGGTTGCGCGAAAGGCGCATCGCCTGCCAGGTCGGCCCGTCCGTGGGGATCGCCACCGCACCGGCGATGCAGCCCCTGGCATAGGAGCCGTAGGGGCTCGTGACCATCTTCGCCGGCAGGCGCTGGGCGCCGAAGAGCTCCCTGGCGGGACGCTCCTCTGCCGCAAGCGGGCTTGCGAGGGTCGCGAGCGCCAGGGCGGCGGCAAGAGAGGTTTTCAGGCGGGAAAGGGGAAGATGCGCAGGCATTGTCCGGTCTCGAAAGTCGCAATCGTTGCGAAAGGTTAAAGGATCATCCTTTCGCAGTCGTGAATCGGCCCCCATAGGCGCGGCAAAAACCGCCGCTTTGATGGCAGGCTGTCAATTGCCCGGATTTTGCCTATTCTCTCGCCCATGCTTCGGCATGGCAACGAAAGGGAACGGGCATATGCAGGCAGCCTTCGCAAGAGTCGTATTCGCGGTCGCCCTCGGGCTTTGCGCCACGGGGGCACAGGGCGCAAGGGCCGAGGATGCGGCGCCCGTCTGGCGGACCGGCATTTCCACGATCGGCGAATTGAAACACCCGGACGGCTTTGCCCATTTCGACTATGTCGATCCCGACGCGCCGAAGGGCGGCGAGCTGAAGCTTTCGGAAACCGGCACCTACGACACGTTCAACCCGGTCCTCGCCAAGGGCGAGGCGGCGACGGGCGTGACCTCCCTCGTCTTCGACACGCTGCTGAAATCGGCCGAGGACGAGATCACCGCCGCCTACGGCCTGCTCGCCGAGGGCGTTTCCTATCCCGACGACATCTCCTCCGCCACCTTCCGCCTCAGGGCGGAAGCGAAATGGGCGGACGGCCAGCCGGTGACGCCCGAGGACGTCGTCTATTCCTTCGACATGGTGAAGGCGCACAATCCGCTCTTCGCCAACTATTACCGCCACGTCGTTTCGGCCGAAAAGACCGGCGAGCGCGACGTCACCTTCCGCTTCGACGAGACGAACAACCACGAACTGCCCAATATCCTCGGCCAGTTCCCGATCATCCCGAAACACTGGTGGGAAGGCACCGACGCCAAGGGCAACAAGCGCGATATCGCCCGCACGACGCTGGAGCCGGTGATGGGCTCCGGGCCGTACAGGATCGCCTCCTTCCAGGCCGGCGGCTCCATCCGCTTCGAGCTGCGCGACGACTACTGGGGCAAGGACCTCAACGTGAATGTCGGCCAGAACAATTTCGGCACGATCACCTATACGTTCTTCGGCGACAAGAACGTGGAGTTCGAGGCCTTCCGCGCCGGAAACGTCGATTTCTACCAGGACAACAGCGCCAGCCACTGGGCGACGGCCTACGACTTCCCCGCCATGCAGGACGGGCGCGTGGTGCGCGAGCAGATCGAGAACCCGCGCCGCGCCACCGGCGTCATGCAGGCCTTCGTGCCGAACCTCCGGCGCGAGCAGTTCAAGGACCAGCGCGTGCGCGAGGCGCTGAACTACGCCTTCGATTTCGAGGACCTCAACCGCAACCTCGCCCACAACGCCTACCAGCGCGTCGACAGCTACTTCTGGGGCACGGAGCTCGCCTCGTCCGGCCTGCCGGAGGGCCGCGAGAAGGAAATCCTCGAAGGGCTGAAGGACAAGGTTCCCGCCGAGGTCTTCACGACGCCCTACACAAACCCCGTCAACGGCGACCCGCAGAAGGTGCGCGAGAACCTGCGCAAGGCGCTCACGCTCTTCAAGGAGGCCGGCTACGAGCTCAAGGGCAACAAGCTGGTGGAGACGAAGACGGGCAAACCCTTCGGCTTCGAGATCCTGCTCTCCAATCCCTCCTTCGAGCGGACGGTGACGCCCTTCGTCAACAGCGTGAAGAAGATCGGCATCGACGCGCGCATCCGCACGGTCGACGCCTCGCAATACACCAACCGCGTGCGCAGCTTCGACTACGACATGATCTACGGCATCTGGGCGCAATCGCTGGTGCCCGGCAACGAGCAGAGCGACTACTGGGGCTCGTCCTCGGTCGGGCAGGAAGGCTCGAAGAACTATGCCGGCATCGCCGATCCGGCCATCGACGAGCTGATCAAGAAGATCGTCTTCGCGCCGAACCGCGACGAGCTGGTGGCGACGACCCGCGCGCTCGACCGCGTGCTCCTCGCCCACCACTACGTCATCCCGCTCTTCTATTCCAAGACGATCAACATCGCCTACTGGAAGCAGCTCGCCCGGCCGCAGGAACTGCCCTATTACGGGCTCGGCTTCCCGGATGTCTGGTGGTCGAAGAACGCCGGCAAATGAGCGGGGTCTTGCGCCGTGCGGCGTCCTCGGCTCCATATGGGCGGGAACGAATCACCGCCGCGCGCGGCGGCAGAACGGAAGGGTTGGGCTTGACCGACAGGACTGGGCCAAGACGGAAAGACCGGCGGCACGCGCCGGCGGGCGGGCGCTGATGGGCGCCTATATCCTGCGCCGCCTGCTGCTGATGATCCCGACGATCTTCGGCATCATGGCGATCTCCTTCGCCATCGTGCAGTTCGCACCGGGCGGCCCCGTCGAGCAGGTCATCGCCGACCTCACCAGCCAGGGCTCCGGCGACCGGCTCTCCGGCGGCACGGACATGACGCAGGAGACCGGAGGCGACGGCGCTTATCGCGGCGCGCGCGGCCTCGACCCGGAATTCATCGCCAAGCTGGAAAAGCAGTTCGGCTTCGACAAGCCGCCGCTCGAGCGCTTCCTGACGATGATGTGGGACTATATGCGCTTCGACTTCGGCGAGAGCTTCTTCCGCAACACGTCGGTGGTCGACCTCATCGCGCAGAAGATGCCGGTCTCCATCTCGCTCGGCGTGTGGATCCTCATCTTCTCCTATGCCATCTCCATTCCGCTCGGCATCAAGAAGGCGGTGAAGGACGGCTCGGCCTTCGACGTGTGGACCTCCGGCATCATCATCGTCGGCTATGCCGTGCCGAGCTTCCTCTTCGGCATCCTTCTGATCGTCCTCTTCGCCGGCGGCTCGTTCCTCGACTGGTTCCCGCTGCGCGGCATCGTCTCGGACAATTTCGACAGCCTCTCCTGGTGGCAGAAGCCGCTCGACTACATGTGGCACATGACGCTGCCGCTGATCACGCTGCTGCTCTCCGCCTTCGCGACGACGACGCTTCTGACGAAGAACTCCTTCATCGACGAGATCAAGAAGCAGTATGTGACGACGGCGCGCGCGAAAGGCCTCACCGAGAGCCAGGTGCTCTACCGCCATGTCTTCCGCAACGCCATGCTGATCATCATCGCCGGTTTTCCGGGCGCCTTCATCTCGGCCTTCTTCACCGGCTCGCTGCTCATCGAATATATCTTCTCGCTCGACGGGCTCGGCCGGCTCGGCTACGATTCCATCGTCCGGCGCGACTATCCGATCGTCTTCGCCACGCTCTTCATCTTCTCGCTGATGGGCCTCGTCGTCTCCCTCGTCTCCGACCTCATCTATACCTGGGTCGACCCGCGCATCGACTTCGAGCGGAGGGACATCTGATGAGCGCCGTCACGGACACGACCCCCGCCGCCCCGCCGAGGAAGGGCCTGCTCTCGCCGACCAACAGGCGGCGCTGGGAGAATTTCCGGGCGAACCGGCGCGGCTACTGGTCGCTGTGGATCTTCCTCGTCATCTTCGTCCTCAGCCTCTTTGCCGAGTTCATCGCCAACGACCGGCCGATCCTCGCCTCCTACAAGGGCGAGCTGCTCTTTCCCGTCGTGATCGACTATCCGGAGGAAAAGTTCGGCGGGTTCCTCGCCGAGACCGACTACCGCTCCGATTTCATCACCGACGAGATCGAGGCGAACGGCTGGATGATCTGGCCGCCGATCCGCTATTCCTACAGCACCACCAATTCCAACATCCCCCATTCCGCACCGACGCCGCCCTTCTGGCTGATGGGCGGAGAAGAGCGTTGCGCCGGCTATCCGAACGGGGCGGCGGATCCCAACTGCAACTGGCACAACCTCAACTGGCTGGGCACCGATGACCAGGCGCGCGACGTTCTCGCCCGCGTCATCTACGGCTTCCGTATCTCGGTGCTCTTCGGCCTGGCGCTGACGATCTGCTCGGCGGTCGTCGGGGTTTCGGCCGGCGCCGTGCAGGGCTATTTCGGCGGCTGGACGGACCTCCTGATGCAGCGCTTCATCGAGATATGGTCCTCGATGCCGGTGCTCTACATCCTCCTCATCATCGCCGCCATCCTGCCGCCCGGCTTCTGGATCCTGCTCGGCATCATGCTGCTCTTCTCCTGGGTCGGCTTCGTCGGCGTGGTGCGCGCGGAATTTTTGCGCGCACGCAACTTCGAATATGTCAGGGCGGCGCGCGCGCTCGGCGTCGGCAATGCGACGATCATGACGCGGCACCTCTTGCCGAACGCGATGGTCGCCACCCTCACCTTCCTGCCCTTCATCCTCTCCGGCTCGATCACCACGCTGACCTCGCTCGATTTCCTCGGCTTCGGCATGCCGCCGGGCTCGCCGTCGCTCGGCGAGCTGATCGCGCAGGGCAAGGAGAACCTCCAGGCGCCGTGGCTCGGCCTTACCGCCTTCGTCGTCATGTCCCTCATGCTGTCGCTGCTGATCTTCGTCGGCGAGGCGACGCGCGACGCCTTCGATCCGAGGAAGACCTTCCGGTGAGCGCTCCCGAAACCATCCTCTCCGTCCGCGACCTCTCCGTCGCCTTCCACCAGGGCGGCAACACGTCGCTCGCCGTCGACCGCGTCTCCTTCGACATCCGGCGCGGCGAGGTCGTGGCGCTGGTCGGCGAATCGGGCTCCGGCAAGTCGGTGACGGCGAACTCGATCCTGAAGCTCCTGCCCTATCCCGCCGCGAGCCATCCCTCCGGCGAGATACACTTCAACGGCAAGGACCTCCTGAAAGCCTCGGATGCGGAGCTGCGCACGGTGCGCGGCAACGACATCACCATGATCTTCCAGGAGCCGATGACCTCGCTCAACCCGCTGCACTCCATCGAGCGGCAGATCGGCGAGATCCTGAAGCTGCACCAGGACATCGAGGGTCCCGCCGCACGCGTGAAAATCCTCGAACTGCTCAACCAGGTCGGCATCCGTGAGCCGGAAAAGCGGCTTGCCGCCTATCCGCACGAGCTGTCCGGCGGCCAGCGCCAGCGCGTGATGATCGCGATGGCGCTCGCCAACCGGCCTGAGCTGCTGATCGCCGACGAGCCGACCACGGCGCTCGACGTCACCGTGCAGGCGCAGATCCTCGAACTCCTGAAGAACCTCAAGGAAGAGCACGGCATGTCCATGCTCTTCATCACCCACGACCTCGGCATCGTGCGCAAGTTCGCCGACCGGGTCTGCGTGATGACCAGGGGGCAGATCGTCGAGACCGGGCCGGTCGAGGAGATCTTCACCAACCCGCAGCACGCCTATACGCGCCACCTGCTCGCCGCCGAGCCGAAGGGCGCGCCGCGGCCCGCCGACGACAGCCAGCCCGTCGTCATCGAGGCGGAGGACGTGAAGGTCTGGTTCCCGATCAAGGCCGGTTTTCTCCGCCGCGTGGTGGACCATGTGAAGGCCGTCGACGGCATCGACCTCAAGCTGCGCGCCGGCCATACGCTCGGCGTCGTCGGCGAATCGGGCTCCGGCAAGACGACGCTCGGCCTTGCGCTGACGCGGCTCATCTCGTCGAAGGGCCGCATCGCCTTCGTCGGGCAGGACATCGCCGGGCGCACCTTCGCCGAGATGCGGCCGCTGCGCCGGCGCATGCAGATCGTCTTCCAGGACCCCTACGGCTCGCTCTCCCCGCGCATGTCCGTCGCCGACATCGTCGCGGAGGGCCTCAAGATCCACGAGCCGTCGCTTTCCGAGGCCGAGCGCGACCATCGCGTCGCCGCCGCGCTGGAGGAGACCGGCCTCGACCCCACGACGCGGTGGCGCTACCCGCACGAATTCTCCGGCGGCCAGCGCCAGCGCATCGCGATCGCCCGCGCCATGGTGCTGAAGCCCGAATTCGTCATGCTGGACGAGCCGACCTCCGCGCTCGACATGAGCGTGCAGGCGCAGGTCGTCGAGCTCCTGCGCGACCTTCAGGCGAAGCATAACCTCGCCTATCTCTTCATCAGCCACGACCTCAAGGTGGTCCGCGCGCTCGCCAACGACATCATCGTCATGCGCAGCGGGCGCGTGGTGGAGAAGGGACCGGCAAACGACATCATCGAGCGGCCGGGCGAAGCCTATACGAAGGCCCTGATGGCCGCCGCCTTCAACCTCGAAGCCGTCCGCAGCGAGACGATCAGCCAATAGCAGCAGGAACCAGCATGCCGACGAAAAGCCCGGTCATCATCGATCTCAAATTCGACCAGGAACAGGTCGCCGCCGCCCTCAAGGGCGCCTTCCCGGACCGCGAGGTGATCAACCTCCTCCATCCGGCAAGCCGCAACCGCGACCTTTCCGGCATCGACTATGCCGTGGTCTGGAAGCCGGGCGCCGACCTCTTCTCCCGGGCGAAGGACCTGAAGGTCGTCTTTTCCGGCGGCGCGGGCGTCGACCATGTGCTGACGCTGCCCGGCCTGCCGGACGTGCCGCTGGTGCGCTTCGTCGATCCCTCCCTGACGACGCGCATGAGCGAGTGGGTCGCCCTGCAATGCCTCCTGCACCTGCGCCAGCACCGGGCCTACGAGGCGCAGCGGCAAAAGCGCGTCTGGCGCGAGCTCGCCCAGCCGGAGGCGAAGGAGTTCACCGTCGGCATCATGGGCTTCGGCGTGCTCGGGCAGGATGCGGCGGCCAAGCTGAAGACGCTCGGCTTCAACGTCATCGGCTGGTCGAAGAGCGGCCGCAAGGTCGAGGGTTTTGAGACCTATGATGAAAACGGGCTCGACGCCTTCCTGGCGAAGACCGACATCCTCGTCGGCCTGCTGCCACTGACGCCGGAAACGAAGGGCATCTTCAACACGGGCATCTTCACCCGCCTTTCCTGCAAGGGCCCCTTCGGCGCGCCGGTCTTCGTCAACGGCGGGCGGGGCGGCAGCCAGGTGGAGGCCGACATCGTCGCGAGCCTCAACGACGGCACGCTGCACGGCGCCTCGCTCGACGTCTTCGAGCAGGAGCCGCTGCCGCTCGAAAGCCCGCTCTGGTCGATGGACAAGGCGTTCCTGACGCCGCATGCCGCGGCCGCCTCCGACGTCGGGGCGCTCTTCCGCCATGTCGGCGAGCAGATCGAGCGGCTGGAAAGCGGCAAGCCGCTGGAATATCTCGTCGACCGCAGCGCGGGTTACTGAGACGTTCAGGGCCGGCGATAGCCCGTCGGCTGCTCGTAGAGCCAGCCGATGCGCGCGATGGCGGCGTCGAGGTTCTCGCGCGCCACGCTCATCGTGTGGCCGTTGGCGTGGACGATGGTCGCCCCGTCCTCCATGATCGCCACATGCCCCTTCCAGAAGACGAGGTCGCCGCGACGCAGCTCGCTCCGTTCGACGGGCGCGCCGAGGCCGGCGGCCTGCATGTCGGAATCGCGCGGCGCCGTGCGGCCCGTCATCATCATGGAAAGCTGCACCAGGGCCGAGCAGTCGATCCCGAAGCCCGAGCGCCCGCCCCACAGATAGGGCGTCTCGATGAAGCGGGAGGCGACGGAGACGTAATCCTCGCTCGCCGGCGCGCCGACCGGCAGGCAATGGCCGGCAACGACCGACCGGCCGCACTCCAGCGTGAGGTAGCGCGTCCCGCGCGTCTCGCTCTCGCCGACGACCGTTAGCCGGCTTCCGATCGACAGGGCGAAGGCGGCGGGGTTGCGCAGGTCCGCACCCGTATAGGCGAAGGTGCGGGGGACGGCGACGACATGGGTCGGCGCGCCCGTCCCGGACGCCAGCGCCGTCTCGCGGACATAGCCGACATAGCCGTCGAAGGCGGATTTCACCCAGGCCCAGCCGTCCGCCCGGTCGAGCACGGTGACGCTCTCGCCGAACAGCACCTGCGTGTCGATGCCGGCCGCCTCGTCCGGCCGGGGCCGCAGCGGCACGACGGGCTCCGAGACCGTTGCCGGCGTGCCGGAGACGTAGCGGGCGGCATCGACGGTGCCGCGCAGGGCCTCCTCGGCGAGGTCGGGGCGGTAGGCATTGAGGCGGCGGTCGGGCAAGGCGGTCATGGTCTTCTCACGGAGCGAGCTTGCGGCCTCCGGCGATGATGAGGTCGCCGAGGCGTTCGAGATAGAGCGCGCCGTCCACGGTGCGCTTGATGACGACGTTGCGCCGGTCGCGCTCGTCGCGCATCCGCGTCACCAGCCCCTGCTCGCCCATCGTGTCAAGCGCGCGGGTGATGACCGGCTTGGTGACGCCGAGCCTGGCGGCCAGCCCCCGCACGGTATGCGGCGGCGGCACGAGGTATATTTCCAGGAGGATGGCAAGCTGGCGCAGCGTCAGGTCGCGCCCGTCCTCGTGGACCTGCTGCAGCGTCACCTCATGCCAGAGGCCGAGCGCCTGCGATGGGGTGAGATCTACCGGCACGGCTCCTCCGGGCAAATGGCTGTCGTTACGCTACCGTATCGTTCGTCCGAAGGAAAGCGTCCCGTCAGGCGGTCGCCTTGCGCAGGTGGTGGTAGAGCGCGCGGATCGCCTGCGCCTCGCCGCCGACCGGCGAATGCGGCCGCTCGGCCTGCGCCCAGGCGTAGATGTCGAAATGCACCCAGCGCCGGTTGCGCGTGACGAAGCGCTTCAAGAACAGCGCCGCGGTGATCGAGCCGGCCATGCCGCCTGCGGGCGCGTTGGTGAGGTCGGCGATGCGGGCGGAGACGTCCTTGTCGTAGCCGGCATAGAGCGGCATGCGCCACATCGGGTCGTCCACCGAAAGGCTCGCCTCGGCAAGGTCGTGCGCAAGGTCGTCGTCGTCGGTGAAGAAGGGCGGCAGGTCCGGGCCGAGCGCGACGCGCGCCGCACCCGTCAGCGTCGCCATGTCGACGATGAGGTCCGCTTCCTCCTCGTCCGCATAGGCGAGCGCGTCGGCAAGGATCAGCCGGCCCTCGGCATCGGTGTTGTCGATCTGCACGGTCAGGCCCTTACGGCTCCGGTAGATGTCGCCGGGGCGGAAGGCGTTCGCCGAGATGGAATTCTCGACGACGGGAACGAGGACCCGCAGGTCCACTTTCAGCTTGGCGTCCATGATCATCAGGGCGAGGCCCATGACGTTCGCCGCCCCGCCCATGTCCTTCTTCATCAGCAGCATGGAAGAGGCGGGCTTGATGTCGAGGCCGCCCGTGTCGAAGGTCACGCCCTTGCCGACGAGCGTCACGCGCTTGTGGCCCTTCTTGCCCCAGCGCAGTTCCAGGAGGCGCGGCGCCTGCGCGGCCGCGCGGCCGACCGTGTGGACGAGCGGAAAATTCTCCTTGAGCAGATCGTCGCCCGCGATGACGGAGACCTTCGCCTTGTAGTGCTCGCCGAGCGCGCGGAAGACGTCTTCCAGCGCATCCGGGCCCATGTCGTTGGTCGGCGTGTTGACGAGGTCGCGGGCAAGGAACACGCCGGCGAGCTGGCGCTTGATGTCGGCGGCGTCCGCGTCCGTCGGGATCAGCAGCGTCGGCGCCTCGGCGGCGGCGGCCTTGTAGCGCTCGAAGCGGTAGCTGCCGAGGCCGTAGCCGAGCGCGAGGCGGTTGGCCGTCAGCGGCGCGGTCTCGATGTGCCAGTCGCCGGCCGGCAGGGTGCGGGCGAGCTTGCCCGTCAGGAACGGCGCGTCGGACGGGTTCTTGCCGAGGCCGAAGAGCGCGCCGCCCAGATGCCCGTCCGCCGTCGGCACCATCAGCAGAGCGCCCGATTCGGCCTTGAAGCCGGCCTTCTTCGCCCAGTCGAGGGCGATCGGATCGATCGACCCGGTCTCGATATGGGCCGGCGTGATCGCGAAGATCGGCAGCGTCTTGCCGCCCTTCGTGTTGAAGGGAGAGGGCCGGTCGATGAACTGGAAGGGGGCCATGGCGGAACCTTTGCAGACGAGCTTGAGAATCAGGCGATTAACACTCTGTTAGGGTTAACAGATTATTGCTGGAGCGGAGATTGCGGCGTGATTCCTTGACCGCCGCGACATGCGGGAAAATCGCTTCGGGGACTGATCATGGCCGCTTGCCCTAAGGGTTCGTCACTTCGTCCGGCGCTCCTTGCGAGCGCGGGCCTCCTCATCGGCCTGTCCCTTGCGGGCTGCGCGGGCAAGAGCAACATGACCACGGGGTCCATCCCGAAGTCCGAGCCGGTGGCCGCCATGAACGCGACGCAGCTTCGCGGGGCCGCCGAGCGGATCGGCGAGGCCTACGAGAAGAACCCCAAGGACCGCAATATCGGCATCCAGTATGCGAGCGTCCTGCGCATGAACGGGCGCAACGACCAGGCGCTCGCCGTCATGCAGCAGGTCGCCATCGCCAATCCGAACGACCGCGAGGTGCTGGCAGCCTACGGCAAGGCGCAGGCCGCCGCCGGCCAGCTCCAGCAGGCGCTCGATACGATCCTGCGCGCCCAGACGCCGGACCGGCCGGACTGGCGGCTGAAGTCGGCCGAAGGGGCGATCCTCGACCAGCTCGGCCGCTCGAGCGAGGCACGCCAGCGCTACCGCGCCGCGCTCGACATCCAGCCGAACGAGCCTTCGGTGCTCTCCAACCTCGGCATGTCCTATCTTCTGGCGCGCGACCTGAAGACGGCCGAGACCTACCTGCGCTCGGCCGCCCAGCAACCCGGCGCCGACAGCAGCGTGCGGCAGAACCTTGCGCTGGCCGTCGGCCTGCAGGGCCGCTTCCAGGAGGCGGAGACCATCGCCCGGCAGGAGCTGACCGCCCAGCAGGCCGAGGCGAACGTCGCCTACCTGCGCGCCATGCTGAGCCAGCAGAACGCCTGGAAGAAGCTCGCCGCCGAGGACAACAACACCAACTGATCTCCAAGCGTCCCTCCCAAGACGCCAACGCCCCGGCCGAAACCTCGGCCGGGGCGTTTTCCGTCATGCCTTATGGGGTTTCGTTCAGAAGCGGTCGGCGACCTGGATGCCGGCGGGGCCGAGGATGACGGCGACGAGCACCGGCAGGAAGAACAGGATCATCGGCACCGTCAGCTTCGGCGGCAGGGCGGCGGCCTTCTTCTCGGCCTCGTTCATGCGCTGGTCGCGGCATTCCTGCGCGAGCACGCGCAGCGCCTGGGCGAGCGGCGTGCCGTAGCGTTCGGCCTGGATGAGGGCCTGCGTCACCGATTTCACCGTGTCGAGGCCGACGCGCGTACCGAGGTTCTCATAGGCCTGCCGGCGCTCCTGCAGGAAGGAGAGTTCGGCCGTGGTCAGCACCAGCTCCTCGGCAAGCTCGGAGGAGGCCATGGCGATCTCGTCGGCGACGCGCTTGAAGGCGACCTCGATGGAGATGCCCGATTCCACGCAGATCAGCATCAGGTCGAGCGCATCCGGCCAGGCGCGGCGGATCGACTTCTGCCGCTTCGTCACCTGGTTGGAGACGAAGATGTTCGGCGAATAAAAGCCGATATAGGCGATGACGACGGTGGCGAGGATGCGCATCGGCAGCGGCTTGTCGCCGAGGAAGCCGAGATAGAAGATGTAGAAGACGGCAAGCGCCAGGAACACGAAGGGCAGCACGAAACGGGCGAAGAGGAAGATGTTCAGCGCGTTCTGCGAACGGTAGCCGGCCTGCCGCAGGCGGTTGACGGTGTTGGCGTCGACCAGCGCCTCGCGCAGGTTCAGCCGCTCGACCACCTGCCGCACGGAGGTGTTGTGCTGGGCGCGCAGCGAGGCCTTGCTCTGGCTCGCCTCGGCATTGAGGCGCGCCCGTTCGCGCGCCCGCATCTGCTCGCGCTCCAGCGCCACCGCCTTCATGCGCTTGTTGAGGTCGCCGCGCTCGAAATAGGGCGCCGCCAGCGTGTAGAAGGTCGCCAGCACCGCGATTATCACGAAGGCGGGCAGCAGGATGGCCGGATTGGTAAGCGTTTCAACCATGGCCGCCCCCTAGATGTCGAAGTTGATCATGTTGCGCATCACCAGGATGCCGATGGACATCCAGATGCCGGAGATGCCGAGGATGAGGTGCCCGCGCGGATCGTGGAAGAGAACCATGATGTATTCCGGCGAGGTCAGGTAGACGAGGAAGGCGACGATGAAGGGCAGCGCGCCGATGATGGCGGCCGAGGCCTTGGCTTCCATCGACAGCGCGTTGACCTTGGCGCGCATCTTGCGCCGCTCGCGCAGCACCCGCGACAGGTTGCCGAGCGCTTCGGAGAGGTTGCCGCCCGCCTGGCTCTGGATGGCGATGACGATGGAGAAGAAGTTGACTTCCTGCAGCGGGATGTTGGTGAACATGCGCGCGCAGGCCTCCGGCACGCTGAGACCGACCTGCTGGGCCTCGACGATGCGGCGGAATTCCGAACGAACCGGCTCCTGTCCCTCGGCGGCGATCAGCCGGAGGGCGTCGGTGAGCGGCAGGCCCGACTTGATGGAGCGGACCATGACGTCGAGCGAGTTGGGGAATTCCTCGAGGAACCTGTTGAGCCGCCGCTTGACGAGGAAGCCGACGACCCAGCGCGGCAGCCCCGCCGCGACGATGAAGGCGGCGCCGAGCGAGACGAGAAGGCCCGCGCCCGCCAGAAGCGTCAGCACGAAGGCGAACAGGCCGAAGATCGCGCTGAAGATGTAGAACTTCGTGACGGTCAGCGACAGGCCGGCCTGCGACAGGCGCGCCTTCATCGTGGTGGCGACGCGCTTGGTCTGCTCGCGCTGCTTCTTTTCGAGGTCCTTCAGCGAATCCTGCACCGACTTGCGGCGCTTGGAGAGTTCCTGCATGCGGTCGCGGGCAGCCTTGGCCTTGCCCTGGTCGGTCTCGGCGGCCTGCACGCGGCGCACGCGGCTTTCCGTCTTCTTCTCCGCCTCGATGCGCGAGAACAGCAGGCCGTAGGCGAGGCCCGCGGTCGAGAGCACCGCCAGCGCGAAGATCGCAACGATGTTGATATCCAGCCCGAACATCCGCGCGCCTATCTGCCCTTACGGCTTTTCCATCGCGTCGAGCGTTGCCGCAAGGCGCTTGTCCTCATTGAAATAGCGGGCGCGATCCCAGAAATGCGGCTTGCCGATGCCGGTGCCCGTGTGCTGGCCGACGATGCGGCCGTTGGCGTCCTCGCCCTGGATCTCGAAGCGCATCAGGTCCTGCGTGACGATGACGTCGCCTTCCATGCCGACCACTTCGGTGATGTGGGTGATGCGGCGCGAACCGTCGCGCAGGCGCGAGGCCTGGATGATGACGTCGATGGAGCCGGCGATGATCTCGCGCACGGTCTTGGCCGGCAGCGTGTAGCCGCCCATGGCGATCATGGACTCCATGCGCGAAAGGCATTCGCGCGGCGTGTTGGCGTGGATCGTGCCCATCGAGCCGTCGTGGCCGGTGTTCATCGCCTGCAGGAGGTCGAAGACCTCCGGTCCGCGCACTTCGCCGACGATGATGCGCTCGGGACGCATGCGCAGGCAGTTCTTGATGAGGTCGCGCATGGTGATCTCGCCCTCGCCCTCGATGTTCGGAGGGCGGGTTTCAAGGCGCACCACATGGGGCTGCTGGAGCTGGAGTTCGGCCGAGTCCTCGCAGGTGATGACCCGCTCGTCCTCGTCGATATAGCGCGTCAGGCAGTTGAGCAGCGTCGTCTTGCCCGAGCCCGTGCCGCCCGAGATGACGAGGTTGCAGCGCACGCGGCCGATGATCTGGAGAAGCGTCGCGCCTTCCGGCGTGATCGAGCCGAAGCGGACGAGCTGGTCGAGGGTCAGCTTGTCCTTCTTGAACTTTCGGATGGTGAGCGCGGTGCCGTCGATGGCGAGCGGCGGGGCGATGACGTTGACGCGCGAGCCGTCGGGCAGGCGCGCGTCGCAGATCGGGCTCGATTCGTCGACGCGGCGGCCGACCTGGCTGACGATGCGCTGGCAGATGGAAAGGAGCTGGGCGTTGTCGCGGAAGCGAATCTCCGATTCCTGCACCTTGCCGGCGACTTCGATATAGGTCTTGCCCGCGCCGTTGACCATGATGTCGGCGATGTCGTCGCGCGCAAGCAGCGGCTCCAGCGGGCCGTAGCCGAGAACGTCGTTGCAGATGTCGTCGAGCAGTTCCTCCTGCTCGGAGATCGACATCGCGAAATTCTTGATCGTGATGATGTCGTTGACGATGTCGCGGATTTCCTCGCGCGCGCTCTCGGTATCGAGCTTGGCGAGCTGCGACAGGTCGATCGTATCGATGAGCGCGGAAAAGACCTGGCTCTTCGTGTCGTAGTAATCCTCGGTGCGGGCCACGCGGCGGCGCGCGGCGGGAGCCGGCGTCGGGGCCGCGACCGGCGCGGGCGCCGGCTCGAAGACGGGCTGCGCCGGCGCGGCGGCGGCCGCCGGCCGCTCCACCGTCATGGTCGGGGCGGACGCGGGCATGGCGACGGGCGCCTGGCCCGCCGTGCCGCTCTTGCCGAAACCTTCATTGCCGCGTTTGCCGAACATGCCGTTTCATCCAGTCTGTTGCATCGCCCCCGGGTTCTCCCGGGACTTACTTGCGGCCGAGGAGGCCCAGCATCTTGCCGAGCCCGGCCTTCTTGGGTTTCTTCACCGTCGCGCGGCCCGTCACCAGATGGGCGATCTGCGAGAAGGTCTCCGCGGTCGGCGACTTCTTGTCCATCTCCGCGATCATGCGGCCGCTGTTGGCCGCCGTGCCGAAGAGCTGCGCGTCGAAGGGAATGATCGCCACCGGCTCCACGCCGAGCGGATCGCAGAAATCGGCGGGCGCGATTTCCGGGCGCTTGGGCATCCCGACCTGGTTGAGGACGAGGTGCGGCGGCTTGTCGTTCGGCCGCAGCTTCTTCAGCGCGTCGAGCATGTTCTTGGCGTTGCGCAGGTTCGCGAGGTCCGGCACGGCGGTGATGATCAGCTCGTCCACCTCGGAAAGCAGCGTGCGCGTCCATTCCGACCAGGCGTGCGGCACGTCGAGGACCGTGACCGGCGCGCTGCGCTGGAGCACTTCGAGGACCGGCTGGAAGGAGCCGCGCTCGAGGTCGTAGGCGCGGTCGAGCATGGAGGGCGCCGCCAGGAGCGACAGGTGCTCGGAGCACTTCGTCAGCAGGCGGTCGAGGAAGACCTCGTCGAGCCGGTCCGGCGCGTAGATCGCCTCGGAAATGCCTTGCGGCGGATCCTGGTCAAAATCGATATTGGCCGTGCCGTAGGGCAGGTCGAGGTCGGCGAGGATCACTTCCGTCTGGAAGAGGCTGGAAATGTCGAAGGCGCAATTGTGCGCGACGGTCGAGGAGCCCGCACCGCCCTTGGCGCCGATGAAGGCGACCGATCGGCCGAGCGGTTCGGCCTCCGGGTCGACGAAGATCGCCGCCATGGCGTTCAGCACCTCGGCCATGCCGACGGGGCCGACCATATATTCGGAAATGCCGTTGCGGATGAGCTCGCGGTAGAGCGGGATGTCGTTGTAGCGACCGACGATGATGACCTTGGTGGAGGGATCGCACACCTCGGCGAGCGGGGCGAGCTCCTCCATGATGCCGCGCGGCTCGGTCGAGGTCTCCAGGATGAGGAGGTTCGGCGTCGGCGCGGAGGCGAACATGTTGGCCGCCGCCGCGATGCTGGCGCTCGATATCTTGAGGCTGACCTTGGCCATGCGCCGGTCCTGCCCGCAGCGCTCCATGGCGCGCAGCATCGCCTCGCTCTCGCAGAAGGCGTGGACGGAGATGCGCGGCAGCGGGCGCACGGATTCGAGGTCGGTCGGGCGCACGGCCTCGTCCGCCGTCTCCTGCGCGGCCTCGCTGGTGAAGGTGTAGTCGACCGTGCTCATGGCGTCACATGTCCTTCAGTTCGGTATAGGCGTCGCGGTAACGCTGCAGCGCATTGCCGCGCTGGGTGGCGTCGGCCGGCGTCATGCGCCGCGGACCGAGGAGGTCGTTGGGATCGGCGATCTGGGCCGCGAGGTTGTTCTGCGTGGCACAGCCGAAATTGTAGTAGTTCTTGTTGGCGGACGTGTTGACCACCAGGTCCTCCGGCCACTGGCCGCAGGCCGGCGTCGAGGCCGTGATCGCGTAGTAGCTGAGGCGGATGGGCGCTGCCTCCGCCGGATCGCCGGCGACATAGCTTTCCATGACGATCTTGCGGGCGGGAACGCCGCGGCGGGCAACCAGCCTGCGGATCTCGCGGCTCGTCACGGCGGTTGCCGCCGCATTGCGCGCGTCGCCCGGAACGAGGATGCGGAAGATGCCGGAGGCGCCCGTCGCATAGCCGTCGACGAAGCCGGCGATCACCTCGCTCTGGCCGCGGGTCAGGCGGGAGGCGCCGGTGGCGATCGGGATGTCGATCGTCTTTTCCTGCTCGCCGACGACGATGGGATGGCGCGTGCGGTAATCGTCCGGCAGCGCGCCCGTCGTCGAGCGGTCGGGGTTCGCGCAGCCTGCGGCGAGCGCGGCAACCACCGCCATCGCCAGGAGCGCGGCGGTGCGGCCGGTCTTGCTGGTGCTGTGCATTTCATTTGCCATTGGCTGGGCCCGTCCCTTCGTCACGTCGCACCCGATCATTTGTAGATGAAGCCCACGCTGCCTTCGTAGCGCTGGGCGGGCAGGTCGCTCTTGCGGCCATAGATCTGATTGACCTGGCCGAGGAAGACGCTCGCCGCGTCGCTGGCCGGGTTGAAATTGTCGTCCGGCCGCGCAAGCGCGTTGCGGTTCACCGGCTTGACGAGATAGGGCGTGGCGATGATCACCAGTTCCGTCTCGTTGCGCTCGATGGACTTCTGGCGGAACAGCGCGCCGAGGATCGGCACCTTCGAGGCGACTGGCGTGCCGTTCATCGACTGCTGCACGTCGTCGCGGATGAGGCCGGCAAGCGCGATGGAGCCGCCGGAGGGCAGCTCGACGACCGTTTCGGCGTCGCGCCGGCGGTATTCCGCCCCGCCCGTCGCCGTGGTCGGCTCGGAGACCTTCGTCTGGATCCTGAGGCTGATGCGGCCGGAGGAGAGAACCGTCGGCGTGAAGCCGAGGGAAATGCCGTACTGGTAGGTGGTCGTCGAATAGCCGCCATTGCCGTCCGAGACGGTATAGAGGCGCTCGCCGCCGGAATTGAAAGTCGCGGACTGACCGGAGACAGCCGTCAGCGTCGGCTCGGCCAGCGTGCGGATCGCCTTGGCCTGTTCGAGCGCACTCAGCGCCATATCGATGCCGAACTTGCCGATATTGCCGGCGACCGAGCCGGTGAGGCCGGCGGAGGCGGCGTTGAAGGTCAGGACGTCGAGATTGGAGCCCGAGGCCCCGGCGACGCGGCTGAAGGTGTTGTCGAAACCGAGCTGCTTGAGGACTTCGCGGCGGATTTCGGCGACCGTCACCTTGAGCGTGACCTGGTCCTCACCCTCGACCTGCAGCATGTTGACGACCTGCGAGCTCTGGCGCGCCTCGCCGAAGATGGCCGCATCGCCGTTGTTGCCCTGCGCCGTGATGTTGCGGGTCGTCGCTTCGCCGCCCTTCAGGAAGATTTCCGCAAGGCTCACCGCCTGCGCGGCATCCTGCGGCGTGCGCACGGAACCGCTGAGCACGATGTTGTCCGAGATGATCTCGACCTGGATGTCGGAATCGGGGATGAAGCGGCGCAGGTTCGCCTGAAGCCCGCTCACGTCGCGTTCCACGTTGAGGTCGATGCTGACGATCTCCTCGCCATTGGGGCCGAAGACGAAGATGTTGGTCTGGCCGACTTCCTTGCCGAAGAGGTAGATGCGCCGCGAGGTGCGGGTGACGGCGTCCGCCTTGACCGGATCGGCGACGAGGATGTCGTGCGCGTCGCTCGGCAGGTCAATGACGAGGGCCTTGTTGAGGCCGAGCCTCAGCGTCTTGCGTGCGCCGGGGCCGCTCTCCTGGATGCGGATGATGGAGCTGGTGGCCGCCTCGGCGACCGAGACGGGGGCGCCGGTGACGATTGCCGCCGGCAGACCGGAAAATGCGAGGCAGAAGCTCGCACCGCCTGCGACAGAAGCCCGAAAAGTCCTTGCGATTCCAAACACGGGGGTCAGCTCCTGATCACTTCTGCGTTGCGGACGTGGCGCCGGTGACGATCTCGCCGGTCTTGATCACCTGCACGACCGGCGAGCCGTCGCCGCCGGAAAGCAGGTAGTCGGCTGCCGTGTTGTCGGGCTCCTGGGCGTCGGCGACGCTGCGTAGCGCCAGCGACAGGCGCTCGGCCATCTGCTGGGCGACGGCCATCACCTTGGTCTGGTCCGGCGTGAGCTCGAGGGTTGCGGTGGTGCCGACGACGGCCTTGGAGCCGTCCGGGTTCTCCTGGATCTGCTGGTCGATCGCCAGAACGCGGACATTGGAGAGCACGGTTTCGGTGAGATAGGCGCCGGTGCCGTTCTTGCGCACCATGGTCACGTCGACACGGTCGTTCGGCAGGATGAAGCCGCCGGCGCCGGTGGCGACGGAGATTTCCGTCGCGACGGCGCGTTTGCCGGCCGGCAGCAGCGAGGACATGATGCGGCTGGAGGAATCGGCGATCTTCTCCTGGCGGATCGGCTCGCCGTTGAAGATCGGCATGCGCGCGATGGCGCCGTTCAGCTTGTCGACGGCATCGGGCCGGTTCTGGTCGGTGATGAAGCCTTCGACGATGGAGCCCTGCGGCCAGGGCGCCCAGGCGACGACATCCGGATTGAGACGCGCGCCGACCGGCAGGCTTTCCTTGGCGACGAGCACGTTGATGGTGGGCTCGCGCTCAACGACCTTCTGCATCTCGATCGACGGCTTGCCGCCGCGCGCGATCTGAAGGGCGAGCAGCCCTGCCACGCCCGCCGAAACGACGGCAACTGCCAGAATGATGATTCGCGCCGGTTTCATGTGGTTTCCCTGAGCTGCGGAGTCTCCTATCCGCCCAGATTGACCGGCAATGGTGTAATTATGGTTAATAAGCGCCTTACGGCTATGGTTAACGCCCGGTTGACGTCAGCCGCCGAGAACGGCGAGCATCAGCGGCGAGGACGGATAGGCCGCAAAGGCCGCAACGCCGATGGCGATGCCGTAGGGCACCTTCTTGGCGGTCAGCAGATGCTGGGGAACCGGCAGGCCGCTCGCCAGGATCGTGTTCGTGTGCGAGCGCAGCGACAGGATGGCGAGCGTCAAGAGGCCGCCGAAGAAGGACACGTAGATCAGGAACTCGACCAGCGAGAAGGTGAGGCCGAACCAGACGGCGCTCGCCGTCAGGAGCTTCGCATCGCCGCCGCCCATGGCGTTGATGGCGAACAGCGCAAAGCAGGCCGCAAAGACCGCGGCCCCCGCCGCAAGGTGCATCGCGATCTCCGTGAGGCCTAGGCCCGCGAGCGGCGCGACGACGAGGAAAGAGGCGATGAGGATAGCCGAGACCCGGTTGGGGATGAGCATCGTCAGGAAGTCCGAGCAGGCGGCAAGCGCAAGGCACAGCGGGAAAACCACGAAGATGATGGCCTGTGTCACGGCAGTCTCCTGTTTTCCAAGATGATGCGCCTGATCGGTTTCGGAATGGATAATGCGCGAAAGACAGAAAGCCGCCTCGCAGGCGGCTTTCCAATGTAAACAGTTGCCTGCTAGCGAATTAGTCCAGCGTGGTCTTGTTCACTTCGGTCGTCATCTTGGTGCCGAGCTTGCTGAACGTCTCGTTCAGCGAGCCGCCGAGTGCGGTGGCGCCGGTGATGAGGGCAACGGAAATCAGGGCGGCGATCAGGCCGTATTCGATGGCGGTTGCGCCAGACTCGTCCTTCATAAGGCGAGCGAAAATCTTGGTCATGGTATTCTCCTAGCTCCACGATGTTGGTTCAGCACGTCCGCCAACTGTTTCCGTTGTTCGGATGGATGCAACCTACAGGCAGGCCATTTCCATCGACTTAAAGAAGTCAGTTAATGGAACCCTAACCGGCAGAGGCCGGATTTATGGTTACCATCCGGTCAATTCGGCCTTATCGGCCCGTTTTTTGCGGCTTTTGCGTATAGCCCGGCTTTTGGCCGCCAATAAGCGTCAGGGTTGAAACGGGAATACGATCCCTTGCTTTAAACCTTCATTCACCATTCCCGGCGATGCTATCGCCAATTCATTGTCGGGATGACTGTTTATGGGACGCCACTGGACATTCGCTGCTGGGGCAGCAACGCTTGCGACAGCCGCACTTGCCCTCCTTTCGGCAACAGGCACGGCCTTCGCCGAGGAACAGTTCATGCGCGTCTATATGGACCATGCGCGCGTCCTCAGGCTCGATCGTCCGGTCAGCAAGGTGATCGTCGGCAATGCCGAGGTCGCCGACGCGACGGTGGCCGATGCGCACACCATCGTGCTGACCGGCCGCAACTTCGGCACCACCAACCTCGTCCTGCTCGATGCCGACGGCAATGCCATCGTCGACGAGCGCGTCCTCGTCTCCATCGACGAAGGCAACACGGTGCGCGTCTTCCGCCAGACGGACCGCTCGGTGCTCTCCTGCACGCCGAATTGCGAGGTCCATGCCAGCAAGACCGCCAACGGCGGTTGAGGCCCGTCCCGCATTCGGCGTCCGGATGCGGGAAACCGTTCAATTCCTCCTTGCCTTGCACACGAAATGTAAAGGGTCTGCCGGCTAATCTCGCCATATCCAGCATTTGGGAATGGATCGCGATGTCGCTCGGTCATGACGCAATTCCTCGCCGCCGGCCTATGAAGGACCTGCGCGAGCGTTTCCTCGCCCGCCGCGACGGTTCGGCGGCCATCGAGTTCGCGCTTCTTGCGCTGCCTTTCTTCATCATGGTCTTCGCCTCCATCGAGACCTTCGTGGCCTTCACCGGCGAGCAGCTCCTGGCGAACGCCACCGACACCATGGCGCGCAAGATCCGCACCGGCGCGATCACCTCCACCATGTCCAAGGAGGATTTCCGCAAGGCCTTCTGCGAGGAGATCAAGATCCTGATGCCCTGCTCGGCGACGGAGGCGGCCAAACCCGACAAGCTGTGGATCGACGTGCGCAGCTTCTCCTCCTATGCGCAGATCCCGAAGGCCGTTCCCATCACCGACGGCGACCTCGACACCACGTCGTTCAAGTTCGAGCCCGGCGGCAAGAAGACGATCAACATCGTGCGCGCCTATTATCGCTGGGACGTGGTGACGGACCTCGTGCGCCCCATGCTCTCCAGCGTCCACTCCGCGGACGGCTCCCGGCAGAACTACCTGATGGTCGCGACGGCCGTCGTCCAGAACGAGGATTACCAGTGATGGGCGCTCCTGCCGAAACCGGACGGACCGGAAAGACGCTGCCCTGTGGCGGCCTTCTCCTGCGGCTTCGCCGCTTCGTCGACGATCGCCGCGGCGTCGGCGCCATCGAGTTCGCCATCGTCGCGCCGATTCTCATCATGGCCTATATCGGCGCCTTCGAGATTTCCGTCGCCGTCGCCACATCGCGCAAGGTCAGCCGGGCGGCAAGCACCGTCTCCGACCTCCTGACGCAGAGCAAGACGACGACGGCGGCGACGCTGGACACGATGAAGGACGTCGTGAAGAACGTGCTCGCGCCCTATGCGATCACCGGCTACTCGCTCAAGATCACCGGCATCGCGGTGGATGCCGACGGCAAGGCGACGGTCGCCTGGTCCCGCGACCAGAAGGCCGGCAAGCCCTACGGCTCGGGCGACGCCGTCACGCTGCCGTCGAACATGGACGCCAAAAGCACCTTCATCGTGCGCACGGAGCTGGTCGTGCCCCATTCCATCCTCCTGATGGCGCCGGGCCTCAGCTCGCAGATCAACGAGGTCAACCTTTCCAAGACGAGCTATTTCCGCCAGCGCGTGGGTGACGCGATCGCCTGCAGCGGCTGCTGAGGCCGACCGGCCGGCGCGGCGATTTTCCTTGAACCCTTCGCAGGGCCTGTGCGATGTCACGCGGATGCGGACAGATGACAGGTGATCCATGGCGCGGGCCTTTCTCTTCGTTCTCGATTCCTTCGGCATCGGCGGTGGGCCGGATGCGGCCGCCTTCGGCGATCTCGGCGCCGATACGCTCGGCCATATCGCGGAATTCTGCGCGGCGGGCGCCGCCGACCGGCCCGGCGTCCGGCAGGGGCCGCTGAAACTGCCCAACATGTCGGCCCTCGGCCTGCTGCACGCCGCGCGCGCCGCAACCGGCCGCTTCCCGCCCGGCATGGACGTGCCGCAGCGCGTCTTCGGCTATCACGGGGCGGCAAGCGAGGTCTCCAACGGCAAGGACACCCCGTCCGGCCACTGGGAGATCGCCGGAACGCCCGTCACCTTCGACTGGGGCTATTTCCCCGCCGAGGGCGACGCCTTCGAGCCCGAGCTGGTGGAGGCGATCGTAAGGCAGGGCAATGTGTCCGGCATCCTCGGCAATTGCCACGCCTCGGGCACGGACATCATCGCCCGCCACGGGCTGGAGCATATCCGCACCGGAAAGCCGATCTGCTACACCTCCTCCGATTCGGTCTTCCAGATCGCCGCGCATGAGACCCATTTCGGCCTCGACCGGCTGCTTTCCTTCTGCGAGACGGTGCGGAAAATCCTCGACGAGCGGCCCGGCGGGCGCATCGGCCGGGTCATCGCGCGGCCCTTCCTCGGCGAGACGCCGCAGACCTTCGAGCGCACCGGCAACCGGCGCGACTATTCCGTGCTGCCGCCCGAGCCGACCCTCCTCGACCGGCTGACGGAAGCCGGCCGCACGGTGCACGCCGTCGGCAAGATCGGCGACATCTTCGCCCATCAGGGCATCGGCACGCTCACCAAGGCGAACGGCAACATGGCGCTCTTCGACGCGACGCTGCGCGTGATGGACGAGGCGAAGGACGGCGACCTCGTCTTCACCAATTTCGTCGATTTCGACATGCTCTACGGCCACCGCCGCGACGTTCCTGGCTATGCCGCGGCTCTCGAAGCCTTCGACCGGCGCCTGCCGGAAGTGGACCGCAAGCTGAAGCCCGGCGACATCGTCATCCTTACCGCCGACCACGGCTGCGATCCCACCTGGCGCGGCACCGACCATACGCGCGAGCGCGTGCCGATCATGAGCTTCGGGCCCGGCATCCGCTCGCGCCTCATCGAGACCCGCACCACCTTCGCCGATATCGGCGAGACCGTCGCCCGCCATCTCGGCATTGCGCCGGGCCCGCACGGAAGGAGCTTCCTGTGACGAAAACCATGCCCAAGGCCGAGCTGCACTGCCATATCGAGGGCGCGACGCCGCCGGCCCTCGCGCTGGCGCAGGCGGCACGCTACGGCGTCGACACCTCCGCCTTCATCCGGGACGGCGAATATGCCTGGCACGACTTCACCAGCTTCGTTCAGAGCTACGACGCGACCGCCAACCTCTTCCGCACGGAGGAGGATTATGCGCTGCTCGCCGAGACCTATCTTGCGGAAATCGCCGAAGCCGGCGCGATCTACAGCGAGCTGATCGTCTCGCCCGACCAGGGCGATGCCGTCGGCATCGGCGCGGACGCCTATGTGCGCGGCCTTGCCGAGGGCGCGGAGCGGGCAAAGGCGAAGACCGGCATCGAAACGCGGCTCCTCATCGTCGGCATCCGCCATTTCGGCCCGGAGCGGGTGGTGAAGGCGGCCGAATATGCCGCACGCCGGCCGCATCCGCTCGTCACCGGCTTCAACCTTGCCGGCGAGGAGCGCATGCACCGCGTTGCCGATTTCGCCCGCGCCTTCGACATCGCCCGCGACGCCGGCCTCGGCATCACCATCCATGCCGGCGAGCTCTCCGGCGCCTTCAGCGTGCGCGACGCGCTCGACCATGTCCGCCCCTCGCGCATCAGCCACGGCGTGCGCGCCATCGAGGACGCCGACCTCGTGAAGCGGCTGGCGGACGCGGGCACGGTGCTGGAGGTCTGCCCCGGCTCGAACGTCGCGCTCAAGGTCTTTGCCGATTTCGAGAGCCATCCCCTGAGGGCGCTCCATGCGGCGGGCGTGCGCGTCACGCTCAATTCGGACGACCCGCCCTTCTTCCACACCTCGCTCGCCCGCGAATACGAGGTCGCCTCCACGCTCATGGGCTTCGGCGACGATGAGATCCTCGGCATGACGCGCACGGCCATCAAGGCGGCCTTCGTCGACGAGCCGACGCGGCAGAGGCTGCTTTCCGCCCTCTAGCTGGGGATGTTGGCGGCGCGGGGCTCTCCTCTCTTGCGGGGGGCCGCCGTTCCGTGGAAAAAGAGGCGTTTACTCAGTTCCGGAAGGTTGGCCATGGACGGCGTTACAGTCATCGATCACCCGCTCGTGCAGCACAAGCTGACCATCATGCGCAAGAAGGAAACGTCGACGGGCAGCTTCCGCCGCCTGCTGCGCGAGATCTCCACGCTCCTCTGCTACGAGGTGACGCGCGACCTTGAATTGACGACCGCGCGCATCGAGACGCCGCTGGAGGAGATCGACGCGCCGGTCCTCGAAGGCAAGAAGCTGGTCTTCGCCTCGATCCTGCGCGCCGGCAACGGCCTGCTCGAAGGCATGCTGGAACTCGTGCCTTCGGCCCGCGTCTCGCATATCGGCGTCTACCGCGACCACGAGACGCTGGAGGCGGTGGAATATTTCTTCAAGGCGCCCGACAGCATCGCCGAGCGCCTCGTCATCGTCGTCGACCCGATGCTGGCCACCGGCAATTCGGCCATCGCCGCCATCGACACGCTGAAGAGCCGCGGCGCGACGAACATCCGCTTCCTCTGCCTGCTCGCCGCGCCGGAAGGCATCAGGAGCTTCCGCGCCCATCACCCGGACGTACCGGTCTACACCGCCTCCATCGACCGCCAGCTCAACGAGAAGGGCTATATCGTGCCCGGCCTCGGGGACGCGGGAGACCGCATGTACGGCACGAAATGACGAAGGCCGGCTTTTGATGGCGCGGCAAGGTCAAGCGCTCCAGCCGGCCACAAGCTGCGGTTAGGCAGACAAAGCCACGGCGTCAGCGCCGGCAGGTATGCGCATCGGCGATGACGGATCGGTCGCCGCACGCCATATTGCCTCGACGACATCGGCCGATCGGGTGCATTCCGCGTGCTGCTGCTGCTCCCATGCGGCGAAGACGCCCGCGACGACCGAGGCATAGGCATCAGGAAAGCCGCCTTGGCGCTGCACGCGGGACCGGGCGGTGTCGCCGAAGCGTGTGTCCGGAGCACGCCCCGGCAGTACAATCCGGACACGCACATTGAATGGTGCGAGTTCCAACGCGACGGATTCCGTGAATGCGTTCACCGCCGCCTTGCTGGCGGTGTATATCGAGAGCAGCGGTAGCGGCTTCAGCGTCACGCTTGAACTGACATTGACAACAACCCCGTCCCCGCGTTCTCTGAATTGAGGCAATACCGCCCGGGTCATCGCGATCGTTCCGAACGTGTTCGTTTCGAAGAGATCGCGCATCGTTTCGATGGACGTCGCTTCGGCTGCGTTCAGCCAACCGATGCCTGCGTTGTTCACCAGCACGTCGATTGGGCCGGCCGCATCGATCGCCTTACGGATGCTCTCGGGATTTTTCACGTCCAATGCGACAATCTTCAGGTTCTCCGAACGCGGCAGGATGCCTTCATCGGGCGTCCGCATCACCGCCACGACTTTCCAGCCGTTCTCGATGAAGAATTTTGCGGTGTCCCGTCCGAACCCGGACGAGCAGCCGGTGATGAAAACAGACTTCATATTCGTTTCCCGTGCCTGAATTGATCGTGTCAGGGTAGACGGGGTGGGCAGCATCTTCCATAATGAAAAATCCAGCATTTATTATCGAGAGTATCGTTTTGAGCGACCCCTTGGCAGAAATCATCGCCCTGTTACAGCCGGGCGCGCCCTATTCCAAGGTCGTCAGCGGCGCAGGCGCGTGGCGCGTCGAGCGTGAGGAGACGGGGCAGCCGTTTTATTGCGTGATCCTGGAAGGGGCCTCGCGTCTTGCGGTGTCGGGCAACGAGGCGCGTCTTCTTCAGCGCGGAGATTTTGTCCTTATTCCCGCAGCCTATTCCTTCAGCATGTCGGGCCTTGAGAAAGAGAGCGAAACAGGTATCGACCCGCTGACCGTCACCATGCTTCCCGCGGAAACGAGACACGGAAATCCAGGCGGCCCCATCAACGCGCGGCTGCTCGTCGGGCACTTCACCTTCGGATCGCCGGACGCGACGTTGCTGGTCTCGCTGATGCCGCAACTCATACATATCCGCGGCGATCAAAGGCTTTCGACCATCGTTCAGCTTCTGACCGACGAAGCCCGCGCCGAGAGGCCCGCGCGGGAGATGATCCTGGCGCGCCTGCTGGAGGTCCTATTGCTGGAAGCCCTGCGCTCGACAGTCGGCGAAACCGCACCGCGCGGAATTCTCCGGGGACTGGGCGACCGCCGTCTGGTGACCGTCATCCGCCTGTTGCATGAAGACCCCGGGAAAGAGTGGACCGTAGAGCAACTGGCCCGTGAGGCGGCGCTTTCCCGCTCGGCCTTCTTCCATCGGTTCCGCCGCGTGATGGGCCTTACGCCGATCGAATACCTGACCTCATGGCGCATGGCTCTCGCCAAAAATCTGCTCGGGCGAGGAAATGCGGGAATGCACGAGATAGCCGAGCAGGTCGGCTACGGTTCCGCCAGCGCCTTCAGCACGGCCTTCACCCGTTTCGTCGGGTTGCCGCCATCGAAATACGCCGAACAACGGGTTGCCGATACCCCCCGGCAACCGGCGTTCTAGCCGCCCTTTCCTTTTCAGGCCTTGCCCGATTCCCAGCCGAGCATCGCGCGCTTGCGCGTGAGGCCCCAGTGGTAGCCGGTCAGCGCGCCGCTCTTGCCGAGCGCGCGGTGGCAGGGCACGACGAAGGAGATGGGGTTGCGGCCGACCGCCGCGCCCACCGCGCGCGAGGCGGTCGGCTGGCCGAGCTTTTCGGCGATGGACGAATAGGTGACGGCGCAGCCCATGGGGATGCGCAGCAGCGCCTCCCAGACGCGGACCTGGAAATCCGAGCCGATCAGCACGACGCGCAGGGGCGCCTTCGGGTCCCAGCGCTTCGGATCGAAGATGCGTTCCGCATAGGCGGCGGTCGCCTCGACGTCCTCGACGTAATGCGCGTTCGGCCAGCGGGAGGCCATGTCCTCGAAGGCATCCATGCCGTCCGACTCGTCGGTGAAGGCAAGGCCGGCAAGGCCGCGGTCGGTGATCATGACGAGCGCGCCGCCGAAGGGCGAGGGGTGCAGGCCGTAGCGGATCGTCAGGCCCGCCCCGCGCGCCTTCCATTCGCCGGGCGACATGGCCTCGTGCGTGACGAAGAGGTCGTGCAGGCGGCCGGGGCCGGAAAGCCCCACCTCGAAGCTCGTCTCCAGGAGCGGCAATTCCTCCTGGCGCAGGAGCCGCTTGGCATGGTCGAGCGTGACGGCCTGCAGGAAGGCCTTCGGCGAGAGGCCGGCCCAGCGGGTGAAGGTCTTCTGGAGCTGTGTCGGCGACTGGCCGAGCCGGCCGGCGATATCGTCCAGCCCCGGCTGCTCGCGATAATCCTCCGTGATCATCTCGATGACCCGGCGGACGGTCGAATAGTCGCCGCCTTCGGGCGTGATGTCGGTTTTCAAGGTCGCGGCAATGTTCATCGGTTTTCTCCTGTGCCGCCAGAAAAGCACGCCGCCAACGCGCCCGCCACCCGTTTCCTGCACGCCTGCTAGTAGCCGCGTTTTACCCGCGCGAGTGCGCCTGAAAAGGCGGAAGCGAAGCGCTCGCGGTCGTCGAGCGGCAGGAAAGTGCCGACATCGGTCTCGTGCCCGCTGCCGCGCACATGCATGGCGGTGATGCCGATCTTCGGCTTGCGCGAGACGAGGAAGCGCGCCCAGAACGGGTTGAAGACGTGCTCCGTCTCCCGGCCGGACGGACTGATCTTGCGGATCGAGATGTTGGTGCGCGAGAGCGAGACGATCTCGCGGGCCTTCGCCGCCCGGTTGTTCAGCCAGAAGGCGCCGAAGAGAATGAGGAAATCCGCGCCGAAGAACAGGACGATCGGCCAGGCGCCGGACAGCAGGAAGACGGCCATGTGCGCGACGCTGAGCGCACCGGCGATGAGGAAGAACACGCGGTGCCCGTTGCGCCCGAGCGAGCGGTAGGGATGCAGCTCGGCGGAGAAGACCGGACGGTCGTTCATCGAGAAGTCGGCGTTGCCTTGCGTCATGACCAATGACTATAGAAGCATCATGGAAAACGGAAAGACCAAAAAGAAAACGCCTGCCGCCGCAAGGCCCCGAAAGGCGCCGGCGCGGCCGAAGAGCCTCTATTCGCAGGATGAGATCAAGGAGATCTTCCGGCGCTTCTCCATCCAGCGACCGGAGCCGAAGGGCGAGCTGGAGCACGTCAATCCGTTCACGCTGGTCGTCGCTGTGGCGCTCTCCGCCCAGGCGACCGATGCCGGCGTCAACAAGGCGACGCGCGCCCTCTTCAAGGTCGCCGACACGCCGGAGAAGATGCTGGCGCTCGGCGAGGAGAAGGTGCGCGACTACATCAAGACGATCGGCCTCTACCGCAACAAGGCCAGGAACGTCATCGCGCTCAGCCGGATGCTCGTGGAGAAATTCGGCGGCGAGGTGCCGCGCACCCGCGAGGAGCTGGTCATGCTGCCGGGCGTCGGCCGCAAGACGGCGAACGTGGTTCTCTCCATGGCCTTCGGCCAGGCGACGCTTGCCGTCGACACCCACATCTTCCGCATCGCCAACCGGCTGCGCCTTGCCCCCGGCAAGACGCCGGACGAGGTGGAGGAGAAGCTGATCCGCATCATCCCGGACGAATATCTCTACCACGCGCACCACTGGCTGATCCTGCACGGGCGCTACTGTTGCAAGGCGCGCCGGCCCGAATGCGAGCACTGTATCATCGCCGACCTCTGCAAGTCGCCGGAGAAGACCTCAGACGTGCCCGCGCCGCTCGTCGAGCTGCCGCCGCAGGCCGTCGGGGCTACGGACTAACGGAGGAGGCCGCAAAACCCGGATCCTTCCGGGAAAGCGCCTTGTGGAGATGCACCATCAGGCCGGCGGCGAAGAGCGGCGTCAGGAGGTTGACGACGGGGATCGCGAGGAAGGCCGCAATCATGAGGCCGGCGAGAAGGACCGTCGCGGCATGCTTGGCGCGGAAGAGGCGCGCTTCTTCCGGCGGGCGGTGGCGTATCGCCGCGAATTCGAAGAATTCCCGGCCGAGCAGGTAGCCGTTGACGACGAAGAAGGCGACGAGGTTCACGCCCGGCACGAACAGCAGGAAAAGCGCAAGAAGGTTGCCGGCGATGACGATGCCGAGGAACTTCACCGAGCCGAGGATTGCCGGGCCGAGCGGCAGCGCCGTGCCGGGCTCGTCGGCCGGATAGTCGCGCTTTTCGATGACCTCGGCGACGTCGTCGAGGAAGAAGCCGGCGATGATCGCCGTCACCGGCGCAAGCAGCAGCGCAAGGCCGAGCGCCAGCCCGATGCTGGCGAGGATGCCGAAAATTAAGGTGAGCCAGCCGGCCCATTGCGGCAGGTCCGGCACGAGCGCGCCCTGGAGCCACGGCCAGGCGAAGGCGATGAAGCTTTCCCGCAGCGCGAACCAGACGATGACGAGGGCAAGCACGGTGAGCCCGAGCACCTTCCAGAAGACGCGCCGCGTCTCGGGGGCGAAGAGATTGGCGAGCGAAAGCCGCGCGGCATCGAGGATCATCGAAAACTCCTGTTCGACCAGCATATGGGATGCGGAAAAGCGGCCGGCAAGGCAGGCGGCGGCAGTCTCCATTAAGCGCGTGTTAAACCGCCGCTTCTAGACTCCCGCGCACACATGCCCGCAACCGCGCGGGCCAAAAATCAGGGAACTGTCATGCGCAATGTCCGGATCAGCAGGCTCCTGCCCGCGCTCTTCCTTCTGATGGTGGTCCTCGGGGGCCTTCAGGGCGTCGTCGCCTTCCGCTCGCTCTCGGCGATGACCGGCTCGATCGAGCGGATCGGCAGCGAACGCATGCCGCAGCTAAGCGGCATTCTGCAGCTCAGCCACGCCTTCTCCGATCTCAACGCCACCTATTCCGAGCACCTGCTGTCGATGGATCCCGACGAGATCGGCCGCATCGAGGCGCGCATCAAGGAACGGGCGGATGCCTTTGCCGGCATGGTCGATTCCTACGCCGCGGCCAATGCCGGCGATGCGGACGCGGCCGCCGAGATCGACGGCATCAAGGCGGCGCTGAAGACCTATCTCGACGAATCCGCAAAGCTGATCCAGTTCTCCGCCATCGCCGCCAAGGGGCCGGCTCTTGAGGTCTACAAGGGCCCGATGCAGGCGAGCGCCGACGCGATCACCGCCTCGCTCAACGACCTCGTCGCCCGCACGCAGAAGGTGACGGAGGAAACGATCCTCGACGCCCGCGCCGAGGAGGGCTCCGCCTTCCTGCTCACCTGGGCTTCGCTCGCCGCCGCCATGGGCATTGCCATCGCCGCGATCTTTCTCGTCAACCGCCGCGTCGTGAAGCCGCTCAACGGCCTTGCCGGCGCCATGAAGCGCCTTGCCGAGGGCGACACCGCCGCCGCCATTCCCCATGCCGACCGCACGGACGAGATCGGCGACATGGCCGGCACCGTCGCCGTCTTCCGGGACAATGCCGCCGAACGCCAGCGCCTGGAGCGCCAGGGCGAGGACGACCGGCGCCGCGCCGACGGCGAGCGCCAGGCCCGCGAGGCCGAGCGCACGCGCGACAGCGGCCGCGTGCAGGAGGCCGTCGCAAGCCTTGCCGAAGCGCTCGGCAAGCTCGCGTCGGGCGACATGACCTGCCGCATCGAAAAGCCGTTCGACGGCGATCTCGACCGCCTGCGCGAAGACTTCAACGCCTCCGTCTCGCGCCTCAGCGATGCGCTGCGCGAGGTCGGCGAGAACGCACGGGCAATCGATGCCGGCGCCAGCCAGATCCGCGCCGCCGCCGACGACCTGTCGCGCCGCACCGAGCAGCAGGCCGCCTCCGTCGAGGAGACCGCCGCCGCGCTCGAGGAGATCACCACGACCGTCAAGGATTCCACCAAGCGGGCGGAAGAGGCCGGCGCCCTCGTCGCCCGCACCCGTTCCGGCGCGGAAAAATCCGGCGAGATCGTGCGCCGCGCCGTCGCGGCCATGCAGGAGATCGAGAAGTCCTCCAGCGAGATCACCAACATCATCGGCGTGATCGACGAGATCGCCTTCCAGACGAACCTGCTGGCCCTCAACGCCGGCGTCGAGGCTGCCCGTGCAGGCGAAGCCGGCAAGGGCTTTGCGGTCGTCGCGCAGGAAGTGCGCGAGCTCGCCCAGCGCTCAGCCCAGGCCGCCAAGGAGATCAAGGCGCTGATCACCACCTCCGGCGAGCAGGTCAAGAGCGGCGTCTCGCTTGTCGGCGACACGGGCCGCGCGCTCCAGACCATCGTGACCGAGGTGCAGGAGATCAACGGCCACGTCCAGGCCATCGTCGAGGCCGCCCGCGAGCAGTCGACGGGCCTTCAGGAGATCAACACCGCCGTCAACACCATGGACCAGGGCACGCAGAAGAACGCCGCCATGGTCGAGGAGACGACGGCGGCAAGCCACGGCCTCGCCTCGGAAGTGCAGGCGCTGAACGCGCTGATCGGCCGCTTCAATGTCGGCGCCGGCGCTGCAGCCGGCCGCACGATGCATGCGCCGCACCTCCACGTCGTGCCCGCCGCCCCGACGCCGCCTGCCATGGCCGCCCCGGAGCCGAAGGTCGCCCGCAAGTCCCCCGGCCAGTGGAACGTCAAGCCCGCCTCGAACACCTCCCGCCCGGTCGGTTCCCCGGCCCTCGCCCTCAGCGAAAAGCTCGCCGGCGCGCTCGGCGTGCGGCAGGAGACGGGTGCGGAAGGGAACTGGGAAGAGTTTTGAGGCTGGTGGAGACGGACGTTTCGTTTGTTTCCTCGGGCACACCTCTCCTTTCGTCATCCTCGGGCTTGACCCGAGGATCCACGAAACACGGCGTGCGGCGGGATGGATGCTCGGGTCAAGCCCGAGCATGACGGCGGAGGCGTTGAGGCCTTCCAAAGGCGGAGCCAGCCGCCCTGCTAGCCCTCTTCCGGCGGATAGACATGCGTCCTGCCGCGGAAATCGCGCAGGCGGAAGCAGCCGTCGTCGGCCTCCTCGACGGCCATGGAATCCGCCCGCACCTTGCCGTGGCCGCCGGGAATGTCGAGGATATAGGCCGGCTGGCAGAGGCCGGAGATACGGCCGCGCAGGCTCTCGACCAGCGCCCTGCCCTCGGCGAGCGTGAGGCGGAAATGCGCGGTGCCGGGCGCAAGGTCCGGATGGTGCAGGTAATAGGGCTTTACCCGGTTCTCGACGAAGGTCCGCATCAGATCGGCGAGCACGGCCGCGTCGTCGTTGACGCCCCTCAGCAGCACCGTCTGGCTGATCATCGCGATGCCGGCATCGACGATGCGGGCGATGGCGGCGCGGGCCTCGGCGGTGAATTCGCGCGGATGGTTGGCATGGAGCGCCAGATAGGTCGCCTTGCCGGAGGCCTTCAGGGCCTCGACCAGCGCGGCGTCGATGCGCGCGGGATCGACCACCGGCACGCGGGTGTGGAAGCGCACGACCTTGACATGCGGGATGGCGGACAGCCGCTCCATGATGGCCCGCAGGCGGCGCGGCGAAAGGACGAGCGGATCGCCGCCCGTCAGGATCACTTCCCAGATTTCCGGCCGCCCGGCGATATAGCCGATGGCCGCGTCGAGCGCCTTTGCCGAGAGCGTGCCGAGCCCTTCCGGCCCGACCATCTCGCGGCGGAAGCAGAAGCGGCAATAGACCGGGCAGACATGCACGGCCTTCAGGAGCACCCGGTCCGGATAGCGGTGCACGATGCCCTCGACCGGACTATGCGCGAGGTCGCCGATCGGATCGGCGCGCTCCTCCGGCAGGGTGGTGAGCTCGGCCGCGTCGGGAATGAACTGGCGGGCGATGGGATCTTCCGGATCGCCGCCGTCGATCAGCGAGACGAGCGCGGGGGTGACGGCGACGGCATAGCGCGCGGCGACGGCGGCCATGCCGGCCTGCTTCTCCTCGGGAACGAGGCCGGCGGCGCTGAGCTCGCCGATCGTCGTCAGGCTGCGCGCGGCGGTCATGGCGCGGTCTCCGCGACAGGCGCCCACAGCACCTGGTCGATGCGCGAGGCGCCGGTCGCCAGCATGACGAGCCGGTCGAAGCCGAGCGCAATGCCGCTCGCCTCGGGCATGGCGGCAAGGGCGGCGAGGAAATCCTCGTCGAGCGGGTAGGTCTCGCCGTAGACACGGGCCTTCTCCGCCATTTCCAGCTCGAAGCGGCGGCGCTGCTCGGCCGCGTCCGTCAGCTCGCCGAAGGCATTTGCCAGTTCCACACCGCAGGCATAGAGCTCGAAACGCTCGGCGACGCGCCGGTCGTGCGCGGCGGGGCGGGCAAGCGCCGCCTCGGCCACGGGATATTCGCAAAGGATAGTGGCGCGGCCGAAGCCGAGCGCCGGTTCCACCTTCTCCACCAGCACGCGGCTGAAGAGGTCGGCCCAGGTATCGTCTTCCGCAACGCGAAGACCCGCCGCCGGCATGGCGGCGGCAAGGCGGCCGCGATCCGTCGCACCGTCCGGCTCCATCGTCGAGAGGAGGTCGATGCCGGCATGGCGACGGAAGGCCTCGGCCACCGTCAGCCGCTCCGGCGGGAGCGCGGGATCGCAGGTTGCGCCGCGCCAGACGAGCATCGGGGCGCCCGCCACCTCGGCGGCAAGCGCGAGGATCAGCGCGCAATCCTCCATCAGCACGTCATAGGCCTCGCCCGCGCGATACCATTCCAGCATGGTGAACTCGGGATGGTGCAGGGGCCCGCGCTCGCGGTTGCGGTAGACATGGGCAAAGCAGGCGATGCGCTTTTCGCCTGCGGCCAGCAGCTTCTTGCAGGCGAATTCCGGCGAGGTGTGGAGATAGAGCGGCGTCTTCGTGCCGGCATGGCCGATGGCGGCCGTCTCGAAGGCGTGCAGGTGCGCCTCGTTGCCGGGCGAGACCTGGAGCGTCGCCGTATCGACCTCGATGAAATCGCGCATGGCGAACCATGCCCTGAGCGCCGCCTGGATGCGGTTCCTTGCAAGCAGGAACGGCCGGCGATCGGCATGGACGTCGGGCGTCCACCAGGGCGAGGGCTTGCGGTTCATGGCTTTTCCGTGACGGTTTCTTCGGCCTTACCGGCGGTAAGTCTGGTCTTTTGCCGGAATATAGGATAGTTGCGGCCCCGAAAACGCTTTTTCCAGCGCTCGGGAAGACGCCTTGCGAGGCTCCTCTACGACGCGATCCATTCAGTTACAAGGAAGACTTATGGTAAAGATCATCGCTTCTTCCGTCCGCAAGGGCAATGTGCTCGACGTCGACGGCAAGCTCTATGTCGTGCTGACGGCGCAGAACTTCCATCCGGGCAAGGGCACGCCGGTCACCCAGATCGACATGCGCCGCATCTCCGACGGCACCAAGGTCTCCGAGCGCTACCGCACGACCGAGCAGGTCGAGCGCGCCTTCGTGGAAGACCGCGAGCACAACTATCTTTACGAAGACGGCGACGGCTACCACTTCATGAACCCGGAGACCTACGACCAGCTCACCATGTCCTCCGAGGACATCGGCGACCTGAAGGTCTATCTCCAGGAAGGCATGACCGTGGTGCTCTCGGTGCACGAGGGCATCGCCATCGCCATCGACCTGCCGCGCCACGTCACGCTCGAGATCGTCGAGACCGAGCCGGTCGTCAAGGGCCAGACGGCCTCCTCCTCCTACAAGCCGGCGATCCTCTCGAACGGCGTTCGCACGCTGGTGCCGCCGCACATCACCGCCGGCACGCGCGTCGTCATCGCGACGGAAGACGGCTCCTACGTGGAACGCGCCAAGGACTGACAAAGCGGTTCAGGCGGCCCCTCATCCGCCTGCCGGCACCTTCTCCCCGCAGGCGGGGCGAAGGAAAGGATGCACGGCTTGTCCACAAATCCCTTCTCCCCGCTTGCGGGGAGAAGGTCGCGGCAGCGGGATGAGGGGCTGCCCCGGTCTCCTCACCTTCCAGGAAGGGAATCCCCCTCATGACGACATTCGACGTGCTGACGGTCGGCAACGCCATCGTCGACATCATCGCGCGCTGCGACGACAGCTTCATTGCGGACAACGGCATCATCAAGGGCGCGATGAACCTCATCGACGCGGAGCGGGCGGAGCTGCTCTATTCACGCATGGGCCCGGCGCTCGAAGCCTCCGGCGGCAGCGCCGGCAATACGGGCGCGGGCGTTGCGAGCTTCGGCGGCAGGGCCGCCTATTTCGGCAAGGTCGCGAGCGACCAGCTCGGCGACATCTTCATCCACGACATCCGCGCGCAGGGCGTCCATTTCGAGACGAAGCCGCTTGCGGGCACCCCGCCGACCGCCCGCTCGATGATCTTCGTGACGCCGGACGGCGAGCGCTCGATGAACACCTATCTCGGCGCCTGCGTGGAGCTCGGCCCGGAGGACGTGGAAGAGAAGGTCGTCGCCGAGGCCAAGGTCACCTATTTCGAAGGGTATCTGTGGGACCCGCCGCGCGCCAAGGACGCGATCCGCGAATGCGCGCGCATCGCCCATGCCCATGGCCGCGAGATGTCGATGACGCTTTCCGACAGTTTCTGCGTCCACCGCTACCGCGGCGAGTTCCTTGACCTCATGCGCTCGGGCACGGTCGACATCGTCTTCGCCAACAAGGCCGAGGCGCTGGCGCTCTACGAGACGGACGATTTCGAGGAGGCGCTGACGCGCATCTCCCAAGACTGCCGTCTGGCCGCCGTGACGATGAGCGAGGAAGGCTCCGTCATCCTCTCGAAGGGCGAGCGCACGAAGGTGGAGGCGATCAGCGTGCCGAGTGTCGTCGACACGACGGGCGCGGGCGACCTCTATGCCGCCGGCTTCCTCTACGGCTATACGGCCGGGCGGTCGCTTGCCGATTGCGGCCGGCTCGGCAGCCTTGCCGCCGGCCTCGTCATCCAGCAGGTCGGCCCCCGCCCGCTGCTGTCGCTTGCGGAAGAGGCCCGCAAGGCCGGCCTTATTTGAAGGCTTCGCCCGGATAGGCGCCCCATATCTCGGCCTGCGCGACCCATCCGCTCGTGCCGTCCACCTCGGCGCGGCACCAGTCGCCGTTGCACTCGCCGACCTTGACGACGACGCCCGGCTGGAGCCTGGCGACGACGGCGCTGTTGGAGGAGGCCTCGCGGCGCATGTTGACGAAGATATCCTCGCCCTTGCCGCGCATCCACGGCGCGGTCAGGGCGGTGCGCTCGCCGGAGAGCAGCGCCTGGTTGACCCAGCCCTCCGTGCCGTCCGCATCGCGGATGCGGCGCCAGTTGTCGTATTCCTGGACGATCTCCACCGGGACGCCGGATTTGAGATAGCGCCAGGCCACCGCATAGTCGACGCTGGGCCCGACGCGCAGGTTGACGCTTTTCGCCTTGAGGCTGACGAAGCGGGGCAGCGGCAGGCCGCTCGGCCCCTTGGCCGCCTGGGCATGGGCGAATTCGATGCCCGCGACGGAAACGAGGATGCCCGCGAGGGCGACGAGGCTGATACGCACGACGAGGTTACGCATGGAAAATCCGCACTAGACTGAAAAGGGCATCAGGCTGCCGGGCCGGTCAGCGGTGGCAAATCGCGGGAACCGCCAAGAGGGCGGATTGTCTTCGCGACCGGGTCTGGTAGAAAATGCCCCTGATGAAGCAATCCTTGCCCAACTTGGTTAAGGACCCGTCAACAGGACGCCGGAACATCCCATGACGCAGAAGAAAAAACCGAAGGTCTACATCACCCGCCGCCTGCCCGAGGTGGTGGAGACCCGGATGCGCGAGCTGTTCGACGCCGAACTCAACATCGACGACACCCCGCGCAGCCAGCCCGAGCTCGTCGCCGCCGTCAAGAGCGCGGACGTGCTGGTGCCGACGCTGACCGACCGCATCGACGCCGCGCTGATCGAGCAGGCCGGCCCGCAACTGAAGCTGATCGCCTGCTTTTCCAACGGCGTCGACAATGTCGACGTGGAGGCGGCGGCGCGAAAGGGCATCACCGTCACCAACACGCCGAACGTGCTGACCGAGGACACGGCCGACATGACCATGGCGCTGATGCTCGCCGTGCCGCGCCGGCTTGCCGAGGGTGCGCGCATCCTCACCGACCGCAAGGGCGAATGGGCCGGCTGGTCGCCGACCTGGATGCTCGGCCGGCGCATCTCGGGCAAGCGGCTCGGCATCGTCGGCATGGGCCGCATCGGCACGGCCGTCGCCAAGCGCGCCAAGGCCTTCGGCCTTTCCATCCACTACCACAACCGCAACCGCGTGCGCCCGGACACCGAGGACGCGCTGGAGGCGACCTACTGGGACAGCCTCGACCAGATGCTCGCCCGCGTCGACATCGTCTCGGTCAACTGCCCCTCGACGCCCGCCACCTTCCACCTGCTCTCGGCCCGGCGGCTGGAGCTGATGCAGCCGACGAGCTACATCGTCAACACGGCGCGCGGCGGCATCATCGACGAGGCGGCGCTGATCAAGTGCCTGCGCGAGGGCCGCATCGCCGGCGCCGGCCTCGACGTGTTCGAGCACGAGCCCTCGGTCAACCCCAAGCTCCTGAAGCTCGCCGCCGAGGGCAAGGTCGTGCTGCTGCCGCATATGAGCTCGGCGACGATCGAGGGGCGCATCGACATGGGCGAGAAGGTGGTGATCAACATCCGCACCTTCTTCGACGGCCACCGCCCGCCGGACCGCGTGCTGCCGGGGCGGGTGTAGAAAAGACCCCTCCCTAAATCCCTCCCCACAAGGGGGAGGGACTTACCGTGCGGTGCCCTTTGCGGGAAAATGGAACGGAAGAGCAAGCCTCCAGCCTTCTCCCCCCTTGTGGGGGAGATGCCGGCAGGCAGAGAGGGCCTCTAGCCCTTCCGCCGCCGGTATTTCAGCGTCTCGAACCGCGCCGCCAGCCCGTCGTAGAGCAGCAGCCGGCCGACCAGCGGCTCGCCGGCGCCCGTGACCAGCTTGATCGCCTCCATCGCCATCAGCGTGCCGATGACACCCGTCAGCGCGCCGACGATGCCGGCTTCGGCGCAGGCGGGCACGACGCCGGGCGGCGGAGCGGACGGGAAGAGGTCGCGGTAGCCGGGGTTCAGCGCACCGTCCGGGCCCGCCTCGTGGGGCTTCAGCACCGTCAGCGAGCCGTCGAAACGGCCGACCGCGCCGGTGACGAGCGGGATGCGCGCGGCCTCGGCCGCGTCCGCCGAGGCATAGCGCGTGTCGAAATTGTCCGAACCGTCGATGAGGAGATCGTAGCCGGCCAGGAGGCGCGGCGCGTTTTCCGCCGTCAGCCGCTCGGGCATGCCGGAAAAGCGCACATGCGGGTTGAGCCGGGCGACGGCGGCCTCGGCGCTATCGATCTTCGCCGTGCCGAGGCCGGCGGTGTCGTGGATCACCTGGCGCTGGAGGTTGGAGAGCGAAACCGTGTCGTCGTCAAGGACGCCGATATGGCCGATGCCGGCGGCGGCGAGATACTGGATGACCGGCGCGCCGAGGCCGCCGGCGCCGACGATCAGCACATTGGCGGCCTTCAGCTTCTGCTGCCCCGCCCCGCCGATCTCGGCGAGCACGATGTGGCGACGGTAGCGGTCGATCTCTTCGGGGCTCAGGGGATCGGTCATGACAGGATGCCTCCGTTCGCGACGGTGAGGAATTGCGCACGCGCGCCGAGCGCATCGAACATCGCCCGATCCGTGCCGGTCATGAAGGCCTGGCCGCCGAGCGCATCCACCCGGTCGAACAGCGCCGCGCGCCGGCCTTCGTCGAGATGGGCGGCGATCTCGTCGAGCAGCAGCACCGGGGCATGGCCCGTCATGCCGGTGACGAGGCCGGCATGGGCCAGGATAAGGCCGACGAGCAGCGCCTTCTGCTCGCCCGTCGAGCAGCGCTCGGCCTCCATGTCCTTCTCGCGGTGGCGGATGAGGAGATCGGCGCGGTGCGGCCCTTCCAGCGTGCGTCCGGCGGCCGCGTCGCGGTAGCGGCCCTCCTGCAGCAGGGCGAGGTAGATCTCCTCGATCTCGTAGGCCGGCCGCTGCCACTCCTCGTCGAGGAAACCGGAAAGGCGCATGGTGGCGGAGGGGAACGGCCCGTCGTCGCGCGCGGCCTCGACGAGGCCGGACAGGAGACCGACGAGCTCGTGGCGGGCATGGGCCATCGCGATGCCGAGCTCGGCCATCTGCCTTTCCAGCGCCGTCAGCCAGGCGGGGTCCGGCCTTCCTTCGGAGAGCAGCCGGTTGCGGCCGCGCATCGCCTTCTCGAAATCCGCCGCCCGGCGCCCGTGGCCCGGATCGAGCGAGAGGACGAGGCGGTCGAGGAAGCGGCGGCGGTCGGCCGAGGGGCCGGTGAAGAGCCCGTCCATCGACGGCGTCAGCCAGAGGACGCGCAGGTGCTCCAGCAATTCGTCGACGGTCCGCGCCGGCGTGCCGTTGAGGCGGAGCTTGCGCGCCTGACCGTCCTCGCCGCCTTCCGTGCCGGTGCCGATATCGACCTCGCCCATCATGCCGTCGACCGTGGCGAAGACGGAAAAACCGCCCTCGCCCCCGGCGCGCGGCACGTCGCCATAGGCGGCGCGGCGCAGGCCCCGGCCGGGCGAGAGGAAGGAGACGGCTTCCATGAGGTTCGTCTTGCCCGCCCCGTTCTGCCCCGTCAGCACGACATGCCGGCCGTCGAGCGCAAGCGACAGGCCCGCATAGTTGCGGAAATCCGTGAGCTTGAGGCGGGAGAGGGAGACCTTGTGCGGCATGGGCTGAGAGCTAGAGTATTCGTGGGGATCGGGCAACAGCAAAGCCGGAACGGCATCGCGCGGACGGGCGGGCGGTTGCCGGCGCGGGCGGGAGGCGGTAAGCGGAGGGCCCGCCCGCGCCTTGCGTCCTCCCCTCCCAGCCAGCAGGTCCTCCGCCTTGTCCTCTTCCCCCCGTCCCGTCTTCGACCACAGCTTCGCCGCCTTCCTCTTCGACATGGACGGCACGATCATCAACTCCATCCCCGCCACCGAGCGGGTGTGGACGCGCTGGGCGCTGAAGCACGGGCTGGACGTCGCCACCTTCCTGCCGACCATGCACGGCGTTCGCGGCATCGACACGATCACGCGGCTCGGCCTGCCCGGCGTCGACCCCGTGACGGAAGCGAAGGAGGTGGAGATGGCCGAACTGGAGGACGTGGACGGCATCGTGCCGATCGACGGCGCGATCGCCTTCCTTTCCGCCCTTCCGGCTGGGCGCTGGGGCATCGTCACCTCCGCGCCGGTGGCGCTTGCCCATCGCCGCCTTGCCGCCGCCGGCATCCCGCTGCCGACCGTCATCGTGACGGCCGACGACATCACGAAGGGCAAGCCCGCGCCGGACGGCTATATCCTCGGCGCCGGAAAGCTCGGCGTCGACCCGGCCGACTGCCTCGTCTTCGAGGACGTGCCGGCCGGCATCCTGGCGGGCGAAGGCGCCGGCGCCCATGTCGCGGTGATGACGGCGACGCACCACCACCCGATCGAGACGAGCCATCCGCGGCTGAAGAGCTACGAGGGCGTCACGACCCGGGTGAACGCCGACGGGACGCTGGTGCTGCTGCAAAGCGGCGACTGACGCCTCAGGGCTTGATGCCGGAGAGCACCGCATCGACCACCGCGTCGATCTCGGCATCGGAAACCTCCAGCCGCTCGGTAAGCAGCCGCCCCCAGGCGAAGCTGGAAAGCAGCTCGGGGACCAGTGTGGGCGGCACGTCCGCCCGCACCTCGCCGCGCGCCTGCGCCTTCTCGACGATCCTGCCGCTCTGTTCGCGCCGCTCCGCCATATAGGCCGAAAGCGCGGCAAGCGCGGCGGGCTCCCCCTGCGCCTTGGCGACGAGGCTGCGGAAGACCTCGCCGCTGCCGCCCTCCCGCCATGTCTGCAACAGGCCGGAGAGATAGGCGCGCAGGTCGTCGCGCACATTGCCCGTGTCGGGGTGGATGAAGTTGATGCGCTTGCGGTTGTGGTAGACGTCAAACAGCAAGGCGGCCTGCGAGGGCCACCAGCGATAGATCGTCGGCTTGCCTGCCCGCGCGCGCCGCGCCACCGCCTCGATGGAGAAGCCGCCGAGCCCGTTTTCCAGAAGCACCGCCTCCGCGGCCGCGAGAATCGCGTCCTGGCTCGCCGGATTGCGCGTTGCGCCGATGGAGCGGCGGGCGGGGCTGATTTCGTCTGTCTCGGTCATGGCCTTTTCCTTTTTTCCGCTTCTAGCATGGAAGGGGCTTGAACGGAACGTTTCGTTTCTATATAAACGAAACGTTCCGTTTTCATAAAGGTTGCTCCCATGACCAATACCGCTCCCCGCAAGCTCTCGAAACTCCACCTCGCGCTCGCCCTGCTCCTGCCGGTCTATCCGTTGATCACCGCGATCCTCTATATCGTGCTGCCGCTCACCGACGGCTGGACGACCTGGCAGCGCACGGCGCTCATCGCACCGATCATGGTCTTCGCGATGGTCTTCGTCATCACGCCCTTCGTGCAGAAGCGCTTTGCGAACTTCATCCTGCGCGCGGCATGAAAAAAGCCGGGGTGCTCTGCACCCCGGCTCCATCTGGAAGACGCGTCCCGAAGGTGTTCACCCCTCGAAGAACTCCTTCATCCGCGCGAAGAAACCGGCGGATTCGGGGTTGTTGTCCTTGGAGGAGATCTCCTCGAATTCCTTCAGAAGCTCGCGCTGGCGCTTGGTGAGCTTCTGCGGCGTCTCGATCTGGATCTGGATATAGAGGTCGCCGACCTGCGCGGAGCGCAGCACCGGCATGCCCTTGCCCTTCAGGCGGAACTGCTTTCCGGCCTGGGTGCCTTCCGGCACCGAGACGCGCGACTTCGTGCCGTCGAGCGTCGCCACGTCGAAGGTGCCGCCGAGGGCCGCCGTCGTCATCGAGATCGGCACGGCGCAGTAGAGGTCCGCCCCGTCGCGCTGGAAGAACTCGTGCGGCTTGACCGACAGGAAGATGTAGAGGTCGCCCGCCGGCCCGCCGCGCAGGCCCGCCTCGCCCTCGCCGGCAAGGCGAATGCGCGTGCCGTCCTCGATGCCGGCCGGGATGTTGACCGACAGCGAGCGCTCTTCCGTGACGCGGCCCTGGCCGTGGCACTTCGTGCAGGGGTCGCTGATCGTCTGGCCGCGGCCGTGGCAGGTCGGGCAGGTGCGCTCGATGGAGAAGAACCCCTGAGCGGCGCGCACGCGGCCGGCGCCGTGGCAGGTGGCGCAGGTCTTGGGGCTGGTGCCGGGCTTTGCGCCCGAGCCGGAACAGACGTCGCAGGTGATCGACGTCGGCACGCGGATCTGCGCGGTCTTGCCGGCATAGGCCTCTTCCAGCGAGATCTCCATGTTGTAGCGAAGATCGCCGCCGCGCTCGCGACCGCCGGAAGAGCGCCGCTGGCGCCCGCCGCCCATCATCTCGCCGAAGATGTCCTCGAAGATGTCGGAAAAGCCGCCACCGCCGAAACCGCCGCCGCCGAAGCCGCCGCCCATGCCGCCCTGCTCGAAGGCCGCATGGCCGTAGCGATCGTAGGCCGCGCGCTTCTGCGGGTCCTTCAGCATCTCGTAGGCTTCGTTGACGTCCTTGAACTTCTGCTCGGCGGAGGCATCGCCCGGATTCTTGTCGGGATGGTATTTCATCGCCATCTTGCGGAAGGCGCTTTTCAGCTCCTTCTCGTCGGCGGTCTTGGAGACACCCAGCGTCTCGTAAAAATCAGCTTTTGCCATTCGGGTCACGTCCGTTTCGCGGGAACGGTCTTGTTATTGCGGAACTGCCTTGCGCTACACATGCGAAAAGGCGGAAGCCGGGGCGAAGGAAAGGCCATGATGTCGCCACCGCGGTAAACGGGAGTGATCATGGTGCCTTGTTTCCCTTCGCGCTGACTTCCGCCTTTTTGCTATCCGTTGCACCGGCCGCGCCATGCGCGGCCGGCAGTTCAGGAGGCTTTAGGCCGACTTCTTGCGGTCGTCGTCGTCCTTGACTTCCTCGTAGTCGGCATCGACGACGTTGTCGCCGGCCTCGTCCGTGGAGGCGCCGGTCTCGGCCTGCTGCGCCTCGTAGATGGCCTGGCCGAGCTTCATGGAGACTTCCATGAGCGTGTTGGTCTTGGCCTTGATGTCCTCGGCGTCGGGCTCGGAAGCCTCGACGGCGGTCTTGAGGGCGGCAATCGCATCCTCGATGGCCTTGCGGTCATCGGCGGAGACCTTGTCGCCATAGTCCTTCAGCGACTTCTCGGACGAGTGGACAAGGCTTTCGGCCTGGTTCTTCGCCTCGACGGCCTCGCGGCGCTTCTTGTCGCTTTCGGCATTGGCCTCGGCGTCCTTCACCATCTTCTCGATGTCGGCGTCGGAGAGGCCGCCGGAGGCCTGGATGCGGATCTGGTGCTCCTTGCCGGTGCCCTTGTCCTTGGCCGAGACCTGCACGATGCCGTTGGCGTCGATGTCGAAGGTGACTTCGATCTGCGGCATGCCGCGCGGGGCCGGGGCGATGCCGACGAGGTCGAACTGGCCGAGCAGCTTGTTGTCCGCGGCCATTTCACGCTCGCCCTGCGAGACGCGGATGGTCACGGCCGACTGGTTGTCCTCGGCGGTCGAGAAGGTCTGGCTCTTCTTCGTCGGGATCGTCGTGTTGCGCTCGATCAGACGGGTGAAGACGCCGCCCAGCGTTTCGATGCCGAGAGACAGCGGGGTCACGTCGAGGAGGAGGACGTCCTTGACGTCGCCCTGCAGGACGCCGGCCTGGATGGCGGCGCCCATGGCGACCACTTCATCCGGGTTCACGCCCTTGTGCGGCTCCTTGCCGAAGAGCTGCTTGACGGTTTCCTGCACCTTCGGCATGCGGCTCATGCCGCCGACGAGGACGACTTCGTCGATCTCGCCCGCCGTAACGCCGGCATCCTTGAGGGCTGCCTTGCAGGGCGCAACGGTGCGCTGGATGAGGTCGTCGACGAGCGCTTCGAACTTGGCGCGGGTCAGCTTCATCGTCAGGTGCTTCGGGCCGGAAGCGTCCGCCGTGATGAACGGCAGGTTGATTTCCGTCTGCTGCGAGGAGGACAGCTCGATCTTGGCCTTTTCGGCAGCTTCCTTGAGGCGCTGCAGGGCGAGCTTGTCGTTCTTCAGGTCGATGCCCTGGTCCTTCTTGAACTCGGCTGCGAGATATTCGACGAGGCGCATGTCGAAGTCTTCACCGCCGAGGAAGGTGTCGCCGTTCGTCGACTTTACTTCGAAGACGCCGTCGCCGATTTCCAGGACCGAGATGTCGAACGTGCCGCCGCCAAGGTCGTAGACGGCGATGGTCTTGCCGTCCTTCTTGTCGAGGCCGTAGGCAAGCGCTGCAGCCGTCGGCTCGTTGATGATGCGCAGCACTTCGAGGCCGGCGATCTTGCCGGCGTCCTTGGTGGCCTGGCGCTGGGCGTCGTTGAAGTAGGCGGGAACCGTGATGACGGCCTGCGTGACCTTCTCGCCGAGATAGGATTCGGCGGTTTCCTTCATCTTCTGAAGGATCATCGCGGAGATCTGCGAGGGGGAATAATCCTTGCCCTGCGCCTCGACCCAGGCGTCGCCGTTGTCGCCCTTGACGATCTTGTAGGGAACGAGGCCCTTGTCCTTCTCGACGGTCTTGTCGTCGTAGCGGCGGCCGATGAGGCGCTTGACCGCGAACAGGGTGTTTTCCGGGTTGGTGACCGCCTGGCGCTTGGCCGGCTGGCCGGTCAGCCGCTCACCGTCGTCGGTGAAGGCGACCATGGAAGGCGTGGTGCGCGCGCCTTCGGCATTTTCGATAACCTTGGCGTCCTTGCCGTCCATGACGGCGACGCAGGAATTGGTGGTCCCGAGGTCGATACCGATTACTTTAGCCATGTCATTCTCTCCTTCAAGCGAACTGCCGGAACCCATTCAGGCATTCGTTCGGCAGCCCCTAATGGTATGGTCTTCCAGAAAGCCGAGGGGCAAACCCTTAGCTTTGCGGCGTATATAAGGAGCCCTCCGGACGACTGCAAGACATCGAAGGGCCGCAAGGCGCGCAAAATCAGCGTTCCGGCCGCGATGCGGCACGCTCCGCCGGCAATGTGGTGGGCTTCCTGACGGGCGTCAAGACGGCGCCGGGCGTCAGCCTCCGAGAAGAACGTCGAGAAGGGTCGTGCGGTGGGTGCCGGTTTGCCGCCGGCCACCGACATCGGCCGGCGGCACGAGCCCGTCGTCCACCGCCACGGCGCCGCCTTCGCCGGTCGCCACCGCCGCGCCGGTGTCGGTCGGGCGCTCCTCGGTGCCGAGCGTGCGCGAGATGATGTCGAAGAGCTGGTCGCCCTCCGGCGCCGGCCTCGTATCTTCGCTCGCGGGCGTCTGGCTGATGCCCGTGCCGAAGAGCGGCGAGGGCGAAAGCCCCTTGTGGGCGGCGATCATGAACTGGCTCCAGGCCCTCGCGGGCAGCCCGCCGCCCGTCACCTGCCGCATCGACTTGCCGTCGTCGTTGCCGAACCACACGCCCGTCGTCAGGTTGGACGTGTAGCCGACGAAGAGCGCGTCGCGGAAGGACTGGGTCGTGCCGGTCTTGCCGGCGGCCTGCCAGCCGGGGATGCGGGCGTTCTTGCCGGTGCCCTCGGTGATGACGCGCTCCATCATGCCGTTCATCATGGAGACGATCTCCGGTGAAAGCACGCGCGGCGGGTTATCGTAGGTGTTCTCGTAGAGCACCTTGCCGTCGGCGGTCGAGATGCGGCGGATGATGTGGGGCGTCGCCTTGTAGCCGCCATTCATGAAGGGGGCGTAGGCGGAGGTCAGCTCCACCAGCGTCACCTCCGAGGTGCCGAGCGCGATGGAGGCGTTCGCCTGCAGCTCCGATTCGATGCCCAGCCGCTTGGCGAGCTTGACCACTTCCGACGGGCCCACCTCCATGACGAGCTGGGCGGCGATGGTGTTCAGCGAATGGGCGAGCGCGTTGGCGAGCGTCACCTCGCCGCGGTATTTCTGGTCGTAGTTCTCCGGCGTCCACTTGCCGATCTTCACCGGCGCGTCGTTGCGCACCGAGAGCGGCGAGCGGCCCTGTTCGAGCGCCGTCGCATAGACGAAGGGCTTGAACGCCGAGCCCGGCTGGCGCTTGGCTTTCGAGGCGCGGTCGAACTGGCTGTCGGCATAGTCGCGCCCACCGACCAGCGCCCGGATCGCGCCCGTGCCGTCGATGGAGACGAGCGCGGCCTGCGAGGCGTTGAGCTTGGCGCCGTCCTTGTCGAGCGTCGCCTTGATGGCCTCGTCGGCCTTCTTCTCGAGGTCGAGGTCGATCGTCGTGTCGATGACGAGGTCCTCGGTGACGTCGCCGATCATGCCGGGCAGCTGCGACATGACCATGTCGGCGGCATAGTGCTCGGCGCCGGACCAGTAGCGCTTCGCCCGCGCCGGCGTCTGCGACATGGCGGTCTTGATCTCGGCGTCGGTGACGTAGCCCTCCTCGCGCATCGCGCCGAGGACGACCTGCGCGCGCGCTTCGGCCGCCTCCGGGTCGCGGGCGGGCGAAAGGCGCGACGGCGCCTTGAGGAGACCGGCGAGAACCGCCGCCTCGCCGAGGTTCACGTCGCGCGCCGACTTGTTGAAATAGCGCCGCGAGGCCGCCTCGACGCCATAGGAATTGGAGCCGAAGAAGACGCGGTTGAGATACATCGCAAGGATCTGGTCCTTGGTGTACTTGTGCTCCAGCCAGAGGGAAAGCAGCACCTCCTGCACCTTGCGCTCCAGCGTGCGCTCGGGCGAGAGGAACATGTTCTTGGCGAGCTGCTGCGTCAGCGTGGAGCCGCCCTGCACCGTGCGGCCCGAGGCGATGTTGGTGATCACCGCGCGGGCAAGGCCGAGCGGATCGATGCCGAAATGCGAATAGAAGCGCCGGTCCTCGATGGCGATGACGGCCTGCGGGATATAGGGCGACATGTCCTCCAGCGAGAGCGCCTCGCCGCCGGTAAGGCCCCGGTTGGCGATGATGGCGCCGTCGACCGCGAGGATCTTGACGTTCGGCGGACGGGCGGGAATGGCCCAGCTCGTGGCGCTCGGCATGCGCGCGCCGTAGTAGAGCACGAGCCCGCCGACGCCGATGGCGCCCCAGATGCCCAGCACGATGCACCAGTAGAAGAGCCTGCGCACGAGGCCGAAGAAGCCGAGGGTGGGTTCGCGCCGGCGGCCGGCGCCGCGCCTTCCGCGGGAGGCCTTCGCCGGCTTGCCCCGCCCCTTGCGCCCGCCCCCGCCGCCGGTCACGCGATCGTCGGCGCCGATGTGGAAATCGTCGTCCTCGCGCCCTTCGCTTTCATGGAAGGACGGTTCGATGCGCTGGGATTTTCGGTTGCCTGCCATAAGCGGTCGGATGAGCCCTCTGGGAATATGCCCGTCCGGTGGACCTTAAATGCGGCGATTTAAGGGGTCGTTAAGAAGCGGTGAACGCGCTCCGGGCGTTTCTAACGGAAGCGGGCGGCCCGAAGGCCGCCCGTATCCTCACCTCAGAAGTAGGGCGAATAGCACTGCTTGCGCGGGCCGTAATTGGGCTGGAACGTGTTGTCGTAGGCCCGGTACGAGCGATAGCGCGCATAGCACCATTCGGTATGGCGCGGGTTGATGCCGGCTTCGCGCGGACGGGAATAGCCGTCGTTGGCGATTGCCCCGCCGATGATCGCGCCGGCGCCGAAGGCGGCCAGCGGATACCACCAGCCGTCCGAATGGCGCCGGTAGCCGTGGCGAGAATGCCGGTAGCCGCGATGGCCGTGATACCAGCCGCCGCGATGGCGATACTGCACGTCCACGACGTCGGACGCGCGCGACGCGTCGACCTTTGCCATCGGCATGGCGAAGGCCGGTGCGGATACGAAGGACGTGGCGAACATGGCAACCGCCACCGCGGTGGAAAGGCCCGTCTTGATCGATATCTTCATGTCGGTCTCCCTTGGGTTGTCGTCTCACACTTGTTCAGACGGTTCATAGCATGAAACCATTCGCCTGAACGCGGAATGAACCGGGAAGGATCCACCCGTTTCAATCTTCGGTTTCACGCGCCCGGGCGAGATAGCGCTGCCGCTCGAAGACGAGGATGACCACCAGCGCCATGACGAAGGGAATGATGAGGTAGAAGAGGCGGAAGACGGCAAGCGCAGCCAGCACCGCCGCCGGGTCCATGTCGGGCAGGCCGGCAATGAAGACGAGCTCCAGGACGCCGATGCCGCCCGGCGCATGCGAGAGCAGGGCGACGGAAAAGGAGGCGAGGAAGATGCCGAGCACGACGAAATAGCCCGGATTGCCCGCCGCCGGCAGCACGAAATAGATGATCGCCGCCGCGCCGATGAGCTCGATGGGCGCGATGATGAGTTGGCGGAAGGCGAGCGAGGGCTTCGGATATTCGAGCTTGAGCCAGCGCGTGTTGATCGGCCGGAAGCCGACGAGGCTGCCGACGACATAGAGCGCGACGAGGGCGAGGATGAAGAGCCCCGTCGAGAAGGCCGCCTCGATGGGCAGGAAATCGGCGAAGCGCTCGACGATCTGCGGCTCGAAGACGAGGACGAGGCCGAACAGCATCAAGGTGCCGAGGACGAAGGTGAAGGAACAGAAGGCGACGAGCAGGCCGACCTCCGAGCCGGCAAGCCCCTTCGACGTATAGGCGCGGTAGCGCACCAGCGCGCCGGAGAAGACCGAGGCGCCGATATTGTGCGACAGCGCATAGGTGGTGAAGGAGGTGACCGTGATGAACCACAGCGAAATGCGGTGGCCGAGATGTTCCAGCGCCAGGTGATCGTAGGCGGCGAGCGCCGCGTAAGCGACGAGCGTGGCGAGGCAGGAAAGCAGCCAGCCCGACAGCGGGATCGCCTGGAGGCTCGCCATGAACGCATCGAGCGAAAGGCCCCTCAGGTCCCGGTAGAGGATATAGACGGAAAGGACGATCGCCGCAGTGCTGACAAGCGGCCAGAAGAGTTTCCCCAGCCGCTTCATTCCATCCTGCCCCCGGTCTTCAATGCCATCGCGTACCGTTCCAATCCGCGGGTTTCGGGCCGGTCGAAGCCGGCCCGGCCCGTCTGTCCGCCCTCAACGGGCGGCAAGCGCCGCAAGAATGCGCACCCAGGAGCGGATGCCCTTCTCGAAGGACCGGAGATCGTATTTCTCGTTCGGCGAATGGATGCGGTCGTCCGACAGCGCGAAGCCGACGAGCAGGGATTCCATGCCGAGCATCTTCTGGAAGTCGCCGACGATCGGGATCGAGCCGCCCATGCCGATGACGACGGCGGGCTTCGGCCATTCGTCGGAGAGCGCGTCCTTCGCCTTGCCGAGCAGGGCCGAATCGTAGGGAAGCTGGATGGCCGGCGAGCCGCCATGGGCGTGGAAGGAGACCGAGCAGTCGGCCGGGATCTTCGCACGCACATAGGCGCGGAAGGCGTCGCGGATCTTCGCCGGATCCTGCTTGCCGACGAGGCGGAAGGAGACCTTTGCGGAGGCTTCCGCCGCGATCACCGTCTTGAAGCCCTCGCCGGTATAGCCGCCGGTGATGCCGTTGACCTCGGCGGTCGGACGCGCCCAGGTGAGCTCCAGCACCGACCGGCCCTTCTCGCCGGACGGAATGGAAAGGCCGATCTCGCCGAGGAAGCTTTCGGCCGAGCTGCCGAGCTTCTCCCAGGCGGCCTTGATCTGCGTCGGCGTTTCCTCGACGCCGTCGTAGAAGCCGGGAAGCGTCACGCGGCCGGTCTCGTCGTGCAGGCCCGCAAGCACGTCGGCGAGGATGTGGATCGGGTTGGCCGCCGCGCCACCGAAATAGCCGGAATGCAGATCCCGGTCAGCCGCCTTGACGACGATCTCCTCGCCGACGAGGCCGCGCAGGCCCGCCGAGATCGCCGGCGTATCGGCGTCCCACATGCTGGTGTCGCAGACGAGGGCGAAGTCGGCCGTCAGCTCGGCGGCATTGGCTTCGAGGAAGGGCTTCAGCGAGGGAGAGCCGGACTCCTCCTCGCCCTCGAAGAGGATGGTGACGCGGCAGGGCAGCGCGCCGACGGTTTCCTTGTAGGCGCGGCAGGCTTCCACGAAGGTGAGGAGCTGGCCCTTGTCGTCGGAGGTGCCGCGGCCGGTGATGATGCGCCGGCCGCCCTCGACCTCGCGCACCGCCGGATCGAAGGGATCGTGGTCCCACAGGTTCAGCGGATCGACCGGCTGCACGTCGTAATGGCCGTAGAAGAGGACATGCGGCGCATCGGCCTTGGCACCCTCGTGATGGGCGACGACCATGGGATGGCCGGGGGTATCGCGCACCGTCGCGTCGAAGCCCAGCGAGCGCAGCTCCTTGACCAGCCATTCGGCCGCCCGGCGGCAATCCGCCTTGAAGGCCGGGTCGGTGGAGATGGACTTGATGCGCACCAGCTCGAACAGGCGTTCGAGGCTGGCCGGGATATCGGCGCTGGCGCGATCGAGGACGGGCAGAATGTTGGTCATGTCGGTATCCTTCAATGCATGCTGCGCGAAGGCGGCCCCGCGGCGGCGGCATGCGGCAAATCAGAATGATTTTCGCGGCGACATTAGACCGATCCCGTCGGCAAGGGCAAATCGTATGACGGCCCTGCGACGGTCAGGGGCGAACGCCGCGTCCGAGATTGGCCAGCACCATGCGCATGTATTCGAGCAGCAGTTCCCGCTCGAAGCGGCGGAAGCCCTGGAAAAGCGCGTCCTCCGTGGCGCTCGCCGCGGCCATCGCGCTCTCGCGCAGCGCCTTGCCGCGCGCCGTCAGGAAAACCAGCTGCGCACGCCTGTCCCGGGGGTGGCGGCGGCGCGAGATGAGCCCGTCGCGCTCCATGCGCGCGAGCGTGTTGGCCATGGTCGCCTGTTCGATGTCGAGCCTGTCGAGGAGTTCGCGCTGGGTGAGGCCGTCGCCGCCCCATAGTTCCAGCAGAACCGGGAACTGGCCGGGCGCAAAGCCGGCACCGTCCGCCCGCGCCTGCAGCGCGCGGGAGGCCCCCTTCGCCAGGAGATTGGCGAGGTAGGCTGCCGAATCCTTCCGGTCAAACTCCATGGCAAGAAGCTATGCCGGTTTTCAGACGATGACAACGATGGATCGCAGGCGATGCAACCCCTCAAACGCGGGAAGCCGCCGACGACAGGAGGCTTGTCGCGGCGGCTTCTTCGCAAATGTTGGACAAAGGCCCGGAGAGGGGGATAAGGCCTTTGTCCTTGTCTGGCGCGGCGGGGGACAGGCCGTTATGCCAGACACGGCTTGATCAGGTGCCGATGAGGAATATCTGTGGGTCCGAATGTGGCTTTTCAAGGGATTCGAAGGCCCGCGAAAATTACAAATCGGTAACGTTCGCGTGAGGCTTCCGGGCACCCTTCGCCCGCAATGAAAGATGGACGCGACAGGCCGCCCGCGCTATCCATTCACCCCATGAAAAAAGGTGATCATCTCTTCCTCGTCGACGGCTCCGGCTTCATCTTCCGCGCCTTCCACGCCATCCCGCCGCTCAACCGAAAGTCGGACGGTTTGCCGGTCAATGCCGTCTCCGGCTTCTGCAACATGCTGTGGAAGCTCCTGAAGGATGCGCGCAACACCGACGTGGGCGTGACGCCGACCCATTTCGCGGTCATCTTCGACTATTCCTCAAAAACCTTCCGCAACGATCTCTACGACCAGTACAAGGCGAACCGCACCGCGCCGCCGGAAGACCTGATCCCGCAGTTCGGCCTCATCCGCCACGCGACCCGCGCCTTCAACCTGCCCTGCATCGAAAAGGAAGGCTTCGAGGCCGATGACCTGATCGCCACCTATGCCCGCCTTGCCGAGCAGGACGGCGCGGACGTCACCATCGTCTCCTCCGACAAGGACCTCATGCAGCTCGTGACCGAGAACGTCTCGATGTATGACGGCATGAAGGACAAGCAGATCTCCATTCCCGAGGTGATCGAGAAATGGGGCGTGCCGCCGGAGAAGATGATCGACCTCCAGTCGCTGACCGGCGATTCGACCGACAACGTGCCGGGCGTCCCCGGCATCGGCCCGAAGACCGCCGCGCAATTGCTGGAGGAATACGGCGACCTCGACACGCTGCTCGCCCGCGCCGAGGAGATCAAGCAGGTCAAGCGCCGCGAGAACATCATCGCCAGCCGCGAGCTCGTGCGGCTCTCGCGCCAGCTCGTCACGCTGAAGACGGACACGCCCCTCGACACGCCGCTGGACGAGCTGATCCTGCATCCGCAGGACGGCCCGAAGCTCATCGCCTTCCTGAAGGCCATGGAGTTCACCACGCTGACGCGGCGCGTGGCGGAAGCGTGCGACTGCGATGCCGGCGCCATCGAGGCGGCCAACGTGCCGGTGGAATGGGGCGCTGCGGCGCACGGCCCGGACCTCGACAAGGGCGAGGCCGCCGGCCCCTCTTCCATCCTCGACGGCACGGAGACGGCGGCGGAAGCCGCCGCGACGCTGCTGCCTGCCGCCGTTGCCGGCGACCTTTCGCCCACAGCGCTGGCAAGGAGCCGCGCGGAGCGTTTTTCAGCGGCGCCGATCGACCATTCCACCTACGAGACGGTGCGCGACCTCGAAGCGCTCGACCGCTGGATCGCCGCCGCGCGCGAGACCGGCCTCGTCGGCTTCGACACGGAGACCACCTCGCTCGACGCCATGCAGGCGGAACTGTGCGGCTTCTCGCTCGCCATCGCCGACAATGCGAAGGACCCTTCCGGCACCGTGATCCGCGCCTGCTACGTGCCGCTCAACCACAAGACGGGCGTCGGCGACCTCCTCGGCGGCGGCATGGCCGATGGGCAGATCCCCATCCGCGCGGCGCTGGAGCGGCTGAAGGGCCTGCTGGAGGACCCGTCGGTCCTCAAGGTCGCGCAGAACCTCAAATACGACTACCTCGTCATACGCCGGCACGGCATCACCGTTCAGGGCTTCGACGACACGATGCTGATGTCCTATGCGCTGGATGCGGGCGCGGGCACGCACGGCATGGACACGCTCTCCGAACGCTGGCTCGGCCACAAGCCGATTTCCTACAAGGAGGTCGCCGGCTCCGGGAAGGGCGCGCAGACCTTCGACATGGTCGACATCTCCCGCGCCACCGCCTATGCGGCCGAGGACGCCGACGTGACGCTGCGCCTCTGGCACGTGCTGAAGCCGCGCCTTGCGGCCGAGCGCATGACGGCCGTCTACGAGCGGCTGGAACGCCCTCTGGTGCCCGTGCTCGCCCGCATGGAGGAACGCGGCATCACCATCGACCGGCAGGTGCTCTCGCGCCTCTCCGGCGAGCTGGCGCAGGGCGCGGCCGGCTTCGAGGAGGAGATCTACGAGCTTGCCGGCGAGCGCTTCAACATCGGTTCGCCCAAGCAGCTCGGCGACATCCTCTTCGGCAAGATGGGCCTTCCCGGCGCCTCCAAGACGAAGACCGGCCAATGGTCGACCTCCGCGCAGGTGCTGGAGGACCTTGCCGCGCAGGGCATTCCGCTGCCGCGCAAGATCGTCGACTGGCGCCAGCTCACCAAGCTGAAATCCACCTATACCGACGCGCTGCCCGGCTTCGTGCATCCCGACACGAAACGCGTGCACACGTCCTACGCGCTCGCCGCGACGACGACCGGCCGCCTTTCCTCCTCCGATCCGAACCTCCAGAACATTCCGGTGCGCACGGCGGAAGGGCGCAAGATCCGCACGGCCTTCATCTCGACGCCCGGGCACAAGCTGGTCTCGGCCGACTACAGCCAGATCGAGCTGCGCGTGCTCGCCCATGTCGCCGACATCCCGCAACTGAAGCAGGCCTTCGCCGACGGCATCGACATCCATGCCATGACGGCCTCCGAGATGTTCGGCGTGCCTGTCGAGGGCATGCCGTCGGAAATCCGCCGCCGGGCCAAGGCGATCAATTTCGGCATCATCTACGGCATCTCCGCCTTCGGCCTTGCCAACCAGCTCTCCATCGAGCGCTCGGAGGCCGGCGAATACATCAAGAAGTATTTCGAGCGCTTCCCGGGCATCAAGGACTACATGGATACGACGAAGGCCTTCGCCCGCGAGAACGGCTATGTGGAGACCATCTTCGGCCGCCGCGCGCATTACCCGGAGATCAAGTCGTCCAACCCCTCGGTGCGCGCCTTCAACGAGCGCGCCTCGATCAACGCGCCGATCCAGGGATCGGCGGCCGACATCATCCGCCGCGCCATGATCAAGATGGAGCCGGCGCTTGCCGCGGCCGGCCTTTCCGCCCGCATGCTGCTGCAGGTGCACGACGAACTGATCTTCGAAGTGGAGGACGGCGAGGTCGAGAAGGCCATCCCCGTCATCGTCGACGTCATGGAGAACGCCTCCATGCCGGCGCTGTCGATGAAGGTACCGCTGAAGGTGGACGCGCGGGCCGCCACCAACTGGGACGAGGCGCACTGACGGCCGGAAATCCGCGATGAGGCCGCCCGGCGGCACGTTCTGCGTTTATGGCTAACGAGGCCTCAACGGGACGGAACCGTCTCGTCGGGGCACAGGCGCCTCCTCGCCGAATGCCCTCGAAAACCGGCATTCTTCGCCCTTTCTTCATGATGTTCCGAAACGGATCGTTCCATCTCGATCCAGCCTGCGGAGGCGCTTCACGAAATCTTATCCATGTCCTTTCAACCGATCTTATCAACCGCCGGTTATGGATGTGCGGAACGATAAGCCGATGGCCTCCCCGGCCGGCAAAGAAAGCGATGGAGAAGAAGATGAAGCAGACGATTCGTGAAATCCTCGGCAAGCACGGCGGTCTTCCGGTCCCGATCGACACGCTCGCGGACGATGCCGATCTCTATGCAGCGGGTCTTTCCTCCTTCGCCTCCGTGCAGGTGATGCTCGGCATCGAGGACGCCTTCGACGTCGAGTTCCCCGACAACCTCCTCAACCGCAAGTCCTTCCAGAGCATCGATGCGATCACGCGGGCGGTCTCCGGCCTTGTCGGCAGCGCGGAGGCCGCCGAATGACCGTCACCGTCGGAAAGGGCCTTGCCGAGCGCGCCGAGCGCGTTTCCGCCGTGGCCGCAGCGCATGCCGACGACGTGGACGCCAGGGCCCGCTTCCCGCGCGAAGCCGTCGACGCGATGATCGCCGAACGGCTGCTCTCCATCCAGATCCCCGCAGCCCTCGGCGGCGAGGACGCCTCCCTTTCCGAGATCGCGGAAGTCTGCTCGCTGATCGGCCAGTCCTGCTCGGCGGCGGCCATGGTCTTCGCCATGCACCATATCAAGCTGTCGAGCCTCGTCTCGCACGGCGCAGGCGATGCCTGGCATTCCGCCTTCATGCGCCGCGTCGCCGGCGAACAGCTCCTGCTTGCCTCTGCAACGACCGAGGGCGGCATCGGCGGGAATCTCCGCAACAGCATCTGCGCCATCGAGATTACCGGCGAGACCTGCCGCCTGACGAAGGACGCGACCGTCATCTCCTACGGCGCCCATGCCGACGCGATCCTCATCACCTCGCGCGCCCACGCCGACGCCGCCTCGACCGACCAGGTCATGACCGTCTTCACAAAGGACCAGTACACGCTGGAGCAGACCCATGTCTGGGATACGCTCGGCATGCGCGGCACCTGCTCGGACGGCTGGCTCTTCAAGGGAGAGGCGCCGAAGGAGCAGATCCTTCCCAAGCCCTTCGCCGAGATCGCGGCGCAGTCGATGCTCGCCACCTCGCATCTCCTGTGGAGCGCGGTCTGGTACGGCATCGCCGTCAACGCCGTTTCCCGCGCGCAGGCCTTCGTGCGCGCCGCCGCCCGCAAGAGCCCCGGCGTGACGCCGCCCGGCGCGCTGCGCCTTGCGGAAGCCGTAAACCTCCTCCAGCTCGTCAAATCCAACACCATTGCCGGCCTCAAGGAATACGAGGCGGCCAAGGCGGATCCCGACCGGCTCTCCTCCATGGGCTTTGCCGTGGCGATGAACAACGTGAAGATCGCTTCCTCCGAAACGATCCTTGCCATCATCAACCAGGCGATGCTGATCTGCGGCATCATGGGCTACAAGAACGGCACGCCCTTCAGCCTCGGCCGGCACCTGCGCGACGCGCATTCCGCCCAGCTGATGATCTCCAACGACCGCATCCTCGGCAACACGTCGAACCTCCTGCTTGTCCACAAGCAGGACACCAGCCTGATCGGGTGACACCATGGACATGCAGACTTCCCTTCTCGACCGGCTCTTCGATTCCGGTCTTCTCATCGACACCGGCGTCGAGGGCCTTTACGGCCGCTCGGGCGCCTTCGAGGACGTCATCGCCCGCTTCGAGCGGCTGATCGACGCCTATGGCGGGGCCGACGGCGCGGAGGCGATGCGCTTTCCGCCGGGCATGAACCGCGCGCATTTCGAGACCTCCGGCTACATGAAGAGCTTCCCGCAGCTTGCCGGCACCGTGCACAGCTTCTGCGGCGGCGAGCTCGACCATATGAGCCTCCTGCAATGCATGGAGGTCGAGGGCGACTGGACGAAGGACCAGAAGGCGACCGACATCGTGCTGACGCCGGCGGCCTGCTACCCGCTCTACCCGACGATCGCCAAACGCGGCCGCCTGCCGGCGGGCGGCGGGCTCTACGACCTGCAGTCCTACTGCTTCCGCCACGAGCCCTCCAACGACCCGGCCCGCCAGCAGCTCTTCCGCATGCGCGAATATGTCTGCATGGGCACGCAGGAGCATGTGACGACCTTCCGCCAGACCTGGATGGACCGGGGCCTCGAAATGATGGCCAAGGTCGGCCTCGACGTGACGATCGATGTGGCCAACGACCCGTTCTTCGGCCGCGCCGGGCGCATGCTCGCCAACAACCAGCGCGACCAGAACCTGAAGTTCGAGCTGCTGATCCCGGTGACGTCCACCGCCAAGCCGACGGCCTGCATGAGCTTCAACTACCATCAGGACGCCTTCGGCGCGAAATGGGGCCTCAACCTCGAGAACGGCGACGTCGCGCATACCGCCTGCGTCGGCTTCGGCCTGGAGCGCATCGCGCTTGCGCTCTTCGCCCGCCACGGCCTCGACATCGCCGCCTGGCCGACGGACGTGCGCAACGTGCTGGGATACCAGGACTGACATGGCTGCCGTCTTCCCCGGGCTCGACCCCGCGACCTACCGGCCGCACGCGCTGCACGACGCCGAGCGCGCGTGGCCGGAGACAAACTGCTATGTCGACCTCTGGATCGAGGTGCTGAACGCCTTCGGCACCCCGCCCGAGGCGATGCTCGGCTTTGCGCTGACCCAGGATTTCGAGGGCGACCAGTTCACCTTCTTCAAGGTGCCGCTGGAAGACCTCGAAGCGCTCTACGGCATCCGCTCGACCGAGCTTGCCATCTTCGACCGGGTGGAGAACCATGTCGAAACGCAGATCGCGCGCGGGCGCCTCTGCCTCGTCGAGATGGACAGCTTCTACATGCCGGACACCCGCGGCGTCGCCTACCGCCAGGAGCACGGCAAGACGACGGTGGCGATCAACCGGCTGGACCTTCAGGCCAAGCGGCTCGACTATTTCCACAATGCCGGCTTCTTCCGGCTGGAGGGCGAGGATTTCGACGGCCTGTTCCACCTGAACGACCGCCCGGAGGACCTGCCCTTCCTGCCCTATACGGAGTTTGCGAAATTTCCGGAGAAGCGGCCCGACGAAGCCCACCTGCGCCGTGAGGCGGGACGCCTCCTCGCCTTCCATTTCGCCCGGCGCCCGGCGGAAAATCCCGTCGCGGCTTTTGCAAAAGTGTTTCCGCAGCAGGTGGAGGCCGTGGCGGACCGGCCGTTCGGCTTCTTCCACAAATACGCCTTCAACACGCTGCGCCAGCTCGGCGCCAATTTCGAGCTGGCCGCAAGCCATCTCGACTGGCTCGGCCTCGATGGCGGGGACGCCGCCCGCAAGATATCGGAGACGGCGAAATCCGTGCAGTTCCAGCTTGCCCGCGCCGTGACCCGCCGCAGGTTCGACCCGCTGGCAACGGCGCTCGACCCGGCCATCGAGGCATGGGATACTCTGATGGCGAGCCTTGCCGCCCGCATCGACTGAAGGAACAAGGCAATGTCCGAGACCGGAAAGGCGCTTTCCACCGGCTGGCGCATGGCCCTGCTGCCTGCCGGCAGCGCGGCCGACCCGTCGGCACTGGACAGCCTTTCCGGCTTCCTCGACGCTCCCGTGCCCGGCACCGTCGCCGGCGCCCTCGAACGCGCCGGCCGTTTCGACCGCACGGCCCCTGAACCGCTCGACCATCTCGACGCCTGGTACGTGCTCGACCTTGCCGGCGAGACGCCCGGCGAGGCCATGCTGCATTTCGACGGCCTCGCAACGGTCGCCGAGGTTTGGTGGAACGGCGCGCTGGCGCTCTCCTCCGACAGCATGTTCGTGCGCCACACCCTGCCGGTCACGCTCACCGGCGGGGACCGCCTCGCCCTCTGCTGCCGCGCGCTGAAGCCGCACCTCGAAAAGCGCGGGCCCCGCGCCCGCTGGCGCCCGCAGATGATCACGCCGCAGGGGCTTCGGCTCGTGCGCACCACCCTCCTCGGCCGCATGCCCGGCTGGTGCCCGGAGGTTCATGCCGGCGGCCCGTGGCGGCCGGTGCGTCTCGCCCGGCCGAAGCCCGCCGTTCCAACGGATATCCGCCTTTCCGCGCGGCTTCACGAGGACGGCAAGGGCCGGCTGGAGATCGGCTTTTCGCTCGACGGCGCGGCAACGCCGACCGTGGAATGCGCGGGCGTCGCCGTCGAGGCGATCCCGAATGGAGAGCGCAGCTTCAGCGCCAGCCTCGTGATCCCCGATGTCGAGGCCTGGTGGCCGCGCACGCACGGCACGCCGGTCCTGCACGGCATTACCCTGACGGTGGACGGAGTGCGCCATTCCCTCGGCCGCACCGGCTTCCGCCGCATCGAGATCGACCGTGGCGCGGAAGGCAGGGATTTCGCGCTCATCGTCAACGGCCGGAAAATCTTCTGCCGCGGCGCCGTCTGGACCAATGCCGATATCGTCGACCTGCCCGGCACGCGGGAGCGCTACGAACCGCTCCTGAAGCTCGCGGCGGACGCCGACATGAACATGCTGCGTATCGGCGGCACGATGGCCTACGAGACACCGGACTTTTTCGCGCTCTGCGACGAGCTCGGCATCCTCGTCTGGCAGGATTTCCAGTTCGCCAATTTCGATTACCCGGCAAACGATCCCGCCTTCATCGAGAGCGTGCGCGCCGAAGTCGCGCAGTTCCTCGACGCCGTTGCCGGCTCACCCTCGCTCGCCGTGCTCTGCGGCGGCAGCGAGATCGACCAGCAGGCGGCAATGCTCGGCCTGCCGGAGACGGCATGGGCCGGGCCTTTGACACGCGATATCCTGCCTATGCTTTGCGCCGCGCACCGGCCGGATGTGCCCTATGTCGAGAATTCGCCGAGCGGCGGGGCCATGCCCTTCTCGCCGAATGCCGGCGTCACGCATTATTACGGCGTCGGCGCCTATTGCCGGCCGCTGGATGACGCGCGCCGCGCCGAGGTGCGCTTTGCCGCCGAAAGCCTCGCCTTCGCCAATGTGCCGGAGCAGGCGACGCTCGATGCGCACCTGCCGGTGCCGGCCGTTCACGATCCGCGCTGGAAGGCCCGTGTCCCAAGAGATCGTGGCGCGTCCTGGGATTTCGAGGACGTGCGCGACCACTATCTCGGCCTTCTCTATGAAATCGATCCGGCGCGTCTTCGCCGCGAGGACCCCGCGCGTTATCTCGACCTTTCCCGCGCCGCCGTCGCCGAGGTGATGGAGGCGACCTTCGCCGAATGGCGCCGGGCGCAATCGACCTGCAACGGCGCCCTCGTCTGGACCTTCCAGGACCTTCTGCCCGGCGCGGGCTGGGGCGTGGTCGATGCGACGGGCCTGCCGAAATCCGCCTGGCACGCGCTGCGCCGCGCCTTCCGCCCGGTGCAGCTTGCGCTTTCCGACGAGGGCACCAACGGCCTCGACGTCCACGCGATCAACGACAGCGCGGAGGAGCGGCGCCTGACGCTGGAACTCTCCTGCCTGCGCCACGGCCGCCAGCCGGTCGTTTCCGGCCGCCGGGAGATGGCGCTTGCACCGCACTCCGCCGAGACGCTGCCGGCAACGAGCCTTTTCGGCGCCTTCTTCGACACGACCTATGCCTTCCGCTTCGGCCCGCCGTCCCATGGCGTGACCGTCGGCCGGCTTCTCGACGAAGAGGGAGCGGTGATTGCGGAAGCCTTCCATTTCCCGCGCGGCCGCACGGCGGCGATGACGCCCGCCAGCTTGTCGGCGACGCTTCGGCAGGATGCGGCAGGCTGGGTGCTCGACCTTTCGGCGGATCGTTTCACCCAGTCCATCGCCATCGAGGCCGAGGGCTTCCTGCCATCGGACAGTTGGTTCCATCTCGCGCCCGGCGGCGTGAAGACGATCCGCCTTGCCTCGCGCGCCGGCACCGATCCGGCCGCAAAGCCCACGGGAGAAATCCGCGGGCCTAGCATCGAGGCCATCGTCTCGTTCTGACGGAACCACAGGAAATCACCGATGATTTCCTGTGGTCGAAGGATTTAGAAGAAAAGGTAGAGCGGCCACTGGATGGGCCGGCGGGAGGCGGAAAGGCGGCTGCCTTCGAGCGGGAGCCTGCCTTCGGTCGCCGTGCCCGGCGCCGTCTCGCGGCGCGCGCCTTCGGTCTTCGGCTGGAAGCCGGGCGGATAGAGGTTGAAGTAGCCGAGCGTCACGCCACCGAGATACATCATGCCATCGCTTTCGTGCTGGTTAAGGGTCCGGTCATCATCATGGCGAAATCGTGGCAGCAGTCAATAGTCCATAAAATTGGTGCACTATTCCGTCCTTGATAGGGCCGGTGCAGAAGAGCTACGAAGGCCCTCGTGTACACGCTGGACCGCACCGAAATCTTCGAGCAGGACATCCGCAAGAGCCGGTTCCTCGCCATTGCCTGCCCCGTCGAGAGCGAGGCGGAGGCGAAGGCGCGGCTGGCGGAAATCTCGGATGCCTCGGCAAGCCACAATTGCTGGGCCTGGCGCATCGGGCAGGCCTATCGCTTCAGCGATGACGGCGAGCCGAGCGGCACGGCGGGCAAGCCCATCCTCCAGGCCATCGACGGGCAGGACCTCGACCGCACGCTGGTCGTCGTCACGCGCTGGTTCGGCGGCATCCTGCTCGGCAGCGGCGGCCTGATGCGCGCCTATGGCGGCACGGCGGCGGCCTGCCTTCGCGCGGCGGCCAGGACGGAATATGTGGAGCGGGCCGCGCTTTCCGTCTCACTCGGCTTTTCGGACCTCGCGCTGGTCAAGGCGCGGCTTTCCGCCTTTGCCGGGCTGGTGATGGACGATGAGGCCTTTCACGAGAGCGGCGCGCGGCTTTCCTTCCGCGTGCCGGCGGAAAAGGCGGAGGAAATCGGCCGATTGGTCGTGGATCTGACCAGCGGACGGGCCGAAATCGGCGATTGAAGGCTGCAATCGAAATAAAATCGCCTTTCCACGCCGCGCCGCCCGGGGAGAACGGTTTGGCGCGGTGGCCGGGACTTGCCGAACGGCATCTTGCCACAAGGGAAAACGGCGCAAAGATGCGCTCTTGCCGCCCCTTGCCCCGGCGGCCCGCCGCTATAGGCAAGCCCGGTTTTTCGTTCTATCTACCCTGCGGACCCATTTTCGCGGGCCTTAGGGCTCGCGACCCGTAAGACAGAGAGGACGATCCCATGAGCCTTCGCATCAACGACACCGCTCCGGACTTCACCGCCGAAACCACCGCCGGCCCGATCAGCTTCCATGACTGGATCGGCGACGGCTGGGCCGTGCTCTTCTCGCACCCGAAGAACTTCACCCCCGTCTGCACCACCGAGCTCGGCGCCATGGCCGGCCTCGACGGCGAGTTCCGCAAGCGCGGCGTCAAGATCATCGGCATTTCCGTCGATCCGGTCGAAAGCCATGTCAAGTGGAAGGCCGACATCCGCACCGCCACCGGCTTCGACGTCGAATATCCGCTGATCGGCGACAAGGACCTCAAGGTCGCAAAGCTCTACGACATGCTGCCGGCCGGCGCCGGCGATACCTCGGAAGGCCGCACGCCCGCCGACAACGCCACGGTGCGCTCCGTCTTCGTCATCGGCCCGGACAAGAAGATCAAGCTGATCCTCACCTATCCCATGTCCACCGGCCGCAACTTCGCGGAAATCCTGCGCGCCATCGATTCCATCCAGCTCACCAGCAAGCACCAGGTCTCCACGCCCGCCAACTGGCAGCAGGGCGACGACGTGATCATCGGCGGCGGCATCTCCAACGAGGACGCCATCGCCCGCTTCGGCTCCTTCGACACGGTGCTGCCGTACCTGCGCAAGACGAAGCAGCCCGCCGCCTGACCGGCCGGTATCCGCGCCGGCGGCGCCGGCGAGAGTGGCCGGAGTGCTGCCCTCTCTTCCGTCATGCTCGGGCTTGACCCGAGCATCCATCCACGTCCGTGGGTGTCGCCTGGATCCTCGGGTCAAGCCCGAGGATGACGACGGAGAGGTGGGCGGAAGGAACAAAGCGAGCGGACGAAACAAAACAGCCCCGGCAAGCCGGGGCTGTTTTCGTTCGGACTACTGGATGAGGATCGCCCGGAAATCGTTGACGTTGGTGCCGGTCGGGCCGGGCACGAAAAGATCGCCGAGCGCGTCGAAGGCGGTCCAGCTATCGTTGCGGGCGAGGTATTCGGCAGCGTCCTTGCCCTTGTCGGCAAGGCGGGCGACGGTGGTGCCGTCGGCGAAGGCGCCGGCGTTGTCCTCCGAGCCGTCGATGCCATCCGTATCGGCGCCAAGCGCATGAAGGCCGTCGAGCCCGTCGGTGGCGCAGGCGAAGGACAGCAGGAACTCGCCGTTGCGCCCGCCCTTGCCCTTGCCTTTGATCGTCACCGTCGTCTCGCCCCCGGAGAGGATGACGATGGGCTTTTGGAACGGCCGGTCGCGGCGCACGACCTCCGCCGCGATGGCGGCGTGGACGCGGCCGACCTCGGAGGCCTCACCCTCGATGGCATCCGACAGGATGACGGCCTCGATGCCGGCCTCCTTGGCGGCGGCGGCGGCGGCCTCCAGCGAGACGGCGGCGGAGGCGACCAGCTTCACCTCGTTGCGGGCGAAGGCCGCGTCGGAGGGCAGCGGCGGCTCGTCCTTGCCGTCCCGGATATGCCGCATCACCGCTTCGGGCAGGTCGAGGCGGTAGCGCTCGATGAGGCGCAGCGCGTCGGCTCTGGTGGTTTCGTCGGCGATGGTCGGGCCGGAGGCGACGAGGGCGGGGTTGTCGCCCGGAATATCGGAAACGACGAGCGAGACGACGCGCGCGGGATAGGCGAGCGCGGCAAGCCGGCCGCCCTTGATGCGCGAGACCTGCTTGCGCACGGCGTTCATGGCGCTGATCGGCGCGCCGGAGGCAAGCAGCGCCTTGTTGACGGCGATCTCGTCGGCGAGCGTCAGGTCGCCGGCGGGCGCGGGCAGCAGGGCCGAGCCGCCGCCGCAGACGAGGGCGACGACGAGGTCGTCCTCCGTCAGGCCCCGGACCGCGGCCATCAGCCGGCCGGAAGCAAGGAGCCCGCTGTCGTCCGGCACGGGATGGGCGGCCTCGAGGATCTCGATGCGCTCGCAGGGCACGGCATAGCCGTAGCGCGTGACGACCACGCCGGTGAGCGGCGCGTCCCACAGGCGCTCGAAGGCGCGGGCCATCTGCGCGGCGCCCTTGCCGGCGCCGATCACCACCGTGCGGCCCTTTGGCTTTTCCGGCAGGTTGGCGGCCAGCACTTTCTCCGGATCGGCGGCGGAAACCGCGGCGGAAAAGAGCGTTTCGAGAAAGGCGCGCGGATCGGCGATGGGCGGCATGCGGTTCCTCCAGGTCTGCGAATGGCTCATATAAACACAGCCCCCCACCCGCGCGCCAGAACCGCCTCCAGTCGGAAACGGCGCAGCCGGGCGAGGGGCTGTGTCTCCTCCTCCAGAAGGGGTGACCGGGCGGGGCTCCCCTCCCCGCCCGGTCAGGCCGTCATGCGACGGCGTGGTTCGCCATGCGCTCCAGCGCCGTGACGAGACCGGAGTGGTCGAGGCCCGCGTCGCCGTGGGCCGCGCACTGATTGAAGAGCTCCTGCGTCAGCGCCGTGTTGGGCAGCGAGACGCCGATCGCCTTGGCGCCCTGAAGCGCGAGGTTGAGGTCCTTCTGGTGCAGCGAGATGCGGAAGCCCGGATCGAAGGTGCGCTTGACCATGCGCTCGCCATGCACTTCGAGGATGCGCGAGGAGGCAAAGCCGCCCATCAGCGCCGAGCGCACGCGGGCCGGATCGGCACCGGCCTTCGACGCGAAGACGAGCGCTTCGGCAACGGCTTCGATGGTCAGCGCCACGATGATCTGGTTGGCGACCTTCGTCACCTGGCCGTCGCCGCAATCGCCGACGAGCGTGATGTTCTTGCCCATGAGCTGGAAGAGCGGAAGCGCCCGGTCGAAGCTTTCCTGCGAGCCGCCGGCCATGATGGAGAGCGAGGCGTTCTTGGCGCCGACCTCGCCGCCCGAGACCGGGCCGTCGACATATTCGGCGCCCGTCGCGCGGATCTTCCTGGCGAATTCCTTGGTGGCGATCGGCGAGATCGAGCTCATGTCGATGACGAGCTTGCCGGCCGAAAGGCCGTAGGAGACGCCGTTCTCGCCGAAGAGAACATCTTCGACTTCCGGGGTATCGGGCAGCATGAGGATGATCGTGTCGACCGTCTCGGCGAGCACCTTCGGGCTGTCGACGATCTTGAGGCCGTTATCGACCAGATCCTTGTGCGGCGGGATGTGGAACTTCGAGGTGATGACCGTGTGGCCGGCGTCCTGCAGGTGGCGCGCCATGGGGGTGCCCATGATGCCGAGGCCGATGAAACCGATATTTGCCATGATTAAACTCCCAGTCCTGAAATTTGTGATGCTCAGCGGCCGACTTCGGCCAGCCAGCCGAGGCCTTCCTCGGTGGTCGTGCGCGGCTTGTACTCGCAGCCGATCCAGCCGTCGTAGCCGAGCGCGTCGAGCGTCTTGAACACGAAGCCGTAGGCGATCTCGCCGGTGCCCGGCTCGTTGCGGCCCGGATTGTCGGCAAGCTGCACGTGGGGGATCTTCGCCTGGTGCTTCTTGAAGGTGCCGATCAGTTCGCCTTCCGTGCGCTGCTGGTGGTAGAGGTCGTACTGGATGAAGAGGTTGTCGGAACCGACTTCCGCGATGATCGAGGCCGCCTGGTCCGGGGTGTTGAGGTAGAAGCCCGGAATGTCGAAATGGTTGATCGGCTCGATCAGCAGCTTGATGCCGTGCTTGCCGAGCTCCGCCGCTGCCAGCTTGAGGTTGGCGACGAAGGTGGTGCGCAGCACCTCGTCCGGCACGCCGGCCGGCGCGATGCCCGACAGGCAGTTGATCTGCCTGCAGCCGAGCGTCGTTGCATAGTCGATGGCCGAGGCCACACCGCGGCGGAATTCGTCGACGCGGTCGGGCAGGACCGCGATGCCGCGCTCGCCGCCGGCCCAGTTGCCGGCCGGCAGGTTGTGCAGGACCTGCGTCAGGCCGTGCCTGTCGAGTTCGGCGCGGATCGCGTCCTTGTCGAAATCGTAGGGGAAGAGATATTCGACCCCTTCGAAGCCGGCCTTGGCGGCCAGCGCGAAGCGCTCCATGAAGGGCGCCTCGTTGAAGAGCATGGTCAGGTTGGCCGCGAATTTCGGCATTTTCGTCTCCCTGGATCAGTCGAGCAACGCAGCCAGCGTTGCGGTCGGGGCATCTTCGCCGCGCTCGGCGAGGTCCTCGAATTCGACGACGGCATTGATGTCGGCACCCATGGCGATGTTGGTGACGCGCTCGAGGATGAACTCGATGACGACCGGAACCTGGTGCTCCTTCATGAGGTCCTGCGCCGTGTTGAAGGCTTCCTGGAACTCGTTCGGGCTGCGCACCCGCAGCGCCTTGCAGCCAAGGCCCTCGGCGACCGCGACATGGTCGACCCCGTAGCCGGCTTCCGCATCGCCATCCGCGTTGATGTTGTCGAAGGCGAGCGAGACTTCAAAGTCCATGTTGAAGCCGCGCTGCGACTGGCGGATGAGGCCGAGATAGGAATTGTTCACGACGACATGCAGGTAGGGCAGCTTGTGCTGGGCGCCGACCGCAAGCTCCTCGATGAGGAACTGGAAGTCGTAGTCGCCGGAAAGGGCGACGATCGGACGGTCCGGATCGGCGGCGCGCACGCCGAGCGCTGCCGGCAGCGTCCAGCCGAGCGGGCCCGCCTGGCCGCAGTTGATCCAGTTGCGCGGCTTGTAGACGTGCAGGAACTGCGCGCCGGCGATCTGGCTGAGGCCGATGGTCGAGACGTAGCAGGTGTCGCGGTCGAAGGCCTTGTTCATTTCCTCGTAGACGCGCTGGGGCTTCAGCGGCGTCTGGTCGAAATGGGTCTTGCGCAGCATGGTGCGCTTGCGCTCACGGCATTCCTCGGCCCAGGCGGACCAGTCGCGCAGCTTGCCGGCGGTCTTCCATTCCGTCGCGACGTCGAGGAAGAGCTTCAGCGCGGCGCCGGCATCCGAGACGATGCCGAAATCGGGGGCGAAGACGCGGCCGATCTGGGTCGGCTCGATGTCGACATGGATGAACTTGCGCCCTTCCGTGTAGGTCGGGACGTTGCCGGTGTGGCGGTTGGCCCAGCGGTTGCCGATGCCGAAGACGAAGTCGGAGGCGAGCAGCGTCGCGTTGCCGTAGCGGTGCGAGGTCTGCAGGCCGCACATGCCGGCCATCAGCGGATGGTCGTCCGGGATCGTGCCCCAGCCCATCAGCGTCGGGATGACCGGAACGCCGACGATCTCGGCGAATTCGACGAGGAGGTCGGAGGCGTCCGCATTGATGATGCCGCCGCCGGCGACGATCAGCGGGCGCTCGGCCTCGTTCAGCATGGCCAGCGCCTTCTCGGCCTGGGCACGCGTCGCGGCCGGCTTGTAGGCGCCGAGCGAGGCATAGGTGTCGATGTCGAACTCGATCTCGGCGAGCTGGACGTCGATCGGCAGGTCGATAAGGACCGGGCCGGGACGGCCGGAGCGCATGACATGGAACGCCTTCTGGAAGACGTAAGGGACAAGCGCCGGCTCCATGACCGTGACGGCCCATTTGGTGACGGGCGCAGCGATCTTGGCGATGTCGACCGCCTGGAAATCCTCCTTGTCGAGGCGGGCGCGGGGCGCCTGGCCGGTGATGCAGAGGATCGGGATCGAATCGGCGGAGGCCGAATAAAGGCCGGTGATCATGTCGGTGCCGGCCGGGCCGGAGGTGCCGATGCACACGCCGATATTGCCGGCGCGGGCACGGGTATAGCCTTCCGCCATGTGGCTTGCGCCCTCGACGTGGCGGGCAAGGATGTGGCGGACCGAGCCGCGCGCCTTCAGCGCCGAATAAAGGGGGTTGATCGCAGCGCCCGGTACGCCGAAGGCACAATCGATGCCTTCCTTCTCCAGAACCAGGACCGCTGCATCGACAGCACGCATTTTAGCCATGGGGTATCCTCCGTCTCTCGATACGGAAGGTAACGCATTCCTCTTTCCGCGCAATCATAAAATGGAAATCAATCCCACCATATGGAAATAAACATTTTCAACGAATCTGGAACAATCCGCCGAGGCGGGCTATGGGATGATGCGGCGACGAGGAAGGAAGCATCATGGCGGAGCATCAGGAAAAGACGCGGGGACGGCCCGGCCGCAAGCCGGCGGAAAACGCCGCGCCCTCCTCCGTGCAGGTGCTGGACCGCAGCCTGAAGCTCCTCGAGCTGGTGGCGCAGGCGGACGGGGCGGCGCTGACCGATCTTGCCGACCAGTCCGGCATGGCGCCCTCCACCGTGCACCGCCTGCTGACCTCGCTTTCCCAGCACGGCATGGTGAGCCACGACGGGGAGACCGGCGCCTGGATCATCGGCGTGAAGGCCTTCGAGATCGGCACCGCCTACCTTCGCTTCCGCAAGCTCGGCACGATCAGCCGGCCCTTCCTGAAACAGTTGATGGAGGGTTGCGGCGAGACCGCCAATATCGCCATCGAGGACAGCGGCGACGTGGTGTTCATCTCCCAGGTGGAAAGCCATGCGCCGATGCGCGCCTTCTTCCGCCCGGGCCGGCGCGGGCCGATCCATGCCTCGGGCATCGGCAAGGCGATCCTCTCGACCTGGCAGGACAGCCGCATCGAGGCGCTGCTTGCCGGCCGCACGCTGCAGCACTTCACCGACAAGACACGCGACACGGTGCCGACGCTGCTGGAGGATATCGCGAGGATCCGCACGCGCGGCTGGTCCATCGACGACGAGGAGCACACGCTCGGCATGCGCTGCGTCGCCGCGCCGATCTTCGACGAATACGGGGAAGCGGTCGCAGGAATCTCGGTCTCCGGCCCGGCCGTGCGCCTGCCCGACGAGAAGGTCGAGGCCTTCGGCCCGGTGATACGGGCGGCGGCGGAAGGCGTGACGAAGGCGATGGGCGGACGGGTGCGGCAAGCGTAAGGCGCAGTCCGTCGCCGCTTCGACGCCCCCTCTCGATCGTCATCCTCGGGCTTGACCCGAGGATCCATCCAACCGGCACACCCTCAGCGTGTGGAGTGGATCCTCGGGTCAAGCCCGAGGATGACGACGGAGAAGATGAGAAAAAAACGGAGGGGGTAATAGGAATGGCGCATCGGCGGGCACCACGCGCCCGCCGCGCAACCCTCAAGCCGTTTCCGGCACGCGCGCCTTTGCGCCCGCCTTCGCCTTCATCGCCTTGCCGGCGACATAGACCTCGGCCACGCAGCGGTCGTCGCCCATGGTCTGCAGGATGAACAGTTCCTGGGCCAGCGAGGTCGCCGTGCGCATGCGGTATTCCATCGCCGGCTTGGCGGAGGAATCGAGTACGACGATGTCCGCGTTCGCCCCGGCATGGAGCGAGCCGATCTGGTCTTCCAGGCCGAGCGCGCGGGCATTGCCCAGCGTCATGCGGTAGAAGGAGTTGAAGGGCGTCAGCTTCTGGCCGCGAAGGTGCAGCACCTTGTAGGCCTCGTCCATCGTCTCCAGCATGGAGAAGCTGGTGCCGGCGCCGACATCGGTGGCGACCGACCAGCGGGCGCCGGCCCTGTCGAAGCGGTCGCGGTCGAAAAGGCCCGAGCCGAGGAAGAGGTTGGAGGTCGGGCAGAAGACGCCGACGCTGCGCGTCTCGGCGAGCACCGCGATCTCCCGGTCGCTGAGATGGATACAGTGGCCGAGCAGCATGCGCTCGTTCAAGAGCCCGTAGCGGGCGTAGATGTCGGTATAGTCCTTCGCCTCCGGATAGAGCGAGGTCGCGAAAGCGATCTCGTCCTTGTTCTCCGAAAGATGGGTCTGGACGTAGCAGGTGGGATGCTCGGCGACGAGCGCCTGGCTCATCTCAAGCTGCTCCGGCGTCGAGGTGATGGCGAAGCGCGGGCTGATGGCGTAGCGCGCGCGGCCGCGGCCGTGCCACTTGGCGATCAGCGCCTTCGTCTCGTCATAGCCCTGTTGCGGCGTGTCGCGCAGCGCGTCCGGCGCGTTGCGGTCCATCATCACCTTGCCGCCGATCATGCCCATGCCCCGCGCCTCGGCGGCCGCGAAATAGGCATCCACGCTCTCGGGATGCACCGAGCAATAGGCGACGGCGGTGGTCGTGCCGTTCGAGATGAGCTCGTCCATGAAGCGGTCGGCGACGGCGGCGGCATGGCCGGTGTCGCAGAACTTCTGCTCCTCGACGAAGATATAGGTGTTCAGCCATTCGAGAAGCTGCGCGCCGTAGGAGGCGATGGCCTGGGTCTGCGGGAAGTGCAGGTGCGTGTCGATGAGGCCCGGCAGGACGAGGTTCGGCCGGTGGTCGGCGACCGCGACATCCGCGCCGGCGCGCCCGCGAACCTCCGCATAATCGCCCGTGGCGACGACCTTGCCGCCGCGCACGAAGACGGCGCCGTCCTCGAAGTAGCGCCAGGCGGCCGTGTCATCGATGCCCTGCGGCTCGGCGACGAAGGTCAGCACCCGCCCGCGGATCAGGAGCTCGCTCATTGCGTCTTCTCTCCGTTCACCGCGCTTTCGTACCAGGCGACGATCAGGCGGCGCTCCTCGTCGGAGATCGCCGTGACGTTGGCGGGCGGCATGGCGTGCGAGCGGCCGGCCTGCAGGTAGATCTCGCGGGCATGGGCGGCGATCTCGCCGTCCGTTTCCAGCATCACGCCCTTGGGCGGCGAGATGATGCCTTCCCAGCCGGGCTCCTTGGCATGGCACATGGAGCAGCGGCCGAGGATGGTGTCGCGCACCTGCGGGAAGGCTTCCGCCGTGACGAAGGGCTGGGCGACGGCCGAGACCTTGTCGGAGGGCTCGCCCGACAGCACCTTCGGCACCGTGGAGAGCCACATGATGGCGACGAAGAGCAGCGCGGTCGCAAGCCAGGTCCAGGTCGGATTGCCCGTATTGGCGTGGCGGGTGTTGAAGTAGTGGCGGATCGTCACGCCCATCAGGAAGACCAGCGAAGCGATGATCCAGTTGTACTGGGTGCCGAAGGCCAGCGGATAGTGGTTCGACAGCATCAGGAACAGGACGGGCAGCGTCAGGTAGTTGTTGTGCGTGGAGCGCTGCTTGGCGATGCGGCCGTACTTCGGATCGGGCTTGCGGCCGGCGATGAGGTCGGCGACGACCACGCGCTGGTTCGGCATGATGATGAAGAACACGTTGGCCGACATGATCGTCGCGGTGAAGGCGCCGAGATGCAGGAAGGCTGCGCGGCCGGTGAAGACCTGCGTATAGCCCCAGGCGACGACGACCAGGATGAAGTAGAGCGCCACCATCAGCCGCGTGTTGTCGTTGCCGAAGGGCGACTTGCAGATGAGGTCGTACATGATCCAGCCGAAGCCGAGCGAGGCCAGCGAGATGGCGATGGCCACCGGCTTGGAGACGTCGAGGACGTTCGGATCGATGAGGAAGAGGTCGGCGCCCGCATAATAGACGAGACAGAGCATGCCGAAGCCCGAAAGCCAGGTGGCATAGCTCTCCCATTTGAACCAGACGAGGTGCTCGGGCATGTGGGCCGGCGCCACCAGGTATTTCTGGATGTGGTAGAAGCCGCCGCCGTGGACCTGCCATTCCTCGCCATAGGCGCCCGGCGGCAGGTCGGGATGCTTCTTCAGGCCCAGGTCGAGGGCGACGAAGTAAAAGGACGAACCGATCCAGGCGATGGCTGTGATGACGTGCAGCCAGCGGACGGCGAACATTACCCAATCCCAGGCAATGGCGTATTCATACATGGGGGACCTCCTCCCGATTTTCGTCTATTTGTTTGCCATCAACTGATTTTCCCGGAAATCCCGGCGAATCCCCAACACTTTCAAAAAAAACTAAAAGATGGCCGCCTACTTTGCTCATTCTGCCAATATGCTAGAAAGAGCGCATGTCCTATCTCGATAATGTACGCGTCTTCGTTCGCGTGGTCGAACTCGGTACTCTTTCGGCGGCGGGGCGCGACCAGCGCGTGACCCCGGCGGTCGCCAGCAATCGCATCAAGGAACTGGAACGCCATCTCGGCGTGCGCCTCTTCAACCGCACGACGCGCAAGCTCTCGCCCACCGAGCACGGCCGCGTCTTCTACGAGGGCGCGGTGAAGATCATCGAGGCGGTGAACGAGGCGGAGGCCGCCATCGCCGACCTCTCGCGCAATCCGAAGGGGTCGCTGAGGATCACCGCACCGCTCGGCATCGGCCGGCGCCTCATCGCCTCGGGCATTCCCGAATTCCACGACAAGTATCCCGATATCGAGGTGCGCGTGCGCCTGTCGGACCACAATGTCGATATCCTCGCCGAAGGCGTCGACGTCGCCTTCAAGCTCGGCGTCCTGGAGGATTCGAACCTTCGCATGCGCGGCATCCTCAATTGCGAGCGCGTGCTCTGCGCCTCCCCAGAATACCTCGCCCGGCGCGGCACGCCCGTAAATGCCGATGCGCTGATCGCCGACAAGCACGATTGCCTGCTGCTGCGCTATCCGGGCTCGAAGGAATATTTCTGGACGCTGGTGACGCCGGAAGGCGCGCGCAAGTTCGAGGTCGCCGGCCCCTATGACAGCGACGACGGGGACGTGCTCACCCAATGGGCGCTCGAAGGGCGCGGCATCATCAACAAGCCGCTCTTCGAGGTGAAGTCGCACCTTTCCGAAGGCCGGCTCGTGGAGATCCTGAAGGATTGCCCGCCCGCTTCCGTGCAGCTCGCCGCGATCTATCCGCACAAGCGCTTCCAGGACCCGAAGGTGCGCCTGATGATCGAGTTCATGGCGGAGCGATGTCAGCGGCTGATCGGCCGCCTTCTCGGGGAAGAGCCCGAAGGCGAGGCCGAAGCCGAAGCGGAAGCCGTCAGCGGCTGACCGCCGGGGCGGCGCCGGCCTTGGCGCCGGCCCACAGGAGCGCGGCGGTCGTGATCTCGGCCGCGGCCAGCGCCGCGATGACCGCAGGGCGCTTGTCCTTCACCGCCGTGCCGCCGATGGGGCAGACGAGGCCGTCGAAAAGCTCCGGCCGGCCGATCTCGCGCGTCAGCCAGTTGCGGAAGGTGGCGCGCTTCGTCTTCGAGCCGATCATGCCGACATAGGCGGCATCCGTGCGCCGCAGCGCCTCGGCGGCGATCAGGAAATCGAGCGCGTGGTCGTGGGTGAGGACGACGAAGCTGCTGCCGGGCGGCGCATCGCGCACCACCGCCTCCGGCATCGCCGTCAGGCAGGTCTCGACGCGCGGCACGGTGGAGGCCATCAATTCATCCTCACGGGTATCCACCAGCACGACGCGCAACGGCGCCAGCGAGAGCGCCATGGCGAGCGCATCGCCGACATGGCCGGCCCCGAAGACGTAGACGTGCGGGCGCGCGGCCATTTCCCGGTCGCTGCGGGCGATGAGGTCGCCCGCAAGCTCCGGATTGAGCGGCGTGAAGGAAAGGCCGACACGCCCGCCGCAGCACTGGCCGATCTCCGGGCCGAGCGGCACGTCCATCGGCGCGGCATCGAGGCCCGAGCGCAGCGCGCGCCGGGCATGGTCGATCGCCATGTATTCCAGTTGCCCGCCGCCGATCGTCGCGAAGATCGCCCGCTGCGAGACCAGCATCCAGGCATCCGTATCGCGCGGCGTGGAGCCCGCCGCGCCCGTCACTTCGACCAGGATCGCCGCCGGTTCGCGGCGCAGGAAATCCCGGATGTCTTCGCGCGCGGCAGGCATTTTCTCACCCCTTTTTCGCCGCCTTGAGGCGTTCGATGGCCATCAGCACGCACTCGGGCGTGGCGGGGGCATCGAGGCGCGGGCAGACCGTGTGGTCAGCGACGCTCGCCACCGCATCCGAAAGGGCGTGCAGCACGGCAAGGCCGAGCGGCAGCGGCGGCTCGCCGACCGCCTTGGAGCGGTGGACCGTCGGCTCGTAGGCCTCCGACCAGTCGGTGAGCGCCACGTTGAAGACCTTCGGCCGGTCCGAGGCGAGCGGGATCTTGTAGGTGGAGGGCGCATGGGTGCGAAGCCGCCCCTTGCCGTCCCACCACAGTTCCTCCGTCGTCAGCCAGCCCATGCCCTGGATGAAGCCGCCCTCGATCTGGCCGATATCGATGATCTTGTTCAGCGAGCGGCCGGTATCGTGCAGGATATCGGTGCGCTCGACGACATATTCGCCGGTCAGGGTGTCGACGGAGACCTCCGAGCAGGCTGCGCCGTAGGCATAGTAGTAGAAGGCGTGGCCGCGGCCCTTCGAACGGTCCCAGTGGATCTTCGGCGTCTTGTAGAAGCCGGCCGCCGAGAGCTGGACGCGCGCCATATAGGCCTGCTTGACCAGTTCGTTGAAGGAAATCTCGGCATTGCCGATGCGCACCCGGTTCGGCAGGAAGACCACCTGGTCGCGCGGCACCTGATGGCTTTCGGCGGCGAAATCGATCAGCCGGTCCTTGATCTGGCGCGCGGCGTTCTGCGCGGCCATGCCGTTGAGGTCGGCGCCGGAGGAGGCCGCCGTCGGCGAGGTGTTCGGCACCTTGCTCGTCGTCGTCGCGGTGATCTTCACCCGGTCGAGGTCGATCTGGAATTCCTCCGCCACGACCTGCGCCACTTTCAGGTGCAGGCCCTGGCCCATTTCCGTGCCGCCGTGGTTCATGTGCACGGAGCCGTCCGTGTAGACATGCACCAGCGCGCCGGCCTGGTTGGATTCCGTCTTGGTGAAGGAGATGCCGAACTTCACCGGCGTCAGCGCGATGCCGCGCTTGACGAAGCGGCTCTTGGCGTTGAACTCGGCGATCGCCTTGCGGCGGCCGGCATAGTCCGCACTTTCTTCCAACTCGGCGACGATGCGCTGGATGATGCAGTCCTCGACCTTCTGGTGGTAGGGGGTGAGGTTGCGACCGCCCTCCACACCCATCGGATCGTAGAAGTTCAGCTTGCGGATCTCGAGCGGGTCCTTGCCGACGGCGAAGGCCACCTCGTCGATGACGCGCTCGGCGCCGACCATGCCTTGCGGGCCGCCGAAGCCGCGGAAGGCCGTGTTCGACACCGTGTTGGTGTAGAGCGGCGCGGATTTCGCATGCACATGCGGGTAGAAATAGGCGTTGTCGCAGTGGAACAGCGCGCGGTCACCGACCGGGCCGGAGAGGTCCGCCGAAAAGCCGGCGCGCAGCGCGAAGGTATAGTCGACCGCGAGGATACGGCCCTCGTCGTCGAAGCCGACCTCGTAGTCGATGGCGAAATCGTGCCGCTTGCCGGTTGCGACCATGTCCTCGTCGCGGTCGAGCCGGATCTTGACGGCGCGCTTCAGCTTGCGGGCGGCGATGGCCGCGATGGCGGCGCACTGGTTGGCCTGGGTCTCCTTGCCGCCGAAGCCTCCGCCCATGCGGCGCACTTCCACGGTGACGGAATGGCTCGCCACGCCGAGCGCATGGGCGATCATGTGCTGCGTCTCGCTCGGCCCTTGGGTCGAGCAGTAGACGGTGACATCGTCGTCCTCGCCGGGAACGGCAAGCGAGATCTGCCCTTCGAGATAGAAATGGTCCTGCCCGCCGAGCCGCATGCGGCCCTTCACGCGCCGCGGGGCGCTCGCAAGGGCGGAGGCCGCATCGCCGCGCTTCAGCGTCAGTGGGGTCACCACCTGGCGATGGGTCTCGACGTCGAGGTCCCAGATGTCGATCTCGGCCGGCAGCTCCTCGTATTCGATCTTCGCGAGCCGCGCGGCCCGGCGGGCCTCCTCGCGGGTCTCGGCGATGACGCAGAAGATCGGCTGGCCGTGGAACTCGACCTTGCCGTCGGCAAGCACCGGATCGTCGTCCATGCCGGAGGGCGAGATGTCGTTGACGCCCGGCACGTCCTCGTGCGTCAGCACGGCGACGACGCCCGGGGCGGCGCGCACCGCCGAAAGATCGACGGATTTCAGGATGCCGTGCGCGACGGTGGAGAGGCCGAGGCCCGCATGCAGCGTGCCTGCCGGCTCGGTGATGTCGTCGATATAGACGGCCGTTCCGGCGACATGCTTGTGGGCGGAATCATGGCGCGCGCTGGAATGGACGCCGCCGGCGATCTTTTCGGCCTTGAGGTCGGGTGTGTGCTTGTTCATGGCTTACGCAGCCTCGTATCTGGACACCTGCACGGGCGCACCGCCGGATGTCGTTTCCATATAGAACCTGAGGAGAAGGTTCCGCGCCACCAGCGCCCGGTATTCGGCCGTCGCGCGCATGTCGGTGAGCGGCGCATAGTCTTCGGCGTATTTCTCCATGGCCGCTTCCACCGTCGCCTCGTTCCAGGGCTGGCCGATGAGCGCCTTCTCGACGGCGGAGGCGCGCTTGGGCGTCGCCGCCATGCCGCCATAGGCGATCGTGATCGCGGCCACCGTACCGTCGGCGGCAAGCGAAAGGCGGAAGGCGCCGAGCGTTGCCGTGATGTCCTCGTCGCGCCGCTTGGTCACCTTGTAGACGGCGAACTTTTCCGAGGCCGCCGGCACCGGCACATGCACGGCCTCGACGAATTCGCCGGGCTGGCGGTCCTGCTTGCCGTAGGCGATGAAGAAGTCCTCAAGCGAAATGGTGCGCCTTTCGGCCCCCTTGCGCAAGGTGAGCGTCGAGCCCAGCGCAATCAGCGCCGGGGGCGTATCGCCGATGGGCGAGCCGTTGGCGATATTGCCGCCGATCGTGCCCATGTTGCGCACCTGCTGGCCGCCGATGCGGGTGATCAGCGGGCCGAGCGCCGGGATATGCTGCGAAAGGGTCTCGAGCGCCTCTGTATAGGTGACGCCGGCGCCGATGGTGATCGTGCCGTCCTTCACCGCAAGGGTTTTCAGCTCGTCGAGCCCGGCGATGAAGACCACCGGGGAGATGTCGCGCATCTGCTTCGTCACCCAGAGGCCGACGTCGGTGGAGCCGGCGACGACCGTGGCCGTCGGGCTTGCCTCCAGCACGGCGGCGAAATCGTCGAGGCTCGCCGGCACGACGAAGCGGTTCTTCCCCTCGCCGATCTCGACGCGGGCGCCGTCGCGCAGCGCCGCAAGGCGGGCGATCATGTCCGCGCGCTCGGCGATGAGCGGATCCTTGTCCGTGCCGGCATAGCCGGAGATGGCGCGGGCGGCGCGCAGGATCGGCTCGTAGCCGGTGCAGCGACAGAGATTGCCCTGCAGCGCGGTCTCGATGTCCTGGTCGCTCGGCGTCGGGTTCTCCATCCACAGCGCATAGAGCGACATGACGAAGCCCGGCGTGCAGAAGCCGCATTGCGAGCCGTGATAGTCCACCAGGGCCTGCTGGACGGGATGGAGCTTCTCCTCGCTGCCGGCCAGATGCTCGACCGTCACCACATGACAGCCGTCGAGCGAGCCGAGGAAGCGGATGCAGGCGTTGACGCCCTCATAGACGAGGCCGCCCGAGGGCGTCAGCCGGCCGACCAGCACCGTGCAGGCGCCGCAGTCGCCTTCCGCGCAGCCTTCCTTGGTGCCCTTGAGCGAGCAGGAAAGGCGCAGCCAGTCGAGCAGCGTCTGGTCGGGCGCAACGTCGCTCAGCGCGACGTCGCGGCCATTGAGGATGAAATGCAATTGCGAGCGGATCGACACGGCCGCCATGGCTTAACTCCCGCGGTAGGTGGAATAGCTGAAGGGCGATACCAGCAAGGGAACATGGTAATGCGCGCCCTCGTCGGCAAGGCCGAAGCGGATCGGGATGATGTCGAGGAACATCGGGCCGTCGCCCGTCCTGCCGAGATAGTCGCCGGCATGGAAGCGCAGTTCGTAGTTCCCGGCCTTCATCGTCTCGCCCGAGAGCAACGGGGCATCGCAGCGCCCGTCGTCGTTCGTCTGCGTGGTCTTGATGTGGTGGAACGTGTCGCCCTCGACGCGGTAAAGGTCGATGCGCAGGCCCTCGGCGGGCTTGCCGCGCGCGGTGTCCAGCACATGGGTCGTGAGCCGGCCGGCTCCTTGCGAATGAGACTGCATGTTTTCCTCCCGAGCATAGCGCTCCTCACTCCACTATCCATCAGGCCCTTTCCCCTGAAAAGCGGCATGATCGTTCGAGACTTTCAAAATTTCCGTAGGGAATGGAACGCACCGTTTTCGGGTTAGACATTGCTGCCGAAAAACGTTTGGAGGAGCGTTCCATGCGATATTGCCGCGACATGTACGGATACGGTCAGACGCCGCCCGCAGCGAAGTGGCCGGGCGATGCGCGCATCGCCGTGCAGTTCGTGCTGAACTACGAGGAGGGCGGGGAGAACTGCGTGCTGCATGGCGATGCGGCATCCGAGGCCTTCCTGTCCGAGATCGTCGGCGCCGCCCAATGGCCGGGCCAGCGCCACTGGAACATGGAATCGATCTACGAATACGGCGCACGCGCCGGCTTCTGGCGCCTCCACCGGCTGCTGACGGAAAAGGCCGTGCCGGTCACGGTCTACGGCGTTGCGACCGCGCTCAGGCGCTCGCCGGCGCAGGTCGCGGCCATGCAGGCCGCCGGCTGGGAGATCGCCTCGCACGGCCTCAAATGGGTCGAGCACAAGGACATGCCGCCGGAAGAGGAGCGCGCAGCCATCGCCGAGGCGATCCGCCTGCACACGCTCGTCACCGGCGAGCGGCCGCGCGGCTGGTATACGGGCCGCTGTTCGGTCAACACCGTCGATCTCGTGACGGAGGCGGGCGGCTTCGACTACATCTCCGACACCTATTCCGACGACCTGCCCTACTGGTACGAGCACGCCGGCAGGCAGCAGCTCATCATCCCCTATACGCTCGACGCCAACGACATGCGCTTCGCCACGCCCCAGGGCTTCAACAGCGGCGACCAGTTCTTCAGCTACCTGAAGGACTCGTTCGATGCGCTCTATGCGGAGGGCGCCAAGGGCAGCCCGAAGATGATGAGCATCGGCCTGCATTGCCGTCTGATCGGCCGGCCGGGCCGCGTCATGGCGCTCGCCCGCTTCATCGACTACGTCAAGAGCCATGAGCAGGTCTGGATCGCACGGCGGGTCGACATCGCCGAGCACTGGGCGAAGACGCATCCGCCGCAGCCCGCCGCCGAGCGGCCCTCGCAGATGCCGGAAGACGCCTTCGTGGAGCGTTTCGGCGGCATCTTCGAGCATTCCGACTGGATCGCGCGCCGCGCCTTCGCCGACGAGCTTTCGCCGGCCAACGACACGGCGACCGGCCTTGCCGCCGCGCTCACCTTCCAGTTCCGCGCGGCGAGCGACGAGGAGCGCCTCGGCGTGCTCGTCGCCCACCCGGACCTTGCCGGAAAGCTCGCCGCGGCCAAGCGCCTGACGGCAAGCTCGACGGAAGAGCAGGCCTCCGCCGGGCTCGACGCGCTGACGGACGAGGAGCGCACGCGCTTCACCGACCTCAACGGCCGCTACGTGGAGAAATTCGGCTTCCCCTTCATCATCGCCGTGCGGGACAACACGAAGGCGAGCATCCTCGCCGCCTTCGAGACGCGTATCGGCAACGACCGGGAAACCGAGCTTGCAACCGCCTGCCGGCAGGTGGAGCGCATCGCGCTCCTCCGGCTCAAGGCCATCCTGCCGGACTGAGGACGGCGCCATGTCGGCCGGTGCGCTGCCCGCCTTCGCGCGCGGAACGATCAACCTTGCCGCGGCGAGCCTCGGGGCAAGGGGCCTTTTTGCGACGGACGAGTTCTTCGGGCCGCTGTCGCGCATGCTGGCGGACGAGCCCGCCGTCTTCCATCCCGGACGCTACGACGAGCACGGCAAATGGATGGACGGCTGGGAAACGCGCCGCCGGCGCGGCCCCGGCCACGATCATGCAGTCGTTGCGCTCGCGACAGCGGGCCATATCCGCGGCTTCGACGTGGACACGGCCTTCTTCACCGGCAATTACCCGACGGCCTGCGCCATCGAGGGCTGCCATGCGCCGGACGGGCCAAACGACGCGACCGTCTGGACGGAGCTGCTGTCGCCGAGCCCGCTCGGCCCGAGCGCCCAGCATTTCTTCGACTGCGCCGCGGACGGGCTCTACAGCCATGTGCGGCTGCGGATCTTTCCCGATGGCGGGGTGGCGCGGCTGCGCGTCTACGGCGTGCCCGCGCTCGACCGGAAGGGCAGCGAGAACGAAGCCTTCGACCTTGCCTCCGCGCTCAGCGGCGGGCAAGTGATCGCGCTTTCGAACGGACATTACGGCCACCAGCGCTTGCTCGCCCCCGGCCGCGGCATCAATATGGGCGACGGCTGGGAGACCAGCCGCCGCCGCGAGCCGGGCCACGAATGGATCGTGGTGAAGCTTGCCGCACGGGCGACGGTGGAAAGCATCGTCGTCGATACCGCCCATTTCAAGGGCAACTACCCGGATGCCTGCTCCGTGCAGGCCGCCGACCTGACGGGCACGACAGGGGACCTCCCCACCCTTGTCACCGCCGCGTCGATGTTCTGGCAGGAGATTCTGCCCGAGCAGAAACTGGCCGCCGACCGTATCCACACGTTCGACGGCCATCTCGTGAAAAGGGCGGATGCGGTGACGCATGTCCGCCTGAACATCCATCCGGACGGCGGCATCAGCCGTCTGCGTGTTTTTGGCCGGCTGGCCGAGGGAGGAAAGACATGAAGACAATCGAGATCAAGCCCCTGACCCGGGAGGCCTTCGCGCCCTTCGGCCAGGTCATCGAGCAGGAGGGCGCGGTGAATTTCCCGATCAATGCGGGAAAATGCACACGCTACCACGACCTTGCCTATATCGAGACGACCGGCGAGAAGGCCCGGCCGATGATCAGCCTCCTGCGCGGCGAGCCCTATCCGCTGCCGCTGGAGCTGAACATGGTGGAACGCCATCCGCTCGGCAGCCAGGCCTTCATTCCGCTCGGCGACAGCACCTTCCTCGTCGTCGTCGCCGAGGAGACGGAGAGCGGTCCTTCCGAGCCGATCGCCTTCCGCACCGCGCCCGGCCAGGGCGTCAATATCGCCCGCAACGTCTGGCACGGCATCCTGACGCCGCTCGACGCGGTGTCGGATTTCGCCGTGGTCGACCGCGGCGGGGAGGGTGTGAACCTGGAAGAGCACTTCTATTCGGAAAGCTTCCTGATCCGCTGATCCGCCACCGGGACAGCGGATTTTGCCGGCCCGCCTCCACGGGCCGGCTTTTTGTTACCCGGCAAACGAAAAGGGCCGCGCCTGAGGCGCGGCCCTTTCCTTGTCGGCTGGTTGTCTTCCTATTCCGCGAAGAAGGCGAAGCGGATGACGAAGAGGGCTGCCACCAGCGCCGTTGCCGGATGGATGTCCTTCCACTTGCCGGTGAAGAGCTTCATGACGACATAGGTGATGAAGCCGAAGGCAAGGCCGTTGGCGATGGAGTAGGTGAAGGGCATGGCGAGCGCGGTGAGCGCGGCGGGTGCCGCTTCCGTCAGGTCTTCCCACTCGACTTCCGTCAGCTCGCGCATCATCAGGCCGGCGACATAGAGCAGGGCCGGCGCCGTCGCATAGCTCGGCACCGAGGCGGCGAGCGGCGAGATGAAGAGCGCGGCGAGGAACAGGACGGCGACGGTGAAGGCCGTGAGGCCCGTGCGGCCGCCCGCCTGGACGCCAGAGGCGCTTTCGACATAGGCCGTGGTGCTGCTGGTGCCCATCAGCGAACCGGCGACGATTGCCGCGCTGTCGGCGAGAAGCGCGCGGCCGAGGCGGCTCTGCTTGCCTTCCTGGATGAGGCCGGCGCGCTTGGCGACGCCGATCAGGGTGCCCGTGGCGTCGAAGACTTCGACGAGCACGAAGACGAGGATGACGTGCAGCAGGCCGCCGTGCAGGGCGCCGACGAGGTCGAGCTGCAGGAAGGTTGGCAGGATCGACGGCGGGGCCGAGACGATGCCGCGGAACTCGCTGACGCCGAGGACCCAGGAGAGCACCGTGACGACGAGGATGCCGATGAGGATCGAGCCCTTGACGCGCATGGCGTCGAGCACGGCGATGATGAAGAAGCCGAGGATCGCCAGCAGCGGGCCGGTCTGCTTGAGATCGCCGAGGCCGACGAGCGTTGCCGGGTTGTCGACGACGATGCCGGAGCTCTTCAGGGCGATAATGCCGAGGAAGAGGCCGATACCGGCGGCAATAGCGCTGCGCAGCGAATGCGGAATGCCCGCGATCAGCCAGGAGCGCACGCCCGTCACCGTCAGGATGACGAAGATCGTGCCGGAGATGAAGACCGCGCCGAGCGCCTGCTGCCAGGTGAAGCCGAGGGCGGCGACGACCGTGAAGGCGAAGAAGGCGTTGAGGCCCATGCCGGGCGCCATGCCGATCGGCCAGTTGGCCACCAGGCCCATGACCATGGAGCCGAGCGCCGCGGCAAGACAGGTCGCGACGAAGACGGCGTCCCGGTCCATGCCCGTCGTCGACAGGATGTCCGGGTTGACGAAGATGATATAGGACATCGTGAGGAAGGTCGTCAGACCCGCGATCACTTCGGTGCGTACCGACGTGCCGTGCTCACTCAGCTTGAAAAGCCGTTCAAACATGTTTTCTCCCCCTGGCGGACGCCTCCGGCGCCGCCGTGCGATAGTTACGGGCCTTGTGCTCCTCCAGCAGCCCGTCCGCGGTTCTTCCGCGCCCGTGCGCAGCGGTCCGCGCAAGCGGGCCACTGACGATCACAGTTCCGTCATATTGCTTTTTCCGCCGCGCCCGCGCCAGCCGGGGATTTCCCCGAATTTTCGCGAAACTCTTTCATGGCGGACCGGGCGAGCGCGGGCCTATTCGCAGACGTCGACCCATTCGCCGGCAACGAGCGCGGCAAGGCGCTGCGGGGGAAGCCGGACCGCCGCGTTCGTCGCCCCGGCCGCGGGCACGACCTCCTCGAACGCCTGAAGCGAGACGTCGCAATAGACCGGCAACGGCGACGGCAGGCCGAAGGGGCAGACCCCGCCGACCGGATGGGACGTCACGGCCAGCACCTGCTCGGCATCGAGCATGCGCGGCTTTGCAGCGAACCGATCCTTGAATTTGCGGTTGCTGAGCCGCGCCGTGCCGGCGGCGACCAGCAGCACGATCTCCTCGCCGACGCGCAGGCAGATCGTCTTGGCGATCTGCTCCGGCGCCACCCCGTGCGCCTCGGCCGCAAGCGCGACCGTCGCCGAGCTCTGCTCGGTGACGAGGACGGCGATATCGGGAGCGTTTTCGGTGAAGAAGGTGCGGACGGATTGAAGAGACATGCCGTTTCATAGCCAATCGGGGACCGGGACTCAATCCGTCCCGAAGACGTCGCGCGTATAGACCTTCTCCCGGACGTCCCCCAGCTCCGGCGCCGCGCGGTTGGTAAGGATGATATTGGCGCGCCGCTTGAAGGCGGAGAGATCGCGCACGACCTCGGAGCGGAAGAACTCCGCCTTCGGATAGTCCGGCTCGTAGACGATGACCGGAATGCCCTTCGCCTTGATGCGTTTCATGATGCCCTGGATCGAGGAGGCACGGGATCTTTTTTGAAGCCGGATGACAGCCCCATTGTTGACGGACGGAAAGAAGGCTGGACGAAAGCCGCCCCGACGCGCTTTAACGGTTCGTCGCAGGACTGCCTGCCGAACCGCGTTGCCGATCGGAAACCGATGCCAATCCACGAACTTGCCGCGCTGGGCGCCGCGACCTGCTGGGCCATGACGGGGCTGATCTCGGCAGGCCCGGCAGGCCATCTCGGCGCGCTTGCCTTCAGCCGGACGCGCCAGGTCTTCGTCACGGGCCTTCTGGCGCTCTACGTGCTCTTCACCGGCGCATGGCGCGACCTCGACATGGCGAGCGCCGGCCCGCTGCTGCTCTCCGGCCTCATCGGCATCTTCATCGGCGATACGCTGCTCTTTGCGTGCCTCAACCGGCTCGGCCCGCGCCGCTCCGGCATCCTCTTCGCCCTCAACGCGCCGATTGCCGCCGTGCTCGGCTGGGTGGCGCTCGGCGAAACCCTGTCGGCCGTCGCGGTGGCGGGGATTGCGCTCACCGCCGTCGGCGTGTTCCTCGCCATCGTGTTCGGCAAGCGCCGCGCGCAGATGCATCAATGGGAAGCGATCAAGGGCCCGCTCTGGGTCGGCGTCCTCTTCGGCATCGGCGCGGCGACCAGCCAGGCCGTCGGCTCCATCGTCGCCCGCCCGGTCATGGCCGGCGGCATCGATCCCTTCCTCGCCTCGATGCTGCGCGTCGGCATTGCCGCCGGTTGCCTCAGCATCCTCATCCAGTTGCCGATCCCGTCCGTGAAGCCGAAGGGCCCGCTGACGCTCAAGGTCGCGGCGGTGACCGCGCTCACCGGCGTCCTCGCCCTTGCCATCGGCATGACGCTGCTGCTCTTTGCGCTTTCCGGCGGAAAGGTCGGCATCGTCTCGACCCTTTCGGCCACCTCGCCGGCCATGATCCTGCCGATGCTGTGGCTGAAGACCGGCGAGCGGCCCGCCGGCGGCGCCTGGGCCGGCGCCGCCCTCGTCATCGTCGGCATGGCGCTGATCTTCATCCGCTGAAAAGCACCGGCGCCGCCCGCCTAGAGCTTGGCCTTCGTCGAGCGCGGCGTCGACAGGAGGATGCTGGTCTCGCTGCCGGTGATGCCGGGCACGAGGCGGATCTTGCGCAGGACCGCGTCGAATTCGGCAAGGCTCGCGGCGCTGAGCTCCACCAAAAGATCCCAGCGGCCATTCGTCGTGTGGATCTGCGAGATCTCCGGGAATCCGCCGAGCGTGCGGATGACGCGGTCGGTGACGTGGCCCTCGATCTCGATCGTCATCACCCCGCGCACGACATCCTCGAGCGCATCGGCGCGCAGCATCACCGTATAGCCGACGATGGTGCCGTCCTGCTCCATCCGCTCGATGCGCGCCCTGACGGTGGCACGCGAGGCGCCGGTTTCCAGTGCAAGGTCCGAAACGCTCCTGCGACCGTTGCCGCGCAGGAGGGTGACGATCTTCCGGTCGAGCTCGTCCATGCCAAAATGGCTCCCTGACTTCCCATTATGGTCAATATGCCATTCCGGGATGCCAAAATTCAATATTCAATCTGCCGCTCCGCGCTTCTACGCTTGGGAAAACCGGATGGGAGTGAACCATGGAATGCACGCTGATCGGCGCCCCCTTGCAAATCGGTGCGGGACAGCTCGGCTGCGAGATGGGCCCGAGCGCCCTTCGCATCGCCGGCCTTCGCACGGCGCTGGAGGAACTCGGGCACGAGGTGAAGGACACGGGCAATATCAGCCCCCGCGCCTTCGAGGAAATGGCCCATCCGAACGCGGCGGTGCACCATCTCGGCGAGACGGTCGCCTGGATCGAGGCCCTTTCGGCCGCCGCCTACGAACACAGCAAAGCCGGCATGCCGATCTTCCTCGGCGGCGACCATGCGATCTCCGCTGGCACCGTGGCGGGCCTTGCCCGCCGGGCCGCCGAGCGCGGCCGGCCGCTCTTCGTGCTCTGGCTGGATGCCCATACCGACTTCCACAGCCTGGAAACGACGGTCAGCGGCAACCTGCACGGCACGCCGGTCGCCTATTATACCGGCCAGCCCGGCTTCGACGGCTATTTCCCGCCGCTCGCCAATCCCGTTCCGGCGGAGAATGTCTGCATGATCGGCATCCGCAGCGTCGATCCCGCCGAGCGGGCCGCGATCGGCAGGACCGGCATCACGGTGCACGACATGCGCGTCATCGACGAGCACGGCGTCGGCGTCCTCGTGCGCAATTTCATCGAGCGGGTCCGGGCCGCCGGCGGCCTCCTGCATGTGAGCTTCGACGTCGACTTCCTTGAACCGGACATCGCGCCGGCCGTCGGCACAACGGTGCCGGGGGGCGCGACCTTCCGCGAGGCGCACCTGATCATGGAAATGCTGCATGACAGCGGTCTCGTGACGAGCCTCGACATCGTCGAGCTGAATCCGTTCCTCGACGAGCGCGGCAAGACCGCCAAGCTCCTCGTCGATCTCGTTTCCAGCCTGATGGGCAAGCGGGTGATGGATCGCCCGACGCTCGCCGGCTGAATGCGGCTGTTCTCTTGTTGGAGGCAAAATGAACACTGATGCGAAACTGAACGTGGTTCCCTTCGTCAGCGTGGACCATATGATGAAGCTGGTCCTCAAGGTCGGCATCGATCGGTTCCTGACGGAACTGGCGGCGACCATCGAGGAGGACTTCCGCCGCTGGCCGGTCTTCGACAAGACCCCGCGCGTCGCCTCCCACTCCAAGGAAGGCGTCATCGAACTGATGCCGACCAGCGACGGCACGCTCTACGGCTTCAAATATGTGAACGGCCATCCGAAGAACACGCGCGACGGCCGCCAGACCGTGACGGCCTTCGGCGTCCTGTCGGATGTCGGCAACGGCTATCCGATGCTGCTTACCGAGATGACGATCCTGACGGCGCTGCGCACTGCCGCGACCTCCGCCGTCGCGGCGAAATTCCTGGCGCGGCCGAATGCCCGCACCATGGCCATCATCGGCAACGGCGCGCAGAGCGAGTTCCAGGCCCGCGCCTTCCGCTCGCTGCTCGGGATCGACAGGCTCCGCCTCTACGACATCGACGCATCGGCCATCGGGAAATGCGCCCGCAACCTTGCCGGCCTTGGCTTCGCCATCGCGGAATGCGCTTCTGTGGAAGAGGCCGTCGAGGGCGCCGATATCATCACCACGGTCACGGCCGACAAGCAGTATGCGACGATCCTCTCGGACAATCATGTCGGTCCCGGCGTCCACATCAACGCGGTCGGCGGCGACTGCCCCGGCAAGACCGAACTCAGCAGGGACATCCTGCTGCGCTCGGACATCTTCGTCGAATATCCGCCGCAGACGCGCATCGAGGGCGAGATCCAGCAGCTGCCGGCCGAGCATCCCGTCATCGAACTCTGGCAGGTCATGACCGGTGAGGCCGAGGGCCGCAGGAGCGCGGACCAGATCACGCTCTTCGACAGCGTGGGCTTCGCCATCGAGGATTTCTCCGCGCTCCGCTATGTGCGGGAGAAGATTGCCGAGCACGGCATGTTCACCGAGCTCGACCTTCTCGCCGACCCCGACGAGCCGCGCGACCTCTACGGCATGCTGCTGCGCTGCGAGAAGAAGCTCAACGCGGCGTGATCCCCGCGGAGAGCCGAAAAGAATGAAAAGAAGCCCGGCCGTTCCGCCGGGCTTCGTTCTCTCAGAACTCGGTCCATTCCTGCGCGACCGCGGCATTGCCCGCCGACGCCATGCGGACGGCCGTCTGGCGCGTGGGCTGGGCCATGCTGCGCGCCACCTGGCGGAGCGCCGCGGCCGGGGCCGTTTCGTTGCCGAGGCGGAACTGGGCGACGAGCTCGCGGAGCTTTGCCGCCTCGTTGGCGAGGGTCGCGGAGGCCGCGTTGGATTCCTCGACCATCGCCGCGTTCTGCTGCGTCGTCTGGTCCATGGCGTTGACCGCCTGGTTGACTTCGGAAAGGCCCGTCGACTGTTCCTTCGCCGAGATGACGATCGCATCCATGTGCGTGTTCATCTCGGCGATGAAGCCGCCGATCGTCCGCAGCGCGCCGCCGGCCTGCCGCACGAGCTCGACGCCGCCGGAGACCTGGTTCGTCGAATTCTGGATGAGCTGCTTGATCTCCTTGGCGGCGTTCGCCGAGCGCTGGGCAAGCTCGCGCACTTCCTGCGCGACGACGGCAAAGCCCTTGCCGGCTTCCCCGGCACGCGCCGCTTCCACGCCGGCATTCAGCGCCAGGAGGTTCGTCTGGAAGGCAATCTCGTCGATCACGCCGATGATGTTGGAGATCTGCTGCGCGCTCTCCTCGATCTTGCGCATCGCGTCCTCGGCCCTGGAGACGACCTCGGAGGATTCCGTTGCCGATACGTTGGCGCGGCTTGCGACCTCGCGGGCCTCTTCCGTCCGCTTGGTGGAATTGACCACGTTGGACGTGATCTCCTCGACGGCGGCCGCAGTCTCCTCGAGCGAGGCGGCCTGCTGTTCGGTGCGGCGCGACAGGTCATCGGCGCCGGCCGCGATCTCGCGGGTGCCCGATTCCATGGCGGAGATGCTGCCGGCGATGGCCGAGAGCGTCGAGCCGAGCTGGGCGACCGAACGGTTGAAGTCGTGGCGCAACGTCTCGAAATCCGCTGCGAAAGCCTCGTCGAGTTGGAAGGAGAGGTCGCCGGAGGCGAGCCGCTGCAGGCCGTCCGCAAGGCCCGACGTCGCGATCCGCAGCCGCTCGGCGGCTTCCGTCTCGGCGCGGTCCTGGGCGGCGAGGCGGTCGGCCTCGGCGCGGCGGCGGTTCTCGTCGGCCTCGGCCTCGAGGCGGCGGTTGGCAAGCGCCGATTCCTTGAAGACCTCCGTCGTTGCAGCGATGCGGCCGATCTCGTCGGTGCCGACATAGACGGTCGGCACGTCGAGATCGCCTTCCGCAAGGCGCTGCATCGTGCCGGCGAGCAGCATCAGCGGGCGGGCGGCATAAAGATGGTTGAGGATGCCGAGCACGACCGCGACGACCGCGACGAGGATGGGCACGATCAGGCTGATCGTCTCGACCGAGGAGAGCGCGGCCTGCTGGTCCGCCGAGGCGACGTCGGCCCGCTTCTGCAGGCTGCCGATCAGTGTCGTCAGCTTGCCGTTGAATTCGCCGACGCGGGTGGTGCCCTCGCCGGTGGCTTCGATGGCGCGGGCAAGCTCGACCGTCATCGGGTCGCGCATCAGGACGATCTGGCGGTTGACGAACTCGTCGCGCCAGGCCGCGGCGATGGCCGCCGTCTCCTTGAGCGCGGCCGCCTGGTCCGGCGCCGTCTTGGCGAATTCCGCCGCAAGCTCGCTCGCCTTGGTGTCGATCTTGGCGCTTTCGCTTTCGTAGAGCGAGACGAAGTCGCGGTTGCCGGTCAGAAGAAAGTTCTTGTAGGCGAGATCGGCTTCCGAGACGGCATCCGACAGATGGCCCGTATCGTCGATCAGGGCGCCGATGGCGAGATTGGCCTCGACCAGATGCGTGGCCGTCGTCGAGCGCATGTAGATCAGGCCGCAGGCGGCCGTCGCGATGATCGTGAGCGTCGCGAAGGCGGCAAAGCCCTTCAGGCTGACGGAGATATTGTTCAACAGGGACATGTCTATGCTCCTCGACACCCTCTGCGCCATACCGCGGCCTTGCGAGGGATTCGGTTGTTCCAGGCCGGGCGGGCGCTCACGCGCCGGTTTCGGCGCGCCGGGCGAGTTCCGTCAGGTTGAGTTCGACCGTCGCCGCGCCGATGGACTTGCCGTCCGTGTCGGTCACGGTGAAGTTCACCTGCCCGCGCCAGACCTTCATCTCGTCGTCGAACTCGGGCTCGTCGATGAAGACGGCGTCGGGGGCGACGTCATAGGTCTTCTGGAACTTGGCTTCGTCGCCCTGCCAGAAGTCGCTGGTGATCGAGCTCTGCCCGACATTGAGGCCGTTCTGGTCCATGATGAAGATCTCGGCATAAAGGCCGAGCGAGCGTCCCTGCATGCGCGAAAGATAGATGGAGAGCGGATTGGAGAGCGTCGCGGCGATCAGCGGCTTGTCCTCGCTCTCGCGCTCCTTGACCCATTGCTTGTCGAGCGTGTCGATCGTCGCCTGGTCGAGCTTCGACAGCCGCTTGTTCTGGGTGGCGATCGAGATGCGGACGATGTCGCTCTCGATCCACGTCCGCATCTGCTTGATGACCTCGGGCGTGACGAGCTTCTGGATATCGGGTTTCGCAGGTTCGGCCGCAGCAACGGCGCCCGAGAGCGCGAGAGCACTGGCGGCGGTGAGAAGCAGTCGGCCAAGCAGCATGATGATCTCCTTATAGTATGACTAAGTGCAGGCCGAACGCTTTAGGAACAGTTAACGCTAAACCCTAAATTAGCGGCCCTAACTTGACTTTCGACAATTCGCATGCAGCGCCCCGGCGCTTTGGAGAGCCGAAACGGGCGGAGGTGATTGTCGATGAACTGATGGAGAGTCGAGGCTTTGTTTCCGGCGCCCGGAACGCAGCAAGCCCCGCGGCTGTTTGGCTGCGGGGCTTGTTGTGAATGTTGGTTGCGGGGGCAGGATTTGAACCTGCGGCCTTCAGGTTATGAGCCTGACGAGCTACCGGGCTGCTCCACCCCGCGTTATGGGTGGTTTTGTGGTTGAGAAGATTTTGATTGCCTTTAGCAGACCTGGCAGCGACCTACTCTCCCGCGTCTTGAGACGAAGTACCATTGGCGCTGGGGCGTTTCACGGCCGTGTTCGGAATGGGAACGGGTGCGGCCACCCCGCCATGACCACCAGGTCGGCTAAGGGCAATCTTTCGAGAAGCTGGTAGAGGAAGGGTTTCTTCCTCGTTTGTCTTTTGTGAACACGTCTTTTTCTTCGGGCTGCGCCTTCGGCCGGGGGGCCGCAAGCGCACGGAAGAGATGGCTCATCGAGTTTGTTGGATGAGCATGAACAATGAGAACGATCAAGCCAATCGAGCGATTAGTAACGGTAAGCTTCATGCATTGCTGCACTTCCACACCCGTCCTATCAACGTGGTCGTCTTCCACGGCTCTCAAGGGAATACTCGTTTTCAGGTGGGTTTCCCGCTTAGATGCCTTCAGCGGTTATCCCTTCCATATATAGCTACCCTGCTATGCCGTTGGCACGACAACAGGTCCACCAGAGATATGTCCATCCCGGTCCTCTCGTACTAGGGACAGATCCTGTCAATATTCCTACACCCACGGCAGATAGGGACCGAACTGTCTCACGACGTTCTGAACCCAGCTCACGTACCGCTTTAATTGGCGAACAGCCAAACCCTTGGGACCTGCTCCAGCCCCAGGATGCGATGAGCCGACATCGAGGTGCCAAACAACCCCGTCGATATGGACTCTTGGGGGTCATCAGCCTGTTATCCCCGGCGTACCTTTTATCCGTTGAGCGATGGCCCTTCCACGCGGGACCACCGGATCACTATGACCGACTTTCGTCTCTGCTCGACTTGTCAGTCTCGCAGTCAGGCGGGCTTATGCCATTGCACTCGACGAGCGATTTCCGACCGCTCTGAGCCCACCATCGCGCGCCTCCGTTACTCTTTCGGAGGCGACCGCCCCAGTCAAACTACCCACCATACACTGTCCCGGACCCGGATGACGGGCCGCGGTTAGACATCCATGACGATAAGGGTGGTATTTCAAGGATGGCTCCACAGGAACTGGCGTCCCTGCTTCAAAGCCTACCACCTATCCTACACATGCCGACACGAATGCCAGTGTAAAGCTATAGTAAAGGTGCACGGGGTCTTTCCGTCTGACCGCAGGAACCCCGCATCTTCACGGGGAATTCAATTTCACTGAGTCTGCGTTGGAGACAGCGGGGAAGTCGTTACGCCATTCGTGCAGGTCGGAACTTACCCGACAAGGAATTTCGCTACCTTAGGACCGTTATAGTTACGGCCGCCGTTTACTGGGGCTTCGATTCAAAGCTTGCACCTCTCCTCTTAACCTTCCAGCACCGGGCAGGCGTCAGACCCTATACGTCGTCTTGCGACTTCGCAGAGCCCTGTGTTTTTGATAAACAGTCGCTACCCCCTGGTCTGTGCCACCCCACCATACTTGCGTACAATGGGGTCACGCTTCTTCCGAAGTTACGCGTGCAATTTGCCGAGTTCCTTCAACGCAGTTCTCTCAAGCGCCTTGGTATACTCTACCTGACCACCTGTGTCGGTTTCGGGTACGGTCTATACGGTGGAGCTATTTCCTGGAACCGCTTCCCTGCACACCCAATCCAATAAGAATGTACAAGTTACGCAATCCGTCACTACCACCAGGCCCACGAATATTAACGTGGTTCCCATCGACTACGCGTGTCCGCCTCGTCTTAGGGGCCGGCTAACCCTGCTCAGATTAACTTTAAGCAGGAACCCTTGGTCTTTCGGCGAGGGGGTCTCTCACCCCCTTTATCGTTACTCATGTCAACATTCGCACTTCCGATACCTCCAGAGGCCCTCACGGGTCCTCCTTCGCAGGCTTACGGAACGCTCCGCTACCACGTATCTTGCGATACATCCTCAGCTTCGGTGCATGGCTTCAGCCCCGTTACATTTTCGGCGCAAAGACCCTTATTTAGACCAGTGAGCTGTTACGCTTTCTTTAAATGATGGCTGCTTCTAAGCCAACATCCTGGTTGTTTTGGGATCCTCACATCCTTTCCCACTTAGCCATGACTTGGGGACCTTAGCTGGAGGTCAGGGTTGTTGCCCTTTTCACGACGGACGTTAGCACCCGCCGTGTGTCTGCCGAGTAGTACTCCACGGTATTCGGAGTTTGGTTAGGATCAGTAAGACGGTGAGTCCCCATAGCCCATCCAGTGCTCTACCCCCGTGGGTATTCGCTCGACGCTCTACCTAAATAGATTTCGCGGAGAACCAGCTATCTCCGAGTTTGATTGGCCTTTCACCCCTAGCCACAAGTCATCCCAATCTATTGCAACAGATGCGGGTTCGGTCCTCCAGTTGGTGTTACCCAACCTTCAACCTGCTCATGGCTAGATCACTCGGTTTCGGGTCTAATGCAACGAACTGAACGCCCTGTTCAGACTCGCTTTCGCTGCGCCTACACCTATCGGCTTAAGCTTGCTCGTTACACTAAGTCGTTGACCCATTATACAAAAGGTACGCCGTCAGGCTTGCGCCCTCCGACTGCTTGTAGGCATCCGGTTTCAGGTTCTATTTCACT
>NZ_AP044005.1:3155000-3605000 GCF_055392685.1 Shinella sp. Sh6 | reverse complement strand
TCGATATAGAGGAGCGACTGCGGCGCTTTACCGGCGAGCGCGGCGAGCGGGCCGAGGCGGCGCGGCGGCTGGCGCAACGCATGGCGGACGGCTTCGGCAAGTCGGCATCCGCATCAGCAAGCGCGCCCGGCGCATTGCTGATGCATGCCTTTCCGGACCGCGTCGCCCTGCAGCGCGGCGGGCGGGGGCGCTTCGTCATGGCCAACGGGCGCGGCGCCGAGCTACCGGAGACCGAGCGGCTGGCCGGCGCCGAGATGATCGTCGTCGCCGACCTCACCGGACAGGCCGGACGCCAGCGCATCCTTGCCGCCGCCGAGATCGACCGCGCGGCGGTGGAAGCCGGCCTTGCGGACAATATCGTGCGCGAGGACCAGTGCGTCTTCGACCGGGCGAGCCGGCAGGTGCGGGCGCGCCGCGTCGTCCGGCTCGGCGCGATGATCCTGGAGGAGACACCGCTGCCCCGGCCGGCCGGGCCGAAGGCGGCCGCGGCGCTTGCCGACGGCGTGCGCCAGCTCGGCCTGCAGGCCCTCTCCTTCTCGCGCGAGGCGGCGCAGTTGCGCGACCGCATCGGTTTCCTTCACCGCTCGATCGGCGAGCCTTGGCCGGATACGAGCGAGGCGGCACTGCTGGCGCGGCTCGGCGACTGGTTCGTGCCGTTCCAGGAGAACACGCGCGGCCTCGACGATGTTTCCGCCGCAAGCCTTCACGAGGGGCTGATGGCGCTGGTGCCCTACGAGGCGCAGCGCGATCTCGCCCGCCTCGCGCCCACCCATTTCGAGGCGCCGACGGGCCAGCGCCATCCGATCCGCTACGACGGCGAGGAGCCGGTGCTGGCGATCCGCGTGCAGGAGCTCTTCGGGCTGAAACAGCACCCGGCCGTCGCGGGCGGACGCCTGCCGCTGCTGCTGGAGCTGCTCTCGCCGGCGCACCGGCTCATCCAGACGACGCGGGACCTGCCGGGCTTCTGGGCGGGTTCGTGGCGGGACGTGCGGGCGGACATGCGCGGGCGCTATCCGAAACACCCCTGGCCGGAAGACCCGGCCGCGGCCATGCCGACCACGCGCGCCAAGCCGCGCGGCACCTGATCAACGAAAGGGCGAGAGATGACGGGCTATCAGGACATCGACTTCGAGGGCACCGGCCGGCGCCTGCGCCTCGAAACGCTCATCCGCCTGCGCTGGCTGGCAGTGGCCGGGCAGACGATCAGCGTCCTCGTCGTCGCGCTGTGGCTGAAATTTCCCCTGCCCTGGCTGCCGGCGGCGGTGCTGATCGCGCTGCTGGCGGCGGTGAACTTCTTCCTCGCCATGCGCTTTCCGCCGGCCCACCGGCTGACGCCGACGTCGGCCTTCCTGCTGCTCGCCTTCGACCTCTGCCAGTTGACGGCGCTGCTCTTCATTACCGGCGGCCTTGCCAATCCCTTCGCGCCGCTCGTCTGCGTGCCGGTGATCATCTCCTCCTCGCTGCAGCCGATCCGCCTCAGCCTGCCGCTCGGCTTCCTTTCCTTCATGGGCATCACCGCCCTTGCCTTCACGCCGTTTCCCCTGCCGTGGTTTCCCGGCACGCTGCTCGTCGTCCCGCCGATCCTGACGGCCGGTTTCTGGTTCGCCATCGTCTCGACCACGGCCTTCGCCGCCTTCTATTCCTACCGCGTCTCGCGCGAGGCGACCGAGCTTTCCAACGCGCTGCAGGCGACGGAACTCATCCTCCAGCGCGAAAAGCACCTTTCGCAGCTCGACGGGCTGGCGGCCGCCGCCGCGCACGAGCTCGGCACGCCGCTCGCCACGATCAGCGTCGTCGCGCGCGAGATGGAGCGCGAGCTCGGCAGCGACGACCGCTTCCGAGAGGACGTGCAGCTCCTGCGCAGCCAGAGCGAACGCTGCCGCGACATCCTGCGCCGGCTCACCACGCTCTCCACCGAGGAGGAGGCGCACATGCGCGTGCTGCCGCTCTCCTCGCTGATGGAAGAAGTGCTGGCGCCGCACCGCGAATTCGGCATCCGCCTCAACCTCGTGGAAAACGGCGAGCGGGAGAACGAGCCGGTCGGCAACCGCAATCCCGGCATCCTCTACGGTCTCGGCAACCTGCTGGAAAACGCCGTCGACCATGCCCGCGAGGAAGTGACCGTCACCGTCAGCCACACGCCGGAGCGCGTCAGCATCGTCATCGAGGACGACGGCGACGGCTATGCGGCCGATATCCTCCAGCGCATCGGCGATCCCTATGTCACGCGGCGCCAGAAGGACGACCGGGCCGGGGGCCTCGGCCTCGGCCTCTTCATCGCCAAGACGCTGCTGGAGCGCTCGGGCGCGAAACTGACCTTCGGCAACCGCACCGGCGACCGGCCGGGCGCGCGCGTCTCAGTCGATTGGCCGCGGGCGCGCATGGAAGCCAGGGGCGCAAAATGACTTTACCCGCCCTATGTAAAGGGCGATAAGCTGATCCCGATCAAGAATGGACGAAAATCCGCCGCGGAAGATGACAATGGCAGAAAATACCGAACCGCATACGGCCGCCGACGAAATCGGGCCGGATCCCTCGCTTCTCCTCGTCGATGACGACGGACCGTTCCTGCGCCGCCTTGCGCGCGCCATGGAGACGCGCGGCTTTGCCGTCGACACGGCCGAATCGGTCGCCGAGGGCATCGCCAAGGCCAAGACCACCCCACCGAAATACGCGGTCGTGGACCTTCGGCTCGGCGACGGCAGCGGCCTCGACGTCATCGCCGCCATCCGCCAGCGCCGTGACGACACGCGCATCATCATGCTGACCGGCTACGGCAATATCGCGACGGCCGTGAACGCCGTGAAGCTCGGCGCGGTCGACTACCTCGCCAAGCCGGCGGACGCCGACGACATCTTCGCCGCGCTGACGCAGCGGCCGGGCGAGAAGGTGGAACTGCCGGAAAACCCGATGTCGGCCGACCGCGTGCGCTGGGAGCATATCCAGCGCGTCTACGAGATGTGCGACCGCAACGTCTCCGAGACGGCCCGCCGCCTCAACATGCACCGCCGCACGCTCCAGCGCATCCTCGCCAAGCGCGCACCGAAGTAACGGGGCCCGATCAGGCCGGCTCGTCGCGCCGGCCGGAGACGATGGCCGAGATATCCGGGCCGTCGCGCCGGGCATCCATCGAGAATTCGGCAAACAGCAGCCGGCCCGCGGCAACACGGGCGAAGGCGAAGGTCACGGCCTTGCGCGTCGGCGCCGGCAGCTTGTGCTCGGGCGCCTCGCGGATGATGTGCGCGCCGTAGCCGTCGGAGAGGATGAGGCCGCAATCTTCCGGGAAGATGTCGAGCGGCACGTCCTTGTGCGTGGCGAAGAACAGGCGGTCCGAGTGGCGGCGATAGTCCGGCCATTTGCGGTCCACGCGAAAATCCTCGATCGACGTCTTGATCTCGACGATCCAGACCTCGCCCTTGTCGGAAAGGCTGATGAGGTCGGCGCGCCGGCCGCTCGCCAGCGTCAGTTCCGGCAGCACGGCATGGCGCATCTCCATCAGCATGCGCTGCACGCCGCGGCGCACCATCATGGCGCGGTCGGACTGGCGGCCGTCGATCAGCGGATTGTCGTTGTGGAGCGAAACGATCGTCATGGGAAACCTCGGCGAATCGCATTCTATCGCGAAACGGGCCAGCGGCCGGGCAAAAGTTAAGGACGGGCGGCGGCAAGCTCGGCGTTCAAGACTCTATTAACCGCGCGGCAAGCTTCCTGTGCGGCTTCGGGCCGGCGGGCGGCAAGGCCATTGAACGGCCGGCGGCGGCGTGCTTGGCATGGATCGGGCGCGGCGAGAAGCGGCAGGCGGCCGGGCATTGCTGTTGCAAAAAAACACTTCCCCGGCTTTTTGCTTCAACGCAAGCCCATGCCGCAGCGCACGCGCTTGCATTGATCGGTTTAATCGAAAATAAACCATGATCGATGAAAGTTCTGCGTCACGGAACTTCTTAATTCCTTATCAAGAGAATCTCATGCGCTTCCGCAATGCCCTCCTTCTGTGCGGCCTCGCTGCGGCCGTCACGCTCGCCGGTTGCTCTTCCTCTTCGACCTCCCTTCCGGGCGAAAAGGTGGCGACGAATGCCATCTTCACATCGGAATACGGCCCTGTTGAGGACAACGGCTACGCCCTGCCGGCGATCCCGATCAACAAGGTGAACACCAAGTTCCACCGCCAGATCGTCGATTACGCGACCAAGGAAAAGCCCGGCACGATCATCGTCAACACGCCGAACCGCTTCCTTTACTACGTGCTGCCCGGCGGCAAGGCCGTGCGCTACGGCATCGGCGTCGGCAAGTCCGGCTTTGCATGGCAGGGCGAGGCCTATATCGCCTGGAAGCAGGAATGGCCGACCTGGCACCCGCCGAAGGAAATGGCGGACCGCAAGCCCGACGTCGCCCGCTACGTCAAGGACGGCATGGGCCCGGGCCTGAAGAACCCGCTCGGCGCGCGCGCCATGTATCTCTTCAACGACAAGGGCCAGGATACGCTCTTCCGCCTGCACGGCACGCCGGAATGGGCCTCCATCGGCACGGCCGCCTCCTCGGGCTGCATCCGCCTGATGAACCAGGACATCATCGACCTCTACAAGCGCGTGCGCCCCGGCCACGATGCCCGCGTCATCGTCCAGCAGTAAGCGGACGGCAACGCTATCGTTCATAAGGCCGCCGGTCACTCCGGCGGCCTTATGCTTTGGTGCGATGCCCCTCATCCCGCTGCCGCGACCTTCTCCCCGCAAGCGGGGAGAAGGAGGATGGAGCGAAGGCTTCCCTAAATTCGCGAGGCCGTGCGGCACGTCCCTTCGCCCCGCTTGCGGGGAGAGCGACTGTCTTTGTGGTCAAGCGTTTTTCCATGGTTTACCGTCGCGGATGATTGCGTTGAGGATGGTGAGGAGTTTTCGCATTGTCGCGACGATGGCGACGATCTTCGGCTTGCCGGCAGCCACGAGCCTGTCGCGGAAAGCCTTGAGGACCGGGTTGTGACGGGACGCCACGAGGGCGGCCATGAAGAGCACGGCGCGCACCTTGCCGCGACCGCCGCCGATGAAGCTCCTGCCTCGCCATTTGCCCGATTGCCGCGTGAACGGCGCGATCCCCGCCAGTGAGGCGATCTGGCGCCGATCGAGCGTGCCGAGTTCGGGCATCTCGGCAATCAGCGTGCGGGCGGTGGTCGGCCCGACACCCGGCACAGACGTCAGAAGCGCCTCGCGCACCCGCCACAAGGGCGACTTGCGAATACGGCCGTCGAGCTCGTCGTCCAGGCTTGCAAGTTCGTGCCGGAGCGCGGCAAGCAGGCGCTTGATGCTCTTCTGTGTCTCCTTCGTCTGCGCCATCCGTGCCCGGTTCTCTTCCGCCGTGATCATCTGCACGATCTGGCGGCGGCGCGACACGATGGCCGAGAAGGCTTCACTCTCCTCATCGCGCAACGGCCGGATATCCGGTTTCGTCGCCGCCACGAAGGCTGCGATCACCGCCGCGTCGATCGGGTCGGTCTTGGCACGTTTGCCCAGCGCATTGGCATAGGAACGAACCTGCGCCGGATTGACCACGACAACGGCAAGGCCGGCCGATGACAGGCCCGCAGCCGCAAGCATCTCGTAACCGCCGGTCGCTTCCAGCGCCACGACATCGGCCTTTGCCTCTCGCAGCCGGGTGATCAGTCCATCCACGCCGGCATGGTCGTTGCCGACAAGGAAACTGTCACCGGCCGGAAGAACATGCACATCCAGCCGGTCCTTCGAAACATCAATGCCAACGATCACGTCCATCCTGTCCCATCCTTGCCTAAGCGGGCTTCGCATGCGCGAGCGGCCCTGGCGACTGTTCGGGTTCGATGGAACGGCGGATGAAGACCCAGGCTCTCCCACGGGCTTGGTGTCCCAAAGGTGCTGCGGTCTCTCATCCGCCACCGCAATCGGCAGTACAACGCCAATCCCGGGCAAAGGGAAGTTACAAAGGTGCCGGCAGGCGGATGAGGGGCAGCTACTCTTTCAGCCCTCGGCAGCCTTCAGCTCCAGCCGGCGGCGGTGCAGGACCGGCTCGGTGTAGCCGTTCGGCTGCTCGCGGCCCTTGAGCACGAGGTCGAGGGCGGCCTTGAAGGCGATCGACGTGTCGAAATGGCCGGCCATCGGGCGGTAGAGCGGGTCGCCGGCATTCTGGCCGTCGACCACCGCGGCCATGCGCTTCATCGTCTCGACGATCTGGGCTTCCGTGACGACACCGTGGTGCAGCCAGTTCGCCATGTGCTGGGCGGAAATGCGCAGCGTCGCACGGTCTTCCATCAGGCCGACATTGTTGATGTCCGGCACCTTGGAGCAGCCGACGCCCTGGTCGATCCAGCGCACGACATAGCCGAGGATGCCCTGCGCATTGTTGTCGAGCTCGCGCTGGATCTCCTCCGGCGTCCAGTTCGGGCGCACGGCGACCGGCACCGACAGGATGTCCGACAGCTTCGCGCGCGGGCGCGAGCGCAGCGAGGCCTGCACGGCGGCGACATCGACCTTGTGGTAGTGCGTCGCATGCAGCGTCGCCGCCGTCGGGGACGGCACCCAGGCGGTGTTGGCGCCGGCCTTCGGATGGGCGATCTTCTGCTCCAGCATGGCGGCCATCAGGTCGGGCATGGCCCACATGCCCTTGCCGATCTGCGCATGGCCGGAAAGGCCGCATTCGAGGCCGATATCGACGTTCCAGTTCTCGTAGGCGGAAATCCAGGCGGCCTGCTTCATGTCGCCCTTGCGGATCATCGGGCCCGCTTCCATCGAGGTGTGGATCTCGTCGCCCGTGCGGTCGAGGAAGCCGGTATTGATGAAGACGACGCGGTCCTTGGCCGCACGGATCGCCTCCTTGAGGTTGACCGTCGTGCGGCGCTCCTCGTCCATGATGCCCATCTTCATCGTGTTCGGCGCCATGCCGACGGCGGCCTCGACGCGGCCGAAGAGCTTGGAAGCGAAGGCGACCTCTTCCGGCCCGTGCATCTTGGGCTTGACGACATACATGGAGCCGGCGGGCGAGTTCTTGCGGCGGCCGTTCGGGCCGACGTCGTAAAGGGCGATCAGCGCCGTGACCATCGCGTCCATGATGCCTTCCGGCACCTCGTTGCCGTCGCGGTCGCGGATCGCCGGATTGGTCATCAGGTGGCCCACATTGCGCACCAGCATCAGCGAGCGGCAGCGCAGCGTGAAGGTCGAGCCGTCCGGCGCGGTGTATTCCCGGTCGGGATTGAGCTTGCGCGTGAAGGTCTTGCCGCCCTTCACGACCTCCTCGGAAAGGTCCCCCTTCATCAGGCCGAGCCAGTTGCGGTAGACGACGACCTTGTCCTCGGCATCGACGGCGGCGACGGAATCCTCGCAGTCCATGATCGTCGTCAGGGCCGATTCGATCACGACGTCGGAGATGTGCGCCGCGTCGTCCTTGCCGGTCGGCGTCGAGGCGTCGATGCGGATCTCGATATGCAGGCCGTTGTTGCGCAGGAGGACATGCGTCGGCGCGGCGGCATCGCCGAGATAGCCGGCGAACTTCGCCTCCTCAGCAAGGCCGGTCTTGCCGCCGCCCGTGAGCGCGACGACCAGCTTGCCGCCGTCGACGGAAAGACCCGCCGCATCGCGCCAGGAGGCGCCGGCGAGCGGCGCGCTCTCGTCGAGGAAGGCGCGTGCCCAGGCGATGACCTTGGCGCCGCGCCTGGGGTTGTAGCCCTTGCCCTTTTCAGCGCCGTCCGTTTCCGCAATGGCGTCCGTGCCGTAAAGCGCATCGTAGAGCGAGCCCCAGCGCGCATTGGCCGCGTTCAGCGCATAGCGCGCGTTCATGACCGGAACGACGAGCTGCGGGCCGGCGACGACGGCGATTTCCGGGTCGACGTTCTGCGTCGTCACCTTGACCTCGCCCCCTTCCGGCAGGAGATAGCCGATCTCGCGCAGGAACGCCTCGTAGGCCGCCATGTCGGACGGCGCGCCGTTCTTGCGATACCAGGCGTCGATCTTTTCCTGCAGCGTGTCGCGCTTTGCCAGCAGCGCGCGGTTTTCCGGCGCGAGGTCGTGCACGATGGCGGAGAAATCGGCGAAATAGCGCTCGGCATCCACGCCGGCGCCGGGAAGGGCCTCATTGACGAGGAAATCGTAAAGGGCGCTGTCGATCGAAAGACCGGCTTTTTCGGTATAGGTCATTTGAAAAGGCTCCGAATGGCGGGACGAAGGGGGAGTATCCCGAATGGTCCCACTTTCCGGAGCTTTCACGCATAGTCAATTCGGCATTAGCATAAAGAATTTATTCCGACCGGGATAAAATCGTACTTATGCCTCTTCCGCAATACGCGGCCGGCCGCTTGCCGTTGCCCGGAAACGGGCCTCGATGAGCTTGCGATGACCTTTGATCTCCGGCGCGTCGATTTCCTCCGACAGGGTGACGACCGGCTCGTCCGCGCCGCTCGCGCGGGCCGAGGCGAGCGCCGCGGCCATCGCCCGTTCCCTTGCGACGGAGAAGGCTTCGGCCTCCTCTGGAAACCGCACGCTCTCTCCCCCGCCGGCAACGACGAAGACGTCCTCCTCCGGCATGGTCACGAAGGTCGTGACGACGGAGCGCACCTGGCCGACCACAGCGCCGACGGCATTGGCGACGCCGGCATCGGCCGGAATGGCCGGCTCGGCGCCCAGCATCGCGGCGATTGCCGGATAATAGACCGGCGCCGACGCGCCGAGGCCGACGAGCGGCCGGTCGAGCGCGATGGAGAAGCGTACGATGCCCTCCACCCGATGCAGCGCATGGTCGACGGAAACGGAATTGGTGGGATCGATCGCCCCTACCCCGTCATCGGCAAGACAGGCGGAAAGGACCGCATCGGCCGACTGGCGGGTGAGCCGGTCGACGATGAGGCGGGCCATCGTTTCCGGCCCGTCGGCGACCGGATGACCGGAACCGTCCTTGGAGCGGGCGGCGATCTCGATGCCGAGGCGGGCCGCGACCGCATCCCATTGCCCCTGCCCGCCGAGCACATGCATGGCGTCGGACGGCGTGACGGCGCAGATATGGACGAGGCCGCGCGCGACGAGGCGGTCGAGCGTGACGCGCTGCAGCGTGCTGACCAGCAGCCGGTCCAGCGGCAGCGGAACGGCGCCGATCTTCTCATAGAGCGCCTGCTCATGCGGCTGGAGGCCGCTTGCCAGACGCTCCGGCACGCCGGTGCGCACGGCGAAACGCCCGTCGTAACGGCCGAGATGCGGCGCGCGCAACTGGCGCTCCAGCACGGGCACGATGGCCTCCGGATGCAGCGCCGAGGCAAGGCTGAGCGGCATGAAGCGGCGCGGGCCGAGATCGATCCTCGCCGCAAGGCCGCGGTCGTCGATGCGCACTTCCGAATCGCCGCCGAGGCCGAAGGTGCGCATGGCGACGGCTTCCACCATGGTGCGGTAGCCGCCGACGACGGCGCCGTCCGCATCGAGCTTCGGCCGCCCGCCGTCGAGCACCGCCACGTCCGTGGTCGTGCCGCCGATGTCGGAGACGACGGCGGCGTCGAGCCCTGTCAGGTGGCGCGCGCCGACGAGGCTTGCCGCCGGGCCGGACAGGATCGTCTCGATGGGCCGGCGCCGCGCTTCGGCTGCGGAGATCAGCGCACCGTCGCCGCGCACCACCATCATCGGCACATGGATGCCGCGGCGGTCCAGGAAGTCCTCGCAGGCGCCGATCAGCCGGTCGATCATCGAGACGAGGCGGGCATTGAGCAGCGTCGTCAGCGCGCGGCGCGGGCCGCCGAGCCGCGAGGAAAGCTCATGGCTGCAGGTGACGGGAAGCCCGGAGACCGCGCGGATACGGTCGCGCACCGCTTCCTCGTGCGCCGGGTTGCGCACGGCGAAATAGCCGGCGACGGCAAAGGAGGAGACGGTCTGTGACAGGGTCGGCAGGGCTTCCTCGAGCGCCGTCATGTCGAGCGGCGTTTCGGTGCCGTGCACGTCATGGCCGCCGGGAAGGAACAGCACCGGATCGTTGCCGAGCGCCTCGCCAAGTCCGTCGCGCCTGAGATCGTCCGGCGCAAAGCCGATCATCACCAACCCGGCCCGGCCGCCCTGCCCTTCCACCAGCGCGTTGGTGGCGAGCGTCGTCGAAAGGGAGACGAGGCCGATGGCGGAGACGGGCACGGCCGCCTGCGAAAGCACCGCCTCGACCGCGCCGGAAATACCGACGGCAAGATCGTGACGGGTGGTGAGGGCCTTGGCGCGGGCGACGACGCCCACCGTTTCGCTGTAGAGCACGGCGTCCGTATAGGTGCCGCCGGTATCGATGCCGAGTAATAAATGGTCTGCCACGAGAATTCTTCCGGAGGTCCCGCCGTCTCTTTTCAAGGCGGGTCTACAATTGTGTTATTGCATGTCCAGGCCGATTGCCACCGTTCCAACGGCGACATCTGCGGTGAAGAGCGAGGAACTTTCCGTGAACGATCTGCGCGACCGAAAGCCGCTTGCGGCAATGGGCCTGCTGGGTGCGGCGTTTCTCGCCTGCATCCTGCCCGCCCATGCCGAGGAAGAGGGCGAAGAGCAGTACAGGGCGCAGATCCCGGCCGTCTCCATCTACAAGGCGATGCTGGACGCCAACAAGCAGACGGGCTGGGTGCAGTTCCGCAGCTTCGCCGGCCGGCAGCTCATCTATTTCACGGCGCTGCAGACCATGCATTGCCGGCTGTCGGAAATCCGCTACTCGATCAACGACGATACGCTCGACAAGCGCTTCCCGCTTGCCGCATGCGACCCGGAGCTGCCCTTCAACCTGCCCTCCGACGATACGCAGAACTGGCTCTATCTCGGCCTTAAGCCCGGCGAGGCGAAGACCGTCGCCGTGCAGGCGGTCTGGGACGACGGCAGCGGCAGCGAGATCGTCGTCTACCAGCCGTGCAGGAACCCCGAAGCGACCTGCGCGGCGATCAGGACCATCAAGAAATCGAAGAAGCGGGCCGACGAGCCGTCACCCTCAACGCCAGCCCGTTAGCCGGCTGCGTCGTCAGGCGCTGCACCGGCCAGGGGCGCGTCTCCTCCGTCATGTCGAAGCGGAAGCGGTGCATCAGCACGCCGAGCGCGATGATCGCCTCCTGCATGGCGAAGGTCGCGCCGATGCAGATGCGCGGGCCCGCGCCGAAGGGCAGGTACTGAAAGCGATGGATGGCATCGCGGTTTTCCGGCAGGAAGCGTTCCGGCATGAAGGCGCGGGGCTTGTGCCACAGCGCCTGATGCCGGTGCAGCGTCCAGGGCATGACGAGGATGGTGACGTCCTTCGGGATCTCCACCGTCTCGCCGGAGGGGCTGGTCCAGACATCGTCGGCAATGGCCGCGCGGTTGATCGAGGGGGCCGGCGGATAGAGCCGGAGCGCCTCCTCGAAGGCGGCGCGCGTCCAGGGCATCCGGTCGAGCCAGTCCACCGGATCGGCGCCGCTTTCGAGCACCCCGTCGATCTCCTCTTCCATCGCGTCGCGCACATGCGGGCTGTTGGCGACGCAAAAGAGCGTCCAGGCGAGCGCGCGGGCCGTCGTCTCGTGACCGGCGCCGATGAAGGTGAGGATATTGTCCTCCACCTCCTCGACGGTAAGACCGTCGGGGCCTGCGGCTTTCAGCAGAAGGGTCAGGAAATCGGCCGGCGCGTTCTCGCCGTCCGCATCGAGGCGGGCACGGCGCATGTCCATCGTGTTGCGCACGATGCGGCGGAATTTGGCGAGCACCCGCATGCCGCCGAGACGCGTGAGGCGCGGCACCCAGCCGGGCGCGCGCAGGAGATCCATCGGGTCGACGCGGCCCATCGTATGCAGGAGATCGTCGACGTCGTCGGCAAAGCTGTTCGATTCGGTGGCGATCTCGCCGGAAAACAGCGTCTCGGAGAGGATGGCGAAGGCAAGCTCCGTCATGTCGTTGCCGATGTCGAAGGTCCTTCCCTCCGCGCCCTCGTATTTTTCGGCATAGGACTGCGACTGGGCCAGCATCTGGTGGGCGAAGCCCCTCGCGTGGCGCGGCGTGAAGATCGGTGCGACGGCCTTGCGCGAGCGGCGCCAGACCGCGCCTTCCGCCGTCAGCAGCCCGTCGCGCAGGATCGGCCGCAGCACGAGCTGGCGCACCACGGCCATCTTGTAGTTGGCGGCATTGTCGACCAGCACATGCCGGATGAGGCCGGGATCGTTGACGATCAGCGTCTTCTCCGTGAAGAAGCTCGTCATGATCCAGGGCAGCGTGTAGGAGGGCTCGCCCCACAGCTCCAGCGGATTGCGGAACACCGTGCGGATGATCTCGAGCTTCGACGGCGGCACCGTGCGCGGGACCGGGGCCGGCGGCTCGAAGGGCTCGGGGCGCACATCCATCGTCTTCTCCTTTCGACCGATGCGCCAAGCGTGCACCGGCAGGAAGGCGGAAGTTAGAGCAGCGAGCGGAGCTCTTCCAGCTTGTCGTTGATCAGCCAGCCGTAATAGTTCTCTTCCGGCCAGGTCGCCTCGCCGGCCGCGCGGCGCGCGGCAAAGGCAGCCGCACGCGCATCGGGATTGCCGATATTGTAGAGCGTCGCCGTCAGGCCGGGATTCTTCGAGATGTCGACGCCGGCGATCTTCCGGTAGGCATCGATCGAGCGGCGTATCGCGGCGGCCATGTAGGCAAGTGACGTGTCGGGATCCATGATCGCCTGGTAGACGCCCGCCGCGTCGTTCTCGTCGAGCCGGTCGTAGCCGGAGATGCGGGCGACGTCGTCGGTCAGCGTCAGCGCCGTCAGCGGGTTGATCTGGCCGAGGCCGAAGGTCTGGCCGGCATAGAACGGCTGGAAGAACACGGCGCTGAAGCGGTTGTCCGGGAAGGACGTGCCGCCGACGCTGTGGCCGCGGAACGTCCGGTTCCAGACGCCTTCGCGGCAGGTCCACAGCGCATAGGACCCCTTCTTGCCGGCGCAGGCGGCAAATTCGGGCCGGGCGAGGAAATCGCCGATCGATTCGCCGTCATAGGCGAAGCGGAAATTGCCGGTGTAGGACGCCGCCTTCACATAATAGCTCTGCAGCCGGTCGTAGGCGTCCACATTGTAGGTGTGCTCGCCGACGATGGCGCCGACCATGTGGATCGGATCGATGCCGTACTTTCCGGCGACCGACTTGATCTTGCCGGTGAGCTGCCGGTCGTTGGCCAGGAGGTCGCGCACCTTCTCGTATTTCGCGTCGAAGGAGGTCCTGCCCGCCTTGGTGCGGCGCACGGAGGCACCGGGGATGGCCGGCTGCTCGGCATTGCGGTTGCCGGCGGGCACCACGTCGACCGCCAGCGCCGCGGTCTGGCTCTGGATCAGGAGGGCGGCTGCAAGGGCAAGCGCAGAAAGGAGCTGTCGCACGGTTCCGGTTCCGTCTGGTCAAAAGGTCGGCGATGGCGATGCCGGACAATCGTGTCGGAATGATGCCGGGCGCGGCAAAGGCCTAGGCCGCGCGGCCTTTCCTGTCGAGAGGCCACGCCATCAAAAATCCGGCACCGGCGGCCGCAAAGCGGGCCGCCGGTGCGGAAAGGTCACAGGATATAGCGCGAAAGGTCGGTGTTGGCCGCGAGCGCGCCGACATGCTGGCGCACATATTCGGCATCGACGACGAGCCGGTTGCCGCCCTTGTCCGGCGCCTCGAAGGAGATCTCGTCGAGCACGCGCTCCATCACCGTCTGGAGACGCCGCGCGCCGATATTCTCGACGCTGGCATTGAGCTGCACGGCAACGTCGGCAAGCGCATCGATGCCGTCCTCGGTGAAGTCCAGATCGACATTCTCCGTCGCCATCAGCGCCTTGTACTGGCGGATGAGGCTTGCTTCCGTCTCCGTCAGGATGCGGCGGAAGTCCTCCTTCGTCAGCGCGCGCAGCTCGACGCGGATCGGCAGGCGGCCCTGCAATTCCGGCAGGAGGTCCGAGGGCTTGGAGACATGGAAGGCGCCCGAGGCGATGAAGAGGATATGGTCCGTCTTCACCGGCCCGTATTTCGTGGCGACCGTCGTGCCCTCGACGAGCGGCAGGAGGTCGCGCTGCACGCCCTCGCGGGAGACGCCCGCGCCCATGCCGCCGTCGCGCGCGGCGATCTTGTCGATCTCGTCGATGAAGACGATGCCGTCGTTCTCGGCCGAGCGGATCGCCTCGCGCTGGATCTGCTCGTTGTCGAGCAGCTTGTCGGATTCGTCGTCGATCAGGAGCTTGTAGCTGTCCTTGACGGTGGTCTTGACCTTCTTCGTGCGCCCGCCCATCGCCTTGCCGAACATCTCGGACAGGTTGAGCACGCCGATATTGGCGCCCGGCATGCCGGGGATCTCGAAGCCGCCGGGCATACCGCCGGTATCGGCGACGTCGATCTCGATCTCCTTGTCGTCGAGCTCGTTGCCCCGCAGCTTCTTGCGGAAACTGTCGCGCGTCGCCGGCGAGGCGGTGGCGCCGACGAGGGCGTCGAGCACCCGTTCCTCGGCGTTCATGTGGGCCTTGGCCGTCACCTCGGTGCGCTTCTTCTCGCGCACGAGGCCGATGCCGACCTCGACGAGGTCGCGCACGATCTGCTCGACGTCGCGGCCGACATAGCCGACCTCGGTGAACTTGGTGGCCTCGACCTTGACGAAGGGCGCACCGGCAAGTTTCGCAAGGCGGCGGGAGATCTCCGTCTTGCCGACGCCGGTGGGGCCGATCATCAGGATGTTCTTCGGCATCACCTCGTCGCGCAGGTCCGGCTCGAGCTGGTGACGGCGCCAGCGGTTGCGCAGCGCGATGGCGACAGCGCGCTTGGCATCGTGCTGGCCGATGATGAAGCGGTCGAGTTCGGAGACGATCTCGCGGGGGGAAAAGTTCGACATGGATTTTCCGTTTCTGGCAACGGTCCCGGGCCATGGTCAGCGCCGGGCCGTCCCGTTCTGATTGTTCGTCCTGTCCGCCGGTCCGCCCGAAGGCACGGACCGGACGGGCTCAGCGGTCGGCGTCCAGCGTCTCCACCACGACATTCTGGTTGGTGTAGACGCAGATGTCGCCGGCGATCTGCATGGCCCTGCGCGCGATCTCCTCGGCCGACTTGTCGGTGTCCATCAGCGCGCGGGCCGCAGCATAGGCATAGTTGCCGCCCGAGCCGATCGCCATGGTGCCGTGTTCCGGCTCCAGCACGTCGCCGTTGCCGGTGAGCGCCAGCGTGACCGACTTGTCGGCGACCAGCATCATGGCTTCGAGGCGGCGCAGGTACCGGTCGGTCCGCCAGTCCTTGGCAAGCTCCACGGCGGCGCGCATCAACTGGTCGGGATATTGCTCGAGCTTGGCTTCGAGCCGTTCGAGCAGCGTGAAGGCATCGGCGGTGGCACCGGCAAAGCCGGCGATCACGTCGCCCTTGGCAAGGCGGCGGACCTTGCGCGCATTGCCCTTCATCACCGTCTGGCCAAGGCTCACCTGGCCGTCGCCCGCCATCACCACCTTGCCGTCCTTGCGGACGGTGATGATCGTCGTGGCGTGCATGGAAGCGTAAGGATTGTGTTCACTCATTCGATAGACCTCTGGGGCCCGATCGGGCCGGTTGCCGCCGGCGCGGCGGCGTCGTCGGTTCCTATGTAAGCAGCGCTTGCGCAATTGCAAACGGGTGGAGACACTGGCCTTTTCGCGGCGGCCCTGTTAAGGAGCGGCGGTTAAATTGCCGGAGAAACCCCAAGGGAAACCGATGAGCCGCACAGCCAGCGTTTCGCGCAAGACCAACGAGACCTCCGTTTCGGTCACCGTCGACATCGACGGCACCGGCACGTCGACGATTTCGACGGGCGTCGGCTTCTTCGACCATATGCTCGACCAGCTCTCGCGCCATTCGCTCATCGACATGGAGATCAGGACCGAGGGCGACCTTCACGTCGACGATCACCACACCGTCGAGGACACCGGTATCGCCATCGGCCAGGCCATCGCGAAGGCGCTCGGCGACCGGCGCGGCATCACCCGCTACGCCTCGCTCGACCTTGCCATGGACGAGACGATGACGCGCGCCGCGGTGGATGTCTCCGGCCGGCCGTTCCTCGTGTGGAACGTCGCCTTCTCGGCGCCCAAGATCGGCACCTTCGACACGGAGTTGGTGCGCGAATTCTTCAACGCGCTCGCCCAGCATGCCGGCATCACGCTGCATATCCAGAACATCTACGGCGCGAACAACCATCATATCTCGGAGACCTGCTTCAAGGCCGTCGCACGCGTGCTGCGCACCGCGACCGAGATCGATCCCCGCCAGGCGGGCCGCGTTCCCTCGACGAAGGGTTCGCTGGCCTGAGGGCATAGCTGGAGGCCGTCATGGCCACGTTCCTCGTTCTGATACCGCCGGGCGGCAGGCCCGGAGACGAAAGAGCCCGCTTCGTCCGCGACCGTTTCTCCTGGATCGCCTTTCTCCTGCCGGTCCTCTGGCTGCTCTGGCACCGGGCATGGCTCGCCGCCGCACTCGCCTTCGCCGTCCAGGCGCTCGGCCTTGCCGCTGCCGGCCATCCGGCCTTCGGCCTTGCGGGCGCCGGCCTCTGCCTTGCCACCCATAGTCTCGTCGCCCTCGAAGGCCCCTCGATGGTCGTGGCCACCCTCACCCGCCGCGGCTGGACGGTGGATGCGGTGATTGCCGCCGGGGACCGCGGGACCGCCGAAGAGATTTACGACATGGAAACCCCGGCCGGCGAGGCGGAGGCGCGCGAGCGCGCCCTTCTGCCGGCATCCGAAACCTCCCCGCGCCGGCACGCTCCCATGCTCGGCCTCGTCGGTTTCAAGGAAGGACGCTAGATGCGCGTTGCAATCATCGACTACGGCTCGGGCAACCTGCGCTCGGCCACCAAGGCCTTCGAGCGCGCCGCCCGCGAGGCCGGCATTCCGGCCGAAATCGACCTCACCGACAAGGCCGAGCGCGTCGCAACCGCCGACCGGATCGTGCTGCCCGGCGTCGGCGCCTATGCCGACTGCCGCCGCGGCCTCGATGCCGTGCCCGGGATGGTGGAGGCGCTGCGCGAGACGGTCGAGAAGAAGGCCCGCCCCTTCCTCGGCATCTGCGTCGGCATGCAGCTCATGTCCTCGCGCGGGCTGGAAAAGACCGTGACCGAGGGCCTTGGCTGGATCGAAGGCGACGTCGTCCTGATGTCGCCGAACGATCCCACCCTGAAGATCCCGCAGATCGGCTGGAACACGCTCGACCGCAAGCGCGCCCACCCGCTCTTCGACGGCATCCCGGAAACGCTGCACGCCTATTTCGTGCATTCCTATCACCTCGCCGCCAAAAAACCGGAAGACGTGGTCGCGACCGTCGACTATGGCGGGCCGATGACGGCCTTCGTCGCCCGGGAGAACAAGGCCGGCGCGCAGTTCCATCCGGAAAAGAGCCAGACGCTCGGCCTTTCCCTCATCACCAATTTCCTGCGCTGGAACCCCTGACATGATCCTCTTTCCCGCCATCGACCTGAAGGACGGCCAGTGTGTTCGCCTGAAACTCGGCGACATGGACCAGGCCACCGTCTACAATCCCGACCCGGCCGCGCAGGCGAAAGCCTTCGAGGACCAGGGCTTCGAATGGCTGCACGTCGTCGACCTCAACGGCGCCTTCGCGGGGGAAAGCGTCAACGGCGCCGCCGTCGACGCCATCCTCAAGGCGACGCGGAACCCGGTGCAGCTCGGCGGCGGCATCCGCACGCTGGCGCATATCGAAAGCTGGCTTGCCCGCGGCCTTTCCCGCGTCATCCTCGGCACCGTCGCCGTGCGCGACCCGGCACTCGTCATCGAGGCCTGCAAGGAATTCCCCGGCAGGGTCGCCGTCGGCATCGACGCCAAGGGCGGCAAGGTCGCCGTCGAAGGCTGGGCGGAGGCCTCCGAGCTCGGCGTGATCGAGCTTGCGAAGAAGTTCGAAGGCGCGGGCGTCGCCGCGATCATCTACACCGATATCGACCGCGACGGCATCCTGACGGGCATCAACTGGGCCTCGACGCTGGAACTTGCCAACGCCGTCTCCATCCCCGTCATCGCCTCCGGCGGCCTTGCCTCGATGGACGATATCCGCCGCCTCGTCGCCCCCGACGCCCGCAAGCTGGAAGGCGCCATCTCCGGCCGCGCGCTCTATGACGGGCGCATCGATCCCGCCGAAGCGCTGGCCCTTATCCGGGGAGAGGCAGCATGACCCTCAAGGCCCGCGTCATCCCCTGCCTCGACGTGAAGGACGGCCGCGTCGTCAAGGGCGTCAGCTTCGTCAACCTTATCGATGCCGGCGATCCGGTCGAATCGGCCAAGGCCTACGATGCGGCCGGGGCTGACGAACTCTGCTTCCTCGACATCACCGCCTCTTCCGACAACCGCGACACGATCTTCGACGTCGTGGCGCGCACGGCGGAGCATTGCTTCATGCCGCTCACCGTCGGCGGCGGCGTGCGCACGGTCGCCGACATCCGCAAGCTCCTGCTTGCCGGGGCCGACAAGGTGTCGATCAACTCGGCCGCCGTCGCCAATCCGGATTTCGTGGCGGAAGCGGCCGACAAGTTCGGCAACCAGTGCATCGTCGTCTCGATCGATTCGAAGAAGGTCTCGCAGGAAGGCGAAGAGGACCGCTGGGAGATCTTCACCCATGGCGGGCGCAAGCCGACCGGCATCGACGCCGTCGCCTTCGCGGAGAAGATGGTGGAGCGCGGGGCGGGCGAACTGCTGCTCACCTCCATGGACCGCGACGGCCAGAAGGGCGGCTACGACATCGCGCTGACGCGCACGATCGCCGACCGCGTGTCCGTGCCGGTCATCGCGTCCGGCGGCGTCGGCAATCTCGACCATCTCGTCGAGGGCGTGCGCGACGGCCATGCGACGGCGGTTCTCGCCGCCTCGATCTTCCATTTCGGCACTTATACGGTGGGCGAAGCCAAGCGCTACATGGCCGACCACGGCATTGCCATGCGGCTCGACTGAGGAGATCACGATGACCGATTTCACCCTTGCCGATCTCGAGCGCATCGTCGAGGCCCGCGCGGCGGCCGACCCGTCGGAAAGCTGGACGGCCAAGCTTGTCGCCGCCGGCCAGCCGCGGGCGGCGAAAAAACTCGGCGAAGAGGCGGTCGAGACCGTCATCGCGGCCATCGAGAACGACAGGGCGGCGCTGACCGGCGAAGCCGCCGACCTCCTCTATCACCTGATGGTCGTATTGAAAATCGGCGGCATCCGGCTACAAGATGTGCTGGGAGAGCTGGAAAGACGCACGGGCCAATCGGGCATCGCGGAAAAGGCCAGCCGGAAGAGCTGATGATCCAGGCAGTGCGTGACAAGGACCAGGCGGATATTCCGGACGATTACGGCAACCGCGACTATTCCCCCTACCGCTTCTTTTCGGCCGAGGAATGGGCGCATTTCCGGGCCGACACGCCGCTGACGCTGACGGAGAACGAGGTGCAGCGCCTGCGCTCCCTCAACGACCCGATCGACCTCGACGAGGTGCGGCGCATCTATCTTTCGCTCTCGCGCCTGCTTTCGGCCCACGTCGAATCCTCGCAGATGCTCTTCGAGCAGAGGAAGCAGTTCCTCAGCCTCTCCGACGAGGCCAAGACCCCCTTCGTCATCGGCATCGCCGGCTCCGTCGCCGTCGGCAAGTCGACCACGGCGCGCATCCTGATGGAACTCCTCTCGCGCTGGCCTTCCAGCCCCAAGGTCGATCTCGTGACGACCGACGGCTTCCTCTATCCGAACGCCGTGCTCCAGCGCGAGAAGATGATGGACCGCAAGGGCTTTCCGGAGAGCTACGACATCGGCTCGCTGCTGCGCTTCCTCTCGGCCATCAAGGCCGGAAAGAAGGACGTCAAGGCGCCGGTCTATTCGCACCTGACCTATGACGTGCTGCCGAACACCTTCCGCACCGTCGACCGGCCGGACATCCTGATCTTCGAGGGCATCAACGTCCTGCAATCGCGCGACCTGCCGGCGGACGGCAAGATCGTGCCGATGGTCTCGGACTTCTTCGATTTCTCGATCTATATCGACGCGGAAGAGACGCAGATCCACAACTGGTATGTCGAGCGTTTCATGCGCCTGCGCGAAACGGCCTTCCAGAACCCGGATTCCTACTTCCACCGCTATGCGACGATCAGCGAGACGGCGGCGCTGGCCATTGCCGAAGGCCTCTGGCACAACATCAACCTGAAGAACCTGCACCAGAACATCCTGCCGACGCGCCCGCGCGCCGACCTGATCCTGCAGAAGGGCCGCAACCACCTCATCGAGACGGTGGGCCTGCGCAAGCTCTGAGCCGGCTATGGATTGACCCGGCGCAGCGTGAGGTTGATGCGCCCGCCGTTCTTCAAAAGCGTCGAGGTGCCCGGATAGATCCGGTCGACGCCATGGAAGATCAGCCGGCTTTCCCCGCCGAAAACGAAGACGTCGCCGCTCGAAAGGCGGAAGGACCGTGTCGGGTCGCTGCGTGAAACACCACCCACGCGGAACAGGCACTGGTCGCCGAGCGAGACGGAGACGACGGGTGCCGCGAACTCATTCTCGTCGCGGTCCTGATGCAGGCCCATCTTCGCGTCGGGATCGTAGAAATTGACAAGGCAGGCTTCCGGCGGCTTGTCGTAGCCGGAGACCGCGTCCCACAGCGCGAGCAGCGGATCGGGAATGGCCGGCCAGGGGCGGCCGGTTTCGGGATGCGTCGGCTGGTAGCGGTATCCGCCGTCCTTGTCCGTCACCCAGCCGAGCGATCCGCAATTGGTCATGCGGACCGACATGGGCTTTCCCGTCTTCGGCATGCGCGGCATGAAGAGCGGCGCCTCGGCCACAACCGCGCGGATCGCGGCGACGAGGGCCTCCTGTGCCGCCCGGTCGAAACGGTCCGGGAAGTAGCGCAGCCCCGGGGCGAGGCCGCGCTCGGCCGGTGTCACTTACGCTTCCGCCAGATCCGGGATGCGCAGCACCTGGCCGGGATAGATCTTGTCCGGATGGGAAAGCATCGGTCGGTTGGCGTCGAAAATCACCGTATGCTTGGCGCCCTTGCCCTTGCCGTAGTGGGCCTCGGCGATCTTCCAGAGGTTGTCGCCCTTCTTGACGGTGTAGAGCACCGGCTGCCTGGCGGGCGTCGCGGCCTTGACGAGCTCGGTCATGTCCGCCTGGCCGAGCTTGAGGCCGGAATCGGGCGCGACGACCTTGAGGTCGGCGGCTTCCACCTTGGAGATGCCGAGCGTGTTGCCGACGGCGATGACGGCCTTCTCGAAGGCCGTCTGGTCGGCCACCACTCCCTTCAGCACGCATTTGTCGCCGTCGACGGAGACCTCGACGTTCTGGGTGCCGAGATCGAAGGAATCGAGTTCCTTCTTCACCGCCTCGGCTTCCGGCGGCTCGTCGTCGCCGATGCCGAGTTTCTTGCCGGCGTTCTTGATGAAGCTGAAGAGACCCATGGCTTACCTCCCTGGTTTCCTGATCCGTTTTCCGGACTAAAGCAGAGCCTTCCTGCAAAGGGAAGGCATCGTTTCATTCCCATCCATAAACGGCCAAGTTGCGGCAGTCATTCGCCGTTCGGCTTGGCGCGCATGCGCTTGACGTCGGACCGGCCGGATTTTGCCTTGAGCCGGCGTTCGATCGAGCCTTTCGTCGGCTTGGTCTTGCGGCGCGGCGGCGGAGGCGGCTCTGCGGCCTTGAGGATCAGTTCCTTCAGCCGCTCGCGCGCATCCTCGCGGTTGCGCTCCTGGCTGCGGAAGCGGTTCGCCTCGATCATCAGCACACCGTCCTTGGAGACCTTGCGGCCGGCAATCTTTTCCGCATTCGCCTTGACGCGCTCGCTGAGCGACGGCGAATTGCGCAGGTCGAAGAAGAGCTGGACCGCCGTCGAGACCTTGTTGACGTTCTGCCCGCCGGGACCGCCCGCCAGCACGAACTGCTCGGTCAGTTCCCAGCCGGCGATCGTGATCGCGCCGCTGACGTAAAGAGGATCGCTGGCCATGGAATTTCCTTTCCCGGCCGTTTTAGGGGGGCGGACTGCAAACGGGAAGCCGTCCGCCGGAACGAAAAACCCGGCCTCAGGGAGACCGGGTTTCACGTGAATCATTACCGAAACCTTACTCGGCGGCGATCTTCAGGCCCGGGGCGGCATCGCGCACGCCGCCGTCCACATGGTCCTCGAACTTCTCGAAATTCGCGATGAACATGTCGACCAGCTTGCGGGCTTGCCGGTCATAGGCCGCACCGTTTGCCCAAGTCGAGCGGGGATCGAGGATCTTCGTGTCGACGCCCGGCACCGAGACCGGCACCTGGAAGCCGAAATTGTCGTCGCGGCGGAAGAGCGCGTCCTTGAGCGACCCGTCGAGAGCGGCGGCAAGCAGGGTGCGCGTCGCCTTGATCGGCATGCGGCGGCCCTCGCCGTAGGCGCCGCCGGTCCAGCCGGTGTTGACCAGCCAGCAATCGACGCCGTGCCCGGCGATAAGTTCCTTCAGGAGGTTGCCGTAGACCGTCGGGTGGCGCGGCATGAAGGGTGCGCCGAAGCAGGTCGAGAAGGTGGCTTCCGGCTCGGTCACGCCGCGTTCCGTGCCGGCGACCTTGGCGGTGTAGCCGGAAAGGAAGTGGTACATGGCCTGGTCGGGCGTGAGCTTGGCGATCGGCGGCATCACGCCGAAGGCGTCGGCCGTCAGCATGATGATGGTCCTGGGATGCGGCGCGCGGCCGGTCTCGCTGGCATTCGGGATGAAGTGCAGCGGATAGGCGCAGCGGGTGTTCTCCGTCAGCGAACCGTCGTTGAAGTCCGGAACGCCGCTAGCGTCGAGCACGACGTTTTCGAGCACGGTGCCGAAACGCTGGGTCGTCGCGTAGATTTCCGGCTCGGCCTCGGCCGACAGGCGGATCGTCTTGGCGTAGCAGCCGCCCTCGAAGTTGAAAATGCCGTTTTCGCCCCAGCCGTGCTCGTCGTCGCCGATCAGCGTGCGCTTCGGGTCGGCCGAGAGCGTCGTCTTGCCGGTGCCGGACAGGCCGAAGAAGACGGCTGCGTCGCCGTCCGGGCCGACATTGGCCGAGCAATGCATCGGCATGACCTTTTCCGCCGGCAGCAGCCAGTTGAGCACCGTGAAGACCGATTTCTTCATCTCGCCGGCATAGTAGGTGCCGGCGATCAGCACGATGCCGCGGGTGAGGTCGCAGGCGATCATCGTCTCGGTGCGCGCGCCGTGGCGGGCAGGATCGGCCTTGAAGGTCGGCAGGTCGATGATGGTGAGCTTCGGCGCGAAACCGGCAAGGTCCTTCTCTTCCGGGCGGATGAGCAGGTTGCGGATGAACAGCGAATGCCAGGCAAGTTCCGTGACGACGCGGGTCGGCAGGGCATAGTCCGCATCGGCGCCGCCGACGAGGTCCTGCACGAAGAGGTCGCGGCCGGCCGCATGGGCCAGCATGTCGGCGTGGAGCGCGTCGAAATGCGCGCGCGACAGGGCCTTGTTGTTGTCCCACCAGATGGCGCCGTCGGTGTTTTCGTCGCGAACGACGAACTTGTCCTTGGGCGAGCGGCCGGTGTGCTGGCCGGTCAGCGCGCGAAGGGCGCCGTGGGCGGTCTTGACGGCCTCGCCGCGGCCGAGCGCCTCTTCGTAAAGGGCCTCCGCTGCAAAATTGTACCGGACCGTGCCGTCGGTGTGGATGCCCATTTCGGTGAGCCCGAGAGCGGGATTGCGAACGCCAAGTTCCTGCATGGTCCAGTTTTCCTCCGTGGACGAAGACCCGGTGAAGTTTTGCGGAAGCTAATGCGCAATTGTTGCAAAAACAAGAGAGGAATCAAAATTAGGCAATGATATCAATTAATTAATCGATTTAAATACTTGTCTTACTTTTTTAATCGGTTGAATAATCGATTTAAAAGTGACTCGAAAAGCCGCCCTGAAACGTCTCCCTTTATCTTCGCCACAATTTGTTCCACCTTTACCCCCAGGGAAGGCGCATCATTCCTCCAGGACAGGAACTCGGATCCGAGGTCGGGAAAGGCGCCTATGAATATGGAGACAAGCAGGATGCAGACGATCGCACTCGTAGACGACGACCGGAATATCCTTACATCCGTGTCGATCGCCCTTGAGGCGGAGGGCTACAAGGTCGAGACCTACACGGACGGCGCGTCCGCGCTCGACGGCCTTCTCGCCCGCCCGCCGCATCTTGCGATCTTCGACATCAAGATGCCGCGCATGGATGGCATGGAGCTTCTGCGCCGGCTGCGCCAGAAGTCGGACATCCCGGTCATCTTCCTCACCTCGAAGGACGAGGAGATCGACGAGCTGTTCGGCCTGAAGATGGGCGCCGACGACTTCATCACCAAGCCGTTCTCCCAGCGCCTCTTGGTCGAGCGCGTCAAGGCGATCCTGCGCCGGGCCTCGAACCGCGAGGCCGCCGCCTCGGGGGCCGCCACCGGCGGCGCGAAGGCGGGGGAAGTGGCGGCGCGCTCGCTGGAGCGCGGCCAGCTCGTCATGGACCAGGAACGCCATACCTGCACCTGGAAGGGCGAGCCGGTGACGCTGACCGTTACCGAATTCCTCATCCTCCATTCGCTCGCCCAGCGTCCCGGCGTCGTCAAGAGCCGCGATTCGTTGATGGACGCGGCCTATGACGAACAGGTCTATGTCGACGACCGCACCATCGACAGCCACATCAAGCGGCTTCGCAAGAAGTTCAAGATGGTCGATACCGACTTCGACATGATCGAAACGCTCTACGGCGTCGGCTACCGCTTCCGCGAGACCGCCTGAGGCGCGATTTTTCTTGCAAGGACCGCGGCGGGGGTGCAATGCCGCGGTCGGCGGCGGCTGCCGCCCGCTTGAAGGATAACCCACTTGCTGCAGAACGTGCCGGAAAGGGATGGAGACGATAGCGAGGGCCGGCCCGCGCCGCGCTCGCTGCGCCGCCGCTGGACCCATCCCTTCACGCTGGCCCGCCGCATCTTCGGCAACGCCGTCTTCTCCAGCCTGACGCGCCGCATCCTCTTCTTCAACCTCGTCGCGCTCGTCGTGCTCGTCTCGGGCATCCTCTACCTCAACCAGTTCCGCGAAGGCCTGATCGACGCGCGCGTGGAAAGCCTTCTGACCCAGGGCGAAATCATCGCCGGCGCCATCTCGGCCTCGGCGACGGTCGACACCAACTCGATCACCATCGATCCGGAAAAGCTGCTGGAGCTGCAGGCCGGCCAGAGCATCACGCCGCTGCCGAACGACGAGGACCTCGAATTCCCGATCAATCCCGAGCGGATCGCCCCGGTCCTTCGCCGGCTGATCTCGCCGACCCGCACGCGCGCGCGCATCTACGACACCGACGCCAACCTGCTGCTCGATTCGCGCCACCTCTATACGCAGGGTCAGGTGCTGCGCTTCGACCTGCCGCCGGTGGATCCCGAAAGCCCGAGCCTCGTCGACCGGCTGAATTCCTGGTTCAACCGCATCCTCCAGCCGAGCAACCTGCCGCTCTACAAGGAAGCGCCCGGCGGTGACGGATCGATCTATCCGGAAGTGATGAACGCGCTGACGGGCGTGCGCGGCGCCGTCGTGCGCGTCAACGACAAGGGCGAGCTGATCGTCTCCGTCGCCGTACCCGTGCAGCGTTTTCGCGCGGTGCTCGGCGTGCTGCTGCTATCGACGCAGGCGGGCGACATCGACAAGATCGTCCATGCCGAGCGCCTTGCCATCATGCGCGTCGCGGGCGTTGCCGGCCTCGTCAACATCGCGCTGTCGCTGCTCCTCTCCAGCACCATCGCCAATCCGTTGCGCCGGCTTTCGGCGGCGGCGATCCGCGTGCGCCGCGGGGCCAAGGAGCGCGAGGAGATCCCCGACTTCTCCGTGCGCCAGGACGAGATCGGCAATCTTTCCATCGCGCTGCGCCAGATGACCAACGCGCTCTACGACCGCATCGACGCCATCGAGAGTTTTGCCGCCGACGTCAGCCACGAACTGAAGAACCCGCTGACCTCGCTGCGCAGCGCCGTGGAGACGCTGCCGCTCGCCCGCACGGACGATTCGAAGAAGCGCCTCATGGACATCATCCAGCATGACGTGCGCCGCCTCGACCGCCTGATCAGCGACATTTCCGACGCTTCGCGCCTCGACGCCGAGCTTGCCCGCTCGGATGCGCGCACCGTCGACCTCGAAAAGCTGCTCGGCGACCTCATCGACATTTCCCGCCAGGTGAACACCCGCAAGAAGCCCGTCGTCCTCGACTTCGTCGTCGACCGGAAGGACAATCCGAAGACGCGGTTCGAGGTCAGCGGCTACGAGCTGCGCATCGGCCAGATCGTCACGAACCTCATCGAGAACGCCCGTTCCTTCGTGCCCGATCCCGGCGGGCGCATCGTCGTGCGCCTGTCGCGCGGGCGCGGCGACCGCTGCCTCATCCAGGTCGAGGACAACGGACCGGGCATCCAGGCCGAGGATATCGACCGCATCTTCGAGCGTTTCTACACGGACCGCCCGGCGAGCGAGGGTTTCGGCCAGAATTCGGGCCTCGGCCTTTCCATCTCGCGGCAGATCGCCGAGGCCCACGGCGGCACGCTCAAGGCCGACAACGTCGTCGACAAGAAGACCGGCGAGATGCTCGGCGCCCGCTTCACCCTCTCCCTTCCCGCTGGCCCGCAGAAATGACCGGCCCCGCCAACGTGCACGGAACGGCGATCGTCATCGGCGAGACGGGGCTTCTGTTCGTCGGCCCCTCGGGCGCCGGCAAGAGCGCCGTGGCGCTCCACTGCATCATGGAGGCGCGCTGGCGGGGGCTGTTTTCCGCCCTCGTCAGCGACGACCAGGTGCTGGTGACGGAAACGGACGGGGAGTTCGTCGCCCGGGCGCCGGCCAGCATTGCCGGCCTTCTGGAAGTGCGCGGGGCGGGCATCGTCAGGATGGCGACGGTGGAGACGGCGGTGTTGCACCGGGCCATCCGGCCGATCGAGCCGCCCTTTGCCGAGCGCCTGCCGCCGGAGGGCGAAACCGCCGAAATCCTGCCCTCGCGCAGCCTGCCGCTCACCCGCCTGCCGCTCTTTGCCGGCTGCACGGCCTTCGCGACGCTTGCGGCCCTTCACCCGGAAATCCTGAAAAGCTGACCGCAAAAGCCCCGGCAAAACACGAAATCGGCCATTTTGGGCTTGCACTTGGCCTTTTCATTGACAAGATGGCCTCCCCAACGGTGGACGGAATTGTTGCATTGCGGTATTCCACCGGCCGTTTGAGTTGGGAAACTGGAGCGTCTGCTGATGATCGGACTGGTGCTTGTCACCCATGGCAAGCTGGCGGAGGAATTCCGTCACGCCCTTGAACATGTCGTCGGTCCGCAAAAGGCGATCGAGACCGTCTGCATCGGCCCCGAGGACGACATGGACCAGCGTCGCCAGGATATCCTGGAAGCGGTCATGAAGGCCGACCAGGGCCATGGCGTCATCATCCTCACCGACATGTTCGGCGGCACGCCGTCGAACCTTGCCATCTCGGTCATGACCGGCGAGGGCATCGAGGTGATCGCGGGCGTCAACCTGCCCATGCTGATCAAGCTCGCCGGCATCCGGGGCGAGAACGACATGGAGAAGGCGCTGGTCGACGCCTCCGAGGCCGGACGGAAATATATCAACGTGGCAAGCCGCGTTTTGAGCGGCAAGTAAGGTCTTCTGCCCTCCATGACCGCCTCGAAAGAGCTTCTCATCATCAACAAGCGCGGCCTGCACGCCCGCGCCTCGGCGAAATTCGTCCAGACGGTCGACGGCTTCGACGCGGAAGTCACCGTCTCCAAGGACGGCATGACGGTGGGCGGCACCTCGATCATGGGCCTGATGATGCTGGCCGCCAGCCCCGGCTGCAGCGTGTTCGTCACCGCGACGGGGGCTGAGGCGCAGGAAGTGCTCGCCGCCCTCGACGCGCTGGTGGCAGACCGCTTCGGCGAGGAGATGTAGCCTTCCGTTAATATAAGGATATAAAGACTTCTTTATGTCCGGTTGCTCCAGCGGGCATTTCCTGATAGGAAGCGCCATCACGACTGGAGATTTTTGATGACCACCACGCAGGACTACCACGTCGCCGATATCGGGCTTGCCGATTTCGGCCGCAAGGAAATTCAGATCGCCGAGACCGAAATGCCGGGCCTGATGGCCTGCCGCGAAGAGTTCGGCGCCGCAAAGCCCCTCAAGGGCGCGCGCATCACCGGCTCGCTGCACATGACCATCCAGACCGCCGTCCTCATCGAGACGCTGGTCGCGCTCGGCGCCGAGGTCCGCTGGGCCTCGTGCAACATCTTCTCCACGCAGGACCATGCCGCCGCCGCGATCGCCGCCGCCGGCATCCCGGTCTATGCCGTCAAGGGCGAGACGCTGACGGAATACTGGCAGTACACCGACAAGATCTTCCAGTGGACCGACGGGGGCCTGTCCAACATGATCCTCGACGACGGGGGCGACGCCACCATGTACATCCTGCTCGGCGCACGCGCCGAGGCGGGCGAGAACATTCTGGTGAACCCGGGCTCGGAAGAAGAGGAAATCCTTTTCGCGCAGATCAAGAAGCGCCTTGCCGCTTCCCCGGGCTGGTTCACGAAGCAGCGCGACGCCATCAAGGGCGTGACGGAAGAAACGACCACCGGCGTCAACCGTCTCTACCAGCTCCAGCAGAAGGGCCTCCTGCCCTTCCCGGCGATCAACGTCAACGATTCGGTCACCAAGTCGAAGTTCGACAACAAGTACGGCTGCAAGGAATCGCTGGTCGACGGCATCCGCCGCGGCACCGACGTGATGATGGCCGGCAAGGTCGCCGTCGTCTGCGGCTATGGCGACGTCGGCAAGGGCTCTGCGGCATCGCTGCGCGGCGCCGGCGCCCGCGTGAAGGTGACGGAGATCGACCCGATCTGCGCCCTGCAGGCGGCCATGGACGGCTTCGAGGTGGTTCAGCTCGAAGACGTCGTCTCCTCGGCCGATATCTTCATCACCACGACCGGCAACAAGGACGTCATCCGCATCGAGCACATGCGCGAGATGAAGGACATGGCGATCGTCGGCAATATCGGCCACTTCGACAACGAGATCCAGGTCGCCGCGCTCCGCAATCTCAAGTGGACGAACATCAAGCCGCAGGTCGACATGATCGAGTTCCCCAAGGGCAACCGCATGATCCTGCTCTCGGAAGGCCGCCTGCTGAACCTCGGCAACGCCACCGGCCATCCGTCCTTCGTGATGTCCGCCTCCTTCTCCAACCAGGTCCTGGCGCAGATCGAGCTCTTCACCAAGGGCGATGCCTACAAGAACGAGGTCTACGTCCTGCCCAAGCAGCTCGACGAGAAGGTCGCCCGCCTGCACCTCGCCAAGCTAGGCGCAAGGCTCACGGAACTCTCCGAGGAGCAGGCCGGCTATATCGGCGTGACGCCGCAGGGCCCCTACAAGGCTGAACACTACAGGTACTGATCCTTACCCGGATTATCCACAACATCTAGAGGCGGCGCGCTTGACACGAGCGCGCCGCCTCTTTTTTGGCCCCGTCCCTTCCCGACGATTCGGGAAGCAGGTATCGTTTAAGACATTGATTCGGCGGAAAGATGCGGACCCTTCGCGCCGAATTGGGATGTCTTGTCGATCAGGCGGCAAACGGACGGAGACATACCGGGGATGATGGCGGAAGAAAAACGAGGCCGTTCCGGGCAGGCTTTTGGCATGCCGGAACGGGAATGCGCGCATTCGCTCGCGCTGCAAGATGGCTTTATGGTTAACAGATGGTTTACAGGCGGCAGGCGCCGTCTCGTATCGGCACTTTCGGCCGGCTCGGCGCTGGCCCTGCTTGCCGGCCCGGCCCATGCGAGCGGCCATCTCGCCACACCGGAAATCGTCACCGGCTCCATGCTGCTCGGCGTGATGTCGGCGGCGATGGTCTCCGCCATCTGGATGATCCGCCAGCGCGGCCGCATGGAAGCGGAGAACCGCGGGCTGAAGGCGCACCTTTCCGAGGCCCGCCACGACATTTCCCGCCTGCAGGCCCTCATCGGCGACAAGAACCGCCGCATCGTCGTGTGGGACGGGCTTTCCGGCAAGCCGGAATTCCTCGGCCAGCTTCCGCCGGAGACCGGCGCCCCGCAGGCCGACCGCGATTTCCTCGCCTTCGGGCGCTGGATGAAGCCGACATCGGCCGCCGAGATCGAACGCGCCGTCGAACGGCTGCGCTCGCAGGCCCAGAGCTTCGACCTCGTCGTGGAAACGAACCGCGACGAGGTGCTGGAGGCGCAGGGCCGCGTTTCGGGCGGACAGGCCTTCGTGCGCTTCGTGGCGCTCAACAACCTGCGGGCGGAAGCCGCCGGGCTGAAACTCGAACGCGACCGGCTGGTCGCCGCGCTCACCACGCTGCAGGGCCTTCTCGACCAGATCGACCTTCCCGTCTGGCAGCGCGGCGCCGACGGTGCGCTCGCCTGGGTGAACGAGGCCTATGCCGAAGCCGTCGAGGCGAAGGATGCCACTGAAGCCGTGCGCGAGAGCCGCGAGCTGCTGCCAACCATCGCGCGCGAAAAGATCCGCGCCACCGCGACCTACGACACGCCGTTCCGCGACAAGATTTCCACCGTCGTGCGCGGCAACCGCGGCTTCTTCGACGTGGTCGATACGCGGAGCCCGACGGGCTCGGCCGGCATCGCCGTCAACGTCTCCGATGTCGAGGCCGTGCGCGAGGAGCTGGCCCGCACGCTGAAGAGCCATGCCGAAACGCTCGATCACCTGGCAACGCCCGTCGCCATCTTCGACGGCGACCAGCGCCTGCAATTCTACAATCAGGCCTTCCAGCGCATGTGGGAGGTCGACACCGCCTTCCTCGAGGGCAAGCCCGGCAACGGCGAGCTGCTCGACCGCCTGCGCGCCGCCGGCAAGCTGCCGGAACAGCTCAACTGGAAGCAATGGAAGGAAAACGCCCTTTCCGTCTACCGCGCCATCGACACGCAGACCGACCTCTGGCACCTGCCGAACGGCCAGACGCTGCGCGTCTTCGCAACCGCCCGCCCGCAGGGCGGCGCCACCTGGGTCTTCGAGAACCTGACGGAAAAGGTCGACCTCGAAACGCGTTACAACACGCTGGTGCAGGTGCAGGACGAGACGATCGACCACCTGGCCGAGGGCGTTGCCGTATTCAGCCCGGACGGGCGCATCCGCCTCTCCAACCCGGCCTTCCGGGCGCTCTGGGGCATCAGCGAGGCCGAGGCGAAATCCGGCACGCATATCCGCGCCATCGAGCAGGCCTGCGCGCCTTCCTACGACAAGCCGGACGGCTGGAAGCGTTTTGGCCACATGATCACCAGCTTCGATGACGAGCGGCCCTCCTGCCAAGGCGTGCTGGAGCTGCGCACCGGCCTCGTGCTCGACTATGCGGTCATTCCGCTCTCCAACGCGCAGACGATGCTGACCTTCGTCAACATCACCGACAGCGTGCGCGTCAGCCGGGCACTCACCGAGAAGAACGAGGCGCTGCGCAAGGCGGACGCCCTGAAGAACGATTTCGTCCAGCACGTCTCCTACGAACTGCGCTCGCCGCTCACCAATATCATCGGTTTCGCCGATCTCCTGAAGACGCCGACCATGGGCGAGCTCAACGACCGGCAGGCCGAATATGTCGACCATATCGCGACGTCCTCGGCGGTGCTGCTCACCATCGTCAACGACATCCTCGACCTTGCGACCGTCGATGCCGGCATCATGGAACTCGACTATGCCGACATCAACCTGACGGACCTGCTCGACGACGTCTCCATGCAGTTCGCCGACCGGCTGCACGACGCGCAGGTGACGCTGGAGATCACCGCGCCGGACAATCTCGGCACCATCGTCGCCGACCAGCAGCGTCTCAAGCAGATCCTCATCAAGCTCCTCGCCAATGCCGCGAATTTCGCCCCGGCGGGCAGCGCCATCGGCCTTCGCTGCTGGCGCGAGGGCGCCGATCTCGTCTTCACCGTCTCCGACCGCGGGCCGGGCATTCCGCAGGACGTGCTGAAGACGGTGTTCAACCGCTTCGAAAGCCACGGCCGCCATGGCGGCGCGGGCCTCGGCCTTTCCATCGTCGAGAGCTTCGTGAGCCTGCACCACGGCACCGTCACCATCGACAGCCACGAGGGGCGCGGCACCGAGGTCACCGTGCGCATCCCTTCCGCGACGATGACGGCCTTCGCGGCAGCGGAATAGGACCCATGGCGCTCGACGTCTTCCTTGCCGACGAGGCCGCTACCCTCCGCTTCGGCGAGGACATGGCGCTCGCCGTGCGGCGCGGCGACTATCTCGCGCTCAACGGCGATCTCGGCGCCGGCAAATCGACCTTCGCCCGGGCGCTGATCCGCGCCATCGCCGACGATGCCTTCCTCGAAGTGCCGAGCCCGACCTTCACCCTGGTGCAGAGCTACGACCTCCGGATTCCCGTCGCCCATTTCGATCTCTACCGCATCGCCGACGCGGCCGAGATCGACGAACTCGGCTTCGACGAAGCCCTTTCCGACGGCATCTGCCTCGTCGAATGGCCGGAAAAGGGGTTTGGCGCGCTGCCGGCGGACGGGATCGCCCTCACCTTCACGCAGGAGGGCGAAGGACGGCGCGTCACCGTCGACGGGCCGGAACCGGCGCTCGCGCGCATTCGCCGCTCATTATCGATCCGCGCCTTCCTGGAAAAAGCCGGCTACGGCAATGCGGCGCGCCGCCACCTCACGGGCGACGCCTCCGTGCGAGCCTATGAACATATCCATGCCGGCGGGGACCGCTTCGTGCTGATGGATGCGCCGCGCCATGCGCCGGGGCCGATCCTCGCCCACGGCAAATACTACCAGCAGATCGCCCATATCGCGGAGGACGTGAAACCGTTCATCGCAGTCGGCCGGCATCTCGTCTCACGCGGCTTGCGTGCGCCGGCCATCCACGCGACGGATATCGACGCGGGCATCCTGCTGATCGAAGACCTCGGCAGCGACGGCGTGCTCGACGCAAACGGCGCGCCGGTCGCCGAGCGCTACCGCGAAAGCGCCGCCTGCCTTGCGCATCTGCACGGGCAGGCCTTCGAGCGCGACCTTCCCGTGGCGGACGGCATCGTCCATCCTGTGCCGGACTTCGACCGGGATGCGATGCAGATCGAGGTCAGCCTTCTCACCGACTGGTACCTACCCTTCAAGCGCGGCACGCCGGCAAGCGAGGAGGAGCGCGGCGCCTATATTGCCATCTGGGACGGGCTGATCGAGAGCCTCGGCGGCGCCGAACACAATCTCCTGCTGCGCGACTTCCATTCGCCGAACATCATCTGGCGGCCGGAAGCCACCGGCACCGACCGGGTCGGCATCATCGATTTCCAGGATGCGATGATCGGGCCGTCCGCCTATGACGTCGCCTCGCTGGTGCAGGATGCGCGTGTCGACATGCCGGACGGCCTCGCCGAGGGCGTTTTGGTGCACTATCTCGCCCTTCGCGAAAAGCAGGGCGGCTTCGACCGCGAGCGTTTCCTGCGCGACTGGCACGTCATGGCGGCGCAGCGCAACTGCAAGCTCGTCGGCATCTGGGTGCGGCTGATGCAGCGCGACGGCAAGCCCGGCTACATGCGCCACATGCCCCGCACCTTCCGCAATCTCACCCGGGCGCTCTCCCATCCCGACCTCGCCCCCTTGCGCGCATGGTGCGAAAAGGCTGGAATCCTCGCGACCGAATCATGATCGCGAGCGCCCGATGAAGATCGAAGACGCCATGGTGCTGGCCGCGGGCCTTGGAACGCGCCTGCGCCCCATCACCGACACGATGCCCAAGCCGCTGGTGCCTATCGCCGGAAAGGCGATGATCGACTACGGGCTCGACGCGCTGGCCGAAGCCGGCGTGAAGCGCGCCGTCGTCAACATCCACCATTTCGCCGACCAGATGAAAGCGCATCTTTCGCACCGCAGCGCGCCGGAAATCCTCCTGTCCGACGAGACGGACCGGCTGATGAATTCCGGCGGCGGCCTCGCCAAAGGCCTGCGACTGCTTGGCGGCGGCCCCGTGCTGGTGATGAACGCGGATCTCTTCTGGATCGGCGAGAAACCCGGCGAAAGAACCAACCTGCAACGGCTTGCCGAGGCCTTCGACCCGGCGCGGATGGACATGCTCATGCTCTGCGTGAAGCTGGAGGACACGACGGGCCACAACGGCAAGAAGGATTTCTCGCTCGGCGAGGACGGCCGCCTCACCCGCTATGCCGAAGGGCTCGGCACGCCGGTCGTCTATGCCGGCGCGCTCGCCCTGATGCCGTCGCTCCTCGACGACGCGCCGGACGACGCCTTCAACCTCAACCTCTATTTCGACCGCGCCATCGCGGCAGGCCGGCTCTTCGGCCTGATGCTGGAGGGCCACTGGATCACCGTCGGCACGCCTGAGGCGATCGGCGCGGCGGAGGCGGTGATCGGCGCCTTCCGCGAGGCGGCGGCGTGACGGGCTCCCGGGGCGGGCGCATCCTGTCGATCCCCGCGAGCCTGCCCTTCCTGAAGACGGTTGCGGCAAGCCTCATCAAAGGCCGGCTGGTGCCCGGCTTCAGCTACGACCCTGCCGACCCGCTGGCGCTTTCGGACGTGACGATCTACGTGCCGACGCGGCGCGCGGCGCGCGTTCTGCGCTCCGACTTCGTCGACCTTCTCGGCGGGCGCTCGGCCATCCTGCCCGTCATCCGCGCGCTCGGCGAGACGGACGACGACGCCGGCTTCTTCGACGAGGTGGCGCCCGCGCTCCTCGACATGGCCGAGCCGCTTTCCGGCCCGACGCGCCTCCTGGAGCTTGCCCGCCTCGTGCTCGCCTGGCGCAACCGGCTGCCCGCCGCCGTCACCGCCGTCCATGCCGAAAGCCCGCTCGTCGCGCCCGCAAGCCCCGCCGATGCGGTCTGGCTTGCCCGCAACCTCGCCGAGATCATCGACGCGATGGAGACGGAGGAGCTCGACTGGTCGGCGCTCGAAGCGCTCGACACCGCCAACCATGCGCTCTGGTGGCAGCTCACCGCCGAATTCCTGAAGATCGCCAGCGACTACTGGCCGGCGCGGCTCGCCGAGCTCAACCGCTCCTCTCCGTCGCTGCGCCGCAACGCGACGCTGCATGCCGAGACGGAGCGCTATCGCCACGCGCCGCCTGCCGGGCCCGTCATCATCGCCGGCTCGACGGGCTCCATTCCCGCCACCGCCGGGCTCATCGCGGCGGTGGCGAACCTGCCGAACGGCATCGTCATCCTGCCGGGGCTCGACCGATTCATGTCGGACGCCGACTGGATGCTCGTCGGTCGTCAGGACGGCGCCGGCAAGGCGGATGCGGCCGCGCGCAGCCATCCGCAATACGGCCTCCACCGCCTGCTCGCGCGCATGGGCTGCACGCGTGACGACGTGGAAACGCTCGGCGATCCGCCCGAGGCGCTGGAATACCGCGCGAAGATTCTCTCCAGCGCCTTCCTGCCGACGCAGGCGACGGCCGGCTGGGGCGAGGTACGCGGCACGCTCGATCCGCAACGCATGGCGGCCGCCTTCCGCGACGTCTCGCTGGTGGAGGCGGCAAACGAGCGGGAGGAGGCGCTTTCCATCGCGATCGCGCTGCGCCTCGCGCTGGAGGAGAGCGAGGACGCACAGGCCGCGCTGATCACGCCCGACCGCAAGCTCGGCCGGCGCGTGGCGGCGGAGCTTGCCCGCTGCGGGATCGAGGCGGACGATTCGGCCGGTACGCCGCTGCTCTCGAGCCCGCAGGGCACGCTCCTGCGCCTCCTTGTCGAGGCGGCGTTGCGCCCCGGCGACCCGGTGCCGCTCGCCGCGCTGCTGAAGCATCCGCTGGCCCGCTTCGGCCTTTCCGCCGATGACAGGCGCGCGGCCGTTGCCGCGCTGGAACTGACGGCGCTGCGCGGCGGCACCGCCGAGATCGACATTTCCACGCTCGAACCCCTGCTGGAGGCGGCGCTCGCCAAACAGGCGGAGGACCGCCATCCGCCCGTCTGGCGCACGGCGCTGCCGGAACCTTCGCTTGCCCTTGCCCGCGATCTTGCGCGCCGGGTCGCCGCCGCCGCCGAGCCGCTGGCCGGCGTGCTGGTCGGGCAGAGCCGGACGGGACGGCGCCTTTCCGGCCGGCTCGCGGTCTCCGACTGGGCTGAGCGGACGGGGCGGGCGCTGGAGGCCGTCGCGATGGACGAGCGCGGCGACCTAGCGGCGCTCTGGTCCGGCGAGGCGGGCGACAGCCTTGCGAACCTCCTTGCCAGCGTGATCGCCACGGACGGCGAGATCGAAGCCGACGGGCCGCAATGGTGCGATATCGTCGAGGCGCTGGCGGCGAGCGAGAGCGTCAAGCCGCGCGCCATGCGCCATCCGCGCGTCTTCATCTTCGGCGCGCTGGAATCGCGCCTGCAGAGCGTCGACACGGTGGTGATCGGCGGGCTCAACGAGGGCACATGGCCGGGACAGGCGGCAAACGACGCCTTCCTCTCGCGCGTCATGAAGATCGACATCGGCCTCGAACCGCCGGAACGGCGTATCGGCCAGCTCGGCCACGACCTGCAGATGGCCGCCGGCGCGCCGAAGCTGATCCTCACCCGCGCATTGCGCAGCGGCACCGCACCGACCGTCGCCTCGCGCTGGCTGCAACGCCTCCTCGCCGTCGGCGGGCCGGCGCTGGCCGAAGACCTGCGGGCACGCGGCAGGGAACTTCTCGGCTGGGCGAATGCCGTGGACGAGAGCGCGAGCGTGCCCACCGCCCGCCGCCCCGCGCCGCACCCGCCGGCCGAGCTGCAGCCGAGGAAATATTCCTTCAGCGAGATCGGGCGCCTGCGCCGCGACCCCTATGCGATCTATGCCCGCCATATCCTTCGGCTCGACCCTATCGCGCCCTTCAACCTCGATCCTGGACCGGCCGAGCGCGGATCGCTCTATCACCGGATCGTCGACCGCTTCGTGCGCGAGGAGAGGACCGGCGAGCCCTTCGCCGTCATCGGCCGCATCCTCGGCGAGGAATTCGACGCGGCGCGCCTGCCGCCGCATATCGATGCCGTCTGGCGGCCGCGCTTTGCCGCCGTCGCCCGTGCCTTCGTCGAGTGGCATCTTGCCCGCGCCGGCGAGATTCGCGAGAGCCTGACGGAGGTGCCGGCCTCGCTCGATCTTTCCGTCGCCGGCATCCGCCTCACCGGCATTGCCGACCGCATCGACATCCTGCCCGACGGCAGGGCGGACATCCTCGACTACAAGACCGGCAGCACGCCCTCGCCGAGGGTGGCGCACGCGCTGCTCGACCCGCAGCTCGCGCTGGAGGCGGCGGCGCTCCGCCGCGGCGCCTTCCGCGGACCGGGGATTCGTGAGCCGGCGAACCTTCTCTATGTGCGCCTCAAGCCCGGCCATCGCTTCAAGCCCGAGCAGGTCAACAACGAAGAGGCGAAATCCGCCAATGCGACGCCGAAATCCGCGCTGGAGCTGGCGGAGGAAGCGCTGGCGGAACTGGAAAAGCTGCTGACGGGGCTGATCGAGGGCCGCTTCGGCTTCGCATCCCGGCTCATCCCCGAAAAGGAGCGCGACTATGGCGGCGAATACGACCATCTGGCGCGCGTCGCCGAATGGTCGTCGGCCGAAGAGGGCGAGGAGAGCGACGATGCTTGACGAGGAGCGCCCTGCCTCCGCCGATCCGGCTGCCTGGTTGAGCTGGACGTCGCAGAAACAGGCGACGGCCTCCGATCCCGGCCGCTCGGCCTGGGTTTCGGCCAATGCCGGCTCGGGCAAGACCCATGTGCTGACGCAGCGCGTCATCCGCCTGCTGCTCGCCGGCTGCCGGCCCTCGGCCATCCTCTGCCTCACCTATACCAAGGCGGCGGCCTCGGAAATGTCGAACCGCGTCTTCGAGCGGCTGGCCGAATGGGCAACGCTCTCCGACGCGGAATTGTCCGGACGCGTGGCCGCCATCGAGGGCAAGGCGCCGGACCTCTTCAAGCTCGCCGAGGCGCGCCGGCTCTTCGCCCGGGCGCTCGAAACGCCGGGCGGCCTGAAGATCCAGACCATCCACGCCTTCTGCGAGGCGCTGCTGCACCAGTTCCCGCTGGAGGCGAACGTCGCCGGGCACTTTTCGGTGCTCGACGACCGGGCGGCGGCCGTGCTCCTCGCCGATGCCCGCCGCACGCTCCTGACCGCCACGGCCAGCGAGGATGACGCGGCGCTGGCCGACGCCTTCGCCACCGTGCTCGACATCGCCGACGACACCGGGCTGGAACGGCTGATCTCGGAGATCGTCGCAAGCCGTGGGCCGATCCGCGACTTCCTCGACGGTGCCGCGAAGGCGGGCGGCGTGGACGCCGTTCTGCGCCGGGAAACCGGGCTCGACCCGCAGGAGACGGCGGAGGATATCCTTGCCGCCTTCTGGCCGCTCGACGGGCTGCAGGGCGACGTGCTCGAAGCCTATCTCTCCGCTGCCGAGACATTCGGCAGCGACACGGTGAAGACATCGGCGGCCGGTTTCCGCTCCGCAAGCGGGCTCACCGATGCCGAAGCGCGCCGCACCCTGCTTCATTCCCTGTTCTTCACGAAGGACGGGGCACCCAGGAAGATCGGCACCGCCTTCTTCTCCGCCGCGTTAAAAAAGCAATTCCCGCATTTCGAAACGCCGCTTCTCACCGCACAGGCCCATGTGATCGCCTGCACCGACCGGCTACGGCGGTTTCGCATGTATGAGGCGACGCGCGCGGCGCTCACCATCGCCGAGCGGCTGATCGGCGATTACGAGGACCTGAAGCGCACGCGCAGCCTGCTCGACTTCGACGACCTGATCGACCGCACGGCGCGGCTCCTGACGCGTGACCGGGTGAGCGCCTGGGTGCACTACAAGCTCGACCAGGGCATCGACCATATCCTCGTCGACGAGGCGCAGGACACGAGCCCCCGGCAATGGCAGATCGTCAGGGCGCTGACCGACGATTTCTTCGCCGGCGAAACGGCGAGGGTCGCCGGGCGAACGATCTTCGCCGTGGGCGACGAGAAACAGTCGATCTACTCCTTCCAGGGCGCCCGGCCGGAGCGCTTCGCGGAAGAAGGACGCGAGGTCGCGCGACGCACGCGGGCGGCCGAAGCCGTCTTCAGCCCCATCCGGCTCCTTCTCTCCTTCCGCTCGACGCGGGACGTGCTTTCGGCCGTCGACCGGGTCTTCCTCGATCCCGCCAATGCGCGCGGCCTGTCGCCGGACGGCGGCGAGATCGTCCATGCCTCCAACCGCGGGCGCGAGCCGGGCGCGGTCGACATCTGGGACGTGATCGCCGCCCCGCCGGGCCTCGACGAGGAGGACTGGACAGCGCCCTTCGACGCGGTGGCGGAAGAGGCGCCGATCAACGTTCTCGCCCGGCGCATCGCCGATACGCTCGCCGCCTGGATCGGCCGCGAGACGGTGACGGAAAAGGGCGAGGCGCGGCCGATGGAGGCCGGCGATATCATCGTGCTGGTGCGCAAGCGCGACGCCTTCGTCAATGCACTGACGCGCACCCTGAAGCAGCGGCATAACCTGCCCGTCGCCGGTGCCGACCGGCTGGTGCTGACCAAGCACATCGCCGTGCAGGACCTCGTGGCGCTCGGCCGCTTCGCCGTCCTGCCGGAGGACGACCTGTCGCTGGCCGCGCTCCTGAAAAGCCCGCTCTTTTCCCTTGACGAAGATACCCTCTTCGACCTTGCCGCCCGGCGCGGCGCGCGCCAGAGCCTGTGGGCGCGGCTGCGCGAGACGGCCGAGCTCGCCTCCGTCGTCCGCCGGCTGGAGGAAATCCTGCGGGATGCGGAAGGCCAGTCCGTGCACGATTTCTACGCCCGCATCCTCGGAGCCGGCGGCGGGCGGCGGGCCTTCCTCGCCCGGCTCGGCACGGAGGCCGGCGAGATCATCGACGAGTTCCTGACCTTCGCGCTGGACCAGGAGGAGAACGGCCTTCCGGGCCTGCAGGCCTTCGTCTCGACGCTGGAGCTGGAAGCCCCGACCGTCAAGCGCGAGCAGGACAAGGCGCGCGGCGAGATCCGCATCATGACGGTGCATGCCGCCAAGGGGCTGGAGGCGCCGGTCGTCTTCCTCGTCGACGGCGGGGCGAAGCCGTTCAGCCACAGCCACATGCCGCAGTTGCGCTTCCTCGCAACGCCCGGCCTTGCCGGCGGCCTGCCGGCCTGGCTGCCGCTCAAGGATTTCGCCAATGCGCTGACCGAGGCGGACGCCGAGCGCATCAAGGCCGGCGCGGAGGAGGAATATCGCCGGCTGCTCTACGTGGCGATGACCCGCGCGGCCGATCGGCTGGTCGTCTGCGGCTATCGCGGCAAGCAGGAAAACAAGGACACCTGGCACCAGATGATCGCCGCGGCGCTTTCGGCCGACGCGGAACGCTGCATCGCGACGACCTTCTCGACGCGCAGCGAGAGCTGGCAGGGTTTCGCCTGGCGCGAGGCGGGTGCGGCAACGGCGGGCGAGGTCACGGCGGCGGCCGTTGCGGAGAAGCCGGAGGTGCAGCTTCCCGAAGCGCTCGGGCGGCCGCTTCCCCCGCAGCGCGCGCTACCGCGGCCGCTCAGCCCCTCGGGTGCGGCGGCGGTGATCGAGACGGATGCGGCGGACCTTCTCGTGCCCTCGGCGCTCTTCGGCAGGAAGGGCGGCGCCCCCGGCGCCGGCCTTGCGTTGGAGCGCGGGCGCATCCTCCACCGCTTCCTGCAGGTGTTGCCGGCCTTCGATCCCGCGGAACGGCCGGCGGCGGCGCGGCGCTATCTCGAGCGCGCGGCCGCAGCCTGGCCGGAGAGCGCGCGGGCCTCGCTGGTTGCAGCCGCGCTTGCGGTGATCGACGACGGGAACCTTGCCGCGATCTTCTCGCCGGCCGCGCGGGCGGAAGTGTCGATCATGGGCACGCTGCGGCTTGGCAGCCGCGAATTCGCGGTGTCGGGCCGCATCGACCGGATGGTGGTGACGGACAGCGCCGTGGAGATCGTCGACTTCAAGACGAACCGCGTGCCGCCCGCCTCGCCCGGCGACATCCCCTTCGAGCACCGGGCACAGCTTGCGATCTACCGGGCGATCCTCGGCCCGCTCTATCCGGACAGGGAAATCCGCTGCGGGCTGATCTATACGGAGGCGGCGAAAACCTACTGGCTGGAGCCTGCCCGGATGGACGCGAGCCTTGCCGAACTCACGGCAAAGTGAGATACCGGACGGGACGATCCGCTATCGGCCGGGGTTGAAACCGGGGGCCGGCGGCATCACATTTCAGGTAACAATCACCGTTCAAGGAGAGCCTCATGGCTACCGTAAAAGTCGACCAGTCCAATTTCGAGGCCGAAGTGCTGAATTCCGCGGAGCCGGTCGTCGTGGATTTCTGGGCCGAATGGTGCGGCCCGTGCAAGATGATCGCGCCCGCCCTGGAAGAAATCTCCTCGGAGCTTGCCGGCAAGGTGAAGGTCGCCAAGCTGAACATCGACGAGAACCCGGAACTGGCCGCCAAGTTCGGCGTACGCTCGATCCCGACGCTCGCCATGTTCAAGGGCGGCGAAGTCGCCGACATCAAGGTCGGCGCCGCGCCCAAGACGGCCCTCTCTTCCTGGATTTCCAGCGCCGCCTGATCGACCGGAACCGGACCAGATCAAGCCCGGCCTCGTGCCGGGCTTTTTGTTTGTCAGGTCGGCGGCGTGCCGTTGTCGGCAAGGACGTCGCCGACGAGGTAGAGCGAGCCGCCGATCAGGATGCGCGGCGGCACCGCGTCTTCGGCGGTGATGCGGCCGATCTCGGCAAGGGCGTCGGCGACCGACGACAGGGGCTCGACGTCGAGCCCGGCGCGGGCGGCATCGCCCGCCAGCGCCACCGGGTCGAGCCCGGCATCGGAGCCGCGGATCGGCACGGTGAAGACCCGCTCGGCAAGACCGCCGAATGGCTCGAAATAGCCGACCGGATCCTTCGTGTTGATCATGCCCGTGACGAGGAAGAGCGGACGCGCATCGCGCTCCTCGAAACTCGCCATGGTCTCGGCGATCACCTGGCCGGCGCCGGGATTGTGGCCGCCGTCGACCCAGATCTCGCTGCCGCGCGGGGCAAGCCGCGCCAGGGCGCCGTCCGTCAGCCGTTGCAGGCGGCCCGGCCATTCGACATGGGCAAGGCCGATTTCCATAGCATGCTCTGTAACCGCAAGGCCGGCCGCCTTGACCGCGCGGATCGCCGCGGCGGCGTTGGCATATTGATGGCGGCCCGGCAGGCGCGGCAGGGGCAGGTCGGCAAGGCCGAACTCGTCCTGGTAGACGAGGCGGCCATATTCCTCATGGGCCATGAAATCCTGGCCGTAAACCGTATAGGGGCAGCCGAGCCGCTCGGCGGTCTCGATCAGCACGTCGCGGGCGGCATCCTCCGTCTGGAAGCCGATGACGACGGGCACGCCGCGCTTCATGATGCCGGCCTTTTCGGCGGCGATCAGCTCCACCCGGTCGCCGAGATAGGCCTGATGGTCGAGCGAGATCGGCATGATGATGGAGACGGCGGGATGCGGAATGACGTTCGTCGCGTCGAAGCGCCCGCCAAGGCCGACCTCGATGACCGCGACATCCGCCGGATGCTCGGAAAAGAGCAGGAAGGTGACGGCCGTCAGGATCTCGAAGACGGTGATCTTCTGCCCGCCATTGGCCGCCGCCACGCGGCGCACGGCATCGGCAAGGACCGCGTCCTCCACGAACTGCCCGCGCCCGCCCGCAACGCCGAGGCGGTAGCGCTCGTGCCAGTTGACGAGATGGGGCGAGGTGTGGACGTGGACGGCAAGGCCCGCCGCTTCGAGGATCGAGCGGCAGAAGGCCGAGACCGAACCCTTGCCGTTGGTGCCGGCCACATGGATGACCGGCGGCAGCTTGAGGTGCGGATCGCCGAGCGCGGCGAGCAGCCGCGTGATGCGGTCCAGCGAAAGATCGAACCCCTTGGGATGGAGCGCGAGAAGCTTCTCGATCTCCGTTGCCGCTTCGCTGGCCGCTACGCTTACCATCTCACTGGGCCGCGATGGCGATGACGTCGTTCGTCGCCGGGGCCGCAGCCGCCGGCTTCTTCATCAGGATCTTCAGAAGGCGGGCGAGCGTATCGGGAATGTCATGGCGCTTGACGACCATGTCGACCATGCCGTGCTCCTGAAGGTATTCCGAGGTCTGGAAGCCCTCGGGGAGCTTTTCGCGGATGGTCTGCTCGATGACGCGCTTGCCGGCAAAGCAGATTTCCGCGCCCGGTTCGGCAAGATGGATATCGCCCAGCATGGCGTAGGAGGCCGTCACGCCGCCCGTCGTCGGGTTGGTGAGAACCACGATATAGGGCAGGCCCGCTTCCTTCAGCATCTCCACGGCGACCGTGGTGCGCGGAAGCTGCATCAGCGAGAGGATGCCTTCCTGCATGCGCGCACCGCCCGAGGCGGGGAACATGACGAGCGGGCACTTTTCCGCGATGGCGCGCTCGAAGGCCTTGATGATCGCCTCGCCGGCGGCGATGCCGAGCGAGCCGCCCATGAAGGCGAATTCATGCACGACGGCGACGAGCTTGACGCCGCGCACCTTGCCGACGCCGGCGACGATCGTGTCTTCCAGCTCCGTCTTGGCGCGGCTGTCGCGCAGGCGATCGGTGTATTTCTTCGAATCGCGGAACTTCAGCGGGTCCTGCGCCACCTTCGGCTGCTGCAGGGCCTCGTAGACGCCGTCGTCGAAGAGGTCCCGGAGGCGGGCCTTCGCCGGCATCTTCATGTGGTAGCCCGAGGCCGGGATGACCCACTTGTTCTCCTCGAGATCGCGGTGGAACACCATCTCGCCGGTTTCCGGGCACTTGATCCAGAGGTTTTCCGGTACATCCCGGTTGGGACGGCCAAGCATCGAGTTGATCTTCGGCCGAACGTAGTTCGTGATCCAGTTCACGGTCTAGACTCCCGTTCCAATCGTTCCCATGTGGGAACTTTACTCCGCCGCCGCAAGGCGCGACGCACGCACGCCCGATGCGAGGCTCATGACCAGCGTTTCGACACCGGCGACGGTGGCGGCGCTCGCCTTGCCGTCCGCCGTCAGGCTGGAGGCGATCTGGTTGACGATGGCGGTGCCGACGACGACGCCGTCCGCCGAGGCGCCGATGGCCCGCGCATGCTCGGCCGTCTTGACGCCGAAACCGACGCAGACCGGCAACCCGGTGTGGGCCTTGATGCGCCCGACCGCGCTGCCGATCACCGACGGATCCGGCAGGGCCGAGCCGGTGATGCCGTTCATCGAGACATAGTAGACGAAGCCGGAGGTGTTCTTCAGCACGGCCGGCAGGCGCTTCTCATCGGTGGTCGGCGTGGCAAGACGGATGAAGTTGATGCCCTTTGCGACGGCCGGGATGCACAGCTCGTCGTCCATTTCCGGCGGCAGGTCGACGACGATAAGGCCGTCGATGCCGGCTTCCAGCGCATCGTCGAGAAAGCGGTCGACGCCGTAGATATAGATCGGGTTGTAGTAGCCCATCAGCACGATTGGCGTCGCGTCGTCGTCCTTGCGGAAGTCACGGGCCATCTGCAACGTCTTGGCGAGCGTCTGGCCGCCGGCAAGCGCCCGCTGGCCGGCAAGCTGGATCGCCGGGCCGTCCGCCATCGGGTCGGAGAAGGGCATGCCGAGCTCGATGACGTCGGCGCCGGCCTTCGGCAGCGCCTTCATGATCTCCAGCGAGCTGGCATAATCCGGATCGCCGCCCATGAAATAGGTGACGAGCGCCGGGCGACCTTCTGCCGCGAGATCCGCGAAGCGTTTGTCCATGCGTGCGGTCATAGTCTCAAAGCTCCATGCCGAGGATCTTGCCGACGGTGAAGATATCCTTGTCGCCGCGGCCGGAGAGGTTCATCACGATGATCTGGTCCTTGCGCATCTTCGGCGCGCGCTTGATCACCTCGGCGACGGCATGGCTCGGCTCCAGCGCCGGGATGATGCCTTCGAGCTTCGTCAGGAGCTGGAAGGCTTCCAGCGCCTCGTCGTCCATGATCGGCACGTATTCGGCGCGGCCGGTATCGTGCAGCCAGGCGTGCTCGGGGCCGATGCCGGGATAATCGAGGCCGGCGGAGATGGAATGGCCTTCCTTGATCTGGCCGTCCGCGTCCTGCAGCAGGTAGGTGCGGTTGCCGTGGAGGACGCCCGGGGAGCCGGCAGTCAGCGAGGCGCAATGCTCCTCGCCGTCGAGGCCCTTGCCGCCCGCTTCGACGCCGACGATCTGAACGTCCTTGTCGTCGAGGAACGGGTGGAAGATGCCGATGGCGTTGGAGCCGCCGCCGACGGCAGCGATTACCATGTCCGGCAGGCGGCCTTCGGCGGCGAGGATCTGCTCGCGGGCCTCCTGGCCGATCACCGCCTGGAAATCGCGCACCAGCTCCGGATAGGGATGCGGGCCGGCGGCCGTGCCGATCAGGTAATAGGTGTCGTCGACATTGGTGACCCAGTCGCGCAGCGCCTCGTTCATGGCGTCCTTCAGCGTGCCGCTGCCGGCCGTGACGGGCTTCACCTCGGCACCGAGCAGCTTCATGCGGAAGACGTTCGGCGCCTGGCGCTCGACGTCCGTCGCGCCCATGTAGACGACGCAGGGCAGGCCGAAGCGGGCAGCGACGGTGGCCGAGGCCACGCCATGCTGGCCGGCGCCGGTTTCCGCGATGATGCGCGTCTTGCCCATGCGCCGGGCAAGCAGGATCTGGCCGATGCAGTTGTTGATCTTGTGCGAGCCGGTGTGGTTCAGCTCCTCGCGCTTGAAATAGATCTTCGCGCCGCCGAGATGCTGCGTCAGGCGTTCGGCATAATAAAGCGGGCTCGGGCGGCCGATATAGTGGGCGCCGAGGTCCTTCAGCTCCGCCTGGAAGGCGGGATCGGTCTTCGCCTTGTTCCACTCGGCCTGCAGGTCGAGGATCAGCGGCATCAGGGTTTCGGCAACGAAACGGCCGCCGAAGATGCCGAAACGGCCGTCCTCGTCCGGGCCTTCGCGGAACGAATTGAGGTTGATTGGCTGGTTCACGTATCGCTCCCTGCGGCGGCGGCCTCGAATTCCGCCTTTCGTGCCGCTTCAAAAAACGCTTCCATCAGGCCGGGGTCCTTGACGCCCGGTGCGCTCTCGACGCCGGAACTGACGTCGATGCCCGGTGCGCCGGTGAGCCGGATGGCTTCGGCGATGTTATCCTTGTTCAGCCCACCGGAAAGCATGTAATCGACGCTTCCGTCAAGCAGATGCATGAGTTTCCAGTCGAAGGAGACGCCATTGCCGCCCGGAAGCTCGGAGCCCGCCGGCGGCTTGGCATCGAAGAGGAAACGGTCAGCGATGCCGATATAGGGATCGACCCTCTTCAGGTCGTCCGCCTCGCGCACCGAAAAGGCCTTCATGACGGGCAAGCCGTAGACCGCCTTGACTGTCAAAAGCCGCTCCGGGCTCTCCTTGCCGTGCAGTTGCAGGATATCGGGCGAAACCTCGTGGACGATCTCATCGAGCAGGTCGCTGTCGGCATCCACGGTGACGGCAACGACCTTCGCACGGCCGCGAATGCGCGCAGCAAGGCGGCCCGCGTCGGACGGCTCGATATTGCGCGGGCTTTTCGGAAAGAAGATGAAGCCGATATGGCTCGCGCCGAGCGCGACCGCCCTGTCGACGGCCTCCTCGGTCTTCAGCCCGCAGATCTTGATGTCCAGTCTCATGGCGGAGGAAGTTGCACGAATCACCGGAAGAGTCGAGCCGAAAGACGGCGGCAATAGGTCCGTCGCCGCCTCAGCCGAAATCCACGGCATGCAGCAGGCTGCCGTTGCGCTTCAGCCAGCGCTTGGCCTCCTCCGTCGCCGGGCAGAGCCTTTCGCAGAGCGCCCAGAAGGCAGGGCTGTGGTTCATTTCGGTGAGATGCGCCACCTCATGGGCGGCGAGATAGTCGATGACATGGGGCGGGGCCATGGCGATGCGCCAGGAGAAGCTGAGCGCGCCATCGGCCGAGCAGGAGCCCCAGCGGCTGCGCGTATCGCGCAGCGTCAGGGATTTCACCTTCCTGCCGCTGCGGCCGGTATGGACGGCGACGAGCCGTTCCAGCTCCAGCCGCGCCTCTTTCTTGAGGAAATCGCAGATGCGGCGGGGGATGCTCTCCTCCATGCCACCGACACGCAGCACCGCCTCGTCGTCGACGACGACGGCCTCCGTCAGCCCGCGCAGCCGGCCCGTCGCCTCGATGCGGTGGGCGACGCCGCGGATCATCACATAGCCGCCGTCGGCCAGTTCGTTCGTCGTGCGGAATTTCGCAAGCTTCGTCATCAGCCAGCCCTGATGGCGGTCGAGGAAATCGCGGATGTCGCGCTCGGCAATGCCGTTCGGCACCGTCATGCGCAGCGCCCGGCCGCCCGGCTCGATGCGCAGCGTCAGGCGCGTCGCGCGAAAATCCCGCCGGATAGTGAGCGGCAGGCGCCGGCCGTTGACGTCGATCTCGCGCCTCTCCGGCGGAGGCGGCGTCTTCAGGGCCTTTCGGGGCTTGCGAAGGGACGGGAACATGCTGCCTTTCATAGCCGATTCGATGACGGCTGAAACGCTTCAACGAAAAACCGGCGCGGGAAGGCGCCGGTTGATCTTCCGTGGTTGCCCGCTTCCCTCTCCTCGTCATGGTCGGGCTTGACCCGACCATCCATGCCGCGGGTGAGGCGGTGGATCCTCGGGTCAAGCCCGAGGATGACGGAGAGGGCGGGATTAGTTCGCCGGGAAACCCGGGACGTCGCCTTTGCCTTCGGCCCGGCGTTCGCGCATGAAGCGGTCGAACTCCTCCTGGTCCTTGGCGCGGCGCAGTTCGCGGACATAGGCGTCGAATTCCTCGCGCATCTCGTCCAGCTTGCGGCGCTCCTCGTCGAGGCGGGCGAGCTCGGCGTCACGCCAGTCGTCGAAGGCACCATTGCCGGTGGCGTTGCGGAAGGGATGACGGCCGCGACCGCCGCGGAACCTGCCGCGGCAGGAGGCGAACATGCCGTCCATGGTGTCGTTGGCGTCTTTCTTGAAGGTTTTCAGGCGGTCGCCGAAGATGATGTAGGCAAGCATGGCAAGGCCGAGCGGCCAGAACACCACGAAGCCCAGCACCATCAGGGCGATGGTCGCAGGCGTCCAGTCCGGACGGATCAGTGCTGACTGGTTCATGTGCAATCTTCCTCACGATCGGCGGAAACCACCCCGGTTTCCGGTGAATCCGATGTGGGCAGAGCGCCGGGCACGTTCAAGGCAAGACGCCCGGAATTCGGGCAAGTGCCTGAAACGGGCCCGGAAAATCAGGCGGCGCTGCCGGCCTTGCCGCCCCTGATGACGCGCGGCGCCGGCTTTGCCTTGCCGGTGCGGGCATGCTCCTCGATGAAGGAGAGGATGCGCGGGGCGATCTCCTTGCGGAAGCGCGAGCCGTTGAAGACGCCGTAGTGGCCGACATCGGGCTGCATGTAGTGCAGGCGCATGTGATCGGGGATGTTGGTGCAGATGGTCTGCGCCGCCTCGGTCTGGCCGACGCCGGAAATGTCGTCGTTCTCGCCCTCGACGGTGAGCAGCGCCACCTTGCGGATCGCCGTCGTGTCGACGGGGCGGTCGCGGTGCATCATCTCGCCCTTCGGCAGGGCGTGGCGCATGAAGACGGTCTCGACCGTCTGGAGGTAGAATTCGGCCGTCAGGTCCATGACGGCGAGATATTCGTCGTAGAAGTCGCGGTGCTTCTCCGCCGCGTCGCCGTCGTTCTTCACCAGATGGGCGAAGAACTCCTTGTGGGCGATGACGTGGCGGTCGAGGTTCATCGACATGAAGCCGGAGAGCTGCAGGAAGCCCGGATAGACCATGCGCATGAAGCCGGGCTGCGGCCACGGCACGGGCATGACGACATTGTCGCGGAACCACTCGATCGGCTTTTCCTTGGCGAGCTGGTTGACGGCGGTCGGGTTGATGCGCGTATCGATCGGCCCGCCCATCAGCGTCATGGTGGAGGGCGAGAGCGGATCGTTGTCCGCCTCCATGACAGAGACGGCGGCCAGAACCGGCACCGCCGGCTGGCAGACGGCGATCACATGGGTATCCGGCCCCAGCGCATGCAGCATCTCGATGACGTAGTCGATATAGTCGTCGAGGTCGAAGCCGCCTTCGGCGAGCGGCACCATGCGCGCGTCGACCCAGTCGGTGATGTGCACTTCCGCATGGGGCAGCAGCGCCTCGACGGTGCCGCGCAGGAGCGTCGCATAGTGGCCGGACATCGGCGCGACGATGAGGATCTTCGGATCGTTGCGGTGGCCGGCCGGCAGACAGCGCTCGAAATGGATGAGATTGCAGAAGGGCTGCTGCCAGACGATCTTCTCGTGCACCGAGACCGTCCTGTCGCCGATCACCGTCTCGGAAAGGCCGAATTCCGGCTTGCCGTAGCGCCGGGTGGTGCGCTCCAGCACCTCGAAGCCGGCGGCGACGGTGCGCCCGAAATAGGTGTGCGACAGCGGATTGAGCGGGTTTCGGAAGGCGATGCGCATCTGGTCGGCCATGGCATGCCAGGGGGCCATGGCGGCATGATTGAATTCATAGAGCTGATAATACATCGGACGCGTATCCCATTTTCCGGTGCGGGGCCTTGCGCCCCCTGCACCGCCTTCACCCGGTTTCCGCAGATGCGAAAAGAGTAAGCATCTTTTCGCTGCGTGGCAACATGCCACACCGCCATCCTAGTCCTGCGGACCTTTCGCGAACATGAACGCGCCGTCAGCCCGTCCAGCCGCCGTCGATGACATAGGCCTGGCCGGTCGTGTAGCTGGCGCCGGCAAGGTGCACCGCGAGATCGGCGACCTCCTCGGGGGTGCCGATGCGGCCCATCGGCTGGCGGGATATGAAGGCGGCGCGGGCGGCATCGTAGTCGCCGCCGGCCCGCATGCGGTCCTGCAGCGAGGGGCTTTCCACGGTGCCGGGGCAGATGGCGTTGCAGCGGACGCCCCTGGCCACATAGTCGGCCGCGACGGACTTGGTGAGGCCGATGACGGCCGCCTTGGTGGTGCTGTAGGCGAAGCGGTTCGGCACGCCCTTCACGCTGGACGCGACCGAGGCCATGTTGATGATGGCGCCGTCGCCGCGCTCCAGCATGCCGGGCAGCACGGCCTGGATGGTGCGCACCATGGCGAGCACGTTGAGGTTCCAGGCGAAGGCAAGGTCGTCCTGCTTCATGTCGAGGATCGTGCCGCCGTGCACGACGCCGGCGCAGTTGAAGAGCACGTCGATCAGGCCGGCTTCGCCGATGACGGCGGAGACGGCCGCGTCGTCCAGCACGTTGAGGATGCGGGTGGCGATGCCGCTCTCGTCGGCAAGGCTCGCGAGGGCCCCCGCGTTGATATCCGTGGCAAGCACCGTCGCGCCGGCGCGCTGGAAGGCGAGCGCGGATGCCCGCCCGATGCCCTGCCCCGCCGCCGTCACCAGAACGGTCTTGCCTTCGAGATTGCTCATGATGTCACTCCAGTCTGCGCATGATGGCCTCGAAAGGCCGGATTCGGCCCGCGGGTATCCCCGCAGGCGATGGGTTTCGTTCTAACGGGTTCCGCGGCGGCGCAACTGGTCGAAATAGACGATGACGATGATCAGCAGGCCCGTGATGATGCGCTGCCAGAACGAATTGACGTTGAGCAGGTTCGCGCCGTTGTTGATCGTCGCCAGGATGAAGGCGCCGAGGAGCGGCCCGTGCACCGAGCCGACCGCGCCGAACAGGCTGGTGCCGCCGATCACCGAAGAGGCGATCGCCTGGAGTTCCCAGCCTTCCGCCTGCGTGGCGTTGCCGATGCCGATGCGCGAGGCGAGCAGCACGCCGACGAGGGCCGCGCAGGTGGCCGAGAGGATATAGGCGAGATAGATCGTGCGGTTGACGTTGACGCCGGAAAGGCGCGCCGCCTCGCTGTTCGAGCCGACCGCGAAGAGATAGCGGCCGAAGCGGGAGAGGTGCAGGTAGACGAAGGCGGGGATCGCCACCAGGATCACCATCCAGAAGAGGCTCGGCACGCCGAGGAAATCGGCCCGCGAGAAATTGGTGAAGCCCTCGTGGCTGATCGAGATGGTCGAGCCGTTGGTGATGAGCAGGCCGATGCCGCGCAGCGAGGTCAGCGTCGCCAGCGTGATGATGAAGGGCGGCAGGCCCATGCGCACGATGCCGAAGCCGTGGAAGGCGCCGATGGCGACGCCGATCAGCAGCGTCAGGAGGATCGAGAGCCACAGCGGCACCCCGGCCTGCAGCAGCCAGGCGACGATGACGCTGGTGAAGCCGACGATCGCACCGACCGAAAGGTCGATGCCCGCCGTGATGATGACGAAGGTCTGGCCGACCGCCAGGATCGCCGTCATCGCCCCTTGGCGCAGGAGGTTCGAGATGTTGTTCGGCGACCAGAAGGCATGGGTCGCAAGGCCGAGCGCCAGCCATAGCGCCAGAAGAAGCCCGAGCAGCGTGAGTCCGAGCAGGATGTTCGTTCCCTTTTTCGGCGCCGGTGCGCTTTCCGTGGTGGTTTCCACGCTCATGTGTTTCTCCCTCTTCTTTTTCTTTGCGCGGCGGCTCAGGCGCCGATGGCCTGGGTCAGGACGTCCTCATGGGAAGCGGCCCGGTGATCGTGGCTGGCGACGAGCCGGCCGCCGCGGAAGACGTGCAGCCGGTCCGACAGTTCGTAGACTTCCGGCAGGTAGGACGAAATGAGGATGATGCCGGCGCCCTGTCTCAGGAGTTCGCCGAACAGGCGGTAGATCTCCGCCTTGGTGCCGACGTCGACGCCCACGGTCGGCTCGTCGAAGATGAAGAGGCGGGCGCCGTGGCTCAGCCACTTGCCGATGACGATCTTCTGCTGGTTGCCGCCGGACATGGCCGAGGCGAGCACGGCCCGCGACGGGGTCTTGATGGCGAGGTTGCGGATCTGCCGGTCGGCGTTCTCCGCCTCGTCGCGGCGGCGGATCACCGGCCCCGAACTCAGCCTGCGGAAGACCGGCAGGTTGATGTTGAGGCCGATCGGCAGGTTGAGGCAGAGCCCCTGGTCGCGGCGGCTTTCCGGCGCGAGCGCGATACCGAGGTCCATGGCCGTGCGCTCGTTGGGGATGGCGACCTTCTTGCCGTCCCAGAAGATCTCGCCCGCGGTGACGGGCTGGCGGCCGTAGAGGCCGAGCGCGAATTCGCTGCGCCCCGCGCCGATGAGACCGTAGAGGCCGACGATCTCGCCCGACCGCACCGAAAGGGAGATGTCCTCGAAGCCCGGCCCCGAAAGGCCGCGGGTCTCGACGATCACATCGCCGGCCGGCACCTTCTCCTTGTGGTAGATCTGCTCGATCGAGCGGTTGATCATCAGGGCGATCAGCTCGTTCTCGTTCGTCTCGCCGATGAGGCGCGTGCCGACATGGGTGCCGTCGCGCAGCACCGAGACGCGGTCGGCAAGCTCGAAGACCTCTTCCATGCGGTGGCTGATATAGACGATGGTGACACCTTCCTCGCGCAGCCGGCGGATGAGCCGGAAGAGCTGGGCCGATTCCTGGCGCGTGAGATAGGCGGTCGGCTCGTCGAAGATGAGGAAGCGGATGCCGCGCATGGCGGCCCGTGCCGTCGCGACAAGCTGCTGCTGGCCGATGGTGAGGCTGCTGAGCACGGCGGCGGCGGGAAGCTGGAAGCCGAGATCGTCGAGAACGGCCTGGGCGGCGCGCTCCATGGCGCGCTTGCGCATCAGCCCGTTGCGGTTCAATTCGTCGCCGAGGAACATGTTGGCCGCGACCGAAAGGTGCGGGCAGAGCACGACCTCCTGGTGCACGGCATTGATGCCGCGGGAAATCGCCTCGGTCGGCGTTGCAAGCTGCACGGGCTTGCCGCACCACAGCACCTCGCCGGCCGTGCGGCGGATGACACCGGTGAGCAGCTTGATGAGGGTGGACTTGCCGGCGCCGTTCTCCCCGACGATGGCGTGGATCTCGCCGGCAAGGAAGGTGATCGTCGCCGGCTTCAGCGCCTCGACGAAACCGTATTTCTTCTGCAGGCCGCGCATTTCGAGGATCGGGGCGCCCCGCGGCACCGTTTCGGATTCGGCGAGCTTGGCCTCGTCCTCATGCCGGTGACTTAGCTCCTGAAGGCTGCTCATCGCCCTCTCCTCCCTGACTTAGACGGCCTGACTTAGACGGAAAACGTCCGCCCGGATCATGCGGCCCGGGCGGGTGATCGTCAAACGTGACCCGATGCGATCAGATCTTCGGGTTGAGAAGCGCGTCGATCTTCGGGTCGGACATGTTGTCCTTGGTCACGAGGTTCGCGCCGGTGTCGACGAAGGCTTCGACCTTCTCCTTCTTGGAGGCGGCGAGCGCCGTCTTCACGCCGTCGTAGCCCATGCGGTAGGGGTCCTGCACGACGAGGCCGGCCAGCACGCCTTCCTTGAGGAAGCCGACCGTCTTTTCATCCGAGTCGAAGCCGATGACCTTGATCTTGTCGCCGAGCTTGTTCTCCGCGATCGCCTGGCCGACGCCCTGCGCCATGATGAGGTTGGAGGCGAAGACGCCGACGAGGTCGGGATTGGCGGTGATGAGGTCGGTCATCATGTTGAGGCCGGTGGTGGCCTGACCGTCCGCATACTTGTCGGCAACCACTTCGAGGCCCGGATACTTGGTCTTGACCTGGTCGAGGAAGCCTTCGCGGCGCTGGTCGAGCGATCCGACGCCCGGAAGGCTGGTGATGATGGCGATCTTGCCCTCTTCCTTGCCGGTCGCGGCCTTGATGGCGGCGGCAAGGCCGTCAGCGGCGATGCGGCCGCCCTGGACGTTGTCGGTCGTCAGGAACGAGGTGAAGGCCTTGGAATCGGCCGCCGAGTCGATGCCGATGATCGGAACGGACTTGGCCGCCTCGTCGACCGGCTTGCCGAGCGCCTTGAATTCCGTCGGCGAGATGACGACGGCGGCAGGGCCGCCGGCCACGGCGTTTTCAAGGATGCTGATCTGGCCGTTGATGTCGGATTCCGACTGCGCGCCGAGTTCCGGCACGTTGACGCCGAGGTCCTTGCCGGCCTGGCGCGCACCGGCGAGCACGATCTGCCAGTAGAAGGACGTCGTGTCCTTGACGATGATCGGGATGGTGACATCCTGAGCCATGGAGGCGGCAGGGGTCATGGTTGCGAGGACTGCGGCACCTGCAAGCGCGGTGAAGGCGCGGCGGGTCAGAAGCGATCTTACAATGCTCATTTATGTTCTCCTCTCAGGTGCTTCCTGTCCTCCTTTGGGGATCGGGTTGCAGGAAGCGGACAACTCGATCTTTTATCGATAAAAAACATTTCTATCGCAGGCTACACCCGCTCCTTTCGCTTGGCAAGCGGGTGGATTCTCGAAAAAACGCTGTCTTTACAGGCATTCCCGTCCATTCGCACCGTCCTCCCAAACGGTGGCCGCCGGGGTTCAGACCCGGTGGACCTCCTGCGGAAGCACGACACCTTTCTTCAAAATGAGGTTGCCGTAAAGCCGGAATTCCGTCGTGGCGACGATAACGGCCGCTGCCTTCGCCCGCTCGTAGAAGGCAAAGCGCTCCAGCGAATGGACGGTGAAGTCGCCCGCCAGCCGATGGACGAGATCCTGGAAGGTGGCGCAGACCTCCGGCACCGCCGCCGGATCCCCCACCACCTCCATGCGCCAGGCGGCCTCGGGCACGAACGTGTCGAGCGGCATGTGCGCCAGCACCGCCTCTGTCATGGCGACGGCATCGACACCATCCGCGCGGATGACGTCCGGGCCGAGAAAGCTCGACGGGAAATTGGCGTCGGCGATGACGATCTCGTCGCCGTGGCCCATGGTTCTCAGCGCATGCAGGAGATCCGGACCGAGCAGGGGGTGAATGCCTTTCAACATGCGGATACGATCCTCCTCGAAACTATTGCCGGACGGCGTCGAGCCCCAGTTCCGGCGCGACCAGCGTGTGGGGCTCGAAGGCCGGGTAGATGTCCGCCGGCAGCGGCTCTCGCGCGAGCGCCATGTTGCGGCCGAGGCTGTCCGGCCTAGCCGTGCCGATCAGCACCGAGGCGACGGCCGGATTCTGCAGCGGAAACTGCAGGGCGGGCGCGGCGAGCGGCACGCCCCTCTCCCGGGCGATCTCCACCATCGCGCCGACCTTGCCGGCGATCTCCGGTGTTGCCGGCATGTAGTCGAAGTGGGCGCCCGCCACCGGGCCGGTCGCCAGGATGCCGGAATTGAAGACGCCGCCCACGACGAGCGAGGTCTTCTTGCGTTCGCAGAGCGGCAGGAGCTCGGCGACGGCCGAGCGGTCGAGCAACGTATAGCGGCCGGCAAGCAGGATGCAGTCGAGATCGGCCTGCCGCAGCACGTCGAGGCAGACCGGCACCTCGTTGACGCCGAGGCCGTAGGCGCGGATCGCGCCCGAGGATTTCAGCGCATCCAGCGCCTTGAGGCCCGAATCGAGCAATTGGCGCAGATGGAATGCATTGCGCTCGGCGCCGTGCGTATAGACGCCGATATCGTGCACATAGAGGATATCGATGCGGTTGAGGCCGAGGCGGGCATGGCTGAGCTCGACCGAGCGCATGATGCCGTCATAGCTGTAGTCGTAGCGCACGTCGAAGGGCAGCGGATCGACATAGCCGTAGTCCGGCACCTTGTCGTCGGCGACCGGAACCATGATGCGGCCGACCTTGGTGGAAAGCACGTAGCTTCCCTTCGGCTTCCCGCGCAGGAAATCGCCGGTGCGCCGTTCGGCAAGGCCGAAGCCGTACCAGGGCGCCGTATCGAAATAGCGGATGCCCTCGTCCCAGGCGGTCTCCAGCGTCGCCATCGCAATCTCGCGCGGGCAGGCCCGGTAAAGCCCGCCCAGCGCCGCGGTGCCGAAACTGAATTCGGTCACGGCAAGGCCCGTCGTCCCGATGGTCCGCGTCTTCATGCTTCCTCCCGGCCGGCGTCCTCTCACCGGCTTTTTGTCTTTTATCGACAATAGACAGAATGCCGTCAATGGGTAATATGAAGGAAGGAGGAAACGGGAGAATGACGGGAACGGCGCGTCTGGTCATTTGCCCGGTCAGCCATTAAGGGACGCGAACCCCAACAACCGGCGGCACCCATGGCCAAGCAGAACAACGTCTTCAAGGATGCCTTCAATCGCTGCGTGAAGCTTCTGGAGCAAACGGCGAGCCTGCCGTCCGAGCCGGAGCTCGGCGCCGCGCTCGGCGTCAGCCGCACAACCGTGCGGGCAATCCTGACCCGGCTGGAGGACGTCGGCCTGCTCGCCTGGGAGAAGCGGCGTAAGATCGTGCTGCGCAAGCCCGTGCCGGCCGACTACTTCCCGACGGAAGAGACCGATTCCCTCTCGGAGATCATCGAGCGCAGCTTCATGCGCCGGATCCTTGCCGGCGGGGCGCAGCCGGGCATGCAGATCAACGAGCTGGAGCTTGCCCGCGAGATCGGCATCGGCACCACGAGCGTCCGCGAATTCCTCATCCGTTTCAGCCGCTTCGGCCTCATCGAGAAGCGGCCGAACAGCCATTGGGTGCTGAAGGGTTTCACCCGGGAATTCGCATTGGAGCTGACGGAAGTGCGCGAGATGTTCGAGCTGCGCTCGGCCGCCGCCTTCGCCCACCTGCCGGAGGACCATCCGGCCTGGCGCGAGCTCGACGCGATCGAGGCCGTGCACCATGAGATCCTCGCCGATATCGAGGCCCGCTATCCGGATTTCTCCGAGCTCGACGAGCGCTTCCACCTCCTGGTGCATCGCGCCTCGAAGAACCGCTTCATCGTCGATTTCTACGACGTGATCGCCATCGTCTTCCACTACCATTACCAGTGGAACAAGACGAATGCCCGCGCACGCAACGCCCGGGCTCTGGAAGAGCATCTCGCCTATATCGCCGCGTTGCGCTCGCGCGATGCGGCCGGCATCGAGACCGCCTGCCGGCAGCACCTGAAATCCGCGCGCGAGACCCTGCTGCAATCGATCAACTGACCGCTGCGGTGCCGGCGGCTCAGTAGCCGCCGCCGGAGCCTGTCGCCGGCGCCTCGCCGAGGAAGCGTCGGCGCAGGTCGTCCACCGCCGCAACCAGACAGTTGACGTCGGTGCCGATCGCCATGAAATCCGCGCCGAGATCGCGATAGACTTCCGCCTGCGCCAGCGAGACCGTCATGATTCCCCGTGCCTTGCCGTGGGCCTTGATCCGCGCGAAGGCGTGGGTGACCGCTGCCAGCACCTCCGGCGCGCCGGGGTTGCCGAGATGACCCATGTCCGCGGCAAGGTCCGAGGGGCCGATGAAGACGCCATCGACCCCGTCCACGGCGGCGATCTCGTCGATCGCGGCAAGGCCTGCCCGGCTCTCGACCTGCACGATCAGGCAAATCTCCGCATTGGCGGTCGTCACATAGTCCGGCACGCGGTTGAAATCGCTCGCCCGGCCGAGCCCCGCGCCGACGCCGCGGATACCGTGCGGCGGATAGCGGAGCGCGCGCACCAGCGCCTCGGCCTGCGCAGCCGATTCGACCATCGGGATCAGGAAGGTCTGGGCGCCCTGGTCGAGCAGTTGCTTCAAAAGCCAGGCCTCGCCCATCGGCGGGCGCACCATGGCATGGGCCGGCGCATGGCGGAGCGCCCCGATCTGCGCGCCCATCGACGGCAGGTCGTTGGGCCCGTGCTCGCCGTCGATCAGCAGCCAGTCGTAGCCGCTGGTCGACAGGATTTCGGCCGCATAGGCGCTGCCGAGCGCCACCCACAGGCCAAGCTGGAACCGGCCTTCGGCAAGGGCGGCCTTGAAGGCATTTTTCGGTGCTGCCACGATCTTCCCCTCGAAATGAAAAGCCGGCCGGAACGCCCGGCCGGGTCATTGCAGAATTGCCTCAGGCGATGCCGCCGAGGCAGACATATTTGATCTCGGTGAATTCCTCGATGCCGTAGCGCGAGCCCTCGCGGCCGAGACCGGAGAGCTTTACGCCGCCGAACGGGGCTTCCGCCGTCGAGATGAGGCCCGTGTTGACGCCGACCATGCCGTATTCCAGCGCCTCGGCGACGCGGAACACCCGCGACAGGTCCTTGGCGTAGAAATAGGAGGCAAGGCCGAATTCCGTGTCGTTCGCCTGTGCGATGACGTCGTTCTCGTCCGAAAAACGGAAAAGCGGCGCGACGGGACCGAAGGTCTCCTCGCGCGTCACCGCCATGTCCTTGGTCACGTCGGCGATCACCGTCGCCTCGTAGAAGGTGCCGCCGAGCGCATGGCGCTTGCCGCCGGAGATGACCCGCGCGCCCTTCTTCACCGCGTCGGAGACATGCTCCTCGACCTTGTCGAGCGCCGCCTGGTCGATGAGGGGCCCAAGCACCACGCCCTCGTCGAAGCCGTTGCCGGTCTTCAATTTGCCGACGGCGGCGGCGAGCTTTTCGGAGAAGGCGTCATAGACGGCGTCCTGCACATAGAGCCGGTTGGCGCACACGCAGGTCTGGCCGTTGTTGCGGAACTTGGCGATCAGCGCGCCTTCCACCGCCGCGTCGAGATCGGCATCGTCGAAGACGATGAAGGGCGCATTGCCGCCGAGCTCGAGGCCGAGCTTCTTGATGGTCGGGGCGCATTGCTTGTAGAGTTCCGCGCCGATCTCCGTCGAGCCGGTGAAGGTGAGCTTGCGCACGATGGGATTGGCCGTCAGTTCCGCGCCGATCTCGCGGGCCGAGCCCGTGACGACCGAGAAGAGGCCGGCGGGAAGGCCGGCGCGCTCGGCGAGCACGGCGATCGCGATGGCGGAGAAGGGCGTCTGCGAGGCGGGCTTCAGCACCATGGCGCAGCCGGCGGCAAAAGCGGGGCCCGCCTTGCGGGTGATCATGGCGTTCGGGAAGTTCCAGGGTGTGATCGCCGCGACGACGCCGACCGGCTGCTTCATGACGAGGATGCGCTTGTCCTTCTGGTGGCCGGGCACGATGTCACCGTAGAGGCGGCGGGCTTCCTCGGCGAACCATTCGACGAAGCTCGCGCCATAGACGATCTCGCCGGTGGCCTCGGCAAGCGGCTTGCCCTGCTCCGCCGTCAGGATGCGGCCGAGATCGTCCTTGTTCTCGATCATCAGCTCGAACCACCTGCGCAGCACGCCGGCGCGTTCCTTGGCCGTGCGGGCGGCCCAGCCCTTCTGCGCCTCGGCGGCGGCCTCGATGGCCTCGCGCGTCTCCTTGCCTCCCAGTTTCGGCACATGGCCGATCAGCTCGCCCGTCGCCGGGTTCGTCACCGCTATGCCGGCACCATCGGCTTCGATCCAGCGCGTGCCGACAAGGGCCGCCTCCCGCAACAGGCTCGGGTCTTTGAGGTTCATCGCATCTCTCCCATTTTCGCAATGCCGTTCCAAGACGTGTCCAAGCGGTTATATTGCCTGCGCCGCCCCTTCGACAATGGCGTCGAAGGCCGGGCGGCGACAGGAAATTCGAGGCTTGCAATGACCGAGACGACCGGCCGTATCGCCGACCACCCCATAGACCCCATCTTTCTCGACCGCTGGTCGCCCCGCGCCTTCACGGGCGAGGCCATGCCGCACGAGACGCTTCTTTCGCTGTTCGAGGCCGCGCGCTGGGCGCCTTCGGCCGCCAACGGCCAGCCCTGGCGCTTCATCTACGGCCATCGCGGCACCGAGGCCTTCGACCGGATCTACGCCACGCTGGACGAGGGCAATCGCCGCTGGGCGGACAAGGCTTCCGTCCTCGCCGTGATCGTCTCGCAGACCCACCGCAAGAGCGCCGACGGCGAGATGCGGCCCGCCTATACCCACGCCTTCGACACGGGTGCCGCCTGGGCCTGCCTCGCCCTCCAGGCGATCCATGCCGGCTATCACGCCCACGGCATGGGCGGCATCGACCGCGCCAGAGCCATGGAGGTGCTCGGCATTCCGGAAGGTTTTCGCGTGGAGGCGGCCGTCGCCATCGGCAAGATCGCCCCGAAGGAGACCCTGCCGGAAGACCTGATGAAGCGCGAGGTGCCGAGCTTGCGCAAGCCGGTTACGGAGTTCGTTTCGGAAGGCCGCTTCGCTTCCTGAGCCGGCTAGCAAAAAGAAAGCCGCCTTTCGGCGGCTCTCTCGTCAGATGTCGAGGTTGGCGACGCTGAGGGCGTTTTCCTGGATGAAATCGCGGCGAGGCTCCACCTCGTCACCCATCAGGCGGGCAAAGAGGCCGTCGGCATCGGTCGCATCCGTAACCTTCACCTGCAGCAGCGAGCGGACGTTCGGGTCGAGCGTCGTTTCCCAGAGCTGCTCGGCGTTCATCTCGCCGAGGCCCTTGTAGCGCTGCATGGAGAGGCCCTTGCGGCCGGCGGCGAAGATCGCATCCAGCAGGGCGCGCGGACCGGTGATCTCGGTCTGCCCGTCCTTGCGGCGCAGGACCGGCGGCATCGCATAGGTTTCCTTGAGGCGGGGAGCGAGCTGGTCGAGATGGCGCGCGTCGGACGAGCCGATCAGCGCCATGTCCAGATGGGCGAATTCCTTGACGCCGCGCACCATGCGCTCGAAGCGCAGGCCGCCATCCGCCGCGACGGAGCCCTCCCAGCCGCGTTCCGTCTCCTCGGCGATGAGGTCGAGGCGGCGGGCGACTTCCTGCGCCATCGCCGCATAGCCTTCGCGGTCGTGACTGAGCTCGAGGTTCAGCGCGCCGGCGATCGCCGCCTGCTCGACGATGGAACGGTTGTAGCGAGAATGCAGGCCATCGAGCAGCGTGCGCAGGCGCAGCGCGTCCTGGATCAGCTCGAGGATATCCTGGCCGGCACGCACCTCGCCGGAGGAAAGCTCCAGCGCCGCATCGTCGAGGCCGGCGCCGATCAGGTAATCTTCCAGCGCCTTCTCGTTCTTCAGGTACTGGCTCGATTTGCCGCGCGAGACCTTATAGAGCGGCGGCTGGGCGATATAGAGATGGCCGCGCTCGATCAGCTCCGGCATCTGCCGGAAGAAGAATGTGAGCAGCAGCGTGCGGATATGGGCGCCGTCGACGTCGGCGTCCGTCATGATGATGATCTTGTGGTAGCGCAGCTTGTCGGCGTTGAACTCGTCCTTGCCGATGGAGGTGCCGAGCGCGGTGATCAGCGTGCCGATCTCCTGGCTGGATAGCATCTTGTCGAAGCGCGCCCGCTCGACATTGAGGATTTTCCCGCGCAGAGGCAGGATGGCCTGGTTCTCCCGCGAGCGTCCCTGCTTGGCCGAACCGCCGGCCGAATCGCCCTCGACAAGGAAGACTTCGGACTTGGCCGGGTCGCGCTCGGAGCAGTCTGCGAGCTTGCCGGGAAGCGAGGAGATGTCGAGCGCGCCCTTGCGCCGCGTCAGTTCGCGCGCCTTGCGGGCGGCCTCACGCGCCGCGGCGGCCTCGACGACCTTGCCGACGAGCGTCTTCGCATCGGCCGGATGCTCTTCCAGCCAGGTGGAGAGCGCCTCATTGACGAGGCTTTCGACGACCGGGCGGACTTCGGACGAGACGAGCTTGTCCTTGGTCTGCGAGGAGAACTTCGGATCCGGCACCTTCACCGAGAGAACGGCGGTGAGGCCTTCACGGCAATCGTCGCCGGTCAGCGAGACCTTTTCCTTCTTCATGATGCCGGTGGTTTCGGCATAGGAGACGACCTGGCGCGTCAGCGCGCCGCGGAAGCCCGCCATATGCGTGCCGCCGTCGCGCTGCGGGATGTTGTTGGTGAAGCAGAGCACGTTCTCGTGGTAGCTGTCGTTCCACCACATGGCGACTTCGACGGTGATGCCGTCCTTCTCGCCACGAATGGCGATCGGCTTTTCGACCAGCGGCTTCTTGGCGCGATCGAGAAAGGCGACGAAGGCTTCGAGGCCACCTTCGTACATCAGCTCGTCCTGCCTGATGTCCGAATGGCGGCGGTCGGTAAGGAGGATGCGCACGCCGGAATTGAGGAAGGCGAGCTCGCGCAGGCGATGCTCCAGCGTCGCATAGTTGAATTCGATGTTGGAGAAGGTGTCCGTCGAGGGCAGGAAGGTCACTTCCGTGCCGGTCTCCCCACCCGCCTCGCCCGTCACCGCCAGTGGGCCGTCGGCAACGCCGTGCGTGAAGCTCATCTCGTGGATCTTGCCGGCGCGGCGGATCTTCAGCTTCAGCTTGACGGAAAGCGCGTTCACCACCGAGACGCCGACGCCGTGCAGGCCGCCGGAGACCTTGTAGGAATTCTGGTCGAACTTGCCGCCGGCATGGAGCTGGGTCATGATGACCTCGGCCGCCGAAACGCCCTCTTCCTTGTGGATGTCGGTCGGGATGCCGCGGCCGTTGTCCGTCACCGTGACCGAACCGTCCGCATTGAGCGTCACCGTCACGATGTCGGCATGGCCGGCCAGCGCCTCGTCGATCGCGTTGTCGACCACCTCGTAGACCATGTGATGCAGGCCCGAGCCGTCGTCGGTATCGCCGATATACATGCCGGGGCGCTTGCGCACCGCATCGAGCCCCTTCAGGACCTTGATCGAATCTGCGCCATACTCGGCCGGGCCGTTTTCGGTCTCGGGTGTGTCAGTCATTCAAACGTCTTTCCAGGGTTCTCACGGAAGGCGGAGAAGCCAGGCGAATCACGGCTTTCCGGGTCTTTCGAATATAGGGATTTTGCCCTCAAGTTCCAAACCGCAGAGCAGGCAAACACGGCAGAAATCCGGGGATCAACCGGGTTTTACCCGGTTATTGCACGCTTTTTCCAGAATGCCGGCAAGACGGCGCACCGTCTCGGGCGGAAGGCTTGCGATTTCGGCCGAAAGCCGGTTGGCGAAGGCCGTGTATTCCGGCGGCAGGCCGGCAGTATCGACCACGACGCGCGGGTCGGAGATCTGCGCGATGCGCAAGAGTTCCTCGGCCTCGTCCCAGATGACGTTGAAGTACCCGGCGACGCGCTGGAGGAAATCGAAGCTCGGCATGCCGCGCTTGCCGTGCTCCAGCGCCGAGAGATAGGCCGGGCTGACGCCGAGGGCCTTGGCCATCTCCTTCTGCGAGACGCCCTTGCGGTCGCGCAGGTGCCGCACGGCCTTGCCGAAGGGCGTCGTCATCGCTTCTCCCCCGGCTGGCGGGCGAGCCGCACGTAGAGCGCGCCCTCGCCGCCGTGGTTGCGCGCCGCCGGCTCGTAGGAGGAGATCAGCGGGCGGAATTCCGGCAGGGCGAACCAGAGCGGCACCGCCCGCTTCAAGGCGCCGTCGCTGCCGAGCGACGTGCCCTTGCCGGTGATGACCAGCACATGGCGAAGGCCCCGCTCGTGCGCCTTGATGAGGAAGCCGAGCAGGAAGCCGTGCGCCTCGCTCTGGATCATGCCATGCAGGTCGATGCGTGCCTCAAGGGCAAGCCGCCCCTTGGCGATCTTGCGCTTGACGGGACGCTCCAGCGGATGGTGCCGGGTCTCCTTGCCGCGGCCGACGGTGAGCGCGATGCCTTCGGAAACCGGCTTGCCGGCCTTTGTCTTCGTCGGCTCCGGCGCCTTTTCCTCCTCGACCTTCTCGGTGAAGGCGGCTTCGAACTCTGTCAGCGCATCGAGCTTGCCGGGCATGGCCCGCGTGCTGCGCGCCACCTTGCCCCAGAGGATGCGGTCCTCGCTCGAAAGCGCCTTATCCCTGGGCATGGAGATAGCGCTCCGCCGCAGCGCGCGGGATGAGGATATGGAAGGTCGCCGCGTTGCGGACATGGCCCGCCAATGCGCCTGCCGCATCGCCCGATCCGGTGAAGATGTCGCCGCGGGCCGGGCCGACGATGGCCGTGCCGGTATCGAGCGCCAGCATCAGCCGGCGGAAGGGCTTTTCGCCGTCCATGTGGGTGAGTGTCTCGCTCGAAATGAAGAAGGGCAGGCCGAAGGTGTGGATTGCCCGGTCGACCGCGAGCGAGCGGCCGGCAACGAGCGGCACCTTGGCGGCGGCAATCGGCCCGAGCGCGCCGTCGTCGACCGCGGCCTCCTTGAAGAAGATGAAGGAGCGGTTGTGCCAGAGCACGCCGTCCACCTGATCCTCATGCTGCGCCAGCCAGTCGCGGATCGAGGCCATGGAGACGGTCGCGGCATCGATCTCGCCGCGGTCGATCAGCAGCTTGCCGATGGCGGAGAAGGGATGGCCGGATTTCGCCGCATAGGTGATGCGCCTTACCGATCCGTCCGGATAGACGAGCCGCGCCGCGCCCTGCACATGGGCAAAGAACACATCGACCTTCGAGCGGGCATAGGCGATCTCCAGCCCACGGCCGGCAAGACAGCCACGCTCGATCTCGCCGCGGTCGGGATGCTCGACGATCTTGCCATCCCTCTCCAGCCCGAACGCGTAGCCCGCCGGAAAGCCGGCCGGGCGGTTGATGTCGTCGATGTCGACGAGATCGTCGGGGCGGCGATAGAAGGGGTAGCGGTACTCCGCGTCCGGCGCCGCCTTCACCGCCACTTCCGGCTCGTAGAAGGCGGTGACGAAGCCGCCGGAGCCGTCCGTCTTCTCGATGCGGAAGGGCACGCAATGGGTCTCGAAGAAGGCACGCACCGCGCCGGCGCCTTCCGGCTTTTCCACGTCTGCCGCATCCAGCAATACCAGAAGCTCGCCGGCGGTGATGCCGAGCGAGCCTGTCCTGTAGGGCTTGACGGTGCGGATATGCGCGCGGCAGCGGGCCATCGCCGCCAGAAGCGGCGTCGGATCGTCCTCGTCCCAGCCGGGAAGCGCCGAAAACCGGGCCGGAACCAGGCGGTAGTCCATGGGAGCCTCGCTCAGCCTTCCGACTCGGTGGCGATCAGCTTCCAGTTCGGATCGCGCGAGCGGATGTCGCGGGCGAAGGTCCAGAGATCATTCACCTCCGCGACGCTTTCGGCATCGCCCTCGACCAGCGCGCCGGCCTTGTCGTAGGTGGCGGAAATGAGCTGGCTGACGATGCGCAGCGTGACATTCGCCTCGCTGTCCTTGACCTCCGCGCCGACGATATCGGCCTTCTCGATGCCGACGAAGCTGGAGCGCACGACCTCGCCCTTGCTCTCGCGCTCGGAGATCGCGGCATCGAAGCCTTCGTAGACCTCGCGCGACAGAAGGTTCTTCAGCGCCTTGCGATCACCGTCGGCGAAGGCGACGACGATCATCTCATAGGCCATGCGGGCGCCGGCGACGAATTCCTTCGGGTTGAAGGAGGGGTCGGCCTTGACGATCGCACGGAGCTGGTCGTTGAGCGGCGTTCCGGCCGGGGCGAAGCTGTCGACGGCGGCGAAGGGGTTCTCCTCCTCGTCCGCATCGCGCCGGGGCAGGGTCACCACCTTGCCGCGGTCGGCCGAATCGGCCGGCTCGACCGTTTCGCGCTTGGAATAGGGATCGAAGGGCGGGCGCTCGCTGCCGGTGCGCCGGCCGAGCACGCTGCGCAACTGCAGGAAGATGACCACCGCAGCCACGAGGAAGAAAATCGTTACGAAATCGAATGAGCCCATTATGATCCGCTGCCGGTTTCTGTTTTTTGTTCCTTTCCATATAGTCCGCAAAGCCGGATCATTCAAATAGCGATCCTGCGAATAGGACGAAGGGTCTCGGGGGGCGGTATCGGGCGGCGCGAATCTGTGCGACACTCGCAGCCATGCCGAGACGCCTTCTTGCCTTCTTCTTCCTCGTCCTGCCGCTTGCGGAAATCGCCTGTTTCATTCTCGTCGGGCGGCGCATCGGCCTTCTTGCGACACTTTCGCTGGTGGTCCTCTCGGCCTTTGCCGGCCTCTTCCTGATGCGCATGGCCGGCTTCGGCGCGCTGGCAAGGCTTCGGCAATCGGGCCGGGACGGCCAGGCGCCCGGCAAGGAACTGGCCGATGTGACGATGATCTTCATCGCCGGCGCCCTGCTCCTCGTGCCCGGCTTCCTCAGCGACGTCATCGGCCTTGCGCTTCTCCTGCCGCCGGTGCGGCGCTTCCTCTGGAACCGGCTGGTGCGCAATGTCGTTGTCGTGGATATCGGCGGCGTGCCGCCGGGCCAGGCGCCGCAAACCGGGCCGCAACGCACCATCGACCTTGACGAAGACGACTTCCATCGCGACGGTCCGCGCTGAGGGCCCAGGGTTGTAAGCCCCCGGCCGAAATGCTAGATGGCCTGACTTTCCAGAGTCCCGAGGATATCTCCATGACCGACGCAGCCACCGAGAACAACGCCGCGAGCCCTTCGCTCAATATCCTGGCGCAGTATGTGAAGGATTTTTCCTTCGAAAATCCGGGTGCGCCGCGCTCGCTTCAGGCCCGTGAAAACGCGCCGGCGATCAATATTAGCGTCAACGTCAACGCCAACCCGCTCTCCGACACGGACTTCGACGTCATCCTTTCGCTGAACGCGGAAGCCAAGGACGGCGACAAGATGCTCTTCAACGCCGAGCTCGCCTATGGCGGCGTCTTCCGCGTCACGGGCTTCCCGCAGGAGCACATGCTGCCGGTCCTCTTCATCGAGTGCCCGCGCCTGCTCTTCCCCTTCGCCCGCCAGATCATCGCCGACGCCACCCGCAACGGCGGCTTCCCGCCGCTGATGATCGACCCGATCGACTTTGCCCAGATGTTCACCCAGCGCATGGCCGAGGAACAGGTCAAGGCAAAGGTCCAGGCCAACTAAGCCCAACGGCATTCCAGACAACGACGCCCGGTCACGATGTGGCCGGGCGTTTTCTTTTGTCGATGGATCGTGAGCCGGATTCAGGCGCCGTATTTCGCCCAGATCGCCTTCGCGCCCATCTTCTCCACCATGGCGGCATGGGCAGCGCGGTCCTCCTCCGAAAGCCGGGGCGCGAGCGGACGCGGACGCGCGCCGAGCGGCAGGACGACCTCGTCTTCCACCTCGACCAGCGTCTTCCGCCCGGCTTCGGCCGTGCCGAGACCGAGGGCCGCCTGCCGGCCGCCGATCATCTCGATATAGACCTCGGCGAGCAGTTCGGAGTCGAGAAGCGCGCCGTGATGGGTGCGGCGGGAATTGTCGATGCCGTAGCGCCGGCAGAGCGCGTCGAGCGAATTCGGCCCCATCGGATGCTTGCGGCGGGCGAGCGCCAGCGTATCGGTTACCCGGTCGGGCGCCACCGGCGGCAGGCCGATCCGCTCGAATTCGGCATTGATGAAACCCATGTCGAAGTTGGCATTGTGCGCCACCCAGCGGCCATCGCCGAAGAAATCGACGATTTCCTGCGCAACGTCGGCGAAGGAGCGCTTGTCCTGCAGAAACTCGTCCGTGATTCCGTGCACCGCGAGCGCATCGGGGTGCACCTTGCGGTCGCCGGGGTTGATATAGATGTGCAGGAACCGGCCGGTCGGGAAATGGTTCTCCAGTTCCACGCCGCCGATTTCGATGACGCGGTCGAGCTTGCTGTCGAGGCCCGTCGTTTCCGTATCGAAGATGATCTCGCGCATCAGACTTTCCGTTCCGTCAGCTTCCCTACGATCTCTTCCACCTGTTTGCGCGCCGCTTCAAGCCCCTTTCCGGTGTCGATGAGGAAATCGGCCCGGCGGCGCTTTTCCGCATCCGGCATCTGGCGCGACAGGATGAGCCGGAATTTTTCCTCCGTCATGCCGGGCCGGGCGAGCACGCGTTCCCGCTGGATCTGCGGATCGCAGGTGACGACCACCACCTTGTCCACCCGTGCCTCGCCGCCCGTCTCGAAGAGCAGCGGGATATCGAGGAGAACGAGGGGAGAGCCGTTCCGGCGCTCGGCTTCGAGGAAGGCCTGTTCGCGTGCCCGCACCAGCGGATGGATGACGGCTTCCAGTTCCGCGAACCGTTCCGGCGCGCGGGCAAGCGCGGCGGAAAGCGCCTTTCGGTCGATCACACCATCGGCCAGCGCCTCGGGAAACAGGGACGCGACGGGCGCCACGGCATCCGTCCGGTAAAGATCGTGCACCGTCGCATCGGCATCGTGAACCGGCACGCCGAGACCCCCGAACATGGCGGCCGTCGTCGACTTGCCCGTTCCGATCGATCCGGTGAGGCCGAGCACGATCATCCGTGCGCCTCCATGTCGGCAAGGATGATGTCACGCAGTGCCGCATCGACCTGCGGCCGCACGCCGAACCATTTCTCGAAGCCGGGCACCGCCTGGTGCAGCAGCATGCCGAGACCGTCGACCGTGACGAAGCCCTGGTCGATAGCCTGGCGGAGAATGGGCGTGACGAGCGGCACATAGACGATATCGGTCACCACCGCGCCGCCGGCAAGCGGCGAGAAATCGATGGCCGGCGCCGGCGCACCGTCCATGCCGAGCGACGTGGTGTTGACGAACAGGCCGGCGTCCTTCGTCACCTCCCCGAGCGCTTCCATGGGATGGGCGTGGACCTTCGGCCCGAAGCGGTCGGCAAGCTCCTGCGCCCGCGACATCGTGCGGTTGACGACGTGAATTTCGCCGACACCCCGGTCGCGCACCGCCTGGATGATCGCCCGGCTGGCTCCACCCGCACCGAGGATGACGGCGCGGCCCGTCCTGTTCCAGCCCGGTGCCGCGGCATCGAGATTGGCAAGGAAGCCGTAGCCGTCCGTGTTGGTCGCATGAAGGCGCCCGTCCTCCAGCCAGAGCGTGTTTGCCGCGCCGAGCTCGGCGCTGAGTTCGTCCGGCCGGTCGGCCAGCGTGAACGCCGCCTCCTTGTGGGGGATGGTGACATTGCCGCCGACAAAGCCGGATTCACCGCTCTTCAGCCGGGATATGAAGCCGGCGAAATCCTCGGGTGCGACGGCCTGCCGCGTGTAGGACCCGGCAAGGCCCGCCTTTTCTAGCCAATGGCCGTGGATCAGCGGCGAGCGCGAATGCTTGATCGGATAGCCGACGACGAAGGCGTGGCGGGCGGATGTTTCACGTGAATCATGCATCGATGGCACCGAGATTACGAAGTTTGGCCAGCAGCGGCAGGAGCGGAAGGCCGAGAATGGTGAAATAGTCGCCGTCGATCCGCTCGAAGAGCTGCACGCCCTCGCCTTCAAGCTGGTAGGCGCCGACGCTTGCCAGCACCCGCATTCCGACACGGGCAAGATGGCGATCGACGAAATCCTCCGAAAGCGGCCGCATTGTCAGGCGGGCGATGGACACATGGTTCCACAGCGTTTCACCGTCGCGGACGAGCGCGACGCCGCAGTTCAATTCATGCGTCCGCCCGGACATGGAGAGGAGATGGGATTTCGCCTCCGCCATGTCGGCCGGCTTGTGGAACACGCGTCCTTCCAGCGAAAGCGTCTGGTCGGAACCGATGACGAGGGCGCCGGGATTGCGCCCGGCAACGTCCCGCGCCTTCTCCACGGCCAGCGTCTCGGCCACCTCCTGCGGCGTCGGGTTTCGCTCCGACAGGGCCGCCTCGACGGCACGCTCGTCGATGGCCGCGGCTTCGGCCGAAAAGGCGAGGCCGGCATTTTCCATCAGCATGCGGCGGAAAGGGCTTTGCGAGGCAAGGATCAGCGGCGGCGTCATGACGATCTCCATTCGCCTTCCGCGTTAACGGAGCTTGGGGCGAAGAGCAACGATAGCGGCGGCCGTTTCCTCGATGGAGCGGCGCGTGACGTCGATCACCGGCCAGTTGTTGCGCGAGCAGAGCGCCCTTGCATATTTCAGTTCCTCGGAGATTTGCGCGCGGTCGATATAATCGTCGCCGCGGAAATCCTGAGTCTGGCCGAGCACGCGGTTCTGCCGGACCTGGGCGATCCGGTCTGTCGTGGCGACAAGGCCGACGATCAGCGGCCTTACCGCTGCCGAGAGCCGCTCCGGCAGCGGCACGCCCAGCACGATCGGCACGTTCGCGGTCTTGATGCCGCGGTTTGCAAGATAGATGCTGGTCGGCGTCTTGGAGGTGCGGCTGATGCCGATCAGGATCACATCCGCCTCATCGAGATCGGCCGGCAATTGCCCGTCGTCATGGTCCATCGTGAAATTCAGCGCCTCGATACGCGCGAAGTAATCCGCATCCATCACATGCTGCGCGCCGACCCGCCGGCGCGAGGGCGCACCGAGATAGGACTGGAAAAGATCGATGACCGGCTCCAGCACGGAAACGCAGGGCACGCCCATTTCCCGGCAGCGCTGGTCGATGATGCCCGAAAGTTCCCGGTCGACGATCGTATAGAGCACGATGCCCGGCGCCCCGTCGATGGCATCGAGCACCGGCATGAGCTGCCTGCGGTTGCGGATCAGCGGATAGACATGCTCCAGCGCCTGCGAGGACTGGAACTGCGCCGCTGCCGCCCGGCCCGCGGCGATCAGGGTTTCGCCCGTCGAGTCCGATATGAGGTGCAGATGGAAGTAGTTTCTGGTGCTTTCCACAATATCCTCCGCCCCCTGTTGATGGCCCGGGAGAACCGGGAGCTAAAAACGGGACGGGGCCGGAGGCAAGAGGATAAGTGCCGACTTTTCCACAATCGGCAAATGGCGGGAAAGCGATTCACCACCCATGTGGATAAGACTCGCGGTCACGGCAAAGTGTCGCGCCTTCCCACAGCCTGTCCACAGGAAGCGGCTTTCCCGACCGCTTCGAACCGTCTTGATTCCAAAAGGAGAATCCGGTTTTCCGAGTTTTCACTTCGCAAAAGCCGATTGCCGGTCGCCTTTTCCCGGTCCCTCGTGCTTCTGCCGGGATTTTGTGGAAAGGATTTAATCCTTGATAGTCACCGACTCTAAGAAATAGAAACCTTTTCAAAGAGATTATTTCTTTATTGGGAGAAGCCCCCGCGTGTCTGAGAAAAGCCGGAAGATCGTCGAGGTCCTGAACGGGAAGACGGTTTCTCCCCCTCCCCTCTGGCTGATGCGTCAGGCAGGCCGTTACCTGCCGGAGTATCGGGCAACGCGTGCGGAGGCGGGAAGCTTCCTCGATCTGTGTTATTCGCCGGAGCTGGCGACGGAAGTGACGCTCCAGCCGATCCGCCGCTACGGCTTCGATGCGGCGATCCTCTTCTCCGATATCCTCGTCATCCCCGATGCCCTGAAGCGGAACGTGCGCTTCGAGGAAGGCCATGGACCGCGGCTCGACCCGATCGACGTCGACGGCATTCTCGCGCTGAAGGAGGACGGCGTTCTGGATCACCTCCGGCCCGTCATCGAGGCGGTCGGGCGCATTCGCGAGGCATTGCCGGATGAAACGGCGCTGCTCGGCTTCTGCGGCGCGCCCTGGACGGTGGCGACCTACATGATCGCCGGCCACGGCACGCCGGACCAGGCGCCGGCGCGGCTCTTCGCCTATCGCGAGCCGAAGGCCTTCGCCCGCCTTCTCGATGTGCTGGCCGATCTTTCGGCCGACTATCTCGTGGCGCAGATCGATGCCGGCGCCGATGCCGTGCAGATCTTCGATTCCTGGGCGGGCGTGCTCGGCGAGACGGAATTTGCCGACTATGCCCTCCGCCCCGTTCGGCGCATCGTCGATTCGGTGAAGGCACGCCGGCCCGGCGCCAAGATCATCGCCTTCGCCAAGGGCGCGGGCCTTCTCCTCAAGTCCTACCGGCAGGAGACGCGCGCCGATGCCATCGGCCTCGACTGGTCGGTGCCGCTGTCCTTCGCGGCCGAGCTGCAGAAGGACGGCCCGGTGCAGGGCAATCTCGACCCGATGCGGGTGGTGGCGGGAGGCGTCGCGCTCGATACCGGCGTGGATGCGATCCTTCAGGCGCTCGGCAACGGCCCCCTCATCTTCAATCTCGGCCACGGCATCACGCCGCAGGCCGATCCCGATCATGTGACGCGCCTCGTCGCGCGGGTGCGTGGGGAAAACCCGTGAGCGAGAAACAGACGGGCGCGGGCGCCGGGCGCCGGGCGCAGATACGGGCGGCGATCGCCATCGCCGTCTTCGCGCTGGTTGCCCTTCTCGTCATCCTCCATCCGCCGGAAGACCCCGTATCGTGGATCAAGGCGCTCCACGTCGTTGCCGTGATTTCCTGGATGTCCGGCCTTCTCTACCTGCCGCGGCTCTTCGTCTACCATACCGACGCGCCGGCCGGTTCGGCCCTTTCGGAAACCTTCAAGGTGATGGAAAAGCGGCTCTACCGGGTCATCATGCAGCCCGCCATGGGCCTTTCCTGGCTGCTCGGCCTTTATCTAGCCTGGTCCGTCTATGGTTTCCAGGGCGGTTGGCTGCATGCCAAGCTCGCCTTCGTCGTGCTTCTGACCGGCGTGCATCAGTTCTACGGCCGTGCCGTGCGGGCCTTTGCCGAAGACCGCAACACCCGCACCGGCCGGCAATGGCGCATCTGGAACGAGGCGCCGGCGCTGCTGATGGTCCTCATCGTCATCATGGTGATCGTCAAGCCGTTCTGAGGCCATCCGCGACAAATCGGACGAAATGCATCGCCCCCCTTGCGGGCCTCGGCCGGAATCGCTATTTTCCGCCCATCTCATCTTCATGGCATGTGTATTCGTTCAGTGGACTGCACCGAATCCCGCGCAGTTCGTCCTTGACCCGCACGCCTTTCCCCACCCGATGACCCGCAGCATGGACCATTCATGGCCGAAATGAAGCTACAAGACCTCAAGAACAAGACTCCGACCGACCTCCTCGCCTTTGCCGAATCGCTCGAGGTCGAGAACGCGAGCACGATGCGCAAGCAGGAACTGATGTTTGCCATCCTCAAGATGCTGGCCTCGCAGGATGTCGAAATCATCGGCGAAGGCGTCGTGGAAGTGCTGCAGGACGGTTTCGGCTTCCTGCGTTCGGCCAATGCGAACTACCTGCCGGGCCCGGACGACATCTACATCTCCCCCTCGCAGATCCGCCGCTTCTCGCTGAAGACCGGCGACACGGTGGAGGGCCCGATCCGCGGCCCCAAGGAAGGCGAGCGCTATTTCGCCCTCCTCAAGGTCAACACGATCAATTTCGACGATCCGGAAAAGATCCGCCACAAGGTCCATTTCGACAACCTGACGCCGCTCTACCCGAACGAGCGCTTCAAGATGGAGCTCGACGTCCCGACGTCGAAGGACCTTTCCCCGCGCGTCATCGACTTGGTGGCGCCGCTCGGCAAGGGCCAGCGTGCGCTGATCGTCGCGCCGCCGCGCACGGGTAAGACGGTTCTCCTGCAGAACATCGCCCATTCGATCACCGCCAACCATCCGGAATGTTACCTCATCGTCCTTCTTATCGATGAGCGTCCGGAGGAAGTGACGGACATGCAGCGCTCGGTGAAGGGCGAGGTCGTCTCCTCCACCTTCGACGAACCGGCGACGCGCCACGTCCAGGTCGCCGAGATGGTCATCGAGAAGGCTAAGCGCCTCGTCGAGCACGGCCGTGACGTCGTCATCCTGCTCGATTCGATCACCCGCCTCGGCCGCGCCTACAACACCGTCGTTCCGTCCTCCGGCAAGGTGCTGACGGGCGGTGTCGACGCCAACGCCCTCCAGCGTCCGAAGCGCTTCTTCGGCGCGGCGCGGAATATCGAGGAAGGCGGCTCGCTGACGATCATCGCGACGGCGCTCATCGATACCGGCAGCCGCATGGACGAAGTGATCTTCGAAGAGTTCAAGGGCACCGGCAACTCGGAAATCGTGCTCGACCGCAAGGTCGCCGACAAGCGTATCTTCCCGGCGATGGATATCCTTAAGTCCGGTACCCGCAAGGAAGACCTGCTCGTGCCGCGCCAGGACCTGCAGAAGATCTTCGTGCTCCGACGTATCCTGGCTCCGATGGGCACGACCGACGCGATCGAGTTCCTCATCGACAAGCTCAAGCAGACGAAGAACAACGGCGACTTCTTCGACTCGATGAACACCTGATTAAGGCATCGCCAACGCCTTTTCCATGGTCCCGCCGACGAGGCGGGGCCATTTTCGTTTGATCCACCACTATCGATTCTTGTCCGAAACGACAGAATCGGTTCGTATCCGGAACGCCAGATGACGCACGGCTCGGACACAATCTTCGCGCTTTCGAGCGGCGGCCTGCCGTCGGGCGTGGCGGTTGTCCGCATAAGCGGACCCGCGACGCGAAATGCCTTGGTTTCTCTCTGCGCAGGCGTTCCGGCGTCCCGCCGCGCTACGCTACGCCCGATTCGGTCCCGGAACGGTGAGGAGCTGGATAAGGGCCTTATCCTCTTTTTCCCCTCTCCGAATTCCTTCACGGGTGAAGACTGCGCGGAACTCCAGATTCATGGCGGGCGGGCGACCGTGCGCGCCGTCCTGGCGACGCTGGGGGAGTTGGAGGGACTGCGGCCGGCTGAGGCGGGAGAATTCTCCCGGCGGGCCTTCCTGAACGGTCGCATGGATCTCGTCGAAGTGGAAGGCCTCGCCGACCTGATCGCCGCCGAGACGGAGATGCAACGCCGGCTGGCGGCTGAACAGGCCGCCGGCGGTCTCTCCCGCCTTTACGATTCGTGGGCGAAACGACTGACCCATGCGCGGGCAATGATCGAGGCGGAGTTCGATTTTGCCGATGAAGACGATGTACCGGGTTCCGTTGCTGCGTCGATCTGGGACGACATGCGCGTCTTGCAGAAGGAAATCGTTAACCATCTGGACGAAGGCCGAATTGGCGAGATCGTTCGCGATGGTTTGAAAGTCGTCATCGCCGGCCCGCCGAACGCCGGAAAATCCAGTCTTCTCAATTACCTTGCGCGTCGGGAGGTCGCCATCGTCACGGACGTTCCCGGGACGACACGTGATGTTCTCCACGTCGATCTCGATCTTCTCGGTTTTGCTGTCCGGCTTTTCGATACGGCGGGCCTGCGGGAGACGGAGGACGTGGTCGAGCGCGAGGGCATTCGACGGACTCAGCTCTCGATGGCGGAAGCGCATCTCGTCCTTCTATTGTCGGATCGACCGGACGAGGATTGGTTGGCGCTTACTCGCGGCTATGAAGGTCCGATCATTCGAGTTCTGACGAAATCCGATACGCGAGTCACGGCGTGGCCTTCCGTTCATTCCAATGTTATGATTTCGACAAGGACGGGAAGTGGCATTGACGATCTGCTTAGAGCTGTCGCGGGTTATCTTCCGAATATCGAGGTTGGAAGTGCGTTGGCCCTGCCGACACGGCAGCGGCACATGGAGAGCTTGGCGGAAGCCCGGATCCAGATCGAGCGGGCCCTTGGATGTGTGGATGGACTGGATATTCAGTCCGAGTATCTTCGCTTGGCGGGACAGGCTCTTGGACGCGTGACGGGTCGGGTTGATGTCGATAATCTGCTCGATATCATCTTCTCGGAATTCTGCATTGGCAAATGATTCACGTGAAACACTACAACGCATGCGAGTCGAAGCGAGCGTTTCACGTGAAACAGGTGGAAAAATAGAATGAGCAACTTTACCTATGATGTCGTTGTCATCGGCGGCGGTCATGCGGGCGTTGAAGCTGCGGCCGCATCGGCTCGTTGCGGCGCCAAAACCGCGCTCGTAACGCACAAGGCGGCGACGATCGGCGTTATGTCGTGCAATCCCGCGATTGGCGGGCTTGGAAAAGGTCATCTCGTCCGCGAGGTGGATGCGCTGGATGGTTTGATGGGTCGGGTCGCGGATCGGGCCGGTATCCAGTTCCGTTTGCTCAACCGACGCAAGGGACCGGCCGTACGGGGGCCGCGGACGCAAGCCGACCGCAAGCTTTATCGCGAGGCGATGCAGGAGGAGATTACTGCCATCGCCGAGCTCGATGTCATTGAAGGCGATGCCTTCGATCTCAGCTTTGAGGATGGAAGGGTTGCGGGCGTTATCCTGAAGGATGGAAGGCATCTGGCTTGCCGCTCTGTGGTGGTCACGACCGGTACCTTCCTGCGGGGCCTCATTCATATCGGCAACGAAAAGATTCCCGCCGGCCGCGTCGGTGAAGAGCCCTCGCTTGGCCTCTCCGCGACGTTCGAGCGTCTTGGCCTTCGTCTCGGCCGTTTGAAGACCGGGACCCCGGCCCGCCTGGATGGCCGCACGATCGACTGGCAGTCGGTCGGCAGGCAGGCTGCGGATGAGAACCCGGTTCCCTTTTCCTTCCTGACGGATCGGATTACCACGCCGCAGATCGAATGCGGCGTGACCCGGACGACGCCCGCCACGCATCGTATTATCGAGGAGAATATCGGCAAGTCGGCCATGTATTCCGGCCAGATCGAAGGTGTGGGTCCGCGTTATTGCCCTTCGATTGAAGATAAGATCGTAAAGTTCGGCGAGCGGGATGGCCATCAGATTTTTCTCGAGCCCGAAGGGCTGGATGATCCGACCGTCTATCCGAACGGTATCTCCACCTCCCTGCCCGCCGACGTGCAGGATGCATTCATACGGACGATCCCCGGCCTGGAGAAGGTCACCATCCTTCAGCCGGGCTATGCGATCGAGTATGACCATATCGACCCGCGCGAGCTCTGCGCTACCCTCGAAGTCAAACGGCAGCCCGGCCTGTTTCTTGCCGGGCAGATCAACGGCACAACCGGTTATGAGGAAGCCGCGGCCCAGGGTCTGGTCGCCGGCCTGAACGCCGCGCGTCGCGCCGCAAACATCGATGGTCATATCTTCAGCCGGACGGACAGCTATATCGGTGTGATGATCGACGACCTGACGTCGCGAGGCGTCGCCGAACCCTACCGCATGTTCACCTCTCGCGCGGAGTACCGCCTTTCCCTGCGCGCAGACAATGCCGATGTTCGCTTGACGCCGCTAGGGATGGTGTTGGGTCTTGTTGGCGCGGATCGCCGGCAGCGTTTTTCGGCATGGTCTTCCGAGATGGATGCCGCGCGAGACCGACTTCGCTCCCTGCAACTATCGCCGAACGAAGCCGCCAGTCACGGGATTCAGATCAACCGCGACGGCGTGCGGCGCAGTGCTTACGACTTGCTTGCCTACCCCGCCATCGATTATGCGCGCCTGGCCGAAATCTGGCCTGTGGAGTTGAAAGCCTTCTCGTCTCGCACATGTGAGGCCATCGAGATCGAGGCGGGATATGCGGTTTACATGAATCGGCAGGAAACGGATATCGCCGAGGCGCGCCGGGAAGAGGAACGCCGTATCCCGGACGATTTCGATTTCAGCATGCTGCCGGGCCTTTCCATTGAACTGCGCCAGAAGTTGACGACTGTACGGCCTGCCAACCTCGCGCAAGCGGCACGTATCGATGGGATGACGCCGGCGGCCTTGACCCTTCTCCTGGCCTATCTCAAGCGATTGCCACTTGAGCAATCTCGCCGGGTCGCAACCGCATGAATTCCCTTCCCCGCGAGTTGAGCGCCCTGGATGTTTCACGTGAAACGATGGGACGGCTTGAAACCTTTATCGCGCTTTTTCAGAAATGGGCGAAGGCGATCAACCTCGTCGCGCCATCGACGCTTGCCGAGGCATGGAAGCGGCATGTCGTCGACAGCATGCAGATCTATTCGCTGCATCCCGGCCCGCGAACCTGGGTCGATCTTGGCAGCGGCGGCGGTTTTCCCGGGATCGTGACCGGGATTCTTCTTGCCGGTAAAGGGGCTGGCTGGGTTCATCTTGTCGAGAGCAACAACAAGAAGGCGGCATTCCTTCGCACCGCCATTCTCGAAACCGGCGCCCGCGCATCCGTCCATGCGATCCGGATCGAGGATGCACCGGCGGAGATCCAGCGTTGCGACGCCATTTCGGCGCGAGCTCTCGCCGATCTCGATCTATTGATGCAGTTTGGCCTGCCTTGGGCCGAGCAGAACCCTTCGCTCCGCTTTTTCCTGCACAAAGGCCGGGATTACCAGCGCGAGGTCGATAAAGCGCTTGGTCGGTGGAGATTCGATCTGGTAAAACATGCCAGCATCGTCGAGCCCGACTCCGTTGTGCTCGAATTGTCGAATCTTTCGCGCAAACTCCAGTGAACGGCACGTCCATGATAGGCGAGAAGAACCGGATCATCACCATTGCGAACCAGAAGGGCGGCGTCGGCAAGACGACGACCGCGATCAATCTGGCGACTGCGCTTGCCGCAATCGGCGAACGCGTCCTGATCGTCGATCTCGATCCGCAGGGCAATGCCAGCACCGGCCTCGGCATCGACCGGCGTAGCCGTGAGCTTTCCTCCTACGATCTTATGATCGGCAGCCATGGCGTTGCCGAGACGGCGCTGGAGACGGCGGTTCCGAACCTTTCCATCATTCCGTCCACCATGGACCTTCTCGGGATAGAGATGGAGATCGCGCAGCAGAGTGATCGCGTCTTCCGCCTCAAGCGCGCCCTCGCCTCGGCCGAGGCGCTGTCTTACTCTTACGTTCTCGTCGATTGCCCGCCGTCGTTCAATCTCCTGACAATGAACGCGCTTGCGGCGGCGCATTCCGTTCTCGTGCCGCTCCAGTGCGAGTTCTTCGCGCTCGAGGGCCTGAGCCAGCTTCTGGAAACCGTCGACCAGGTGCGCCGGACGGTCAATCCGTGCCTCGATATCCAGGGTATCGTGCTGACGATGTTCGATTCGCGCAACAACCTGGCCCAGCAGGTCGTCAACGACGTGCGCACCCATCTCGGCGAGAAGGTCTACCACACACTCATTCCGCGGAACGTGCGCGTTTCCGAGGCGCCGTCCTACGGCAAGCCGGCCATTCTCTACGACCTCAAATGCGCCGGAAGCCAGGCCTATCTTCAGCTCGCTTCCGAGGTGATCCAGCGTGAAAGGCAGCGGAAGGCTGCGTAAACCGTATCCGTGAGTAGAACCGATGACTGACGACAACTCCAAGCGGCGCCTTGGCCGTGGCCTTGCTGCCCTGATCGGTGAAATGGACCAGCTTCCTGCTGCCGATATCGGCACCCGATCGGCCGTCAACCCGGACCGGCTGGTGCCGATCGAATTCGTCGGCCGCAACCCGCGCAACCCGCGCCGCTATTTCGACGAATCGGAACTGCAGGATCTGGCGTCCTCTATTCGCCAGCACGGCATCGTCCAGCCTGTCGTCGTTCGCACCACGGCCGACAATCGCTTTGAGATCATCGCCGGCGAGCGGCGCTGGCGCGCTGCCCAGCTTGCCGGCCTTATCGAGATTCCCGTGATCATCCGGGATGTCGACGACCGGACGGCGCTGGAGATCGCCATCGTGGAAAACGTCCAGCGCTCGGACCTCAATCCTCTGGAAGAGGCGATGGGGTACGAGCTGCTGATCGCCGATCACGGCTATACGCAGAACGATCTCGGCGAGATCATCGGCAAGAGCCGCAGTCACGTCGCCAACAGCCTCCGTCTTCTGAAGCTGCCGGAGCCGGTGCGTGAAATGCTTGCCTCGGGCACGCTTTCCGCAGGCCACGCCCGTGCGCTCATTCCCACGTCCGATCCCGTGGCATTGGCGCGGTCGATCGTCGCCAAGGGCATGTCCGTGCGCGATGCCGAGCGTCTCGCGCAGAACGACATAAGGGCGCAGAGCGATCCGGGCCTGGGTCAGGCATCGCGGAAGGAAGAGAAGGACGCCGATACCGTGGCGCTGGAGCGCACGCTGTCCGACGTTCTCGGCCTTGACGTGACGGTCAATCACAAGGGTAGCGGCGGCCACCTGAAGATCGCCTACAAAACCCTGGAACAACTGGAAGAAATCTGCCGGCTCCTTGAGCGGAGATAATCTCCTTAGCCGGATTCAGCGGCGAGCGGATTGAAGAACGGTCGCCAGCATCGTCTGCATGGCGATGGTATCCTCCAGGGCCGGCCGCTGCCGGCTTTGCAGGATGGCGGCCTGGAGGCGCTGGGTTTCACGCCGGATGGCGGGGCCGGTCCAGGTTCTCAACGCATTCTCGACGATCGGCTTGCGGCGGAAATGCAGGTGCCGCCCGAGGCTCGCCATCGCCTGCGCGGCGGGCAGGCGCTTCTCGTCCATCTCGGCGCGCATCAACTCCAGGAGCTGGAACTGCCTGAGGCAGCCCTGCAATACCAGGAAAACCGGGGTCTTGGACGAGACGATCTTCTGGATTGCATGGAGAAAGCCGTCCCGGTCCCCCTTGAGAATGGCGTCGACAGCGTCGTCCGTCGAAATTGCGCTGGCATCCCCGACGATCTCAGCAACATCCTGCTCCTCGACCATTTCCTTACCGCGGCAATAGAGAGCGAGCTTGCGCACCTCGTTACGCGATGCGAGGCGGTCACCGCCGATCGTTTCGACCAGGCGCTCGCGCGCGGCGGGGGAAATCCTGAGATTCTCGGCGGAAAGCTCCTGATCGATCAGTGCCTGGAGGGCGCGGCCGTCATCGGCATAGCAGGGGATCGCGACAGCGGCGGAGATGGATTCGGCAGCCTTGCGCAGGGCGGCGCCCTTCTTGAGGTCCCCCGCCTCGATGATGAGCGTAGAGGGGCCGGCCGGCATGCCGGCAAGGATATCGAGGCCGTCGGAAAGACCCTTCTCGCTGCCGGCGTTGCGAATCCAGATAAGGCGCTCGCCGCCGAAAAGACCGATGGCGTTCATCTCGTCGATGAGCCGGCCCGGTTGGCTACCGATATCGCCGGCGTCGAGCTTTACGACGGAGAAGGCATCGTCGAGGGCAACGCCGCTTGCTGCCGCCAGTGCCGCCGCGCGCTCGGAAACCAGGCCACGGTCGGGGCCGTAGATGAGAAAAAGCCGCACGGGCAGCGGCTTCCGTTTCAGGAAAGCGTCGAATTCGTGCGACTTGACTTCCGCCATGGCCGGATCAGCGACGGGCGAGCGCCGCCGCCACGTCCGCACGCACGAACTCGGCCGCTTCGCGCGCCGCCCGCTCCTCGGCCTCGCGGATGGCACGAAGCTTGGCGAACTGCTGCGCCGGGAAATCGACCATGGCCGAGGCCGTCCGTTTTCCCGAAGCCAGCGTTTCGCCGGTGTCGGCGCGGGCAAGGTTGTAGTCCGCCGAAACGATGATGCGGCCGGCACGCATCGTATCGCTCGCAACGTCGGCGAGGACGCCGAGCGACCGGCTGGTGACGTGGAGTTCCAGGCGATAGGCCGCGTTCTGCGGCTCGCCGGCGCCGCCCCCGAACAGGAAGACGAGCTGGTTGCGGACCTGCTGTTCCACGCGGTCGTCTGCTTCCGAAATGGAAACGGACGCGAGCTTGTCCTCCACCACGCCGGGCGTGGAATAGAGCGGCCGTACCTGGCAGCCGGCGACAGCGCCGAGAATGGCGATGCCGGCTATCGTCTTCACAAGCCGCGAGAAGCCGGTTCCGTCAGACAACAACATTCACGATCCTCTGCGGTACGACGATGATCTTCTTGGGACGCTGGCCGCCGAGTGCGGCCTGAACCGCCTCGAGCGCGAGCACGGCCTCTTCGACCGCACTCTGGTCCGCGTCGCGGGCGATTGTCAAATCGGCGCGCTTCTTGCCGTTGATCTGCACCGGCAGCGTGATCTCGTTCTCGGCGACCAGCCGTTCGTCATAGGCCGGCCAGCCCGAGGTTGCCACGAGGCCTTCGCCGCCGATCTCGCGCCAGCATTCTTCCGAAAGATGCGGCGTCATGGGCGCGACGATGCGGATCAGAATGCCGACAGCTTCCCGCAGCGCGCCCGCAAGCTCGGGCGAGGCCTTGCCGGAGGCCGCCGTCGCCAGCGGAGCGGCGAGCGCGTTGACGAATTCGTAGATGCGCGCGACGGCCTTGTTGAAGGCAAGCTTGTCGTAGTCCGCCTGCACCGCCTTCAGCGTCTTGTGCGCGGCCTGCGAGACGGCAAGCGCCTCGCCTTCCGTGCCCGGGCGGCTTTCGGCGGCCTTGAGGGCGGGAGCGGCTTCCGAAACGAGGCGCCAGACGCGCTGGACGAAGCGGTGCGCGCCTTCGACGCCGGCTTCCGACCAGATCACGTCACGGTCCGGCGGGGAGTCGGAGAGCACGAAGAAGCGGGCGGTATCGGCGCCGTAGGAGGCGATGATATCGTCCGGATCGACGACGTTCTTCTTCGACTTCGACATCTTCTCGATGGAGCCGATGGCAATTTCTTCGCCGGATTCGAGATGGGTTGCGCGGCGCTGGCCATCCACTTCCTCGATACGGATTTCCGCCGGCATCACCCATTCGCGCTTGCCGTCGATGCTGCGGCTATAGGTCTCGTGCACGACCATGCCCTGCGTGAAGAGGCCCTTGAAGGGTTCCTTCAGGTCGAGATGGCCGGTCGCCTGCATGGCGCGGGTGAAGAAGCGCGAATAGAGAAGATGCAGGATCGCATGCTCGATGCCGCCGATATACTGGTCGACGGGGAGCCAGGCATTGGCGGCCGCCGGATCCGTCGGGGCATCTTCCCACGGCGCGGTGAAGCGGGCGAAATACCAGGACGAATCGACGAAGGTGTCCATCGTGTCCGTCTCGCGGCGGGCATCCTTGCCGCAATGCGGGCAGGCGACGTGCCGCCAGGTCGGGTGGCGGTCGAGCGGATTGCCCGGCTTGTCGAAGGTAACGTCGTCGGGCAGCTTCACCGGCAGGTCCGCCTTCGGCACGGGAACCACGCCGCAAGCCTCGCAATGGATCACCGGGATGGGGCAGCCCCAGTAGCGCTGGCGCGAGATGCCCCAGTCGCGCAGGCGGAAGTTCACCTTGCGCTCGCCCACCGGCGCATTGCCGAGCGTTGCGGCGGTGAGGCGCCTTGCGACCTCCTCGAAGGCTTCCTCGGTGGAAAGGCCGTCGAGGAAGCGGGAATTGATCATCACGCCGTCGCCGACATAGGCCTCGTCGCCGGTCGCGAAGGTGGCGGCATCCGCTTCCTTCGGCATGACGACGGGCACGACCGGCAGGTCGTATTTGCGGGCGAAGTCGAGGTCGCGCTGGTCGCCGGAAGGGCAGCCGAAGATGGCGCCCGTGCCGTAATCCATCAGCACGAAGTTCGCGACATAGACCGGCAGCTCCCAGCTCGGATCGAAGGGGTGGCGGACGCGGATGCCCGTATCCATGCCCTTCTTCTCCGCCGTTTCGAGGGCGGCGAGCGAGGTCCCGGCGCGGCGGCACTCCTCGCAGAAGGCCATGATCTCGGGGTTCCTGGCGGATGCATCCTTGGCCAGCGGATGATCGGCGGAAATGGCGAGGAACGAGGCGCCGAACAGCGTGTCGGGACGGGTCGTGTAGACCGTCACGTCCTTCTCACCCGTCAGGCCTGCGCCGTCGGAGACTTCCCAGCGCACCAGCATGCCCTCGGAGCGGCCGATCCAGTTCTTCTGCATCAGCCGGACCTTTTCCGGCCACTGGTCGAGCGCTTCCAGCGAATCCAGCAGGTCCTGGCTGAAATCGGTGATGCGGAAGAACCACTGCGTCAGCTCGCGCTGTTCGACGAGCGCGCCCGAGCGCCAGCCGCGACCGTCGATCACCTGCTCGTTGGCAAGCACCGTATGGTCGACCGGGTCCCAGTTCACCTTGGACTGCTTGCGGTAGACGAGGCCCTTTTCCAGGAAATCGAGGAAGAGGTACTGCTGGCGGTGGTAATAGTCGACGTCGCATGTAGCGAATTCGCGCGACCAGTCGAGCGACAGGCCCATGGACTTGAGCTGCTTGCGCATCGCCGCGATATTGTCATAGGTCCAGCCCTTCGGGTGGACCTTGTTCTGCATGGCGGCGTTCTCGGCAGGCATGCCGAAGGCGTCCCAGCCCATCGGGTGCAGCACATTGTAGCCGCGGGCGCGCTTGTAGCGGGCGACGACGTCGCCCATCGCGTAGTTGCGCACATGGCCCATGTGGATGCGGCCCGACGGATAGGGGAACATCTCGAGGACGTAGTACTTCTCGCGCGGGTCGTCGTTCCTGGTCAGGAAGACGTTCTCGTCGTTCCATTTTGCCTGCCAGCGGGGCTCGGCATCGCGCGGATTGTAACGTTCGGTGGCCATGTCTTTGATGTTCCGGGGGTCTTTTGGGAGTCTTGGCGGGCGGTCCGCCCATGCGAATATGGTGCCGAGACCTTCATCATGAAACCGCCGAAGCGTCAAGTTTTCCGGGCTGCGCTTGGCAAGCGCCGCCGATTTCGCTAGTGCGGGAGAGGATTTCGACGGAGAGGGACCATGGATTTGCAGGATCGTCTTGCGGACGTTCGCAGCCGGATCGCCAAGGCGGCGAAGGAAGCCGGCCGGCAGCCGGATGCCGTCACGCTCGTGGCCGTGTCGAAGACCTTCGACGCGCAGGCGATTCGCCCCGCGATCGCCGCCGGCCAGCGCGTCTTCGGCGAGAACCGCGTGCAGGAGGCCGAGGGCAAATGGCCGGAACTGCGCACCGGGACGAAGGGCATCGAGCTGCATCTGATCGGCCCCCTGCAGTCCAACAAGGCCGCCGAGGCCGTCGCGCTGTTCGACGTCATCGAGACGGTCGACCGCGAGAAGATCGCACGGACGATCGCCGCCGAGATGACGAAGCAGGGCCGCGCGCTCCGGCTCTATGTGCAGGTCAATACCGGGCTCGAGCCGCAGAAGGCTGGGATCGCGCCGGACGACACGGTCTCCTTCGTCGCCTTCTGCCGGGAGGAGCTCGGCCTTGCGATCGAAGGGCTGATGTGCATTCCGCCGGCGGACGAGAATCCCGGGCCGCATTTCGCGCTGCTCGCCAAGCTCGCCGCACGGTGCGGTCTCGACCGGCTGTCGATGGGCATGTCCGGCGATTATGAAACGGCCGTCGGCTTCGGCGCGACGAGCGTGCGGGTCGGCTCGGCGATCTTCGGGTCGCGCTGACACTATTTTTCCGCGCGATTTTCGCCTCAGGCTTTCGTCTGGCTTTGCGGAAAGCCCGCCCTCTCCTATTCTTCCCGTCGAGGAGCCGGCCGCTTGCGGCCGGGCGCATGCGGGAGGAAGCAATGCAAGGGACCTATGCCGAGATTTATCGCGCCTGGAGGGACGACCCCGACGGGTACTGGGCGGAGCTGGCGCGGGACATAGACTGGTTCACGCCGCCGTCGCGGATTTTCGACGGCAATGACGGCGTCTACGGCCGCTGGTTTCCCGACGCGGCGGGCAATACCTGTCACAACTGCGTGGACCGGCATGTGGCGGCGGGCCGCGGTGATACGACGGCCCTGATCTACGACAGCCCCGTGACGGGCCGGAAGGCGCGCTATAGCTATGAAGCGCTTCTGGCGCAGGTGAACGCGATGGCGGCGGTGCTCGCCGACGCGGGTGTCGTCAAGGGCGACCGCGTGATCGTCTACATGCCGATGATCCCGGAAGCGATCTTCGCCATGCTTGCCTGCGCGCGCATCGGCGCGATCCATTCCGTGGTCTTCGGCGGTTTCGCCGCCAGCGAGCTTGCGGCGCGCATCGACGATTCGGCCGCAAAGCTGGTTGTCACGGCAAGCTGCGGCGTGGAGCCGAACCGGGTGGTGGCCTATAAGCCCCTGCTCGATGCGGCCATCGACCTTACCCGCAACAAGCCGGAGCGCTGCCTCGTCCTGCAGCGGCCGGAGCTTGCGGCAGACCTCGTGCCCGGTCGCGATGTCGATCTCGGGCAGGCGCTTTCGGCGGCTGCGGGGCGTATGGTGCCCTGCGCGGCGCTTGCGGCCACCGATCCGCTCTATATCCTCTATACATCCGGCACGACGGGACAGCCGAAGGGCGTCATCCGCGACAATGGCGGGCATATGGTGGCGCTCGCCTGGACCATGCGCGCGCTCTACGGCGTGGAGCCCGGCGAGGTCTATTGGGCGGCGTCGGATATCGGCTGGGTCGTCGGCCATTCCTACATCGTTTATGCGCCGCTGCTCAACGGCAGCACCACGGTGCTCTACGAGGGCAAGCCGGTCGGCACGCCCGATGCCGGGGCTTTCTGGCGCGTGGTGGAGGAATACAAGGTCTCGGTCCTCTTCACCGCGCCGACCGCCTTCCGCGCGATCCGCAAAGAGGATCCGGAAGGGCGCTTCGTGAAGCGCCACGACATTTCCAGCCTGAGGGCTCTCTTCCTTGCCGGCGAGCGGGCCGATCCGGATACGATCCGCTGGGCGGAGGCGGTGCTGGGCGTGCCGGTCATCGATCACTGGTGGCAGACGGAGACGGGCTGGGCGATCGCCGGCAATCCGCTCGGGCTCGGCGCGCTTCCCGTCAAGCACGGTTCGCCGACCGTGACCATGCCGGGCTACGATCTGCGGGTGCTGGACGATGCCGGCCATGAGGTGCCGCCCGGCACGCTCGGCAATATCGCGCTCCGCCTTCCCCTTCCCCCGGGGTGCCTGACGACGTTCTGGAATGCCGACGAGCGCTTCCGCTCGGCCTGCCTTTCGGAGTTTCCCGGCTATTACAAGACGGCCGATGCCGGCTATGTCGACGAGGACGGCTATGTCTTCGTCATGGCGCGCACCGACGACATCATCAATGTCGCAGGCCACCGCCTGTCGACGGGGGCGATGGAGGAGGTCTGCGCCAGCCATCCCGACGTTGCCGAATGCGCGGTCATCGGCGTCGCGGATGCCGTGAAGGGCCAGGTGCCGGCCGGTTTCCTCGTGCTCAAGAGCGGTGTTTCACGTGAATCATCGGTGGTGGAGCTGGAGGTGGTGGGCCTGGTGCGCGATCGCATCGGTCCGGTTGCGGCCTTCAAGACGGCGATCTGCGTGAAGCGCCTGCCCAAGACACGGTCGGGCAAGATCCTGCGCGGCACCATGCAGAAGATCGCCGACGGGCTCGACTGGAAGATGCCCGCGACCATCGACGATCCGGCGATCCTCGACGAGATCGCAGGGGTCCTGTCGGAGCGGCGGATCGGTTGAGCAAGAAAAAACCCGGCCGAAGGGCCGGGTCGGGTAGGCAGGCAAAACCCGCCAGCTTCTCCTCCGTCATGGTCGGGCTTGACCCGACCATCCACGCCCCACCTGCGGCCTGGATCCTCGGCTCAAGGCCGAGGATGACGGCAGAGTGCGGGGCGGGCGGGAGCCCCCCTCAGAACTGGTCGTCTTCGTCGTCGTCCGGCGTGGAGGACTTCAGCGACTTCAGCTTGGCGAAGACGGCGTCGGCATCGATTTCCTTCTCTTCCTCGCGGTCGGTGCTGTAGGGCAGCTTTTCCGTTTCCTGCGCGGATTCGAGCGTGGCACCGAGCTCGGCGGCGGTCGGCAGCGGACGGCCCTTCGATGCGCGTTCGACTTCGAGGTCGAGGTCGATCTGCGAGCAGAGGCCGAGGGTGACGGGATCCATCGGCGTCAGGTTCGCCGAGTTCCAGTGAGTGCGTTCGCGGATCTGCTCGATCGTCGACTTGGTGGTGCCGACGAGACGCGAGATCTGCGCATCCTTCAGTTCGGGATGGTTGCGCACGAGCCAGAGGATGGCGTTCGGGCGGTCCTGGCGCTTGGAGACCGGGGTGTAGCGCGGGCCCTTGCGCTTGGATTCCGGCACGCGGACCTTGGGTTCGGAAAGCTTCAGCTTGTGGGCGGGGTTGGCTTCGGCGCGGGCGATCTCCTCGCGGGAGAGCTGGCTGGTCGAGATCGGGTCGAGGCCCTTGATGCCCTGCGCCGATTCGCCGTCGGCGATGGCCTTCACTTCGAGGGGATGCAGCTTGCAGAACGTGGCGATCTGGTCGAACGACAGCGCCGTGTTGTCGACCAGCCAGACCGCTGTCGCCTTTGGCATGAGAAGCTGTTGAGCCATGGATATAATCCTTCTGTCCGTCCGCGCCGGTGTCGCGGGCCGTGGGGTGTAACCACTATATTTCCGGGAATTCGGCCCTCTATAACCTCACTGTCTCAGAAATGCAATTCTTCAAGCGCAAATGACCTTTTGTCTAATTGCCCGGGGGGCCTGACCTGTTATGTATGGCGACGGAGCCGCGTGGGGCCGGAGGAGATCGGCCTTGCGCCTACATGCGCAGTGAGGAGGAAACCATGTCCGCAAAGACCTATCCGGTCCTGAAATCCGCGAAAAGCCGCGCGCTGATCGACAATGCCACCTACCAGAACTGGTATCGCGAGAGCATCGAGAACCCGGAGCGTTTCTGGGACAAGCACGGCATGCGGATCGACTGGTTCAAGCCCTATACCAAGGTCAAGAACACCTCGTTCAACGGCAAGGTCCCGATCAAGTGGTTCGAGGACGGCATCACCAACGTTTCCTACAACTGTATCGACCGGCACCTGAAGGCGCACGGCGATCAGGTCGCCATCATCTGGGAAGGCGACAACCCCTATATCGACAAGAAGATCACCTATAACGAGCTTTACGAGCACGTCTGCCGCATGGCGAACGTGATGAAGAAGCACGGCGTGAAGAAGGGCGACCGCGTCACCATCTACATGCCGATGATCCCGGAAGCGGCCTATGCGATGCTCGCCTGCGCGCGCATCGGCGCCATCCATTCCGTCGTCTTCGGCGGCTTCTCGCCGGATGCGCTGGCCGGCCGCATCGTCGACTGCGAATCCACCTTCGTCATCACCTGCGACGAGGGCGTGCGCGGCGGCAAGCCGATCCCGCTCAAGGAGAATACCGACACGGCGATCGACATCGCCGCCAAGCAGCACGTCATCGTCGACAAGGTGCTCGTCGTGCGCCGCACCGGCGGCAAGACCGGCTGGGCGCCGGGCCGCGACATCTGGTACCACAAGGAAGTGCTGACGGTGCCGCGCGATTGTCCGCCGGCCCGCATGAAGGCGGAGGACCCGCTCTTCATCCTCTATACGTCCGGCTCGACCGGCAAGCCGAAGGGCGTGCTGCACACGACGGGCGGCTATCTCGTCTATGTGTCGATGACCCACCAGTACGTCTTCGATTATCACGACGGCGATATCTACTGGTGCACGGCCGATGTCGGCTGGGTGACCGGCCATTCCTACATCGTCTACGGCCCGCTCGCCAACCGCGCGACCACGCTGATGTTCGAGGGCGTGCCGAACTTCCCCGATGCCGGCCGCTTCTGGGACGTGATCGACAAGCACAAGGTCAACATCTTCTACACCGCGCCGACCGCGATCCGCGCGCTGATGGGTGCGGGCGACGAGTTCGTCAAGCGCTCCGAGCGCACCTCGCTGCGCCTGCTCGGCTCCGTCGGCGAGCCGATCAACCCGGAAGCCTGGGAATGGTACTACCACACGGTTGGCGAGGACCGCAGCCCGATCGTCGATACCTGGTGGCAGACGGAGACCGGCGGCATCATGATCTCGCCGCTTCCCGGCGCGACGGACCTCAAGCCGGGCTCGGCGACGCGGCCCTTCTTCGGCGTCAATCCGCAGATCGTCGATGGCGAGGGCAAGGTGCAGGAGGGTGCTGCCGATGGCAACCTCTGCATCGTCGACAGCTGGCCCGGGCAGATGCGCACGGTCTACGGTGACCACAAGCGCTTCGTCGAGGCCTACTTCTCCACCTACAAGGGCAAGTATTTCACGGGTGACGGCTGCCGGCGCGACGAGGACGGCTATTACTGGATCACCGGCCGCGTCGACGACGTGCTCAACATTTCCGGCCATCGCCTCGGCACGGCGGAAATCGAATCGGCGCTCGTCTCGCACCATCTCGTCTCGGAAGCGGCCGTGGTCGGCTATCCGCACGGCCTCAAGGGACAGGGCATCTATTGCTACGTCTCGCTGATGGCCGGCGAGGAAGGCACCGACGCGCTCCGCCAGGACCTCGTCAAGCATGTGCGCAAGGAGATCGGCCCCATCGCCACGCCGGACAAGATCCAGTTCGCCCCCGGCCTGCCGAAGACCCGCTCCGGCAAGATCATGCGCCGCATCCTGCGCAAGATCGCCGAGGACGATTTCGGCTCGCTCGGCGACACCTCGACACTCGCCGATCCGGCCGTCGTCGACGACCTGATCGCCAATCGCCAGAACAAGGCAGCCGACTGACCGGCGCCCCAGGGAAAACGAAACGGCGGCCATCGGCCGCCGTTTTCATTTGAGGGTGTGTGTGGTCCACTCCAGTAAGCCGGCCCTGCCCTCCACTCCCTCCGCCGTCATCCTCGGGCTTGACCCGAGGATCCATCTCCACGGTGTACCGGTTGCCTGGATGGTCGGGTCAAGCCCGACCATGACGACGGAGGGAGCGAGGAAGGGAGAAGAGGAAGACGAAGGCGCGGAGAAACGCCGGGGGAACGGAATCCTGAGCCGGATTCCTTCTCAGAAGTCGATCGCCCGGCCCTTGATCTCCCAGTCGCCGAAGCGGGCCGGGTCCTCGCCGCCGCGGCCGCCGATCTCCGGCGCCCGCTCGACGGGCCTTGCGGCCTTGCGGCGCTCCTCGGCCTCCTGCAGCGCGCGCTGGGCGGCGGGCGAAAGGATCTTGCGGCCGTCGGAATGATTGTCGTTGTCGTTCTGCATGAAAATCGGCATCCTGTCCGGATATTGAAGAATTCCTGCCTGCTTCCCATCATATAGGAGCGTGACGGCGCTGTGGAAAGCGCTGATTCACGTGAAACATATGCTTGACACGCACAATCCGACAGGAGCCGAAACCGCATGAACCTCGTTCGCACAGCCATGCTTCTCGCCGTCATGACGGCGCTTTTCATGGGCGTGGGCCTCCTCATCGGCGGCAGGGGCGGCATGATGATCGCCTTTCTCGTCGCGGTGGCGATGAACTTCTTCTCCTACTGGAACTCCGACCGGATGGTGCTGTCCATGTACGGCGCCAAGGAGGTCGATGAGCGCTCCGCACCGGAATATTACGGCATCGTGCGCGATCTCGCCCAGCGGGCCGGCCTTCCGATGCCCCGCGTCTTCGTCATCAACAGCGACCAGCCGAATGCCTTCGCCACCGGCCGCAACCCGGAAAACGCCGCCGTCGCCGCCTCAACCGGCCTTCTCAACGCTCTCTCCTACGAGGAGGTGGCGGGTGTGATGGCGCACGAGCTCGCCCATGTGCAGAACCGCGACACGCTGACCATGACGCTGACGGCGACGCTCGCCGGCGCGATCTCCATGCTCGCCAACTTCGCCATGTTCTTCGGCGGCGGGCACAGCCGCGAGAACAACAATCCGCTCGGCTTCATCGGCGTGCTGATCGCGATGATCGTCGCTCCCTTCGCCGCCATGCTGGTGCAGATGGCGATCAGCCGCACGCGCGAATATTCCGCCGACCGGCGCGGCGCGGAGATCTCCGGCAACCCGCTGGCGCTCGCCTCGGCCCTGCGGAAGATCGCCACGGCCGCCGGCCGCATCCCCAACGAAGCGGCCGAGCACAATCCCGCGACGGCGCATATGTTCATCATCAATCCGCTCTCGGGCGAGCGTATGGATAACCTGTTCTCGACCCATCCGGACACGGAAAACCGCATCGCGGCGCTGCAGGAAATGGCGCGCGGGATGCAGGCCCGCTCGACGGAACCGGTCCGGGCTGATAATCCGTCACGCAAATCGCGCTCCGTTCCGACGACCGGCTGGGGCCGCGGTGGTTCCGAACCGCCCAAAGGTCCCTGGTCTTGAACGACGACACGCAGAAGAAAAGAACGCATCCGAAACACCGCCCCGGCAGGGGCCCGAGGCCCGTTGCCGATGCGGCCGCCGGCCATCCGGAAAAGCCGGGCCTGCGTGCCCGCCAGGCCGCCGCGAAGATCCTTGCCGCCGTGGTGGACCGCCGGACACCGCTCGACGGCATGCTGGACCTCGAGAACGGCAACCCGGCCTATAAACAGCTGAACGATGCCGACCGGGCGCTGGTGCGCGCCATCCTCAACACGGCGCTGCGTCATCTTCCGCGTATCGAGGCGATCCTCGACACGCTCGTCGGCACGCCGCTGCCGGAGGGCGCCCGGGCTCTCCACCATGTCCTGACGGTCGCCGCCGCGCAGATCCTCTATCTCGACGTGCCGGATCATTCCGCCGTCGACCTTGCCGTCGAGCAGGCGCAGATCGACCCGCGCAACCGCCGTTTCGCCAGCCTCACCAATGCGGTGTTGCGCCGGCTGTCGCGCGAAAAGGGTGCGCATCTCGATGCGACCCATGTGGTTTCCGTCGTCCCCGCCTGGTTCCATGAGCGGCTCGTCGCCATCTACGGGCGGGAGCATGCGGCGCGCATCGCGCAATCGCTGCTCGAACCCTCCGCCATCGACCTCACCGTCAAGTCCGATCCCGAGGGCTGGGCCGCGCGGCTCGGCGGGCTCGTCCTGCCGACGGGTTCTGTCCGCCTTCCCGCCGGCTCGGGCGCCATCCCGGCGCTCGAAGGCTTCGAGGCCGGCGAATGGTGGGTTCAGGACGCCGCCGCAAGCCTTCCGGCAAAGCTGTTCGGCGATCTTGCGGGAAAGCGCGTCGCCGATCTCTGTGCAGCCCCCGGCGGCAAGACGGCGCAGCTTGCGCTTGCCGGCGCCGACGTCACCGCGCTCGACCAGTCCGGCAATCGCCTGAAGCGGCTCATCGGCAATCTCGACCGGCTCGGCCTCTCCGTTACGGCGGTCGAAGCGAACATGGCGGACTATCGGCCCGACGCTCTTTTCGACGCGGTGCTGCTCGATGCGCCCTGCTCCTCCACCGGCACGATCCGCAAGCATCCGGACGTGCTGTGGACCAAGGGGCCGGAGGATATCGAAAAGCTCGCGCGCCTGCAGGAGCGGCTGCTGCGCCATGCGCTGACGCTGGTGAAGCCCGGCGGCGAGCTGGTCTTCTCCAATTGCTCGCTCGATCCCGCCGAAGGCGAGGAGATGGTCACCCGCGTGCTGGCCGACCATCCGTCCTGGCATGTCGTGCCCGTCGATCCCGCCGACTGGCCGGGGCTGGAAGCGGCGATCTCCCCGCGCGGCGAGTTCCGCACCACGCCCGCCATGCTGCCGGCGACCGAGGGCCATGCCGGCGGCCTCGACGGCTTTTATGCCGTTCGGCTGAAGAACGGCGGCTGAGTGGAAAATTCCCTCCCGGATCTGGCCGCCGTCATCAACAGTCCATCGGCAGGCGGTGAATTGACGCCGCTCCTCTCCTCGGCCTACCTATAGGCAAGGAGGCACTCGTTAACCATGCAGCTTTCCGATCGGCAGCGGCTTCTCTATCTGTATCTGCGTGAGGGTTGGCGCCGGTTCTCGCGAAGGCTCGCCGTGGGCCGCATCAGTGCCTTGCGCTTTTCCGGCGGCGCGCCGGACCGCCTCGTCGTCGCGCCGACGGACCTGCATCCCGCCGATTCCTTTGCCGGCGAAGAAATTGTCGGCGGCCGCTTTCCGCTCGCCGGCCGCGTTCTCGAATGCGACGGCGAATCGCCCTTCGCGCTGGAGCTTCCGTCCGAGGAATTCGCCGTGCGTCTCCATTCCTTCGGCTGGCTGCGCCACCTGCGGCTGGTCGATCCGGAAAAGGCCGCGCATACCGCCCGCTTCATCGTCGACGACTGGCTGCACAGCCACGGCCGCGTCATCGGCGGGCTCGCCTGGCGGCCGGACGTGGCGGCGCAGCGCATCATCGCCTGGCTTTCCCACTCGCCCGTCGTGCTGAAGGATGCCGATTATCCCTTCTACCGCCGTTTCCTGAAGAGCCTCGCCTTCCAGGTGCGGTACCTGCGCCATGTGGCCGATACGACCCGCGACGGGGAGCCGCGGCTGCGCGTGCGCATCGCGCTCGCCATGGCCTCAATCGCCATGCCGGCGTCCGGCTCCAGGATGCGGCGGGCCGCGCGCCACCTTGATGAAGAGCTCGACCGGCAGATATTGCCCGACGGCGGCCATTGTTCGCGCAATCCGCGCGCCGCGCTCGATCTCCTGCTCGACCTGCTGCCGCTGCGCCAGACCTATGTCAATCTCGGCCACGACATGCCGGCGCAGCTCATCCCCTCCATCGACCGGATCTATCCGGCGCTGCGGTTCTTCCGCCACCAGGGCGGGGAACTCGCGCTCTTCAACGGCGCGACCTATACGCTGGCGAACGAGCTGATGTCGGCGCTGCGCTACGACGAGACCGGCGGGGCGCCGTTCAAGGCCCTGCCGTCGATCAATTACGACCGCCTCGCCGTGAAGGACACGGTCGTGCTGATGGATACCGGCCGGCCGAAATCCGTCGACCTTTCCGCGACCGCCGCCGCCGGCACGCTCTCCATCGAGATGTCCTCCGGGCGCAACCGCTTCATCGTCAATTCCGGCCGGCCGCGCTTTGCCGGCGAGGCGCTGCGGCAGATGTCGCGCACCACGGCCGCCCATTCCGTCGCGACGCTGAACGATAGCTCCTCCTCGCGCATCTCGACCTCCCGTTTCCTCGGGCCGATCGTCATCGGCGGCGTCAGCAAGGTGGAGGTGGCGCGGACCGAGCGGGAATCGGGCGCCGACGGGATCACCGCCACGCATGACGGTTATCTCGAACGGTTCGGCCTCCTCTACGAGCGAGATATCCTCATCGCTGCCTCGGGACGGGAAATCCGCGGGCGGGAGCGTTTCTTCAAACCGGCCGATCCCTCGGCTCCGCCCGGCGCCGGAACGGCGGTCGTACGCTTCCATATCCACCCGACCATCCAGCTCTATCGCGCCTCGGACAACGAGACGCGGCTGGTGGCGCCGGACGGCGAGGTCTGGGCGCTCATCTGCCTCGACGTGCCGGTGGAGGAGGAAGAGGACGTCTTCTTCGCCGATCCGTCCGGCATCCGGGCCTCGCGCCAGCTCTCCCTCACCATGCCGCTTGCCGCCCTGCCGGAGGTTCAGTGGTCGCTGGTGCGCCAGCGCTGAGATTTCCCGGCGCTTCGCGGTTTTCTCGCGGCGGCGGCTGTGATAACGGGGCGCATGACCATCCCGCCCCTCCTCCCCGGGGCACCAGAACGGAGCGTCCCATGGCCGTCATTTCCAAGAAAATCCCCGCCCCCGATCGCGTTGCCCTGCGCACCGCGCTGCTGTCGGTGTCCGACAAGGCGGGCATCGTCGATCTCGCCCGGGCGCTCGCCGCAAAGGGTGTGAAGCTGCTGTCGACCGGCGGCACGCACAAGGCGCTTCGCGACGCCGGCCTCGATGTGACGGACGTTTCCGAGGTCACGGGCTTTCCGGAGATCATGGACGGGCGCGTCAAGACGCTGCATCCCTCCGTGCATGGCGGGCTTCTGGCGATCCGCGACGATGCCGAGCATGTCGAGGCGATGAAGGCGCACGGCATCGGCGCCATCGACCTTGCCGTCATCAACCTCTATCCCTTCGAGGAAGTGCGCGCCAAGGGCGGCGACTATCCGACGACAGTGGAGAACATCGATATCGGCGGCCCGGCGATGATCCGCGCGGCGGCCAAGAACCATGCCTATGTGACGATCCTCACCGATCCGGCGGATTATGCCGCGCTCATCGAGGAGCTTGCCGAGGGTTCGACCTCCTATGCCTTCCGCCAGCGCATGGCGGCGAAGGCCTATGCCCGCACGGCGGCCTATGACGCGGCGATCTCCAACTGGTTCGCCGAAGCGCTCGACATTTCCATGCCGCGCCACCGGGTCCTCGGCGGCGTCCTGAAGGAAGAGATGCGCTACGGCGAGAACCCGCACCAGAAGGCGGGCTTCTACGTCACCGGCGAGAACCGCCCGGGCGTTGCCACGGCAACGCTGTTGCAGGGCAAGCAGCTCTCCTACAACAACATCAACGACACGGACGCCGCCTTCGAGCTGGTCGCCGAGTTCCTGCCGGAGAACGGCCCGGCCTGCGCGATCATCAAGCATGCCAATCCTTGCGGCGTCGCCACCGGCAAGACGCTGAAGGAGGCCTATGCCCGGGCGCTCGCCTGCGATCCGGTCTCGGCCTTCGGCGGCATCATCGCGCTCAACTCGACGCTCGACGGCGAGACGGCGGAGGAGATCGTCAAACTCTTCACCGAGGTCATCATCGCGCCGGATGCGGACGAGAAGGCCCGGGCGATCATCGCCGGCAAGCCGAACCTGCGTCTCCTCGTCGCGGGCGCCCTGCCCGATCCGCGCACGCCCGGCCTTTCCGCCAAGACGGTCTCCGGCGGCTTCCTCGTGCAGGGCCGCGACAACGGCATGGTCGAGGACCTGGAGCTGAAGGTCGTCACCAGGCGCGCGCCGACGGCGCAGGAGCTTGAGGACATGAAGTTCGCCTTCAAGGTCGCCAAGCACGTCAAGTCGAATGCCGTCGTTTATGCCAAGGACGGGCAGACGGCGGGCATCGGCGCCGGCCAGATGAGTCGCGTCGATTCCGCCCGCATCGCCGGGCTGAAGGCCGAGGAGGCGGCCAAGGCCATGGGCCTTGCCGAGCCGCTGACGCGCGGCTCCGCCGTCGCCTCGGAAGCCTTCCTGCCCTTCGCCGATGGCCTCCTCTCGGCGATTGCCGCGGGCGCCACGGCGGTGATCCAGCCGGGCGGCTCGATGCGCGATGCGGAGGTGATCGCCGCCGCCGATGAGGCGGGCGTTGCCATGGTCTTCACCGGCATGCGCCATTTCCGCCACTGAGCCGGAGTCTTCGCCGGTGTCGAAGCGCCCCGCTTGCGGGGCGTTTTGCGTTTCAGGCCTCGACCTTGGCGGCCGGATAGGGTGTGCGCAGGAGGAGCAGGAAGCCGGCGAGAAGGAAGACGACGAGCGCCATCATGCCGAGCCGCGCCGAGCCCGTGGCGCTGGTGACGAGCGCGACGGAGAGCGGGGCGAGGAAGGACGTCGCGCGGCCCGAAAGGGCATAGAGGCCGAAATAGCGGCCGGCCTCGTCGGGATGGACGCTTCTTGCGAGATAGGAGCGCGCGGAGGCCTGCACGGGGCCGAAGGCGAGGCCGATAAGGAGGCCGTAGAGGATATAGGCCTTTTCTGCGGCGGTGCCGAAAAGCCCGCCGGAATCGGCCGTCGGCAGGGGAATGAGCCCGAACAGGGTGAAGCCCGGGCCGGTGGAGACAATGCCGACGGTCGCGACCGTCAGGCAGACGAGGCTGATGACGACCACGCTCTTCGAGCCGAGGCGCGCGTCCAGCCGGCTGGCATAGAGGCAGCCGCCGATGGCGACGACATTGAGGATGATACCGTAGACGCCGAGTTCGAAGGTCTGCCAGGCGAACATGCCGGCCGCGAAGGTGCCGCCGAGCGCCAGAAGGCCGTTGACGCCGTCCTGGTAGATCATGCGCGCCACGAGGAAGCGCAGGATGCCCGGCTTGTTCCTGAGATCGCGGAGGGCTGCGGAAAGATCGGTGAAACCGGCGCGCACGGCGGCAGCGATCGGCAGGCCGCGGCTCTGGTCCGGCGTGAAGAAGAACATCGGCAGGATGAAGACGAAATACCAGACGGCCGAGATCGGCCCGGTGATGCGCGCATCCTCGCCCGTCGCCGGATCGAGGCCGAAGAGCGGGGGAATGCCGATCGCCGTCCTGCCGGTTTCGGGGTTGGCGGACAGCAATGCCACGACCGCGATCAGCACGATCATGCCGCCGAGATAGCCGAGGCCCCAGGCGATGTTGGAGATGCGTCCCGTCTCGGCCGGGCTGACGAGCCGCGGCATCATGGAATCGTTGAAGACGATGGAGAATTCCGCCGCCACGGTGGCCAGCACGATCATCGCCATGGCGAAGACGAGGCTGCTGCCGGGCGCGGCGTTCCAGAGGGCGAGAAGCGAGAGGATCTTTATGACGGCAAAAGCCGCGATCCAGGGTTTTCGCGCGCCGGAGGCGTCGGCGATGGAGCCCATGATCGGGGCAAGAAGCGCGATGACGATGCCGGCGATGGTGAGCGTGTAGCTCCAGGCGGCCTGTCCGGCGGCGGGATCGGCCGCCAGCCGCGAGACGAGATAGGGCCCGAAGATGAAGGTGGTGATGACCGTGAAGAACGGCTGCGCCGCCCAGTCGAACAGCATCCAGCCTGCAATGCCGAGGCGGCTTGCGCGCGGCTCCCGGCCTTCCGAAACACCCGTCATCGCCCCTCCCGTCGACAGGGCGATCGCGCCCGTCCTCAGCCGGCTAACGGAGCGTTCCGCCCGTCAGCCGGCCGGGACTGTGTCATTTCGCCCTTTCCTGCGCAAGGTCGCTGAGGATGCCGGCGGCGACGGAGACCTTGGCGAGGGTCGCCTCGCCCCCTTCCGTCAGCGCGGAGAGGTTCGCCGTCACCCGCGTGAGCCGTCCCTTCTCCGCCTGCTGCCAGGCGGCAAGCGGCGCCTTGTCACCCTTGTAGCGGGTGAGGATGGCGGTCGCGAGGTCACGGCGCGCATTGGCGATGTCGGTGAGGCTGCGCTGCAGGGCGAGCGCTTCGTAGAGATCGCCCGTCGGGATACGGCTTGCGGACGACAGCAGCCGGCCGATGTTCAGCGCGGCGCTGATGCCGGCGAAGGTCTGTGCCGTCTTGCCGAGGCTGTCGCCGGTGGCGCTCGCGATCAGCATGACCTCCGGCACGAAGGTCAGCATGGAGAGCGTGGCGATCTCTTCCGCCAGCTCCGTCGGCACGCCCTCGTCCTCATAGGCATGGGCCTTGCGGCGGGTCTCGTCGGCGGCGGCCTCCGAGACCAGCGTTGCAAGGTTCGGGCGGAGCTGCTTCAGCGCCTGCCTCAGCTTGTGGATCGCCTCGCTCATCGGGCCGGACACGGCGCCCGTCGTCAAAAGCAGGCCGGTGACGGCGGCGTAGATGCGGCCGATCTCCTCGTAGAGGTCGTTCTGCACGGAGCCGGACACCACGTTGTCCAGCGCATCGACGCCGGCATAGAGCGCTTGCAGGCCGTAGCCGTCGCGGGCGATGACGGCCGCCTTCACGGCGTCCGCCGGGCCGAAGCCGGTGCCGTCGGTGAGCGTGGTGACGAAGGCCGGCCCGCCGCGGTTGATCACCTCGTTGGCGAGGATCGTCGCGATGATCTCGCGGCGCAGGCGGTGCGAGCGGATGTCATCCGCATAGGCCTTCTGCATCTTGGCCGGGAAATAGCCGGTCAGCGTCGGCTCGAAATAGGGCTCGTCCGGCAGGCTCGTGTGGACCAGCTCGTCGAACAGCACCAGCTTGGCATAGGAGAGCAGCACGCCGATCTCCGGCCGGGTCAGCGGCTTGCCGGCCTGGTAGCGCTCGGCAAGCGTGCGGTCGTCGGGCAGCGTCTCGACCTTGCGGTTGAGCTGGCCGGCGGCCTCCAGCCGGTCCATCAGGCGCGTCAGCGGCGCGCGATTGGCCGCGCCCTGCTTTTCGGTGAGCGAGATCGCCAGCGATTGCAGGTAGTTGTTGCGCAGCACGAGATGGCCCACCTCGTCCGTCATCGAGGCGAGCAGCACGTTGCGCTTGGCGCGCGTCAGCCGCTCGTCGCGCATGGCCGAGGCGAGCGCGATCTTGATGTTGACCTCGACGTCCGAGGAATTCACGCCGGCCGAATTGTCGATGGCGTCGGAGTTGCAGCGCCCGCCCTTGAGGCCGAAGGCGATGCGGCCGCGCTGCGTCACGCCGAGGTTGGCCCCTTCGCCGATCACCTTGGCCCGCACGTCGTCGGCGACGATGCGGATCGGGTCGTTGGCGCGGTCGCCCACCTCCGCGTCCGTCTCGTTCTGGCCGCGGATATAGGTGCCGATGCCGCCGAACCAGAGAAGATCGACCGGCGCCTTCAGGATCGCCGTCATGATTTCGAAGGGGGTGGCCTTGGCCTTGTCGATGCCGATGGCGGCCATCGCCTCCGGTGTCAGCGTCACGGATTTCTCCGTGCGCGGGATGATCATCGCGCCCTTGGAGAGCACCGAGCGGTCGTAGTCCTGCCAGCTCGAGCGCGGCAGGTTGAACATGCGGCGGCGCTCGGCGAAGGACGTATCGATATCCGGGTTGGGATCGATGAAGATGTCGCGGTGGTCGAAGGCGGCGATCAGCCGGATCTTGCGCGACAGCAGCATGCCGTTGCCGAAGACGTCGCCCGACATGTCGCCGACGCCGGCGACGGTGAAGGGCGTCTTCTGGATGTCGATGTTCATCTCGCGGAAGTGGCGCTTGACGGTTTCCCAGGCGCCGCGGGCGGTGATGCCCATCTTCTTGTGGTCGTAGCCGGCCGAGCCGCCCGAGGCGAAGGCGTCGTCGAGCCAGAAGCCGGCTTCCTGCGCAAGGCCGTTCGCTGTGTCGGAGAAGGTTGCCGTGCCCTTGTCGGCGGCGACGACGAAATAGGGATCGTCGCCGTCGAGCCGCACCGTATCGGCCGGCGGCACGACGTCCTGGCCGACGATATTGTCGGTGACGGAAAGCAGGGTGCGGATATAGGTCTTGTAGGCCTCGGTGCCGGCCTTGAAGACTGCCTCGCGGCTGCCGCCGGCGGGAAGCTGCTTGGGATAGAAGCCGCCCTTGGCGCCGACCGGCACGATGACCGCGTTTTTCACCTGCTGCGCCTTGACGAGGCCGAGCACTTCGGTGCGGTAGTCCTGCGCGCGGTCGGACCAGCGAAGGCCGCCGCGGGCGACCTTGCCGAAGCGCAGGTGCACGCCCTCGACCTCCGCGCCGTAGACGAAGATCTCGCGGAAGGGCCGCGGCTCGGGCAGGCCTTCGAGCTGCTTGGGATCGAGCTTGATCGCCAGCGTCTTGCGTGGCTTGCCGTCGGCATCGTGCTGGAAGTAGTTGGTGCGCAGCGTCGCGCCGATGGCGTTGACATAGCGGCGCAGGATCCGGTCCTCGTCGAGGCTCGGCACCTTGGTCAGCGCCTCCTCGATGGCGGCCGAGAGCTCGGTGGATTTCTTCTCCCGCTGCCGTTCGGAGAGTTTCGGGTCCAGCCGCGCGTCGAACAGGCGGAAGAGATCGGCGGCGATCGCCGGGTACTTGTTCAGCGTATCGGCGATATAACCCTGCGAATAGGCGATGCCCGTCTGGCGCAGGTAGCGCGAATAGGTGCGCAGCGCCATGATCTCACGGGCCGAAAGGCCGGCGGCGAGGATGAGGCGGTTCAGCGCGTCGTCGTCCACCTCGCCGTGCCAGGCGGCAAGGAACGCCTCCTCCAGCATCGGGCTCAGCTTGGGATTGATCTCCAGCCCCTCGCGTTGCTTTAGTTCCATGTCGTGCAGGATGACGCGGCGCTCGCTGCCGTCGGGATCGGTGAGCATCAGGACGTGCGTCTGCTCGCTGACGACGTTGAAGCCGAGGTTTTCCAGCAGCGGCACGCGCCGCGACAGCGAGACCGGCTCGCCGGCATGGAATATCTTCAATTCGACCGTGCTCGGATCGGTGTTCCAGGCCTTGCGGTAGAAGGCGATGCGGATCGGATTCTCCGCCGTCGCCGTGGTGATGAGGGCAAGGTCCGCATGGGCCTCGGTGGGCGTGAAGTCCTCCTGGTAGCCGCGGTCGGTGACGAGCCGCACGCCGTCGGGATCGGACAGCGCCTCGAAGCGGTCGGTCCAGCGCGTCGCGATCTCGCGCACGGCCTGTTCGAGCTTTGCCTGCGGAATGCGCGGCGTCTTGCCGCCGGATCGGCCGATGATGAAGTGGACACGGGCAAGGCCGCCTTCCGGGAAGGCCGGGTAATAGGCCGAGACGCGGCCGTCGTAAGCCGACTTCAGGAAATTGCCGATCTTCTCGCGCACGTCCGAATCGTACTGCTCGCGCGGCACGTAGACGATGACCGAGACGAAGCGGTCGAAGCGGTCGATACGCGGCAGCACGCGGATACGCGGCCGGTCGGAGAGCTCGTTGATCTGCTCGCAGAAGGTGGAAAGCAGGCCGGTGTCGATCTGGAAGAGATCGTCGCGCGGATAGGATTCCAGCGTGTTGATCAGCATCTTGCCGGAATGGCTCTTCGGGTCGTAGCCGAAATGCTCGACGACGGCCTCCACCTTGGAGCGCAGGAGCGGGATCTGCCCGGCGGCATGCGTATAGGCGGTCGAAGTGAAGAGGCCGACGATGCGCAGCTCGCCCACCACCTTGCCCTTCTCGTCGAAGCGTTTCAGGCCGACATAATCCATATAGGCCCGGCGGTGCACGAGGGACTTCACGTTGGCCTTGGTGACGATGAGGAAATCCGGGCCTTCGAGGAATTCGAGGATTTCCGGCGTCGTCGTCACGGCGTCCTTGCCGAGGCGCAGCACGCGCACGTCCGGATCGGAGAGAATGCCGAGCCCCTCGCCGCCGCGTTCCACCGTGGCGGCCTCGCCCTTGCCGGAATAAGTGTATTCCCGCATGCCGAGGAAGGTGAAGTTGTTGCCGCGCAGCCAGTCGAGGAAGGCGAGCGCCTCGCCCTTGCCGGGCTTGTCCTTGGCGTAGCGCTCCATGTCGGCCATGGTGCTGCCGAGCTTTTCCAGCATGGCGGGCCAGTCGTCGACGGCGAGATGGACCTGGTCCAGCACGGTCTTCATGCGCTCGACGAGCGAGGCGGCCTCGCCCGGCGAAAGCTCGGACAGGTGGATCTCGATATGGCTGATGCGCTGGGCGGGATCGCTCTCCTCGTCCGGCGAGAAGAGCTTCGGCGCCTCGCCCGGCGCCACCACGAGGATCGGATGGACGGCAAGGTGGATGTCGCGGTGCGTGCTCGTCACCTCGCCCATCACCGAATCGTAGAGGAACGGCTGGTTGCGGTCGGTGACGGAAAGGATCGAGACGGGCTGGCCCTGCGGCGCCACCTCCGGCAGCGTCGTGACGGTGACGCGCGGCTCGCTGCCGTCGAAGGCCTCGATCTCGGCCATGGCATGGGCGGCGGCGGCGGCCAGCATCTCGCCGGTATAGTGCTCGATGTCGTCCTTGCTGGCCCGCCCGAAAAGAATGTCCGGGTTCAATGTCCTTGCGCCGAGGGCGGCTGCTGCGGCCTTTGCGGCCTCGATGTGTTTTTCTCGTTTCACGTTGGTCCTGGCACCCATGGAATTCTCCCTCGAATCCGATGCCGGGACGTTAGCAGAAGAAAAAACACCTGCAGCGAAATTTGTGATTTTCCGAGAAAATTCAATCGATTTTGTCCAAAACAGGTCAGTTCTACTGTCGTTTCGTCGTGAATTTCCTGTTTTTTCGTCGAAAAGCAGCCCGAAACCGGCCGAAGCCTCTCGGAGGCACTTGTCGGGATGGGCGTTCGATGCCGCGGGCGTTGACAGGAATGAGCCGCCTTGCGATCACTCGGCCAGGAAAGGGAGCCGGCTATGAACGAGAGCGACAAGGGCACGGTCATCGTGATTTCGAGCCATGTGGTGCGCGGCACGGTGGGCAACCGCGCCGCCGTCTTCGCGCTCGAAACGCTCGGCCATCCGGTCTGGGCGCTGCCGACCGTCATCCTGCCCTGGCATCCCGGCCACGGCCGGTCGACGCGGGTGCCGGTCTCGGCCGAGGATTTCGACGCGATCGTCTCCGACCTTATCCGCGCGCCCTGGCGCGGCGAGGTGAAGGCCGTGCTCTCCGGCTATCTCGGCAGCGCCGCGCAGGCGCGTTCCGTGGCCCGGCTGGTGGAGAGCCTTCGGGCCGACAATCCCGACCTGCTCTACATGTGCGATCCCGTCTGCGGCGACGACCGCGGCCTCTACGTGCCGGAGGAAACGGCGGCGGCGATCCGCGACAGCCTCATTCCGCTCGCCTCGGTGGCGACGCCCAACCGCTTCGAACTCGCATGGCTTGCCGGCGCGCCGCTGGAAACCAATGCCGCGATCATGGAAGCGGCCCTGTCGTTCGGCCCGCCGCGCATGCTCGTCACCTCCGCCCTGCCGATGATGGCGGGCAGCACGGGCAATCTTTATCTCTCCGGCACCGGCGCGCTGCTCGCCGAGCACCGCATCGTGCCGAACCCGCCGAACGGCACGGGGGACCTGCTTTCGGCGATCTTCCTCTCCCGCCTGATGGAAGGCCTGCCGGAGGAACGCGCATTGATGACGGCGACGGCCAGCGTCTTCGAGATCGTCGCACGCACGGCAAAGCGCGGCGCCGACGAGCTGACGCTGGAGCAGGACGCCTCCAGCATTTCGACGCCCATGGCCATGGTGCAGATGCGCCGGCTGATGCATCCCGGCCAGATCCGCCGGCGCTGAACGATCCGGTCTTGCGCCGTGCCGCCCGGAATGGTTTATGCGGAAAGCCGGATGGAGCCTCGTCCGGCGGATCGTCCGCACGGGAGTATTCCGACGCCATGAACCGCTTTCCCGATCGTCTCATGAATGGCTACCGCAACTTCATGTCCGGCCGCTATGCCGAACAATCGGCGCGCTACCGGGCGCTGGCCGAGACGGGCCAGAAACCGAAGACGCTGGTGATCGCCTGTTGCGATTCCCGCGCCGCGCCGGAGACCATCTTCGACTGCGGGCCGGGCGAGCTCTTCGTCGTGCGCAACGTCGCCAACCTCGTGCCGCCCTATGAGCCGGACAGCCAGTTTCACGCCACCTCCGCCGCCCTCGAATTCGCCGTCCAGTCGCTGAAGGTCAGCGACATCGTGGTGATGGGGCACGGGCGCTGCGGCGGCATTTCCGCCGCGCTCGACCCCGATGCCGAGCCGCTCTCACCCGGCGACTTCATCGGCCAGTGGATGGGCATGCTGAAGCCCGTCGCCGAGCAGATCCAGGGCGCCGAGCTCCTGACCAAGGCGGAGCGCCAGCGCGCGCTGGAGCGCGTTTCCATCCGCAACTCGCTCTCCAACCTCAGGACGTTCCCCTGTGTCCGCATTCTGGAGGAGAAGGGCCGCCTGCAACTGCACGGCGCCTGGTTCGATATCTCCAGCGGCGAATTATGGATCATGGACGCCAAGACCGGCGATTTCCTGCGGCCGGACGAAATGTAAAACCCGGCCTGGTTTCCCCGGCCGGGCTCATCTTCGATAGAGGGTCGTGCCCGCCTTCGGCGGTCAGCGGCCGTCGATTTCCGCGCCGATGATGGCGATGGCGCGCTGGTAGACGCTGGCCGCATTCCAGCCCTGCAGGGCGGCGAAGTTCGGCTCGCCCGGCTGGTAGCCGGCACCGGCGCTCCAGCCGTGGCCGCGCAGGAAGTTCGCCGTCGAGGCGAGCGCGTCGGCCTTCGAGCCGACGAGGTCGATATGGCCGTTGCCGTCGCCGTCGGCGCCGTATTTCAGCACGTTGACCGGCAGGAACTGGGTCTGGCCGATTTCGCCATGGGCCGCGCCGCGGGCCGTGGGGCTGAGAATGCCCTTCTGCACGAGCTGCAGGGCCGCGTAGAACTGGTCGGTGAAGTAGTCGGAGCGGCGGCAGTCATAGGCGAGCGTGGCGACGGCCGAGAGCGTGTGCTCCTTGCCGAGGAAGCCGCCGAAGCCGGTCTCCATGCCCCAGATGGCGAGCAGCGGGCCGGCCGGAACGCCGTAGCGGCTCTCGATGCGGGCGAAGAGGGCGGCGTTCTGCTGCTTCAGGCTCTTGCCGCGGCGAATGATCGTCGGGCCGCCGCGCTTCTGCATGAACTGGTCGAGCGAGAGCTTGAAGCTCTTCTGGCCGCGGTCGGCGCGGATCGTCGCGCGCGCATAGCCGATATTGGAGAAGGCCTTGTCCAGCGTCGAGCGGCTGATGCCGCGGGCGGCCGCCTCGCCCTTGAATGCCTCGGCCCAGGCCGGAAAACCGCCCGCGTCGTTGCCGCACCTGGCAGCTTCGGCAGTTGCCGGAACCGCTGCCGTGGCGATCATTACGGCCAGCACCTTGGCCACGCTCTTTGCCATGCCCATGAAAAACCCCGTGATCCTTGTCTTTTGCGCTGCGGGAGCTGCCGCGCTCCCTGTCCTGCGTCGTCGCTGCAAAGCGAAGTCCCGATTGTCCTTTGACGGAACAACCGGGACTTTTATTTAAAACCGATTAACGGATCGTTGCCACATTTGTGAGGAAGCGTGGAAATTCTCCGTCCCGCCCCGGATCAGGCGGCCTGCTTCTTCGCCTTGATCAGGCCGCGGGCGATAAGCAGTTCCGCGATCTGGACGGCGTTGAGGGCGGCACCCTTGCGCAGGTTGTCGGAAACGACCCACATGTTGAGGCCGTTCTCGACCGTCGCGTCCTCGCGGATGCGCGAGATGTAGGTGGCGTCCTCGCCTGCCGATTCGTACGGCGTGATGTAGCCGCCGTTCTCCTGCTTGTCGATGACCTGGCAGCCCGGCGCCTCGCGCAGGATCTCGCGGGCCTCGTCGGCGGTGATTTCCTTCTCGAACTCGATGTTGACCGATTCGGAATGGCCGATGAAGACCGGAACGCGCACGGCCGTGCAGGTCACCTTGATCTTCGGGTCGAGCATCTTCTTGGTCTCGGCCAGCACCTTCCACTCTTCCTTCGTGTAGCCGTCTTCCATGAACACGTCGATGTGCGGGATGACGTTGAAGGCGATGCGCTTGGTGAACTTCTTCGATTCGATCGGATCGGCGACGAAGACGGCGCGGGTCTGGTTGAAGAGCTCGTCCATGCCGTCCTTGCCGGCGCCGGAGACCGACTGGTAGGTCGACACCACGATGCGCTTGATCGTGGCGCGGTCGTGCAGCGGCTTCAGCGCGACGACGAGCTGGGCGGTCGAGCAATTCGGATTGGCGATGATGTTCTTCTTGGTGAAGCCGGCGATGGCGTCGGGGTTCACTTCCGGAACGATCAGCGGCACCTCGGCGTCGTAGCGCCAGGCCGAGGAGTTGTCGATGACGACGCAGCCCTGCGCGCCGATCTTCGGCGAATACTTCTGCGAGACCGAGCCGCCGGCCGACATCAGGCAGATGTCCGTGTCGGAGAAATCGTAGTTCTCGAGGTTCTGCACCTTCAGCGTCTTGTCGCCGAAGGAGACCTCGGTGCCGATGGAGCGGCTGGAGGCGAGCGCGACGACTTCGTCGGCCGGGAAACCGCGTTCGGACAGGATGTTCAGCATTTCACGGCCGACATTGCCGGTCGCGCCGGCGATTGCGATCTTGAAACCCATGTCTAAAGCTCTCTTTCTCTGTCTCTCCGCGGGTTCAGGAGGTAAAACCCGCCGGCCGAAGCGCGGGTTTCGGTCCCCGGCCATACCGGGGAGAGAGCGGTGGGCCAGAGACGTCAGACGGTTTTCGTCGTCGTTTTGGCCGTTGTTTTGGAAATCGATACGCAATGGCGAACCCGTCCGGCGTTGAAGGCCGGAGCGATCATGCGGGCGATGGCGATCCCAAGGCGGTACATGGCGGTTCCTTTGCGTGCGTGCTGAATACGCTCATCTGCCGAAGAGTCAAGCCTTGCGTGGAGGGGAAACCCGCCCGCGACAAAAGTCGTACGCCGAAAGTCATAAGCCCAAAGCAGCGCTGCTTTCGCCGCGCGAATTCTGACATCTTCCGCCAAGGCGCACCCTGTCCGGCGTTTTCGGGAGAAACTCCGGACCTCTCCGTGGGGCTGCCCGACACGCCGTTTTTGTGGAGGACAATCAAATGGCAAATGTTTCGACCGTGGGCAGCGCAAAGGCGGCGCCCATGACGAGCGAGCAGAAGAAGGTGATTTTCGCCTCCTCGCTCGGCACCGTCTTCGAGTGGTACGATTTCTATCTTTACGGTTCGCTGGCGATCTATATCGGCGCCACCTTCTTCAGCCAGTATCCGGAAACGACGCGCAACATCTTCGCGCTGCTCGCCTTCGCCGCCGGCTTCCTCGTGCGCCCGTTCGGCGCGCTGGTGTTCGGTCGCCTCGGCGACCTCGTCGGGCGCAAGTACACCTTCCTCATCACCATCCTGATCATGGGCATGTCGACCTTCATCGTCGGCCTCCTGCCCGGTGCCGCCACGATCGGCATCGCCGCGCCGATCATCCTGATCGCGCTGCGCATGCTGCAGGGCCTGGCGCTCGGCGGTGAATACGGCGGTGCCGCGACCTACGTCGCCGAGCATGCGCCGGACGGCCGGCGCGGCTACTTCACCTCCTGGATCCAGACCACGGCGACGCTCGGCCTGTTCCTGTCGCTTCTCGTCATCCTGGCGGTGCAGTTCGCCCTCGGCAAGGAAGACTTCGCCGCCTGGGGCTGGCGCATCCCGTTCATCGTCTCGGTCGTCCTGCTCGGCGTGTCCGTCTGGATCCGCATGAAGATGAACGAATCACCCGCCTTCCAGAAGATGAAGGAAGAGGGCAAGGGCTCCAAGGCACCGCTGACGGAAGCCTTCGGCCAGTGGCGCAATGCCAAGATCGCGCTTCTGGCGCTCTTCGGCGCCGTCGTCGGCCAGGCCGTCGTCTGGTATGCCGGCCAGTTCTACGCGCTGTTCTTCCTGACGGGCGTGCTGAAGGTCGACGGCCAGTCGGCCAACATCATGGTCGCCATCTCGCTGGCGATCGGCACCGGCTTCTTCGTCTTCTTCGGCTGGCTGTCGGACAAGATCGGCCGCAAGCCGATCATCATGGCCGGCCTGCTGCTCGCCATGCTGACCTACTTCCCGCTGTTCAAGGCCCTGACCTGGGCCGGCAACCCGGCGCTCGCCGAGGCGCAGGATACGATCCGCGCGACGGTCACCGCCGCACCGGGCGACTGCAAGTTCCAGTTCAACCCGACCGGCACGGCGAAGTTCACGACGTCCTGCGACATCGCGACCTCGTTCCTGACCCGCAACTCCGTGCCCTACGACGTCGTCACCACGGCGGCGGCCGGCACGCCCGCAACGGTCCAGATCGGCGACAAGATGATCGCCAGCTACGATGCCGTCGCGGCCGGCGACCAGGCCAAGGGTCTCGACGCGGCGTTCCAGAAGCAGACGAACATCGCGCTCCACGACGCCGGCTATCCGCTGGTCCGCGGCGCGGCGAAGGTTCCGGACTCCAAGCTCGACGCCTTCGTCGCCGCCAATCCGGAGCTCGCTCTGGATGCGGCCGCGATCCGCTCCGGCGAGAAGGCCAGCATGCCCGCCGCCGATCTCGTCGCCGGCAAGCTGCTGACGGCCGACGAAGCCAACGGCGTCACCGACATGGCCGTCTACACGATTGCCGGCGGCGGTGCCTACACCATGGTCGCCGACCCCGCCAACGTGAACTGGGTCACGATCATCGCCGTGCTGACGGTCCTCGTGATCTACGTCACGATGGTCTACGGCCCCATCGCCGCACTGCTGGTCGAGCTCTTCCCGACCCGCATCCGCTACACCGGCATGTCGCTGCCCTATCATATCGGCAACGGCTGGTTCGGCGGCCTGCTTCCGGCCATGGCCTTCGCCATGAGCGCGGCGGAGGGCGATATCTACTACGGCCTGTGGTATCCGATCGTCTTCGCAGGCATCACGCTCGTCATCGGCCTTCTCTTCCTGCCGGAAACGAAGGACCGCGACATCCACGCCATGGATTGATCTCCCCCTTCCGATCCGTTCATGGCGAACCGGCCCGCGTTAACGCGGGCCGGTTTTATTTCGGCTTGCCGGAAAGCGCCTTCGGCAACGGCCAGCCGCGCGCGTCGAAGCGGAAGAGCCAGTCCCGGCGGGCGAAGAGGAAGGCGACGGCGATCGCCGTCCACAGGCCCAGCAATAGACCGGCGGCGACATCGCTCGGATAGTGCGCGCCGAGGATGACGCGCGAGACGCCGATCGCCAGCGCGCCGGCAAGGAAGAGCGGGCGCAGCCGCGGAACCAGCATGGAAAAGGCGCCGAAGAAGGCACCCACCGCCGCCGAATGGCCGGAGGGGAAGCTGGCATAGAGATTGTCATAGGCAAAGGGCGTCAGGCTGTAGGCGCCGAGATCGGCGAAAAGCTCCGGCCGGGCGCGCCCGACGATCAGCTTGGCGAGGTGCACGAGTGCGCTCGTCGCGCCGATGGTGAGGAAGAAGTAGAGCGACAGGCGCGTTACGGACCGTGCCCGGCCGGCGGCCGTTCCGTTGCCGAGCGCCCGATGGACGACATAGGCGAGGATGACGAGGACGCCGGAGCCGTAGATCATCCAGCGGAAGGTGCCGAAATCGGTGATATGCGCATTGAAGGCGACGATGGCGCCGGGAAGACCCTGGGCGTGCCGGGAGATGGCGGGATCGAAGGGAACGAGCGCCGCGAGGAGGACGACGGTGGCGGCGAGGATCCAGAGCGAGGAGGTCGCGAACGATCGGTTCATAGGCATTCCTTGAAAAGGCGTGGCTTCCATGTGTCGGAAAAAGCCGGCTTTTCAAGGGAGGTGAACGAAAAAGGCTCCCGGACATGCCGGGAGCCTCGCTGTCCAATAAGCCGGTTCAGGCCGAGAGTTTCCGGAAGGCGGAAAGGATGGTGTCGCCCATTTCCGAGGTGCCGACCTTGCGGCAGCCTTCGGCCATGATGTCGCCGGTGCGCACGCCGCTGTCGAGGACTTCGGCGATGGCCTTTTCAAGGTTGTCGGCTTCCTTGACCATGTTGAACGAGTAGCGCAGGCACATGGCGAAGGAGGCGATCATGGCGATCGGGTTGGCGATGCCCTTGCCGGCGATGTCCGGCGCCGAGCCGTGCACGGGCTCGTAGAGTGCCTTGCGCTGGCCGGTCTTGGCATCCGGGGCGCCGAGCGAGGCGGACGGCAGCATGCCGAGCGAGCCCGTCAGCATGGCCGCGACGTCGGAGAGCATGTCGCCGAAGAGGTTGTCCGTCACGATGACGTCGAACTGCTTGGGCGCGCGCACGAGCTGCATGCCGCCGGCATCGGCCAGCATGTGCTCGAGCTGCACGTCGGAATAGCTGCGCTTGTGCGTTTCCGTCACGACCTGGTTCCAGAGAACGCCGGACTTCATGACGTTGCGCTTTTCCATCGAGCAGACGCGGTTGTTGCGGGTGCGGGCGAGCTCGAAGGCGACGCCGGCGATGCGCTCGATCTCGTAGGTGTCGTAGACCTGGGTGTCGATGCCGCGCTTCTGGCCGTTGCCGAGGTCGATGATCTCCTTCGGCTCGCCGAAATAGACGCCGCCCGTCAGCTCGCGCACGATGAGGATGTCGAGGCCTTCGACGAGCTCGGGCTTCAGCGAGGAGGCGTTGGCAAGCGCCGGGTAGCAGATGGCCGGGCGCAGGTTCGCGAAGAGCTTCAGGTCTTTGCGCAGGCGCAGGAGGCCGGCTTCCGGACGGACTTCATAGGGAACGGCATCCCATTTCGGGCCGCCGACGGCACCGAACAGCACGGCGTCCGCCGCAAGCGCCTTCTCCATGTCGCCTTCCGAGATCGCCGCGCCATGGGCATCGTACGCACAGCCGCCGACGAGGCCTTCGTCGGTCTCAAAGCCGGCGCCGAGTTCGGCGTTCATATAGGCGATGATCTTGCGGACTTCCGCCATGGCTTCCGGGCCGATGCCGTCGCCGGGCAGGAGGAGGAGGGTACGCGCTGTCATGGGATTTTCCTTGATGTCACGGAAGGGTTGCGCGCTTCTTAGCGCAACTTCCGTTCAAGGAAAATCATTCGAAGGAAAGATTTTTGCGCAGGTCCGCTCAGCTTTGGCGCAGCGCCGTGACCTCGATCTCGATCAGCATTTCCGGCCGGATCAGGCCGCAGACCACCATGGTGGCGGCGGGGCGGACCGTGCCGAACGTCTCGCCGAGAATCGGGAAGACACGGGTCGCGAAGGCGGCGTCGGTCACATAGTAGTGACAGCGCACGACATCGGAAAAGGAAAAGCCGGCCTCGTCCAGGACCTTGCCGATGGTGGCCAGGCAGTTGCGCGTCTGGTCCTCGACGCTCTCCGGCATGGTCATGGTGGCATAGTCGTAGCCGGTCGTGCCGGACACGAAGCACCAGTCGCCGGAAACGACGGCGCGCGAATAGCCCGCCGTCGCTTCGAATGGGGAGCCGGACGAGATCAGCCGGCGCATGGCCTTACGCCCAGGGGCGGGAGGACGCGGTCTTCTTCTCGAAGCTGTCGATGGAGGTCGCCTTTTCCAGCGTCAGGCCGATGTCGTCGAGGCCGTTCAGCAGGCAGTGGCGGCGGAAGGCGTCGATCTCGAAGCCGATGCGGCCGCCGTCGGGGCCGGTGATTTCCTGGGCTTCGAGGTCCACGGTCAGCACGGCGTTGGAGCCGCGGCTGGCGTCGTCCATCAGCTTGTCGAGGTCCTCGGGGCTGACGACGATCGGTAGGATGCCGTTCTTGAAACAGTTGTTGTAGAAGATGTCGGCGAAGCTCGTGGAAATGACGCAGCGGATGCCGAAGTCGAGCAGCGCCCACGGCGCATGCTCACGCGAGGAGCCGCAGCCGAAATTGTCGCCGGCCACCAGGATCGTGGCGTTCTGGTAGGCGGGCTTGTTCAGCACGAAATCCGGGTTCGGCGTGCCGTCCTCGTTGTAGCGCGCCTCGGCGAAGAGGCCCGTGCCGAGGCCGGTGCGCTTGATCGTCTTGAGGTAATCCTTCGGAATGATCATGTCCGTGTCGATATTGACGACGGGAAGCGGCGCGGCGACGCCGGTCAGCTTGACGAACTTGTCCATGCGGAAACCCTCGGAATGCGGTGATGTCGGTTGCTGAAGCGTTTAGAGCAGTTTTCCCGGGATTTGAAGGGAAAACTTGCCGATGGGCCGCAAACGCAGCCGCCGGGCGCGAAAAACGCCCGGGTGTCCCTGTCGGAATGAAGCCTCTCTCAGAGGTCGATGATCGTGCCGCGGCCGTCGTTCCAGATGCGCGGCTCGCGCTGGCCGGGTGCCCGGCGATCGTTGCGGGCGGTCGCACGCACGGGAGCCGGCTGGAGCTTTGCGGCAAGCATGGAGCCGATCATCAGCACGGAAACGATGCCGGCGATGGCAAGGCCAACGGAGGCGGCGAACAGGAACGTCGCGCCGGCGATCATCATGGCGAGGATGGTGAAGACGATGGAGCGGATACGCTGCATTTTGATTTGCCCTTTCTCTGAGAGCAATGTGGGGGTCGATTTTGTCCATTGCAAGGCCGAAATCGCCGGTGCTTGCCGGCTGCGGCAAAGCGCGGCACAAAGGGGGGATGAACAGGACACCGCACCACCACCCGCTTCGCCTTCGCCGCTCCGTGCTCAGCGTTCCCGCCGCCAACGGCCGGGCGCTCGCCAAATCGAGGACGCTCGATTGCGACGCGATCATCTTCGACCTGGAGGATTCCGTCCTGCCGGAGAAGAAGGCGGAGGCGCGCGCCGCGCTCGTTTCGCATTTTGCCGCGCTCGACCGCACGTCCGGCCGCGAGCATGTCATCCGCATCAATCCGCTCGACGGGCCGGACGGCGCGCTCGACCTCGAAACGGTGCTCGCCTGCATGCCCGATGCGGTGCTTTTGCCGAAGGTCTCGGAGCCGCAGGACGTGCTCACTGTCGCCGACTGGCTTTCCGAGGCCGGGGCGGATGACGGGCCGCGCCTGTGGGCGATGATCGAAACGGCGGCCGGCCTCCTCAACCTTGCTGCCATCGCCGAGATCGGCCGCACTCATGGCGGCCGGCTCGACTGCTTCGTCGTCGGCCTCAACGACCTGCGCAAGGAAACCGGCATCGCCGACATGGCCGGCCGTCCCTTCCTCGTGCCGCTGCTGCTTCAGGTGGTCGTCGCCGCGCGCGCCTCGGGGCTCGACGTCGTCGACGCCGTCTTCAACGACTTTTCCGACGAGGACGCCTTCGAGGCGGAATGCCGGCAGGCCCGCCAGATGGGGTTCGACGGCAAGATGCTGATCCATCCCGTGCAGATCGAGGCGGCCAACACGGCCTTCGGCGTGACGGAGGCCGAGGCCGCCGAGGCGCTCGCCATCGTCGCCGCCTTCGCCGCGCCGGACAATGCCGGCAAGGCCGTCGTCAATATTGCCGGCCGCATGGTCGAAAAGCTCCACGCCGACCAGGCCGGGCGCCTGCTCGCTAAGGTCGACCTGATCAACGAGAGAAAGACGAAAACATGAAAGTCTACCGCTTCCTGACCGCCCCGGACGATGCCTCGTTCTGCCACAAGGTGACGCTGGCCCTCAACAAGGGCTGGGACCTGCACGGCTCGCCGACCTATGCTTACAATGCCGAGGCCAAGGTCATGCAATGCGGCCAGGCCGTGGTGAAGGACGTTCCGGGCAAGGAGTATACGCCGGATATCAAGCTGTCGGAACAGTGAGGGCGTTTAAGCCAGCTCTCTCCCTCCTCCGTCATCCTCAGGCTTGACCCGAGGATCCAGCTGCCGCAACGGCGATGGATGGTCGGGTCAAGCCCGACCATGACGATGGATAGGTGGCCTGGCTTGGTTACGCCAGTCTCAGCCCGCCGCGATCTCCGCGCTCGCCTCGATGCGCTCCATGTCGTCGTCGGACAGGCCGAAATGGTGGCCGATCTCGTGGATGAGGACGTGGGTGACGATATCGCCCAATGTTTCCTCGTTCTCCGCCCAGTAGTCGAGGATCGGGCGGCGGTAGAGGGTGATGCGGTTGGGCATCTCGCCGGTTTCCACGGTGAAGCGCTCGCTGATGCCGCGGCCCTCGAAGAGACCCAGAAGGTCGAAGGGCGTTTCCAGCGCCATGTCCTCGAAGACGTCGTCGCTCGGGAATTCTGCGATCTCGATGATGAGGTTGCCCGTCAGCGCACGGAACTCCTCCGGCAGGTGGCCATAGGCCTCCAGCGCCAGGGATTCGAACGTGCTGATGGTCGGGGCATGGCGGTTGCGCCAATCCTCGCTCTGGTCAATGCGGGCCATGGGCTCTCCTTTGCCCGTCATATAGACGATTTCAAGGGTTTTTCGAGGGATGAATTTGCATGGCGGGCCTCGATTCGGCACGGAGGCCGGGCGGGCCATGGTGTCTTCAGCGAAAAGACGGGGCGGCGGAAGCGGGTTATGCAACAAAATGTGATCGGTCAGTTTGACGCAGTTGCCCATGGATGATCCGGAGGAAGCAGGACTGTAACACCATGAAAAGACGATCTTTTTATTCAAGATTAGAACCGCTCTAAAAAGATCGGTCAGCAGGGCTGACCTGTTCATTCTTGACACCGAAGGTCTTCTTTTGCTTAATCCCGGAAACTCAGTGCTTTGCGTATGACAGGCAAGTCGAAATGCTCGTTTGCAGTTGCAACTTCATCACCGAAAAGGAAATCGTCGACACGATCAACGGCCTCCTCGACGAGGACTGTTGGCAGCTCATCGTGCCCGCAAAGGTCTACCACGCGATGCAGAAGCGGGGCCGCTGCTGCGGCTGTTTCCCCAATGTGGTGGACATCATCATCCGCACCACCGAGCAGTACCACGCCCGCCGTGACTCGACGGATGCCGAGATATTTGATTTCATGACCCGCCTCAAACAATTCCATGAAGAAAACAGGAGAGCGGATCTTGAAAGGCGACAAAAAGGTCATCGAGCAGCTTAACGAAGCGCTCTATCTCGAGCTGGGTGCTGTCAACCAGTACTGGCTCCACTACCGCCTTCTCGAGGACTGGGGTTACACGCTTCTCGCCAAGAAGGAGCGCGCCGAGTCCATCGAAGAGATGCAGCACGCCGATAAGCTCGTCGCCCGCATCATCTTCCTCGAAGGCCATCCGAACCTGCAGACCGTCGCGCCGCTGCGCATCGGCCAGAACGTCAAGGAAGTGCTGGAAGCCGACCTTGCCGGCGAATACGACGCGCGCACGGCCTACAAGAAGTCGCGCGATATCTGTCACGACGCCGGCGACTACGTCACCATGAAGCTCTTCGAGGAGCTGCTGGCGGACGAGGAAGGCCATATCGACTTCCTCGAAACCCAGCTCGACCTGCTCGGCAAGCTCGGCGAGGAAAAATACGGCCAGCTCAACGCCGCGCCGGCCAACGAAGCCGAATAAGCTTCGGCAACCTTCAATGCGGAAATCCCCGGCCTTGCCGGGGATTTTTGTTTCAGCCGAGGCGGCGAACACCGCTGGTGTTGTGGAGTCTGGATCCTCGGGTCAAGCCCGAGGATGACGGCAGAGGGGTCGGGCCGTTCCTTCACGGTGCCAGGTGGGCGAAGGCGGCGACGACCTCTTCGTAGACCTTGCGCTTGAAGGAGACGATCAGTTCGGGCAGGTCGCGCATCGGCTTCCATTCCCAGGCGTCGAATTCCGCCGTATGGCCGCCCGGCGGCGGGTTGATGGCGATCTCGCTTTCGGGACCCTCGAAGCGGAAGGCGAACCAGCGCTGCGTCTGGCCGCGATATTTTCCCTTGAGGCCGATGCCGACGAGATGGGCGGGCAGGTCGTAATTGATCCAGCGTCCCGCATCGGCGAGAAGCGAGACGCTTCTCATGCCGGTCTCCTCGTAGAGCTCGCGATAGGCGGCCTCCAGCGGATCCTCGCCCTTGTCGATACCGCCCTGCGGCATCTGCCAGAGCTGCGGCGAGCCGTCATATTCGGAATTGCCGACGGGTATGCGCCGGCCGGCCCAGACCTTGTTGTCCGCGTTCAGCACCATGATGCCGACACAGGGGCGGTAGGGCAGGTCCTCGGCCCGAACCACCTTGTCCTTTTCCTTGCCCATCGAATGTTCCTATTTCCTGGCGGGGACGGCCGCGAGCGATGCGACGCCGACGATCTCGATGCCGCGGCCGCTTGCTTCCTCGCACCATTCGCGGATCGCGTCCACACTTTCGTCGAAGGCGGAGGCGATGCCGATCGCCGTGCCGTTGCGCCGTGCGATGCGCTCCAGCTCGTCGAGCTTCTTCAGCACGGCCGGGCGCGAAAGCTCGCCGTCGAGCTGGAGATCGGCGAAGGCGTGCGGTGCCTCGATGGCGCCGGCCACGGTGCCGGAAAGCGACTGGGCCGAGCTGCCGTCGTCGAGGAAGAGGAGGCCGCGGCTGGCAACGTCGCGCATCACCGGCTCCAGCGCATCGGCGTCGGAGAGGAAGCGGCCGCCCATGAAGTTCACGATACCGGTATAGTTGGTGATCTGCGCCATGGCCCGGTGCAGCTCGGAAAGGTTCTTCGCCGTGCCGGCGTCGGTGCGCAGCGTATAGGGGCCGGGATCGGTCTGCGGGTAGTCGAAGGGCTCCAGCGGCATCTGCAAGAGGATTTCGTGGCCGCTGCGGCGCGCCTCCTGCATCCAGCGCGGCAGGCTGTTGCCGCTCGCGGCGAAGGCCAGCGTCACCTCGCCCGGAAGGTCGCGGATGGCGCGCTGCGTGCCCGTCTGGCTGAGGCCGAGCCCGCCGACGACGATGGCGACCCGCGTGCCGCGCGCGCCGGACCACGGCCGGGCGTACTGGTCCATCGGCCGCGTGCCGTCGAGGCCGATGACCGGGATCTTGCCCTCCGGCGTCTCTTCCAGCAGGTCGTCGTTGGGGAAGGCGGCGGTGCGCGGGTCCTGGCCGACGCGGCTCGCTTCGATGACGAGCGGCCCGTCGCCGTCGCGGGCGCCCGGCCTATAGGTGCGCACCACATTGCCGTCGTCGGTCAGCGTCTCGCGGACATTCGCGCCGGAAAGGCCGTTGGCGCGGCGCACGCCGTCCTTCGCCTCGGCGGTCTTGAGGTCGGCCTTGTCAGTTCCGGCCGTCTCGCTGGCCGGAAGATCAAGCGGTGCCGTGGCAAGGCCGCTCGGCGCCAGGGCGGTCCAGGCGGAAAAGCCGAGAAGGCCGGCGGCAACGAGGGAAAACACGACGGTGCCGGCGGAGAACCGCGAGGGTCCCGACGGTCCTGGCCTTGCCTTGCGGTCCTGGCCGAGAGGTGCGTGAATGTCTGTGCCCAAGGTCAGTCCGCGCCGGCCGGAGGGTGCATGGGAAAACGGGGCCCGCCTTGTGGGCAGGCCCCGTGATTTCGGCTTACTTCTTCAGTTCGGCCTTTTCCGGATTGGCCGGGAAGGACGGGTCCGTCTTCTGGCCGCGCAGCAGTTCCAGCGCGTACTGGAGCTGCACATCGTCCTTGGCTTCCGGCGGAACGTAGGCGGACGAGCCGGAGCCCTGGTCCGTCTCGCTCTGGCCTTGGATATGGCCGCGCAGGCTGGATTCGCCGGCGGTTTCCAGCTTGCCCTGAAGCTCGGGCGGCAGCGGCTGCTCGACGGTGATGTCCGGCGTGATGCCGGTGCCCTGGATCGACTTGCCGGACGGCGTGTAATAGAGCGCCGTCGTCAGGCGCAGCGCGCCCGCATCGCCCATCGGGATGATGGTCTGGACGGAGCCCTTGCCGAAGGAGCGCGTGCCGACGACCGTGGCGCGGCGAAGGTCCTGCAGGGCGCCGGCGACGATTTCCGAAGCCGAGGCCGAGCCGCCGTTGACCAGCACGATCACCGGCTTGCCGTCGACGTCGTCGCCCGGCGTCGCGTTGAAGCGGCGGGTCTCGTCCTCGTTGCGGCCGCGGGTCGAGACGACCTCGCCGCGTTCGAGGAAGGCGTCGGAGACGTTGATCGCCTGGTCGAGCAGGCCGCCGGGGTTGAGGCGCAGGTCCAGCACGTAGCCCTTCAGCTTGTCGGCCGGGACCTCTTCCTTGATCTTGGCGATCGCGGCTTCGAGGTCGTCATAGGTCTTCTCCGTGAAGGAGATGACGCGCAGATACCCGACATCCCCCTCGACGCGGGACTTGACCGCCTTCACGGCGATGATGTCGCGCATGATGGTCAGCTCGATCGGCTTGTCGGCGCCCTTGCGGATCAGCGTCAGCTTGATCGGCGTGTTGACCGCGCCGCGCATCTTCTCGACCGCGTCTTCCAGCTTCAGGCCGCGCACGTCCTGTCCGTCGATCTTCGAGATGAAGTCGCCGGCAAGAACGCCCGCGCGGGCGGCCGGCGTGTCGTCGATCGGGGTGATGACCTTGACGAGTTCGTCCTCCATCGTCACCTCGATGCCGAGGCCGCCGAATTCGCCGCGCGTCTGGGTGCGCATGTCCTCGGCGTCCTTGGCATTCATGTAGGAGGAATGCGGGTCGAGCGAGGTGAGCATGCCGTTGATGGCGTTCTCGATGAGCTGTTCTTCGTTCGGCGGGGTCACGTACTGGGCGCGCACGCGCTCGAAGACGTCGCCGAAGATGGAAAGCTCGCGATAGGTCGACGAGCCCGCGGCTTCGGCCGGCTGCGTGACGGTATTGATGACAGTCATGGCCGTGGCACCCATGAGTGCACCGACAATAACAAGTGAAGCCTTACGTATCATTGCGTGCCTTTCCAGAATCTCTTGCGGACCACCACGGCCGGGAATCAACCGGTTTTCCGTTCTTTCGGAATTCAATGTAAAGTGTCGGCTTGTCCGTTTCCAGCGTCAAAGCGTTGACACTCGCGACCCTTTTTTCACCCATCACGGCAAGCGGCTCGCCGGCCACGACGAATTGACCCTCCCGCACGTTCACCCTGTCCATGCCGGCAAGGACGAGATGGTAGCCCTCGCCCGCGTTCAGGATGATCATGCGCCCGTAACTGCGGAATGTGCCGGCAAAGACGATCCATCCGTCCGAAGGTGCCGTGACGAGCGCGCCGGGATTGGTCGCGAGCGTCACGCCCTGCGAATCATGGCCGGTGCCGTCCGGCTCGCCGAACTGGCGAAGGACGTCTCCTGCCGCGGGATAATCGAGTTTTGCCTGCAGTTCGGAGAATTCGTATGCTGGAGCAATGCGGTTTTTGTCGGGCACGGACTGGCGCGCGAGCTCGCGTGCCTTCTCGCGTTCGGCGTCCGTCTGGTTCTGCCGTTCGGCTTCCTTCGCGCGGGCGATCGCGGCGGCCTCGCGCACCGAGCCGATCTCCTGCTCCAGGCTGCCGATCAGGCCTTCGAGGCTGGTGGCGCGGCCGGCAAGTTCCTCCGCCCGGCGCCGTTCGGCTTCGAGCGTGCGGCTGTTCTTTTCCGTCAGCGCCTCGTTCCCGGCGATCAGCAGCTCGGAGCGCTTCTCCTCCTCGACGCGCGACTGCATCGCCGAGGCAAGCTCGGCGCGCTCGCTGTCGATCCCGGCCTTCACCGTCATCAGGTCCTTGAGGTCGGCGACGAGCTCGTCCGTCTCCTTGCGGATGCCCGGCACGACGGCGCCGAGAAGGATGGCGCTGCGCACGGAGGACAGCGCGTCCTCGGGCGTCACCAGCAGCGCCGGCGGCGGGTTGCGGCCCATGCGCTGGAGGGCGGCGAGCACTTCGGCAAGAAGGCCGCGGCGCTCGTGCAGCGAGGCGCGCACGGCCGCCTCGCGGTCGCGCATGCCTTCCAGCCGCTTCTCGCCGTCGAGGATCTTCTGCTCCATCTCCTTGCGGAGCGCGGCGGACTTGACGATCGCATCGCGCAGCGACTGCTTCGTCTTCTCCAGTTCGGCGATCTCGGCTTCGAGCTGTCTCGTCTTTTCCGAGGAGACGGTGATGGACTGGGAGAGGGCTTCAAGCTCGCGGCGCGTGCTGTCGCGGCGAAGGGCGAGCGCGGCGACGGGGTCGGGTTCGGCCCGCGGCAGCGAGCCGGTCTTTTCGAGCGCGACATCGCCCTCGTCCTGCCCGGCGGCAAGGGGATGGGAAACGAGCGCCAGCGCCAGGACGGCCGAGAGCAGCGCCGGCCGCAACAGGCGGCCTGCCCCCTCACCCCGACTGGCTGTGCCGGCTTTTTCCATCGTTCCCCGACCGTTCGTCACCCGCTCTATGCTGATTTGGCGATTTCGCCAAGAAACAGCGCCGAAAATACGGCTCATCCTGCCGCTTCGGGCTTGCGCGGCGGTGACGTTCCGTCAAACGCGGTGATAGGGGTGGCCGGACAGGATGGTGACGGCGCGGTAGAGCTGTTCGGCAAGCAGGATGCGCGCGAGCTGGTGCGGCCAGGTCATCTTGCCGAGGCAGAGCGTGGCGTCGGCCCGCTCGTAAAGGGAAGGGTCGAGCCCGTCGGCCCCGCCGATGGCGATCATCAGGTCGCGCTTGCCCGCATCGCGGAAGCCGGCGAGAAGATCGGCAAAGGCGGGGGAATCGAGCGATTTGCCGCGCTCGTCGAGCAGGATCAGCACGGCGCCGTCGGGCAGTGCCTTTTCCAGCATCGCCGCTTCCTCGCGCTTGCGCGTCTCGGCATTGCCGGCGCGGCTCTCGCCGACCTCGGCCATCCTGCCGAGATCGAGGCCGACGGCGGGGCCGGCCTTGGCGAAGCGGTCGATGTAGCGGGCCGCAAGCTCCTTCTCAGGGCCGGCCTTCAGCCGTCCAACCGAAAAAAGTCCAACCCGCATTGCCCGCGATCCTGCCCGTTTCCTGCCGGACAGGTGCCCGGCGCATGTTCAGTGTACGGTGCCGTCCTCGATCTCGGGAGCCGCCCACATCCGTTCGATGTTGTAGAACTCCCGGATTTCCGGCCGGAACACATGGATGATGATGTCACCTGTGTCGATCAGCACCCAGTCGCCCGCTTCCAGGCCCTCGACGCGGGCATTGCCCAGGCCTTCGTCCTTGATGTCGGTGATGAGGTGATCGGCGATCGCCATGACATGACGGTTCGAGCGTCCGGATACGACCACCATGTAGTCGCCGAGCGCCGATTTGCCGGCAATGTTGATGGTGACGATATCTTCTGCCTTGGAGTCCTCGAGACTTGCGAGGACCAGTTGAAGGGCACGGTCGGCGGCATCGTCGCTGCGGCCCGCGCTCCTGGAGAAAACGCCAACGACGTTCCCCTTTGCGTGCACTGTTGTCAGGTTCGTTCCTTTCTTTACCAGAACAGCACGTCCGTACCGGCAAATGCTGCCGGTACCTACTAAATGTAGGCACCGATGGGTATCAGTTTCAAGACGTCACTTCTGAGGGATGGTTTTCTCTAGCGCCTGGTGCCGCAGCGCCGTGGAACTCAGCGCCGAGCGCGGCCCGTGGATGAAGGTCCAGGCCGGCGCCCTGCGGCCCGGCAGGGACATCGCGTCCTCCTCGTCGATGCGGGCATAGTCGAAGGTCTTGGCCATGCGCGAGGAGAGGTAGGAGAGCGTCGAGCCCGGCCGGTCGATGACGGCGATGGGGAAGGTGCGGGCGATCTTCTGCCAGTTCTGCCAGCGGTGGAAGGTGCCGAGATTGTCGGCGCCCATGATCCAGACGAAATGGACGCCGCGGTTCAGTGCCTGCACGCGCTCCAGCGTCTTTGCCGTATAGCTCTGGCCGAGGCGCTTCTCGAAGGCCGTCACCCGGACGCGCGGATCGGGCGCGATTTCCTCGCTGAGACGGATGCGCTCGGCAAGCGGGGCAAGTTCCCTGTGGTCCTTCAAGGGGTTGCCAGGCGTCACCATCCACCAGAGCTGGTCGAGGCCGAGCCGGCGCAGCGCCGTTTCGGCAACGAGCGCATGGCCCTGGTGCGGCGGGTTGAACGAGCCGCCGAACAGGCCGACCGCCATGCCCTTCTCGACATGGGGCATTCTCAGATAGCGCTCTGCGACAGCGTCCCGCGTCACCTCAGGGCCGCACCTGTCCGGTGCCGCGCACCCGGTACTTGAAGGAGGTGAGCTGCTCGACGCCGACGGGGCCGCGCGCGTGCATCTTGCCCGTCGCGATGCCGATCTCGCCGCCCATGCCGAATTCGCCGCCGTCGGCGAACTGGGTGGAGGCGTTGTGCACGAGGATCGCCGAATCGATCTCGCCGAAGAAGCGCTCGACGACCGCCGGGTCCTCCGCGATCACGGCTTCCGTATGGGCCGAGGACCAGCGGTTGATGTGCTCGATCGCGCCGGAAATGCCGTCGACCAGGGCGACGGAGACGATGGCGTCGAGATATTCCGTCGACCAGTCCGCTTCCGTCGCGGGCACGAGACCCGCGATGCGGGCGCGGATCTCGTCCGTCGCGCGCACCTCGCAGCCGGCGGCGCGGAGGCTTTCGACGAGCGGGGCGAGGTGCGTCTCCGCGACGGCGCGATCGACGAGCAGCGTTTCCATCGCGCCGCAGACGCCCGTGCGGCGCATCTTGGCGTTGACGACGATCTCCTTCGCCATGGCGAGGTCGGCGGATTTGTCGACATAGATGTGGCAGAGGCCTTCGAGATGGGCGAAGACCGGCACGCGCGCCTCGCTCTGCACGCGGGCGACGAGGCTTTTCCCGCCGCGCGGCACGATGACGTCGATGGCGCCGCCGAGGCCGGACAGCATGGCGCCCACGGCGGCGCGGTCCGTCACCGGCACGTACTGGATCGCGTGCTCCGGCAGGCCGGCGGCCTTGAGGCCGGCGACGAGGCAGGAATGGATAGCCTGCGATGAATTCACGTTGTCCGATCCGCCGCGAAGGATCACGGCATTGCCGGCCTTGAGGCAAAGCGCCCCGGCATCGGCCGTCACGTTCGGTCGGCTCTCGTAGATGACGCCGATGACGCCGAGCGGTGTGCGCACGCGCTCGATGTGCAGGCCGTTCGGCCGGTCCCATTCGGCGATGACGTCGCCGACCGGGTCCTTGAGGCCGGCGATGTCGCGGATCGCGCCGGCGATACCCTCGATGCGCTCGGCCGTCAGCGTCAGCCGGTCGAGGAAGGAGGCCGCGACCCCGCTTTCCCGCGCATGGGCAAGGTCGAGGGCATTGGCGGCAAGGATCGTGTCGCGGTTCGCAAGGATTTCCGCGGCCATGGCCTGCAGCGCCCGGTTCTTCGCCTCCGTCGTGGCGGTGGCGAGCGGCCGGGCGGCGGCGCGGGCATTGCGGCCGATTTCGGCCATCAGCGCGTCGATGTCGGTGGTCTTCACCTGGTCAAGCATGGCTGGCATCCCTTGCGCGCTCGCCGGCCGGCGCGGCAAGCCCGGTCACGACGAGATCGTCCCTGTGCACCATCGCGGCGCGGCCGGCATGGCCGAGGATATCGGCGATCTCCGCGGATTTCTTCCCGGCGATCAGCCGCGCCTCGTCGGCATCGTAGCCGGCGAGCCCCCGGGCGATCTCGCGCCCGTTCGCACCATAGATCGAAACGGTGTCGCCGCGCGAAAAGCTGCCCCAGACGCCGCGCACGCCGGCGGGAAGCAGGCTCTTGCCGGCGGCAAGCGCCGTCTCTGCGCCCGCATCGATCTCGATGCGGCCGGCCGGCTGGAGCTGCCCGGCAATCCAGGTCTTGCGTGCCGTCACGGGCGAACCGGACGGCGCGAACCAGGAAGAGCGAGCGCCTTCCTCGATGGCGCTGAGCGGATGGTCGACCTTGCCGGAGGCGATGATCATGGCGCAGCCGGCGCCCGTCGCGATCTTGCCCGCGTCGATCTTGGTGCGCATGCCGCCGCGCGAGAGTTCCGAGGCCGCGCCGCCCGCCATCGCCTCGATCTCCGGCGTGATCGCCTCGATCGTCTCGAGGAAGCGGGCGTCGGGGTCGAGATGGGGCGGGGCCGTGTAGAGCCCGTCGATATCGGAGAGCAGGACGAGAAGGTCCGCGCCCGTCATGGTGGCGACGCGTGCGGCGAGGCGGTCGTTGTCGCCGTAGCGGATCTCGGTGGTCGCGACCGTGTCGTTCTCGTTGATGATCGGCACGGCGCCGAGCTTGAGGAGCTGGCTGATCGTCGCGCGCGCGTTGAGATAGCGGCGGCGCTCTTCCGTATCGCCGAGCGTCAGCAGGATCTGGCCGGCGACGATGCCGTCCGCCGACAGGCTTTCCGACCAGGCGCGGGCAAGCGCGATCTGGCCGACGGCGGCGGCGGCCTGGCTTTCCTCCAGCTTCAGCGTGCCGGCCGGCACCTTCAGCACGGAACGCCCGAGCGCGATGGCGCCCGAGGAGACGACGAGCACGTCGGTGCCGCCGGCCCTGAGCGCCGCGATATCCCGGCAGATCGCCTCGAGCCACGCCTTCTTCAGCCCCGCCGCCCGGTCGACGAGCAGGGCGGAGCCGATCTTGATGACGATCCGGCGGTGTTTTGCCAGCGGTCTGCGATGCTTCGTCATGTCACTCGCCGGTGCCTTCGGGATCGGTGATGACGGTGCGCAGTGCGCGGAGCGTCTCGGTCATGCCGATGCCGGCGACGGCCGAAAGCTGCAGCGGGGTCTTGCCGCAAGCCTTCGCCAGCGCCTTGGCCTTCTTCTTGAGCTCGTCCGCGTCGACCACGTCGATCTGCGACAGGGCGACGATCTCCGGCTTGTCGGTGATGCCCTCGCCGTAGGCCTCCAGCTCGTGGCGCACGGTCTTGTAGGCCTTCGCGACGTCCTCTTCCTGCGCGGAGACGAGATGGAGGAGCACGCGGGTGCGCTCGACATGGCCGAGGAAACGGTCGCCGAGGCCGACGCCCTCATGCGCGCCCTCGATGAGGCCTGGAATGTCGGCGATGATGAACTCGCGCCCGTCGATGGTGGCGACGCCGAGGTTCGGGTGCAGCGTCGTGAAGGGATAGTTGGCGATCTTCGGCCGGGCGCGGGTGCAGGTGGCAAGGAAGGTCGACTTGCCGGCATTCGGCAGGCCGACGAGGCCGGCATCAGCGATCAGCTTCAGCCGCAGCCAGAGGGTCTTCTCCTCGCCGGCAAGGCCGGGATTGGCCCAGTTCGGCGCCTGGTTGGTCGAGGATTTGAAATGCGCGTTGCCGAAGCCGCCGTTGCCGCCGGCGGCGAGCTTGAAGCGCTGGCCTTCCGTCACGAGGTCGACGATCAGCGTCTCGTTGTCTTCCTCGAAGATCTGCGTGCCGACCGGCACTTTCAGCGTCACGCTGGCGCCGTTGGCGCCGGTGCGGTTGCGGCCCATGCCGTGCGTGCCGATCGAGGCCTTGAAATGCTGCTGGTAGCGGAAGTCGATCAGCGTGTTGAGACCGTTGACGGCCTCAACCCACACGTCGCCGCCGCGCCCGCCGTCGCCGCCGTCCGGGCCGCCGAATTCGATGAATTTTTCGCGGCGGAACGAGACAGCCCCTGCCCCGCCGTCGCCGGACCGGATATAGACTTTTGCTTCGTCCAGGAACTTCATCGGCTCGCCGTTCGCTTTGTTCGTGTGGTCATGCTCGTTTTGCCGTCTTCGATACAGACGCTTCCGTAAGAGGTCAAAGACTATCGTGAAATTCGTCAGCTACAACGTCCAGTACGGCATCGGCCTCGACGACCGCCTCGACCTGCCCCGCATCGTCTCGTCCATCCACGGCGCCGATATCATCGCGCTGCAGGAAGTCACCCGCAATTTCCACCGCAACGGCCATGTCGACATGGTGGCGGAACTGCGCACGCTCCTTGCCAACCACTATTCCGTCTACTGGCCGGCCTGCGATCTCGATGCGGGCTCGGCCATCGAGAAGGGGCGTGTCGTCAATCGCCGCTTCCAGTTCGGCAACATGATCTTCTCCCGCTGGCCGATCCTGTCGTCGCGCCTCATCCCCCTGCCCCGCACGCGCACGCTCGACAAGCTCAACCTGCAGCGCGGCGCGACCGAGGCGGTGATCGAGACGCCCGGCGGGCCGATCCGCGTCTATTCCGTGCATCTCGACCACGTCCACCGCGACGAGCGCATCGCGCAGATCCGCTATCTCAAGGACCGCGCGCAGCTCTACGCCTTCGAGGGCGGGGCGATCTCCGGCGCCCACGAGTTCGGCCTTGCCGAGCCGCCGGTGCCGCAGGACTACGTCCTGATGGGCGATTTCAACATGGTGCCGGAATCGCCGGAATATTGCGAGATGGTCGGCGGCGTGGACGGGCTCTACGGCCGCCAGATCCGCGCGACCCATCCGGTCGATGCGATCGCCGGACTCGGCAAGCGGCACGCCGCAAGCTTCAGCTGGATCAACCCGCAGGACCATGCCGACCGCCTCTTCCTCGACTATTGCTTCCTCAGCCACGGCCTCGTGGAACGGCTGACGGATGCCTGGGTCGACGAGACCGCCTTCGGCTCCGACCACATGCCCGTGTGGTTCGAGCTGTCGTGAGCGGCGGGGCGGATCGCTCCGCCCCGGCCGTTTTCAGTGCCGCGGCATTGCCGGGCGGAAATCGCCCGGCTCCAGCCGCGTCTCGATATGCGGGACCATCGCGCCGCGCGCGACGCAGAAGGTCTCGCTGCATCCCGTGATGCGGAACCCCGCCTTTTCCTGCACCCGCAGCGAGGCGAGGTTGTCGGCGAAGACGCCGGAGCGGATTTCCGTGCCCGGCATGCGCATCAGGAAGCGGCCCGTTGCGGCCCGGACCGCCTCGCTCATGTAGCCCCGCCCCCAGTAGAAGCGGTTCAGCCAGTAGCCGAGATGCCACTCCCGGCCGCGCCACTCGAAGGCGACGCAGCCGATATGGACGTCGTCGCCGGCGGTGATCGCCAGCGTCCAGTCCTCGCTGAGATCGGTGGCGACGAGTGAAAGCCATTCGCTCGCGTCCTGCCGGTCATAGGGGGCGGGCACCCGCGCCAGCATGCGCGAGACGGCGAAGTCGTTCAACGACCGGGCGATGGCGTCCGCATCGGCAGGCCGGTGCGGGCGCAGGGTGAGGCGCGCCGTCGCGACGGTCGGCGCGGAGCCGGGGCCGGAAGCATGCCGGCGTTCCGCCGGAGCCTGCAGGACGTTCATCGCAGGCCTCCCCAGCTCTTCAGCGAGACCCAGGTCTTGCGGTCGAGCCTGTACCATTCGACCGGGACCATGCCGCCGCCGGCGATGCTCTGGACCATGCCGGTCGCCTGGAACTGGAAGCCGCACTTCTGGATGACCCGGCGCGAGGGGATGTTCATGACCCGGCAGCGCGCATCGATCTGCTCGATGTCGCGGGTGCGGAAGACCATGTCGATCAGCGTGTGCGCCGCTTCGGTCGCATAGCCCTCGTTCCAGTAGGGTTCGCCCAGCCAGTAGCCGAGTTCGACCGTGCGTCCGTCCTCGTGCGGCTCGATCCCGCAGCAGCCGAGGAAGGCGCCGTTGTCGGCTTTGGTAATGGCATAGACGCACTTGCCAATCGCGCCGGCGCGTGTGCGTCGCACGAAATCGGCGGCATCCGCGACCGTGTAGGGGTGCGGCATGCGGGCGACCATGTTGGCGATGTTGGCGTTGTTGGCGAGATGGGCAAGGGCGTCGATGTCGTCTTCGTGCGGGGCTCTCATAACGAGCCTCTGCGACAGCAAGATCGGGCAATCGGTCCTCGGCCGTTCCGGCCTCAGTCTTTCCTTGGGAGACCGGGATTGGTCTTCCCGCATGAGTTCGGTCTGCATGGCTCGTTCCTCCAGAGCAAAAAGGGGAGATAAGGTCTTGCCTCATCTCCCCTTTTGTCTTGCAGGTCCGAAACCTGTGGCGTCAGCCGGGTCGATGAGACGCCGGCTGTTTTAGAGCGCTACCGGCTTATTCCGCTGCTTCCGCTTTCGGCATTACGGACACGTAGACGCGACCGTTGGCCTTCGTACGGAAATTCACATTGCCAGCCGTAAGGGCGAAGATCGTGTGATCCTTGCCGAGGCCGACATTGGCACCGGGATGCCACTGCGTGCCGCGCTGGCGCACGATGATGTTGCCTGCGATGACGGCTTCGCCGCCAAACTTCTTCACGCCAAGGCGCTTGGACTCGGAATCGCGACCGTTGCGCGAGGAACCGCCAGCTTTCTTGTGTGCCATGGGAGTTCTCCTTTACCTGTCCGGATTATTCGGCTGCTGCTTCGGCAGCGGCTTCAGACTTCTTGGAAGCCTTCTTTGCCTTGCCGCCGGCGGCTGCGATGTCGATGATGCGGACGGTCGTGTTGTGCTGACGATGACCGCGCGAGCGCTTGGAGTTCTGGCGGCGGCGCTTCTTGAAGGCGATGACCTTCTTGGCCCGGCCATGCTCGACGACTTCGGCGGTCACGATGGCGCCTTCGACGAAGGGCGCGCCGATCGTGGCGTCGGCGCCGACGCCGACCATCAGCACTTCGGTGAATTCGATCTTTGCACCAGCGTCGCCGGACAGCTTCTCAACCGTCAGGACGTCGTTGGCGGCCACGCGGTACTGCTTACCGCCGGTCTTGATGACTGCGAACATTTTATATCCTTTCATGTTCGTGCCGGCTCTTTGCCCCGAAGGACAAGGCCGTCTTTTTGTCAGTCGCGAAAATGACGATGCATTGGCGCACCGCCGGCTCAAACGGTTCCCTGCGGGCAACGCTTGCCAAAGACAAGGTGATGCGGCACAAAGAACCAGCGTCGCGGCACGGGTCGGGCCCATGCCACTGCACCTTGCGCAATAGGTGAGGCGATGAAAACTGTCAAGGACATTTCCGTCACCATGACAAATAGATGGCGTTTCCGCACGCCAGCCCCCTTGCAAGCCCGTCCCACACCCGCTATGTACCGCCCGCGCTGAAAAGCGCCGACCCGATGCGGAGAGGTGGCAGAGAGGTCGAATGCACCGCACTCGAAATGCGGCATACCTGCAAGGGTATCGTGGGTTCGAATCCCACCCTCTCCGCCATATCCTTCTTTTCCAAACCTGCTGTCCGATTTAGCGGCTTTCCTTCGGGGAGCGCATGGACTTGACGCGCTGCGTCGTGTCATAGGGCGCGGATCGTCACGAGGCCCGGCTTTTCATGATCCGCATCGAGAATATCAGCAAGTCCAACAGCCACCGCATTCTCTATATCGAGGCGTCCGCCGCGCTGAACCGCGGGGAGAAGATCGGGCTTGTCGGGCCGAACGGGGCGGGCAAGACGACGCTTTTCCGCATGATCACCGGGCAGGAGCAGCCGGACGAGGGGCAGGTCTCTGTCGAGAAGGCCGTCACCATCGGCTATTTCAGCCAGGATGTCGGCGAGATGGCCGGGCGGAGCGCCGTTACCGAGGTGATGGACGGGGCGGGGCCGGTGAGCTCGGTCGCCGCCGCGCTGCGCGAACTGGAAGCGGCGATGGTCGATCCGGACAAGCTGGATGAGATGGATGCGATCATCGAGCGCTACGGCGAGGTGCAGGCGCGCTACGAGGAGCTCGACGGCTACGGGCTGGAGAGCCGGGCGCGCGAGGTGCTGGCCGGCCTCGGCTTCAGCCAGGAGATGATGGACGGCGACGTCGACAAGCTTTCGGGCGGCTGGAAGATGCGCGTGGCGCTCGCCCGCATCCTCCTCATGCGGCCGGACGTCATGCTGCTCGACGAACCGAGCAACCATCTCGACCTCGAAAGCCTGATCTGGCTGGAGCAGTTCCTGAAAGGTTACGAGGGTGCGCTGCTGATGACCTCGCACGACCGCGAGTTCATGAACCGCATCGTCACCAAGATCATCGAGATCGACGCCGGCTCGCTCACCACCTATTCCGGCGACTACGGTTTCTACGAGCAGCAGCGCGCGCAGAACGAGAAGCAGCAGCAGGCGCAGTTCGAGCGCCAGCAGGCCATGCTCGCCAAGGAGATCAAGTTCATCGAGCGGTTCAAGGCGCGCGCCTCCCATGCCGCGCAGGTGCAGAGCCGCGTCAAGAAGCTCGACAAGATCGAGCGCGTCGAGCCGCCGCGCCGGCGCCAGACCGTGATGTTCGAGTTCCAGCCGGCGCCGCGCTCGGGCGAGGATGTCGTCAACCTCAAGAATGTCGGCAAGGTCTATGGCAGCCGCACGATCTACCGGGATTTCAGCTTCCTCGTCCGCCGCAAGGAGCGCTGGTGCGTGATGGGCGTCAACGGCGCTGGCAAGTCGACGCTGCTGAAGCTCGTTGCCGGTGCCGCCGATCCGGATGCCGGCAGCGTGACGATCGGGGCGAGCGTCAAGGTCGGATACTTTGCACAGCATGCGATGGATCTGCTCGACGGCGACCTCACCGTCTTCGAATGGCTGGAGCGGGAGTTCCCGCGCGCGGGGCAGGGACCGCTGAGGACGCTTGCCGGCTGCTTCGGCTTTTCCGGCGACGACGTCGAGAAGAAGTGCCGGGTGCTGTCCGGCGGCGAGAAGGCGCGGCTGGTCATGGCGGCGATGCTGTTCGACCCGCCGAATTTCCTGATCCTCGACGAGCCGACGAACCATCTCGACCTCGACACGAAGGAAATGCTGATCAAGGCGCTTTCGGACTACGAGGGCACCATGCTCTTCGTCTCACACGACCGCCGCTTCCTCGGCGCGCTGTCGAACCGCGTTCTGGAGCTGAACGGCGAGGACGTCCATCAGTATCCGGGCGGCTACAGCGAATATGTCGCGCAGACCGGCCAGGAGGCGCCGGGCCTTCACGGCTGATGCGCCTGCCGCCGTTTCGGGCTATGAAAGGCCGAACGGCGGAGGGGACGGATGGACCGGAAGAAACCGCTTTACCGCAGCGTCAACACGCGGACCCATGGCGTGCATCATGGATCGGGCGGCGACTATCGCTGGTCGCGCCGGCGTGAGGACCGCGCGCATGCGGGGGCCATGGGCGGCAATTCCCGGCGCGGGCTGGATTATACGCCGCTCTTCAGGTTCCTGCTGTCGCGGGTCGGTGAGGACTGGGATGCCGTCCATGCCGAGGCGGTGGCGCGGCTCGACAGGGCGGAGCCGATCTTCTGGCTGGTCGCGCGGTCCGAGGCCGAGCGGCAGCCCTTCGTGCGGATCGGCGAAAGCTCCTATTATTCCGGCCTCCATGTCGACGAAGACAACCGGCTGCGACTGGTCGATCCGATGCTTCGCGTCGAGGACATGGAGCCGGCCTGCGCCTGCTGCACGCACACGTTCAACGGTGTGCCCTTCACGCGGAAATACGTGCCGCCGGGCGACTGAGGCGCTGGCATCGGCCCTTCGGGCGCTCTATGAGGACGGCGGAGAGTTTCGAGGTAAGAGGCGGCATGGGCAAGCGGATCGGGATCGTCGGCGGCGGGCCGGCCGGGCTGATGGCGGCAGAGGTGCTGTCGGCGCGCGGCCATGCCGTCACGGTGCTGGAGGCGATGCCGACCATCGGCCGCAAGTTCCTGCTCGCCGGAAAATCCGGCCTCAACATCACCCATTCGGAAGCCCATGAACGTTTCGCCACCCGCTTCGGCGCGGCGAGCGGGCGGCTTTCCGCGGCGCTCGATGCCTTCACGCCCGAGGATGTGCGCATCTGGGCGGCGGGGCTCGGGACCGGGACCTTCGTCGGCTCGTCCGGCCGGGTGTTCCCGACCGTCATGAAAGCCTCTCCCCTGCTTCGGGCCTGGCGGGTGCGGCTGGAGACGCAGGGCGCCGATATCCGCGTGCGCCACCGCTGGACGGGTTTTGCGCCGGAGGGATTGCGGGTCGAGACACCGGCGGGCGAGGTGACGATGGGCTTCGACGCGGTATTGCTTGCGCTCGGCGGCGCGAGCTGGCCGCGGCTCGGCTCGGATGCTGCCTGGGTCGGATGGCTCGCGGACCGGGGCATCGATATCGCGCCCTTCCGTCCGGCCAATTGCGGTTTCGATGTCGATTGGTCGGCCTTCTTCGCGGAGAAATTTGCAGGCGCACCGGTCAAGGGCGTCGTCGCGTCTTCGCCGGCCGGGGTCATTCCCGGCGAGTTCGTCATTTCGCACACGGGCGTGGAGGGCAGCCTGATCTATGCCCACGCCGCGGCGTTGCGCGACCGGCTGGAGGGGGAAGGCAAGGCGACCTTGATCCTCGATCTGGCACCGGGGCGAACCGCCGAGCGGCTGGCGGCGGATCTCGCGCGGCAGGGCGGCAAGGCGAGCCTTTCGACGCGCCTGCGCAAGGGAGCGGGGCTCGACGGTGTCAAGGCGGCGCTGCTGCGCGAAAGCCGGCCCGATGCGGCGCGGCTTTCGCCGGACGCATTGGCCGCCGCGATCAAGGCATTGCCGCTTGCCCTCCTTCGGCCGCGGCCGATCGATGAGGCGATCTCTTCGGCCGGCGGCGTCCGTTTCGACGCCCTGGATGAAGGCTACATGCTGAAGGCGCTGCCGGGCATCTTCGCTGCGGGCGAAATGCTCGACTGGGAAGCGCCGACCGGCGGCTATCTGCTGACCGCCTGCTTTGCCACCGGCCGGGCGGCCGCCGAGGGCATGGATCGCTGGCTATCCAGCTAGGCGAGGACCCGCTTCGCGCCCGTCGGTGCCTGGCCGAGGCGGGCGGCGGCGGCCTTCAGGCAGTCGAGGTAGCGCTCGCGGTTGGCAAGCCCGTCGGCGCGCGGGGCGACGAGGCAGAGCGTTGCGGCCGCGTGGCCTTCCTCGCCCATCACCGGCACGGCGAAGCAATGGGTGAAGCTGTCGACGATGCTGTTGAAGGTGAAGAAGCCGTCCGCATCGGCCCGCCGCACCTCGGCGAGGAACTGCGCCGAATCGAGCCATTTGCCGTCCGGCAGGCGGAAATCCTGCGGGGGAATGAAGGCAAGGATTTCCTCGTCGCTCATATGCGCGACGAGAAGGCGGCCGGAGGCCGTCCACGGGATCGGCACGGACTGGCCGATGTCGGTGGAGATGCGGAAGGGGCGCGCGCCCTCGCGCATGCGCACCACCGTGTATTTGTTGCCGTCCAGCATGCAGAACTGCGCGGTCTCGCGCGTCTCGTCGGCCAGCCAGTCGAGCGCGGCCTCGCATTCGCGCGTGAAGTCGAAATGGTTCTCGTAGGCCGCGCCGAGGAAATAGAGCTTGCGGCCGAGATAGACGCGGCCCTCGCCGCCGGAAAATTCCAAAATGCCGTTGCGCAGCAGCAGGTTGACCAGCTCGTAGACTGATGAGCGCGGCGCGCCGATCTGCGCGGCGATCTCGTTCGGCTTCAGCGCCTGCCGCTTCTGGCGCAGGAAGTCGAGGATCTCGAAGGCCCGGTCGAGCCCGCGGGCCCGCTTCGCCCCTGCTTCGTCCGAAATCGCGTCCATTTCCATTCCTTCCCTGTCTTCGCCCAACTTCTCCCGCCGCCGGAAGCGTCTGTCAATCCGCCGGATCCGACGCGGCGTGAACGAAATTTCGGCACCCCCCTTGCGGGGCGGAAAAATCGGCATAAGATCGCGTCGTCCAGTATAAAGATCATATGTACATTATATTGGACAAAGACGGATGGCAAGCCCGTTCCTGCTGCCGCAATGAAAAGGGGATCACCATGAAGAAATCCGCAAATACCGCCTCGCTGCGCAGCCGCCTCCTCGCCGGTGCCGCTGCCGCCGCGACCCTTCTCGCCTTCAGCGCCGGCACGGCTTCGGCCGCGGCGAACTGCATCAAGGGCGACCGCAAGGCGCCCTATACGATCGGCTGGGCGAACATCTATTCCGTGCCGACCTGGATGAAGCAGACCGAGGGCACGATCTCGGCCGAGGTGGAGGAGCTGAAGAAGGCCGGCCTCGTGAAGGATCTGATGATCACGGACGCGCAGGGCAACGCCCAGACGCAGATCCAGCACATCCAGTCGATGATCGACGCCAATGTCGACGCCATCGTCGTCATCGCCGGCTCGTCCAACGCGCTCGACCGCGTCATCTCGGATGCTTGCGACAAGGGCATCGCCGTCGTCAACTTCGACAGCCTCGTCAACACCGACAAGGTGACGGCGAAGATCAACACCGATTCCGGCGAATGGGGTGCGGGCGCTGCCAAGTGGCTCTCCGACCAGCTCGGCGGCAAGGGCAAGATCATCGTCATGAACGGTCCGGCCGGCATCTCCGTCAGCGACGACCGCCGCAAGGGCGCCCAGCCGGTGCTCGACGCCAATCCGGGCTTGGAGATCATCACCGAGACGAACACCGAATACAACGTCGCCCCCGCGCAGGAAGCGATGACGAGCCTGCTCTTCGCCAATCCGGAGATCGACGGCGTGCTCTCGCTCGGCGGCGCGCTTTCGGCCGGCTCCGTCATGGCCTTCGACCGCCAGGGCCGCGACCAGGTGCCGATCACCGGCGAGAACGCCCGCCAGTTCCTGGAACTGTGGAAGGAAAAGGGCCTCAAGGGCTGGGCCACCATGCAGCCGAACTGGCTCGGCGCCCTCTCGGTCTATACCGCCGTGCAGGCGCTGGAAGGCAAGGACGTGCCGGCCTTCGTCAAGGTGCCGCTGCCGGTCATCGACGACAGCAATATCGACAGCTACCTTGCCCGCGCCGACCAGTTCCCGGCCGACGGCTACATCTACTCGGACTACGACCAGGCGCTGTTCGACAAGCTGCTCGCGCAGTAAAAGCCCGCAAAGGACGCCGCCATGACGGATGCAACGCCCCTGCTGGAAGCCCGGCAGGTGTTCAAGGGGTTCTTCGGCAATCCCGTTCTCAAGGGCGTGGACATCGCCCTTCGGCCGGGCAGGGTTCACGCCCTGCTCGGCGAGAACGGGGCCGGGAAATCCACATTGATCAACCTCCTGTCCGGCGCGCTCCAGCCGGACAGCGGCGCCATCCTCGTGGACGGCCGGCCGGTCGGGCGCTTCAGCCCGGCCGCCGCCCGTGCGGCCGGCATCGCCGTGGTGCAGCAGGAACTCAGCCTGACGGCGGACCTTTCCATCGCCGAGAATATCGGCCTCGGTGCCTTTCCGCGCCGCTTCGGCCTCATCGACTATACCGCGCTTCATCGCGGCGTTCGGGAGGTCTGCGACCTGGTGGGCCTCACCGAACCGCTCGACATGCCCGTCGCCGATCTCGCGCTCGGCCGCCGGCAGATGGTGGAGATCGCCAAGGCGCTCTACCGCAAGCCGCGCGTGCTCATCCTCGACGAGCCGACCTCCTCGCTTTCCGCCCACGAGGCCGGCATCCTCGCGGGCCTCATCGGGACGCTGCGCGACCGCGGCACGGCGCTTCTCTATATCTCCCACCGCCTCAACGAGGTGCAGGCGCTCTGCTCGCATGTCACGGTGCTGAAGGACGGCGGCGTCACCGCCGACCAGTCGCTCGACGGCATCGACGGCGAGGGGCTGGTGCGCCTGATGGTCGGCCGTAAGACGGGCGATCTCTTCCCGCCGCGCCCCGCGCCTTCCGCCGGCGCGCTGCGCATCAGCGTCGAGGGCTTTTCCGCCGGCCTCGTGCGCAATATCGGCTTTTCGGCTCGCGCCGGCGAGATCGTTGGCATCGGCGGGCTGGTGGGGCAGGGGCAGGAAGACTTGCTGCTCGGCCTCTACGGCGCCATTCCCGCCGGGGCCGCGGAGGCGGAGGTCTGCGGGAAACCCGGTCTTCCCGCCCATGTCGGCGCAGCCAATGCCGCCGGCATCGTCTATGTGCCGGCCGACCGCAAGCACGAGGGGCTGGTGCTGCCCCATTCCATCGCCTCGAACCTCATCCTGCCCTCGCTCGGCCGGCTTGCGCGCGGGGGCCTGCGCGACCGCGCAGCCGAAACGGGACTGATCGCCGATCTCGCCCGGCGGCTGACCATCAAGGGCGACGTCGCCCGGCCGGTGCAGGCGCTTTCGGGCGGCAACCAGCAGAAGGTGGCGCTCGCCAAGTGGCTGCCGCTCGATCCGGCTGTCCTGCTTCTCAACGACCCGACCCGCGGTGTCGACATCGAGACCAAGCGGGAAATCTACCTCATGCTGCGCGCCTTCGCCGCCGAGGGCCGGCTCGTCATCCTCGCGAGCTCCGATACGCCGGAGCTCGTGCATCTCTGCGACCGCGTCGTCGTCCTACGCGAGGGCGAGGTCGCCGCGCGGCTTTCCGGGGATGCGATCACCGAGGAGGCCATCGTCGGCGCGGCCATGGGCATCGACAGAAAGGGAGCGGCCGCATGAGCGCTGTTTCGTCCACCGGCTGGCTCTACGGCGCCATCCAGAAGCGCCGCAACCGCGGCCTCGGCGGCCTCTATCTCGTCGTCGCCGCCTTCCTCATCCTCTATGTCCTGCTCTTTCCCGGCATCCTCTCCGTCGGCGGCTTTTCCAAGTTCACGCAGAACTGGTTTCCGCTCGCCCTCGTCACCATGGCGCAGGCGCTCCTGATGCTGAACGGCGGCATCACGCTCGCCATCGGCCCGCTCGTCAGCCTCGGGGCGGTGATTGCGGCGACCACGATGGAAGGTGTGTTCGGTGTACCGGGCGGCTTTCTCGCCGTCGCGCTCGCCGGCCTTGCCATCGGCGCGGTCACGGGCGTCATCGTCGCGCATCTCAGGCTGCCGGCGATCATCGTCACGCTTGCCGGCTCCTTCATCATCACCGGCGTCGCGCTGATCCTCCTGCCGCGTCCGGGCGGCTTCATCCCGGACTGGCTTTCGAATGGGCTTGCCGGCCATACGCCCGTCGCCTTCCTGCTGCTCGTCGTCATCCTCCTCGGCTGGAAGGCGTTCCTTGCGACGCCGCTCGGCCTCGGCATCTATGCGGCCGGCGACAACCCGGTCGGCGCTTTCCGCTCCGGCGTGCCGGTCGAGCGGGCGAAGGTCGTCGCCTTCGCGCTCTCCGGCCTGCTTGCCGCGCTGGCCGGCCTCTTCGTCGCCGCGCAGACCGGCTCGGGCGACCCGATCATCGGCACGCCCTTCACGCTCAACTCCATCGCCGCGGCCGTGCTCGGCGGCGTCGGCTTCCTCGGCGGCAAGGGCACGATGCGCGGGGCGATCTGCGGCAGCCTGCTGCTCTCGGTCATGATCAACGTGATGTTCTTCCTCGGCTTCCCGCCGGTCGCGCAATATGTGGCGCAGGGGCTCATCATCGTCGGCGCCGTCGCGGTGCCGGAACTTCTCGGTGCCTGGAGGGCAAGGCGATGAACGCTGTCAGATCCCTGTTCCGCAACCCGCCGCTGCTCACCTTCGTGCTGGTGGCCCTCGTCTGGCTCGTCGCCAGCCTCATGCTGCGCGGCTTCGGCGCCTACGGGCACCTGCGCTACCTTCTGGAGCTTGCCGCCGTCATCGGCATCGTCGCGGCCGGGCAGACGCTCGTCATCCTGATGGGCGGCATCGATCTTTCCGTCGGCGCGGTCATCACCGTGACGGCGATCCTGCTGCCGCTCCTCTCGCCTGCCTGGGACCCAACCGGCCTTGCCGGCATCGTGCTGGCGCTCGCGATTGCGACCGGCATCGGCGTTCTCAACGGTGCGGGCGCGGCCTATCTCCGCGTGCCGCCGATCATCATGACGCTCGCCATGGCGACCTTCCTTCAGGGTCTTCTCGTCATCGTCGCCGGCGGCAGCGCGGTCACGGTCAGCAATCCCGCCGTCATCCTGCTCGGGCAGGCCCGGCCGTTCGGCATCCCGGCCGGCGTCATCCTCTGGGTGGTCGTCTCGGCGGCGGTGCTGCTCCTCATCCACCGCATGCCGATCGGCGCGCGGTTCCTGGCGCTCGGCGCCAATCCGCTCGCCGCCCGGCTTTCCGGCGTCAGCGTCACGCGCAACACGCTGATCCTCTATGCGCTTTCCGGCTTCTTCGCCGGTCTTGCCGGCATCCTCGTCCTCGGCATGAACCGGCAGGGCTATGTCGGGATCGGCGACCCGTACCTGCTCACCTCCATCGCGGCGGTCGTGCTCGGCGGCACCTCCATCCTCGGCGGGCGCGGCACCTATGCCGGCACCATTCCCGGCGCCATCCTGCTCGTCACGACCACGGCGCTGATCACCGTCGTCAACGCCTCGCCCGGCTGGCGCTCGATCATGTTCGGCACGCTGATCCTTGCGCTGCTGCTCGTTTCCGGCCGCGAGGCGCGGCGATGACAGGCCGCTACGACGGGCCGGTCATCGACCCGCACCATCATCTCTGGGACCTCTCGCTCCGCCGCCATCCCTGGCTGGAAAAGGCGCGGAACGATGGCGGCGAGATGGTCTATGGCAGCCTCGCGCCGATCCTGCGCGACTACGGCGTGGAGGATTACCGGCGGGATGCCGAAAACCAGAACGTCGTCGCCACCGTGCATGTCGAGGCCGGCTGGTCCGACGCCCATCCGCTGGAGGAAAGCCGCTGGCTCGGCGGCCTCGACCGTTCCTCCGGCATCGCGAAGCGTTACGTCGCACGCGTGCCGCTCGACAGTCCCGATGCGGCGCGTCTGATCGAGGCGGAGGCGGCCAACCCCAATGTCGCCGGCATCCGCGATATCGTGAGCTGGCACCCCGAGCCGGGCAAGAGTTTTGCACCGCGCCCGCACCGCATGGCCGACCCTGCCTGGCGGGCTGGCCTTGGCCGTCTTGCTCGCCACGGCCTCGTCTTCGACCTGATGCTCTATCCCTGGCAGATGGACGAGGCCGTGGACCTCGTGCGCGTCTTTCCCGAAACGCTTTTCGTGCTCAACCACGGCGGCAGCCCGGCGGACCGGACGGCGGAGGGCATGGCGCTGTGGCGCAGCGGCCTTCGCGCCCTCGGCCGCGAGCCGAACGTGCGGCTGAAGATCTCCGACCTCGTCGCCTACGACAACGACTGGACGCCGGAAAGCCTCGGGCCCGTGATTACGCATTGCCTCGAATGCTTCGGCCCGGCGCGCGCCATGTTCGCCAGCGATTTCCCGGTCGCCGGCCTTCATGCCTCCTTCGACGGGGTCTATGCCGTATTCCGCGACCTCGCCGCGCCGCTCTCGCCCGACGAGCAGCGCGCCATCTTCTTCACCACCGCCGACGAGACCTACCGCCTCGGGATGGGAGAAAGCCATGTCTGACCTTCATGCGACCGCAACCGGCATTCCGCTGATCGACGACCGTATCCGCGGCTTTCCGACCGGCCATGCGCCCTTGCCGCTCGATGCCATCGGCGGCAAAGGCTGGAAACCCTATGACGGCAGGATGGCCCTGCCGCTGATCTCGCTCGACGAGCAGGCCTTCGCCGGCAATGTCGGGCAGATGATGGCCTATGTGAAGGATCGCGGCGTCGAGATCGCGCCCCATGCCAAGACGCCGATGTCGACGGCGCTCTCCGGCGCGTTGCTTGCGGCCGGCGCTTGGGGCACGACGGTCGCCGATATCCGGCAGGCCGCCGTTCTCCTCAAGGCGGGCCAGCGCCGGCTGATCCTTGCCAACGAGATCGGCGGCCCTGCCGCCGCCCGCCGCCTCGCCGCGCTTCTGTCCGGTTACCCCGAGGCCGAGGTGCATGTCTTCGTCGATTCCCTCGCGCTCGCGGAGGCCCTGCGCGCCGCCTGGGCGGAGCGGACGGACCTGCCGCCGCTCGGCATCCTGGTGGAATTCGGCGCCGGCCGCGCCGGTGCGCGCAGCGTTGAAGCGGCGGAGGCCATCCTTGACGCAATCCTTGCTGCCGAGACGGCAACCTTCCGGCTGACCGGCATCGCCGCCTATGAGGGCGCGGCTGCTACCGCGGACGCGGACGAGACGCTGCGGCGGATCGACGGGCTGATGCGGATGACCGCGGCCTTCCTGCCGCAGGTGCGCGCCCGTATCGGCAAGGAACGTCCGCTTCTCGTGACGGCGGGCGGGTCGGTCTTCTTCGACCGAGTGGTCGAAGGGCTTTCCGCTGCTGTTGCGGCTGATCCCGATTGCCGGCTGGTGCTGCGCAGCGGGGCGATCTTCTTCCACGATCACGGCATCTACGAGCGCGGCCTTGCCGGGCTCGACGCGCGGCAGGGTTTTAGCTTCGGCGGTGCGATCCATTCCGCCGCGAAGGGTTTCCGGCCGGCGCTGCGCGTCTGGGCCGAGGTGCTATCGCGGCCCGAGCCCGGGCTTGCCATCTGCGGCATGGGCCTTCGCGACGTCGCGATGGACCAGGGCTTGCCGCGGCCGCTGGCGCTCTACCGGGACGGCGCGCGCCTTGCCGATCTCGCCGGGGCCGAGGTGCAGCGCCTCAACGACCAGCACGCCTTCGTGACGGTGCCGGCCGGCATCGACGTTGCCGTCGGCGACGTGGTGGAGTTCGGCATCTCCCATCCCTGCACCTGCCTCGACCGGCACGCCATCCTCTACGGCCTCGACCCGGACCATGCGGTCACGGCGGCCTATCTCACCAGCTTCGGCTGATCCTCCCCATGAAGAAAGGAAACCATCCATGATCCAGCGTTACCAGAAGGGTTCGCGCATGAGCCAGGCCGTCAGCCATGGCGGGCTCGTCTACATTGCCGGCCAGGTCGCGGAAGACCGCAAGGCCGGTATCGAGAGCCAGACGCGCGACGTGCTCGGCAAGATCGACGCCCTTCTGAAGGAAGCCGGCACGGATCGCTCGAAGCTCCTCGCCGTGAATGTCTTCCTGCCGGCCATCGTCGATTTCGACGCGATGAACGGCGTCTACGATGCCTGGATCGATCCGGCCAATCCGCCGGCCCGGGCCTGCGTCGAGGCGCGCCTTGCCGATCCGGACCTGCGCGTCGAGATGACCGCTGTCGCGGCGCTCTGACCATGCACAGCGGCCTCGTCAACCCGATCGATCTTGCGGCGGACGGCCGGCAGGCCGGGCATCTCGCCATTCCCTATTCGGTCGACCGCTCGCCCTACTACCAGATCCGCATTCCCATCCTGCGCCTGAAGAACGGCGCGGGGCCGAGCCTCCTCCTGATGGCCGGCAACCACGGGGACGAATATGAGGGCGAGCTCCAGCTCGGCCGGCTGATGCGCTTGCTCGATGTCTCGAAGATCCGCGGCGCCGTCACCATACTGCCGATGGCGAACCTGCCGGCGGTGATGGCGGCGAAGCGCTGCTCGCCCTTCGACGGCGGCAATCTCAACCGCGCCTTTCCCGGCGATCCCGCCGGCCCGCCGACGGCGCGGCTCGCCCATTTCCTCGAGCACACGCTTTTCCCGGCCCACGATGCGGTGCTGGACCTTCATTCGGGCGGCACCTCCATGGCGCATCTTGCCTGTACGCTGATCGAACGGCAGGCCGATAGCGCGCGTTTCGAGCGCTCCGTCGCGCTGATGCGGGCGATGGGCGCGGCCCACGCCTTCATCGCCGACAACGGGCCGGCGGCGCCGACCTCGATGGGCGCGGCGGGTAGGGCGGGCACCATCGGCCTTTCCGGTGAGTTCGGCGGGGGCGGCACGGTGACGCCGGAGAGCATGGCCTTCACCGCGGCGGCGATCGACCGGCTGCTGATGGCGCTCGGCATTGCGGACGCGCCCGTCCTCTCGCGGGAAACTCTCCCGCGGCCGCCCGCCCTGCAGCTTCTTTCGCTCTCGCGGCACAGCCAGGGCATCTATGCGGACCGGCGCGGCTGGTTCGAGCCGGCGGTGCCGCTCGGTGCGCGGGTTGCGGCCGGCGACCTTGCCGGCCGGTATCACGACCTCGAACGGCTGGAGCAGCCGGAGGAAGAGCTGCGCTTTGCCGAGGGCGGCATCGTCATCTCCCACCGGCTGCACACCGACAGCCAGGCGGGCGACTGCCTGATCCAGGTCGCCGAGCCGATCAGCGGCTGATCGCCGCGACCGCCTCGCGCACCCAGTCGAGGCGCTTTGCCGGGATGAGGCCGTAATTGTAGAAGTTCACGCCGTCGGCGCCCGCGTCGACGGCGTTTTTCGTGCGGGCGGCGAGGATGTCCGGCCCGTCCACCTCCGGATAGAAGACACGAAGGCCGAGGCCGAGGAACCTGTCCGGACCGAGCAGCGCGCGGCCGGTGCGGATGACATCGCCGACGGCCTCCGGCGTCATGTCGTAGCAGCAGAGGATCGCCCCGTCGCAGAGCCTGCCGACCGCCGCAAGGTCGACGCCGCCGAGCCAGCCGTCTTTCAGGTCGATCAGCACGATGCGCGTTGCCGGATCGGCCGCCGCCTTGATCTCGCCGATCAGGCTCGTCACCGGCTCGCTGCGCCAGGAAAGGAAGGCATGGAGGTCCGGGTGGTCGCGGAAGGCGTCGATGCCGGCATCCGGGAAATCGGGGAACTGCCTTTCCGGCACGGCGCGCTCGCAGAGTTCTGCAATGAAGCGGGCGACGGTCCTGCGTGCGCCCTCGACCGGGACGCCGGCCTTTTGCGCGCGCGCGGTGCAATGGTCGCAGAAGCAGAGCGAGAGCAGGAAGTCGTCCTCGGCATTGAGGCCGACGCCGTCCTTTTCGTGGTGGTACTCGTGCGCAAAGCCCATGAAGTTCGGGCTCTCCAGCTCCAGCATGTCCGGCTTGTAATTCGTCGTGATATCGCGGACGAGCGTGACGACATAGTCGCGCGCCGCCGGGCTGGAGGGGCAGAGATTGTAGTGGTTGGCATTGCCGAAGGCGTTGCGGGTGACGTGTTCGGGATGGAGCATGCCGAGGCGCGTGTTGTGCAGGCAGACCGTCCAGCAGGAGACCTTGAGGCCGGTTTCCGCCCGCGCCTTCGTCAGCGCGTCCAGCATGTCGCCGCGCTCGGCGACGTTCCGCGCCATCAGCGGGCGGATCGCCTTTCCCTGCCAGAGCGTTTCGTCGGGGCGGAAATAGACCGTGCCGTCTTCCGGGAAATAGGCTTTCTGCGCGGGGCTTCTCGGCTGGAGGAAACGGCCGGCATGGTAGGAGCTCGCAAGGCTCACCGTATTGAGGCCGGCGCGGCCGGAAAGGTCGGCGGTAAGCGCCGCAAGTCCCTGGTCCTGAACGTCCCAGGGATAGGTCCACATGGAAAGATGCATGGCGTGCTCCCGTCGAATCTGTCCATTTTATAGAACATGTGTCCATAATAGTGTCCAGCACGATTTTCACCGGAAAGGCCCGTTGGCATTTTCGATGCACTGAATGTCGCGAACCGGAAGGATTCGCGACAAGAGGCAGCGTAGCTTTTCGCCATTGCAGGGGCTTGCGCAGGGGCAAGCGGCCTGAAATATGCGCCACAGGGGATCGCCGGCCCAGCCGCCGTCGGCCGAACGCGAGAAGAGAACCGATGAAGAGCCATGTGCTGACCGTAACGTGCAAATCGACCCGCGGCATCGTCGCCGCGATCACGGGATATCTCGCCGAGAAGGGGTGTTACATCTCCGACTCGTCGCAGTTCGACGACCTGGAAACGGGTCTCTTCTTCATGCGCCTCACCTTCCTTTCCCAGGAAGGCGTGCCGGAAGAAGATATCAAGGCGGGCTTTGCCCCCGTCGCCAAGCCCTTCGGCATGACCTGGCGCTTCAACGACAGCGACGAGCGCATGAAGGTGCTGCTCATGGTCTCGCGCTTCGGCCACTGCCTCAACGACCTGCTCTACCGCTGGAAGATCGGCGCGCTGCCGATCGACATCGTCGGCGTCGTCTCCAACCACTTCGATTACCAGAAGGTCATCGTCAACCACGACATCCCCTTCTACCACATCAAGGTGACGAAGGAGAACAAGCCGCAGGCCGAAGCCCGCCTCATGGAGGTGGTCGAACAGTCCGGCGCCGAGCTCATCGTGCTCGCCCGCTACATGCAGGTCCTGTCCGATGCCGTCTGCAAGAAGATGTCGGGCCGCATCATCAACATCCATCACTCGTTCCTGCCGTCCTTCAAGGGCGCCAACCCCTACAAGCAGGCCTTCGAGCGCGGCGTGAAGCTGATCGGCGCGACGGCGCACTATGTGACGGAAGACCTCGACGAAGGCCCGATCATCGAGCAGGACGTCGCGCGCATCACCCATGCGCAGTCGGCGGAGGATTATGTCTCCATCGGCCGGGACGTGGAAAGCCAGGTGCTTGCCCGCGCCGTGCACGCCCACATCCACCACCGCGTCTTCATGAACGGCAACAAGACCATCGTCTTCCCGCCGAGCCCCGGCAGCTACGCGTCCGAGCGCATGGGCTGATCGGGGGCGGAAGCCCTCGCTGACGGCCAGGCGACGCCCAGCCCTCCGTCGTCATGGTCGGGCTTGACCCGACCATCCATGCTCCGAGCACGTCTGTGGATCCTCGGGTCGAGCCCGAGGATGACGAAGGCGGTGAGGGAAATTTCAATAAGCTGAGGCCGGCGGAGACGCCGGCCTTTTCATATCAGGCGGCGGGCTTGCCCAGCGCCTTCTCGATGGCTGGATAGAGGCCTTCCGTGAGGCTCTTGTCGTCGAAGGGGCCGACGCGCTTGTAGAGGATCGTGCCGTCCGGGCCGACGAGGTAGGATTCCGGGATGCCGTAGACGCCCCAGTCGATCGCCATCCTGCCGGCCGGATCGAGGCCGATGGCCGAGAAGGGGTTGCCGAGCTCGCCGAGGAAGCGCAGCGCGTTCTCCGCGCCGTCCTTGTAGTTGACGCCGACGACGGTGATGCGCGGGTCCTTCGCGAGCTGCAGGATGACGGGATGCTCCTGCCGGCACGGCACGCACCAGGACGCCCAGAAATTGACGAGCGTCAGCTTGCCCCTGGCGGTTTGCGTCGTCAGGGCCGGAACGGGCGCGCCGTCCTTCGTCACGCCGGCGAGCGGGTCGAGGTCGCGCCACGGCGCCTTGGTGCCGATCAGCGCCGAGGGGATTTCGGAAATGTCGCGGCCGGAATTGAGCTGCGTCCAGAAGATCAGCGCAAGGGCGATGAAGACGACGAGCGGCAGCGCGGCAAGGACGATGCGCATGCGCGTGCCGCCGCCTGCGGCATTGCCTTCGCTCTTGCTCATTGCGCGGCCTCGCTCCGGTCGGACCGGCGACGGATGCCGGCGGCTTCAAGCTGCGCCAGCTCGCGCTGGCGGGCGCGGTGGTCGAGCCAGACCCAGGCGACGAGGCCGAAGCTGACGGCGAAGGCGGCGATGTAGGAGACCGCGACGTAGAAGGTGTGGCTCATGCGGCGCCTTTCTTGCGGCCGGCGGCGCGGGCGGCATGGCGGCGCAGCACCGCGATGCGCCGGCGCAGAATTTCGTTGCGCATGGCGAGGATGTGCAGCGTGAAGAAGAGCAGGGTGAAGGCGACCGCCATGATGAGAAGCGGGTGCAGGAATTCCGGATCGATGGTCGGCCCGCCCATCCTGACGACGCTCGCCGGCTGGTGCAGCGTGTTCCACCATTCGACGGAGAATTTTATGATCGGGATGTTGACGAAGCCGACGAGGATGAGGACGGCGCTGACCTTTGCCGCCCGTGCCGGATCGTCCATGGCGCGGTTGAGGGCGATGAGGCCGAGATACATCAGGAAGAGCACGAAGACGGAGGTGAGCCGCGCATCCCAGACCCACCATGTCCCCCACATCGGCTTGCCCCAGAGCGAGCCGGTGACGAGGGCGAGGAAGGTGAAGCCGGCGCCGATGGGGGCTGCGGCCTTGGCCGAGACGTCGGCGAGCGGATGGCGCCAGACGAGCGTGCCGAGCGCGGAAAGCGCCATTACCGTATAGCACATCATGGAGAGCCAGGCGGCCGGCACATGCACATACATGATGCGCACCGTCTCGCCCTGCTGGTAGTCGCCCTCCGTCGTGAAGGAGAGGTAGAGCCCGGCCGCGAAGAGACAGAGCGTCAGCCCGGCAAGCCACGGCCAGAGGAAGGCGACCAGCGCCAGGAACCGCGTCGGGTTGGCGAGGTCGCTGAATTTGCGGATGGCAAGGCTCGGTTCGCTCATGGCTGCCCTTCAACGTGACGACTGGTTCTTTAACGTGTCAGGCCCGCCTCTTCAATTGATCTGCCGCAATCACATTGCCGCAGCCGGTCCGTCAGTCGCTCGAAAGGCGAAGGGCCGCGGCCGCGGCCAGCGGGCCGATGACAGCGAAGAACAGGTTGAGCGCGATCAGAATGAGGAAAGGCGGCAGGAAAGGGGCGGGGTCCTCGATGGCCGCATAGACCGCGCTCACCCCGAAGATCAGCACGGGAATGGCGAGCGGCAGTACGAGGATGGAGACGAGCAGGCCTCCGCGCGGCAGCGCCACGGCAATCCCCGCCCCCGCCGCGCCGATGAAGGTAATGGCGGGCGTGCCGGCCAGCAGCGTCAGCGCCGTCGCGCCGATCGCCACCTCGTCCATGTTCATGAAGAGGCCGAGGAGCGGCGAGGCGATGACGAGCGGCAGGCCGGTCGCGATCCAGTGCGCGACACACTTGACGAAGACCGTCAGCACCAGCGGCGTCTCCTGCATCAGGAGGAGGTCGAGCGAGCCGTCCTCGCGCTCGGCCTGGAACAGCCGGTCGAGGCCGAGAAGGGCGGCGAGCAGCGCGCCGATCCACAGGATCGCCGGGCCGATGCGGGAGAGAAGGTTGAGGTCCGGCCCGACGCCGAAGGGAATGACGGCGACGACCGTCATGAAGAAGAGGACACCGATCAGCGCGCCGCCACCGGCACGGACCGAGAGTTTCAGGTCGCGAAGGAGGAGGGCGATCATGCTTGCGCCTCCGGGCGAAGCGGATTTGGCTTACCCCCCTCTGCCCTGCCGGGCATCTCCCCCTCAAGGGGGGAGATTGGCTGGGAGGGCCGGCATTTCCCGGTTTTCAAGGTTTGCGTTTGGCGGGGCTTCGCCGCTTGCCAATCTCCCCCCTTGAGGGGGAGATGCCCGGCAGGGCAGAGGGGGGTGGCTACTTGCACGCCCATCACCAAATCTCCTCCGCCACCCCGGCAAACCCCGTCATCCTCAACTCCTGCACGCCTTCCAACCCAAGCGGCTGGTGCGTGGCGGCGATGGCGATGCCGCCGCGGGCAAGGTGGGCGGTGACGAGGCCGGCGAACATGTCTTCCGCAGCGGCGTCGAGCGCGGCGGTCGGCTCGTCGAGGATCCAGACGGGACGCCAGGCGACCAGCAGCTTGGCCATGGCCATACGGCGCTGCTGGCCGGCGGAAAGGTAGCCGAAGGGAAGATGGGCGATGCCGCCGAGGCCGACCGCCTCGACCGCCTCCTCGACCGGGACGCCCGTGCCGCCGGCCATGTCGCCGAGGAAGGTCTTCCAGAAGGAGAGGTTCTCCTCGACGGTGAGCTCCCGCTTCATCGCGTTGTGGTGGCCGAGATAGTGCGCGGCCTCGCCGAGGCGCTCGACCGGGTGCGGTGCAGCAAGGAGTTTCGCCGAGCCCGAGCGGGCCGGCAGGAGGCCTGCCAGCACGCGCAGCAGCGTCGACTTGCCGGAACCGTTCGGGCCCTTGACGACCAAGGCTTCGCCGCCGGCGATTTCAAAGGCGATATCGCGGAAAATCAGGTCCTCGCCGCGCGTGGCGCTCAACCCCTCGGCGACGAGCCGCATGATGCTTCACTTTCCCTTTACGACCTTGGTCGCAATGCAAAAAAATTGTCCCGATTTGCGCGAACGCGCTCTGGATCGTTCCTTAGAAATTATCTATAACGCCCGCAACACGCCAGCGGTCGGCGTGAATTTCATCCAAGCGCCGAACACGGGAATGATTTCCGCGTACGGACAGCGGAAATGGCCGCACCCGCATCCCATTCGCGCTAAACGCGCACGGGCGTTCGTACGTCAGCTTTCTGGCGACCAGACGGAACGGGGTATAAAGTGTCCAAATCCCTAGACAGTTTCAATTGTCGTTCGACCCTCACGGTCAACGGCACCGACTATGTGTATTACAGCCTGCCCAAGGCTGAAGCGAACGGCCTTGCCGGCGTCTCGAAGCTCCCCTACTCGATGAAGGTGCTTCTTGAGAACCTGCTGCGCTTCGAGGACGGCCGCTCCGTCACGAAGGACCACATCCTCGCCGTCGCCGAATGGCTGACGAACAAGGGCACGGTCGAAAACGAGATCGCCTATCGCCCGGCGCGCGTTCTGATGCAGGACTTCACCGGCGTTCCCGCCGTCGTCGACCTTGCGGCCATGCGCGACGCGATGGTCTCGCTCGGCGGTGACCCCGAGAAGATCAACCCGCTCGTTCCCGTCGACCTCGTCATCGACCACTCCGTCATCGTCGATGAGTTCGGCACGCCGACCGCCTTCGCCCGCAACGTGGAGCTGGAATACCAGCGCAACGGCGAGCGCTACCGCTTCCTGAAATGGGGCCAGCAGGCGTTCAAGAACTTCCGCGTCGTTCCGCCCGGCACCGGCATCTGTCACCAGGTCAATCTGGAATATCTGGGCCAGACCGTTTGGACCAAGGAAGAAGACGGCGAGATCGTCGCCTACCCGGATACCTGTGTCGGCACGGACAGCCACACGACCATGATCAACGGCCTCGGCGTTCTCGGCTGGGGCGTCGGCGGCATCGAGGCGGAAGCGGCCATGCTCGGCCAGCCCGTTTCCATGCTCCTGCCGGAAGTTATCGGCTTCAAGCTGACCGGCAAGCTCAAGGAAGGCGTGACGGCGACCGACCTCGTGCTGATGGTCGTGCAGATGCTGCGCAAGAAGGGCGTCGTCTCCAAGTTCGTCGAATTCTTCGGCCCCGGCCTCGACAACATGACGCTCGCCGACCGCGCGACGATCGGCAACATGGGCCCGGAATACGGCGCGACCTGCGGCTTCTTCCCGGTCGATGCCGAAACCGTCAACTACCTCACCATGTCCGGCCGCGAAGAGCAGCGCATCGCCCTCGTCGAAGCCTACTCCAAGGCCCAGGGCATGTGGCGTGACGGCGACGGCTCCGACCTCGTCTTCACCGATACGCTGGAACTCGACCTCGGCGACGTCGTGCCGTCCATGGCCGGCCCGAAGCGCCCGGAAGGCCGCATCCCGCTGGAAAACATCGCTTCCGGCTTCGCCGCGTCGCTCGAAAACGACTACAAGAAGCCGGGCCAGCTCGCCAACCGCTATGCCGTCGAGGGCACGGACTATGATATCGGCCACGGCGATGTCGCCATTGCCGCCATCACGTCCTGCACAAACACGTCCAACCCGTCGGTGCTGATCGCCGCCGGCCTGCTTGCCCGCAACGCGGTCGCCAGGGGCCTGAAGACGAAGCCGTGGGTGAAGACCTCGCTTGCACCGGGATCGCAGGTCGTTGCCGAGTACCTTTCCAAGTCGGGTCTGCAGACCGACCTCGACAAGCTCGGCTTCAACCTCGTCGGCTTCGGCTGCACCACCTGCATCGGCAATTCCGGCCCGCTGCCGGCGCCGATCTCCAAGACGATCAACGACAAGGGCCTGATCGCCGCGGGCGTGCTCTCCGGCAACCGTAACTTCGAAGGCCGCATCTCGCCGGACGTGCAGGCGAACTACCTCGCCTCGCCGCCGCTCGTCGTCGCCTATGCGCTCGCCGGCTCGGTCCAGAAGGACCTCACCACGGAACCGCTCGGCGAAGACCGGGACGGCAACCCGGTCTACCTCAAGGACATCTGGCCCTCCTCGAAGGAGATCCAGGAGTTCATCATGAAGTACGTCACGCGTGAGCTCTATGCCACGAAGTATGCCGACGTCTTCAAGGGCGACGCCAACTGGCAGGCCGTGCAGGTGCCGGCGGGCCAGACCTACGCCTGGGACGACCAGTCGACCTATGTGCAGAACCCGCCCTACTTCGTCGGCATGGGCAAGGTCGGCGCGGGCGTTTCCGACATCAAGGGCGCGCGCGTCCTCGGCCTCTTCGGCGACAAGATCACGACCGACCACATCTCGCCGGCCGGTTCGATCAAGGCGGCTTCGCCCGCCGGTGCCTACCTCATCGGCCACGGCGTCGGCGTTGCGGACTTCAACCAGTACGGCACGCGCCGCGGCAACCATGAGGTCATGATGCGCGGCACCTTCGCCAATATCCGCATCCGCAACCACATGCTGGGCCCGAACGGCAAGGAAGGCGGCTACACGATCCACTATCCTTCCAAGGAAGAGATGTCGATCTACGACGCGGCCATGAAGTACAAGGAGGAGGGCGTTCCGCTCGTCATCTTCGCCGGCGTCGAATACGGCAACGGCTCCTCGCGCGACTGGGCGGCCAAGGGCACGAACCTGCTCGGCGTCAAGGCCGTGATCGCGCAGTCCTTCGAGCGCATCCACCGCTCGAACCTCGTCGGCATGGGCGTCATCCCCTTCGTCTTCGAGGAGGGCACGACCTGGGCGACGCTCGACCTCAAGGGCGACGAGCTGGTGACGATCGAGGGCCTGGAAGGCGACATCAAGCCGCGCGAACGGAAGATCGCCAAGATCACCTATTCCGACGGCACGGTGAAGGACGTTCCGATCCTCTGCCGCATCGATACGCTGGACGAGGTCACCTACGTCAACAACGGCGGCATCCTGCAGACGGTTCTGCGCGATCTCGCCGCCTGATCCCTTTCGGGTTTGAAATGCACGATGCCGGGGCCCTCCAGCCCCGGCATCGTTCGTTTCCGGGCCGCAAGGCTCACTCCATCGTGACTTCCCGTTGAAGCGGCAAGGGCGTATGACGGCTGGAAAGGCTGGCCGCAGCGCCGCGCTTCATTGGAAATGACCATGCCGAGACCGTACATACCGGAATGTCTGGCGATCCTGCTGACGCTGGGCGCCGGCACCGCCCATGCGCAGGAATCCATCGAGCCCAAGGGCGTGGTCGAGCTCTTCACCAGCCAGGGCTGCTCGTCCTGCCCGCCCGCCGACAAGGCGCTGGAGACGCTGGTGCGCGAGGGCGACGTCGTGGCGCTCTCCTATCACGTCGACTACTGGAACTATCTCGGCTGGGCGGACACGCTCGCCTCCAAGGACAATACCGACCGGCAATATGCCTATGCCCGCATGTTCGGCCGCAACGGCGTCTACACGCCGCAGGCCGTGCTGAACGGGCGCGAGCACGTCAACGGCGCCGATCTATCCGGCATCCGCACCCGCATCGACGCCCTGTCCGGCGAAGGCAAGGGGCTGAAGGTGCCGGTCGTGGCCGAGGTGAAGAACGACGAATTGCGCATCCGCGTCGGCCCCGGCGAGGGCAAGGCCAATATCCTCATCGCCTATTTCGAGCGCGAGCACCGGATCGATATCGACAAGGGCGAGAACCGCGGCAAGACGGTCGACTACTGGCATGCGGTGACGGACATGGAGACGATCGGCATGTGGGAAGGCAAGGAGACCAATCTGGTGCTTCCGGCCGACATGCTGAAGAAGAAAAAGAAGGCGGGCGGCTGCGCCGTGCTGCTGCAGCGCATGAAGAGCGCCGATACGCCCGGCGCGATCCTCGGCGCGACGGTCCTGTCCGGCGGGCCGTCGGCGCTCTGAAAGTATTTTCAAGGGAGGTCCGGTCCGGCTTCCTCGAGGGGCTGGGGCTTGAGGGTTCGAAGAAACACGGACCGGACCGGGACGAAGCTGCCGGCAACGGAATACAAGGCAACCTCGACAGACGCTTGCCGTACCGAACCGGATTCCGCGTGAGGCGGGGGCAGGCACGGCGGCGACGGGCGGACTTTCCCTTTAAATTTGGGCGTCGGTTTGTCTGAAATGCGGCGGAACGGATTTTTGCGGGAAAGGCGCCGTTCGCCGCCTGTCCGCCCGCCTTGCATTTCGCCGCCGCTCAGGCACACTGTCATCGAGCCGTCACAGGAAGGTGCGGAGTTTAGATGACAGATCAGCCGGATTTGCAGGCGTCCAACGTCGTGGTCGACCTCAAGGAATACCGCAGCAGCAAGGATCCGCTGCCGGTGACCTTCCATCGGCGGGAACTCGACGCGATCCTGTGGGTCTACGGCCGTATGGTCGGCGAGGGCGAATGGCGCGACTACGCCATCGACCACCTGCGCGACAGGGCGGTCTTCTCCATCTTCAAGCGCTCCGGCGAAATGCCGCTCTATCGCGTCGAGAAGAACCCCAAGCTCGCTGCCAGGCAGGGCGCCTACAGCGTCATCAACCAGCACGGCACCATCCTGAAGCGCGGCCACGAGCTGAACCAGGTGCTGAAGGTGTTCGACAAGGTGCTGCGCCTCGTCGAGACGTGAGACGCTTCCGGCGGCAACACCGTCTGCCTCAACTCCACCATCCCCTCCGTCGTCATGCTCGGGCTTGTCTCGAGGATCCATGCGCCGCCGCGGATGAGGCGTGGATGCTCGGATCAGGCCCGAACATGACGGAGGAGAGGGCAGAAGCAGGGACAGGGAGCAGGCGCCGACGGGGGGGCGCGGTGCGTTCGGCGGCCCCGACCCTATCCCATCGTCCCCGGATAGATGTCCATCGGCGGCTCCGTCTCCGCCCCGTCGCCGAGCGCGCGCTGCATGAAGACCGTATCCAGCCAGCGGCCGTGCTTGAAGCCGGTTGCCGTCAGGCGGCCGCTGTGCTCGAAGCCGGCGGCGGCGTGGACGGCGATGGAGGCGGGGTGCGCCCCGCCGATCACGGCCACCATCTGGCGAAAGCCGAGGTCCGTGGTGCGGTGGATGAGCTCGGCCAAGAGCGCCCTGCCGATGCCCTTGCCGCGGGCTTCCGGCGCCAGATAGACGGAATCCTCGACGAGCCAGCGATAGGCCGGCCGCGTGCGGAAGGCCGAGGCATAGGCGTAGCCGAGGATGAGCCCCGTCTGCTCCACCGCGACGATATAGGGATAGCCCTTGCCGGTGATCGCCGTAAAGCGCGCCGCCATCTCGTCGAGCGAGGGCGGGTCGATCTCGTAGCTTGCGACCCCGTTCAGCACGGATTCGCGGTAGATTTCGGTGAAGGCGGCGATATCGCCCGAAGCGGCGGTGCGGATGACGAAGCGCATGGAAAGCCTGCGTTCTCATGGAAATACGGGATGGGGTTCGTCCCATCCCATATCCGTTTCCCGCTTTCAAGCCGCCGGCCGGCTCAGGCGCCGTAGACGATCAGGAGGTCCTTGGCGTCGATCTGGTCGCCGGCGCGCACCAGCACCTCGGAGATCATGCCGTCCTTCTCGGCGTGCAGCGCCGTCTCCATCTTCATCGCCTCGATGGAGAGCAGCACGTCGCCGGCCTTGACCGTCTGGCCGGCCGCGACCGAGACCGTCGAGATGACGCCCGGCATCGGCGCGCCGAGATGGGCGGCGTTGCCGCTGTCGGCCTTGCGGCGCACGGCCGAGGTGGCCGCGCGGTTGCGGTCCGGTACCTTGATGAGGCGCGGCTGGCCGTTCAGCTCGAAGAACACCTTCACCATGCCCTTCTCGTCCGGCTCGCTCTTGGCCTGATGCAGGATGACGAGGGAGACGCCCTTTTCCAGCTCCGGCTGAAGCTCCTCGCCCGGCCCAAGCCCGTAGAAATAGGCCGGCGTCGGCAGCACGCTGACCGGGCCGTAGGTATCGACGGCCATCGCATAGTCGGTGAAGACCTTGGGATACATCAGGTAGGAGGCGAATTCGAAATCGTCGACCTTGCGTTCCAGCTTGTCCTCGATGGCCTTGCGTTCGGCATCGAGATCGGCGGGCGGCAGCAGCGAGCCCGGCACGGCCGTATAGGGTTCTTCGCCCTTCAGCGCCTTCTTCTGGAGAGCCGCCGGCCAGCCGCCCGGGGGCTGGCCGAGATCGCCGCGCAGCATGGAGACGACCGAATCCGGGAAGGCGATGTCCTTGGCCGGGTTCTCGACGTCGGCGACCGTCAGGTCCTGGGAGACCATCATCAGCGCCATGTCGCCGACCACCTTGGACGACGGCGTCACCTTGACGATATCGCCGAACATCTGGTTGGCGTCGGCATAGGCCTGGGCGACCCGGTGCCACTTGGTTTCGAGGCCGAGCGAACGGGCCTGTTCCTTGAGGTTGGTGAACTGGCCGCCCGGCATTTCGTGCAGGTAGACTTCCGATGCCGGCCCCTTGAGGTCGCTTTCGAAGGCGGCGTACTGGAAGCGCACGGCCTCCCAGTAGAAGGAGATGCGGCGGATCCATTCCGGATCGAGGCCCGGATCGCGCTCAGTGCCCTTCAGCGCCTCGACGATCGAGCCGAGGCAGGGCTGGGATGTGTTGCCGGAAAGCGCGTCCATCGCCGCATCCACCACGTCGACGCCGGATTCGACGGCGGCGAGCACGGTCGCGGCGGCGATGCCCGACGTGTCGTGCGTGTGGAAATGGATCGGCAGGTCCGTCGCCTCGCGCAGCGCCTTGAAGAGCACGCGCGCGGCGGCGGGCTTCAAGAGCCCCGCCATGTCCTTCACCGCGATCATGTGCGCGCCGGCCTTTTCCAGCTCGCCGGCAAGGGCGGTGTAGTATTTGAGGTCGTATTTCGGGCGGGCGGAGTTGAGGAGATCGCCGGTATAGCAGATCGCCGCCTCGCAGATGCGGTTCTCCTCGGCGACGGCGTCCATCGAGACGCGCATGTTGTCGACCCAGTTGAGGCAGTCGAAGACGCGGAAGACGTCGATGCCGCCTTTGGCCGCCTGCCGGACGAAATACTTCACCACATTGTCGGGATAGTTCTTGTAGCCGACGCCGTTCGCCCCGCGCAGCAGCATCTGGAGAAGCAGGTTCGGCGCATCCTCGCGGATGCGGGCAAGGCGCTCCCATGGGTCCTCCGTGAGGAAGCGCATGGAGACGTCGAAGGTCGCGCCGCCCCAGCATTCCAGCGAGAAGAGCTGCGGCAGGGCCCTTGCATAGGTGCCGGCGATGCGGGCGATGTCATGCGTGCGCATGCGGGTCGCCAGCAGCGACTGATGGCCGTCGCGCATCGTCGTGTCGGTGAGGAAGACCCGGCTTTCGCCGCGCACCCATTCGCCGAACTTCTTCGGGCCGAGTTCGTCGAGCTTCTGCTTGGTGCCGGCGGGAATATCGCCGTTGATATAGGGCACGACCGGCTTTGCCACGTCCGCCGGCGGCTTCGGACGGCCCTTGGCCTCCGGGTGGCCGTTGACGGTGACGTCGGCGAGGTAGGTGAGCAGCTTCGTCGCGCGGTCCTGGCGCTTGACCTGCTGGAAGAGCTCCGGCGTCGTGTCGATGAAGCGGGTGGTGTAGCTGTTGTTGCGGAAGGCCTCGTGGCCGATGATCGCTTCGAGGAAGGTGAGGTTGGTCGCGACGCCGCGCACGCGGAATTCGCGCAGCGCCCGGTCCATGCGGTTGATCGCTTCCAGCGGCGTGCTGCCGGAGGCCGTGACCTTCACCAGCAGCGGATCGTAGTAGCGGGTGATGTAGGCGCCGGTATAGGCGGTGCCGCCGTCGAGGCGGATGCCGAAGCCGGCGGCCGAGCGGTAGCCGGTGATGCGGCCGTAATCCGGGATGAAGTTCTGCTCCGGGTCCTCGGTGGTGATGCGGCACTGGAGGGCATGGCCGTTGAGACGGATATTCTCCTGCGCGGGGACGCCCGATTCCGGCGTGCCGATGGCGTAGCCGTCGAGGATGTGGATTTGCGCCTTGACGATGTCGATGCCGGTCACGACTTCCGTGACGGTGTGCTCGACCTGGATGCGCGGGTTCACCTCGATGAAGTAGAACTTGCCGGTGTCGGCATCCATCAGGTATTCGACCGTGCCGGCGCCGATATAGTCGGTCGCCTTGGCGATCTTCAGCGAATAGGCGGCGAGCTCCTGGCGCTGCGCATCCGAAAGATAGGGCGCGGGCGCGCGCTCGACGACCTTCTGGTTGCGGCGCTGGATGGAGCAGTCGCGCTCGAAGAGGTGCACGACATTGCCGTGCGTGTCGCCGAGGATCTGGCTTTCGACATGGCGGGCGCGCTCGACGAGCTTTTCCAGATAGACCTCGTCCTTGCCGAAGGCGGCCTTGGCCTCGCGCTTGGCCTCCGTCACCTCGCGGATGAGGTCCTTCGGGTCGCGGATGGCGCGCATGCCGCGCCCGCCGCCGCCCCAGGAGGCCTTGAGCATGACGGGGTAACCGATCTCGGCGGCAAGGCGGTGGATCTCCTGCTCGTCATCCGGCAGCGGCTCGGTGGCCGGCACGACCGGCACGCCGACGGAGATGGCGAGGTTGCGCGCCGCCACCTTGTTGCCGAGCTGGCGCATGGTGGCCGGGCGCGGGCCGATGAAGGTGATGCCGGCGGCATCGCACGCATCGACGAATTCCGGGCTTTCGGACAGAAGGCCGTAGCCGGGGTGGATGGCGTCGGCGCCGGAGAGCTTTGCGACGCGGATCACCTCTTCGATGGAAAGGTAGCTCTCGATGGGGCCGAGGTCGCGGGCCAGATGCGGGCCGCGGCCGATCTGGTAGCTCTCGTCCGCCTTGAAGCGGTGCAGCGCCAGTTTGTCCTCCTCCGCCCATATCGCAACCGTTTTGAGCCCCAGTTCATTGGCCGCGCGGAACACGCGGATGGCGATTTCGGAACGGTTGGCGACAAGGATCTTGGAAATGGGCAAGTCGAACTCCTCAATGACCTGGAAACGGGAAATGCTGCACCCGCGAAGAGATTATTAGCGGGTAATTTCCAAAGTTCAATTTTGCTTTCGTCGTCGGCGAGAAGATTTGCGCCGTCAGGAAACGAGGCCGAGGCGGAAGGCGATGGCCACGGCATGGTGGCGGTTGCGCGCGCCGAGCTTTTCCTGCAGCCCGTTCATGTACCAGTCGACGGTATGGCTGGAGATGCCGAGCACCCGGCCGATATCCGGCGAGGTCATGCCCTCGGCGAGCAGGCTGAGGGCCTCCATTTCGCGGCGCGTCAATTCCACGTCGACCACGGCCGAGAGCCGGGCGGCGGCCTCCGGGTCGGCGACATGGATGAGCTTCCAGTAGAGCCGCCGCGCGATGCTCTCGAAAAGGCCGAGCTCGACGCCTTCCAGATCGACCGGCTTGCCGCCGAGGCTGAGGCTGCCGACAAGGCCGCGCCGGCCGTGGACCGGGAAGATGTAGCCGTCTTCCAGCCCGTTCTGCCGCGCATCGACCATCATGCGCTCCATGCGCTTGCGATGCGGGCTCGAGCGGAACACGCTGAGCGTATCGCGCCAGCGGAAGCCGGCCTGCGCATGGCCGAGATAGCGCACGGTCGGATCGATCTGCATATAGCGCTTGCGCAGATAGGTTTCCGGCCAGCCCTCGGGCCAGCGCCCGGCGAGAAGCAGGCCCGAAAGGCTCTCCACCGGCTTCGGCGCCTGGGTGAGCCAGTAATATTCGAAGCCGCAAAGCGTCAGCAGACGCTCGAATTCGGCCGTCGTCTCTTCCCGGCCGCGCAACTCGTCGATCAGTGCAAGGAATTGCACCAGCAAGTTGATCTTCATATGCCCCGCGCTTGATCGCTTTGTTTAACCAACTGATAAAGCTGAACCCGGCCGGATCCCGGCCCAAGCGCCCCACTCATTTCCCCGCCTTACAATTGGCAGGATCGCATGGTGAAAATCAATCGGTTTGCGCGAATGAGCGGGGTGAATTCGGCAAATCACGCAAGATTTCATCCGCGTCACGAAATTTGCTTGACCCGGAAGAACTTTTGCCGCTTCCGCTGATTACTACCGCAGCGAAGGGACGAAGGTGCTCGCTGCACCGCATAACAGGTATTGCCGGAAAGGCTCCATTCTCGTGTCTTTGTATCAGGTTTATGCAAGAGCCCTCAGCTATCTCGCCATCTACAAGCTTCGTGTCGGACTGGTCGTCGCCGCCAACGTCGTGCTGGCCGTGATCACCATCGCCGAGCCGGTGCTGTTCGGCCGTATCATCGATGCCATCTCCAACAAGGGCGACGTCACGCCGATGCTGCTCATGTGGGCGGGCTTCGGCCTCTTCAACACCATCGCCTACGTGCTCGTCGCCCGCGAGGCCGACCGGCTGGCGCACGGGCGCCGCGCGAGCCTCCTGACGGAGGCCTTCGGGCGCATCATCTCCATGCCGCTCGCCTGGCACAGCCAGCGCTGCACGTCCAACGCGCTGCATACGCTGCTGCGGGCTTGCGAGACGCTGTTCAGCCTGTGGCTGGAATTCATGCGCACGCACCTTGCCACGGCCGTCGCGCTTACCCTTCTGATCCCCACCGCCTTTTCTATGGACTACCGGCTCTCGCTGGTGCTCGTCGTCCTCGGCGCGCTCTATGTCCTCATCGGCAAGGTGGTGATGAACCGCACGCGCGAGGGACAGGCTTCGGTGGAGAGCCATTACCACACGGTCTTCTCCCATGTGTCGGACTCGATCAGCAACGTCTCGGTCGTGCACAGCTACAACCGGATCGAGGCCGAGACGCGCGAGCTGAAGCGCTTCGCCGAGCGGCTGATCAACGCGCAGTTCCCGGTGCTCGACTGGTGGGCGCTCGCCAGCGCGCTGAACCGCATGGCCTCCACCATCTCCATGATGACGATCCTCGTCATCGGCACGGTGCTCGTGCAGCGCGGCGAAATCCGCGTCGGCGACGTCATCGCCTTCATCGGCTTTGCCGGCCTGCTCATCGGCCGCCTCGACCAGATGAAGGCCTTCGCCACGCAGATCTTCGAGGCGCGCGCCAAGCTGGAGGACTTCTTCACGCTGGAGGACGCGGTGAAGGAACGCGAGGAGCCGACGGATGCCGGCGAACTGGGCGAGGTGAAGGGCAGGGTCGAATACCGCAATGTCAGCTTCGACTTCGCCAATGCCACGCAGGGCGTGCGCGACGTCTCCTTCACGGTGGAAGCGGGCCAGACCGTCGCCATCGTCGGCCCGACGGGCGCCGGCAAGACGACGCTCGTCAACCTCCTGCAGCGCGTCTACGAGCCGCAGTCCGGCCAGATCCTCATCGACGGCGTCGATATCTCCACGGTGACGCGCAAGTCGCTGCGCCGCTCCATCGCCACCGTCTTCCAGGATGCGGGCCTGCTCAACCGCTCGATCTCCGACAATATCCGCCTCGGCCGCGAGGGCGCGACGGAAGAGGAGATCGTGGCGGCCGCGGAAGCGGCGGCGGCGAACGACTTCATCACCTCGCGCCAGAGCGGCTACGAGACCCATGTCGGCGAGCGCGGCAACCGGCTTTCGGGCGGCGAGCGCCAGCGCATCGCGATTGCCCGCGCCATCCTCAAGAACGCGCCGATCCTCGTGCTCGACGAGGCGACCAGCGCGCTCGACGTGGAAACGGAGGCGCGCGTGAAGGCGGCGATCGACCAGCTCCGCCGCAACCGCACCACCTTCATCATCGCGCACCGCCTCTCGACGGTCCGCGAGGCGGACCTGGTGATCTTCATGGATCACGGCCAGGTCGCCGAGATGGGCACGTTCAACGATCTCAGCCAGAGCAACGGCCGCTTCGCCGCTCTGTTGCGGGCGAGCGGCATCCTGACGGACGACGACGTGCGCAAGAGCCATACGGCCGCCTGATCGTCCTATCGCCGCGTGCGATCGTGCTCCTTGACCGGCAGGGCCTGAAGGCCCTGCCGGTTTGCGTTCCGGCTCATGACGGCCGCCTGCCAGTCGAGATAGCGCGCATAGGCGAAGTGCAGCGCGATGCCGAGAAGGACGTAGGCCGTGCCGAACAGCGGGTCCTTGCCCGTCACGAACAGGAGGACCTGCCCGATCATCGCCAGGATGGTGCCGAAGATGAAGATGGCGAGCGAATGGCGGCCCACCGCGACCAGCGGATGGGAAAGCGGCAGAGCGGCCCAGCGGGAGAGCGCCGGGATCGTCGCGAGAAGATAGGCGCCAGCCAGCACATGGACGAGCCGCGGCGCCGACAGGAAGGTCTTGTCGAAGCCGGTCAGCACCGCCGGCAGCCCGAAGGAAAGGTCGATGCTCCACCAGGAGAAGACGACCCAAAGCATCGAAATCATCAGGTAGGCGGCCGAAAGGGCAAGGAGGACGGCATTGCGGGCAATGCCCTTCGCCTTTGCCCGCAGCATGCCGGTAAAGCCGATGACGAAGAGGAACTGCCAGGAGAGCGGGTTGAGGAACCAGTAGCCGTCATCGAGGAAATTCGACGGGGCGATGCGCCAGATACCGGCGCAGAGCCAGAGCGTGCCCGAGACGGCAAGAAGCAGCGCGGCGCTCTGCCGGTAGAGCCAGAGGAAGCCCGGCAGCATCAGGAACAGCACGGCATACATGGAGAGAATGTTGTTGTAGCCGAACTGGTGGCCGAGCAGCACCATGCTGACGACGCCCTGCTCCGTGCGGTCGACGACGGCGCGCAGGTTGATCTCCGACAGGAGGTCCTGCCGGCCGAACCACAGCGCCCTGCCCGCGAAGATGGCGAAGGTGATGATGCTCGTCATGATGTGGGCGACATAGAGCGTCAGCGCCCGGCGCAGGATGCGCAGCGTCACGGCAAGGCGTTCGCCTATCCGAAAGCGCGATCCGTAGGCGAGGCCGACCGACATGCCGGAGATCAGCACGAAGGCCTCGGCCGAATCGGAAAAGCCGAAATTCTTGGACGTCAGGTGTTCCAGGTACTGGCCCGGAACGTGATTGACGAAGATCGTCAGGAGGGCGAAGGCCCGGAAGACGTCGAGGCGCGTGTCGCGTTCCCGCGGCACGCTGCCCGTCAGTCCAGTCTTGTCTGTCATGGCACTCTCATCCACATGGGTGGATCAGAGCAAATAGCCCTCGTTTGAAGATTTGATGACGGAGCCGTTCACGCTTGCCCGCCATCCGCCTTCCTCCGCGCGGTCGACGCGGATGGAAAGCTTCCTGCCGTCGAGCACGAGCGTTGCGGTATAGCCGTCCCACGCCGACGGCAGGACCGGATGGACGAAGAGGCGGCCGCCTTCCTTGCGGATGCCGAGGATGCCCTCGACGGCCGCGCGGTAGAGCCAGCCGGCCGAGCCCGTATACCAGGTCCAGCCGCCCTGCCCCGTGCGCTCGCCTTCGCCGTAAACGTCGGCGGCGACCACATAGGGCTCGGTGCGGTAATGCTCGGCGTCTTCCTTCGTGAGCGCGTGCCGGACCGGGTTGAGGAGGTCGAGGCATGCCCATGCGTCGTCGCCACGGCCGAGGCGGGCGAGCGCCAGCACCACCCAGGTCGCGGCATGGGTATATTGCCCGCCGTTTTCGCGCACGCCCGGCGGATAGGCCTTTATGTAGCCCGGGTCCTGCCGGGTCTCGCTGAAGGCCGGGGTGAACAGGCGGATGATACCGTTCTCCCGGTCGACGAGGTTCGCCATCACCGCATCCATCGCCTGGCGCGAACGCTCCCCGTCGCCCTCGCCGGAAAGCACGCTCCAGCTCTGGGCGATGGAATCGATGCGGCATTCGCCGCTTTCGGACGAACCGAGCGGCGTGCCGTCGTCATAGTAGCCGCGGCGATAGTAGCTGCCGTCCCAGCCGGCCGTCTCCAGCGCCTCCTTCAGGCGGCCGGCATGATTTTCCCACGCTTCGGCATGCGCATGGTCGCCGCGCTCGCGGGCGATCGGCGCAAAGCCGCGCAGCGTGCCGGCAAGGAACCAGCCGAGCCAGACGCTCGTGCCGCGGCCGGCTTCGCCGACGCGGTTCATGCCGTCGTTCCAGTCGCCGCCGAGGATGAGCGGCAGGCCGTTCTCCCCCGTCCGCAGGATCGCAAGATCGAGCGCGCGGGCGCAATGGTCGTAGAGCGAGGCGTCCTCGGGCGAGCGGCCCGGCTTGAAGAAGGAATCGTGCTGGCCTTCGGCAAGCGGCTGGCCCTCGATGAAGGCCAGTTTCTCGTCGAGCATGGCATGGTCGCCGGTGACGCGGCAGTAGCGCTCGACCGCATGGGCAAGCCACACCACGTCGTCGGAGATCATGGTGCGAACGCCCGCGCCCGTATCCGGCAGCCACCAGTGCTGCACGTCGCCTTCGACGAACTGGCGCGCGGCCGCGTTGAGGATCTGCCTGCGGGCAAGCTCGGGCCGGTGGGCGACGAAGGCCAGCGTATCCTGCAACTGGTCGCGGAAGCCGTAGGCGCCGCTTGCCTGGTAGAAGGCCGTGCGGGCCATGATGCGGCAGCCGAGCGCCTGATAGGGCAGCCAGTCGTTGACCATGCGGTCGAGCGCCGCATCCGGCGTCCTGACCTGGAGCGTGCCGGTGAAGTCCTGCCAGAAGGCGCGGACCGCGGCCATGACGGCGTCGAAATCCGCCGCGCGCGCCTTTTCGGCAAGGGCGCGGGCGCTGTCGGCATCGGCCGTATCGCCGAGCACGAAGACAAGCCCCCGTTTTTCGCCCGGCTTAAGCGTGATGTCGACGGCGAGCGCCGCGCAGGGATCGCCGATGCCGTCGACGGCGCCGGAAAGCGCCTGCCCCGTGGCGAGGGCGGCCGGCAGCACGATATCGCCCGTGCGGCCGATGAATTCGCGGCGCCTTGCGGTGAAGCCGGCAAGCGGCGCATCGACGGCGAAGAAGCTGGTGCGGCCGGCAAAGTCGAGGCTGTAGGGGTTGGTCGCAAGGAGCGCGCCGCTCTCCTCGTCATGGCTCGTCAGCACGAAGGGCGCCGTTTTCGCGGGATTGTTGCCGAGCACCCATTCGACATAGCCGTAGACGGAGAGGCTGCGTTCCGTGTCGCCGGTGTTCTTCACCACGAGGCGGGAATATTTCACCGGGTCCTCGGGATCGACCGTCTGCACGAGGTCGAGTTCGATATCGTCCTCCCAGCTCCGGAAGGCCGTATAGCCGAGGCCGTGCCAGGTCTCGAACTTCACCGACGGCTTGCGCGAGAGGGCGGCGAACGGCGTCATCACGGTGCCGCGCCCGCGGTCCTTCACGTAGAAGGCCTCGCCGGGGCGGTTGATCACCGGGTCGTTGGTCCAGGCTGTGAGCTGGAAATCGCGCGAATTGCGGCTCCAGGTGAAGCCGCCGCCTTCGGCCGGGACATGGAAGCCGAAATGCGGGTTGGCGATGACGTTGATCCACGGATGGGGCGTCGCCTCGCCGCCGCGAAGGCGCACGGCATATTCGCGCCGGTCGGCATTGAAGCCGCCGAAGCCGTTCCAGAAGGAGAGCCCCTCGCCGTCGACGGCAGCGGGCTCGCCGGCCGGGGCGGCAAGCCGCGACAGGTCGGCAATGGGCTCCTCCTCGCCGCGGGGCGTTGCAAAGAGCGAGACGGTGCGGGCGATCTGGTCGGCAAGCGAGCCGTTGCGGGCATGGAAGACGGCGCGGGCCGTCGCCAGCAGCGCCTGCCAGGTGGAAACCTCCATCAGGTCGCGGCGGACCGTGAAGACATGCTGGCGCACGCCGTCGGACTGGCCGCGCATGCGCAGGTTCTCGCACATCTGGTCGAGCGTGTGCTGCATGTCCTGCGCATAGGAGGCGGCGCGCTCGTTGAGGATGACGAGGTCGGCGGTGACGCCCCGGTGACGCAGGTATTCCTGCGCGCGCAGCGCCTCGCGGGCGACGTCCAGGTCGATCTCGTCGTTGATGCGCAGGACGAAGATCGGGAAATCGCCGGAGATGGCGAGCGGCCAGAGCGCCGATTGCGGGGCAAGCCCCGTCTCGATCGTGCCGGCATCGGCGCGAAGGTGCATGTCGGGGTAGGTGAGGTAACGGCCGAGCGTCTGGAAGCTCGCCGCCTCCTGCGAGGTGACGCCGACATGGCGCATATGCACCTGCGAGCGCGTCCAGGCATGGATCATTTCATGGTTGAAGGTGTCGGGGTGGCGGTAATGGTCGATGGCCGCGTCCACCTCGGCGCGGCTCGGGGCAGCGATGGTCCAGAAGATGACCTTGACCTTCTTGCCGGCCGGAACGCGCACGACGCGGCGCAGCGCCATGATCGGGTCGAGCGTGAAGCCGTCCGTGCCGGAAAGCTGCACGCCGGGATCGAACGCGGCGGCGGTCGTCAGCGAGCGGCCGCGGCCGATGAAGCGCCGGCGGTCCGTCTCGATCTCGGTGCGGCGCGAAGGGCCGGCATTGTCGACGATGAGGTGGGCGACCGCCATGTCCGGCTCGTTCGGATTGCGCTTCTGGCGCTCGGCGCGCACGACGTCGCCGCGCTTGCCGATCTCGGTGCGCACGAACATCTTCGAAAAGAGCGGATGGGCGTTGTCGGCGTCGTCCGTGGCGATGACCGGCTCCATGTAGGAGGTCACCTCGATGAAGCGGTCCTCCGGGCCGGTGTTGAGCAGCGTCAGGCGGCGGCCCTCGGCGTCGTGCTCGGTGGCGACGATCACCTCGACCTCGCTCGTCAGCGTGCCGACGGTCTTGACGAATTCGGCCTTGTCGTCGCCGAACTGGGTCTTGGTCTCCTCGCCCTCGGCGCGCTTCGGCTCGGCGGTGGCGGACCACCAATCGCCCGTCACCGTGTCGCGCAGGAAGAGGAAGGAGCCCCAGCGGTCTTCCGTCGGGTCGGGCTTCCAGCGCGTGACGGACTGGCCGTTCCAGCGGGAATACCCGGCGCCAGTCGCCGTGAGCATTACCGAATAGTGGCCGTTGGAGAGGAACACGGCCTCGCGCTCGCGGGAGATCGGGTCCTTGAAGATGCGGATTTCCGGGCGAAGGAGGTCGGCCTGCGTGCTGCCGACGGTTTCCGGCTCGCGCTTGGCGTTGATGATCGGGATGTCGCGCGGCGCTTTTTCCTGAAGCAGGAGCTCGGCGGCCTCGATGACGGGGTCGGCATGGAAGCGCTCGCGCAGCGCCCCGTTGAAGACGACGTTGGCGACGGCAGCGATCGACATGCCGTGATGGTGCGCCATGTAGTTGCGCACCACGGCGCAGGTCTTGCCCTCCGGCACGCGGGTCGGGGTGAAGTCGACGGCATCGTGGAAGCCGTAGACGCCGAGCGCGCCGAGCTTGCGCAGGCGTTCCAGGTTGTCGAGCGCCTCCTTCGGCGCATATTGCGCGGCGAGCAGCGAGGCATAGGGCGCGATCACGGCGTTCTGGCCGAGGCCGCGCTTGAGGCCGAGCGTCGGCACGCCGAAATTGGTGTACTGGTAGGTCAGCTCGTGGTCGCGGGCGTTGAAGGCGGCTTCCGAGATGCCCCAGGGCGTGCCGAGGCGGCGGCCGTGGTTCATCTGTTCCTTGACCACAAGGTTGTTGGTCTGGTTGAGGATGCCGCCCTGCCGCTCCTGCATGACGAGCGGCGGCATCAGGTATTCGAACATCGAGCCGGACCAGGAGACGAGCGCCCCGCGCGAGCCGACCGGAACGACCGGGCGGCCGAGCTTGTACCAGTGCTCGGTGGGCAGGTCCCCCTTGGCGATGGCGAAGAGGCTGGTGAGGCGGGCTTCGGAGGCGAGAAGGTCGTAGCAGGCCTCGTCGAGCTCGTTGGTCTCGACGCGATAGCCGATGGAGAGCAGGCGCCGCTCCGGACGGAACAGGAAGCCGAAATCCATCGAGAAGGCGATGTCGCGCGCCCGGTCGCGCAGCACGACGAGCCGGTCGCGCAGGTGCTCGATGCTGCCGAGGTCGAAGACGCTGTCGGCGATATGCGCCTCGCAGGTGGCGACCAGCGCGCCCGCCCACTTGGCAAGCTCGCCGCTCTCGGCCGACTTGATCTCGTGGTCGAGGTTGACGATCAGCTTGTTGATGTCGCGCGCGAGCACGGAGAGGTTGATGACGCGGATGGAGGCGAATTCGTGCTCGCGCTTGACGGCGGCGAGCGCGTTCTTGAAGCCGGCGATGCGCTCCTCGACGAGGCGGCGGAGCGGGCGCACGGTCTTGCGGTCGTCCGGAAGCTGCTTCAGCGTCTCGGAAAGGATCGCGGCGACGTCGCCGATTCCGTCGAGGCTGCCCTGCAGGTGCGCCGAGGGGGCTTCCGCCCATTCGCGGCACATGGAGGAGACGGCGATGAGGTGGCCGGCGAGGTTGCCGCTGTCGACCGCCGAGACATAGCGGGGACCGAGCGTTTCCAGCGTGTTGGTGCGATACCAGTTGAAGAGGTGGCCGCGGTATTTCGGCATGCCGTCGATGGTGGCGACGGTCTGCTCGAGGCGGCGGACCGTCTCCTCGAAGCTGATCCAGCCGAAATCGCGCGCCGAGATGACCGAGAGCAGGTAGACACCGATATTGGTCGGCGAGGTGCGCTCGGCGAGCACCGGCTGCGGCGTTTCCTGGAAATTGTCCGGCGGCAGGAAGTGCTGCTCGGCGGTGACGAAGGTCTCGAAATAGCGCCAGGTGCGGCGGGCGTATTTACGAAGTTCCGTCGCGACATAATCGGAGACGACGAGCTGGTCCTCCGTCTCGGCCGTCTGGCTGACATACCAGGCGATCATCGGAGAGAGCACCCAGACGAGCGCGAAGGGAACGCCGATGAAGGGCAGGCCCGTCTTGGAGATCGTTGCGAGCGCCACGGAGAAGACGGCGAGCGCCGGGGCCTGCCACATGGACTTGTAATGGGCGAGGATGCCGCCGCGGGCGGCGCTGTCGGCCTGCGCGGCCGTGCGCCATTCGAGCATCAGCTTGCGGCTGACGAAGGTGCGGTAGAGCGAGCGCACGATGGCGTCGGCCATCAAGGCCGCCGAATGGGCGATGAAGACGATGCGCAGCGCGACCTGCGCATTGGCCGCGCGGATATCGGAAAGCACCCGGTGCACATGGGCGCGCGCGACGATGTCGCCGCGGCGCGGCATGATGCCGGAGATCAGCGAGAGCGTCGGGGCGACGAAGAGCAGGAAGATCAGCACGAGCTGCCAGATGAGCGCCTGGCGCGGCTCCATGTAGTACCAGCCCATGACGGAGGCGACGAGCCAGCCGATGGGGATGAGGCTGCGGCGCAGGTTGTCGTACATCTTCCAGCGGCCGAGCATGGGAATGCCGCTCGACGGGCCGAAGAGATAGGGCAGGAGCTGCCAGTCGCCCCGCGCCCAGCGATGCTGGCGCGAGGTCTCGACGCCGTAGCGGGTCGGGAAGTCTTCGACGAGCTCGACATCCGTGACGAGCGCGCAATGCGAGAGCGAGCCTTCGAGCAGGTCGTGGCTGAGGACGGCGTTCTCGCCGATGCGGCCCTTGACCGCGGCCTCGAAGGCATCGACGTGGTAGAGGCCCTTGCCGGTGAACGTGCCTTCGCCTGCAAGGTCCTGGTAGACGTCGGAGACGGTGAAGACGTAGGGGTCGACGCCGCGGTCGGCCGAAAAGATGCGCTGGAAGGTCGAGGCTTCCTTGCCGGTCGTCAGCGACGGGGTGACGCGCGGCTGGAGGATGGAGTAACCGGCGGTGATCTCGCCGGTCGCCTCGTCGATCACCGGGCGGTTGATCGGATGGTGCATCTTGCCGACGAGCTTGGTCACGGCATCGCGCATCAGGCGCGTGTCGGAATCGAGCGTCATGACGTATTTGACGTCGGCCGGCACGATGTTGGCGCCGGGCAGGAAGGTCGTGTCGCCGTCGCCGCGCAGCAGAAGGTTCAATTCGTGCAGCTTGCCGCGCTTGCGCTCCCAGCCCATCCACGCGCCTTCGGACGGATTGTAGAGCCGGCGGCGGTGCAGGAGGTAGAAGCGGGTGCGCCCGTCATAGGCGTAGCGGGCCGAAAGGGTCGCGATCTCGCGCTTGGCATATTCCAGCACGTCGATGTCGGCGGGCGTCTCTTCGCTCTGGCTGTCGGCCCAGTCGCTGACGAGCGCGAAATAGATCTCGCCGCGCGGATTGGCGAGGTAGTGGACTTCCAGGTTGCGCACCAGCTCGTCGACATGGTCGCGCTTGGAGATGAGACAGGGCACGACGAGCAGCGTGCGCGCATCCTCGGGAATGCCGTCCTTGAACTCGTAGCCGACGAGGCGCGAGGGTGTGACGAAGAAGGTCACGAGCGTGTTGAAGAGTCCCGTCGCGCCCTCGGAGGCCGGCAGCGCGAAGAGGATCAGCATGATCAGCCACGCGCCGTTCGGAATGTCGAGCTGGTCGAGGAAATAGTAGACCGCGATCATCGCCAGCAGCGTCAGCACGACGTTCGGGCCGGCGACGGCGAGCCAGTCGAGCTTGCGCGTGAGGCGCACGACGCGCTGGACGATGGAGGGGCGGTAGCCGATGCGTTTTTCGAGGAGCTTGCGCTTCTTGCCGACGATGAAGGCGGCGACATTGGCCTCGTAGTCGGGATCGTCCGCGTTCGCCGCGGCGTCTTCCTCGACCATGGCGAGCGCGGTCTCGGTGACCTCCAGCTCGCTCTTGCCCGAGCGGCGGGCGAAGCGCTCGATGGAGTTGCGGTACTTGTTGCGCGAGCCGAAATCGAGGTCGCTGTAGTCGGAGCGCCGGCGCAGCTCCTCGTCGAGGCGGCTGACGCTCTCGAACCAGACGGGCCATTCCGCATCGTCCACCGTGCGCAGGCTCTTGATGAGCGAGCTCATCGTCACGTTGCCGGAGGACAGGCGATTGTTCTCCGCGACGATCAGTTCCTCGAGGTCGCTGCCGCGGCTCTCGATCTTGCGCTCCAGCCACTGGATGACCGGGCCGGAGGCCTGCAGGCCGTCGCGCAGGCGGTAGAGAAGCTGGATGACGAAGGTGTTGTCGGCAACGAAGCCTTCCATCGAGCGCAGATAGGCGATGCCCTTGTCGGGATCGTTGAGGCGCACCAGCTCGTCGGCCACCTCGTTGGCCTTGAAGCGCATCTTGCGCGAGCGCTCGACGCGGCTCGAAATGCGCCTGAGGTTCTCCAGAAGCACGAAGCGCACGAAGGAGGGCAGGGCCCACAATTCGCCGATCTTCAGCGCGTCGACCCGCTGGAAGCCCTGGACGAAGGCCGTCAGGCTCTCCTGCGAGACGCTGCTGTGGGTGTGGGCGACATAGAGCCAGGCGAGCGCCAGCGTGCGCGGGATCGTCTGCCCCTCGACCGCGATGGTCGGAAGCTGGCGGTAGAAGCGGCGGGGAAAGTCGCGCCGGACCTCCTGGATCGCCTCTTCGATGACGTAATAGTTGTCGAGCAGCCATTCGGCGGCCGGCGTGATCTGGGCGCCCGCCTCCACGTCCTTGGCGGTCGCCTGGTAGACGCGGAAGATCTCCTTCTCGTTCTCCTTGTGCCGCGGGCGGAACTCGAAGGGATAAAAGCCCGGCAGGCTCGCCGTCTTCTCGCGCGCAAGCGCTTCGCCGCAATCGGCCAGCTCCTCCAGCGTCAGATAGGTGGCGCGGATCGAATCGTTGTAGTCGATCTGCTTGGCATCGGCATCGCGCGGAGCTTGCGGCGTGTTGTGAAGGGGCATGTTTCTGATTCTGGATCCGGCCATGTCGAGCCATCCGGCGGCGGCCTTTGCGCCGGTGGGTTTTTCGCGGGCAGGGTTCATCTTGGTGCCGCGGTCAGCCATGACGCCACGCAGCACCTCGAAGAGGCGGGTGGAACGGACATGGCTCACGCGACACGCTCATTGGCATCCTGGCCGCGTGGTGCATGAAAACGGCATTTTTTAGCCACAAGGACAGAGACTTGCAACATGTCAGCGGGGTCTGGCGGCGCAGCATGGGCCCTCATCTGCGGTTTTGGTGAATCGCCGTCCATTCCTGACAGGACGCAAGGCGAGGCGACGGCCTTTTTCAACGCCGGCGCGGGGAGAAAAGTTCCGGCCGTGGAAAGAAAAAGGCGGCAGTTGACTCCCGTTCGCGGCCGGGCCAGTCTGCTGGCGTCAGGGTCTTCCGAGTCGAAACGGCTCGGAGGCTAAGAGGGAAGCCGGTGCGATGCTCCGCAAGGAGCGGCAAGGCCGGCGCTGCCCCCGCAACTGTGAACGGCGAGCTTCTGTCGCTTGATGCCACTGGTGGAAACACCGGGAAGGCGAGACGGACGCGATGACCCGCAAGCCAGGAGACCTGCCCTGACGCATTCGTAACGTCCATGGGCGGGGTGTCCCAAGGGTGCGCTTGCTTCGCCTTCGGCGGAATTCCAGCAGCGTGCGTCCGGTCATCCCCCAATTTTCGATTGGGGAAGAAATGTTTGCATTCACCGAAACCAGTCCTTCCGGCACCGGCAGGCCGGAATCCGTCTTCATCTGGTGGCTGCTCTGGCAGCCGCGCGGCGCCGACCTTGCCGTCGAAGCGCTGAAGGAGGTCCAGAAGCTCGCGCGCTGCAGGAACGCCGATCCGGACATCGCCCGGCTCAAGGCACTCTTCGCCTCGCTGGCGGGGGCGGACGGGCCGGCGCACTAGGTCAAACGCATAAAGACATATTGACATAAAGATATCTTTATGTGAACTCCGGTGCAGTATCGCCTGCACCGGAGGATTTCCCATGGCCGAATCCCACCTGGACAGCCTGTTCGGCCCCGAACAGCCGCGCCGCGACGGACGCGAGATCCGCGCCGCGCTCGAAGCCGCCGCCCGCGAGCGCATCCTGGTGCTCGACGGGGCGATGGGCACCGAGATCCAGACGCTGAAGCTCGTCGAGGAGGATTTCCGGGGAACGCGTTTCGGCGATTGCGCCTGCCACCAGCAGGGCAACAACGACCTCCTGACGCTGACCCAGCCGGCGGCCATCGAGGATATCCACTACCGCTACGCCCTTGCCGGCGCGGACATCCTCGAAACCAACACGTTCTCCTCCACCGCCATCGCGCAGGCCGACTACGGCATGGAGGCGATGGTCTATGAGCTGAACCGCGACGGCGCGCGCCTTGCCCGCCGCGCGGGCCTGCGCGCCGAGCAGAAGGACGGCCGGCGCCGCTTCGTCGCCGGCGCGCTCGGCCCGACCAACCGCACCGCCTCCATCTCGCCGGACGTCAACAATCCCGGTTACCGGGCCGTCACCTTCGACGATCTGCGCCTCGCCTATGCCGACCAGCTTCGCGGCCTCATCGACGGCGGCGCCGACATCATCCTGATCGAGACGATCTTCGACACGCTGAATGCCAAGGCGGCGATCTTCGCCACGCGCGAGGTCTTCGAGGAAAAGGGCATCCACCTGCCGGTCATGATTTCCGGCACGATCACCGACCTTTCCGGCCGCACGCTCTCCGGCCAGACGCCGGAAGCCTTCTGGAACTCGGTGCGCCATGCCGAGCCCTTCTCCATCGGCCTCAACTGCGCGCTCGGCGCCAATGCGATGCGCGCGCATCTGGCCGAGATCTCTTCTGTCGCGCAGACCTTCGTCTGCGCCTATCCGAATGCCGGCCTGCCGAACGCCTTCGGCCAGTACGACGAGAGCCCGGAGGAGATGGCCGCGCAGATCGAAGGCTTCATGCGCGACGGCCTCGTCAACGTGGTCGGCGGCTGCTGCGGCTCGACGCCGGACCATATCCGCGCCGTCGCCGAGGCTGCCGCCCGCCACAAGCCGCGCGGAATCCCCGATATCCCGCGCCGCATGCGGCTCTCGGGCCTCGAACCCTTCACGCTGACCGAAGCCATTCCCTTCGTGAACGTGGGCGAGCGCACCAATGTCACGGGCTCGGCGAAATTCCGCAAGCTGATCACCGCCGGCGACTATGCGGCCGCGCTCGATGTCGCGCGCGACCAGGTGGCGAACGGCGCGCAGATCATCGACATCAACATGGACGAGGGCCTGATCGATTCCGCGAGGGCAATGACGGAGTTCCTGAACCTCGTCGCCGCCGAGCCGGACATCGCCCGCGTGCCGGTGATGATCGACAGCTCCAAATGGGAGGTGATCGAGGCGGGCCTGAAATGCGTGCAGGGCAAGCCGCTGGTCAACTCAATCTCGCTCAAGGAGGGCGAGGAAGCCTTCCTGCACCACGCCAAGCTGGTGCGCGCCTACGGCGCCGCCGTCGTCGTCATGGCCTTCGACGAAGAGGGCCAGGCGGACACGAAGGCGCGCAAGGTGGAGATCTGCGCGCGCGCCTACAAACTGCTCACCGAGGTCGCCGGGCTTGCCCCGGAGGATATCGTCTTCGACCCGAACATCTTCGCGATCGCCACCGGCATCGAGGAGCACGACAATTACGGCGTCGACTTCATCGAGGCGACCGCCGAGATCACCGCCGCCCTGCCGCATGTCCACGTTTCCGGCGGGGTCTCCAACCTCTCCTTCTCCTTCCGCGGCAACGAGCCGGTGCGCGAGGCCATGCACGCGGTCTTCCTCTATCACGCCATCCAGGCGGGCATGGACATGGGCATCGTCAATGCCGGCCAGCTCGCCGTCTACGACACGATCGAGCCCGAACTGCGCGAGGCCTGCGAGGACGTGGTGCTGAACCGCATGCCCAAGGCCGGCGGCACCGCCACCGAGCGTATGCTGGAGATCGCCGAGCGCTTCAAGGGCGCCGGCGCCCGGGAGGCCAAGGAGCGAGACCTTGCCTGGCGCGACTGGCCGGTGGAAAAACGGCTGGAGCACGCCCTCGTCAACGGCATCACCGAATTCGTCGAGGCGGACACGGAAGAGGCGCGGCAGAAGGCCGAGCGCCCGCTGCATGTCATCGAGGGGCCGCTGATGGCCGGCATGAACGTCGTCGGCGACCTTTTCGGCGCAGGCAAGATGTTCCTGCCGCAGGTGGTGAAGTCCGCCCGCGTGATGAAGCAGGCCGTCGCCGTGCTGCTGCCCTACATGGAAGCCGAAAAGCTCGCCAATGGCGGGGGCAGCGAGCGCCAGAGCGCGGGCAAGATCCTGATGGCGACCGTCAAGGGCGACGTCCACGACATCGGCAAGAACATCGTCGGCGTCGTGCTCGCCTGCAACAACTACGAGATCATCGACCTCGGCGTCATGGTGCCGGCGACGAAAATCCTCGAAACGGCCCGCGCTGAAAACGTCGATATCATCGGCCTTTCCGGGCTCATCACGCCCTCGCTCGACGAGATGGCGCATGTCGCCGCCGAGATGGAGCGCGAGGGCTTCGACATTCCCCTCCTCATCGGCGGGGCGACGACGAGCCGGGTGCATACCGCCGTGAAAATCCATCCGCGCTACAGCCAGGGCCAAGCCGTGCATGTCAACGATGCGAGCCGTGCTGTCGGCGTCGTCGGCGCGCTCCTGTCGCCGGAGGCGAAATCCTCCTATGTCGAGCGGCTGAGGGCCGAATACCGCAAGGTCGCCGAGGCCCACGCCCGCAGCGAGGCCGAAAAGCAGCGCCTGCCGCTTGCCAAGGCGCGCGCAAACGCTTTCCGGCCGGACTGGGCGGCCTACCAGCCGAAGACCCCGTCCTTCCTCGGCACCCGCACCTTCCAGGACTGGGACCTTGCCGAGCTCGCCCGCTATATCGACTGGACGCCCTTCTTCCAGACCTGGGAATTGCGCGGCGTCTATCCGAAGATCCTCGACGACGAGAAGCAGGGCGCGGTCGCCCGCCAGCTTTTCGACGACGCGCAGGCCATGCTGGAGAAGATCATCGCCGAAAAGTGGTTCACGCCCAAGGCGGTGGTCGGCTTCTGGCCGGCGGGCGCCGTCGGCGACGATATCCGCCTGTTCACCGACGAGGCTCGGGACGAGGAGCTTGCGACCTTCTTCACGCTGCGCCAGCAGCTCACGCGGCGCGACGGCCGGCCGAACCTCGCCATGGCCGATTTCGTCGCGCCGGTGGAGAGCGGCAAGGCGGATTATCTCGGCGGCTTCGTCGTCACGGCCGGCTTCGGCGAGATCGCCATCGCCGAGCGCTTCGAGCGGTCGAACGACGACTATTCCTCGATCCTCGTCAAGGCGCTGGCGGACCGTTTCGCCGAGGCCTTCGCCGAGCGCATGCACGAATATGTGCGCAAGGAACTGTGGGGCTATGCGGCAAACGAGGCCTTCTCGCCGACCGATCTCATCGGCGAACCCTATGCCGGCATTCGCCCCGCCCCCGGTTATCCGGCCCAGCCCGACCACACGGAGAAGGAAACGCTCTTCCGCCTGCTCGATGCCGAGCGCGCCATCGACGTGCGGCTGACGGAGGGCTTTTCCATGTGGCCCGGTTCTTCCGTCTCCGGCCTCTACATCGCCTCGCCCGAGAGCTACTATTTCGGCGTCGCCAAGGTGGAGCGCGACCAGGTGGAGGATTATGCCCGCCGCAAGGGCATGAGCGTGCCGGAGGTGGAACGCTGGCTCGGCCCGGTGCTCAACTACATGCCGGCGCCGCAGGAGGATGCGGCCTGAGAAAGCTCAGGCCGTCGCAAGGTTCAGGAGCAGCACCATCGCATAGCTGGCGACGGCGAGGACGGCGAGCGACAGCACGACCGTCGCCGTGACCTTCGGCCCCGCGCGCATCACGCGGGTGAGGTCGATGCCGAGCCCGAGGGCGGCCATGGAGAGGATCGTCAGGACCGTTGCGGCCTTGCCCATGATCGCCGCCAGTTCCGCATCGATGAGGCCGACGCTGCGGGCGGCCAGCATGGCGAGGAAGCCGAGGATGAACCAGGGCACGAGCCGGTGGAGCGCCGGCCGGCGCCCGCCCGTCTTGCCCGCGGCGAGCGAGAGCACGAAGACGACGGGCCCGAGCATCAGCACGCGCACCAGCTTGACGAAGGTACCGATCTGGATGCTGAGGGCCGAGACGGGGGCGGTGGCGGCCAGCACCTGCGGCACGGCATAGACCGTCATGCCCGCCATCACGCCGTAGCCCGTCGCCGAAAGGCCGAGGAGCGGCACCAGCGCCGGCAGCAGGAGCACCGTCACCATGCCGAGCACGGCCGTGAAGGCGATGGAGGAGGCGACGTCCTCCGCATCCGCATGGATGACCGGCGCCGTCGCGGCGATGGCGGAATTGCCGCAGATCGAGTTGCCGCAGGCGACAAGCAGCGCGACGCGGCGGGAAAGGCCGAGCCCCCGGCCGATGCCGTAGCTTGCCAGAAGCGCCAGCGCCACGACGGCGGCGATGGCGCCGATGAGCGGCAGGCCCATGCCGGCAATGGCCGCGGCGCTGACGCCGGCCCCGAGCAGCACGATGGCGACCTCCAGGAAATATTTCGCCGAAAAGGCGATGCCCGGATCGTAGATCGCCGGCCGGCGAAGGACGAGCCGGCAGAGCGCGCCGATGAAGATGGCGAGCACCAGCGCCTCGACCCACGCGCCGCCCGTCAGCCGCACTTCCGCCCGCTCGGCGAGCACCGCAAGGCCCGAGACGAAGGCGGACAGCAGCACGCCGGGCAGGATGCCGGAAATTCCAAGGATCGATTCGTTTTTAGGCGTTTTTTCCATGCGCTGAGGAATGCGCTTGAAAGATCGTTCGATCCATCGGTAAATATTTGACGTTTCATTCGATTGGATCGAACATATGATGACGCTGGAGCAATTGCGCATCTTCGTCGCCGTGGCGGACCGCGAACACCTGACGCAGGCGGCCGAGACGCTCCATCTCACGCCGTCCGCCGTCAGCTCGGCTATCCGCGTGCTGGAGGATCGCTACGGGCTGGCGCTGTTCCATCGCACCGGCCGGCGGATCGAACTGACGGATGCGGGCCTCGCCTTCCTGCCGGAGGCGAAGGCGACGCTCGCAAGGGCCGAGAGCGCCGATCTCTTCCTCACGGAATTCGGCGGTCTCAGGCGCGGCACGCTGGCGCTCGCCGCCAGCCAGACGGTCGCCGGCTACTGGCTGCCGCCGCGCCTCATGCGCTTCCACGAGGCCTATCCGGCGCTCGCCATCCGCATGGCCGGCGGCAATACGGAGCAGGCGGCGGACGCCGTCCTCGACGGCCGCGCCGAGCTCGGATTCGTGGAGGGGGCGGTGGACCATCCCGCCCTCGCCCAGCGCGTCGTCGCCCGCGACCGGGTCGTGGTCGTCGCGTCCAGGGGCCATCCGCTCGCCGGCCGGCCGGTGACGCCGGACGATCTCTCCGCTGCCCGCTGGGTGCTGCGCGAGCCGGGCTCGGGCACGCGCAACGCGCTCACCTCCGTGCTCGACGAGGCGGCGCTGGACATTACCTTGTCGCTGCCCTCCAACGAGGCGGTGCGCAGCGCCGTGCTCTCCGGCAACGTTCTGACGGCGGTGTCGGAATATGTCGTCGCGGACGATCTTGCGGCCGGCCGGCTCGCCCCCGTCGCCTTCGACCTGCCGGAGCGCGCCTTCCGCCTCTTGCGGCACAAGGAGCGCCACCGCTCGAAGGCAGGGCTCGCCTTCGAGGCAATGCTTTAATCGCCCCGGCCGCGGAACCGGCGCTGGTAGGCGGGATCGTAGAGGGAGCTCTCGCGAAAATCCTCCGCGCCGAGCGTGCGGCCGACGAAGATCAGCGCCGTGCGCTCGATCGGCTCTTCGGCCACCCTGGCGGCGATGTCGGAGAGGGTTCCGCGCACGATGCGCTCGTCCGGCCAGGAGGCCTTGACGACGATGGCGACCGGGCAATCCGCGCCGTAGAGCGGCGTCAGGTCTCTAACGACCGTGTCGAGCGCATGGATGGCGAGGTGGATGGCGAGCGTCGCGCCGGTTGCGCCGAAACCTTCCAGCGTCTCGCGGTTCGGCATGGGCGAGGCGCGGCCGGAAACGCGGGTGAGCACGAGGCTCTGCGCGACGGCGGGGATGGTGAGCTCGCGGCCGAGCGCGGCGGCGGCGGCGGCGAAGGAGGGCACGCCCGGCGTCATCGTATAGGCAAGGCCGTGCCGCTCGAGCCGGCGGATCTGCTCGGCGACGGCGCTCCAGACGGAAAGGTCGCCGGAATGAAGCCGTGCCACGTCCTCGCCCGCCTCCGCCGCACGCAGGAATTCCGCCTCGATCTCGTCGAGCGACATAGGAGCCGTATCGACGATGCGCGCGCCCGGCGGGCAGTATTGCAGCAGCTCCGGCGAGACGATGGAGCCGGCATAGAGGCAGATGGGGCATGCGGCGATGAGATCGCGGCCGCGCACGGTGATGAGGTCGGCGGCGCCGGGGCCGGCGCCGATGAAGTGAACGGTCATGTCTCAGTCCTCGATTTCGTTAGCCGGCTTCGCCCAGCGCCATTGCGTGACCGGCATGGCCGGCCGCCAGCCCGTCATCTGCCCGACGGGCGCGGCCCTTGCGATGTCGATGCGGATCAGCGACCCGCCGAGCCGGGCGTGACGGGCGAGCAGCACCGCTTCCATTTCCGTCGTCACCGCATTGGCGACGAGCCGGCCGCCGGGCTTGAGCCCGGCGATCGCCGCCTCCATCACCCCCGCCTCGCTGCCGCCGCCGCCGATGAAGACGGCATCGGGCGTCGCAAGACCGGCAAGGGCCGCCGGTGCCGTGCCCTCGACTATGGTGAGACCCGGCACGCCGAAATTCCTCGCGTTGCGGGCGATGCGGGCGGCGCGCTCGGGATGGCCCTCGACGGCGATGGCCTTCAGCGACGGATCGGCCAGCATCCATTCGATGCCGATGGAGCCGGAACCGGCGCCGATATCCCACAGCAGTTCGCCATGCCGGGGGGCGAGCGCCGAAAGCGTCAGGGCGCGGACCTCGCGCTTGGTGATCTGGCCGTCATGCTCGAAGAGATCGTCGGCAAGGCCCGGCGTATAGGCGAGCACACGCGCCGTCTCGCCGGCAACGACCTCCACCGCGCAGACGTTCAGCATGTCCGCATATGCAAGCGCGAAACCTTCCGCCCGGTGACGGCTGACGCGCTCGCGCGGCCCGCCGAGCGCTTCCAGCACGGTGAGCGTCGAGGCGCCGAAACTGCTTGCGGCAAGGAGCGCCGCCAATGCGGCCGGGCCGTCGCTGTCCGACGTCAGCGCGAGGATGCTGCTGCCGGGGTGAAGGTGCGGGCGGATGAGGTCGAGTGGGCGGCCGTGCAGCGAGACGCAGGTCGTGTCCTGCAAGGCCCAGCCCATGCGCGAAGCGGCGAGGCTGAAGGCGGAAGGGGCGGGAATGACGTGCATTTCCGCCCGCGCGATGCGGCGCGACAGCGTGACGCCGACGCCGTAGAAGAAGGGATCGCCCGAGGCGAGCACGACGACGGCCCGGCCGCGCGCCGCCAGCACCGCCGCGACGGACCGCTCGAAGGGGCTGAGCCAGGCGCAGGCCTCGCCGCGGATCGCCGCGCCGGCAAGCTCCAGGTGCCGCGCGCCGCCGAAGACGATCTCGGCTGTGCCGATGGCGGCCTTGGCCTCATCGCCGAGACCGGCTAGACCATCCTCGCCGATCCCGACGATGGTGAGCCACGGGGCGGCGGAAGGGATCGGGTCAGGCGTGGACAAGAAACGCATCCTCATACTGGGCGGCACGGCCGAGGCGCGCGGCCTCGCGGGCCGGCTTGCCGGCAGGGCCGATCTTTCCGTCACGCTGTCGCTCGCCGGCCGCACGCTCGACCCGGCGCCGCAGCCCGTGCCGGTGCGCACCGGCGGCTTCGGCGGCGCGGCGGGGCTCCGGGCCCATCTCTTGGCCGAGGCCGTCGACCTGCTGATCGATGCGACCCATCCCTTCGCAAGGCGGATTTCCGCCAATGCCCGCACGGCGAGCGCGGCGGCGGGCGTTCCGCTCCTCCGCCTCGAACGGCGCGGCTGGGAGGAGGTCGAGGGCGATCGCTGGACGCGGGTTGCCTCGATGGCCGGGGCCGTGGCGGCGTTGGGCGAGGCGCCGCGCCGGGTCTTCCTCGCCATCGGCCGGCAGGAGGCGAAGGCCTTCGATGTGGCGCCGCAGCACCGTTACCTCGTGCGCAGCGTCGATCCCGTCGATCCGCCGCTTACCGCTCCCCATGTCGACTACCTGCTCGCCCGCGGCCCCTTCGCCGTCGAGGCGGAGGAGGCGCTTTTGCGCGAGTGTCGCATCGACGTGGTCGTCAGCAAGGATTCCGGCGGCGAGGCCACCTACGGCAAGATCGCCGCCGCGCGCCGCCTCGGCCTTCCCGTCGTTCTGGTCGAGCGGGAGCGGGCGGCGGACGGCCACCGCGCCGGGACGGTCGAGGAGGCGGTGCGGCTTGTCGATCACCTTGCCGGCTCCTTGAGGAAGCGCGGCGTATAGACGAGGTCCGGCAGGTCCGGGCGGGCGATGGTGCGCGTCTCCGGCGAGCCGATGACGACGCAGGTCGCCATGTCGGCCCGTTCGGCCTCCGCTTCTCCCAGCGGCATGACCAGCATGCGCTCGTCGGGCCGGCCGGCGGCGCGGCCGAAGATCACCGGCGTTTCGGCGGGCAGAACCGTGCGCAGGATCTCGAAGGCCCGGCCGAGCTGCCAGGGCCGCGCCTTGCTGATCGGGTTGTAGAGCGCGATGACGAGGCCGGCCTCGGCCACCATGCGCAGGCGCTTTTCGATGATCTCCCAGGGCTTCAGGTTGTCGGAAAGTGAGATGGCGCAGAAATCGTGGCCGAGCGGCGCGCCGATGCGCGCGGCGACCGCCAGCATGGCCGTGACGCCCGGCACGACGATAAGGTCGACCGTCTTCCATTCGGCAGGCCCGGCATCGATCGCCTCGCAGACGGCGGCCGCCATGGCGAAGACGCCGGGATCGCCCCCCGAGACGACGCAGACATCCACCCCCGCCGCCGCGCGCGTCAGCGCGGCCTCGGCGCGGTTCAGCTCCTCGCGGTTGTCGGAGGCGACCTTGACCTGGTCGGGGCGAAGGTCCAGCCGGTCGATATAGGGGAAATAGCCGAAGAATTCGGTCGACGCCGCGACGGCGTGCCGGGCTTCCGGCGTCATCTGGTCCGGGTTGCCGGGGCCGGTGCCGATCACGAAGAGCCGGCCGGTCATGCGCGTCCGCTCCAGCCCGGCACGAGCACCAGCGAGAAATAGGGCGCCGTGTCGTCGAGCTTTTCGGAAAGGCGCATGGACTTGCTCGTCGCCATGGTGCCGCGCTCGACATAGATCGCCTCGTCGAGCCTGCCGGCCTCCGACAGCGCCCGGCGGATCTTCGGCAGGTTGCGGCCGACCTTCATGATGACGGCGGCCTGCGTGTCGGCGAGACGGCGCGACAGTTCGGTCTCGACCATCGTGCCCGGCAGGACGGAGAGCACGTCGTCGCCCTGCACGATGGGCAGGCCCGACAGCGACCAGCAGCCGGACATCGCCGTGATGCCGGGGATGACCTCGGTCGGGAAACGGTCGGCGAGCCGTACATGCAGGTGCATGTAGGAGCCGTAGAACATCGGGTCGCCCTCCGAGAGGATCGCGACCGTGCGGCCGGCGGCAAGATGGTCCGCGACGGCCGCGGCGGAGGCGTCGTAGAACGCGGTGATCTGGCCCTTGTAGTCGCCGTGGTCCTTGTCGATCTCCGTCGTCACCGGATAGTAGAGCGGCAGTTCCGCCATGCCGGGCTTCAGCAATCCCTCGACGATGGCCCGGCCGTTGCCGGACCGGCCCGCCTTGGCGAAAAAGGCGAGCACGTCGGCCTCACTGAGCGCGCGCACCGCCTTCAGGGTCAGGAGTTCCGGATCGCCGGGGCCGGTGCCGACGCCATAGAGCTTTCCCGCCATCGTCATACCCCCGGCCTTGCCAGCGAATTGAGGGCGGCCGCCGTCATGGCACTGCCGCCGAGCCGGCCGCGCACGATGGCGAAGGGCACGCCGTAGGAGTTTTCGGCGAGCGCATCCTTGGATTCGGCCGCGCCGACGAAGCCGACCGGCATGCCGAGGATCGCCGCCGGCTTCGGCGCGCCGTCGCGCAGGAGCTCGAGCAGGTAGAAGAGCGCCGTCGGCGCATTGCCGATGGCGACGACCGAGCCCGCCATGCGCTCGAGCCAGAGGCGGATGGCTGCGGCCGAGCGGGTATTGCCGATTTCTTTCGCGATCTCCGGCGTGCGCGGATCGCGCAGCAGGCAGAGCACGTCGTTGTTCGCCGGCAGGCGGGCGGCGGTGACGCCGCGCGCCACCATCTCCGCGTCGCAGAAGATCGCCGCCCCGGCCTCAAGCGCCCCGCGGGCCGCCGCGACGAAGCCGGGCGAGAAGACGAAGTGCGGCGCGGCCTCCACCAGCCCGGCGGCATGGATCATGCGCACAGCGACATCCGCCTCCGCCTCGGAAAAGCGCGAAAGGTCGGCCTCGGCGCGGATGATCGCGAAGGAGCGTTCGTAGATGGCGGTGCCATCCTTGATGTAGTCGTACTGTGTCATGAGCGGCCTTGATAGGCAGAGACGAGCTCTGCGGGCGGGATGCGGTCGAAAAGGTTCTTTGCCGTCTCGCCCTCGGTGCGGCGTGCGCGCAGCAGGGCGGCGAGGCGGCCGATGGCGGGCGTGAGGCCGGCGGCCGGCAACGTGGCGGCGGGTGTGTCGCTCGCCCGCCCATTCAGGACGAGGCCGACGCCGGCCGCGGTGCCGCAGAGGGTGAGCGCGGCGGCGGCCGGATGGGCGCAGCCCTTCGGGCAGCCGGAAATGTGAACGGCGACGGAACCGTCAAGGAGCGCGCCGGCTTCGTTTGCCAGCGTATCGGCGGCGGCGCGGGTATCGAAGGCGCCCGAGGCGCAGCCGGCCGCGCCGGCGCAGATCGAGACGGTGCGGCCGGGCGCGTCCTCCCGATACCAGAAGCCTTCGCGGTCGGCGCAGGCTTGCGCGCTTATAAGCGCGTCGTCGGAAAGCCCGCAGACGAGGAGCGTGCGATGAGGAGCGAGGCGGAAGGCGGTGGCGCCGCAGGCGGACAGGCCCTCGGCGAGCGCGGCGAGCCGCTCGGCCTGCATCTGGCCATAGGCGGGGGCGATGCCGAGCACTGTTCGATCGCCGATGCGGTGCGCGCCGAGCGGGTGGCGGCGTGCGAGGCCGGCAAGGGCTGGGGCCGGTGTGGCTGCGAATGTGATGGCGAGGGCGGCTGCGTCGAGATCGCGGCCCCGCGCCGTCGGCCCCTGTGCCGCGAGTGCTGCGGCGAGCGTCATGACACCGTTCACCGTCTCTTCCGGCAGGAGCAGCGCGACGGGCTTCGCCGTAAGGCGATCACCGCCGATGGAAAGACGCCACCGGACCCCGCCCGCCGTGGAAACGGCGTCGAGGCGGATGTCGGCGACCATGTCGGCCAGCGCCAGCACGCCGCCGCCGTCGACGACGATGGCAAGCTTGGGCGCAAGCGGGAGGGCGGCTGCGGCAAGCGCCGTGCGCAGGGCTTCAGCGAGCGGCACGGCGTCGGCGGTCTCGGACGGGTCGATGCCGGAAAGCGGCGGGATTTCGACGGCAACGCCCGTCTGCGGGACGATGCCGGCCTTGCGCAGGCCTTCGGCAAGCTGCGGCACGCCGGCTTCGGTAAGGCCGCGGAGCTGGAGATTGCCGCGGGCGGTGATCTCGATCAGGCCGTTGCCGTGTCGGCGGGCGAGGTCGGCAAGGGCTAAGAGGTCCGCGGCCGAAAGCGCGGGCGCGACGGGGCGAAGGCGGACGAGCAGGCCGTCGCCGGTGCGCATCGGCGCGGCGATGGAGGGGCAGGCGCCGCGGCGGAGCGTATCCGGTGCGTTGCGAAGGGCGGTGGCTGCGGTCACGAGGCGTCCTCCCCCGTGTCCGCGGCGGGGCGGCGGATCAGGTAGGTGTCCATGATCCAGCCGTGGTCCTCGCGCGCCCTGCGGCGGGTTTCGGCGATGGTTTCCGCCATGTCGGCCAGCCGGCCGGACAGGAGGATCTCGTGCGGCGTGCCGAGATAGGCGCCCCACCAGATTTCCGCCTCCGGGTCTTCCACCGTGCGGAAGGCCTGCACGCCGTCGAGCATGACGAGCGCGTCGCGCGCGCTTTCCGGCCAGCCTTCGGCAAGGCGGCGGCCGGTGGTGATCTCGACGGGAAGGCCGATGCGGTTGAGCGCGATGCCGTGGCCGGCGCAGAGCGCCTGCACGCTGGTGATGCCGGGGATCACCTCCGTCTCGAAGGAAACCCGCCCGGCGGCGCGCACATGCCCGACGACGCGCAGCGTGCTGTCGTAGAGCATGGGATCGCCCCAGACGAGGAGGCCGAGCGTCTCGTCCTCACCCATGTCGGCGAGGGTGCGCTCGTAGATCGCGGCGATGGCGTGGTGCCAGTCGTTGACGCCGTCCTCGTAGGAGCCGTCGGCCCGGCGCACCGGCACGGCATAGTCGAGGATGCGGCAGGCGGGATTTTCGAGGAAACGGTCGCAGATTTCGCGGCGGGCATCGGCGAGGAACGCCTTCTCGTCGCCCTTGGTCGGGATGAGCAGCACGTCGGCGCGGTTCAGCGCCTTGATCGCCTGCACGGTCATGTGCTCGGGGTTTCCCGCGCCGATGCCGATGACCAGTATCTTCCTCAAACCCTGTCTCCCGTGCGGCCTGCGCTCCCGGTTGCGGCCCGGAATGGGTCCCGCCTGTCCTTCCTAATCCCAAACGGCCGTAGAAAACAGCCCCCGGATCGCGCCCTTTGCCGGTCTTTTTGAGACGCTTATGCCGCCGCGCGGCTCGAAAGATAGGCGCGCGGCGAGGTGCCGAGCATGCGGCGGAACATGGTGGTGAAGGCCGGAACGCTCTCGTAGCCGGCGTCGAGCGCGACGCGTGTCACCGGCTCGCCGGCGGCAAGGCGCGGCAGGCAGGCGAAGAGGCAGGCCTGCTGGCGCCAGGTGACGAAGCTGACGCCCATCTCCTGCCGGAAGAAGCGCGTGAAGGTGCGCCGGCTCATATGGAGCTGCCTTGCCCAATCGTCGATCTTGGCGGTGGGCGAGGGATGGTCGACGAAATCGCGGCAGAGGCCGGCGAGCCGCCCGCTCGCCGGGAAGGGCAGGCCGAGGCGGCGTTCCGGCAGGCGGCCGATCTCGTCGAGGAGCAGCGCCATCACGAGGTCCGCCCGGCCCCGGTCGTCGGGCACCCGGCCCTGCTGCACGGCCGTGGCGATGAGCTGGCGGGCAAGCTCCGTCACCTCCAGCACCGCCGGCTCGGGCGAGGCCGCCTGGCCCGTCGGCGCATGGATGTAGACCGAGCGCATGCTGACGTCGCTGCACATCTCGACGGAATGCTCGAGGCCCTGCGGAATGACGAGGGCATGGCCGGGCGGGATCATCCAGCGCCCGCGGTCCGTCGCCACCAGCACCACGCCGGAAAAGACGCAGAGGAACTGCGCGCGGCGGTGGCGGTGCAGCGGCACAACATAACCGCCCGGAATATCGGTGCTGTGGACGAGGACATCCGCATTCGACTGCTCCATGCGGGCGAGATTGCGCACATGTTCGTCGTTGAGCGCCTGCAGGCGTGCGGCGGTCAATTTTTCCATCTTTGGCCCATTCGCGTAAGAAGTGGACCTCACCACAAAAGCAGGCCGCACGCAATCCTTGTAATGGAGGCGCAACGGATCTCCTCCCCTGGGACCATTTCGAGGCCACCATGTCCACTATCGTTCCTGCGGCCCCGCGCGGCGCCGTCACCACCACCTATTCCATCATCCTGGCGGTCAGCGCCTGCCACATGCTGAACGACATCATGCAGTCGCTGCTGACGTCGCTCTATCCGCTGCTCAAAGAGAATTATGCGCTCGATTTCGTGCAGATCGGCCTTTTGACCATGGCGTTCCAGGTCACGGCCTCGCTGCTGCAGCCGGCCGTCGGCCTCGTCACCGACCGCTGGCCGATGCCCTTCTCCCTGCCGGTCGGCATGGGCAGCACCTTCGTCGGGCTGATCATGCTCGCCTATGCGCATTCCTTCCCGGTGCTCGTCTTCGGCGCCTGCCTGATCGGTCTCGGCTCGGCGGTCTTCCATCCGGAATCCTCGCGCGTCGCGCGCCTTGCCTCCGGCGGCCGGCACGGGCTCGCCCAGTCGATGTTCCAGGTCGGCGGCAATGCCGGCACGGCGCTCGGGCCGCTGCTCGCCGCCTTCATCGTGCTGCCCTTCGGCCAGACGAGCGTCGCCTGGCTCTCGGTCGTCGCCCTTCTCGGCATGGGCATCCTCACCTGGGTCGGCAACTGGTATGCCGGCGAGCGCCGGCTTGCCGCGAGCCGCCCGGCCGCGAGCCGCGAGCTGCCGCTGCCGCGCGGCAAGGTCGCCTGGGCGCTCGCCGTCCTCGTCCTGCTGACGACGACGAAGAACGCCTATCTCTCCAGCATCTCGAGCTATTTCACCTTCTACACGATCAACCGCTTCGGCCTCGACGTGCAGCAGGCCCAACTCATGCTGTTCCTCTTCCTCGGCTCCTCGGCGCTCGGCGTCTTCCTCGGCGGGCCGATCGGCGACCGCTTCGGCACGCGTTTCGTCATCTGGTTCTCGATCCTCGGCGTCATTCCCTTCGCGCTGCTGCTGCCCTATGCCAACCTCTTCTGGACGGGCGTGCTGACGGTGATGATCGGCCTCATCTTCTCCTCGGCCTTCTCCAACATCGTCGTCTTCGCGCAGGAACTGGTGCCGGGCCGCGTCGGCATGATCGCCGGCATCTTCTTCGGCTTCGCCTTCGGCGCGGGCGGCCTTGCGGCGGCCCTGCTCGGCGGCGTCGCCGACAGCCGCGGCATCGGCTTCGTCTTCAAGGCCTGCTCCTACATGCCGCTGCTCGGCATCCTGACGGTCTTCCTGCCGCGCCTGCCGGCAAAGCACTGAACCTTGCCGGAAGCACGCACGAAAAGAGGCCCGGATGCACCCCGCATCCGGGCCTTTGCTATTGCGCGCGGCCGCGCGCGGCATTATGCCTTCTCCTGCTCTAACGGGGTGCCCGCAGGTTTGCCTGCCGGCTGAGAGGCGGTTTCGCCAACCCGAAGAACCTGATCCGGCTCGTACCGGCGGAGGGATTAGACGGCACATCCAGCGCCCTATTCCCGTTTGTGACCAGACAAGGAGGCGCCGATGCGCAAGACTGTTCTCATTTCGATCGCGGCGCTTGCCGCATCCCTCGCCTTTCCCGCGTTCGCGCAGGAAAAGACGCTGACCGTCTACACCTACGAAAGCTTCGTCGCCGACTGGGGACCGGGGCCGAAGGTCAAGGAAGCCTTCGAGAAGACCTGCGGCTGCAAGGTCGAGTGGGTGAGCGCGGCCGACGGCGTCGAGCTCCTCACGCGCCTGAAGCTGGAGGGCGAAGGCACGAAAGCCGACGTGGTGCTCGGCCTCGACACCAACCTCATCTCCGAGGCCAAGGCGACGGGCCTCTTCGAAAAGCACGGGCTGACATCGGAAGGCCTCACCGTGCCGGGCGGCTTTTCCGACGATACGTTCCTGCCCTACGACTACGGCCATTTCGCCGTCGTCTATGACAGCGAGACGCTGAAGAACCCGCCGTCGAGCCTGAAGGACCTCGTCGAGGGCGACGCCTCGCAGAAGATCGTCATCGAGGACCCGCGCACCTCGACGCCGGGCCTCGGCCTCCTGCTCTGGGTGAAGTCCGTCTACGGCGACAAGGCGGGCGAGGCCTGGGGCAAGCTGAAGGACCGCGTCCTGACCGTCACGCCCGGCTGGTCGGAGGCCTACGGCCTCTTCACCAAGGGCGAGGCGCCGATGGTGCTCTCCTATACGACGTCCCCCGCCTATCATGTGATCGCGGAGAACACCGAGCGCTACAAGGCGGCCGCCTTCTCCGAGGGGCACTACGTGCAGATCGAGGTGGCGGGAATGACGCGCACCTCCGACGACAAGGATCTCGCCCGGAAGTTCCTGACCTTCATGGTCGGGCCCGAGTTCCAGTCGGTCATCCCGGAAACCAACTGGATGATGCCCGTCGGCAAGACGAAGGAGCCGCTGCCGGCCGCCTTCGACGCGCTGGTGAAGCCGGAAAAGACCTTCCTGATGTCCTCGGAGGAGGTCGCGGCCAACCGCAAGGCCTGGATCGACGAGTGGCTTTCCGCCATGAGCGCGAAATAAGATGCTGTTCGCCCGCGCCGAACGCCGGACGCTGCGCGCCGCAGGGGCTTTCGCCCTTTGCGGCGTCGTCGCCTTCGTCGGCGCGGCGACGGTGGTGCTGCTCGGCCACGCGGGCGAGGGCGGCGGCGCGCCGCTCTTCGATGCCTATATCCGGCGGGTGGCGACGTTCACGCTGATGCAGGCCGTGCTCTCCACCGCGCTTTCCGTGCTGCTCGCCATCCCCGTCGCCCGGGCGCTGGCGCGCCAGCGGACCTTTCCGGGGCGCGTGTGGATCCTCCGGCTTTCGGTCGTGCCGCTCGGCCTTCCGGCGCTGGTCGCCGCGCTCGGTATCGTCGAGATCTGGGGGCGGCAGGGCGTCGTCAACGATCTCCTGCGGCTCGCCGGCCTCAAGAATCCCGTCAGCGTCTACGGGCTTGCCGGCATCCTCATCGCCCATGTCTTCTTCAACCTGCCGCTCGCCGTGCGCTTCCTTGTCGCCGCGCTGGAGCGCATCCCGCCGGAATACTGGCTGACCTCGGCCAATCTCGGCATGCGGGGCGGGGCGGTCTTCCGGCTGATCGAATGGCCGGTCATCCGAAGGGTGCTGCCCGGCATTGCCGGCCTCGTCCTCATGCTCTGCGCGGCGAGCTTCACCATCGTGCTGACGCTCGGCGGCGGGCCGGCGGCCACCACCATCGAGGTAGCGATCTACCAGGCGCTGCGCTTCGATTTCGATCCGGCGCGCGCCGTGCTGCTCGCCTTCCTGCAGATCGTCGTGACGGGCGCGCTCATCGCGCTCCTCTCGCTCTTCGGCCGCCCGCCCGAGGAGGGCGCGACGGCGGGCCGCGCGATCCGCCGCTTCGACGGGCGCCGGCGGCGCCTTGCCGACAGGCTCGTCATCCTTGTCTTCACGCTGTTCACCGCCGCCCCGCTCGCCGCCACCCTCGTCTCGGGGCTTGCGGCGGATTTCACGCGGCTTGCGCTCGATCCGCTGCTGCATCGGGCGCTTCTCACCAGCCTTGCCATTGCCTTCGCCTCGGCGAGCCTCAGCCTCGCGGTCGCCCTGCCCATCGTGCTGGTGCCGCAGCTTCTCGGCGCGGGCGATACGGGCATGGGAACGCGGCTGATGGCGCGGGCGCTGCCGGCGGTCGGCTCGCTCATCCTTCTCGTGCCGCCGGTCGTCGTGGCGACGGGCTGGTTCCTGATGCTGCGCACCTTCGGCGAGACGGGGCATTTCGCGCCCGCCATCGTCACGGTCATCAATGCACTGATGGCGCTGCCCTTCGTGATCCGCGTGCTGGAGCCGGCCTATCGCACGCATCTGGCGCGCACCGCCCGGCTGGCCCTCAGCCTCGGCATTACCGGGTTCGACCGCTTTATCCGGATCGACTGGCCGGCGCTGAAGAAACCCTTCCTCACGGCCTTCGCCTTCGCCATGGCGCTGTCGCTCGGCGATCTCGGCGCGGTCGCCATCTTCGGCGCGGAAGGCTTCGTCACGCTGCCCTGGCTGCTCTTTTCCCGCATGGCGAGCTACCGCACGGCGGATGCGGCGGGCATCGCGCTCGTCCTCGGCGTGCTATGCCTTCTCCTGACGCTGCCCTCGACGGCGGCGGACCGTTCCAGCGAAAGCCCATCGTCCGATGCCTGAAACCGCGATCCTCCTTTCCGACGTGACCGTGCGCTTTGCGGAAAAGCGGCTTGCCTTCGACTGCGCCGTCCCGGCCGGTGCGGCGGTGGCCGTCGCCGGCCCCTCGGGAGCGGGGAAATCGACGCTGTTCAACGTCATCGCCGGCTTCGAGACGCCGCGCACGGGCCGCGTCGAACTGCTCGGGAAGGACATGGCGGGGCGCGAGCCGGCGGAGCGGCCGGTCTCCGTGGTCTTCCAGGACAACAATCTCTTCGCCCACCTCTCCATCGCCGACAATGTCGGCCTCGGCATCGATCCGGGGCTGAAGCTCGATTCGGCGGCGCGCCAGAGCGTCTTCTCGGCGCTGTCGCGCGTCGGGCTCGGCGGCTACGAGCGGCGCCTGCCGGGCTCGCTTTCCGGCGGCGAGCGCCAGCGCGTGGCGCTTGCCCGCGCTCTGGTGCGGCGCCGGCCGATCCTTCTGCTCGACGAGCCCTTCGCCGCGCTCGATCCGGCCATGCGGGGCGAGATGGCGGACCTTCTCGCCGAACTGCGCGCCGAGACGAAGAGCACGATGCTTTTCATCACCCACCAGCCGGAGGATATCCGCCGGCTTGCCGACCGGGCGATGTTCATCGAGGAAGGCGCGATCGTGCTCGACGAGCCGGTACGCGATTTCCTTTCGCGTCGGGAACCACCAGGCGTTGCAAAATTCCTCGGCCATTCGGCGATCTAGCATCGGGCAGGTCATCCTGTCGCTCCGCCGCGCCACAATTTGGACGCCCCCCTGTGTCACCGGAGCCACATGAAAACCGTTTGTCGAATCGGGAGTTGCCGGCCGGGTATGGCGCGTCTATCTCATCCATTCGAAGGCGCGAAGATGCGCGCCCGCGCTGCACCCGAGGGCTGTGGCAAGGGCGCGAACCCATCAAGGGGCTTGGGCAAGAGACATGGCGAAAGCGACGCAGGAAGCTGCAACGGTATCCGGGCGCGGGGTCGTGAGACCTGCCGCGGCCTTGCTGCTGGCCGCCTTCCTCCTGGCCGGCTGCACCACGCTCTTCGAGCAGGCCTATGAGCCGGCGATCTCGCCGTCCTCCAATCCGCAGATCGTCGAGGAAGTGCAGAAGAACGATCCGCGTGCGCAGATGGGCGCCCGCGAGCATCCGCGCATCGTGGCGAGCTACGGCGGCGAATACAAGGACGCCAAGACCGAGCGGCTCGTTGCGCGCATCGCCGGCGCGCTGACGGCGGTGTCGGAGAACCCGAACCAGTCGTACCGCATCACCATCCTCAATTCGCCGGCGATCAACGCCTTCGCGCTGCCGGGCGGCTATCTCTACGTCACGCGAGGCTTGCTGGCGCTTGCCAACGACGCCTCCGAGGTCGCGGCCGTCCTCTCGCACGAGATGGCGCACGTCACCGCCAACCACGGCATCGAGCGGCAGAAGAAGGAAGAGGCCGAGGTCATCGCCAGCCGCGTGGTGGCCGAGGTGCTGTCCAGCAACATCGCCGGCAAGCAGGCGCTGGCGCGCGGCAAGCTGCGCCTTGCCGCCTTCTCGCGCAACCAGGAGCTCCAGGCCGACGTGATCGGCGTGCGTATGCTGGGCGAGGCGGGCTACGACCCCTATGCCGCCGCGCGCTTCCTCGATTCCATGGCGGCCTATGCCCGCTTCACCGCCGTCGATCCGGATTCCGACCAGAGCCTCGACTTCCTTTCGAGCCATCCGAGCGCGCCGCAGCGCGTGGAGCTTGCCCGCATGCATGCCCGCGCCTTCGGCCCGGAAGGCACGATCGGCGACCGCGGGCGCGACTACTATCTCGCCGGCATCGACGGCCTGCTCTACGGCGATGCGCCGGAAGAGGGCTATGTGCGCGGCCAGACCTTCCTGCACGGCAAGCTCGGCATCCGTTTCGACGTGCCGGCCGGCTTCCAGATCGACAACAAGGCCGAGGCGGTGCTGGCGACCGGCCCGGGCGACGTGGCGATCCGCTTCGACGGCGTCGCCGACAGCCGCGGCCAGGACCTCGTCAACTACATTTCCAGCGGCTGGGTGACGGGCCTCAGGCCCGAGACGATCCGCCCGATCACCATCAATGGCCTGCCGGCGGCGACGGCGAAGGCCGCGGCCGACCGCTGGGAATTCGACGTCACGGTGGTGCGCATCGACGGCCAGATCTACCGCTTCCTGACGGCGGTGCCGACCGGCTCGGCCGCCCTGGAGCCGACCGCGAACATCCTGCGCAGCTCGTTCCGCAAGCTGACGCCGGCGGAAGTCGCCTCGCTGAAACCTCTGCGCGTGCGCGTCGTCACCGCGCGCCCGGGCGACACGGTCGCCACATTGGCGGGCCGTATGCTGGGGACCGACCGCAAGCTCGACCTCTTCCGGCTGATCAACGCCATGACGATCACCAGCACGGTCCAGCCCGGCCAGAAGTTCAAGATCATCAGCGAATGACGGCACGGGCCGGGACCGAAAAGGTCGATCCTGGCGACGAACGAGCATCGCCCCGCGCACTCCGTCATCCTTATCTGTGTATTGCGCGAGAATATTGTATGTTCGCGTTGCGGCAGCGTACCTTGTCATCCCAGGTCGCCAGAGACCGTGTCCGAGCACGGTACGCTGCCGTTTTGCATGCTTCACCCGAACAGTTGACCGGGAGGCCGTAGACGCGGCGATCCCGCAGGATAAGGCCGGGCATCATGACGATAGCATCTTGTTTCATCGGGATCGACGTTTCCAAGGGCTGGCTGGATTGCTACATCCATCCGCAGGCACGACGGTACCGCCTTGCCAATGACGCCAAGGGGCATGCGGCGCTTGTCGAGTTGCTGGAGCGACAGGGCGGCTTGTGCGTGCTTGAGGCGACGGGCCCTTATGACCGGGCGCTGCGGCTTCACCTGCATGGTGCGGGCCAGCGGTTCCACCGTGCCAACCCGCGCAAGGCCCGCCAGTTCGCAAGGTCTGCCGGCTTCCTGGCCAAGACGGACCGGGTCGATGCGATGATGCTGGCCCGCTACGGTGCGGCGATGCCCTTGCCGGACGAGGAACCGTGCGAACCGGAACGGCAGGAACTGCGTGTGCTCATGGACCGGCGTGACCAGCTGGTGGAGATGCGCAAGAGCGAGCGCATCCGTCTGGCCGAGCCCCATGCCGATTGGATGAAGGCAAGCCTCCTGCAGGTGATCGACATGCTCGACCGCCAGATCGCAGCCCTGCAGGCGCGCATGGACGCACTCCTGGCATCGGCGCACACCCTTTTGCAGGAGGAGGCCATCCTACGCTCGGCACCGGGCATCGGGCCTGTCACGGCAAGGGTCCTGCTTGCCCACATGCCGGAACTGGGCAAGCGGAACCGGCGGGCCATCAGTGCCCTTGCCGGGCTGGCGCCGATCGCCTGCGATTCAGGCAACCTGCGGGGCAGGCGCTGTATCTGGGGCGGGCGGAAGCGGGTTCGCGACGCTCTCTACATGGCAGCCCTGGCCGCTTGCCGCTCGGGTCCCTTCCAGGCGATCGCCAAGGCCATGCGCGAAAAGGGAAAGCCCGCCAAACTCGTCCTCATCGCAATAGCAAGGCGCCTGCTCGTCACACTCAATGCCGCTATCAGGGACAACAAACCAGTGCGTACTTGACACAACAAACACAGTTGCTCGGGTCAAGCCCGACCATGACGGAAGAGAGGTGCTTATAGGCGGAAACGCCGGTCTTTTGCTTTAGCGCAGCCTCAGAGGCCGAAGGCGTCCTTGAACTGGTACCACCAGGAGCCGATGGTGGAATATTGCGCGCGGAACATGCGCCCGCCTGGGAAGGGAATCCAGGGCAGCTTCTCGAACTGGCTGTAGCGCGAGAGATCCCCGTGGATCGCCTCGCTCAGGATCTTGCCGAAGAGATGCGAGCCGGTGACGCCGTGGCCGGAATAGCCATGGGCGAAATACGTATTTTTGCCGATCTTGCCCATCTGCGGCACGCGCGAGAAGGAGAGGGCGAAATTGCCGCTCCAGGCATAGTCGATCTTCACGCCCTTGAGCGAGGGGAAGACCTTTTCGAGGTTCGGGCGGATTTTCGCGCGCACGTCGGCGGGGTCGGTGCCGCCGTAGACGGTGCCGCCGCCGAAGATCATGCGCTTGTCGGCCGACAGGCGGAAATAGTCGAGGATGTAGCGCACGTCCTCCACGCACATGTCGCTCGGGATGAGCGCATCGGCCCGCTCGGCGCCGAGCGGTTCGGTGGCGATCATCTGGGTGGAGACCGGCATGACGCGCGAGACGAGCTTCGGCACGACATGGCCGAGATAGGCATTGCCGCAGATGACGGCGGTGTTCGCCGTAACGCTGCCCCTTGCCGTGTGGATCACCGGCTTTTCGGCCTCGTGCTCGACGCGGATGACGGGGGACTGCTCGTAGATCACGCCGCCGAGGGATTCCAGCGCGGCGGCTTCCCCGAGAGTGAGGTTGAGCGGATGCAGGTGGCCGCCGGTCGTATCCAGCATGCCGCCGACATAGGCGTCGGTGTTGACGAGCTTGCGGATGGCGTCCTTGTCGAGCAGCTGGTGGTCGTCCATGCCGTAGCGCTTCCACAGCGCCTTCTTGTGTTCCAGCTCCCTCATATGGGCGGGCGTGTAGGCGGCGTAGATGTTGCCGTTCTTCAGGTCGCAGTTAATGCCGTATTGCGAGACGAGGCGGCGGATGATCCGGCCGCCCTCCTGCACGAGGCCGCCGACGAAGGCGCCGGCTTCCTCGCCGTAGCGGCGCCTGATCGTGTCGAGGCTGGCATTGAGGCCGTTGACGAGCTGGCCGCCGTTGCGACCGGATGCACCCCAGCCGATGCCGGCGCCCTCGACCATCACCACCTTGTAGCCGAGTTCGGCAAGGTGGATGGCGGTGGAAAGGCCGGAATAGCCGGCGCCCAGCACGGCGACGTCGGCCGTGACCGCCCCTTCCAGCACCTTCGGCGTGCGGACGATGTTGCGGGAGGCAGCGTAGTAGCTGTCGGGATACGCGCCGTTGCCGGCATAGGACTGGTTTTGGGCCATCAGACGATTTCCAGATAGGCGCTGAATTCGAAGTCGGTCACCTGCTCGGCGAAGCCGGCGATCTCCTGCCGCTTGCAGGCGATCAGCATGGAGCGCAGGTCCGCATCGAAGATCTCCGAGACGATGGAGCCGTTCTCGAAGGCGGTGACGGCCGAGCCCCATTCCGAAGGGATGCGCGGAAGCTGCGAGAGATAGGCCCGGCCCGAGACGGGCGCCGGCGGCTCCCACTTGTTGCGGATGCCGACGAGGGCGGCGCCGAGGATGCCGGCCATGACGAGATAGGGATTGGCGTCCGCGCCGGCGACGCGGTGCTCGATGCGCCGCGCCTTGTTGTTGCCGCCGGGAATGCGGATTGCCGCCGTGCGGTTCTCGTAGCCCCAGGAGATCGAGGTCGGGGCGTGGGTGTCGGGACGAAGGCGCCGGTAGGAATTGTAGTGCGGGGCGAAGAGCAGGGTGGATTCGGCCATGCCGCGCGTCAGGCCCGCGACAGCGTGCTTCATGATGGCCGAGCCTTCCGGCGTGCCGTCGTCGAAGACGTTGTTGCCGTCCTCGTCGATCACGGAGAAATGCATGTGCATGCCGCTGCCCGAGCGCATGCCGTAGGGCTTGGCCATGAAGGTGGCGGCAAAGCCGTGCTTGCGCGCGACGCCCTTGATGATGCGCTTGAAGAACAGCGCGTCGTCGGCGGCCTTCAGCGGGTCGTCGGAATGGATGAGGTTGATCTCGAACTGGCCGATGCCGTTTTCCGCCACGGCCGAATCCGCCGGCACGTTCTGCCGCTCGCATTCGGCATAGACGTCGGAGAAGAACTGGCCGAAATCGTCCAGTTCGTCGATGGAGAGGATGGCGTCGGAATCGAGGCGCTTGCCGGTATAGGGCGAGATCGGCGGCTCGGCATGGTCCGGCTCGGCGTCGATCAGGTAGAATTCCATCTCCGAGGCGACGACCGGGCGAAGGCCGAGTTCATGGTACTGCCGCACGATATGGGCGAGCGCCTGGCGCGGATCGGCAAGGAAGGGCTCGCCCGATTCCTTGAACAGCCAGAGCGGCACGACGGCGGACGGCTTCAGCGTCCAGTTGACGGGCAGCGCGCCGCGGCCGGTCGGGCTGCAGATGCCGTCCATGTCGCCGCTGGCGAACACATGGCTGGAACCGACGATGTCCTCGCCCCACACGTCGACGCCCGCGATGGACAGCGGCATGCGGATGCCGCCCTTCAGCACCTTCTCGGCCTGCCCAACGGGCACGCGCTTGCCGCGCAGGATGCCGTTCAGGTCGCAGATGACCGCCTGGATGCTCTCCACGCCGTCGGCATTGATGAGCCAGTTGGAATCCTCGTCCAGCACCATGATCCCCTTCCATATCACATAATTATTTTTGTGATCACATTTTCAGGATATGCACACTTTCTTGTCGTGGGTCAAGCTGCTAGAACCTGTCCGACGGGCAGGATAGCACCCGGCGGCCTTTCGCAGGAGGAATGGATTGGGCAACTTGGCGCTTGAGCCGCTGGACCGGCCGGAAGGCATGACGACGCATGAATATGCGCATCGGCGCCTGCGCCAGGCGATCATGGTGGGCTCCATCCGGCCCGGGGAATCGCTGACGATCCGGGGGATCGCGGAAGCCATGGAATCGAGCCCGACGCCGGTGCGCGAGGCCTTGCGGCGCCTGTCCTCGGAAGGGGCGCTGCGCGTCCTCGACAACCGCCGCATCATGGTGCCGCGCATGACAGCCGACCGCTTCAGCGAGCTTGTCTCGCTGCGCGCCGTGCTGGAGCAGCATGCCGCCCGCCGCGCCGTGCCGCATATCACCGAGCGGCGCATCGACCGGCTGGAGGAGATCGACAGGGCGCAGGACGAGGCCATCGCCCGCAAGGACAATGCGACCGCGCTGCTCCTCAACCAGGAATTCCACCGCACGCTCTACACGGCCAATCCCGAGCAGGTGATCATGCCGATGGTCGAGAGCGTCTGGCTCCAGCTCGGCCCCTTCCTCGGCATCGCCATGGAGCATGTCGCCCAGCTCTATTTCGTCGACCGTCACCATGAGGCGATCGCGGCGCTGCGCAAGCGCGACGAGGAGGCCGTCGCCGCCGCGATCAAGGCCGACATCTCCGAGGGCATCGGCGGCTTCGAGCGCGCGGCGATAGAAAACCTGCTCCGGCTTGCGGGGCAGTAGGCCTCCGGCCGCGGGTGTTGCCTTGCCGCGGGCCGCATGCATTGATGAACCGACGTGACTTTCCTTGGGGCAGGCAGATGAAGACGGATGTGATTGTTCTCGGCGCGGGCGTGGTCGGCATTTCGACGGCGATCCACCTGGCGCGGCGCGGCAAGCAGGTCGTGCTGATCGACCGGCGCGGGGCGGCGGAGGAAACCTCCTACGGCAATGCCGGCCTCATCCAGCGCGAGGGCGTCTACCCCTACGGTTTCCCGCACGATTTCGGCGCGCTCTTCCGCTACGCGCTGAACAACACCATCGACGCGCATTACCATCCGTCCGCGATCCCCGGCATCATCCCGTTCCTGGCGCGCTACTGGTGGCATTCCGGCTTCCGCCAGCACCAGAGCATCGCCCATCTCTATGCGCCGCTCATCGAGCATTCGATCAGCGAGCATGCCGACCTCATCGCCGCCTCCGGCGCCGAGGAACTCATCCGCAAGGACGGCTGGATGAAGGTTTTTCGCACGGAGAAGGCGCGCGACGCGGCCTATGCGGAAGCCGAAAAGCTCTCGGCCAATTTCGGCGTCAACCACCAGAAGCTGACGCCGGCGGAGCTTACCGCCGCCGAGCCGGATATCCGCGCCGAACTCACGGGAGGCCTCCGCTGGACCGATCCGTGGTCGATCCTCGATCCGCAGAGCCTCCTGAAGCGCTATCTCGCCTATTTCCAGTCGCTCGGCGGCGAGCTGAAATCGGGCGATGCGGCCACCATCGAGCATGTGCTGGAGGGCGAGGGTTGGCGCATCGCCACGCCCGAAGGCCCGCTCGAGGCGAAGGACGTCGTCGTCGCGCTCGGCCCCTGGGCCGATACGGTGACGCGCAAGCTCGGCTATCACTTCCCGCTCGCCGTCAAGCGCGGCTACCATATGCATTACGGCGCGGAAGAGGGCGCAAAACTCAACAACTGGGTGCTCGATGCCGAGCGCGGCTATTTCCTCGCGCCCATGCTGCGCGGCATCCGCCTGACGACCGGCGCGGAATTCGCAAGGCGCGACACGCGCAAGACCCCGGTGCAGCTTCGCCGGGCGGAAAAGGTGGCGCGCGAATTCTTCCCGCTCGCCGAGCGGCGCGACGAGGAGCCGTGGATGGGCGCCCGCCCCTGCACGCCGGACATGATGCCGATCATCGGCAAGGCCCCGCGCCACGCCGGCCTCTGGTTCGCCTTCGGCCACGCCCACCACGGCATGACCCTCGGCCCGATCACCGGCCGCGTGCTGGCGGAAAAGATGCTGGGCGAGCGCACGGCGATCAATATCGGCCCGTACCGGCCGGAGCGGTTCATCGCCTGAGGGCAAGGGGCCTTGCTTTGACTAAGCTCGGCCGCGTGCATTTCCAGCTCTCACACTCTCCCCACCCCCCTCCCACCGTCGTCATCCTCGGGCTTGACCCGAGGATCCATGCCACAAAGACAGGTTCTGCCGTGTCGGTGGATCCTCGGGTCAAGCCCGAGGATGACGATGGAGAGGTGGTGGGTCTGGCTGGTGGCTGTCGAATGCCAACCGTTCCAGTGCCCGCGCCACCCTATCGCCGGATCCGCGTCGACAGGATGATCGACGACAGCGTGCGCTCCACGCCGTCGATGGCGCCGATGCGGTCGATGAGGTGGTCGAGCTCGGCGATGGACGCCGCCTCCACCACGGCGATGAGGTCGAAGCTGCCGCTGACCGAATGGAGCGTGCGCACGGCCGAGATGGCGTGCAGTTCCGTCGTGATGCGCGCCAGCGTCTTAGGGGCGATGGTGATGAGGACATGGGCCTTCACCATGCCGCTCTCGTAGGCGTCGGAAAGTTTCACCCCGTAGCCGGCGATGACGCCGTCGCGTTCCAGCCGGTCGATCTTCGCCTGCACGGTCGTGCGGGAAAGGCCGAGCCTGCGGGCGATGGTCGCGGTCTGCTCGCGGGCGTTCTCGCTGAGGATGGCAAGCAGCTCCCGATCCTTGGCGCCTAGCGTCGAAATGCTCATTTTCACCGTCGTTCTGCCGATATCGATGGCGCATTATGCCAGATGCGGCGCTTTAAATCGACAGGTCCCGCCGTCAAAATAAGCGCATCAATTCATGCCGGAGGGAAATCACATGAAGGACATCGTCGTCATCGGCGCAGGCAAGATCGGCTCGACCATCGCGCGCATGCTGGCCCATAGCGGGGACTACCGCGTCACCGTCGCGGACCGCTCGGAAGACCAGCTTGCCGCCATCGAGCGCCACGCCGCCGTTTCCACCGCCGTCGTCGACATCGCCGATGCCGCCGCCATGAAGGCGCTGCTCACCGGCAAGTTCGCCGTTCTCTCGGCTGCGCCCTATCACCTGACGGTCGCCATCGCGGAAGCTGCCGCCGCCGCGGGCGTCCACTATCTCGACCTTACGGAAGACGTCGAATCCACCCGCCAGGTCAAGCGCATCGCCGAAAACGCCACGACGGCCTTCATTCCCCAGTGCGGCCTTGCGCCGGGCTTCATCTCCATCGTCGCCAACGACCTTGCCAGCCGCTTCGACACGCTCGACAGCGTGCGCATGCGCGTCGGCGCCCTGCCGCAGTACCCCTCCAACGCGCTCAACTACAACCTCACCTGGAGCACGGACGGCGTCATCAACGAATATATCGAGCCCTGCGAAGCCATCGTCGAAAGCGCGCTGATCGAGGTCCCGGCGCTGGAAGAGCGCGAGGAGTTCTCGCTCGACGGCGTGACCTACGAGGCCTTCAACACCTCGGGCGGCCTCGGCACGCTCTGCGAGACGCTGAAGGGCAAGGTGCGCACGCTGAACTACAAGACGATCCGCTATCCGGGCCATGCCGCCATCATGAAGGCGCTGCTCAACGACCTCGGCCTGCGCCATCGCCGCGAAGTCCTGAAAGACATCTTCGAGAATGCCCTGCCGACCACCACGCAGGACGTCGTCATCATCTTCGTGACCGTCTCGGGCCGCAAGAACGGTCGCCTCATCCAGGAAACCTACGCCAACAAGGTCTACAGCGCCCCGGTCGCCGGCAGCCTGCATTCGGCGATCCAGATCACGACGGCCGGCTCGATCTGCGCCGTGCTCGACATGCTCGCCGACGGCTCGCTGCGCGCGAAGGGTTTTGTCCGCCAGGAAGAAATCGCCCTCGACGCCTTCCTCGCCAACCGCTTCGGCCATTACTACGCCCAGGAGCATCACGGCGCCCGCGCCGCCTGATTTCCCGGACTCTTCAAACGCCCCGGCCGGTCCGGGGCGTTTTCGTTCGTGGCCCGGCCGCGGGGAAGCAAAGAACGCCGCAAAGGCGCGGAACAATAAAAATGGGGCCTCTCGCGAGGCCCCTTTTCTTTTGCCGGGTCGCTTTGCGGTGGCTCAGGAAAGCCGCGCGCAGGCGTCCGCGATGCGGGTCAGCGCCTCCCTCAGTTCCGCTTCCGACGTGGCGTAGGAGATGCGGAAATAGGGCGAGAGGCCGAAGGCGGAGCCGGGGACGACGGCGACATGGGCGTCTTCGAGAAGATAGTCCGTGAAATCGCTGTCGGCTTCGATGCGCTTGCCTTTCGGGGTCGTCTTGCCGATCATGCCGGTGCAGCCGGAGAAGGTGTAGAAGGCGCCTTCCGGGGTGCGGCAGGCGAGGCCGGGAATGGCGTTCAAGGCCGAGACGACGAGATCGCGGCGGTGCTTGAAGCTTGCCTGGCGGTCCTTCAAAAACGCCTGAGGGCCGTTGAGGGCCTCGACCGAAGCGGCCTGGCTGACGGAGGACGGGCAGGAGGTCGCCTGGCTCTGGATCACGGCCATGGCCTTGATCAGTGCCTTCGGGCCACCGGCATAGCCAATGCGCCAGCCGGTCATGGCATAGGCCTTGGAGACGCCGTTGATCGTCAGCGTCCGGCTTTTCAGGCGCGGCTCGATGGCGACGGGGGTGACGAACCTGAACCCATCGTAGACGATGTGCTCGTACATGTCGTCGACCATCAGCCAGACATGCGGATGGCGCAGCAGCACGTCGATGAGCGGACGGTAGTCTTCCTCGCCATAGGCCGCGCCCGAGGGGTTGGACGGCGAATTGAGGAGCACCCAGCGGGTCTTCGGCGTGATCGCCTTTTCGAGCTGTTCCGCTTTAAGGCGGAAGCCGGCTTCGGCATCGCAGGGGATCAGCACCGGCACGCCGCCGCAGATTTCCACGATGTCGGAATAGGAGGTCCAGTAGGGCGTCGGGATGATCACCTCGTCGCCCGGATTGACGCTCGCCATGAAGGCGTTGAAGAGGATCTGCTTGGCGCCCGTCGCGACGGTGACTTCGTCGATTGCGTAGTCGACATCGTTCTCGCGGCGAAATTTTTCGACGATCGCCTTCTTCAGCGCCGGCGTGCCGTCGAGCGCGGTATATTTCGTCTCGCCGCGGTCGATGGCTGCCTTGGCGGCTTCCTTGACGTTGTCGGGCGTGTCGAAATCGGGTTCGCCTGCGCCGAGGATGATGACCGGCAGGCCGTCCTTCTTCATGGCATTCGCGCGCGCGCCGATCTGTAGGATCTTTGAAACGCCGATGGCGGCGATGCGCGAGGCGGGCGTGAAGCCCGCCTCCTCGATCTTGGTGGAGACGGTCATGGCCGCTTACTCGATATCGAAGGAGACGCCCTGGGCGAGCGGCAGGGCCTTCGAATAGTTCACCGTGTTGGTGGAGCGGCGCATATAGGCCTTCCAGGCGTCGGAGCCGGATTCGCGCCCGCCGCCGGTTTCCTTCTCGCCGCCGAACGCGCCGCCGATCTCGGCGCCCGAAGTGCCGATGTTGACGTTGGCGATGCCGCAATCCGAGCCGTCGGCCGACAGGAAGCGCTCGGCCTCCTGCACGTTGAGCGTGAAGATGGAGGAGGAGAGGCCGGCCGAAACGGCGTTGTGATCGTCGAGAACGGCGTCGAAGTCGGAATATTTCATGACATAGAGGATCGGCGCGAAGGTCTCTTCGAGGACCGGGCCGGCCTGCTTGGGCATTTCGACGATGGCGGGCTTCACATAGTAGGCCGTGTCCTTGCCGGCCTCGGTGACGCGCTCGCCGCCGGTGACGGCGCCGCCCTCGGCCCTGGCCGCTGCCAGCGCCTTCTGCATGCTGTCGAAGGCCTGCTTGTCGATGAGCGGGCCGACGAGGGCGGAGGTCTCCAGCGGGTTGCCGACGGAAACGCTCGTATAGGCCTTCTTCAGGCGCGGCACGAGCTGGTCGTAGACACTGTCATGCACGAAGAGGCGGCGCAGCGTCGTGCAGCGCTGGCCGGCGGTGCCCATGGCGCCGAAGGCGATGGCGCGCAGCGCCATGTCGAGGTCGGCGGACGGGCAGACGATGCCGGCATTGTTGCCGCCGAGCTCGAGGATCGAGCGGGCGAAGCGCTTTGCGAGGCGCGGGCCGACTTCCTTGCCCATGCGGGTCGAGCCGGTGGCCGAGACGAGCGCGACCTTGGAATTGTCGACGAGGGCTTCGCCGATGGCGCGGTCGCCGATGAGGACCTGGCTGAGGTTTGCCGGGGCGTCGCCGAAGCGGGCAAGGGCGCGCTCGAAGATCGCCTGGCAGGCGAGCGCCGTCAGCGGGGTCTTTTCGGACGGCTTCCAGACGATGGAATTGCCGGCGACGAGCGCGAGCGCGGCGTTCCACGACCAGACGGCGACCGGGAAGTTGAAGGCCGAGATGATGCCGACGACGCCGAGCGGATGCCAGGTCTCCATCATGCGGTGGCCGGGGCGCTCGGTGGCAATGGTGAGGCCGTAGAGCTGGCGGGAAAGGCCGACGGCGAAATCGCAGATGTCGATCATTTCCTGCACTTCGCCGAGGCCTTCGGAGGTGATCTTGCCGGCCTCGATGGAGACGAGGCGGCCGAGATCGGCCTTGGACGCGCGCAGCTCCTCGCCGAGCAGGCGCACGAGCTCGCCGCGCTTGGGGGCGGGCACGAGGCGCCAGGCCTTGAAGGCTTCGTGGGCGGCGTCGATCGCCTTGTCGGTCCCGGCGGCGGAAACCGTCTTCAGCTTGCCGATCTCCTCGCCGCTGACCGGGCTGTAGGAGGCCATGTCGCCACCCTGCCAGGCGGAGCGGGCAATGCCCAGCTTGTCGAGAAGGGCTTCGGTTTCCTTTTTCACGTCGACTTTCGTCATCGGGTATCTCCCTGTTGTCTCTCAGAAGGTCATGGTGCCGAGCGGGCCCGGCGAGGTGATGGTTTTGAGCCCGGCCGCAAGCGCGCGGATCTTTTCCGGGGTGTATTGGTCGTAGAAAATCTGGTTCTTGCGGCCGATGCCGTGCTCGGCCGAAAAGCTGCCGCCGAAACCCTCGACCGCGACGGTGAAGACCCACGCGCGCAGGTCCGCCTCGAAATCGGGATCGGCAAGGCGCGGGTCGTCTTTCGCGACGACGAGGTTGAAGTGCACGCCGCCGTCGCCGATATGGCCGAAGTCGCAGATCGTCACGTCCTCGAAGTGGTCCGGCATTTCCGCCTTCATATGGGCGAGGAAGGGCATGATGTCACCCCGGCGGAAGGACAGATCGAAGGCGATCAATCGCCCGCTATGCTTCACACCTTCCGACAGCGCATGGCGCAGCGCCCAGATCTCGTGTGGCGGGCCGACGAAGGCGTCCGTAAGCGGCGCGCCCTCCTGTTCCCAGATCGCGGCCAGAACCTCTTCCAGCACGGCGTCGAGCGGCTGTTCGCCTTCGCGCGGCGAGGTGGAGCGGGAGATTTCCGCGAGGATGACGAAATCCGGCACCACGCCGCCCTGGAAGGGATTGCGCAGCGAGGGCACATGGTCGAGCGCGGCGCGAACGGCATTGCCGGACATGCCCTCGAAGGCGGAAAGGTAGCTGCCGAGCGCGTCTTCCATGGCGACGAGCAGCGTTGCGACCGCTTCGGGCGAGGCCGGCACGAGCAGGGCGGTCGCGGACTGTTTCGGCGCAGGCTCCAGATTGAGGACGCATTCGGTGATGATGCCGAAGGCGCCCGTGGTGCCGATGAAGAGCTGCTTCCAGTCGATGCCGGTATTGTTCTTGCGCAGGTCCGAGGAAAGGTCGAGCACGGTGCCGGCCTCGTCGGCGAGGACGACGGTGAGGCCGAGCGTGTTGCGGCGCACGTCCCCGTAGCGCAGGAACCGCGAGCCGCCGGTGTTCGTGGCGATCATGCCGCCGAGGCGGGGATCGGCGCCGAGGTCGATGGGGAAGAACAGGCCGCTCTCCTCCAGCCGGCCGTTGAGGTCGGAAAGGCGCAGGCCCGCGCCGGCCTTCACCGAGCGGTTCACGCGGTCGAACGCGAAAGGCGCGGTCAGCCGGTCGAGGCTGAGAATGCCCTGAAGGCCGCTGTCGTCCGGCGTCGAGCCGGAGACGAGGCCGGTATTGCCGGACTGCGGCACCAGCGCGATGCCGTTCCTCACGCAATAGGAAACGACGGCGCAGGTCTCCGCTGTCGAGGCCGGGCGGGCGACGAAGGCGGCGCGGCCCTTGTCGTAGCGCGCGCCGGTCTCGTAGGCCGCCATGTCGGGTCCGGTGAGAAGGCCCTTCTCGCCGGCGATACCCTTCAGCGCTTCGATATGGCGTGCCTCGATCATGCTTTCGTCCGTCACTCCGCGGCGGCAGCCATGTTGACGATGCCGAGGCACATTTCAAGCGAGGCGCGCTCGATGCCGGCATAATGGGCGAATTCGTCCAGCACGCTTGCGCCGAGGTCGCGCTCGAACATCACCTGGTTTGGGCTGGCGACGAAATCCTGCGTCGCGTCGTCGCCGAGGTTCGACTGGAAGATGCCGGCGGCGCTGACCGGCAGGAAGTCCTCGTAGACGATCGGATCGAACTGGATGAGGCCGGCTTCGATGGCGGTTTCGAGGTCGGCATTGCGGCCGGTGACGGCCTTGCCCTTTTCCGTCAGCGAATAGCGGAAATAGCCGAGGCGCGCCTTGCGGATGTCGTCCCAATCGTCCGGGAAGGCCGTGAAGACGTCGGCGAGCGCGGCTTCGTATTCGGCGGCATTCGAGCCGTCGGCGGTCGGGCGCACGCGGGCGCGGGTTTCGGCAAGCAGCCGGTCGTAGAGCGCGCGGCCCTTCGGCGTCAGCGCCACGCCGCGCTGCTCGATCTCGCCGAAGCGGGCCGTGTGCGAGCCCTTCTGCCAGCTTCCGTCCTCGCCGATGAAGGAGACGGCCTCCTCCAGCGCCTTGAACGAGGTCTGGCGCAGGAGGATCGGGCACTTGCGGGTCGGCGGGCCTTCGACGACGGCCTTGGGGGCGATGCCTTCCTGCGGCATCCGCGCCTGCACCTTGTCGATGTCGAGCGTGCGCGGCGTCAGGTGGTTGATGTGCGGGCCCTTGAAGGAGACGACGTCGGCGATCAGGCGGTGCGCGTCGTGCAGGCGCCTGTACAGGTCGGCACTGACGATGGCGCGGTCGTGCCAGCGGAAGGTTTCGAGCGCTTCCGTGACGAAACGGGCGGCGTCGGTCTCGTTCAGGCCGCCGTCGCGCTCGGCCTTTTCCACGAGCCGGACGGCCTCGTCCGTGAAGATCCTGCGGGCCGCCAGAACCGCGGCGGCTTCTTCGCGCAGCGCCTTGTCCGCGATGAGGTCGAGGCGCAGCAGCGAGGTGAAGACGCGGAACGGGTTGCGGCTGAGGCTTTCCGCGCCGACCGGGCGGAAGGCGGTGGAGTGGACGGGGACGCCCGCCGTCGAAAGGTCGTAGTAGCCGACCGGGGCCATGCCCATGACGGCGAAGACGCGGCGCATCATGGAAAGCTCTTTCGGCGTGCCGAGGCGGATGGCGCCGTGGCGCTCCTCGGAGATGCGGTCGAGGGAATCGGTGGCTTCGAGCCGCGCCTTCAGCAGCGGGTCGGCGGCGAGCGTCTCGTCGTTGACATCGGCGACCAGCGCCATCAGCGTGCCGTAGGCCGGAACCTCGTCCCGGTACATGGCGGACATGGCGGCAGAGAAACCGGAGCGGATCTCGTCCGCGCGAACATACGAATTTGCTTTCATGGGAAGCGGTCTCATCTTACAAGGGTGGGAGGCCCTGATCATTCTCAAAACGGATCATACCGGATCGTTTCCCCTAGCGATTGCGACCGTTCTGACTATGTTGATGCGAGGAATGAATGAAGCTCAGTCGAAGGCTCATCCCGGACGTCACCACGCTGCAGGCGTTCGAATGCGCCGCGCGCCACGGCTCGTTCACGCAGGCCGCGCATGAACTGAACCTCACCCAGAGCGCCGTGAGCCGGCAGATCAAGGACCTCGAGGAACAGCTCGGCGTCCTGCTCTTCGAGCGCGTGCGCCAGCGCGTCGTGCTCTCCGACGACGGCCGCCGGTTCCTTCCCGAAGTGAGGAAGCTCCTGCACCAGACGGAAGAGACCATGCTGCGCGCCATGGCCTCGGCCTCCTCCGAGCATAGCCTGTCCATCGCGACGCTGCCGACCTTCGGCAGCCGCTGGCTGACGCCGCGCATTCCGGGCTTCCTTGCCGAACATCCCGGTACGATCATCAACATCGCCTCGCGCTCCGCGCCGTTCGATTTCGACGAGGAGAATTTCGACCTCGCAATCCATTACGGCCAGCCCGTCTGGGCGCGCGCGGCGTGCTCCTATCTGTGCAGCGAGGAGATCCTTCCGGCGGCGAGCCCCGAGCTCCTGAAAGCCTGGAACCCCTCCGAGCCGAAGGACCTGGAGGCGGCGCCGCTCCTTCATCTCGCCACGCGCCCCAAGCTCTGGGCGCAATGGTTCGAGCTGAACGGCGGCTCGGCGGACACGGCCTATCGCGGCCACCGCTTCGACCAGTTCTCCATGGTGATCGAATCGGCCGTCGCCGGCCTCGGCTTCGCGCTGCTGCCGAAATATCTCATCGAGCAGGAGCTTGCGAACGGGCGCCTTGCCGTCGTCTTCGACCGGCCGATGGAGACGGAGAACAGCTATTATCTCGTCGTGCCCGAGGGCAAGCTGGAGAACCCGCTGAGCCAGGCCTTCCGGGCATGGATCGCCAGGCAGGTCCCCTGACGCCTTCATGCGGCGGGGGCATGACCCGGTTCTGATTTTTTGCTTTAGTCGTGGTGCAGCTTCGCCGATGGTGCGAGGATAATCCTCCTTCCGAAAAGACAGACCACCATGCTCAACGACCCGCGCTCCCATGGCCTCTGGGAGATGACCGCTCCGGCTGCTCCTGAAACCGCATCCCTTTCCGGCACGGCGGAGGCGGATGTCGTCATCGTCGGCGGCGGCTTCACCGGCTTTTCCGCCGCGTTGCACCTTGCCGAGCGCGGCACGCGGGTGGTTCTTCTGGAAGGCGCGGAGATCGGCTACGGCGGCTCGGGCCGCAATGTCGGCCTCGTCAATGCAGGCATGTGGGTGATGCCCGACGAACTGCCGGGCGTCCTCGGCGATCTTTACGGCAGCCGGCTTCTCGAACTCCTCGGAAACGCGCCGCGCCTCGTCTTCGACCTCGTCGAAAAACATGCGATCGACTGCGAGATCAACCCGGCCGGCACGCTGCACTGTGCGGTCGGCCAATCCGGCCTCGACGAACTGAAGCAGCGCGCCGAGCAATGGGCCCGTCGCGGCGCGCCGGTCCGCCTGCTCGATGCCGCCGAGACGGCCGCGAAGGTGGGCACGGAGGCCTATGCAGGCTCGCTCCTCGACATGCGCGCCGGCACGATCCAGCCGCTCGCCTATGTGCGCGGCCTTGCCCGCGCGGCGATGGCGGCCGGGGCAGAAGCCTTCACCGGCAGCCCGGTGACGGGCGCCGAGCGGACCGGCAAGCGCTGGAGCGTGAAGACCCCGCACGGGTCCGTCACGGCGGACTGGGTGGTCGTCGCCACCAATGCCTATACCGTTTCGCCGTGGAACGAGGTGCGGGCCGAGCTCGTGCATCTTCCCTATTTCAACTTCGCCACCGTGCCGCTTTCCGCGGAGATGCAGGCCAAGATCCTGCCGGAACGGCAGGGCGCGTGGGATACGAAGGAGGTGCTCTCCTCCTTCCGCTTCGACAAGCGCGGCCGGCTGGTCTTCGGCAGCGTCGGGGCGCTGCGCGGTTCGGGCGCGGCCGTCCACAAGGCTTGGGCGCGGCGGGCGCTGAAGAAGCTCTTCCCCGCCATCGGCGACGTCGCCTTCGAGGCGGAATGGTACGGCAAGATCGGCATGACGACCGACAACCTGCCGCGTTTCCACCGCCTTGCCGAGAACGTCGTCGGCTTTTCCGGCTATAACGGCCGGGGCATCGCGCCCGGCACGGTCTTCGGCCGCACGCTCGCCGAGCTCGTTTCCGGCGCGATTACGGAAATGGACCTGCCGCTGCCGATCACCGATGCCGAAGCCCAGTCGTTCCGGACGCTGCGCGAGGGCTATTACGAGCTCGGGGCGCAGGTCGCCCATTTCGCGGGCGCGCGCCTCTAGGTTCCTGCCGTACGGTCGCCAAAATCTTTCCCTTTCCGCCCGACATGCGCTAAGGGCATCGGCCATGACCATGCCGGACCAGACCGAAAAATTCGTCGTCCTCCTCGGCGGCGCCCTCACGGCGACGCCGCGGCTTGCCGCGGACGTCGCCGGCGCCCGCCTCATCGCGGCGGACGGCGGCATGCGGCACGCCGCAAGCCTCGGCGTCACGCCGGACGTCTGGGTCGGCGATTTCGATTCCACGCCGCCCGCGCTTCTCGCCGCATGGCCGCATGTCGAGCGCCAGCCCTATCCGACCGCCAAGAACGAGACGGACGGGGCGATCGCCGTTTCCGCCGCGGCCGAACGCGGCGCGAAGAGCATTGTCCTTGCCGGCGCGCTCGGCGGCGAGCGCAGCGACCATGCGCTGATGCATCTCCTTCATGCCGTCTCGCTGGCGGAGGAGGGCTTTGCCATCAAGCTCACCTCCGGCGAGGAGGAGGCCTGGCCGCTCCTGCCCGGCACCCGCGAGATCGACCTGCCGAAGGACAGCCTCTTCTCCGTCCTCGGCCTTTCGCCGCTCGCCGGCCTCTTCCTTTCCAATGTGCGTTATCCGCTCACCGATTTCTCGTTGCCCTTCGGCTCCTCGCGCACCATCTCCAATGTTGCGGAAGGCCCGATCCGCCTTTCGCTCGCCTCCGGCCGCGCCGTCCTCATCGCGCGGCCCTATGACCTTTCAGGAGCCTGACCCTTGGCACCGCCCATCCTCAAACTCGACGATATCTTCCTCAGCTTCGGCGGCACGCCGCTGCTTGCCGGCGCGAGCCTGCAGGTGGAGCCCGGCGACCGCATCTCACTCGTCGGGCGCAACGGCTCGGGCAAGTCGACGCTGATGAAGATCGCCGCCGGCCTTGCAGAGGCGCAGTCCGGCGAGGTCTTCCGCCATCCGTCCGCGACGATCCGCTACCTGCACCAGGCGCCGGATTTCGAGGGCTACGACACGGTCGCGGCCTATGCGGAAGCGGGCCTCGGCCCCTCCGACGATCCCTACCGCGTCACCTATCTGCTCGAGCATCTCGGCCTTACCGGCGGCGAGGACCCGAAGTCGCTCTCGGGAGGCGAGGCGCGCCGGGCGGCGCTCGCCCGCGTCATGGCGCCGGAGCCGGACATCCTGCTTCTCGACGAGCCGACCAACCATCTCGACCTTCCGACCATCGAATGGCTGGAAGGCGAGCTGCAATCGACCCGCTCGGCCCTCGTCGTCATCTCGCACGACCGCCGCTTCCTCGAAAAGGTCTCCAACGCCACCGTCTGGCTCGACCGCGGCCAGTCGCGCCGGCTCAACCGGGGCTTCGGTCATTTCGAGGCCTGGCGCGACGAGGTGCTGGAGGCCGAAGAGCTGGAGCAGCACAAGCTCGGCAAGGCCATCGAGCGCGAGGAGCACTGGCTGCGCTACGGCGTGACGGCCCGTCGCAAGCGCAACATGCGCCGCCTCGGCGCACTGCACGACCTGCGCGCCCGCTACCGCGGCCACAAGGGGCCGCAGGGCAGCGTGCAGGCGAGCGCCTCCGATGCGCAGGAATCCGGCAAGCTGGTGATCGAGGCGGAGAAGATCACGAAGGCCTATGGCGCGCGCACCATCGTCGCACCCTTCTCGATCCGCGTGCACCGGGGCGACTGCATCGGCCTCGTCGGCCCGAACGGCGCGGGCAAGACGACGCTCCTGAAGATGCTGACCGGCCAGCTTGCGCCCGACAGCGGCACGGTGAAGCTCGGCACGAACCTGGAGATCGCCACGCTCGACCAGCGCCGCGAGGACCTGAACCTCGACGACACGCTCGCGCACTATCTCACCGACGGGCGCGGCGAGACGCTGCTGGTGAACGGCGAGCAGCGCCATGTGACGGGCTACATGAAGGAATTCCTCTTCCAGCCCGAGCAGGCCCGCACGCCGATCCGCAACCTTTCCGGCGGCGAGCGCGCCCGGCTGATGCTGGCGCGCATCCTCTCGCGGCCGACGAACCTTCTCATCCTCGACGAGCCGACCAACGACCTCGACATCGAGACGCTGGATCTCCTCCAGGAGATCGTCGCGGGCTTTGCCGGCACGGTGCTGCTGGTCAGCCACGACCGCGACTTCCTCGACCGCACCGTCACCTCGACCATCGCGCCCGCCGACCCGGAAAATCCGGACGGCCGCTGGATCGAATATGCCGGCGGCTATTCCGACATGATGGCCCAGCGCCGCGGCGCCATCGAGGAGAAGCGCAGGGCGGAGAAGGCCGAGAAGGCGAAGGCCTCCGATGCCGCGCCCGCCGCGGCCCCGGCGGACAAGGCGAAGGCAAAGCTCTCCTACAAGCAGAAATTCGCCCTGGAAAACCTGCCGAAGGAGATGGAGAAGGTGGAAAAGGACATCGCCGCCCGCGAGGCGAAGATGGCCGACCCGACCCTCTTCACCAAGGACCCCGCCGCCTTCAACAAGCTCGCCGCGGACCTGGAAAAGCTGCGCTCCTCACTGACGAAGATGGAAGAGGAATGGCTGGAGCTGGAAATGCTGCGGGAGGAGCTGGAGGGCTGAACGACGTTGCCGTCATCCGGTACGTTCTATCGTCATGCTCGGGCTTGACCATCGCCCGCCCGGATGCCGCCCGCGTCCGGGCCTTGCCGCGCCGATTGATTCGCGTTTGAAGTAGCGCTATCAAGGAGACCGTGGTGATTTGGCCGGCCGGCTTGCAGCCACGTTAAACAAGTCGCTAAAGGGCCGCGCGAGGAAAACCTTCCGTGGACCGGCTGTGACATCGTTGCGGCCGGTTTTTGTTTTCGATCGAGTGAAAGATGCCCATCAAGATTCCCGATACGCTTCCCGCCTTCGAAACCCTCGTGAACGAGGGCGTCAGGGTGATGACCGAAACGGTGGCGATCCGGCAGGATATCCGCCCGCTGCAGATCGGGCTGCTCAACCTCATGCCGAACAAGATCAAGACGGAAGTGCAGATGGCGCGCCTCGTCGGCGCCTCGCCCCTGCAGGTGGAACTGTCGCTGGTGCGCGTCGGCGGCCACCGCGCCAAGAACACCTCGGAAGAACACCTGCTTTCCTTCTACGATACGTGGGAGGAGGTGAAGCACCGCAAGTTCGACGGCTTCATCATCACCGGCGCGCCGGTGGAGACCCTCGACTACGAGGACGTCACCTACTGGGACGAGATGAAGCAGATCCTCGACTGGACAGAGACCAACGTGCATTCCACGCTGAATGTCTGCTGGGGCGCAATGGCGGCGATCTACCACTTCCACGGCGTGCCCAAGCGCACGCTGGACGAGAAGGCCTTCGGCGTCTACCGCCACCACAACCGCAAGCCCTCCTCGGTCTATCTCAACGGCTTCTCCGACGATTTCGAGGTGCCCGTCTCGCGCTGGACGGAGATCCGCACCGAGGACATCCGCAAGGTGCCGGCGCTCGAGATCCTGCTCGATTCGGACGAGACGGGCGTGTGCCTGGTCGAGGAGAAGGCGGGCAACCGGCTCTACATCTTCAACCATGTGGAATACGATTCCACCTCGCTCGCCGACGAATATTTCCGCGACGTCTCGGCCGGCGTGCCGATCAAGCTGCCGAAGAACTATTTCCCGCACAACGACCCGTCGCTGACGCCGCAGAACCGCTGGCGCGGCCATGCGCACCTGCTCTTCGGCAACTGGATCAACGAGATCTACCAGACGACGCCCTACGACCTTCAGAAAATCGGAACGGGAGCCTGATATTCATGAGCCGCGTCGTCATCCGCCCGCTGCACACGCATGACGAAGGCGAATGGCGGCGCTTGTGGACCGCCTATCTCGCCTTCTATGAGACGGTGCTGCCGGAAGAGGTCTATGCCAGCACCTTCGCCCGGCTGACGGGCGAGAGCGCGCAGGGCGAGTATCGCGGCCTTCTCGCCACGCTCGACGGCCGGCCCGTCGGCCTTGCGCATTACCTCTTCCACCGTTCCTGCTGGACGCTCGGCAATATCTGCTACCTGCAGGACCTCTTTGCCGATCCTGACGTGCGCGGCACCGGCATCGGCCGCGCGCTCATCGAGGGCGTCTACGCCAAGGCCGCGGAGGCCGGTGCGCCGGAGGTCTACTGGATGACGCAGGAGTTCAACGCTACCGCGCGAAAACTCTACGACCGCATCGCCGAAAAGACGCCCTTCATCGTCTACCAGAAGAATTTCTGAGGCGGATTCTAAAAAGTATGACTTTTCCGATTGCGGACCGGAGAAAATTGCAGCAGGTTGCCGCGCGGATGACCGGACGGGGGAGACAGGCGTGAGTGCAGGAAATGAGATCTTCGGGCGCCTTGCCTCCGGCGAGGCGGTCGAGCGCATCACGATCGCGGGCGGCGGCCTCACGGCCCATGTGCTGACCTGGGGCGCGGTCATCCAGGACCTTCGCCTCGAAGGCCACGATGCGCCCCTCGTGCTCGGTTTCGAGGATCTTGCCTCCTATCTCGAACACTCCCCCTATTTCGGTGCGACGCCGGGGCGCTGCGCCAACCGCATCGCCGGCGGGCGTTTCTCCATCGACGGCACGGCCTATCGGCTCGAATGCAACGAACGCGGCGTCACGCACCTGCACGGCGGCAGCGACGGCACGGGGCGGCAGAACTGGCGCATTGCGGCGCAGGGACCGGATTTCGTTACCCTGACGGTCACCGATCCCGCGGGCCGCGCCGGCTATCCCGGCAATTGCGCCATTGCCTGCACCTATCGCCTTTCCGGCGGCGGCACGCTTTCCGTCGCCTATGCGGCGAACACGGATGCGCCGACGCCGGCCAATCTCTGCCAGCACAGCTATTTCATCCTCGACGGCGGCGCCGATGCGTTCGGCCACGAGATCCGCCTTGCGGCCGAGCATTACCTGCCCGTCGACGAGAACCTCATCCCGACCGGCGAGGTCCGCCCCGTCGCCGCCACGCCCTTCGACCTTCGCGACTGGACGCCGCTCCGCCGCCAGACGGAGGAGGGCGGCATTGCCTTCGACCACAATTTCTGCCTTTCCGCCACGCGGCAGGAAAAGCGCCCTGTCGCCGAAGTGCGCAGCCCGCTTTCCGGCGTGTCGCTGTCGGTCTCGACCACCGAGCCCGGCGTGCAGCTCTATACCGGCGCCTATGTGGATTCTCCCGTTCCCGGTCTCGGCGGCCGGCACTACGGGCCTTTCGCCGGCTTCTGCCTTGAAACGCAGGTCTGGCCGGATGCCGTCAACCACGGCAATTTCCCCGATGCGGTGCTGCGCCCCGGCAAGACGTTGCGGCAGGAAACGGACTACGTGTTCCGCAAGGCCTGAGCCTTCCGGCACGGGTTTGCTGCAAGGCAACAAAATCGAAACCTTTCTGACGGAAAACCCGAGGCAAGGACCCGGAATGATGCCGGGTTGTGCGGGATTGAACGCGCCAGGACAGCGCCGGTCTCCCTGACAGGATCTGTCTCCCATGAAACTCTCGGATCTCTCCATTTCCCGGAAAGTCGGGCTTCTCGTTCTGCTGATGGGCATTGCCGCCGGCACCATCGCCGCCGTCGGCAGCCGGGGCCTTACCTCGCTCGGTTCGGCGCTGGAGGATACCGGCGCGCGCGAGGAGGTCGCCCGCGAGGCCATGGACCTGCGCATCGACGTCATCGCCATCAGCCGCATGACCTACCAGCTCGCCATGGCGCCGGAAAAGTCGGCCGATTTCGCCGCCGAGACGGAAAAGCGCGCCAAGGAAATGCTGGACCGCCTGCCGAAGATCGCCTCGACCGCCGACGCCAACGAGGAAAAGCTGCTCGAGGGCATCCGCGGCACGCTGATGCCCTATTTCGACGATATCCGCGCCATGGTGGCCATTGCCGGCTCCGACAAGGGCCAGGATCGGGCCGCCGTCCTCGCCGCGCTCGACAAGGCGCTGGAAGGCCAGAAGGCCGTCACCGTCGCGCTCAAGGAATACACGACCTATTCCGCCGAGACGCTCTCGACCGCACGCGCCGCCGCGATCTCGCGCTCGACGACCACGCAGGCCCTCCTGCTCGTCACCGCCTTCGTCTGCATCGTCGCCGGCATGCTGGCGAGCATGCTGCTGGCCCGCAACGGCATCGTGCGGCCGATCCAGCGCCTTACCGGCGTGATGTCGAACCTCGCCGCCGGCAAGCTTGACGACGAGATCCCCGGTACCGAGCGCAAGGACGAGATCGGCGCCATGGCCCGCACGCTCGACGTCTTCCGCGCCAACGAGATGCAGATGCGCGAGATGGAGGCGCAGGAAGCCGCCCTCCAGGCGCAGAGCAAGGACCTGCAGTCGAACATCAGCACCATCGTCGCCGCCGCTGCCGCCGGCGATTTCTCCCGCCGCATCACCAAGGCGTACGAGGACGAGGATCTCAGCCGCTTCGCAACCAGCGTCAACGAGCTCGTCGAGAACGTCGACCGGGGTGTCAGCGAAGTGCGCCGCGTCATCGCCTCGCTCTCCCATGCCGACCTCACGCAGGAAATGGCCGGCCATTTCCAGGGCGATTTCGCCGAGCTCCAGGCCAACGTCAACGGCGCCATGCTGACGCTGCGCAGCACCATGGCCGGCATCCTCACCACCGCCGGCACGATCACCGGCAATTCCCGCGAGCTTTCGGCGGCTGCCGACCAGCTCGCCCACCGCACGGAGCAGCAGGCCGCCTCGCTTGAGGAGACCGCCGCCGCGCTGGAAGAGATCACCACCACGGTGAAGACCTCCACGACCCGCGCCATCGAGGCGTCGGAGATCGTGCGGGAGGCCAAGGACAGCGCCGACAAGTCCGGCGAGATCGTCCAGAGCGCCATCGACGCCATGGGCCGCATCGAGCAGTCCTCGCAGAAGATCAGCCAGATCATCTCCGTGATCGACGAAATCGCCTTCCAGACGAACCTGCTGGCCCTCAATGCCGGCGTCGAGGCCGCCCGTGCGGGCGAGGCCGGCCGCGGCTTCGCCGTCGTCGCGCAGGAAGTGCGCGAGCTTGCCCAGCGCTCGGCCAATGCCGCCAAGGAGATCAAGACCCTGATCAACGCCTCTGCCGGCGAGGTGAAGGGCGGCGTCTCGCTGGTGCTGTCGACGGGCGACGTGCTCTCCGAGATCAAGGACCTCGTCAACCGCGTCAACGACCACGTCGTCTCGATCACCCGTGCCGCGCAGGAACAGTCCGCCGCCCTCGGCGAGATCAACACGGCCGTCAACCAGATGGACCAGATGACCCAGCAGAACGCCGCGATGGTGGAGGAAACCACGGCCGCCAGCCAGATGCTCGCCGGCGAAGCCGCCCAGCTCCAGACCGCCCTCTCGCAGTTCCACATCGCCGAACCCCGCGCCGCGGCCCAGGGACACCGCCGCGCCGCATAGCAGCCTCCGGCTCGAACCAGAAACGGGCGGCGACCCAAGAAACGGTCGCCGCCCGTTTTCGCTTGAGACAAGGCGCAAACGGCACCCGCTCATTCCGAAGCCGGAAAACACAAAAGCCTCGGGCAGAACCGAGGCTTGGAAACTTTGGAGAGAATGGAGCGGGTGAAGCGATTCGAACGCTCGACCCCAACCTTGGCAAGGTTGTGCTCTACCCCTGAGCTACACCCGCTCATCGTCATCGGCCCGGGGTAGTTCGCTTGGCCGAAGGTCGCTGCGTTGCGGCGACGGGCGCTATATGGCCCAAGGATTTTTCAAATGCAACAGGGAAATGCCGGATTTGGGAGAAAAAAATGCGGCCGCATTGCAGGTCCCGGATTTCCGGGCGGTTGCGCGCGGGCGGGCGACGTCCTATCAGCGGGCAGGAGCAATCTGCCGGGAACCATGACATGAGCGAGACGCAGCCGAAGACCGACAAGGACCTTTTCCAGTTTCTCGACGGGCTGGGCATCGCCCATGCCACGAAGGAGCATGCGCCGGTCTTCACCGTCGCCGAATCGGTGGCGCTGCGCGACGAGATTCCCGGCGGCCACACGAAGAACCTCTTCGTGAAGGACAAGAAGGACAACTATTTCCTGATGACCGTCGAGGAGCATGCGGCGGTGGACCTGAAGACCATCCATACCGTCATCGGCGCGGCAAGCCGCGTCTCCTTCGGCCGGCCGGAAAAGCTGATGGAATATCTCGGCGTCATCCCCGGCGCGGTCACCGCCTTCGGGGTCATCAACGACACGGACGGCAAGGTGAAGATCATCATCGATGCCGATCTCATGGAATATGATAGGATCAACTGCCATCCGCTGCGCAACGACGCGACGACCTCGATCGGCTCGAAGGATCTCCTGCGCTTCATCGCGGCGACGGGGCACGAGCCGCTTGTCTTGAAAGTCACGGCCTGACATACGATCTCAGACGCGCAAGCAGAGAAGGCGCTTCCGCGCCACAGGAGAGACCCATGAGTGCAGGCGACAACCCCTACGCATCGTCCTACGGCGGGCAGATGAACGTTTCGGCGAGCTATGGCGGCGCGGCACCGGCGGACGACCTGGTCGCCGACACGACGACGGCGAATTTCTCGCGCGACGTGCTGGAGGCTTCGCGCCAGCAGCCCGTCCTCGTCGATTTCTGGGCGCCCTGGTGCGGCCCCTGCAAGCAGCTCCAGCCGATCATCGAGAAGGTCGTGCGCGAGAGCGCGGGCCGGGTGAAGCTCGTCAAGCTCAACATCGACGACCATCCCTCCATTCCCGGCCAGCTCGGCATCCAGTCCATTCCCGCCGTCGTCGCCTTCGTGGCCGGCCGGCCGGTGGACGGCTTCATGGGTGCCGTGCCGGAAAGCCAGATCCGCCAGTTCATCGACAAGATCGCCGGTCCCGCCGGGGCTGACGAGAAGGCCGAGATCGAGGCGCTGCTGGCCGAGGCGAAGACGCTTTTCGACGCCGGCGACCTCGGCGGGGCGGCCGACCTCTACGGCGCGCTGCTGCAGGCCGATCCGGAGAACGCGGCCGCGCTTGCCGGCATCGCCGACTGCATGATCGCCGCCGGCCAGCCGGAGAACGCCCGCCAGATGCTGACGAACGTGTCGGAAGCGGTTGCGGCCGACCCGGCCGTCGCGGCGGTCGTCAAGAAGCTCGACCAGATCGAGGAAGCGCGCAAGCTCGGCGATCCGGCCGCGCTCGAACAGGCGCTGGCGCAGGACCCGGACGACCACGCCGCGCGGCTGAAGCTCGCGAAGATCCGCAACGTGGAAGGCGACCGCCAGGCGGCGGCCGATCATCTGCTCCACATCATGAAGCGCGACCGCGCCTTCGAGGACGACGGCGCGCGCCGCGAGCTGCTGCAGTTCTTCGACGTCTGGGGACCGAAGGATCCGGCGACGATCGCCGCCCGCCGCAAGCTGTCGTCGATCCTGTTTTCGTAAGGTTTTTACGGAAGGTGAGGGGCGGCGTCTCTTGAGAAATGCCGCGTCCACCCCACATTCCGAAAGGGCGCGATGACGAGGGGCGGGGAAACGCCGCGCCGCGGAACGGGAAGGCAATGCCATGCATGTGGGAAACGCGCGTTACCTGAAACCGGAGGACCTGCCCGAGGCCATTCCGGTATTTCCGCTGACGGGCGCGCTGCTTCTGCCCGGCGGGCAATTGCCGCTGAACATCTTCGAGCCGCGCTATCTTTCCATGATCGACGACGCGCTTTCCATGCACCGGCTGATCGGCATGGTGCAGCCGGTCTTCGGCGGCGAGCGCATGCAGGAAGCCGAGACCGAGGCGCCGGCGCTCTGCCAGGTCGGCTGCATCGGCCGCATCACCTCCTTCGCCGAGACGGGCGACGGGCGCTACATCGTCTCGCTGACGGGCGTCTGCCGCTACCGGCTGCTGGACGAGCTGCGCGGCGACAGGTCCTATCGCAGCTTCCATATCGCGCCCTTCATCGCCGACCTTTCGGCGGGCGACGAGGAGAAGAGCGTCGACCGGGAGGCGCTGCTCGCCGCCTTCAAGGCCTATCTCGACGCCAACAAGCTGGAGGCGGACTGGGAGAGCGTGGAGCGGGCCAGCAACGCCACGCTCGTCAATTCCATGGCGATGATGTCGCCCTACGGGCCGGCGGAGAAGCAGGCCCTCCTCGAAGCGCCGGACCTCAAGACCCGCGCCGAGACCCTGATCGCCATCACCGAGATCGTGCTGGCGCGCGGCTACGGCGACGTCGACACGCGGCTGCAATAGGTGGGGCTTATGGATACCAGCGCCAGCCGGGTCGACCCGAAACTGCTCGAACTCCTCGTCTGTCCGCTGACCAAGGGCCGGCTGACCTACGATGCCGAGGCGCGCGAGCTGATCTCGGAAAAGGCCAGGCTCGCCTATCCGATCCGCGACGGGATTCCCATCATGCTCATTTCGGAAGCGCGGGAAATCAAGGACTGAGCTCGCGGTTCGCGGGGCCAGTGCGCGATGGCGCCGCTCTCTCCTTCGTCTTGCTCCGGGCATCCACAGCCGCGGGTGTCGCGTGGCAACTGTGTTTCATCGGAAATGGGTTTTGTCGCGCTGCATGGCATTGAGGATGGTGATGAGCTTTCGCGCGACGGCGATGATGGCGGCCTTAGCGGCGCCCGTTCTGGCCTTGACGGCGAGGTAGAAGGTGCGCAGGCGCGATGAGGCCCTGATGGCGCCGAGGGCGGCCATATAGAGGGCCTTTCGCACCCTTGGTCTTCCCCCCTTGATGCGGCGGCGGCCTGCTCTCTTGCCGGAATCGTCGTTGAAGGGCGCAAGGCCGGCAAGGCTTGCCGCCGCCTTGGGCGAGAGCGTGCCGAGTTCGGGCATATGGGCAAGCAGGGCCAGGGCCGTCACCTTGCCGACGCCGGGAGCCGATGCGAGGCGCCTGGCCCCTTCGGCAAGGTTGCCGCTCTGCATCTGCTCGTCGATCGCGCTCTCGATTGCAGCGATCCTCTCGCCGAGGATGGCGATCATGGCCTCGATGTCGGCGCGCACGGCCGGATCGAAGGCCTCGCCAAGATGTCTGCGCTCGCCCGCACGGGCGTCGACGAGCTGGTCGCGGCGCCGGGCAAGGGCCGCCAGCCGCTCGTGTACCGGGCAAGGCGGCGCATCGGCCGAAAGGCCGAACATGGCCCCCATGTGCGAAAGCGAGCGGGCATCGATGCGGTCGGTCTTGGCCAGCCGCCCGCGCGCCTCGGCAAAGCGCCGCGCCGTCTTCGGATTGACGCGGGCAAAGGCGATGCCGGCCTGTGCAAGGCACAGGCGCACCAGCCGGTCGCAATGGCCCGTCGCCTCCAGGACGACGAGGTCGCCGGCCGGGTCGAGGCGCTTTGCGAAGGCGGACAGTTGCGCCTCGGTGTTGGGGATGCGGCAGAACCTGGCCGTTCGCGGGTCGAAGATATCGACCGCTTCCTTGCCGATGTCGCAGCCGATGAAATTGTGGTGTATCGTCATGGAGCCTGCTCCTGTGTGCGAGGTCTGCGCCAACAGCCTCATGCAACTGTTCAGGTTGATGGGCGAAGCGGGAAGGGACCAGGCCATGCGGCGGCCTGCCGTTACAAACGACGGCCGGGATCCTCTCGGTCTCCTTCCCGCAACCATCCTACACCAACCAAAACACACAGGATCCTCGGGTCAAGCCCGAGGATGACGGTGGGGGAGGGGCGGAGTGGCGGGTGGCTTTCAGTCAGATGCGCTGTCCCACCAGCAGGCGGGGGTGGCCGCCGCCGGCGGTGCCTTCGGCCTGGCGGATGAAGAAGGATTTGAGGCCCGGCAGGCGGTCGACCATGCCGAGGCCGACGTCGCGCAGCACGCGCAGGGGCGTCGCGTCGTTGGAGAAGAGGCGGTTCAGGACGTCGGTGGTGATGCCCATGCGCACGGTGTCGAAGCGGCGCCAGGTCTCGTAGCGCTCCAGCGCGGAAAGGGCGCCAATATCGAGGCCGAGGCGGTCGGCCTCGACGATGGTTTCGGCAAGCGCCGCCACGTCCTTGAAGCCGAGATTGAGGCCCTGGCCGGAAATCGGATGGATGCCGTGGGCGGCGTCGCCCGCGAGCGCGAAGCGCGGGGCGACGAAGGCGCGGGCGAGCGTCAGGCCGAGCGGGAAGGCGCGCCGGCCGCCGACGACCTTCAGCGCGCCCAGCTTGTGGCCGAAGCGGCGCTCCAGCTCCTCCTCGAAGACGAGGTCGTCGCTCTCGACGAGGCGGCGGGCGTCCTCCGTGCGCTCGGTCCACACGAGCGAGGAGCGGTTGCCGGTGAGCGGCAGCGTGGCGAAGGGGCCGGCGGGCAGGAAATGCTCTTCCGCCGTGCCGTCATGCGGGCGCTCGTGCTCGACCGTGGTGACGATGCCGGACTGGCCGTAGTCGAAGCGCACGGTCTTGATGCCCGCCATGTCGCGCAGCTTCGAGCGCACGCCGTCGCAGGCGACGAGCAGGCGCGTGACGCGTTCCGTGCCGTCTGAGAGGCGGACGGTCGTCTCGTGCTGGCCCGTCGAGAAGCCTTCCGCCGAGGTCGACCAGCGCACGGGGATGCCGAGGCTTTCGGCCTGGCGCAGCAGGCTGCCGGTCATCGCGCGGTTCGGCACCATATGGGCGAAGGGCTGGCCGTCGTCGGTCGAGCCGGTGCCCTCGAAGGTGAGGAAGACGGGGCGCACGGGATCGGCCGTGCGCGAATCGGTGATGACCATGCGGCGGATCGGCTCGGCCTCGGGGGCGATCTCGTTCCACACGCCGAGGACGTCGAGGAGGTTGCGCGCGGCCGCGACGATGGCCGAGGCGCGCTCGTCCTTCTGCCAGACATGCTCCGGCGCGCCGTCCACCACCTCGACGGCAAGGTGCGGCGCGGCCTTCTTGACGGCGACCGCCAGCGACAGGCCGACATAGCCGCCGCCGGCGACAAGGGCGTCGAGCATCGGGGCATCGGTCATGGCAATCTCCTGGCCGCTTGAGGTCTCGTTTGCGTCTATATAGAGGAGGAGGACGCAGTTTCCTACCGTGGAGGCCATGCCCAAATGTCGCGTCGATCCGCCGAAAATCCCGCCATGGATATTCTTCTCGAAACGCTCGACCTGGAGCGGCTGGAGGTGCGCCTCTTCCGCGGCAAGAGCCCGCAGGTCGGCTGGCAGCGGGTGTTCGGCGGGCAGGTGATCGGCCAGGCGCTCGTCGCGGCGACGCGGACGGTGGAGGAGGAGAACCGCTTCGCCCATTCGCTGCACGCCTATTTCGTGCGGCCGGGCGATCCCGCCGTGCCGATCATCTACGACGTCGAGAACGTACGCGACGGCGGCTCCTTCGCCACGCGCCGGGTGATCGCCATCCAGCACGGCAAGCCGATCTTCTTCATGACGGCCTCCTTCCAGGACGACGAAGACGGCTTCGAGCACCAGACGGCGATGCCGGACGTGCCGCCGCCGGAAAAGCTCCTCGGCGAGGCGGAACTGAAGGCGCAGTTCATGGCCGGCGCGCCGGCGCATATCCGCGCCTATTGGGAGCGGCCGCGGCCGATCGAGCTGCGCCCGGTCTCCCTTGCCCACTATCTCTCCTCGGAAAAGCTCGATCCGCACCAGAACATCTGGGTGCGAACGACGGGGCCGGTGCCGCAGGACCGCCGCCTGCAGATGGCGGTGCTCGCCTATCTCTCCGACATGACGCTGCTCGATACGTCCCTCTTCGCGCATGGCACCTCCGTGCTCGACCGCTCGCTGCAGGTCGCCAGCCTCGACCATGCCATGTGGTTCCACCGCCCGCCGGTGCTCGACGACTGGCTGCTCTACAGCCAGGACAGCCCCTCGGCTTCCGGCGCGCGCGGCATGACGCGCGGCGCGATCTTCACCCGCGATGGCACGCTCATCGCCTCGGTCGCCCAGGAGGGGCTGATTCGGAAAAGGGCAACTGATTAAATTCTGCCCACTATCCCAATAGCGCTCATTTTTTGACCATTTGCGGTGGCGAATTTTTGCGCCGCCGTACGTTTCTTATTTTTAATATTTTAATTTCAATAACTTAGAGAAGTCATTCGAATCTGGCACGCCCCTTGAATGTGTAGCTTCGGTCGCCGCGGACAGCCTGTCCCGGCAACTCGGAGAGATGGCCCCGGCTGGGGACAAGCACGAAGGATGGGAAACCAGATGAAAATCGTAATGGCCATTATCAAGCCGTTCAAACTCGACGAGGTGCGTGAGGCCCTCACCGCTGTCGGCATCCAGGGCCTGACCGTGACCGAAGTGAAGGGTTACGGGCGCCAGAAGGGGCATACGGAAATCTACCGCGGCACCGAATATGCCGTCAGCTTCCTGCCGAAACTGAAGATCGAGATCGCCGTTGCCAGCGACCTTGCCGACAGGGCGGTCGAAGCGATCGCCGCCGCGGCCAAGACCGGGCAGATCGGCGACGGAAAGATCTTCGTCTACGCCATCGACCATGCCGTGCGCATCCGCACGGGCGAAACCGATTCCGAAGCGCTCTAAGCAAACGGCCTATCAGGGAGCCTATTCAACATGTCGTTCAAACTTCCCCATATCCTCTCCCGCGTGGCCGTCGCCACGGCAGGCGTGCTCGCGCCGGTCGCCGCCTTCGCGCAGGAGGCCGCCCCCGCCGCGCCCGTCCCGGACAAGGCGGATACCGTCTTCATGTTCGTCGCCACGCTGCTCGTCTTCTTCATGCTGATCCCCGGCCTTGCCCTCTTCTACGGCGGCCTGGTGCGCACGAAGAACATGCTCTCCGTCCTCATGCAGTGCACCGTCATCGGCGCCATGATGATGATGGTGTGGGTCGTCTACGGTTACTCCTTCGCCTTCGGCGGCTCGACGAGCCCCTATTTCGGCGGCTTTGCCAAGCTGTTCCTGACGGGCGTCACCGTCGACAGCACGGCGGCGACCTTCTCCGACGGCGTCGTCATCCCGGAATACATCTTCATGCTGTTCCAGATGACCTTCGCCGCGCTCACGCCGGCCCTCATCGTCGGCGCCTTCGCCGAGCGCATCAAGTTCTCGGCGGTCCTGCTCTTCACGATCCTCTGGGCCACCTTTGTCTACTTCCCGATCGCCCACATGGTCTGGGACGGTAACGGCCTCATCTTCAACATGGGCGCGCTCGATTTCGCCGGCGGCACCGTCGTGCACATCAATGCGGGCGTCGCGGGCCTCATCGGCGCGATCATGGTCGGCAAGCGCACGGGCTTCGGCAAGGACATGATGGCCCCCCACTCCATGACGCTCACCCTCGTCGGTGCCGCCATGCTGTGGTTCGGCTGGTTCGGCTTCAACGCCGGTTCCAACCTCGAAGCCTCGGGCGGCGCGGTCCTCGCCACGGTCAACACCTTCGTCGCCACGGCCGCCGCGATCCTCGCCTGGTCGGTGGTCGAGACCTTCACCCGCGGCAAGGCTTCGCTGCTCGGCGCCGCCTCCGGCATGATCGCCGGCCTCGTCGTCGTCACGCCGGCAGCCGGTTCGGTCGGCCCGTTCGGTGCCATCGTGCTCGGCCTCATCGCCTCGCCGATCTGCTACTTCTTCGTCGCCGTCGTGAAGAACAAGTTCGGCTACGACGACACGGCGGACGTCTTCGGCGTCCATGGCGTCGGCGGCCTCATCGGCGCGCTCGGCACCGGCATCTTCACCGCGCCCTCGCTCGGCGGCACGGGCGGGGCCGATTTCTCCATCGCCTCGCAGTTCATGACGCAGCTCACCGCCGTCGTCATCACCATCGTCTGGTGCGCCGTCGTCTCGGCGATCCTCTACAAGATCGTCGACATGGTGGTCGGCCTGCGGGTAAGCGTCGAAGCCGAGCGCGAGGGCCTCGACCTCTCGTCCCACGGCGAAGCGGCCTACCACTCGTAAGAGGCCTGCCGCCCGCTTCCGGCCCGGACCCCTGGTCCGGGCCTTTGCCGTTTATGGGTGTAAACCATGTCGGGGCGGGCATGGTTAACACGCCATTAAGCCTTCCTTCGTAGGGTTCGCAGTCAGGCACGCCCGCGAATCACGCCGGGTTGCCGCGATTTTTTGTAGGCACAGGCTGTAACCATGAGCAGAAGCATTTCGGCAGGACTGGACAACCGTCACGACCGCTTCGTTCTGTCGGCATTCGTCTGGCGGCAGGTACAGGCGCTCCTCGGGCTTGCCATCTTCCTCGGCCTTGCGCTCGCCATTGCCGCGCTCTCCACCTGGAACGTCTCCGACCCCAGCCTTTCCTATGCCTCCAGCGGCGAGCCGAAGAACATCCTCGGCTATCCGGGTGCGGTCTTCGCCGATCTCTTCATGCAATTCTTCGGCCTTGCCAGCGTCATCGCGCTGCTGCCGGTCGTCGCCTGGGGGCTCGCCATGGTCAGCGGCCGGCGCTTCAGCCGTGTGCCGCAGCGCGCCGCCGCCTGGTTCGGCGGGGCGATCCTCGCCTCGGCGGCGCTCGCCTGCATTCCCGGCCCCGTCACCTGGCCGCTGCCGACGGGGCTCGGCGGCGTCTTCGGCGACATGATCCTGCGCTTTCCCGCCCTCTTCACGGGCGCCTACCCGACGGGTGTCTTCGCCACCGTCCTCGGCTGCATCATCGCCGTGCCGGCCGCCTGGATGATGGTGTTCAGCGCCGGCCTCATCGGCGCTCCCGCCGTCGACGACGAGGAGGATTTCACGCCGGTGCCGGTGCAGAGCCGCGCCCGCCCCGTTGCGGAAGCCGACGACGACGACGAGGAGCGGGAAGGCCCGCTCACGCTGTTTGCCGGGGCCATGACCCATGCCTGGTTCACCGGCCAGGCGCGCGTGCGCCGCCTCTTCGGCCTATCCGGCCAGCGCCGCAGGGCGCGGGGCATCGAGCAGCCCTATGATTTCAACGAGGACGAGTTCGGCACCCTCAACGAGCCGGTGCGCGCCCGCGCCTCCGCGCGGTCCTCCGAGCGCGTCGAGCCCTCCATGGAAGGCCGCCGGACCGTCTCCGCCCCTTCCATCGAGCTCGACGACGACCTGCCCTTCGACATGGACGAGCCGCTTGCCCGCCCGAGCGGCATCCTGCCGGACGATGACGAGGACGATGTTGCCGCCGACTGGGCGCCGCGCCGCGCCCCGGCCCGCCAGCCCGCGCCGGCCGCCGGTGCCCGCGTCGTCGCGCCCGCCGCCCGGCCGAAGCCCGGCCAGCGCGTCGACCGCGAGGCGCAGACCTCCTTCGTCGGCCCGGATGGCTTCCAGCTTCCCTCGCTGCATCTCCTCGCCGAGCCGAAGGGTCAGGTGCGCGATGCGACCCTTTCGGCCGATGCGCTGGAGCAGAACGCCCGCATGCTGGAAGGCGTACTGGAGGATTTCGGCGTCAAGGGCGAGATCATCCATGTCCGCCCCGGCCCGGTCGTCACGCTCTACGAACTGGAGCCCGCCCCCGGCATCAAGTCCTCCCGCGTCATCGGCCTTGCCGACGATATCGCGCGCTCGATGAGCGCGATTGCCGCCCGCGTCGCCGTCGTGCCGGGCCGCAACGCCATCGGCATCGAGCTGCCGAACGCGACGCGCGAGACCGTCTACCTGCGCGAGCTCCTGGCATCCCGCGATTTCGAGACCTCCAAGGCGCGCCTTGCCATGGCGCTCGGCAAGACGATCGGCGGCGAGCCGGTCATTTCCGACATCGCCAAGATGCCGCACCTGCTCGTCGCCGGCACGACCGGCTCGGGCAAGTCCGTCGCCATCAACACCATGATCCTGTCGCTGCTCTACCGCCTCAAGCCGGAACAGTGCCGCCTGATCATGATCGACCCGAAGATGCTGGAGCTTTCCGTCTATGACGGCATCCCGCATCTCCTCTCCCCCGTCGTCACCGATCCCAAGAAGGCCGTCGTCGCCCTCAAGTGGACGGTGCGCGAGATGGAGGAGCGCTACAAGAAGATGTCGAAGATCGGCGTGCGCAACATCGACGGCTTCAACAGCCGCGTCGAGCAGGCGCTTGCCAAGGGCGAGCAGATCACCCGCACCGTGCAGACCGGCTTCGACCGCCAGACGGGCGAGGCGATCTACGAGACGGAGGAATTCGACCTCCAGCCGATGCCCTATATCGTCGTCATCATCGACGAGATGGCCGACCTGATGATGGTCGCAGGCAAGGACATCGAGGGCGCCGTGCAGCGGCTCGCCCAGATGGCGCGCGCGGCGGGCATCCACGTCATCATGGCGACGCAGCGTCCGTCCGTCGACGTCATCACCGGCACGATCAAGGCGAATTTCCCCACGCGCATCTCCTTCCAGGTGACGTCGAAGATCGACAGCCGCACCATCCTTGGCGAGCAGGGCGCCGAACAGCTCCTCGGCATGGGCGACATGCTCTACATGGCCGGCGGCGGGCGCATCCAGCGCGTGCACGGCCCGTTCGTTTCCGACCACGAGGTGGAGGCGGTCGTCGCGCATCTGAAGACGCAAGGCGCGCCGCAATATCTCGACGCGATCACCGAGGACGACGACGAGGACGGCGAAGGCGGCCATGGCCCGGCAGGCACCGCCAATCTCGACGATTCGGACGATCCCTACGACCAGGCCGTCGCCGTGGTGCTGCGCGACGGCAAGGCCTCCACGTCTTACATCCAGCGCCGGCTCGGCATCGGCTACAACCGCGCCGCCTCGCTGATCGAGCGCATGGAAAAGGAGGGGCTGATCGGCCCCGCCAACCACGCCGGAAAGCGCGAGATCCTCGTGCCGACGGAAGAAGACATCATCGGGCGATGACCGGGAACGCAGCGCCTTCCCATGGCGTTTTTGCCGTCGAGCGCCGCGCCGGGGCGATGCCATCATGGCGCCGCCTTTGGCCCGCATGAAACGCATATGAAGGAGACTGACATGAACCGATCCGAAAAGGGCCGCGCGACCGCCTCGTTCACCCGCCGCGGCTTTTCCTGCCTTCTGGCGTTCACGTTCGCGGCCGGCCTTTCCGTTCTCTCGCCGGTCGAGGCTTTTGCCCAGGCGAGCGGCACGGCGCAGAAGATCGCCGACCACTTCGCCTCGGTGAAGACCATGATGGGCGAATTCGTGCAGTTCGGCCCCCGCGGCGAGCAGACCGGCGGCAAGTTCTACATCGACCGGCCCGGCCGCATCCGCTTCAACTACGAGGATCCCTCGCCGATGCGCGTGATCGCCGACGGCAAGTCCGTCGTCATCGGCAATCGCAAGCTCAAGACCTGGGACATCTATCCGCTCTCCAAAACGCCGCTCAACCTTTTGCTCGGCAACAAGATCGACCTTTCCGGCAAGATGGTGCGCAACGTGAAGGAAGAGGCGGACCTGACGACAATCGTGCTCGGCGACAAGGGCATGTTCGGCGATTCGACCATCACAATGATGTTCGACCCGAAGACCTACGACCTGCGCCAGTGGACGATCACCGACGCGCAGGGCAAGGATACCTCCGTGATGATCTTCAACGTCAAGACGGGCGTTTCCCTCGACGACAAGGTCTTCGCCATCCCCTATGACGAGATTCGCAACCGCGGCGCCAACTGAGAAAGCCGTTTCCGTTTCGCCGTCCATGCATTAAGACCCCCGGAGACTTTCCGGGGGCAGGCATGGCATTTTCGATCGCGACGTGGAACATCAACTCCGTGCGGCTGCGCATGCCGCTCGTCGAGCATTTCCTGAAGACCTTCGCGCCGGACGTGCTGTGCCTTCAGGAAACCAAGTGCCCGAACGACCAGTTCCCGTCCAAGCCGCTGAAGGCGCTCGGCTACGAGCACATCGTCATGCATGGCCAGAAAGGCTACCACGGCGTCGCCACCGTCTCGCGCCTGCCGCTGACCGAGCTCGTCGAGCGGCGCGACTATTGCGGCGTCGGCGATGCGCGCCATGTCTCGGTCGTCCTGAACCATCGGGGCAAGTCGATCCGCCTGCACAATTTCTATGTGCCGGCCGGCGGTGACGAGCCGGACCGGACGATCAACCCGAAATTCGGCCACAAGCTCGATTTCATCGAGGAGATGAAGCTGCTGCATGCCGAGGCCGAGGCCGGCATCTCCTCCATCCTCGTCGGCGACCTCAACATCGCGCCGCTGGAGCACGACGTCTGGTCTCACAAGCAGCTCCTCAGGATCGTCAGCCACACGCCCATCGAGACGGAAGGCCTGATCGACGTGATGACGAAGGGCGCCTGGGTCGACCTCATGCGCCGCAAGGTGCCGGTGAATGAAAAGCTCTATACGTGGTGGAGCTACCGCTCGGCCGACTGGCAGGCCGCCGACAAGGGCCGCCGCCTCGACCATATCTGGTCCTCCGCCGACCTCGAGCCGCACCTTGCCAACATCTCCGTCATCCGCGAGGCGCGCGGCTGGGAACGGCCGTCCGACCATGTGCCGGTGATCGCGGAATTCGACTTCTGAAGGCGTTTTCGGTCCTGTCGGCGAATTGAAGGAAGGATGATCGGCTGCGAAGGCGGCCCCTCATCCGGCCTGCCGGCCACCTTCTCCCCGCAAGCGGGGAGAAGGAAATATGCCGCGCTGTTTTCCTGAATCTCGAATATTGCGTGGGGCAAGTCCCCTCTCCCCGCTTGCGGGGAGAGGGTTAGGGTGAGGGGCCGGTTCAGGCGAACCGCCCGGCAAGGCCCTTCATCTCGCCGATCATCGCGGCAAGGTTCTCGCGGATGCGCGCGTCGACCAGGACGGCGACGTCCGGATATTCCTCCAGCATGCGCCGGAAGAGCGGGCGGTTGATGCGGATGACCTCGCTGTCCTCCAGCGCGATTGCCGTATACTTGCGCTCGACGGCGGAGATCATCGCCAGCTCCGAAAGCAGCGCGCCCTCGCCGGCGACGCCCTCGTCGCGGGTCGACCCGTCGCGCCGCGTCGAGGCGAGCTGGAAGGCGCCTTCGGCGACGACGAAGCCGCAATCGGCCGACGTGCCCTCGCGGAACAGCGTCTGGCCCTCGACCAGCCGGCGCCGTTCGGCGCCGAAGGCCATCAGGCGCAGCTTGTCGTCGGAAAGCCCCGCGAAAAGCGGCACCTTGGAAAGAAGGGCGATGTCGTCGCTGAGAGCCACGTCGGGCGCTCCTCATTGCATTACGGGACTATCTTATAGCCGCCGTTCTCTGTCACGAGAATCTCCGCATTGGAAGGGTCCCGCTCGATCTTCTGCCGCAGACGGTAGACATGGGTCTCCAGCGTGTGGGTCGTGACGCCCGAATTGTAGCCCCAGACCTCCTCCAGCAGCACGTCGCGCGTCACCACCTTCTGGTCGGCGCGGTAGAGGTAGCGGATGATCGCCGCTTCCTTCTCGGTGAGGCGGATCTTCTGGCCGTTCTCCATGGTCAGCAGCTTCTGGCCGGGCTTGAACGTATAGGGGCCGACGGTGAAGGTGGCGTCCTCGCTGCTCTCGTGCTGGCGGAGCTGGGCGCGGATGCGCGCCAGCAGCACGGCGAAGCGGAAGGGCTTCGTCACATAGTCGTTGGCGCCTGCTTCGAGGCCGAGGATCGTGTCCGAATCGGTGTCGTGCCCGGTCAGCATGATGATCGGCGCCTTGAAGCCGCCCTTGCGCAGGAGCTTCACCGCCTCGCGCCCGTCCATGTCCGGCAGGCCCACATCCATGATGAGGAGGTCGATCTGGTTCGCGCGCGCCGTCTGGATGCCCTTGCCGGCCGTCGTTTCTTCCAGCGTGGAAAATTCCTCGTAGAGCGAAAGCTGCTCGACGAGGGTCTCGCGCAGGTCGTTGTCGTCGTCGACAAGGAGAATCGTTCGGGATGTCATGCTTTACCTCTCGGCATTCCTCTGGAAAGTAAGGGAACTGATGCTTTTGGCAAGTCCGCCCTTGACCCAGCCAGTCGGGCGGCCGCAAGGCGCGATTATGGCAGGACGCAATGAAGTCGATCACATCCCATGAACATCGCGTGAAGACGATCCTCGTGCGTCCCGCGCCGGGCCGGAAAAGCCGCGCCATCGTCCAGCTCGGCCCCTTGCGCATTCCCGCCGCCGTCGGCAGGACAGGGCGCACCAGCCGCAAGCGCGAGGGCGACGGCGCAACGCCCATCGCCGCCATGCCGCTCCTCGGCGGCTTCCTGCGCGGCGACCGGCTCTCCCGGCCGAAGACGGCCCTGCCGCTCCGGCGTATCCGGCCCGCCATGCTCTGGTGCGACGAGCCGAAGCATCCGAGCTACAACCGTCTCGTCCACGCGCCCTTCCGCCCGAGCCACGAGGAGATGAGCCGCGCCGACGGGCTCTACGACATCTGCCTCGTGCTCGACTGGAACGTGACGTCGCGCCGCCGCAATGCCGGCTCGGCGATCTTCTTCCACCTCGTCCGGCCGGGCTACGAGCCGACCGCCGGCTGCATCGCGGTTGGGCGGCGCGACATGCTGCGCATCCTGCCGCATATGCGGCGCGGCATGCGCGTGCGCGTCCTTTGAAACGGCGGGAGGCGAACCTATATCAGCCTCACCCCTTTCGCCTTCCTTCCCTTTTTCACGGAGACATTCTGATGAGCGATCAATCGACAATCCTGTTTCATGACGGCAACAGCATCCCGCAGGTCGGCCTCGGCGTCTGGCGGACCCCCAACGACACCGCCGTGACCGCCGTGCAGGCCGCGCTTTCGGCCGGCTATCGCCATGTCGACACCGCCGCGGTTTACGAGAACGAGGACGGGGTGGGCGAAGGCATCCGCGCCTCGGGCATCGCGCGCTCGGAAATCTTCCTCACCACCAAGCTCTGGAATGCCGACCAGGGATACGATTCCACCCTCAAGGCCTTCGACGCCAGCCTGAAGCGGCTCGGCACGGACTATGTCGACCTCTACCTCATCCACTGGCCGGCGCCGAAGCGCGACCAGTATGTCGATACCTGGAAGGCCTTCATCCAGCTCCAGAAGGAAGGCCGCGCCCGCTCCATCGGCGTCTCGAACTTCCATCCCGAGCACCTGCAGCGCCTGATCGACGAGACCGGTGTCACGCCCGTCATCAACCAGATCGAGCTGCACCCCGACTTCCCGCAGAAGGAAAACCGCGCTTACCACGAGAAGCATCGCATCGTGACGGAATCCTGGAGCCCGCTCGGGCAGGGCACGCTGCTGGAAAACCAGGTCGTTGGGAAGGTCGCGGCAAAGCACGGCCGCACGCCGGCGCAGGTCATCATCCGCTGGCATATCGACAACGGGCTCGTCGTTATCCCGAAATCGGTGACGCCCTCGCGCATCGAGGAGAACTTCAAGGTCTTCGACTTCAGGCTCGACGCCGAGGACATGGCGGCCTTCGCCGACCTCGAGAAGGACGGCAAGCGCATCGGGCCGGACCCGATGACGGCAGCGTTCTGACGAAAAAGGCCGGGAACCTCAGGTTCCCGGCCTTTTGTTCATAACGGCAGGAATGCCGCAATCAGTTCCATTCGCGGATGTCGACGAAGTGGCCGGCAATCGCCGCAGCCGCGGCCATGGCCGGGGAAACGAGATGCGTGCGGCCCTTGAAGCCCTGGCGGCCCTCGAAGTTGCGGTTCGAGGTGGAAGCGCAGCGCTCGCCCGGCTTCAGCCGGTCGTCGTTCATGGCAAGGCACATGGAGCAGCCCGGCTCGCGCCAGTCGAAGCCGGCTTCCTTGAAGATCTTGTCGAGGCCTTCGCGCTCGGCCTGCTCCTTCACGAGGCCGGAGCCCGGGACGATCATGGCGTCGACGGTGGAGGCGACCTTTTTGCCCTCGACGACCTTGGCGACGGCGCGCAGGTCCTCGATGCGGCCGTTGGTGCACGAGCCGATGAAGACGCGGTCGATGGCGATGTCGGTGATCTTCGTGCCGGGCTTCAGGCCCATATAGTCGAGCGCGCGCCACTTGGAGGAGCGCTTGGTCTCGTCCTCGATATCGTCCGGGTTCGGCACGATGCCCTGGACGGAGACGACGTCTTCCGGCGAGGAGCCCCAGGAGACGATCGGCGGCAGGTTCGCCGCATCGAGCACGACGACGCGGTCGAAATGCGCGCCTTCCTCGGTGTAGAGCGTCTTCCAGTAGTCGAGCGCCATTTCCAGCGCCTTGCCCTTCGGGGCGCGCGGCTTGTCCTTGATGTATTCGAAGGTCGTCTCGTCCGGCGCGATGAGGCCGGCGCGCGCGCCGCCTTCGATCGTCATATTGCAGATCGTCATGCGGCCTTCCATCGACAGTGAGCGGATGGCTTCGCCCGCGAACTCGATGACGTGGCCGGTGCCGCCGGCCGTGCCGATCTCGCCGATGATGGCAAGGATGATGTCCTTGGCCGTGACGCCTTCGGGAAGCTTCCCGTCGACGCGCACCAGCATGTTCTTCGCCTTCTTCTGGATCAGCGTCTGGGTGGCGAGGACGTGCTCGACCTCCGAGGTGCCGATGCCGTGCGCCAGCGCGCCGAAGGCGCCGTGCGTGGAGGTGTGGCTGTCACCGCACACGATGGTCATGCCGGGGAGCGTGAAGCCCTGCTCCGGACCGACGATGTGCACGATGCCCTGGCGCACGTCCTTTTCCGAATAGTATTCGACGCCGAAGTCGGCGGCGTTCTTCGCCAGCGCCTCGACCTGGATGCGGCTTTCCTCGTTCTTGATGCCCTGGTGGCGATCCGGGGAGGTCGGAACGTTGTGGTCGACCACGGCGAGCGTCTTCTGCGGGGCGCGGACCCTGCGGCCGGTCATGCGCAGGCCCTCGAAGGCCTGCGGGCTCGTCACCTCATGAACGAGGTGACGGTCGATGTAGAGAAGACAGGTGCCGTCTTCCTGCTGGCTGACGATGTGGTCGTCGAAGATCTTGTCGTAAAGTGTACGGGGTGCGCTCATGGCTCTTCATCCGCTGGCATGTTTGGGGTTCTGGAAATCCGCAGCCGTGGCTGTGGCGGGATCGTGCGGGTCAGGCAGGCGATCAGGATAGGCGGCCGGTAAGCGCCCCGAAGACGCGCGCAAAGAAGCGTGCCGGCAGGCGCTTGTGGTCCTGCAGCACGACGACATGCGTTTCCGTGCATCCGAATTTGGATTCCATGGAAGGCATATAGCGATTTTCGCGGGTTTCGGCAATTGCGAAGAGTCAGTGGGCGACGCCGCGCCTGAGCCGTCTTTCCATCGCCCGCAGCGCCAGCGAGAGGCCGATGGTGAGGATGAGGTAGACGTAGGCGACGATGGAGTAGGTTTCGAAGAAGCGGAAGGAGCCGGAGGCGTAGACCTTGCCCATCTGGGTGATGTCGGCAACGCCGAGGACGGAGACGAGGGACGAGTCCTTGACCATCGCCACGAAGTCGTTGCCGAGCGGGGGGAGGATGACGCGGATGGCCTGCGGGAAGACGACGAGGCGGAAGCGCTGGAAGCGCGAGAGGCCGAGCGCCTTGGCGGCCTCCACCTGCCCCCGGTCGACCGACTGGATGCCCGCGCGAAAGACCTCGCCGATGAAGGCGGAATAGCCGATCATCAGCGCGATGATCGCCCGCCACATCAGGGAGACGTCACGCACCTGCATCGGTTCGACATAGCCGGTGGCCACGAGCGGGCCGATCACGACATTGACGACCGCCACCAGCGCCGGCGCGCCGACGAAGGCGATGTAGAAGAGCAGGACGAGGATCGGCACGCCACGGATCACCTCCGTGTAGAAGCGCGCGACCTGGCGCAGCGCCTTGCTCTCGGAAAGCGCCATCAGCGCGATGCAGAGGCCGAGGGCGGTCGCGAGCAGGAAGGCGATAAGGGTCACGAAGATCGTGACCCAGAGCCCCTTCAGCACGACGCCGAAGACCTGGCTGTAGAGATCGTTGGCGACGATGACGCCGGCGAGCGCCAGCGCGATCGCGACGAGGGCGACCAGCCACCAGGGCCGGTCGCCCTTCACCGCGTCAGGAGGAGCGGAAGCCATGGCCGCCCGTCACTCACCCATCTTGTAGTCGAGGAACCACTTCTTGTTGAGCGCATCCAGCGTGCCGTCGGCCTTGAGCGAGGCGATGGCCGCATTGACGGGCGCGACGAGGTCGGAGCCCTTCGGGAAGATGAAGCCGAAGTCTTCCGTGCCGAGCGGCTCGCCGACGACCTTCAGCTTGCCGCCCGAGGCGTCGACATAGCCCTTGGCCGCCACGCTGTCGGTAAGCACGAGGTCGACGTCGCCGGCCTGCAGCGCCTGCACGGTCGCGCCGAAGGTCTCGAACAGCTTGATGCGCGGGTTCTGCTCGTTGCCGTCGAGGATCTCGTAGACGGCGGTATAGAAGGGCGAGGTGCCGGGCTGGGCGGCGATCAGGCCGTCCTTGAGCGCGGCGAAGGACTTGGCGTCCGTGAAGCGGTTCTCGTCGGCGCGCACCAGCATGAACTGCTGCGAGCGCATGTAGGGATCGGAGAAATCGACCTTCTCCTTGCGGTCGTCCTTGATGGTGATACCGGTCATGCCGATGTTGTACTGGTTGTCGGAGACGGCCTGGATCATCGCGTCCCAGCTCGTGTTCTGGTACTCGACCTTGAAGTTCAGGCGCTTGGCGATCTCGTTCATCGCGTCATACTCCCAGCCGATCTGCTCGCCGGACTTGGGATCGACGAACTGCAGCGGCGGATAGGCATTTTCCGTGACGACCACGACGGTCTTGCCGCCGAGATCGGGAAGGTCGGCCGAAAGGGCAATGGCGGGCATGAGCAGGCCGGCGGCAAGACCTGCAAGGACGGTGCGGCGGGAAAACATCGAAATATGCTCCTGAATTGTGGCGGCGAAACACTGTCACAGGTGCAGGGAGCGAGGCAAGCACGACGCTTGCGTGCGAAGGCTTTTCCGTAAAACAAAAAGCCGCCGGCCAGGGCCGACGGCTTTCGTGATGGATGCGGCTGCCGCGATTTATTCGGCGGCGGCTTCGGCCTTTGCGGCGGCTTCAGCAGCTTCGGCTGCGGCCTTCTCGGCGGCGAGCGCCTGGGCGGCTGCGACCTTCTCGGCTTCCAGACGTGCCTTTTCCTCGGCAATGGCCTGGCGTTCGGCGTCGTTCAGCTTGCGGGCGCGCGTGCCGGTGTTCTCGACGATACGAGCCGACTTGCCGCGACGATCGCGCAGGTAGTAGAGCTTGGCGCGGCGGACCTTGCCGCGGCGGACGACTTCGACGCTTTCGACGAGCGGCGAGTAAACGGGGAATACGCGCTCGACGCCTTCGCCGTAGGAGATCTTGCGGACGGTGAAGCTCTCGTTGATGCCGCCGCCGGAACGGGCGATGCAGACGCCTTCATAGGCCTGGACGCGGGTACGCGTGCCTTCCGTGACGCGCACGTTGACGCGGACGGTGTCGCCCGGGGAGAATTCCGGGAGGGTGCGCTTGGCTTCGATCTTCGCGGCCTGTTCGGCTTCGAGCTGCTGGATGATGTTCATCGGTCTAACCTTCGGTTTTTCTGAAACAGCCAGAGCGCTCGACGGTCACCTTCGAGGTCGTGCCTCGTGCGGTTAGTCCGTTGCCGGACGGAGCGGATTCGCCATTCTTTGCTTGCAGGTCGGCGGGACTAATCCCAAATCCGTGCGGGCCAATACACCAATCGCGCCGGCTTGTCATCCCCCCGCGCCGAAAGAATCGGATGCAGGCGCTGCGTGAACCGGCCTTGCCGCTCCGGCGGCGGCACGATATCACCCGGCAAGGGGGAGCGAGCGGCGTGCAGCCGCCGCCCGGGGGAATATCATGACGCTTGCCGATGCCATCCTGCTGTTCGTCGCCGGTTTTCTCTCCGGCGTGGTGAATGCTATTGCCGGCGGCGGCACGTTCCTGACCTTCGGCGCCATGACGCTGACCGGCCTGCCGCCGATCGTCGCCAATGCCACCTCCTCCATCACCCAGTTCCCGGGCTATGTCACCTCGACGCTCGCCTATGCGAAGGAGATCCGCGCCGACTGGAAGGAAGCCCTGATCCTCGGCGGCCTCTCGCTCGTCGGCGGGCTTTTGGGCGCGCTGCTTCTGCTGTCGCTTTCCAACCCGTCCTTCCGCGCGCTCGTGCCCTGGCTGCTGCTGGGTGCGACCGCCATCTTCGCGGCCGGTCCCTATCTCAAGCCGAAGACGCTGAGCCCGGAAAAGCCGGTCTCGCCGCTCGGCCTTGCCGGCCAGTTCGTCACCTCCGTCTATGGCGGCTTCTTCGGCGCGGGCATGGGCATCATGACGCTCGCCGTGCTCGGCCTCACCAAGGGCGGCGACTATCACCGGCTGAACGCGCTCAAGAACTTCCTCGCCGTGGTGATCGCGGCCATGGCCATCGTCGTCTTCGCCAGCGGCAAGGTGGTCGGCTGGCCGCAGGCCGCCGTCATGGTGCCGGCGGGCGCGGTCGGCGGCTATGCCGGGGTATGGGCGGCGCGGCGCGTGCCGCAGCCGGTGATCCGCGCCCTGGTGGTCGCGGTCGGCCTTGCGCTGACGGTCTATTATTTCGTGACGGGCTGATCGCAGAGAAGGTCCGGCCGGCGCTCGCGCGTCAGCTTCTCGGCCTCCTCGCGGCGCCATCTGTCGATGGCGGCGTGGTTGCCGGAGGTCAGCACGCCGGGGATTTCCAGCCCCTCCCAGACCTGCGGGCGGGTATAGTGCGGATGCTCGAGCAGCCCGCCCTCGAAACTCTCGTTTTCGCCGGAGAGCGCGTTGCCCATGACGCCCGGCAGGATGCGCACGACGGCATCGATGAGGATCATCGCCGCCGGCTCGCCGCCCGACAGGATGTAGTCGCCGATGGAGACCTCCTCGAGCTGCCGCCCGTCGATGACGCGCTGATCGACGCCCTCGAACCGGCCGCAGACGATGATGACGCCCTCGCCGGCGGCGAGTTCCCGCACGCGCTTCTGCGTCAGCGGCTTGCCGCGCGGGCTCATCAGGAGGCGCGGGCGGTCGTCGCCCTCGGAGGCATGGTCGATGGCCTTCGCCAGCACGTCCGGCTTCAGCACCATGCCGGCGCCGCCGCCGGCCGGCGTGTCGTCGACGGTGCGGTGGCGGTCGGTGGTGAAATCGCGGATCTGCACGCAATCGAGCGACCAGTCGCCGCGCGAGAGCGCCTTGCCGGAGAGCGACTGGCCGAGGAAGCCCGGGAACATCTCCGGATAGAGCGTCAGGATGGTGGCGCGGAAAGCCACGTCACTCTCCCTCGCCCTGCGGCGGGCGGCGGCGCCGGCTGCCGGGGCCGTCGTTGCCCTCGTCCTCGAGGCCTGCGGCGACGGCATCGATCAGCAGGCGCCCGCCTTCGAGGTCGATTTCCAGCACGGCGGCTTCGGAGAAGGGGATGAGCACCGGCCGCTTGCCGGGGCCCTTGAGCTCAAGGAGGTCGCCGGCGCCGAAATCGAAGATGCCGGTCACCTTGCCGTGGATGCGGCCGGTCGTGTCGACCGCCTCCAGCCCTTCGAGGTCGGCATAGAAGAACTCGTCCTCGTCCAGCTCCTCGTCCGGCAGGTTGTCGCGCTCGATATAGAGGTCGATACCGTTGAGCGCCTCGGCGGCGTTGCGGTCGTTGACGCCGCGGAAGCGCACGACGACCACGTTCTTCGCCTCGCGCACCTCCAGCACCTCGAAGGACCGGCCGTCCTCGCTGTGCAGGTGGCCGTAGTCGCCGATGGCGGTGGGGTCGATGGTGTAGGATTTCACGCGGACCTCGCCGCGCAGGCCCTGTGCCGCGCCGATGGTGCCCATGAGGACGGGGTTTTCCAGTTTCGCCATGGTTCGGTTCCGTGTGTTTTCTCGAAGCCTTTTACGACGTTTGCCGCCGGGGCGACAAACGAAAACGGGCGGCATGAAGCACGCCGCCCGTCTCGAAATGATGGGAAGATCGCTTATTCGCCGGCGGCGGCAGCAGCGGCGTCTTCTTCCTTCTGCTTCTTCTCGGCGATGCGCTCGAGAGCCTTCTTGCCCGGCTTTGCCTTTTCCGGGTTGCTGCGGGTCTCGCGCTTCAGGACGCCGGCTTCGTCGAGGAAGCGGGCGATGCGGTCGGTCGGCTGGGCGCCCTTGGCGAGCCATTCCTTGGCGCGGTCGGCGTCGATCTGGACGCGGTTCGCGTCGTCCTTGCCGAGCATCGGGTTCCAGGAACCGAGCTTTTCGAGGAAGCGGCCGTCGCGCGGCGAACGGGCGTCGGCGACGACGATCTGGTAGTACGGACGCTTCTTGGAGCCGCCGCGGGCGAGACGAATTTTCAGTGCCATGTCATTTCTCCTTGGATGGTAGGCCGCTTTTCTCAAGCGGTGTGGTTTGCGCCGCTGTGTTCGGCGGCAATGGCTTCATGGTGCCGGATCACCTCGCGGATGATGAAGTTCAGGAACTTCTCCGCGAAATCCGGATCCAGATTGGCTTCCTTCGCCAGGCGGCGAAGGCGCTCGATCTGGTATTCCTCGCGCGCCGGGTCGGCCGGCGGCAGTTCATGCGTCGCCTTGAGAACGCCGACCGCCTTGGTGCAGCGGAAGCGTTCGGCGAGCATATGCACGAGGGCAGCGTCGATATTGTCGATCGACTGCCGGTATTCCCCCAATTGATGCTTGACCTTCGGATCGATCGTCATAGTCGTTCCCTCACTTCTTCTTCGGCAGGCCGGGAAGGCCCGGCAGGCCGCCGAGGCCGGGCAGGCGCCCGCCGCCGAGGCCCGGAAGACCACCGCCGCCAAGGCCCGGCATGCTGCCCGGCTTGATACCGGCCGCTTCCGCCTGCTTGGCAAGGGCCTCGAGCTGCTTCGGGTCCATCTTCGACAGGTCCGGCATGCCGCCCATGCCGCCGCCGAGGCCCATCTTGCCGGCGAGGCCGCCCATCATCTGCTTCATCAGGCCGCCGCCCTTCTTGCCGCCCATCATCTTCATCATGTCCGCCATCTGGCGGTGCATCTTCAGAAGCTTGTTGATGTCAGCCGCATCGGTGCCGGAGCCGGCCGCGATGCGCTTCTTGCGCGAGTGCTTGAGGATATCGGGATTGGCGCGCTCGGCCTTGGTCATCGAGTTGATGATGGCGATCTGGCGGCCGAAGAGCTTGTCGTCGAGGCCGGCGGCGGACATCTTGTCCTTCATGCCGGCCATGCCGGGCATCAGCCCCATGATGCCGCCCATGCCGCCCATCTTCTGCATCTGGCGAAGCTGGTCGGCGAGGTCGTTGAGGTCGAACTTGCCCTTGGCCATCTTGGCGGCCATGGCGGCCGCCTTCTCGGCGTCGATGTTCTCGGCCGCCTTCTCGACGAGCGAGACGATGTCGCCCATGCCGAGGATGCGGTCGGCGACGCGCCGGGGATGGAATTCCTCCAGCTCGCTCATCTTCTCGCCGACGCCGATCAGCTTGATCGGCTTGCCGGTGACAGCGCGCATGGAAAGGGCAGCACCGCCGCGGCCGTCGCCGTCCATGCGGGTCAAGACGAGGCCGGTGATGCCGACGCGATCGTCGAAGTTGCGGGCGAGGTTGACGGCGTCCTGGCCGGTCAGCGCGTCGGCGACGAGGAGGATCTCGTGCGGGTTGGACTTCCGCTTGATCTCCGCCATCTCGATCATCAGCGGCTCGTCGATATGCGTGCGGCCGGCGGTGTCGAGGATGACGACGTCATGGCCGCCGAGCCTTGCGGCCTGCACGGCACGCGCGGCGATGTCGGTCGGCGACTGGCCGGCGATGACGGGCAGCGTGTCGATGCCGGTCTGGACGCCCAACTGGCGAAGCTGCTCCTGCGCGGCCGGGCGGCGCGTGTCGAGCGAGGCCATCAGGACCTTCTTCTTGTCGCGCGTCTTCAGCCGGTTGGCGATCTTGCCGGAGGTCGTGGTCTTGCCCGAGCCCTGCAGGCCCACCATCATGATGACGACGGGAGCGGCGGCGTTGAGGTCGATCGATACGCCCTCGGAGCCGAGCATGGCGATGAGCTCGTCATGCACGAGCTTGACGACCATCTGGCCGGGCTTGATGGATTTGAGGATTTCCGCGCCGACGGCCTTCTCGCGCACCGCATCGGTGAAGGAGCGCACCACTTCCAGCGCCACGTCCGCTTCGAGCAGCGCACGGCGGACCTCGCGCAGCGCCGCGGCGACATCCGCCTCGGAAAGCGCGCCACGGCCTGTCAGTCCATTCAGAATGGAGCCAAGGCGGTCCTGGAGTGTTTCAAACATCACGTCTTCCTTCTTGTTTCCACTGGTGGCGGAAACGTCGGTGCTATCGGCGCCGAAAACAAGACGCAAAGCCAAAAAGCACCCGAGGGCGCATCGCGCTGTCGGGTGTTGACCTCCGGGATCTCTTTATACCTTCACGGGTCCCGGTCGGTGGCTTCAAGCGTTCTTACTTGTCGCAGATGCGGGGCTTAAACAGGAAGATGCCCGGAAAGTCAAGGATCGCCTGCTAAAGAAGGGCGGTGCCCGCCTCCGTGAGCTTCAGCGCCGTCAGGCGGCCGGTGGCAAAGCAGCCCGTGTCGATGCCGATCCGGCCGGGTCCGAAGACCGGCTCTTCGCCTGGCGTATGGCCGTGGATGACGGTGATCGGCAGGCCCGGCCCCTCGGCAAGGAAGGGCTCGCGGATCCAGAGGAGGTCCGCGTCGGTCTGGGCATCGAGCGGAAGGCCGGGGCGGATGCCGGCATGCACGAAGACGCGGCTGCCCTGGACGAGCATTGCAGGCAGGTCTTCGAGGAAGGCGACGTGTTCGCGCGGCACCGCGGCCCGGATCGCATCCGCCGCCCGGGCCAGTTCCTTCGGCCGGCGCAGGTGCGCAAGATGGCCGAGGCCGTAGGAGCGGAGGGTCGCATCGCCGCCGAAATCCAGCCAGGCGGCATTTCCGGCGGGATCGCGGAGAAACTTCAGGAAGGTGTCGTCGTGGTTGCCGCAGAGCGCGATGCGCTCGATGCCGTCGGCGGGACTCCCGCCGGAAAGGTGCTCCACCACGCGGCGGGAATCGGGGCCGCGGTCGATATGGTCGCCGAGATAGACGATGAGGGGGCGGCCCGCGCCGGTGCGGGCGATATCCCGCCGGATCCTGTCTTCCAGCGCGACCAGCGCCGCGTGACAGCCGTGGATGTCGCCGATCGCATAGACCGGCGCGCGGGCCGGATCGAGGGCGAGGCGCGTCCGTCTCGGTTGGGCCACGTTATCGGGGGCCGTTTGCCGGAGGAGCTTTCGGAGGAAGGCGAACATGTGCGGCGAGGATAGCGGCAAGCGCGGACAAGGGAAATATTTTCGCGCGATCCGCCGGCGCTTGCGGTGCAGACTGCGTCTGGTAATTCCGCCCCGTTTGCGCCATATACGCGCAAGGACGGAGGACGCCCGCGACGGCGTCCCGAACGGAAGATCCGGCATGGCTGCTGAAGCGCAATTCGCCCGCATGAACGGGCTCGGGAACATGATCCTCGTCGTGGACATGCGCGGGCGCGGCGATGCCGTGACGCCGGCTGCCGCCATCGCGCTCAATGCCGACCCCGCCACGCGCTTCGACCAGATCATGGCGATCCACGATCCGAAGGTCGACGGCACCGACGCCTTCATCGACATCCTCAACTGCGACGGCACGAAGGCGCAGGCCTGCGGCAACGGCACGCGCTGCGTCGTGCAGGCGCTCGCGGCCGAGACGGGCTGGAAGGTCTTCACCTTCCAGACGGTCGCCGGCATCCTCAATGCCGTCGAGCACGAGGACGGCACGATCTCCGTCGACATGGGCGCGCCGGTCTTCGACTGGAACCGCATTCCGCTGGCCGAGGAATTCTACGACACCAGCCGCATCGAGCTCCAGATCGGGCCGATCGATGCGCCGGTGCTGCATTCGCCGGCGGCGATGTCCATGGGCAATCCGCACGCGGTCTTCTGGGTCGACCGTGATCCGATGAGCTTCGACCTCGACCGTTTCGGCCCGCTTCTCGAAAACCATCCGATGTTTCCGGAAAAGGCGAACATCACGCTGGCGCAGGTGACATCCCCCTCCGCCATGACGACGCGCACCTGGGAGCGTGGCGCGGGCCTGACGCTCGCCTGCGGCTCGGCCGCCTGCGCGGCCGCCGTCAGCGGCGCGCGCACGGGCCGCACCGGCCGCACGGTCGCCGTCACCGTCGCCAGCAGCCCGAACCGGGGCACGCTCACCATCGAATGGCGCGGGGACGACCATGTCGTCATGACCGGGCCGGCCGAATGGGAATGGTCCGGCACGCTCGATCCCTCGACCGGCGCCTTCCGTCGGGACGAGACCGCGGCGGCCGCCCGTTGAGCGGCGTCACCGTCATAACCTTCGGCTGTCGGCTCAACACCTACGAATCGGAAGTGATGCGCACCGAGGCCGAGAAGGCGGGGCTGAACAACGCCGTGCTGGTGAATACCTGCGCCGTCACGGGCGAGGCCGTGCGCCAGGCCCGCCAGGCGATCCGCCGCGCCCGGCGTGACAATCCCCATGCCCGCATCGTCGTCACCGGCTGCGCCGCGCAGACCGAGAAGGAGACCTTTGCCGGCATGCCGGAGGTCGACGCCGTGCTCGGCAACGAGGAGAAGCTGAAGAGCGCCTCCTATCGCGCGCTGCCGGATTTCGGCGTCTCGGCGGAGGAGAAGCTGCGCGTCAACGACATCATGAGCGTGCGGGAGACCGCGCCGCAGATGGTGCGGCTGATCGACGGCCATGTGCGCGCCTTCGTGCAGGTGCAGAACGGCTGCGACCATCGCTGCACCTTCTGCATCATTCCCTACGGCCGGGGCAATTCCCGCTCCGTGCCGATGGGCGCGGTCGTCGACCAGGCGCGTAAGCTCGCCGAGAGCGGCTATTCGGAAATCGTGTTGACCGGGGTGGATGCGACCAGCTACGGCGCCGACCTGCCGGGTAGTCCAAGCCTTGGATATCTCGCCAAGGTGCTGCTGCGGCAGGTGCCGGACATCCGGCGCCTTCGCCTTTCCTCCATCGACAGCATCGAGGCCGACGACCATCTCTGGGATCTCATCGCCGATGAGCCGCGCTTCATGCCGCACCTGCACCTTTCGCTGCAGCACGGCGACGACCTGATCCTCAAGCGCATGAAGCGCCGCCATTCGAGCGCCGATGCCCGCGCCTTCTGCGCGCGGGTGCGGGGCCTCAGGCCGGAGATCAGTTTCGGCGCGGACATGATCGCCGGCTTTCCGACGGAGACGGAGGCGATGTTCGCAAATGCCGTGCGGCTTGCGGAAGACTGCGGCATCGCCCATCTCCACGTCTTTCCCTACAGCCCGCGTCCCGGAACGCCGGCCGCGCGCATGCCGCAGCTCGACCGCGCGCTCGTCAAGGAGCGCGCCGGGCGCCTGCGCGAGACTGGAAAACGGCTCGCCGAGTCCCATCTCGATTCCATGATCGGGAGGGAGGAGACGGTCCTCGTCGAGAACAACGGCCTTGCGCATACGGAAAACTTCACGCTCGTCGATGCCGCCGGCCTGAAGCCCCGCGATCTTGTGCCGGTGACGATCACCGGCCACAATGGAAAACACCTGACGATGCGGCCCCTTATCGCGGCCGCCGCCTCCTTCGCAACCAGCGGATAGCTTTCATGGCCCTCGGCTTCATCAAGAAGATTTTTACATTCGGAAAAGACACGGCGGCCGAACCGAAGCCGGAGGCGGAAGCACAAGCTGCCGGGGCGCCGGTCGCCGAGCCGGCCGCACCCGCACCCGCCGAAACGCCGGCAGCCACGCTTTCGGACGACCGCGACGCGTTGCTGGACGAGGCGGAAGCCGCCAATCCCGAGGCCGACTACCACATTCCCGAGGACGTGGAGCCGGAGATCTATCCCCTGCCGCACGATCCCCACCTGCCGGCCGCCGAGGCGGAGACCGTGGCGGAGCCGGAACCCGAGGCTGTCGAGCCGGTGGAGGAGATCGCTGCCGAGGAGCCGGAGGCGCCCGCCGAAGAGGTAGCGGAAGCCATCGATGATGAACCGCCGGCCGAAGCCGAGGATCCGGTCCTCGAAGAGGCGGTCCGTGCCGAGCCCACGCTGCCAAAGGGTTTTGCCGCCACGTCCGATGCGCCGGTGGAAGCGGCGGTGCCGGAGGCCGTCCAGCCGAAGCGAAGCTGGTTCCAGCGCCTGCGCGAGGGGCTGGCGCGCACCTCCTCGCAGCTCTCCGGCCAGATCACCAGCCTCTTCACCAAGCGCAAGCTGGACGACGACACGCTGCAGGATCTCGAAGACCTCTTGATCCAGGCCGACCTCGGCGTGGAGACGGCGCTGCGCATCACCGATACGCTTGCCGCCGAGCGCTACGGCAAGGACGTGACGGGCGCCGATGTCTCGCGCATCATGGCAAGCGAGATCACCAAGGTGCTCTCGCCGGTGGCAAAGCCGCTGGAACTCGACCTCAGCCACAAGCCGCACGTCATCCTCGTCGTCGGCGTCAACGGCACCGGCAAGACGACGACCATCGGCAAGCTCGCCGCAAAACTCTCCGGCGCGGGCCTCAAGGTGATGCTGGCGGCGGGCGACACCTTTCGCGCGGCGGCCATCGAGCAGCTGAATATCTGGGCGGAGCGCACCGGCTCGCAGATCGTGTCCTCGAAGCTCGGGGCGGACGCCGCGGGCCTTGCCTACGAGGCCTATGAGCAGGCGAAGCTGCAGAAGAGCGACGTCCTGATCGTCGATACCGCCGGGCGCCTGCAGAACAAGGCCGAGCTGATGGCGGAACTGGAGAAGATCGTGCGCGTGCTCGGCAAGCTCGATCCGGACGCGCCGCACACTGTTCTCCAGACGCTCGACGCCACGACCGGCCAGAACGCGATGAACCAGGTGGAGATTTTCCGTAACGTCGCGGGGGTCACGGGCCTGATCATGACAAAATTGGACGGTACGGCCCGCGGCGGCATCCTCGTCGGCATTGCGGCCAAGCACAAGCTGCCGGTCTATTTCATCGGTGTCGGCGAAGGGATCGACGATCTCGAACCCTTCGAGGCCAAGGATTTCGCGGAAGCGATCGCAGGAGTTGGAGCATGAGCAAGGCAACGCTGGAGGAACCCGCCACGACGGAGGAGAAGGTCAGTCCCCTCCTCAAGCTGGTGCTGGAACTCGGGCCGCTCGTCGTCTTCTTCTTCGCCAATTCGCGCGGCGAATGGCTGGCCTCGCATTTCCCGGTGCTTGCCGAGATGGGCGGGCCGATCTTTATCGCGACCGGCCTCTTCATGGCCGCGACCGCCATCGCGCTCGTCGTTTCCTGGGTGATGACGCGCACGCTGCCGATGATGCCGCTGATTTCCGGCATCGTCGTCTTCGTCTTCGGCGCGCTGACGCTCTGGCTGCAGAACGACACCTTCATCAAGATGAAGCCGACCATCGTCAACACGCTGTTCGGCGCGATCCTGCTCGGCGGCCTTTTCTTCGGGAAATCCCTGCTGGGCTACGTCTTCCACGCCGCCTTCAAGCTCACCGAGGAAGGCTGGCGCAAGCTCACGCTGCGCTGGGGCCTGTTCTTCCTCGTGCTCGCCGTGATGAACGAAGTGGTCTGGCGCAATTTCTCGACGGACTTCTGGGTGGCCTTCAAGGTCTGGGGCACCATGCCCATCACCATCCTCTTCACGCTGGCGCAGATGCCGCTGGTGATGCGCTACTCGGTCGAGCCGCCGGAAGAAGGCTCGGCGCCGTAAGCGGCGCCTTGCCTCAGGCGTAGGCGAAATCCGTCGTCTTGCTGACGAGGGCGGCCTTCAGCTTTTCCAGCGCGCGGTTCTCGATCTGGCGCACGCGCTCCTTGGAGATGCCAAGGAGGATGCCGAGCTCTTCGAGCGTCGCGCCGTTCTCGGTGAGCCGCCGGGCGCGGATGATCTTCATCTCGCGCTCGTTGAGCTGGCCGAGGGCCGAGTGCAGCCAGTGACGCCGCCGCTCGCCGTCGATGCTGTCTACCGCCTGCTCGTCGGGAAGGGGCGCATCGCTGGTGAGGAATTCGAGGCGGCTCCCGCCGCTTTCGCCCTCCGCCGAGGAGATCGGCGCCTGCAGCGAGATGTCGGAGGAGGAGAGGCGGGCGTCCATGGTGCGCACGTCGGCGGTGCTGACGCCGAGCGCGGCGGCGATCTCCTGGTGCATCGCCTCGCTCGTCAGGTGCGCGTCGCCGCGGGCGAGCCGGGCGCGCAGGCGCCGGAGATTGAAGAAGAGGGCCTTCTGCGCCGAACTGGTGCCGCCGCGCACGATCGACCAGTTGCGCAGCACGTAATCCTGAATGGATGCGCGGATCCACCAGCTTGCATAGGTGGAAAAGCGCACCTGCCGTTCCGGCTCGAAACGGGCGGCGGCCTCCAGAAGGCCGATATAGCCCTCCTGCACGAGATCGCCGAGGGGCAGGCCGAAGTTGCGGAACCGGCCCGCCATCGAGACGACGAGCCGCATATGGGCCATGGCGATACGGTTGCGCGCCTCCTGATCCTTGTTGTCCTTCCAGGCCTGGGCGAGGGCCTGTTCCTCCTCCCGTTCGAGGTAGGGTGCGGACATTGCGAGCTTGATCATGCGGCGGTCTGCGGTCGTCGTAGCCATGGCGGGTTTCTCCACGTGAACCGAACCGGCGCAAGGAGGGGCCTTGCGCCCTGCTTGACGATGACGTTTCAGATGGACCGGCGGATCGCCCGAAATCGATTTTCGAGAAACAAGGGTTGCCCCGCACGCGGCCGCCCGAAGCGGGTCGTCCTCGGGCGCAAAACTGCGCAACCGCAAAAAAGTTCCATAAAAAAAACCCGGCCGCTGGCGGCCGGGCTTTAAATTCCGGAGAAGTGCCCTAGATCAGGCCGCTTCGTCCTGGGAGTCGTCCTCGTCGATGGCCTTGCCGCGCTTCGGACCCTTGGCGAGGTTCGTCTCGACGAGACGGACGGCTTCGGTTTCCGACATCTTGTTGACGGCGGCGATTTCGCGGGCCATGCGGTCGAGGGCAGCTTCGTAAAGCTGGCGCTCGGAATAGGACTGCTCCGGCTGGTTCTCGGCGCGGTAAAGGTCACGGACCACTTCGGCGATCGAGATGAGGTCGCCGGAATTGATCTTGGCATCGTATTCCTGCGCGCGGCGCGACCACATGGTGCGCTTCACGCGGGCCTTGCCCTGGACAACCTTCAGCGCACGCTCGACGAAATCGGTCTCCGACAGTTTGCGCATGCCGATGGAAACGGCCTTGGCAACCGGCACCTTGAGACGCATCTTGTCCTTCTCGAAGTCGATGACAAAAAGCTCGAGCTTCATGCCGGCGACTTCCTGCTCCTCGATGGCGACGATCTGGCCTACACCGTGGGCGGGATAGACGATCGACTCGCCGGTCTTGAAGCCCTGGCGCGTGGAGGATTTCTTCTGCTGGGTCGTCATTCTGTTCAAATACTCCCTGTTACGCTCCGGCGACAGGCCGGGTGGGTCCGGGGACCCGGGAAAGACGGGGGGCACCTTGAGGTGTCACCGCGCTGGTCCGTCCGCCATGCGCAAAAAGGTCCCCGGCGACGCGATCACGTTTGAGCAACCGAAGTTGCCTATGGGAGGTGAGCGACGTTGAGGGATCGTTTGCTTTCGTGGTGGTGTTCGGGCACGCAAAAATGCCGCGATGTGGATCAGTATTGCGACCCTACCACAAAAAAGTGCCGAAATCAATAATTTGCTTCGCATGGGTCATCAAGCCTGTCCCATCGCCTTTCGACGGGAGCAGACGTTTTTCCCCAGGTTCGGCCGCCGCTTCGGACGGGCTTCAGTCGCCCTTGCCGGGTTCGGGCGAGAAGTACTGTTCGTACTTGCCCTCGACGCCGTCCATTTCCTTGGCTTCCGGCATCGCATCCCGCTTGACGGTGATGTTCGGCCAGATCGCGGCATATTCCGCGTTGATCTTCAGCCACTTGTCGAGGCCCGGCTCGGTGTCCGGCTTGATCGCCTCGGCGGGACATTCCGGCTCGCAGACGCCGCAGTCGATGCATTCGTCCGGATGGATGGCGAGGAAGTTCTCGCCTTCGTAGAAGCAGTCGACGGGGCAGACTTCCACGCAGTCCGTGTATTTGCAGCGGATGCAGTTGTCGGTCACGACATACGTCATGATTCACTCCAGAAACGTCTCAAACCGGGCGGCGGCAAGGCCGTCGTCACCGAAGAGCCCGTCGCGCGATCGGCTGGCCGGAGGAAGGAGGCCGCGTGGGACGCAGGCTCGGGGCTTTCCGGAGGCTGAGGTAAAGGCTTTGCGGGCGCTTTGCAAGCGTAATAGATGCGCTGCGGGAGCCGGACGAGGTATAGAATTCTAATCCTCGCCGTCTCCGGAAAAGTCCTGCAGCCGGTCGGTTTCCCGGCGTTCCCGCTTCGTCGGCCGGCCGGCGCCGCGTTCGCGCGTCGCCTGGGCGAAGAGGCTGCGCTCCTCCCGCGGCGGCGGGGGCGGCGTCATGTCGCTGTAGAGGAGCCTTGCTTCTTCGTAAGGGCCGCGGCGTTCGCCGGGCAGGAGCACCTTCACCACCATGTCGTGGCGGTCGAGCGAGAGCACGATCACGTCGCCGGGGCGCACCATGTGCGAAGGCTGGCGGACGCTCGCGCCGTTGACGCTGACATCGCCCGCCTCGACCGATCTGGCCGCAAGGGAGCGGGACTTGCGCAGCCGCGCGAAGAACAGCCATTTGTCGATGCGCTGTCGCGCCTGACCTGCCGGCTGTTCCTCGTTGCGCGTCATCGCCTACTTCTTCATCTGCTCCTTGAGCGCCGCGAGCTTTGCGAAGGGCGAATCCGGGTCGATCGGCTTTTCCTTGCGGGGAGGCCGGGCCTCAAATTTCGCCTGCTGCGGCTTGCCGCCGCGCTCGTTGCGCTCGCCGCGGTCCGGGCGGTTGCCGCCCTGCGGCTTGCCGTCGCGGCCCTTCGCCTGATCCGGACGGCCGCCACGGCCACCTTCACGGCGCTCGCCGCGTTCGCCGGCCGGCTGGTTGCGGTGGCGTTCGCCGCCGCGCCGTTCGCCCTGGGCCTGGCGGTCGCCCTGACGCTGGCCGCCCTGGCGCTGGTTGTCGTGCCGCGAGCCGGGGCGCCACAGCAGAACAGGCTTGACCTCGGCCGGTTCGCCTTCGGCGGCAACGGCCGCTTCCGTCTCGGCCGGAGCCTCGGTGGCCGGCGTCTCGACAGCTTCGGCTGCGGGGGCCTCCGGCTTTTCGGCCGGGGCTTCGCTCTCCGTGTCCGATGCGTCGGCATCGTGCTCCTCAGAGGCTTCGGCGCCTGCTTCCGCCGGCGTTTCGGTCGCCGCTTCGGCCGGGGCCTGCGCGGCGAGGAAGGCTGCGACCTCCTCGGCCTTCACGGCGTCGGCGCGGTAGCCGAGGCCCTTCAGGATCTCTTCCATGTCGTCCGGCGTCGCGCCGAGGATGGAGAGCATGGCGGTCGTCGCCATGAAGCGGCGGCCGTCATAGGCGCCCTCCGGGCGCGGCGTGCCGGGCTTCCACTGGAGGAGCGGGCGGATGAGGTCGGCGAGGCGTTCCAGGATGTCGATGCGCACGGCGCGCTTGCCGAGGAAGCGGAAGCCGGCGAGCTTGTAGAAGGCGCGCTCGAAGGCGGGATCGGTGACGACCGAGGTGCGGCCGGCGGCGAGCACCGGAATGAGGTCGCCGTAGCCCGGCTTGTCGAGGCCGTCGTTCTTCAGCGCCCAGAGCAGCGTGATGAGTTCGGCCGGCGCGGGCTTGAGGAGCGCCGGCATGAAGATGTGGTAGGCGCCGAAGCGGATGCCGTGCTTGCGCATGGAGGCGCGGGCATCCTGGTCGAGCGCCTTCACGTCGTCGGCGACGTCGCGGCGGAAGAGCACGCCGAGGCTTTCGACGAGCTGGAAGGCGAGGCCCTTGGCAAGGCCCTGCAAGTCTTCCGCGCGCGAAAGATCGTCGAGGGGCTTCAGGACCGTCGCGATATGGTGGTTCACGAAACGCTCGACGCGGGCGGCGACGTGGTCGCGCGCATTGCCGGTCAACTGCTCGTCGGCGAGCAGGATGACGCGCGGACGCATGACATGGTCGGAGGCGGCAAGGCGGGCGACGGGATCGCCGAGCCAGCGCACGGTGCCGTCGGAGCCGAGCGCGAGGTCGGCATTGCCGCTCGCATGCAGGCGCGCGGCACGGGCTTCGAACTCCAGCGCAAGCGCCTTCTGCGCAGCCGCCTGCACGGCCTTCGCATCGGGTCCTTCCGTGCCGGAGGCCAGCGTGAACCGGAACCCGGCCAACTGCCCGACATGATGTCCTTCTACGAAGACATCGCCATTCACACTGATTTCAGCTTCCAGCATCGCATTCTCTCTCAGGCGCTTCATGAGCACAGATGTCCTGCGATCAACAAAGCGTTTCGTCAACCGTTCATGTAGCGCATCGGACAATCGGTCTTCGATTTCCCGCGTCTTTTCCTGCCAGTGTGTCGGATCGGCAAGCCATCCGGGCCGATTCGACACATAGGTCCAGGTCCTTATCTGTGCGATTCGTGCCGAAAGCGTGTCGATCTCGCCATCCGTGCGATCGGCGCGGCGGACCTGGTCGGCCAGGAAGTCCTCGTTGACCGTGCCGCGCTTCACGAGGTCGGCATAGAGCGCCGAGATGAGGTCGGCGTGCTGGGCGGGCGTGATGCGGCGGTAGTCGGGCAGTGCGCAGGCCTCCCAGAGCTTTTCGACGCGCCCGGGCGTGGTGGCGAGGTCCCTGACGTCGGGATAGCGCGAAAGATGCTCCAGCGCCTGCTGGTCGACGGCCGGCAGGGCGCGCGTCAGCCCGCCGATGGGCGGCGGAGCGTCGAGCGACTGGCGCAGCGACTGCAGCGAGGAATAGTCGAAGCGGGTCGTGCGCCATTGCAGCACCTTGACCGGGTCGAACTGGTGGGTCTCGATGCGCTTGACCAGCTCGTCGTCGAAGGGGTCGACGCGGCCCGTAACCCCGAAGGTGCCGTCGCGCAGGTGCCGGCCCGCGCGTCCGGCGATCTGGGCGAGCTCGGCCGGATTAAGGTTGCGGAACTGGTAGCCGTCGAACTTGCGGTCCTGTGCGAAGGCGACGTGGTCGACGTCGAGGTTGAGACCCATGCCGATGGCGTCTGTGGCCACCAGGTATTCGACGTCGCCCTCCTGGTAGAGCGCGACCTGCGCGTTGCGGGTGCGGGGTGAGAGCGCGCCGAGCACGACCGCCGCCCCGCCGCGCTGGCGGCGGATGAGCTCGGCGATGGCATAGACCTCGTCGGCCGAGAAGGCGACGATGGCGGTGCGCTGCGGCAGGCGGGTGATCTTCTTGGAGCCGGAATAGAAGAGCTGGGAAAGGCGCGGCCGCTCGACGACGTGGATGCCCGGCAGGAGCTGCTCGAGGATCGGCTTCATGGTGGCCGCGCCGAGCAGCAGCGTCTCGTCGCGGCCCCTCAGGTGCAGCACCCGGTCGGTGAAGATGTGGCCGCGTTCCAGGTCGCCGGCAAGCTGCACCTCGTCGATGGCGACGAAGGCGGCGCGCGTCTCGCGCGGCATCGCCTCCACCGTGCAGACGGAAAAGCGCGCCATATGCGGCGTGATCTTCTCCTCGCCGGTGACGAGCGCGACATTGTGCTGGCCGACCTTCTCGGCGAGGCGCGTATAGACCTCGCGCGCCAGAAGGCGCAGAGGCAGGCCGATGATGCCCGTCTCATGCGCCACCATGCGCTCGATCGCGTAGTGGGTCTTGCCCGTATTGGTAGGCCCGAGGACCGCGGTGACCCCACGGCCGCTCAGGATCATGGGTGCTTGCGACAAGTCACGCCCCGGCAGGTTTCAACTTCCGGCTCACAGATGCCCATCGGGATGGGGAATGGCAAGGGGCAAGGCGGCATCGGATGTTTTTCCGAGGGCTTTTGTCCCGGCCGGCGCGTCAGCCTGCCGGCGCGGGACTTGCCTGCGGCTTTGCCAGCCGCAACCCGAGGACCAGCGGCACGCTCGTGAGGTAAAGCGCGGCGACCGTCAGCCATATGGCGCCCGGCCACGCGTCGCGGACGACGAAATAGACACTGGAAAAGCCGAGCGGGGCGACGATGGACGCGAGGCTGATCACGGACGCCAGCACGCCCTGGAACTGGCCCTGCCGGTTCGCGTCGACCTGCCGGGTGGCCAGCGATTGCAGGGCCGGCACGCCGATGCCGCCGAGGGCGAAGACCGGCATGATGGCGAAGACCATCCAGCCTTGCGTGGCGAAGGCCATGACGAGGAGCGCGGCGCTGACGCCGGCAACGCCCGTCAGGATGGCGCCGCGTTCGCCGAGCAGCCTGACGGCGGGACCGGGCAGGAAGGCCTGGGCGAGCGTCTGGCAGATGCCGAACGCGCCGAGCGACAGGCCGATCGAAAACCCGTTCCAGTGGAAGGCATCGCCTCCCCAGAGCGCCCAGCAGGTGCCGTAGGCCTCGCCCGTCGCGCTGAACAGGAGGAAGACGGCGATGACGGGCAGCACGCTCTTCATCGAGAAGGCCCAGCGCAGTGGCCGCAGCGGGTTGAGGGCGGCAAGGTCGATCCTCCCCCTGTCCGGCGTTCGCGATTCCGGCAGGATGAAGAGGGCGAGCAGGAGGTTGCCGGCATTCAGCACGGCGGCCGCCATGAAGGGCAGCCGCAGCCAGTGGTCGCCGAGGACGCCGCCGAGCACTGGCCCCACGATGAAGCCCGCGCCGAACATGGCGTTGAGCAGGCCGAAGCGGCGGGCGCGCGTGCCTTCCGGGGAGATGTCGGTGATATAGGCCGTCGCCACGGAGATGTTCGCGCTCGTCAGGCCGGCGATGGCCCGGCCGAGCAGCAGCAGCCAGAGACTGGGCGCGAAGGCGAGGAACACATAGTTGACGGCCGCGCCGGCAAGCGAGAGCAGCAGGACCGGCCGGCGGCCCAGCCGGTCGCTGAGGGCGCCGAGCACGGGCGCGAAGAGGAACTGCATGACCGCATAGAGCGCGGTCATCGCGCCGATATAGGGCGCGACGTCCTCGGTATGGGCGACCTCGCGCAGCAGGGCGGGGAGGATCGGAAAGATGAGGCCGATGCCGACGGCATCGAGAAGGATGGCGGTGAAGATGACGATGAGGGATCTGTTCATGGCGCGTTCCATTGGACGCGGGCATGCGGACGCCACGCGGCGCCGGATGCGCGTCATGGCCTGATGGAGATCAGGCGGCGGTTTACGGGGAGTGCTGGCCGGTCCCTGCGGCAAGGCGCATGGACGGCGTGTGCTCGACCACCTGGACGACCATTCGTCCACCTGTTTACTCCGCCAACGGGCGGCTCAAGGGAAGCGGTCGCTTTTCGCGACGGTCAATCCATACGCCAGACGGCGGGATCAGGCAAGATGATCGTGCAGGCTTGCCCCGTCCGAAGCGCCGCCCGCTTCATAGAGCGGGAAGACCTCTTCGGTGAGGTAGGGGCCGCCGCCGACGGATTCCTTGGAGGACATCAGCACGAAGCGGTTCACCGTGAAAGGCGCGGTGTGGAAGTTGCCGCGGCCGGAAAGGTAGTGGGCGACGTCCTCGGTGCGGGCGTTGCGCAGGCGCGCGAGGGTGACGTGGGGAGTGAACTTGCGCGGGTCGGCGGGAAGGCCGAGGCGCTGGCAGATACGCTCGATCTCCGCCTGGAGCGCGTACATTTCCGGGGCGGGCGTGACGCCGGCGAAGACCGCGTGCGGCTTCTTCGAGCCGAAGGAGCCCATGCCGGAAAGGGCGATCTGGAATTCGGGGCGCTCGATGCGGTCGAGCCTGTCGACCACCTCGTCGGCGGTGCGCCCGTCGATATCGCCGATGAAGCGCAGGGTGATGTGGAAGTTCTCGACGTCGATCCAGCGGGCTCCGGGAAGGCCGCCTCTCAAGAGCGAGAGGCTCATCGCCGCGTTCCGCGGCACTTCGAGGGCGACGAAAAGTCTCGGCATGGCGCCTTCTCCCTGCTGGAATGTACCGTCAGCGAATCACGCGACGGCCTTTTAAGCAACCCTTATTTCGCACCCGCGAGAACTACTCCTTCGCCTGTATCGACGTGATGAATGTTTCCACAGGCTGGAGCATCGCCGCCACCATGGCATCGACCCCCTTGGCGTTCGGATGCATGCCGTCGTCGAGCTGCAGGTCGGCATGGGCGGCGACGCCGTCGAGGAAGAACGGATAGAGCGGAACCCCGTGCTTTTGCGCAAGGCGGGCATAGATGCCGTTGAAGCGCGCGGCATAGTCCGCGCCCATGTTCGGCGGGGCCAGCATGCCGGCGAGGAGGACGGGAATGCCGCGTTCCTTGAGGCGCGCCAGCATGGCGTCGAGGTTCTTTTCCGTCTCCTCAGGCGCGATGCCGCGCAGCGCGTCGTTGGCGCCGAGTTCCAGGATGACGCCGTCCGTCCCGTCGGGGATCGACCAGTCGAGCCTTGCAAGTCCGCCCGAGGTCGTATCGCCCGAAACGCCCGCATTGGCGATCTCGACGGCGTGGCCCTTGTCGCGCAACGCCTTTTCGAGCTTTGCCGGGAAGGCGTCGGTGGCGGGAAGCTGGTAGCCGGCCATCAGGCTGTCGCCGAAGCTGACGAGCTTCAGCGGTTCGGCCCGGACGGGACCGGCGGATAACAAAGCTGTGATCGCAAGGGAGGCGAAAAATCCGAGCGCCGCTTTAAACGACATGAGGCTGTTCCTAGATTGCTGGCATTCCGGTTGTTCCGTTACATATAGGGTGAAATTTCTTGGCCAAAAGCATCATCGATCTCAGGAAGGCCGATCTCACCCTCGGGCAGGCCGCTGCCTCCGTCCATGTGCTGAAGGGGATCGACCTTGCGATCGATGCGGGCGAATCGGTCGGCATCGTCGGCCCGTCCGGCTCGGGCAAGTCGACGCTGCTCATGGTGCTCGCCGGACTCGAACGGCTGGACAGCGGCGAAATCCACATCGACGGCGCGGGCCTGCACGCCATGAGTGAGGACGAGGTGGCCGATTTCCGCGGCCGCAACATCGGCATCGTCTTCCAGTCCTTCCACCTCATTCCCAACATGACGGCGCTGGAGAACGTCGCGGTGCCGCTGGAACTTGCCAATGTGAGGGACGCCTTCGAGATCGCCCGGCGCGAGCTCGTCGCCGTCGGGCTCGGCGAGCGCCTGTCGCACTATCCGGGCCAGCTTTCCGGCGGCGAGCAGCAGCGCGTCGCCATCGCCCGGGCGCTCGCGCCGTCGCCGAAGCTCCTGATCGCCGACGAGCCGACCGGCAACCTCGATACCGAGACGGGACGGCAGATCGCCGACCTTCTCTTTGCCAAGCAGGCCGAGCGCGGCACAACACTGGTGCTGGTGACGCACGACCCGGTTCTTGCTGCCCGCTGCAGCCGGCAGGTCGCCATGCGCTCCGGCGAGATCGTCTCGGACGCGGCGCCGCTCCCGGCCGCCGCCGGCGACGCGGTGCCGGCGTGAGGCGGGGCGGGATCGTCCGGCAATTGCCGCTCGCCCTTCGGCTGGCGCTGCGCGAAATGCGCGGCGGCCTCAGGGGCTTCTACATCTTCCTTGCCTGCATCGCGCTCGGCACGGCGGCCATCGCCGGGGTCAATTCCGTCTCCGCCGCCATCACCCAGGCGATCGGCACGCAGGGCCAGGCGCTGCTTGCCGGCGACGTGCGCTTCGAGCTGACCAACCGCTTTGCGACGCCCGAGGAGATGGCGTATTTCGAGAGCCTCGGCGACGTCTCGCTCTCGACGGGCCTGCGCTCGATGGCGCGGCTTGCGGACGGGTCCGACCAGGCGCTGGTCGAGGCGCGTGGCGTCGACGGGCTCTACCCCCTCTACGGAACGCTGGAAACCGCGCCGCAGAAGCCGGCGGCCGGGCTCTTCGCCAAAACCGGCGAGGCCTATGGCGCGGTCGTCGCGCCGCTGCTGCTCGACCGGCTCGGCCTTGCCGTCGGCGACGAGATCCTGCTCGGCACGGCGCGGCTGAAGGTGACCGCGACGCTGGTGCGCGAGCCGGACGCCGTCTCGGAAGGCTTCGGCTTCGCCCCGCGCCTTCTCCTCTCCGAGGAGGCGCTTCGGGAGACCGGGCTGGTGCAGACCGGCAGCCTCGTCAAGAACGCCTACCGCATCCGCCTTGCCGATCCCGCCCTGCCGCTTGCCGGCATCCGCGCGGCGGCGGGCAAGGCCTTCCCGTCCGCCGGCTGGTCGATCCGCACCGCGGATGCCGCCGCGCCGTCGTTGACCGCCAACATCACCCGCTTCTCGCAATTCCTCACGCTCGTCGGCCTGACGGCGCTGATCGTCGGGGGTGTGGGCGTCGCCAATGCCGTGCGGGCCTATCTCGATTCCAAGCGCTCGGTGATCGCCACCTTCAAGTGCCTCGGGGCGCCCGCCTCGCTGGTGGCGCTCGTCTATCTCGCGCAGATCGCGCTGATCGCGGCGGCCGGCATCCTCATCGGCCTCGTCGCCGGCGCGCTGATGCCGATGGTGGCGATGCGCTTCCTCGAAGGCATCCTTCCGGTGCCGGCCGAGGCGGCGATCTATCCCTCCGCCCTTGTGCTTGCCGCCATCTTCGGCCTCCTGACCGCGCTCGCCTTCGCCGTCCTGCCGCTCGGCCATGCCCGCGCGGTGCCGGCCACCGCACTCTTCCGCGAGCAGGGTTTTGAAGCGCGCGGCCTGCCGGGCTGGCCCTATCTTTTGGGCGCGGGACTGCTGCTGGCGGCGCTGGCGGGGCTTGCCGTCCTTACGGCCTACGACCGCAGGATCGCCCTCGTCTTCCTTGGGGCCATCGCCTTCTCCTTCGTCGTGCTGCGCGCCGTCGCCTGGCTGATCACCGTGCTCGCCCGGCGCAGCCCGCGGGTGAACTCGCCGGCGCTGAGGCTTGCGGTCGGCAACATCCATCGGCCGGGCGCGCTGACCTCCTCCGTCGTGCTCTCGCTCGGCCTCGGCCTTGCGCTTCTCGTCACGCTGACGCTGATCGACGGGAACCTGCGCCGCGAGCTCACCGGCAGCCTGCCGGAGCGCGCGCCGAACTTCTTCTTCGTCGACATCCAGGGCAGCGAGCTCGACAGGTTCCGCTCCGTGCTGAAGGCGAACCTGCCGGAAGGCAAGGTTATCGAGGTGCCGATGCTGCGCGGCCGCGTCATGGAGCTCAACGGCGTCGAGGTCGCCAAGGTCACGGTGCCGCCGGAAGGCCAATGGGTGCTGCGCGGCGACCGCGGCATCACCTATGCCAAAAATCTGCCGGAGAATTCGACGCTTTCCGAGGGGGCGTGGTGGCCGGCCGACTATTCCGGCGAGCCGCTCGTCTCCTTCTCGGCGGAAGAAGGCAAGGAACTCGGCCTCAAGCTCGGCGATACCGTGACGGTCAACGTGCTCGGGCGCAACATCACCGCGCGCATCGCCAATTTCCGCACCGTCGAATGGGAATCGCTGTCGATCAACTTCGTCATGGTCTTCTCGCCGAACACGTTTGCCGGTGCGCCGCACGCCTGGCTCGCCACGGTGATCGATCCCGGGGCAACGGCGGCCGAGGAGGCCGCCACGCTGAAGGCCGTGACGAACGCCTATCCGACGGTCACGAGCGTGCGCGTCAAGGATGCGCTCGACGTCATCGACGAACTGGTCGGCCAGCTTGCGACGGCGATCCGCGCGGCGGCGGCCGTCGCGCTCATCGCCTCGATCCTCGTGCTTGCCGGGGCGCTCGCCGCCGGCAACCGGGCGCGGGTGCACGACGCGGTCGTGCTGAAGACGCTGGGCGCGACGCGCTCCACGCTGATCCGCGCCTTCAGCTACGAATACCTCATGCTGGGGCTGGCGACGGCGGTGTTCGCGCTCGTTGCCGGCGGAGCGGCGGCGTGGTTCGTGGTGAGCCGCATCATGAAGCTGCCGTCGGCCTTCCTGCCGGACGTGGCGGTGACGACCGTGCTCATCGCGCTGGTGCTGACGGTCGGCATCGGCCTTGCCGGCACATGGCGCATCCTGGGACAGAAGGCCGCGCCGGTGCTGCGCGAGCTTTAAAATCGGCCGTTCCCGGCCTGCCGGGAGGTTGCGGGTCTTGTACGGAACACAATTCATGCGCATATTTACATCAGGCAAGCTGGAGCCCCGCAGCGGCTGCCTGGACCCCGCGAGCGCTTCGTTTCCCGAAGCGGACGGGCGGGAGCCCGACACCGTCTCTTCCAGGGGGCTTACGAGAGGAAAACATGGCTGATCTTCGCAATTACCAGACCCGAACGGCCAATGCCGGCACGCAGGCCGGCGCCGTCATCGACCAGGGCCTTCGCGCCTACATGCTCCGGGTCTACAACCTGATGGCCCTCGGCCTCGCCATTACCGGCTTCGTGGCCTATTTCGCCTCGCAGGCCGCCATTGCCGACGGGCAGCTCACCGCCTTCGGCCAGGCGATCTACCTGAGCCCGCTGCGCTGGGTCGTGATGCTGGCGCCGCTCGCGCTGGTGTTCTTCCTGAGCTTCCGCATCCACGCGATGAGCGTCGGCGCCGCGCAGGCGACCTTCTGGGTCTATGCCGGGCTGATGGGCCTGTCGCTGTCCTCGATCTTCCTCGTCTATACGGGCGCGAGCATCACGCAGACCTTCTTCGTCTCCGCCGCCGCCTTCGGTGCGCTGTCCCTGTTCGGTTACACGACGAAGCGGGACCTGTCGGCAATGGGTTCGTTCCTGGTGATGGGCCTCTTCGGCCTGATCATCGCCTCGCTCGTCAACCTGTTCCTGCACTCCTCGGCGCTCGACTTCGCGATCTCCGCGATCGGCGTCCTGGTCTTCGCCGGCCTTACCGCCTGGGATACGCAGAAGATCAAGGAAATGTATTTCGAAGCCGACGACGTCGCCGTGGCCGGCCGCAAGGCCATCATGGGCGCGCTGACGCTCTACCTCGACTTCGTCAACCTCTTCCTGTTCCTGCTGCGCTTCATGGGCAACCGCGACTGAGGCAAGCAGCCGGATGCTGAATTCGAAAACCCCGCCGGAGACGGCGGGGTTTTTGTTTGGGCCGCAAGCAAACGTGATGCGCCCGTTCATTGACGTTCGTGCCGATTTGTGCGCATTGTCGCGCAATCGTGCATGATCTGGTGAAATCGGTGTCCGGACAGGATCTTCTCCTCGGCGAGCGGCAGGCGCTCATCCGCGCGCGCCTCGACCTTTCGGGGCGGGTGATCGCGGCGGCGCTGGCGCAGGAGCTCGGCGTGTCGGAGGACACCATCCGCCGGGATCTTCGCGAGATGGCCGCCTCCGGCCTCTGCCGCCGGGTCTATGGCGGGGCGCTGCGCATCGCCGCCGCCTCGACCAGCATGAACGAGCGCATGGCGGTCGGCGGCGCGCGAAAGGCCGCGCTCGCGAGATGTGCGGCGAGGCTCATCCCGCCCGGCGCCACCGTCTTCCTCGATGCCGGCAGCACGAACCTTGCGCTTGCCCGGGCGCTGCCGGCGGGGCACGGCCTGACGGTCGCGACCAATGCGCCCGCCATCGCCGCCGCCCTCCTCGAACGCGACCTTGCGACGATCCAGCTCGGCGGGCTGATCGACCCGCGCGCGGGCGCGGCGATCGGCGCCAAGGCGATGCGCGATGCCGAGGCGCTCAGGCCGGACCTGCTCGTCCTCGGCGTCTGCGGCATCGACCCGGAGGCGGGCGTGACCGCCGAGAGCTTCGAGGAAGCGGAGTTCAAGCGCTTCGTCGCCTCGCGCAGCCGCACCGTCATGGTCGTCGTGACCAATGACAAGCTATCCACCGCCGCCCCCTATTCGGTCGTGCCGCTCGCCCGTCTGGCGAAGGCCGTCATCGAAGGGGATGCGGACGAAACCGAGGCCGCCGCACTGACGGCGGCCGGCATCGAAACGCTGCGCGCCGACAAGGTGCCGGCATGACCTCCCGGAACGGACCTCCCATGACGACGCCTGAAAACGCCCTTGCCGGCAATTCCCTTGCCCGGACCTATTTCCCGCCCGCGCGGCTCGCGGTCTCCGGCCTCTTCCTGCTCAACGGCACCTTCGCGGGCGCCTGGGCGCCGAGGATCCCGGAATTTGCGAGCCGCCTCGGGCTTTCCGAATTCGGCCTCGGCCTGATGATCATGTGCTTCGGCATCGGCTCGCTCGTCCTGATGCCGATTGCCGGCGTGATGATCGCCCGCTTCGGCACGACGCGCACGCTGAAGGGCGCGGCGGCGCTGTTCCTTTCGACCATGCTGTGGCTGTCGCTTGCGCCGACCGTGCCGCTCGGCGTCGTCGCCATCTTCCTCTTCGGCGGCCTGCTCGGCGCGATGGACGTGGCGATGAACGGCAATGCCGTGGAGGTCGAAAAATCCATGAAGCGGGCGATCATGTCGTCCTGCCACGCCTTCTGGAGCCTCGGCGCCTTCATCGGCGCCACGACCGGCGGCTTCCTCATCGAGGCGCTGGGCGTGACGGGCCATGCTGTCCTGCTCACCGTCGCCGGTGCCGCGGCCCTCGCGCTCGCCTGGCCCTTCGTGCTGCACGATGCGCCGCATCCGAGCGAGGAGCGCCAGAAGGCGCGCCTGCCGATGACGCCGCTGCCCTGGCTGATCGGCCTCATGGCGCTCTTCTGCATGGTGCCGGAAGGCGCGATCCTCGACTGGGGCGCGCTCTACATGCGCAACGAACTCGGCGCCTCCGTGGCCCTTTCGGGCTTCGCCTTCGGCACCTTCTCCTTCACCATGGCCGTCATGCGCTTTGCCGGCGACCATGTGCGCGACCGTTTCGGTGCGGTGAAGACGCTGCGCTTCTGCACCGTCATGGCCATTGCCGGCATGGTGATCGCCGGCACGGCGCCGGATGCCTATGTGGCGATGGCGGGTTTCGCGCTCTGCGGGGTCGGCATTTCCAACATGGTGCCCATCGCCTTTTCCGCGGCCGGCAACCTGCCGGGCTTCGCGCAGGGCGTGGCGCTCTCCGTGACGACGGTGATGGGCTATTCGGGCGCGCTCTTTGCGCCCTCCGTCATCGGCTTCGTCGCCGAGCATATCGGCTTTGCGCTCGTCTTCACCCTGCTGCCGGTGCTGTTCATCGTCGTGCTGCTGCTCTCGCACCATGCTGTGCATGCCGATGTGCGCGAGCGCCATTGACGGCCCGCGCGGCGCGGGGCGATCAAATCGTCGCGCCTGCCGGCGCTTGCGGTTGACAAGCCACATTTCCTGATCCACCTGAGGGCAAAGGCCGCGCCCGAGGCCATGCGCGGCCGCTTTTCGAGCAAGAGGCTCCAAAATGTCCTTTTCCTTCGACTTTGAACCGAAGCCGCGGCGCCGGTCCGTCGGCGTCGATGTCGGCGGCGTGCTGGTCGGCGGCGGCGCGCCGGTCGTCGTCCAGTCGATGACGAACACGGATACGGCGGATATCGACGGGACGGTGGCGCAGGTGGCCGCGCTCTTCCGCACCGGGTCCGAGATCGTGCGCATCACCGTCGATCGCGACGAGAGCGCGGCGGCGGTGCCGAAGATCCGCGAGCGGCTCTTGCGCCTCGGCATGGACGTGCCGCTCGTCGGCGACTTCCACTATATCGGCCACAAGCTGCTCGCCGACCATCCGGCCTGCGCGGAGGCGCTTGCGAAATACCGCATCAATCCCGGCAATGTCGGCTTCAAGGACAAGAAGGACCGGCAGTTCGCCGCCATCGTCGAGACGGCGATCCGCCACGACAAGCCGGTGCGCATCGGCGTCAACTGGGGCTCGCTCGACCAGGAGCTCCTGACCCGGCTGATGGACGAGAACCAGGCGGCGGGCTCGCCCCTGACGGCGCAGGAGGTGATGCGCGAGGCGATCTGCCAGTCGGCGCTGCTTTCGGCCGAGCTTGCCGAGGAGATCGGCCTTGCGCGCGACCACATCATCCTGTCGGCCAAGGTCTCCAACGTGCAGGACCTCATCGCCGTCTATGCCATGCTGTCGGCGCGCTCCGACCATGCGCTGCATCTCGGTCTGACGGAGGCCGGCATGGGCACCAAGGGGGTCGTCGCCTCCTCCGCCTCGCTCGGCATCCTCCTCCAGCAGGGCATCGGCGACACGATCCGCATCTCGCTGACGCCGGAGCCCGGCGGCGACCGCACCCGCGAGGTGCAGGTGGCGCAGGAGCTCCTGCAGGTCATGGGCTTCCGTCAGTTCATCCCCGTCGTCGCCGCCTGTCCGGGTTGCGGGCGCACCACCTCGACGGTGTTCCAGGAACTCGCCCAGAAGATCCAGGACGACATCCGCAAGAACATGCCGGTCTGGCGGGAAAAGTATCCGGGCGTCGAAGGCCTCAAGGTCGCCGTCATGGGCTGCATCGTCAACGGGCCGGGCGAGAGCAAGCACGCCGATATCGGCATCTCGCTGCCCGGCACCGGGGAGCTTCCCATCGCGCCGGTCTATGTCGACGGCAAGAAGGCGATGACGCTGCGCGGCACCAACATCGCCGGCGAGTTCGAGACGCTGGTCAACGACTATATCGAGAAGCGCTACGGTACGGGTCAGGCGGCCGCCGAGTAAGGCTGGCAGCTTGCCGGCACGTTACCGGTGTGTGAAAGCCGCAGCTTGCCGGCGCGTGAAGCGCAATTCCGCCCGCATCCTAAATCCCGCAAACCTCTCCTCCGTCATGCTCGGGCTTGACCCGAGCATCCATCACCGTCGCGGTATATGAATCCTCGGCTCAAGGCCGAGGATGACGTCGGTGGGTGGGGGAAGGCAGGCCATCGAGCGAAGCGGGATGATGAAGCGGGGGGCGAACCGAGGCTGCCCTTCCTCAGACGATCTCCTCAAGCGCGGCGACCAGCCGGTCGCATTCCTCGGCGGTGCCGATGGTGATACGCAGGAAATCTGAGATGCGGGGCTTGGCGAAGTGGCGCACGAGGACGGCGCGTTCGCGAAGGCCCTTTGCCAGCGCCTCGCCGCCGTGATCCGGATGGCGGGCGAAGACGAAGTTCGCCTGCGAGGGCAGCACCTCGAAGCCGCGCTGGCGCAGCGCCCCGGTGACGCGCTCGCGCTGCTCGATGACCCTGCCGCGCGTTAGGTCGAACCATTCCCGGTCGTCGATGGCGGCGGCAGCGCCGGCCTGTGCGACGCGGTCGAGCGGATAGGAGTTGAAGCTGTCCTTCACGCGCTCCAGCGCATCGATCAGCGGGCGCTGGCCCACGGCATAGCCGACGCGCAGGCCCGCCAGCGAGCGGGACTTGGAGAGCGTGTGGATGACGAGCAGGTTGTCATGCTTCTTCGTCAGCGGGATCGCGCTCTCGCCGCCGAAATCGATATAGGCCTCGTCGATCACCACCGGCAGGTCGGGATGCTCGGCGACAAGCTTTTCGATTGCCGCAAGCGGCAGGCCGATGCCGGTCGGCGCATTCGGGTTCGGCAGGATGATCGCGCCGGCCGGCCGGGCGTAATCGGCAAGGTCGACGGTGAAATCGTCCTTCAGCGGAATCTCCACGGACTCGATGCCGAAGAGGCGGCAATAGGTCGGGTAGAAGCTGTAGGTGATGTCGGGATAGAGTAGCGGCTTCTCATGCTTGAGGAGCGCGACGAAGGCGTGCGCCAGCACCTCGTCCGAGCCGTTGCCGACGAACACTTCGTCCGCTTCGACGCCGTGGAAGCGGGCGATGGACTGGCGCAGCGCTAGCGCGGACGGATCGGGATAGAGCTTGAGGCTGTCCGTTACTGCGGCCTGCATGGCGGCGATCGCCTTCGGCGAGGGGCCGTAGGGGTTCTCGTTGGTGTTGAGCTTGATGAGGTTTTGGATGCGCGGCTGCTCGCCGGCGATATAGGGCTTGAGCGTGGCGACGATCGGCGACCAGAATTTGCTCATGGCGTCAATTCCTGCGATTTGCGATGAAGTGGGCGGCTTCGATCAGGATGCCGGCCCGATGGCTGAACGGCGCAAGCAGCGCCTCGGCCTCCGCAACGAGTTCCTTGAGCCGGTTTTCCGCCCAGGCCTGGCCCCTGCGGGAAACCAGCGTCGCCTTGCCGCGCCCGGCATCCTTGCCGGTCGCCTTGCCCATGGTGGCGGCGTCGGCGGTAAGGTCGAGCAGGTCGTCGGCGATCTGGAAGGCAAGGCCGATGGTCTCGCCGTAGCGGCGCAGCGTCCGCCGGTCTTCGGCGGAGGCGCCGGCGACGATGGCGCCGGCCTCGCAGGCAAAGCGCAGCAGCGCGCCGGTCTTCATCGCCTGCAGGGTGACGATGCCGTCCTCGTCGGGCGCCACCTTCTCCGCCGCAAGGTCGAGCGCCTGGCCGCCCGCCATGCCGCCGAGGCCGGCGGCGCGGGAAAGCGCCAGCACCAGCGCTGTCTTGGCGGCGTCCGGCAGGCGGGTTTCGGGCGCGGCGACGATGTCGAAGGCGAGCGTCAGCAGGCTGTCGCCGGCAAGGATGGCGGCGGCCTCGTCGAAGGCGATATGCACGGTCGGCTGGCCGCGGCGCAGGTCGTCGTCGTCCATCGCCGGCAGGTCGTCATGGACGAGCGAATAGCAGTGGATGCATTCGAGCGCGGCGCCGATGCGCAGCGCGCTTTCCCTTGCCGCGTCGCCGAAGAGCGCGGCGGATTCGATGACGAGGAAGGGCCGCAGGCGCTTGCCGCCGTTGAGGACTCCATGGCGCATGGCCGAAAGCAGGCGCTCGGGGCGGGCGATCTCGTCCGTCTGCAGGCCGCCGGAGAGCAGGGCGGCGAGCAGCGCCTCCACCGCCTCGGCATTGCTTTTCAGAAAAGTCTGGAACTGCTGGTGACGTTCGCTCATGGCCGCTCTTTGACATGGGCTTTCGGGGGACGCAACGGCAATGCCCGCGCGGGTCTCAAAGATTCGCGCCGCAGACTGGTTTTTGCCAGGCTGGGACGGTATGAAGGCCGAGCGACGGGAGGAGGGGCACCGGCTCTTGGACATCGTACCGGAAACACGGGCAGAGACGGAGGTTCGATCCGGTGAGGGGGACGGCTGGATGACCCGACTTCGCCGGCAATGGCGCCGCGTCGTCCTTGCCTTCGTCGCCCTCGCGGCGCTGCCCTATGTGCTGATCCTCCTCTATGCCGTCGAGTTCGTCCGCCCGGTCTCGACGCTGATGCTGCGCGATCTCGTGCTCCTGCGCGGCTACGACCGGCAATGGGTGTCGTTCGACGATATCTCGCCCAATCTCGTGCAGGCCGTGATGATGTCGGAGGACGGGCAATATTGCTTCCATGCCGGCGTCGACTGGGGCCAGATGCGCGCCGTGGTCAACGAGGCGCTCGCCGGCGAGCAGACGCGCGGGGCGAGCACCATCCCCATGCAGACGGCCAAGAACCTCTTCCTGTGGAACGGCCGCTCCTTCGTGCGCAAGGCGATGGAACTGCCGCTGGCCGTCGCCGCGGATTTCGTCTGGAGCAAGCGGCGGCTGATGGAGATTTATCTCAACATCGCCGAATGGGGCCCCGGCATCTACGGCATCGAGGCGGCCGCGCGGCACCATTTCAACGTCCCGGCGGCGAAGCTGACACGCCGGCAGGCGGCGCTGCTCGCCGTCTCGCTGCCCAATCCCTTCGAGCGCAACGCCGGCAAGCCGGGGCGGGGATTGCAGCGCCTCGCGCGGCTGATCGAGCGGCGGGCGAGCCGGTCGGGCGAATATATCAAGTGCCTTTATGAGTGAGTTCAGGGCTTTTCATTGGCGTGCGCGCGCCTGAGCGCATAGGGTCCGATGCATCCCAAGGAGCCCCCCATGTCAGACCTCACCCTCTATGTCGGCAACAAGAACTATTCCTCCTGGTCCTTCCGGCCGTGGATCGCCATGGAAGCGGCGGGCGTGCCCTTCAAGGACGTGGTGATCCCCTTCGATTTCGCCGCCGGCAATCCCGAATTCCGCAAGATCTCGCCGACCGGCCGGGTGCCGGTGCTGCATCACGGCGAGGTGCGGGTGTGGGAATCGCTCGCCATCATCGAATATGTCGCCGAGCTTTTTCCCGAGGCCGGTATCTGGCCGAAGGACCGGGCGGCGCGCGCCGAGGCGCGGGCGATCTCCATGGAGATGCTCTCGGGCTTCCGGGCCCTGCGGGGCGCCTGCCCGATGAACATCCGCCGCATGCCGGGCGAGATCGACCTGCCGGAAGGCGTGAGCGACGACGTCGCCCGCATCGAGGCCATCTGGAAGGCGGCGCTTGCCCGCTCGGGCGGGCCGTTCCTGTTCGGCGCCTTCTCCGCCGCGGACGCCATGTATGCGCCGGTCGTCAACCGCTTCAAGATCTACCGCCTGACGAAGGACGAGGCTGTCCTTGCCTACATGGCGCGCGTGAAGGCGCATCCGGCCTGGCAGAAATGGCAGACGGCGGCGCTCGCCGAGTCCTGGATCGTCCCCGAGGATGAAGCGTGACGAAAAAATCCGGCCGGGGACTGGTCAAGCGGGGTTTTGCCATGTATAAGCCCGGCCAATTTCCGAGATAACGGCACGTCCCTGTCAGCCATCCGGTGGCCTGAGGATGTGTTTGCCCGATAAGTGGAGTTTATGAAATGGCCGTTCCGAAAAGAAAAGTGAGCCCGTCCAAGCGCGGTATGCGCCGTTCCGCAGACGCCCTGAAGGCTCCGACCTATATCGAAGACAAGAACTCGGGCGAACTGCGCCGTCCGCACCACATTGACCTGAAGACCGGCATGTATCGCGGCCGCCAGGTTCTGACGCCGAAGGAAAACGCATAAGCGTTTCGGCATAAGCCAAGATCAAAGGGCCGGTTCGACCGGCCCTTTTCTTTTGCTCCTTATTCTTTCCGGGCGCGCGACATTTTCTTGTGCCGAATCTTCGGCTAAGACGGCGGAAAGGTTGTCCTGAGAACAACCCAAGGGAGCGTCGCACATGCTTTTGGCCATACCGCTGCTGATCATTCCGTTCGTCCTCTACAACCTCGCCATGACGGGGCTTTTCGGCAACGGGGGCGTTGCCGTGCTCGACAGCGAGGTGATGGCGGTCAACATGCTCTCCGGCACGACCTGGACCATGGCCTTCGGGGACCTCCTCATCTTCATCGCGCTGGTGCTGCTCTTCGTGGAGATCCTGAAGGCGACGCGCCCCGGCTCGCGCGCCCTCTTCGACCACATGCTGTCGATGGTGCTGTTCGTCGCCTTCCTCGTCGAGTTCCTGCTGGTGCAGGGCGCGGCGACGCAGATCTTCTTCATCCTGATGACGATCTCGTTCATCGACGTGATCGCCGGCTTCTCCGTGTCGATCCGCACGGCGGGCCGGGATGTCTCGATAGGGCTCTGACGGGAGAGGAACCGGGCCGCGGTTTTTCAGTAGGCCTTCGCCCCGCCAATGCCGCGCCGGCGCTTGTGGCATGGATGGTCGGGTCGGGCCCGACCATGACGACGGGGAGATTGGACGCGGGCTCTGCCGGCCCGCGCCCGCCTTTCTCAGCTCAGCTTGTCGAGCTTCGTCTGTAGCGCGCGAAGCTGTTCCTTCAGCTCGTCGAGGTCTTTCGCCTCGGCCTTGCGCGTTTCCTTTTGCGGGGCGGCGTTGGCGAAGGGGGAGAACATCTTCATCGCCTGCTGGAACAGTTCCGTATTGCGCCGCGTCGTCTCCTCGATGAGCTGCATCGGCACCTGCAGGTTCTTGCCGAGCGGGGTGTCGCCGAAGGTCTTGTTGATCTGCTCGCGCATCTGCGACTGCTGCTCGGTGAAGGCCTGCATGGAGTGCTCGAGATAGCTCGGCACGACCATCTGCATCTGGTCGCCGTAATAGGAGATCAACTGGCGCAGGAAGGAGATGGGCAGCAGCGTGTTGCCGGTCTTGGATTCCTGCTCGAAGATGATCTGCGTCAGCACCGAATGGGTGATGTCCTCGCCGGACTTTGCGTCCTGCACGGTGAAATCCTCGCCCTTCTTGACCATGACCGCGAGATCGTCGAGCGTCACATAGGTGCTGGTGCCCGTGTTGTAGAGGCGGCGGTTGGCGTATTTCTTGATGACGATCTGACCGTCGTTCCTGGCCATTAGGGTCTCCTCATCCCCGTGTTCCCATGTGCTTTTTGGTTGCGGGGAGTATCGGCAAAAAGACGGCGGCTGACAATCGAATTGTGCGATGCGGCGAGGAATGCTGCGCAACATGGAAATTCATGCTGCGCGTCGCCCCGATGAAATTTTAGCGGCATCGGATATCCCGTTTGACTCTCCCTGCCCGCTTTGCCAGTTTTGGTTCCGGGAGAACCGCCGGGCTTGCGCCGTTCGTGCGCCGGGCCCGGTTCCAAGGCCGGCCGAAAGGCCGTCAGAACTGAGGAAGCACATCATGAGCACCCCGTCCATCGTCATCGCCAGCGCCGGCCGCACCGCGGTCGGGTCCTTCAACGGAGCCTTCGCCAACACGCCCGCCCACGAACTGGGCGCGGCCGTGATCTCGGCGGTTCTGGAGCGCGCGGGCGTGGCGGCCGAAGAGGTGGACGAGGTGATCCTCGGCCAGGTCCTCCAGGCCGGCGAGGGCCAGAACCCGGCCCGCCAGGCCGCGATCAAGGCGGGGCTCCGGCAGGAGGCGACCGCCTGGGGCATGAACCAGCTCTGCGGCTCGGGCCTTCGCGCCGTCGCGCTCGGCATGCAGCAGATCGCCACGGGCGATGCCGGCATCATCGTCGCCGGCGGCATGGAATCCATGTCGATGGCGCCGCACTGCGCGCATCTGCGCGGCGGCGTGAAGATGGGCGACTTCAAGATGATCGACACGATGATCAAGGACGGCCTGACGGACGCCTTCTACGGCTACCACATGGGCATCACCGCCGAGAACGTCGCCAAGCAGTGGCAGCTCTCCCGCGAGGAGCAGGACACCTTCGCCGTCGCCTCGCAGAACAAGGCCGAGGCCGCCCAGAAGGAGGGCCGCTTCAAGGACGAGATCGTTCCCTTTATCGTCAAGACCCGCAAGGGCGACATCACCGTCGATGCCGACGAATATATCCGCCACGGCGCCACCCTCGACGCCATGACCAAGCTGAAGCCGGCCTTCGACAAGGAAGGCACGGTGACGGCGGCCAACGCCTCCGGCCTCAACGACGGGGCGGCCGCGACCCTCCTGATGAGCGAAGCCGAGGCCTCGCGCCGCGGCATCCAGCCGCTTGCCCGCATCGTCTCCTGGGCGACGGCCGGCGTCGACCCGAAGATCATGGGCACCGGCCCGATTCCCGCCTCCCGCAAGGCGCTGGAAAAGGCCGGCTGGAAGATCGGCGACCTCGACCTCGTCGAGGCCAACGAGGCCTTCGCCGCCCAGGCCTGCGCGGTCAACAAGGACCTCGGCTGGGATCCCGCCATCGTCAACGTCAACGGCGGCGCCATCGCCATCGGCCATCCGATCGGCGCCTCCGGCGCGCGCGTCCTCAACACGCTGCTCTTCGAGATGAAGCGCCGCGGCGTCTCGAAGGGCCTTGCCACGCTCTGCATCGGCGGCGGCATGGGCGTCGCCATGTGCGTCGAGCGCATGTAGGCATCCTTTCACGGACTGCTTTGCCAGGACCTGCCGCCGGCAGGGCGACGGGTCACCACGAAAACAATATCGAGGGGAGTGAGCCACATGAGCAGAGTAGCACTGGTAACGGGGGGATCGCGGGGCATCGGCGCAGCCATTTCGGTTGCACTGAAGGCCGCCGGATACAAGGTGGCTGCGAACTATGCCGGCAACGACGATGCCGCGAACGCCTTCAAGGCGGAGACCGGCATTCCGGTCTACAAGTGGGACGTGTCGAGCTATGAGGCCTGCGTCGAGGGGATCGGCCGGGTGGAGGCCGATCTCGGGCCGGTGGACATCCTCGTCAACAATGCGGGCATCACCCGCGACGCGATGTTCCACAAGATGACGCCCGACCAGTGGGGCGCGGTGATCAACACCAACCTCACCGGCCTCTTCAACATGACGCATCCGGTCTGGTCGGGCATGCGCGACCGCAGCTTCGGCCGCGTCATCAACATCTCGTCGATCAACGGCCAGAAGGGCCAGATGGGCCAGGCGAACTATTCCGCCGCCAAGGCCGGCGACCTCGGCTTCACCAAGGCGCTCTCCCAGGAGGGCGCGGCCAAGGGCATCACGGTCAACGCCATCTGCCCCGGCTATATCGGCACGGAAATGGTGCGCGCCATCCCGGAAAAGGTGCTGAACGAGCGGATCATCCCGCTGATCCCGGTCGGGCGCCTCGGCGAGCCGGACGAGATCGCCCGCATCGTCGTCTTCCTCGCCTCGGACGACGCCGGCTTCATCACCGGCTCGACCATCTCGGCGAATGGCGGCCAGTTCTTCGTCTGAGGCTGGTCGGGGAAACGGAACACGGCGCCTTCGGGCGCCGTTTTCATTCGGAGACAAGGAGAGGCCATGAAACAGGAAAAGCTGGGCGAAGAGGCGATCGGCGAGGCGCTGGCCGGCCTCGACGGCTGGACGCGGTCGGGCGACGGCGTCGCCATCGAGAAGAGCTACAGGTTCAAATCCTTCCGCGAAGCCTTCGGCTTCATGACGGAGGCAGCGCTCGCGGCAGAGAAATTCAACCACCATCCCGAATGGTTCAACGTCTACAGCCGCGTCGACGTGCGGCTGACCAACCACGATGCGGGCGGCCTTACCGAGCTCGACTTCAAGCTGGCGGCCGCCATGGACAAGGCCGCAGCCCTGCGCACGAAGAGTTGAAGGCGCATGGGCGCATTCCCATATGATGATCCGCCGGGCTATGCCGGCATCGCCACCTGAAGGAGGCCATGCATGGATGACGTGAAGATCGGCGAGATCCTTCTGCCGGGGGACGAGGACGAACAGGAGCGCCAGAGCCGGCGCGTGAAGAAGCGGTTCTGGCCGGTTCTCAAGCGCGCGATGCGGCAGGTGCCGTTCTCCCGCGATCTCGTGGCGTCCTACTATTGCGCGCTCGATCCGCGCACGCCGACCAAGGTGCGCGGCATCCTGCTTGCGGCGCTCGCCTATTTCGTGCTGCCGCTCGACGGTATTCCGGATTTCTTCGCGATCGTCGGCTTTTCCGACGATATCGCCGTGCTGACGGCGGCCTTCGCGGCGATCCGCGGCCATATCCGCGAGGACCATTACGCCTCCGCCGACAAGGCGCTTGCGGACGAAGCGGACATGCAACCCGCGGGTTGAGCGGGCCCTGCCGGATTCGGGTCAAATTCTTGCCCTATTCCTTGTGCCTTTAAGGGCATCGACGGGTTTCATCTCACCAACTGGGGACTGGGCACGCCCGCCTTTCCTGCAAAAGGCGTGGCGGACATCGACGCAGATTTGTCCCGGTGCGGCGCGGAAGACCTTCGTAAAATGGGCGTCTGTTGACGGTTTGGTAACCTGAATTAAGTCAAAATGAACCAAATCGTTATCATGCATGGCCGACACCGGCGTGGAAGGCATCGCCTTCGGCCGGGCAAACACTGGCAAGACAACCGGCAGGAAAACATGTTCGTAAGAAAGCTCGCAACCGCACTCGCCCTCGTTCTGACGACCGCAGGCGTTGCCTCGGCACAGACGCCGACGCGCATTCAGCAGTTCAATGCCTGGGGTGCCTATTCCTACCAGTCGAACGGCGGCAAGGTCTGCTACGTGCTCTCGGTGCCGAAGGAAAAGAACCCGGCCGGCGTCGACCACGGCGACGTCTTCTTCCTCGTCTCGCAGCGCCCCGGCCAGAATATCTCCTACGAGCCGCAGGCGATGATGGGCTATCCGTTGCAGGAAAGCTCCAAGGTCAACGTCGTCGTCGACGGCCGCACCTTCGTCATGTTCACCAAGGGCAACTCGGCCTGGGTCGAGAACGCCGCCGAGGAGCCGGCGCTGGTCGCTGCCATGAAGGGCGGCAAGGACATGCAGGTCCAGGCGAAATCGCGCCGCGGCACGGCGACCTCCTATTCCTATTCGCTCTCCGGCATCTCGGCCGCGCTGAAGCAGATCGAAAGCTGCCGCTGATTTTTGATCGGCATTCGACGAAGGGGCCGGCCTTGCGCCGGCCCTTTTCGTTTGGCCCGGGCCGGCTGCGGGCAAGGCAGGTGACTTTCCGCCGGAACAATGCTAAAGGGCCGCCAACCGGACCGTGTGCCGCAATGACCGGCGCTTTCGGGTCCACGATGAACTTCAGTCGAGCATGGACCGCTTGCGGCGCAAAAGCCTGCGCCGCTGCTCTGCGTTCCGAGGAATGACCCGATGGCAAGCATGGACTTTCTCAACACGGCCGAATCCGTCAAGGCGCCGGTCGTCCGCAATCTCCCGGCCGCCGAAAAGCCGTCGCTGATCGGCCTTTCGCGCGAGGACATGGGCCGCGCGCTCGCCGAAAAGGGCGTGCCGGAGCGGCAGGTGAAGATGCGCGTCAGCCAGCTCTGGCACTGGCTCTACGTGCGCGGCGTCTCCGATTTCGACGACATGACGAACGTCTCCAAGGACATGCGCGAGATGCTGAAGACGCATTTCACCGTCGCGCGCCCGGAAATCGTCGAGGAGCAGGTGTCGAGCGACGGCACGCGCAAGTGGCTGTTGCGCTTTCCCCCGCGCGGCGCCGGCCGTCCGGTCGAGATCGAGACCGTCTACATTCCGGAAGAGGGCCGCGGCACGCTCTGCATCTCCAGCCAGGTCGGCTGCACGCTCACCTGCTCCTTCTGTCACACCGGCACGCAGAAGCTGGTGCGCAACCTGACGGCGGAGGAAATCCTTTCCCAGCTCCTGCTCGCCCGCGACCGGCTCGGAGATTTCCCCGACCGCGACACACCGGCCGGCGCCATCGTTCCCGCCGAGGGCCGCAAGGTCTCCAACATCGTCATGATGGGCATGGGCGAGCCGCTCTACAATTTCGAGAGCGTGAAGACGGCGCTGCTGATCGCCACGGACGGCGACGGGCTTTCGCTCTCCAAGCGCCGTGTGACGCTCTCGACCTCCGGCATCGTGCCGGAAATCTACCGCACCGGCTCGGAGATCGGCGTCATGCTGGCGATCTCGCTCCATGCCGTGCGCGACGAGCTGCGCGACATGCTGGTGCCGATCAACAAGAAATATCCCCTGAAAGAGCTGCTTGAGGCCTGCCGGGCCTATCCGAGCCTGTCGAACGCGCGGCGCATCACCTTCGAATATGTGATGCTGAAGGACGTCAACGACAGCCTGGAGGATGCCAAGCTGCTGGTGCAGCTCCTGAAGGGCATTCCGGCGAAGATCAACCTCATCCCGTTCAATCCCTGGCCGGGCACGAACTACCAGTGTTCGGACTGGGAGCAGATCGAGCGCTTCGCCGATTTCATCAACCAGGCCGGCTACGCCTCGCCGATCCGCACCCCGCGCGGCCGCGACATCCTCGCCGCCTGCGGCCAGCTCAAGTCCGAATCCGAGCGCATGCGCAAGGTCGAGCGCATGGCCTTCGAGGCGATGATGATCGCCGGGCACGGCGAGGACGACTGAGGAGCGGGCTGCGCTCCCACGTCCCATCAGAAAATATGATCGACCGAGCGGGTCGCGAGAATTGATTTGACCGGCCGTTTTGCCTAGAAACGGCCTAAAATCATTCAGGGAGACCCATCCATGCGCCATATCCTGCTCGCCTTCGCGGCAACGCTCGCGATCACGCTGCCCGCACAGGCCGAAGACGTCACGGTCGCCGTGACTGCCATCGTCGAACATCCGGCGCTCGATGCCGCCCGCGACGGCGTCAAGGAAGCGCTGGAAGCGGCCGGCTACAAGGAAGGCGAGAACCTGAAGTTCATCTACGAATCGGCGCAGGGCAACCCCGCGACGGCCGCGCAGATCGCCCGCCAGTTCGTCGGCGAAGGCCCGAACGTCATCGTGCCGATCTCCACGCCGTCCGCCCAGGCCGTCGTTTCCGCCACGAAGGATATCCCGGTCGTCTTCACGGCCGTCTCCGACCCGGTCGGCGCGCAGCTCGTCACCAACATGGACAAGCCCGGCGGCAACGTCACCGGCCTTTCCGACATGTCGCCGGTCGCCGAGCATCTGGCGCTGATCAAGGAAATCCTGCCCAACGCCAAGACGATCGGCTTCCTCTACAATTCGGGCGAAGCCAACTCCGTCTCGCTGCTCGCCGTCCTGAAGGCGGAAGCCGAGAAGGCGGGCCTCACGGTCGTCGAATCCGCCGCCACCAAGTCGGCCGAAGTGCAGGGCGCCGCCCGCGCGCTGGTCGGCCGCGCCGATGCGATCTACATCCCGACGGACAACACGATCATCTCGGCGCTGGAAGGCGCGGTCGCCGTTGCCGAGGAAGCCAAACTCCCGCTCTTCACCGCCGACACGGATTCCGTCTCGCGCGGCGCCATCGCGGCCCTCGGCTTCAACTACCATGACGTCGGCAAGCAGACGGGTGAAGTCGTCGTGCGCATCCTCAAGGGCGAGAACCCCGGCGACATCGCCGTGAAGGTCGCGGCCGGCACGGACCTCGTCGTCAACAAGTCCGCCGCCGCCAAGATGGGCGTCACCCTGCCGGAAGCCGTCATCGGCCGCGCGACCCGCGTGATCGAATAATCCGGGCTCCCGGACAACCGAAATCGGAATCAACCGCTGCCGGATCGCCCGGCGGCGGTTGATCTGTTAAGAAGGCCCATCCCGCGGGAACGCGGAACGGGTAGTGCCAAGAGAAAGCCGAGAGCCGTGAGCCTGATTGCCTTCTGGGGTGCCGTCGAACTGGGGCTGGTCTTCGCCTTCGTGTCGATCGGCGTTTACCTTGCCTTCCGCGTGCTGGATTTTCCGGACCTGACCGTGGACGGATCCTTTCCGCTCGGTGCCGCCGTCGCGGCCGTGCTGATCATCGCGGGGCTCAATCCCTGGCTCGCATCGGCCGTCGCCATGGTGGCGGGCGCCCTTGCCGGCCTCGTCACGGCGATGCTGAACGTGCGTTTCCGCATCCTCAACCTCCTCGCCTCGATCCTGACGATGATCGCGCTCTTCTCGGTGAACCTGCGCGTCATGGGCAAGCCGAACGTCGCGCTCATCAATGCCGAGACGATGATCAGCCCCTTCTTCGGCCACGGCCTCAGGGATTTCTACGTCCGTCCGCTCTTCGTCGGCGTCCTCGTCGTCGTCGCGGTCATCGTCGTCTGGCGCTTCCTTGAGAGCGACGCCGGCCTTTCGATGCGCGCGACCGGGGCGAATGCCCGCATGGCCCGCGCGCAGGGCGTCGACACCAACCGGCAGATCTATCTCGGCATTGCGCTTTCCAATGCGCTGGTCGCCCTCGGCGGCGCGCTGTTCGCCCAGACGAACGGCTTTGCCGACGTCACCTCCGGCGTCGGCACCATCGTCGTCGGCCTTGCCGCCGTCATCATCGGCGAGACGCTGTTCGGCGCGCGCGGCATTCTCGCCGCGCTGATCGGCTGCGTCGTCGGCTCGATCCTCTACCGCATCGCCATCCAGCTTGCCCTGTCGTCCGACGTCCTGGGCCTGCAGGCCTCCGACCTCAATTTCGTGACGGCGGTGCTCGTCACCGTGGCGCTCGTGCTGCCGCGCCTTCGCCGCGGGGGAGCCGCCTGATGATCTCCGTTTCCGATATCAAGGTCGTCTTCGGCAAGGGCACGCCGCTGCAGAAGCAGGCGCTGAACGGCGTCAGCCTCACCATCGAGGAAGGCCAGTTCGTCACCGTCATCGGCTCGAACGGCGCCGGCAAGTCGACGCTGCTCGGCGTTCTTGCCGGCGACGTCATCGCCACCGAAGGCCAGGTGAAGATCGGCACCGCCGACGTGACGCGCCAGGGCACCGCCGCTCGCGCCGGCCGCGTCGCCCGCGTCTTCCAGGATCCGCTGACGGGAAGCTGCGGCGCGCTCTCCATCGAGGAGAACCTTGCGCTTGCCGCTCGCCGTGGCGAACGGCGCGGCCTTGCCGCCGCGCTCGGGCCGCAGCGCCGCGCGCATTTCCGCGAGCGCATCGCCGAGTTGAACCTTGGCCTGGAAAACCGCATGCGCGACCGCATGGACCTTCTGTCCGGCGGCCAGCGGCAGGCCGTCTCGCTCGTCATGGCGACGCTTGCCGGCTCCGACGTGCTGCTGCTCGACGAGCATACGGCTGCGCTCGACCCGGGCATGGCCGAGTTCATCATGACCCTCACGCAGAAGATCGTTTCCGAGCGCAAGCTGACGACGCTGATGGTGACGCATTCGATGCGCCAGGCGCTCGACTACGGCCACCGCACCGTCATGCTGCATGGCGGGGAGATCGTGCTGGACGTTGCCGGCGACAACCGCAAGAATTTGCAGGTCGAGGACCTCATCGCCATGTTCCGCAAGATGCGCGGCCAGACGCTGGACGACGATGCCTTGCTGATCGGCTGAGCGCCGGTCAGCGGGACTGGGTGAGGAAGATCTTCATCGCGAAGACCGAGAACACGCCGGCGAAGGTATAATCGATGCCGCGCAGCACCTTCGGGTTCTGCTGGAGCCAGCTTGCCAGCCGGTCGGCGGCAAGGATGACGATCACGTTCACCGGAATGCCGACGACGATGAAGAACAGGCCGAGGAAGATCAGCTTGCCGGTGACGTTCGGGTCGCCGGCCGAGATGAACTGCGGCAGGAAGGTCATGAAGAAGATGATGACCTTGGGATTGAGCAGGTTCACCCAGAAGCCGGACGAGATATTGGCAAGCACGGTGCCGCGCGGGCCCGCCGCCGCCTTCACCGTGAAATTCGAGCCGTAGCGGATTGCCTGCACGGCAAGCCAGAGCAGATAGGCCGCCCCGCCCGTCTTCAGGATCAGGAAGGCCGTCGGCGAGGCGGTGATCAGCGCCGAGATGCCGAAGGCGACGAGCATCGTGTGGACGACGATGCCGAGGCTGGTGCCGATCACCACAAAGAGCGCCGGCCCGCGGCCCTGCGACAGCGCGCGGCTGATGGAGAGCGTCATGTCGGGGCCGGGTGTCATCGCCAGGAGAAGGCTGGCGGCGGTGAAGGCGAGGAGCGTTGCAAGCGTGGGCAGGAAGTCCATGGCGACGGTTTCCGGAAGTCGGAGAAGATGGAAGACGTCTAATCCGGCTTTCGGAAGATTACCAATCAAAGTCTATGATGGGCTGTTACCGTGATGGAGATGGGTTCGGACCGATCGACATTCAGCCCAATCCGGCCTGCAAATGGCGCTTTCCCGGGCTCCCGGTGCTCACGTACCGAAAGTACGCTGCGCTCCGGGTCCCGGAAAACCACCATTTTCGGCTCGGCCTGAACTGAATGTCGATCGGTCCTAGCCCTCCTCCACGAAGGCCCTGAATTTCTCCGCATAGTCCTTGTGCCAGCGCGAGAGCGGCGGGCGGTTCTCGATGACGTCGCCCATCGCCCAGGCCATGCGGCGCTCGTCGAGGGCGCGGGGCACGTCGTTGTCCGGGCAGAGGATGTAGAAATCGCCGCGCTCCAGGCTCTCCATCATGAATTCGACGGTCTGGGCCGGCGTCCAGGCGGCATCCGGCTTTTCGGTGCGCTCGCCCCTCGTGAGCGCCGTGAAGACGAAGCCGGGGATGAGGAGATGGGCGGAAACCCTCGCGCCTTCGGTGTTGCGCAGCTCGTGCTCCAGCGCCTCGGTGAAGACTTTCACGCCGGCCTTGGAGACGTTGTAGGCCGGGTTGCCGGGCGGCGTGGTGATGCCCTGCTTGGAGCCGGTGTTGATGATGAGGCCCGGCTCGCCATGGGCCAGCATGTCGGGGCCGAAGACCTGCGTGCCGTGGATGACGCCCATCAGGTTGACGGAAAGGATATGGTCCCAGTTCGCCTCGGCACTGAAGATGGAGGTATCCGGCTGGATGCCGGCATTGTTCATCAGCACATGCACGCGGCCGAAGCGCTGCAGCACGGCGCGTTGCAGCGCTTCCAGCTCGTGGCGGTGGGCAACGTCGGTTTCCACCGCCATGACGTTGGCCTCGCCCGAAATGGCCTCGATTTCCGCGCGGGCCTCGCCGAGCCGGTCGGCATCGCGGTCGGCAAGCGCGACGCACATGCCGGCCTCCGCGAAGCGCTTCGCGGCGGCAAGGCCGATGCCGGAGGCGCCGCCCGTGATGACGGCGACGTTGGCCGGCTTGATGATATCCGAAATCTTCGTCATGGGATCGCCCCTTCAATGGTCCATCGGGCGGAATATGGGGACTTCGGCAGTCCGGTCAAACCCTGCCCGCGCCGGCAAGCGTCGGGCCTTGCCCTTGCGTCGCGCGCCAATCTCGCTAAAAGTGCCGCGACACCGGGCTTTCGCGGGCTTGCCGCGTCCCTTCATGCAACGGACCTCATCATCATGGCATCACATAAAGACGTGAAGAAAGTCGTGCTGGCCTATTCGGGCGGCCTCGACACCTCGATCATCCTGAAATGGCTGCAGACCGAACTTAACGCGGAAGTCGTGACCTTCACGGCCGACCTCGGCCAGGGCGAGGAGCTGGAGCCGGCGCGCAAGAAAGCCGAGATGCTCGGCATCAAGGAGATCTTCATCGAGGACGTGCGCGAGGAATTCGTGCGCGATTTCGTCTTCCCGATGTTCCGCGCCAATGCCGTCTATGAAGGCGTTTACCTGCTCGGCACCTCCATCGCCCGCCCGCTGATCTCCAAGCACCTGATCGAGATCGCCGCCAAGACCGGCGCCGACGCCATCGCGCACGGCGCGACCGGCAAGGGCAACGACCAGGTCCGCTTCGAGCTTTCCGCCTATGCGCTGAACCCGGACATCAAGATCATCGCGCCGTGGCGCGACTGGTCGTTCAAGAGCCGCACGCACCTGCTCGAATTCGCCGAGCAGCACCAGATCCCGGTCGCCAAGGACAAGAAGGGCGAGGCGCCGTTCTCGGTCGACGCGAACCTGCTGCACTCCTCCTCCGAGGGCAAGGTTCTGGAAGACCCGGCCGTCGAGGCGCCGGAATACGTGCATATGCGCACCATCTCGCCGGAGACGGCGCCGGACAAGGCGACCGTCATCAAGGTCGGCTTCGAGCGGGGCGATGCGGTCTCCATCAACGGCGTGCGCATGTCGCCGGCGACGCTGCTGGCGACGCTCAACACCTACGGCCGCGACAACGGCATCGGCCGCCTCGATCTCGTGGAGAACCGCTTCGTCGGCATGAAGTCGCGCGGTGTCTACGAGACGCCCGGCGGCACGATCCTGCTCGCCGCGCACCGCGCCATCGAGAGCATCACCCTCGACCGCGGCGCCGCGCACCTGAAAGACGAGCTGATGCCGCGCTATGCGGAGCTGATCTATTACGGCTTCTGGTTCTCGCCGGAGCGCGAGATGCTGCAGGCCGCAATCGACCGGAGCCAGGAGCATGTCGAAGGCGAAGTGACGCTGAAGCTCTACAAGGGCAACGTCATGGTCACCGGCCGCGAATCTGCAAAGTCGCTCTATTCCGACAAGCTCGTCACGTTCGAGGACGACCAGGGCGCCTACGACCAGAAGGACGCCGCCGGCTTCATCAAGCTGAACGCGCTGCGCCTGCGCACGCTCGCCGCCCGCAACAAGCGCGGCTGACCGGACCAACGAAAGAAAGGCCCGCTGCCCGAAACGGCAGCGGGCCTTTCTCGTTTCAGCGTCCCGTTCCCCGGGCAGGTGCGAGGGCGGAACTGTCTTCCTCGATCACGGAAAGATTGGCGCGGAGCTGCCGCAGCCGGTCGCGGATGAGGTCCACGTCCTCCTCTGCGATACCGCTCGTCACCTGCCGCATCAGTTCGACCTGCTCGGTGCGGATGCCGGCGATCATCGCGCCGGCGGCGGGCGTGGTGAAGATCAGCTTGGCGCGGCGGTCGGCCGGGTCCGGACGGCGCTCGACATAGCCGAGGCTCTGCAGGCGGTCGAGATAGGTGGAGAGCGTCATCGGCTCGATGCCGAGGCGCTGGGCGATGTCGAGCTGGCGGCCGCCTTCCAGCGTGGCGATGCGCACGAGCGTGCGCGCCTCGCCCGGCGTCAGGCCGAGGCCGGCATTGGCGATGCGGCGCTCGAAGGCGCCGCGCAACATTCGGGCAACGTCGGTGAGGACGAAACCGAGGGCGTCGGGATCGGGGCGTGGGGACATGATTGCTTTCGGCTTATCGTAAGCGGACCTTACTATGCGCTGCCGGCAGGGGCAACGGCCGAGCCGAGGCGGCTCTGCATGGCTGCCCTGCGAAACGGCAGATTCCCCTCGCCATCCCCTTGACGAACGCTGCGGGCGGGACTGGAATGCCGCCACGTTCCACGGGGATTTCCATGACCGCTTCCATGCTCTTCGGCGCCTTCCTGGCGGCTCTTCTCTATGTGCTCATCCCCGGCCCGGCCTTCCTCGCCCTTCTGGGCATCGGCGCGGGACAGGGGCGCAAGGCCGGCGCCCTCTTCCTCGGCGGCCACCTTGCCGGCGACCTCGTCTGGTCGACGCTGGCGCTGGTGGCGATCGTCGGGGCCAAGACCATCGGCACGCTGGTCTTCGATGTGCTGGGCCTCTTCTGCGGCGCCTATCTCGCCTGGATCGGCTGGTCGGCCCTGACGGCGCGCCGGCGCACGGAGGGCGAGGCGATGGTGACGGTGGAGCGGCCGCTGCGGCGCGGCCTGATCTTCGGCCTCACCAATCCCAAGGGCTATCCGGTGGCGCTCGCCACCTTCACGGCGCTGCTCGCCAGCTCGTCGAACGCGCTGGAGTTCAAGGCGCTGCCGACGCTGCTCGGCGCCTCCTTCTGCGGTTTCCTCATTGCCGACGTCATCCTGGTCTCGATCATCGGCGCCGGTCTCGTGCGCCGCTTCTACCGCCGCCACGAGCTTGCCATCGTGCGCGCCTCGGGCCTCCTCTTCATGGGGTTTGCCGTGCAGGCCGTCTGGCATGCCGCGCCGGGCCTTTTCGGCTGGCGCAAATCGTAGCTATCCGGCCGGAAAGCGGATCGTCACGGCGAGGCCGCGCCCGTTCGCACCGTCCGCCAGCGTCATCGTCGCGTCGAACAGCGCGGCGATCTCCTCGACGATGGGCAGGCCGAGGCCCATGCCGGGGGCGTTGCGATGCTCGCCGCGCGAAAACCGCTGGCGCACGAGGTTCCGGCGCTCGGGCGGAATGCCGGGGCCGTTGTCCTCCACGGTGAGGAGGGTGGCGCCGACCGCCTCCCGCACGCTCACCGTCACCTCCGCGCCGCGGCCGGCATAGGCGATGGCGTTCTCCACGAGGTTGCGCAGCAGTTCGCCGAAGAGCAGCGGCTCGGCGCGCGCGAAAGCCGGGCCGTCGCCCGCATAGCCGAGGTCGATGCCCGCCTCGGCGGCGGCGGGCACGCGGTCGGCGGTGAGTTGCTGGGCAAGGGCGGCGATGTCGATGGAGGCCGGTTTCTGCGGCTCGCTGGAGCCGGCCGCGTCGATCTTCGCCATCAGGAGGAGCTGGGCGAGGATGCGCTCGGCATGGGCGACGGCGGCATCGCCCTTGCGGGCGGCTTCCTGCGCCTCTTCGAGCGTTCCGGCACGGCTTGCAAGGGCAAGCTGCGTGCGGATGATGGCAAGGGGCGTGCGCAACTGATGGCTGGCATTGCCGGAGAAATGGCGCAGCGCGTCGAGCGCCGATTGCAGGCGCACCATGAAGGAATTGACCGTGTCGACGAGGCCCTGCACTTCGCTCGGCGCATGCTGGTCGATCGGGTGCAGGTCGTCCGGGTTGCGCTCGGCGATGGCATCGCCGAGGCGGTAGAGCGGGCGCAAAGAGACGGTGACGGCGATCCACACGATGGCCGCCGCGCCGGCAATCATCATGGCAAGGCGCAGCGCCGAGTGCAGCAGGATGGTCTCGGTCAACTGGCGGCGGGCAATGGTGGTTTCGGCGACCGTCACCGCGAAGGGGACGGAGTTGATGCCCGTGGAGGCCGAACGCTGCAGGACGGCGATGCGAATCGGCTCGCCGCGAAAATTCGCATCGGCAAAGCCGACGGCGCGGCCCCCCATGTCGGCGATGGTGGGCAGCGTCTGGTAGCCGGTGATGAAGCGGCCGGGCGGCCCGTCGACGCGGTAGAAGACGCGGTCCTGCGCCGCCGAGGTCAGCATTTCGAGGGCGACATAGGGAATGTCGACCTCCAGCACGCCGTTCTCCGTCACCACGACGCGCTCGGCGATGGCGAGCGCCGAGCCGGCGAGCACGCGGTCGGAGACCGCGTTCGCCGTCTTCACCGCCTCGCGATAGGTGTCGGCAAGGGCGACGACGCCGATCACCGCCGTCGAGACGAGCAGCCAGAGCAGCAGGCGCCGGCGGAGCGATGAGGCCGGAAGGAAGGTCAAGCTGCGCTCGCCTTGTCGAGATAGTAGCCGATGCCGCGGGCGGTTCGCACGGTGAGGCCGTGCGGGGCGAGCCGTTTCCTTAGCCGGCTCACATATTGCTCTATCGCATTGGCGGAAAGGTCGTCGTCGAAGGCGGCGAGCGATTGCATGATCGCCTCCTTGGCGACCACCTTGCCCGCGCGCATGAAGAGGATCTCGAGAAGGCCGAGCTCGCGGGCGGGAATGTCGAGCGGCGCGCCCTCGGCGGAGAAAGTGCGCGAATTGAGGTCGAGCGCGATGCCGCCGAAGGTGACGGCGGAGGAGCGAAGGCCCGCCTGCCGGCGCAGCAGCATGCGCACGCGCGCCTCGAATTCGGAGATATCGAAGGGCTTGATCATGTAGTCGTCGGCGCCGAGGTCGAGGCCGCGCACGCGCTCTTCCGGCGCCCCGCGCGCCGTCAGGATCAGCACGGCGGCCTTGCAGGCGCGCCCGCGCATGGCGCGCAGCACGTCGAGCCCGTCCATTTCCGGCAGCGTCAGGTCGAGGATGACGAGGTCGAAGTTCTCCGATGCGATGGCGGCATCGGCGGAGGCGCCGTCGCGCACCACGTCCACCGCATGGCCGGTGCCTTTCAGGATGGCCGAGAGGCCGTCCGCCAGGGCTTCGTTGTCCTCCACCAATAGAATGCGCACGTTTCGTCCTCCCGCGGACAAGTCTAGCGGCGGCCGGCGCACTTGTGAACGGGCGCGCGCTTTGGCAAGGTCGCGCCATGCGTCTTGTCCTCACCCTTCTTGCATTCCTCGCCCCGGTCCTTTCCGCGCAGGCCGAGCCGGCCTTCTTCCCCGCGCTGGACGGCAACAGGGACGCGCCGGTGCTCGTCGTCTATTCCTCGCTCGACGAGCCGCTCGCCCGGCCGATGATCAGGGGGTTCCAGGCGGCCAATCCCGATATCGCGCTGCGCTACGACGAAATGCTGACCGGCGAGGTCTACGACCGCATCGTGCGCGAGACGGACGCCGGCGAAAAGACCGCCGACTTCGCCTTCTCCTCGGCGATGGACCTCCAGGTCAAGCTCAGCAACGACGGCTATGCCCAGCGCAGCGACCTGCCGATGAGCGAGCGCTGGCCGGCCTGGGCCAACTGGCGCAACACGGCCTATGCGCTCACCTTCGAGCCGGCCGTCTTCGTCTACCACAAGCCGAGCTTCAAGGGCGGCAAGCCGCCCGCCTCGCGCGCCGAATTCGTCGATTACCTGAAGAAGGAGGGCGAGAAGGTCTATGGCCGCATCGGCACCTACGACATCGAGCGCTCCGGCGTCGGCTTCCTCTTCATGGCGCGCGACCAGGAGCAGTTCGGCGACATCTGGACGGTGATCCAGGCGATGGGGGCGGCCGGGGTCAAGCTCTACTCGACGAGCTCGGCGATCCTCGAGCGCGTTGCCGACGGGCGCTTCGTGCTCGGCTACAACATCCTCGGCTCCTATGCGGCCGACTGGGCCTCGCGCCATCCCGATGTCGGCATCGTCCTGCCGAAGGACTATACCGTCGTCATGTCGCGCATCGGCCTCGTACCGCAGGCGGCGGCCTCGCCGGAACTCGGCCGGCGCTACCTCGCCTTCTTCATGTCGAAGGAGGGGCAGGAGATCCTTTCGCGCGAATTGCAGATCGCCGCCGTCAGCCCGGACGTCTCCGGCTCCAACACGGCGCGCACGATGAGCGCGCTGCTCGGCGCGCAGCTGAAGCCCGTGCCCGTGAGCCCCGGCCTCATGGTCTATCTCGACCAGGTCAAGCGCGCCCGGCTGATCGCCCGCTGGAACGAGGTCCTGCGCACGCAATAGGCGCCTGGCCGCTCGACATCGCCGGTCCATGCGCTACCATGTCAGGTAGATGTCAGCTTCTTGTGCTGGCTTAGGGCTCTTCTCGTCCGTGGAGGCGGACGAAAGACCGGGAGGAAATCCAGCCGCCGCCATGCCCGCGATCCGCGTCGCAGCCGGCTGCCGTCCTCCCGCCATAAGCAACGATGCGCGCGCACAAGCCGCGCCTGACGGAGGACAGACACTTGAAATATTTCTTCCTGGCATCCCTTATCGCCGGCGCGATGGCGCTTCCGGCCTTTGCCGCCGATTATTCCATCATGGCACCGGCCGGCCCGGGCGGCGGCTGGGACCAGACGGCCCGCTCGCTGCAGACGGTCCTGCAGGACGAGAAGATCTCCAGCAGCGTGCAGGTGGTGAACGTTCCGGGCGCCGGCGGCACCATCGGTCTCGCGCAGTTCGCCAGCCAGAACAAGGGCAATCCGAACGCGCTCATCGTCGGCGGCTACGTCATGGTCGGCGCGATCCTCACCAACCAGTCGCCCGTGACGCTCAAGGACGTCACGCCGATCGCGCGCCTGACCGGCGAATATGAGGCGATCGTCGTTCCGGCCGCTTCCCCCATCCAGAACATGGACGACCTCGTCAAGGCCCTGAAGGCCGATCCGGGCGCCGTCTCCTGGGCCGGCGGTTCGGCCGGCGGCGTTGACCACATCGCCGTAGGCCTCATCGCCAAGGCGGCCGGCGTCGACCCGACCAAGATCAACTATGTCGCCTATTCTGGCGGCGGCGAGGCGCTTGCCGCGATCCTCGGCAACCAGGTGACGGCCGGCATTTCCGGCTACGGCGAATTCGAAGGCCAGGTGAAGGCCGGCACGCTGCGCCTGATCGCGCTCTCCAGCCCCGAGCGCATCGAGGGCATCGACGCCCCGACCATCAAGGAAGGCGGCCTCGACGTCGTCGTCGAGAACTGGCGCATGGTCGCCGCAGCGCCCGGCCTTACGGACGAGCAGGTCGCGGCCATCAACGCCGATATCGAGAAGGCCGCGAATTCCGACGCCTGGAAGGACATCCTGAAGACCAAGGGCTGGACGAACACCTACCTTGCCGGCGACGCCTTCAAGGAACAGCTCGACAAGGACGTCGCCTCGACGGAAAGCGTCCTCAAGGATATCGGGCTCGTCAAATGAGCGAGGTCCCGTCCTCCAGGAAAACGCGCCGCCCCGACAGGGCGGCGTTCATCATCGCCCCGGCGCTGATCGCGGCCGCCGCCGTGATCTGGTGGGATGTCGCCCGCCTCGCTACCACCAGCACCTATGCCCCCATCGGTCCGGCGACGGTGCCGCACTGGGTCGCCATCGGCTTGGTCATCCTCGGTGTCTGGTCGGGCTTCGAGGCCTGGCGCGGCGATTTCCCCAAGCGCGAGGCCGTCGCCATCGGCCCCGTCGTCTGGCTCGTCGCCGGGCTTGCCGCGCAGATGCTGCTCCTGAGGCCGGCCGGCTTCTCCGTCGCGACGGGCATGCTCTTCGCCCTCACCGCATGCGGCTTCGGCCGGCGCAAGCTCTGGGCGACGATCCCCGTGGGCATCGTCCTTTCCTTCATCGTCTGGGTGATCTTTGCCAAGCTGCTGCAGCTTTCATTGCCCGCCGGACCGCTCGAACACCTGTTCTTCTGAAGGGAGCGGCAGATCATGAGCACATTCGAATTCTTCCTGCAGGGCCTTTCCGTCGCTGCCCAGCCGATGAACCTGCTCTACGCGCTCATCGGCGTGACGCTCGGCACGGCGGTCGGGGTCCTTCCCGGCATCGGCCCGGCCCTGACGGTCGCCCTCCTGCTGCCGGTCACCTACAAGCTCGATCCGGCGGGCTCGCTCATCATGTTCGCCGGCATCTACTACGGCGGCATGTACGGCGGTTCCACCGCCTCCATCCTGCTCAACACGCCCGGCGAGAGCGCCTCGATCGTCACCGCGCTCGAGGGCAACAAGATGGCGCGGGCCGGGCGCGGCGGGCCGGCGCTTGCGACGGCGGCCATCGGCTCGTTCGTTGCCGGTCTCATCGCCACGCTCGCGCTCGCCTTCATCGCGCCCTTCATCGTCAAGCTCGCGCTCGTCTTCGGGCCGCGCGAATATTTCGCGCTGATGGTGCTCGCCTTCGTGACGGTCTCCTCGGCCTTCGGCGATTCGACGCTGCGCGGCCTCACCTCGCTCTTCGTCGGCCTGACGCTGGCGATCATCGGCATCGACCAGCTGAGCGGCCAGACACGCCTTTCCTTCGGCATTCCCGATCTGCTCGACGGCGTGGAAGTGACGACGCTGGCGGTCGCCATGTTCGCCATCGGCGAGTCGCTCTACATCGCCTCCAAGGGCGACAGCGAGCCGGACAAGATCGAGGCCGTCAAGGGGTCCGTCTGGATGAACGCCGCCGACTGGGCGCGCTCGTGGAAGCCCTGGCTTCGCGGCACCGTCATCGGCTTTCCCATCGGCGCGATGCCGGCCGGCGGGGCGGAGATCGGCACCTTCCTCTCCTATGCTGCGGAAAAGCGCCTGACGAAGCATCCGGAAGAGTTCGGCAACGGGGCCATCGAGGGGGTCGCAGGCCCGGAAGCGGCCAACAACGCGTCCGCCGCCGGCACGCTCGTGCCGCTGCTGACGCTCGGCCTTCCGACCTCGGCGACGGCGGCGATCATGCTGGCCGGCTTCCAGCAGTACGGCCTCCAGCCCGGCCCGCTGCTGTTCGCCTCCAACCCGCAGCTCGTCTGGGGCCTCATCGCCAGCCTCCTCATCGCCAACTTCATGCTGCTGGTACTGAACCTGCCGCTGATCGGCCTGTGGGTGCGGCTGCTGAGCATCCCCAAGCCGTGGCTCTATGCCGGCATCCTCGTCTTCGCGACGCTCGGCACCATCGGCGCCAATCCGTCGGTCTTCGAGCTCGGCATGCTGCTCGCCTTCGGCCTGCTCGGCTTTGCCATGCGCATCTTCGGCTATCCGATCGCGCCGGTGGTCGTCGGCCTCATCCTCGGGCCGATGGCAGAGCAGCAATTGCGCCGTGCGCTGGCGATCAGCCAGGGCGACGTGACGGCGCTCGTCATGTCGCCCATCGCGGCCCTGCTGTTCGTCCTTGCCCTGCTTGCGATCATCGTGCCGCTGATCCTTCGGGCGCGCGGCAAGGGCGAAGTCCTTTCGCAGCTTGCGGCGAACGAGGACTGAGGCCTTTCGTCATCGCGAAACAAATGCAGGCCGGGAACCTCGTTCCCGGCCTGCATGCATTGCATGGCTGGGCTGAGATTCCGTCCGTTGTACTTCGGCGGCGAAAGCATCATCTTCCGCTCGTAAGCTAAAACAGAAAGCGAGCAATCCAATGACCTCCCTCCGCAACTCCTTCGCCCAGGGCTTCTTCGGCCGGGCCTTCGCCGTACTGAGCGCTGCCAATGCAGCCGCCGCGGCTGTCGAAGGGCACCGCCGCCCAAAGGACCGCGACCTGAAGACCCTCGGCATCAACCCCGCCGACCTGCCGCGCGCCTGACGCGGCAAGAGAATTCCCCCGAATAAAAAGGCCCGCCGGTCGCAAGACCAGCGGGCCTTCTGTGTTTTTTGGGGTTGGGCTCGACAGGCGCGCCCTGCCTCATGCCTCTCTTTCGTCATGGTCGGGCTTGACCCGACCATCCATGCCGCGGGTGAGGCGGTGGATCCTCGGGTCAAGCCCGAAGATGACGGAGAGAGAAGGACGTTTCGAGGCATGCCGGCCGCCGGAGCGGCCGGCTCGTTGTCAGGCCTTCTCGCCGAACTGCGTTGCGACGCGGTTGTCGGCGTGGTCGCCCAGCGTCCGTTCCCGCCGGTTGTGGCGGATCGAGGACCAGAGGGAGATGCCGATCAGCGTTGCGCCGCCAAGGCCGGTGATGACCTCGGGGATGTGCACCAGCGTCTGGCAGTACATGACGACCGATAGGATCAGGATCGCATAGAACGCGCCGTGCTCCAGGTAGCGGTATTCGGCGAGCGTGCCCTTGTCGACGAGCATGATCGTCATCGAGCGCACATACATGGCGCCGATGCCGAGGCCGATGGCGATGACGAAGAGGTTCTGCGTCAGCGCGAAGGCGCCGATCACGCCGTCGAAGGAGAAGCTGGCGTCCAGCACCTCCAGGTAGATGAAGGCGCCGAGGCCGCCCTTGGCTGCTTCCGACATCGCTTTCTGCGAGGCGTCAAGCAGGCCGCCGACCACCTCCACCGCAAGGAAGGTGAGGAGGCCGTAGACGGCGGCGTGGACGAAGGTGTTCGACGCTTCGCCCTCCAGGAGGTTCGAGAAGACGAGGATGAGGGCGAGGACGAAGGCGATCTCGATGCCCTTGACGATCGCCGAGCGCGCCATGTGCTTCTCGATGAAGCCGATCCAGTGCACCTCCTTCTCATGGTTGAAGAAGTAGGTGAGGCCGACCATCATCAGGAAGGTGCCGCCGAAGGCGGCGATGGGCAGGTGCGCCTCGTTCATGATGCGCGCATATTCCTGCGGCTCCCGCGCGGCGAGCACGAGGGCATCGACCGGGCCGATGCCGGCCGCGATGACGACGATCAGCAGCGGGAAGACGATGCGCATGCCGAAGACGGCGATGAGGATGCCCCAGGTCAGGAACCGATGCTGCCAGACCGGCGTCATGTCCTTGAGCTTATTGGCGTTCACGATGGCGTTGTCGAAGGAGAGCGAGATCTCCAGCACGGCGAGGACCGTGCAGATGAAGAAGACGGTCGCCATGCCGGACAGCGTTCCGGTCGACTGCCAGCCGAGCCAGGCGCCGAGCGCAAGGCCGATGGCCGTGAAGATGAAGGCCCATTTGAGGTAGGAGAGGGTGGATTTGCCTTCGCCGTTGCCGATCATGACAGCGCCTCCCTGCTGGAGGAGGTAGGCAAGGTGAAATCGCGCATACCACGACGGGCATGCGGGTGAGGCATGGTGAGGATGTTCATGTGCGTTTGAATCCGCCGGCTCATTGCTGGCGGTACCGACATCACGAGAGCGCCGTAAAAACTCTCGCCAGAGGGGCCCGGCACCAGGGTTCACCGCGGCAACCGATGTCAAAGGCCGCGGTGGCCGATGTTTTCACCGAAGTCGCCCTCCGCGTCAAGAGGCAGGGTGCCGCAGCCCGTGCAACGCGGCAGGCGGCTTTCTGTTCCGGTTTTTATGCCGGCGCCCTGTACCAGGCACCCCGTCCGTTCCTATATTCGGCGCACGCTGATTTGCCGGAAAGGACGCACCATGACCGAAACCCGTATCGATCCCGCCCTCGTCGAGTGGAGCGGCCCGGGCGGCCTGCCGCGTTTCGATCTGGTGAAGGACGAGGCCTTTGCGGCCGCCTTCGATGCGGCGCTCGCCGCCCATGAGGCGGAGATCGACGCGATCGCGAACAATCCCGAGGCGCCGACCTTCGAGAACACCGTCGTCGCGCTGGAGATCGCGGGCGACGCGCTGTCGCGCGTCTCGGCCCTCTTCTGGAGCCGGGCCGGCGCCAACACCAACGACACGATCCAGGCGCTGGAGCGCGAGATCGCGCCGAAGATGTCGCGGCATTACTCGAAGATCGGCACCAACGCGGCGCTCTTTGCGCGCATCGATGCGTTGTGGGAGGGCCGTGCGGCGCTGAACCTCTCGCTGGAGCAGACGCGGGTCCTCGAACGGCACTGGAAGGGTTTCGTCAAGTCTGGCGCCAAGCTGGCAAAGCCCGAGCAGGAGCGGCTTTCGGCGATCAACGAGCGGCTCGCCGGGCTCGGCGCGAAATTCGGCCAGAACGTGCTTGCCGACGAGAAGGACTGGGCGCTCTTCCTCGACGAGGGCGAGGCGCTCGACGGCTTGCCGGATTTCCTGAAGGACGCCATGGCGGCCGCCGCTCGCGAGCGCGGTCATGACGGGCGCTATGCCGTGACGCTGTCGCGCTCGATCATCGAGCCGTTCCTGACCTTTTCCGCCCGCCGGGACCTGCGCGAGCAGGCATTCCGCGCCTGGGTGGCGCGCGGGGCGAACGGCGGCGAGACGGACAATCGCGGCATCGTGAAGGAGACGCTGGCGCTGCGTTCGGAAAAGGCCGGGCTGCTCGGCTATGAAAATTTCGCCGCGCTGAAACTCGACAACACCATGGCAAAGACGCCGGAGGCGGTGAACGGGCTCCTGATGCAAGTCTGGGAAAAGGCCGTGGCGCGGGCGCGCGAGGAAGAGGCGGAGCTTGCCGCGCTGATCGCCGAGGAGGGCCGCAACCACGAGGTCATGCCCTGGGACTGGCGCTACTATGCGGAAAAGCTGCGGGCGAAGAAATTCGATTTCTCCGAGGCGGAGCTGAAGCCCTATCTCCAGCTCGAAAAGATCATCGAGGCCTGCTTCGACGTCGCCGAGCGCCTGTTCGGCATCCGCGCGGTCGAGAAGACGGGTGTGCCGGTCTATCATCCCGACGTGCGGGTCTTCGAGATCCGCGACCGGGAGGACAGGCTCGTCGCCATGTTCCTCGGCGATTATTTCGCGCGCGCCTCCAAGCGCTCCGGCGCCTGGATGAGCTCCTACCAGAGCCAGCACCGCCTGCCGCTGCCGAACGGCTCCGTCGGCGAGATCCCGATCGTCTACAATGTCTGCAACTTCGCAAAGCCCGCCGAGGGCAAGCCGGCGCTTCTGTCGCTCGACGATGCGCGCACGCTCTTCCACGAATTCGGCCACGCGCTGCACGGCATGCTGTCCAACGTCACCTATCCGTCCGTTTCCGGCACCGGCGTTTCGCGCGACTTCGTGGAACTGCCCTCGCAGCTCTACGAGCACTGGCTGACGGTGCCGGAGATCCTGACGCGCTATGCGGTGCACGACCGGACGGGCGAGGCGATGCCGCAGGCGCTGCTCGACAAGGTGCTCGCGGCCCGCACATTCAATTCGGGCTTTGCGACGGTGGAGTTCACCTCCTCGGCGCTGGTCGACATGGCGTTCCATACGCAGGGGCCGGTGGACGATCCGATGGCGGTGCAGGTGGAGGTACTCGAAAGGATCGGCCTGCCGCAATCCATCGTCATGCGCCACGCGACGCCGCACTTCCAGCACGTCTTTTCCGGCGACGGCTATTCGGCCGGCTACTATTCCTACATGTGGTCGGAGGTACTGGACGCCGACGCGTTCGCCGCCTTCACGGAGACGGGCGACGCCTTCAACCCGGAAATGGCCGCGCGGCTGAAGACCTATATCTATTCCGTCGGCGGCTCGGTGGACCCGGAGGACGCCTACAAGGCCTTCCGCGGCAAGCTGCCGAGCCCGGCGGCGATGCTGAAGAAGAAGGGCCTGGCGGCCTGAAGGCCGCCGTCCTTCCGCCGAGCCGTGCGCCGGGCTGGCAACAGAGTTGCGGCCCGCCCCTTTCGCATTTGCGCAAAAACATGTATGAGCCCGGCCATTGAAGACGGCGCCCTCGTTTTGCGCGCGCCCCTGAACCTCAGAGATTATACAATGTCTATCCGCAATATCGCGATCATCGCGCACGTCGACCATGGCAAGACCACGCTGGTCGACGAGCTTCTGAAGCAATCCGGCTCGTTCCGTGAAAACCAGCGCGTCGCCGAACGCGTGATGGACTCGAACGACATCGAAAAGGAACGCGGCATCACCATCCTCGCCAAGGCGACCTCGGTCGAGTGGAAGGGTGTCCGCATCAACATCGTCGACACGCCCGGCCACGCCGACTTCGGCGGCGAGGTGGAGCGCATCCTCTCGATGGTGGACGGCGCCATCGTCCTCGTCGACTCGTCGGAAGGCCCGATGCCGCAGACCAAGTTCGTGGTCGGCAAGGCCCTCAAGGTCGGCCTCAAGCCCATCGTCGCCATCAACAAGATCGACCGTCCGGACGGCCGCCACGAGGAAGTGCTGAACGAGGTCTTCGACCTTTTCGCCAATCTCGACGCCACCGACGAGCAGCTCGACTTCCCGATCCTCTACGGTTCGGGCCGCAACGGCTGGATGAACGTCAACCCGGAAGGCCCGCAGGACGAAGGCATGGCGCCGCTGCTCGACCTCGTGCTGAAGCACGTTCCCGAGCCGAAAGTCGCCGAAGGCCCGTTCCGCATGATCGGCACGATCCTCGAAGCCAACCCCTTCCTCGGCCGCATCATCACCGGCCGCATCCATTCCGGCTCGATCAAGCCGAACCAGACCGTCAAGGTCCTCGGTCAGGACGGCCAGCTCATCGAGAACGGCCGTATCTCCAAGATCCTTGCCTTCCGCGGCATCGAGCGCACAGCGATCGAGGAAGCCCATGCGGGCGACATCGTCGCCATCGCCGGCCTCACCAAGGGCACGGTCGCCGACACGTTCTGCGACCCGTCGGTCACGGAAGCCCTCAAGGCCCAGCCGATCGACCCGCCGACCGTCACCATGTCCTTCATCGTCAACGACTCGCCGCTCGCCGGCACGGAAGGCGACAAGGTCACGAGCCGCGTCATCCGTGACCGCCTCTTCAAGGAGGCCGAAGGCAACGTGGCGCTGAAGATCGAAGAATCGGGCGACAAGGATTCGTTCTTCGTCTCCGGCCGCGGCGAACTGCAGCTCGCCGTCCTCATCGAGACCATGCGCCGCGAAGGCTTCGAGCTTGCCGTCTCGCGTCCGCGCGTCGTCATGCACAAGGACGAGGCGACCGGCCAGATGCTGGAGCCGATCGAGGAAGTCGTCATCGACGTCGACGAGGAGCATTCCGGCGTCGTCGTGCAGAAGATGTCCGAGCGCAAGGCCGAGATGGTCGAGCTTCGCCCGTCCGGCGGCAACCGCGTCCGCCTCGTCTTCTTCGCCCCGACCCGCGGCCTCATCGGCTACCAGTCGGAGCTTCTGACGGATACCCGCGGCACGGCGATCATGAACCGCCTGTTCCACGACTACCAGCCCTACAAGGGTGAGATCGGCGGGCGCGTCAACGGCGTGCTGCTCTCCAACGAAGCGGGCGAGGCCGTCGCCTACGCGCTCTTCAACCTGGAAGACCGCGGCCCGATGGTCATCGACGCGGGCGAGAAGGTCTATATGGGCATGATCGTCGGCATCCACACCCGCGACAACGACCTCGAAGTGAACGTGCTCAAGGGCAAGAAGCTCACCAACATCCGCGCCGCCGGCAAGGACGAGGCCGTCCGCCTGACGCCGCCGATCAAGATGACGCTGGAGCGCGCGCTGTCCTGGATCCAGGACGACGAACTCGTCGAGGTGACGCCGAAGTCGATCCGCCTGCGCAAGCTCTATCTCGACCCGAACGACCGCAAGCGATTCGAAAAGCAGCGCGCCGCCAGCGTGGCCTGAGCGCTTCCTTTCCGAAACGATACATGAAAAACCCCGGCCACCGCGCCGGGGTTTTTCATGTGTGTGCCAGTTTTTGCGGCTTGTGACGTTTGTTAAAAAAGCGTTAACTTTTTCCGGTGCCGCCCGGAACTCGCCTGTGGGCAAAGGAAGCCTTCGCCTTTGACGGGATTCCGGTGGAATCGGCACCGGAATATGAGTCGTGTTATGAAGACACTGTCGATCGATGTGCGGCGGGCCGAGCCGCAGGACGCGCGCGCGATATCCGAAACGCACCGGGTGTCGTGGCTGCAGGCCTATGGCGGCCTCATTCCGCACAAGCCGCTCAACCAGATGGTCGACCGTCGCGGCGAGGCCTGGTGGCGCAAGGCGACGCGCGGTTCGGCAACGCTGCTGGTGCTCGACGTCGCCGGCACGGTGGCGGGCTATGCCACGCTCGGCCTCAACCGGGCCCGCGCGCTGCCGCAGGAAGGCGAGATCTACGAGATCTACCTGCGCCCCGAATACCAGGGCATCGGCCTCGGCCGGCTGCTCTTCGGCGAGGCACGGCGGCTGCTGAAGTCGCTCGGCTGCAACGGGCTGATCGTCTGGTGCCTGGAAGACAGCGAGCATGCCTATCGCTTCTTCCGCTCCTCCGGCGGGCGCGACATCGCCGAGGGCATGGAGAATTTCGGCGAAAAGGAACTCAAGAAGATCGGTTTCGTCTGGTCCTAAGGCTCATTCCATCGCGTGCGGCAGGGAGCGCATCGGCTCGCCCGCAAGCTTTCCCCGCGCGCCGTGCCATTGCGGTTCGTTGAGGCCGCAGGCGAAATCCCGGGCGTTCTCGTCCGCTACCTTCCGGGCGAGCGTGTTGGCGTCCCTGTTCTCCAGCGCATCGACATAGCCGACGACGCAGCTCGTCGGGTTTTCTGCCGTTGCGACCGTCGAGACGACGAGGACCTGGCCGTAGCGCGTGTCGGTATCGCTCGTCGTTTCCGGGTCCGACACGAACCAGCGGACGATGGCGGCGAAGGGTACGCCCCCGGCATCGAGCCGCCATTCGACCGTGGCGTTGGAGTGGTTGAACGGGCCGAAGCTCTCGAAGGCCTCGTCGAGCCAGGCCCTGCCGATCGGCCCGTAAGCCTGGCTCTGGCGCAGGTCGCCCTCCTTGAAATAGATCGCAAGGTCCTTGTAGCCGGCGCATTCCAAGGTGACGCTCGCGCCCTCCTCTTCCTGCGAAAGCGTCTTGCAGGCGTCGAGGTCGCGCTCGCTATAGGCGCTTTCATTGGCCTTGCCGGCTGTCGCCGCGGCAGCGGCGATCAGGAGGGCGAGAAAGAAGGACATCGGCTTCATCGGGGCTTCCTCCGGTCTTTCGGAAACGGGGCGCGGCGGCGGTCTATTCGGCCTCGGCCTAAAGTCATGTTGCGCTGCAACGGGATTCGCATTAGGAAGCCCGCAATCAACCGCACTTCAGGAGCCCCCATGCGTATCGATGCGATTTCCGTTGGCAAGAACCCGCCGGACGACGTGAACGTCATTGTCGAGGTGCCGGTCGGCGGCCAGCCGATCAAGTATGAGATGGACAAGGAAGCCGGCGCGCTCGTCGTCGACCGCTTCCTTTATACGCCGATGACCTATCCGGGCAATTACGGCTTCGTGCCGCACACGCTCTCGGAAGACGGCGACCCGATCGACGTCCTCATCGCCAACACCCGCCCGCTCGTTCCGGGCTGCGTGATCAACGTGCGCCCGATCGGCGTTCTCGTGATGGAAGACGACGGCGGCAAGGACGAGAAGATCATCGCCGTGCCGGTGCCGAAGCTGACGCGCCGCTACGACAAGGTCGAGAACTACACCGACCTGCCGGAAATCACGCTCAAGCAGATCGAGCACTTCTTCTCGCACTACAAGGATCTGGAGCCCGGCAAGTGGGTGAAGATCGCCGGCTGGCAGGACGTTACCGTCGCCAAGAGGATGATCGTCGAAGCCGTCGATCGCTACAAGGCATCGAAGTAAGCATTATCCGCCTGAAATGACAAAACCCTCCGGCCCGCTCGGTCCGGAGGGTTTTTCTTTGGGATCGCGCGGGTGATCAGAGGATCGCGGGCGCGAGGACCGTGCGGATGACCTGTTCGAGGAAGAACAGGATGACGAGCACGACGAGCGGCGACAGGTCGACGCCGCCGAAATTCGGCAGCACGCGGCGGATCGGGCGATAGACCGGCTCGGTCAGCTGGTAGAGCGAGCGGCCGATGGTGGCGATCACCTGATTGTTCGCGTTGATGACATTGAAGGCGTAGAGCCAGGAGAAGATCGCCGAAGCGATCACCAGGAACCACGCGATGTTGATGATGAACAATAGGGTGTTGATGACCGCTATCATTGGCGTCTCCGATTGGTTTTCGTGCTGACATGTAGCCATTGCCGGCCCGGCCAGCAAGGCCGCAGCCGGGGCGGGGCGGCAACATGTTTAACGACGGGGGCGATTTTGCCCTTCAGCCCGCGTGGAAGATGCGGTCGAGGAAGGCCGTCATCCAGAGCCGGAGCGCCGCATCGTGCAGGAGGCGGCCGTCGAGATGGGCGCGGCCGACCTGTGCGCCCGGCAGCTCGAAGCGGTGTGCGCCTCGCACGACCCAGCGGTGCATCATGGCGAGCGTCAGTTCGCCGTGGAACTGGATGCCCCAGGCATTCTCGCCGTAGCGGAAGGCCTGGTTCTCGTAGTGCTGGCCGGTGGCGAGCAGCGTCGCGTCCCCCGGCAGGTCGAAGCCCTCGCGGTGGAACTGGTAGACCATGTCCGGCCAGGCCATGAGGGCTGCGCCCGCCTCCGTCGCCTTCAGCGGATACCAGCCGATCTCCGCCCAGCCCTCCTCGTGGCTGCGCACCGTGCCGCCGAGATGGCGCACGAGCATCTGCGCGCCGAGGCAGATGCCGAGGAAGGGGCGGTTCTCCTTCAGCGGCAGGGAAAGCCAGTCGATCTCCCGGCGCACATAGGGCTCGGTGTCGTTGGCGCTCATCGGCCCGCCGAAGACGACGGCGCCGGCATGGTGTTCCAGCGTTTCCGGCAGCGGGTCGCCGAGCACCGGGCGGCGGATGTCCAGCGTGTGGCCCATCGCCTGGAGGATGTGGCCGACGCGCCCGGGGCTGGAGGTTTCCTGGTGCAGGACGATGAGGACGGGCCGTCTGCGATGTGCCTTGCGCGGAAAATCAAGCATGGCTCAACCGTCCTTCGGCGGCTCCTGCCCGGCCGCCGCGCCGATGCGTCCGGCCACTTCCTGCCGTTTCATGATGCGTTCGCGGCCCGACACGCCGAGAAGGTCGGCGATGCGCCAGATGGCGTGATCCTCCATTTCGCTGCGGTCGCCGTCCGCATAGACGATCTCCCAGAGAAGGCCGATGAGGCCGATGCGCTGCTCCTCCGTGAGCTGGCGCTTCAGCTCCGAGGTGAAGCGGAAGAAATCGATCGCCTCGCTCTCGGCGTCGCTGCCGGCCGCGACGAGCGCGTCCAGTTCCGCCTCGTCCACGCCGCCGTAGAATTCGCGGAAGCTGGTGCGCAGCGCCTGCTTCTCCACGTCCAGCACCTTGCCGTCCGCCTCCATCACCTGGATGCAGAGCGCCATGACGGCAACGCGCGGATCATCGGCGGCGAAGACGGGCTTGTCGTCGCCGGAAAGGCTCGCCAGGAAATGCTGCAAGCGTTCGAACATCGGTGATGCGCCCCGTCCCTTGAGGTTCTCAGAACAATTTGAAGCTGCTCGTATCGTCCCGCCGGACGGCGCCGGCCTTGACGCCCGGATCGTCCGGCAGGCCGTAGAAGGGGCGTTCCTCTTCCTCGCTTCCCGCCGGGACGGCATCCGCCTTCTGCGGCGTTTCGGCCTTTGCCGGGACGGGCTCGGCAACGGCCGTAACGACGACCGGCGGCTCGGCCTTGACGGTCTCGGCCTTCTCCGCCTTCACGGCGGGCCGCGTCTCGATGGCGATGGGCGGCAGGGTGCGGATGGCCTCGTCCACCGTATTGGCGGAGCCTTCCTCGATCGGCCCCTGCAACTCGCTGACCGGCGTCTTCCATTCGAAGGCGTCGAGCCGGCCGGTGACGGGCGAGACGGCGCGCCATTCCGGTGACGTGATACCGTCGGCGGTCCAGGCGGGATCGCGCGGGGCCTTCAGCGCCTGGTTCATCCAGTGGCGGATGCGGCCCTGGTCGCCCGTCTCGGCGTCCTCGATGTCGGCGAGCAGCAGGAAGGCGCTTTCGCGCGGGGCAAGGCGCGCGGCGGCCTCCGCCTTGGCGCGGGCAAGGGTAAAGTCGCGCGTCTCCAGCGCGGCCTCGGCAACGGCATAGAGCGCCTCGGCATTGTTGGGGCGCATCGCCTCCAGCTTCTCCGCCCGCTTCAGGCGGTCGGCGGCCGAATCGCCGCTGCGGGCGCGCACGTAGAGCCGCGCCACGTCGCCATGGGCCGTCGCCTTCCAGAGCCTTTCGAGAATGGAGGCGGCCTTGCGAAGGTTGTCCTCGCGCAGATACGCCTTCGCCTCGATGAGGCCGGCCGGCACGAAATTCTCGTCGAGCTTCAGGGCCTGATGTGCATCCTCGCGTGCGCCCTTCGGGTCGGCGTCGAGCTTTTCGGCGGCGCGGGCGGTGAGCAGCACGGCCTTGCGGCGGGCATAGGCCTTCTTCTCCTCCGTTGAGCCGGAACGGCCGTCGCCGAGAAGCTTCAAGGCCTCGTCCCAGTCGCCGGCCTCGGAGCGGTATTCGAGCGCGGCTTCCGTCGCCCAGGGGAGCTGCGGGGCCTTTTCGGCGGCGCGCTCGGCATATTGCCGGGCGGCTTCGTTGGCGCCGAGACGGCGGGCCTCGAGATAGAGGCCGCGCAGGCCGAGCTCCCGCGTCTCCGGGTCGTCGGCCATCAGCTCGAATTTCTTGCGCGCGTCGTCGTAGCGGCCCTCGATCATCGCGGCCTGCGCTTCGAGGAGGTGGATGAGCGGTTCCTGGTCGGCGCTGAGAAGCCCCCTGGTGCGGCCGAGCATCTTTCTTGCGCCGGCGGCGTCACCGGCGCCGGCGGCGATGAGGCCGGTGGAGAGCGCCTGATAGCCGCGGTCGCGCTTGCGGGCGCGGAAATAGCGCTGGATCGAATGCGGCGAGGTCCAGATCACGCGGACCAGCCACCAGCAGAGCATGATGGCGATGATGAGCGAGACGATGAGCGTCGCGGCCACCATCAGGCTCATGTCGGCGCGCTGGCCCTGCCAGATGATGGAGAGTTCGCCGGGCCGGTCTGCCAGCCAGGCAAAGCCCCCGGCGAGGGCAAGGACGAAGAGCGCGAAGACCAGAATGCGTATCATGAAGCCTTCTCCTCAGCCCTGCCTTGCGGCATTCGTCATGGCGCCGGAAACCGCGGCGCCCACCAGCTCTTCCACGCGAACGCGCGCGTCGAGCTTGTTCTTGTAGTCCGCGGCAGCGGCCTTGCCCTTTTCCGGCAGCGCCTGCCATTCGATGGCGGCACCCTTGAAATCGCCGTTCTGCAGCTTGTTCTCGATGCGGGCGACGATCGCCTCGGGCGTGTCGCCCTCGATGCTGCCGACCGGGCGCACGCGGATCGCAGAGGCGGCGCTCGCCATCAGCCGGTTGATGATGCCCTGGTCGCCTTCCGGCTGATGCACGGCATCGAGGATATTGTCGGCCGCGCCGTCGAAATCGCGCACGAGATCGGAACGGGACGGCACGCCCACGGCGGCATGCTCGCGAAGGCCCGCCACGGAAGGATCGTCCGGCGCGACGCTGGCGAAGGCCTCCAGCTCGGCAAGATAGGGACCGCCGCGGTCGATGGCGGTCTTCAAGGCGCTCGCGGCAACGGCCCGGGCCATGGAAACGTCGCTCGGCGCCTCAAGCTTTTCCTCGGCGGCGGCGATGCGCTCGGTCAGCTCGCTTTCCGTGCTGGTGACGGCATCGTTCGTGCGGGCGACGGCCTCGCGCAGCGCGGCAAGCTCGGTCGTCAGCCGGGTGACGTCGGCTTCCAGCTTTTCGGAGGCTTCGGACGGGGCCGCGTCCTTCGCGCTTCCCGCGGCCTGTTCCAGGGCGGCAAGGCGCGTTTCGATGGGTTGGAGGTCGACCGGACCCGCCTGATCGGAGAGGCGCGTCTTCAGGGCCGCGACCTCGTTGGAAAGGGCGGTTACAGCGCTATCGTCGCCGGCCCGCTCGGGGCCGAGTGCGGGGAGATAGCCGCCATATTGCAGGCTGCCGGCGCCGAGAAGGGCGATCAGGCCGCCGAGGATGCCGGCGGCCAGCGGGCCGGCATTGCCGCCGCGCTGCGCGGGCGGTGGTGTCTCGGCGCGGGTCGGCTCCTCGTAGGCCGGGCGGGCGGGTTCCAGCGGTTCCTGCTTTTCCTCGACAGGTTCCTCGGGCGTTTCCGCGGCGGCGGTTTCGGCGGCGGGCGTTTCCGCGGCCTCGGTTTCCGGCACGGCTTCCCCGGCGGCGAGCGCCTCGTTGCTGGCGGAGGGCGGAACGGCTTCGAGGTCGATCGTCACGGGCTCTTCGCCGGCCTTCTTTCGACGGGACGGGGTTTCCGGTTCCATGGCGACCTCCTCGCGTTCATGTGCATTGCATTAAACGTAGACAGGGATGGCAGAGAGGGAAAGACCCTTGCGGCAAATTCCTCCGCCGGGACTTGCGCTTAGAGAAGGGCAAGCAGGCTTTCCTCGTCGGGAGCGGCGGCAATGGCGGCCCGTGCCGTAAAGGATTCCGGCACGGCGGCTGCGACATTCGCACTCATGCACAGGAGGCGCATCGCAAGAAAGCGCTCCGGCGCTTCGGCAAGCGGGGCGAGGGCAAAGAAGGCGCGAGCGCTTTCGCGCGAATAGAGGAGCACGGTATCCGGCACGGGCGCAAGAAGCGCCGCCTCGATCTCGGCCGGCGAGGGGGCGAGCGGCACCATGCGGTAGGCCTCGACGGTGCGGAAGGGAATGCTTGCCTCTTTCATGCGGTGCTCGAAGCCCGGCGCGCGCGGAGAGCCGGCAAGATAGAGGATCGCGCCGTCCGGGCGGGTATGGGCGAGAATGGTTTCGGCAAGGCTTTCCCCATCGCCGCCGCCCGCGACAACGGTGCGGAAACCGGCGCGGCGGGCAGCTTCTGCCGAAGCCTCGCCAACGGCGAAGAGGGGGGTCTGTCGGTGCGGCGCAAGGTTCTCACCGATCCCGGCGAGGAGGCGGGCGGCCTCCGCGCTGGTGATGGCGATGGCCGCATGGGGCTTCGTGAGCGCGGCTTTCACCGCCGCGACGTCGTGTTCGGCCTTCGACAAGGAAAGGCGCACGGCCTCGTGTCCGAGCGCGGCGAGCTTTCCGGCGGTGCGGGTCGCCGCGGGCTCGGGGCGGAGGACGAGGACGCGCATGGGTCAGCCCCAGCTTGCGAAGAAATCCGCTCCGGCTCTGGCGCGGATCGCCGCGCCGGCCTCTTCGCCGAGCGCTGCGGCGTTTGCGGCCGGGCCGCTCGCCTCGATCTCGTGGAAGCGGCTGCCGTCCGGCGTCAGGATCATGCCGCGGAAGGAGAGGTGATCGCCCTCGACGGTCGCGTAACCGGCGATGGGCGTTCGACAGGAGCCGTCGAGCGTGGCGAGGAAGCCGCGTTCGCAGGAGACGGCGGCGCGGGTCGCGCGGTCGTCGATGGCCGACAGAAGGGCATCCATGCGCGCGTCGCCGACGCGGCTCTCGATACAGATCGCCCCCTGCGCCGGCGCGGGCGGGAAGATGGCGGGATCGAGGATCTCCGTCGGCACGTCCTCCTTGCCGAGGCGTTTCAGGCCGGCATAGGCGAGCAGCGTCGCGTCCGCCTGGCCTTCGGCGAGCTTGCCGAGGCGGGTATCGACCTGGCCGCGGAAGACGATGACGTTGAGATCCGGCCGAAGCCGGCGGATAAGCGCCTGGCGGCGCAATGAGGCCGAGCCGACCGTCGCGCCTTCCGGCAGGTCGAGGAGGCGCTTTGCGGTGCGGCCGATGAAGGCGTCGCGCACGTCCTCGCGCGGCAGGAAGGCGGAGAGGTAGAGGCCCTCCGGCAGCTTCGTCGGCATGTCCTTGGAGGAATGCACGGCGAAATCGAGTTCGCCGGAGGAAAGCTGCGCCTCGATTTCCTCGGTGAACAGGCCCTTGCCGCCGATCAGCGCCAGCGAGCGGTCGGTGATGCGGTCGCCCTTGGTCGACAGCACGACGATCTCGAACATATCCTCCGGCAGGCCGTGCGCCGCCATCAGGCGCGCGCGGGTCTCGTGGGCCTGGGCGAGCGCCAGCGGGCTGCCGCGCGTGCCGATCCTGAAAGGTTTTGTTTGCATCCGCCCTGATCCATTGTTACCGGGATGTCTCGTAACCGGCTTTACGGCCGCCCGCAATCGATCCAAGTGCTTCATGTCGCCTCACCTGACCATTCTCGGCATCGAAACGAGCTGCGACGAGACCGCCGCCTCCGTCGTTTCGCGCAATGCCGAGGGCCGGGGCGAGATCCTCGGCGAGGTGGTCCTGAGCCAGCTCGAGGAGCACAGCGCCTATGGCGGCGTGGTGCCGGAGATCGCCGCCCGCGCCCATGTCGAGGCGCTGGACAGCCTGATTTCCGAGGCGCTCCTGCGCGCGGGGAAATCGCTCGAGGACATTGACGCGATCGCCGCGACGAGCGGGCCGGGGCTGATCGGCGGGCTCATCGTCGGGCTGATGACCGGCAAGGCCATTGCGCGGGCGACCGGCAAGCCGCTCTATGCCGTCAATCATCTCGAAGGCCATGCGCTGACGGCGCGGCTGACGGACGGGCTCTCCTTCCCCTATCTCATGCTGCTCGTCTCCGGCGGCCATACCCAGCTCGTTCTGGTGCGCGGCGTCGACGATTACGAGCGCTGGGGCACGACCATCGACGATGCGCTCGGCGAAGCCTTCGACAAGACGGCAAAGCTCCTCGGCCTGCCCTATCCCGGCGGGCCGGCGGTCGAGCGCATGGCGAAGGCGGGCAATCCCGAACGCTTCACCTTCCCGCGCCCGCTCGTCGGCGAGGCGCGGCTCGATTTCTCCTTTTCCGGCCTCAAGACCGCGGTGCGGCAGGCCGCGCAGTCCATCGAGCCGGTAACGGAGCAGGATATCGCCGACATCTGTGCCTCCTTCCAGCGTGCCGTCTCGCGCACGATGAAGGACCGCATCGGCCGCGGGCTGGAGCGGTTCAGAGCTCTCTATCCAAATATCGAAGCGCCGGCACTCGTCGTTGCCGGCGGCGTGGCGGCGAATGCCGAGCTGCGCTCGACGCTGCAGGCGCTCTGCGACAAGAACCGTTTCCGCTTCGTCGCGCCGCCGCTCGCGCTCTGCACGGACAATGCCTCGATGATCGCCTGGGCCGGGCTGGAGCGCATGGCGGCCGGCTTTGCGCCGGACGACCTTGCCGTGGCGCCGCGCTCGCGCTGGCCGCTCGACCGCGAGGCGGCGACGCTCCTCGGATCGGGCAAGCGGGGGGCCAAGGCATGACGGTCAGTTCGCGGATCGCCGTCGTCGGCGCGGGTGCGTTCGGAACGGCGCTGGCAAGCGTCGCGGCCGCCAGCGGCGGTAACGTCACGCTGATCGGCCGCAATGCCGACGTCGTCGAAACCCTGCGGGCGACGCGGCGCAACGAGAAGGTCCTGCCCGGCATCGACCTGCCGCAAACGCTTGCCTACAGCGCCGATGCGGAAGCGGTGCGGGGCGCCGGCATCGTGCTCTTCGCCATGCCCTCGCAGGCACAGCGCATGGCCGCGCGCAGCCTCGCGCCGCTGCTGGCGCCGGGCACGGCGGTGGTGATCTGCGCCAAGGGCATGGAAAAGGAAAGCGGCCGCCTGCTGACGGACGTGCTGGAGGAGGAATTGCCCGGCCGCGAGATCGCCGTGCTCTCCGGCCCCGGCTTTGCCGCCGATATCGCCAAGGGCCTGCCGACGGCGATGGTGATCGCCGCGCGCACGGCAGAGATCGGCGCGGCCCTGGCGCAGGCGCTGTCCGGCCCGACCTTCCGGCTTTATCCCTCGACGGACCGGATCGGCGTGCAGCTCGGCGGCGCGCTGAAGAACGTGCTGGCGATCGCCTGCGGCATCATCGAGGGCGCACGGCTCGGCGATTCGGCGCGCGCGGCGCTCATCTCGCGCGGGCTTGCGGAGCTGTCGCGCTTCATCGCCGCCCATGGCGGCGACGGGGCGACGGTGACGGGGCTTTCCGGCCTCGGCGACCTTGTTCTCACCGGCACGAGCCACCAGTCGCGCAACCTGCGCTTCGGCATCGCGCTTGGCCGGGAAGGCGATGCGCGCGGCTGGTCGGGCGACCTTGTCGAAGGCGCCTTCGCCGCCTCGGTCGCTTCCACCGTCGCCGCGCAGAAGGGCATCGACATGCCGATCACCGATGCCGTCGCCCGCATCATCGACGGCACGCTCGACGTGAAGACCGCCATCGGGCAGCTTATGACGCGCCCGATCACCCAGGAATGACGGAAGGAAAGGATCGTCCCATGCATTTCGCTTTCATCTGCCAGGACAAGCCCGGCGCGCTCCAGATACGCCTCGACACCCGCCCGGAGCATCTCGCCTACCTCAATGCGCTCAATACGGACGGCAAGCTCGGCTTTGCCGGCCCCTTCCTCGACGGTGACGGCAAGTCGGTCGGCAGCCTCGTCGTGGTCGAGGCCGAGACGATCGAGGAGGCGCGGCAGATCGCCGGGAACGATCCCTATGCCAAGGCCGGCCTTTTCGCGAACGTCGAGGTGAGGGCCTGGAACTGGGTCTTCAACAAGCCGGAGGCCTGACCCCATATGGCATACTGGCTCTACAAGTCCGAGCCCTTCAAGTTCTCCTGGGAAAAGCTCAAGTCGAAGGGCGAGGCCGGCGAGGAATGGGACGGCGTGCGCAACTACCAGGCGCGCAACAACATGCGGGCCATGCAGATCGGCGACAAGGGCTTCTTCTACCACTCCAACGAGGGGCTGGAGATCGTCGGCATCACTGAGGTCTGCGGCCTGTCGCATCCTGATTCCACGGCCGGCGAGGACCCGCGCTGGGACTGCGTCGACATCCGCGCCGTGCGCGACATGCCGCGGCCCGTCTCGCTCAAGGAGATCAAGGCCAACCCGGCGCTCTCCAACATGTCGCTCGTCACCTCCATGCGCCTTTCCGTGCAGCCGGTGACGGAGGAAGAGTGGATCGAGGTCTGCCGCATGGGCGGCCTCGACAACCCGCCGCGCTGATGCTGCCGGCGTGAGAACGGACCCCGAGGTCTTCATCCGAAAGAACACCGGCGTGCTTTGCCCGCCGCATGTGCCGGAGGTGCGGCTGCGGCTCGCGACGGAGGCGCATGACCTCTGGCTGAAGACCGAGGAGGAACTGGAAGAGATCGGCCTGCCGCCGCCCTTCTGGGCCTTCGCCTGGGCCGGCGGGCAGGGGCTCGCCCGCCATGTGCTCGACCATCCCGGCCTCGTTGCCGGCAAGACGGTGCTCGATTTCGCCAGCGGCTCCGGCCTTGTCGGCATCGCGGCGCGAATGGCCGGTGCCTCGGCGGTGCTGGCGGCGGATATCGATCCGTGGAGCGGAACGGCGATCCGGCTGAATGGCGGGCTCAACGGCGTCACGCTCGATTACACCGGCGAAGACATGCTGGGTCGTGACGGGGGATGGGACGTGGTGCTGGCCGGCGACGTCTTCTACGACCGCGCCTTCGCCGCGGCGATCGTCCCGTGGTTCTTGGCGCTTGCCGCGCGCGGTGCCACGGTGCTCGTCGGCGATCCCGGCCGCGCCTATTGCCCGCGCGAGCGCATGGAAGCGCTTGCGACCTACCAGGTGCCGGTGACGCGGGCGCTGGAGGACAGCGAGGTCAAGAAGACGACGGTGTGGCGGTTTACCAGCGAGGCCGGATGACGCAGACGCCGGCTTCCCATGAGCAGCCGTAATTGCCGGGCGTCACGGTGATGATCTTCGGTCCGCCCCATGTCCGGCGCGTGCGCCGTTCGGACCGCGCGATCACGCCATCTTCGTCGGCATAGAAATAGAGACTGCCGCCGCTGTCGCGATAGGCGGTGAAGGCGCCGCCGTAGAAATTGCGGTCGCGTGCCTGCCGGTCATGGTTGCCGCCGTAGCGAAGCACGCTGCCGGCCCGCCCGCCGAAGGCATTGTCGAGATGGGGGACGTACCGCAGCCGGGCGGAATGGTCGTGCTGGTGGTGGTGATGGCGCCGGCCGCCGGCGTCTGCGGCCGTCATGCCGCCTGCCGCAAGCACGACCGCAAGCCCTAAGACTTTGGTCGCACGATACGCTGATAACAGAGTCATTCTGTCCTGCCTTCCGGATTACACTTAACAAATCCTTAACGGCAAGATGGGTCACGCGGGGGCGAAAGTCACGGATTCGATTGGGAATTCCGCACTTATCGTTAACGCGCGCCCGGCGGCCCGGACGGGTGTCGTCCGCCGGGCGCGTTTAATCGATTAAATTCATTTTGCACCGCAATGAGACTTGTGGTTCCGCTTTCCGGTGATTAAACGTCGCAATCACTGCATTGTGCACAACATACTGCAATTCCGGAGAAAATTCGTCCAGTTTTTGCTCTCCGGGGTTCCGTGAGGTTCAGATGGCGAATGTCACTCGAAGCCGGCCGCTCTCGCCGCATCTCCAGGTCTACAAGCCGATCCCGACGATGGTCATGTCCATCGTGCACCGCATTACCGGGGCCGCGCTCTATTTCGGCACAGTCCTCGTCGCCTGGTGGCTGATCGCGGCGGCAACGGGCGAAGCCTATTTCGACTGGGTGAGCTGGTTCTTCGGCACGCTCGTCGGCCGCCTCATCCTCTTCGGCTACACCTGGGCGCTGATGCACCACATGCTCGGGGGGCTGCGCCATTTCATGTGGGACATGGGCCGCGGCTACGAGAAGCATTTTTCCACCCGGCTCGCCCTTCTGACCCCGGTCGTCTCCGTCGCCCTGACGGTGCTGATCTGGATCGCCGGCTACCTGGCACGCTGAGGAGACAACCATGGACATGCGCACTCCCCTCGGCAAGGTCCGCGGCCTCGGCTCGGCAAAGGACGGCACGGAGCATTTCTGGCGCCAGCGCCTGACGGCCGTCGCCAACGTCCCGCTGCTTCTCTTCTTCGTCGGTTTCCTCATCTGCTACAACGGCGCCTCCTACGCGGAAGTGACGGCGGCGCTCTCGCATCCGATCGTCGCCGTGATCATGGGCCTCGTCGTCGTGTCGGGCCTCTATCACATGAAGCTCGGCATGCAGGTCATCATCGAGGACTACGTGCATGGCGAAGGCGTGAAGATCGCGCTTCTCATGCTCAACACCTTCTTCGCGATCCTGGTCGGCGGGCTCTGTCTCTTCGCCGTCCTCAAAATCGCCTTCGCAGGATAATCCATCATGGCAGCGATCTCCTCCCCGGCGGCCAACGGCAAGGCCTATCAGTATGTCGACCATTCCTTCGACGTGATCGTCGTCGGCGCCGGCGGCGCGGGCCTTCGCGCGACGCTCGGCATGGCAGAGCAGGGCCTCAAGACGGCCTGCATCACCAAGGTCTTCCCGACGCGCTCGCATACCGTCGCCGCGCAGGGCGGCATCGCCGCCTCGCTGCAGAACATGACGCCGGACTGCTGGCAGTGGCACCTCTACGACACCGTCAAGGGCTCCGACTGGCTCGGCGACGTCGACGCCATGCAGTATCTCGCCATGGAAGCGCCGAAGGCCGTCTACGAGCTCGAGCACTACGGCGTGCCCTTCTCGCGCAACGAGGAAGGCAAAATCTACCAGCGCCCGTTCGGCGGCCACATGCAGAACTACGGCGAAGGCCCGCCGGTGCAGCGTACCTGCGCCGCCGCCGACCGTACCGGCCACGCGATCCTCCACACGCTCTACGGCCAGTCGCTGCGCAACAACGCGGAATTCTTCATCGAGTATTTCGCGCTCGACCTCATCATGTCGGCCGACGGGCGCTGCACCGGCGTCGTCGCCTGGAACCTCGACGACGGCACGATCCATCGCTTCGCCGCCAAGATGGTGGTGCTGGCGACGGGCGGCTACGGCCGCGCCTATTTCTCGGCCACCTCCGCGCATACCTGCACGGGCGACGGCGGCGGCATGATCGCCCGCGCCGGCCTGCCGCTGCAGGACATGGAGTTCGTGCAGTTCCACCCGACCGGCATCTACGGCGCGGGCTGCCTCATCACCGAGGGCGCGCGCGGCGAGGGCGGCTATCTCGTCAATTCCGAGGGCGAGCGCTTCATGGAGCGCTACGCGCCGTCGGCCAAGGACCTTGCCTCGCGCGACGTCGTCTCGCGCTGCATGACGATGGAGATCCGCGAAGGCCGCGGCGTCGGCAAGAACAAGGACCACATCTACCTCCACCTCGACCATCTCGATCCGGCCGTCCTGCACGAGCGCCTGCCGGGCATTTCCGAAAGCGCGAAGATCTTCGCCGGCGTCGACGTGACGCGCGAGCCGATCCCGGTCCTGCCGACCGTCCACTACAACATGGGCGGCATTCCGACGAACTTCTGGGGCGAGGTGCTGAACGCCGACAGCCAGAACCCCGAGCGCCTGGCGCCCGGCCTGATGGCCGTCGGCGAAGCCGGCTGCGCCTCGGTGCACGGCGCCAACCGCCTCGGCTCCAACTCGCTGATCGACCTCGTGGTCTTCGGCCGGGCCGCCGCCATCCGCGCCGGCCAGGTGATCGACCGCAACGAGGCCGTCCCGGCGCTCGACATTGCCGCCTGCGACAGGATCATGGACCGCTTCGACGGCCTGCGCTTCGCCAAGGGCAGCACACCGACGGCGGTGCTGCGCGACAAGATGCAGCGCACCATGCAGGAGGACGCGGCCGTGTTCCGCACGCAGGAATCGCTGGAAAGCGGCTGCAAGCGCATGACGGAAATCTGGAAGGAACTGCCGGACATCAAAGTCACCGACCGCTCGATGATCTGGAACTCCGACCTCGTCGAGACGCTGGAGCTGGAAAACCTGATGGCCAACGCCATCGCCACCGTCTACGGCGCCGAAGCCCGCAAGGAAAGCCGCGGCTCGCATGCCCGCGAGGACTATGTCGACGGTCCCTTCGCCGGCCGCGACGACGTCAACTGGCGCAAGCACACGCTCGCCTGGGTGAACGCGGCGGGCGACGTGAAGCTCGACTATCGCCCGGTGCACACCGAACTCATTGCCGACGGGATCGATCCCAAGAAGATCGAGCCCAAGGCCCGCGTCTACTGATATCGAGGAGAACAGGACATGGTTGAACTCGCTCTCCCGAAGAACTCGCAGGTCACCGAAGGCAAGGTCTGGCCGAAGCCGGAAGGCGCGGCGAACACCCGCGAGCTGCGCATCTACCGCTGGAACCCGGACGACGGGAAGAACCCCTCGGTCGACACGTTCTACATCGACGTCGACGATTGCGGGCCGATGGTGCTCGACGCGCTGCTCTACATCAAGAACAAGATCGACCCGACGCTGACGCTGCGCCGCTCGTGCCGCGAGGGCATCTGCGGCTCCTGCGCGATGAACATCGACGGCACGAACACGCTCGCCTGCACCAAGGGCATGGACGAGATCAAGGGCACGGTGAAGATCTACCCGCTGCCGCACATGCCGGTGGTCAAGGACCTCGTTCCGGACCTCACGAACTTCTACGCTCAGCACCGTTCCATCGAGCCGTGGCTGAAGACCGTGTCGCCGACGCCGGCCAAGGAGTGGAAGCAGAGCCATGAGGACCGCCTCAAGCTCGACGGCCTCTACGAGTGCATCCTGTGCGCCTGCTGCTCGACCTCCTGTCCAAGCTACTGGTGGAACGGCGACCGCTATCTCGGCCCCGCCGTCCTCCTCCAGGCCTATCGCTGGCTGATCGACAGCCGCGACGAGGCGACCGGCGAGCGCCTCGACAACCTGGAAGACCCCTTCCGCCTCTATCGCTGCCACACGATCATGAACTGCGCCCAGTCCTGCCCGAAGGGCCTCAATCCGGCGAAAGCGATCGGCGAAATCAAGAAGATGCTGGTCGAGCGCCGTCTCTGACCTACATAAGCAGCGTTCATGAAACGTGAGAAGGCGGCCCGGACAATCGGGCCGTTTCGTCTTGATTCGTGCGGGCGATTCACGTTAATTCGGCGTGAATTGCTGCAGGGCAGCAGTATCGGGCAGACATCGGGAGTATCGACATGCGGATTTACCATGCGGCCGGCGGACTGATGATGGCGCTTGCTCTGGCGGGCTGCCAGCGGACGGCTTCGATGGACAGCGTCAATACGCAGCCGAACCTTGCCCCGCTCGAAGCCCAGCCGATCGGCACGGTTTCCTCCAGCCAGCTTCCCGATCCCACGACCGGCACCACCAGCCAGTTCCCCGAAAAGCCGACGACCGACATGGCCATGGCGACGGGCACCGGCGATCCGGCGGCGGCCGCCGGCGCGCTCGACGTGAAGAAGGAAGCCATGGTCGGCAACTGGCGCGTCGCCAACGGCCCGTCCTCCTGCGACATGTTCCTGACGCTGACCAATCTCGGCGCCGGCTCGCGCGGCGGTACGCGCGGCTGCGCGGGCGAGCTGACGGCGATGGGCTCCTGGGAAGTCGCCGGCAAGCAGGTGATCCTCAAGGACCGCGACGGCAACCCGATCGCACGCCTCTACAAGACGGCCGATTCCCGCTTCGACGGCTCGACCAATTCGGGCCAGCCGGTCAGCCTCTCGCGCTGATCGCATCCCTCCATCAGATACGGATGACCGCCGCCCATGGGCAAGGACTGGGACAGGGTTTCGACACACCCGGAACACGGCGTTTCGGATAGGCTGGAAGCCCTTGTCGCCAGCGGCGAATTGAAGGCGGACCCCGCCCAGAAGGCGATGGCCGTGCGCTTCGACCGGCTGCTTGCCGACGTCCATGCGCAAAGGCCGGCCCGCAAGTCGAGCGCGCTCGGCTGGCTCTTCGCCTCCCGCAAGCCGGAGGCTGTCAGTGCTCCCAGGGGCCTCTACATCTATGGCGGCGTCGGGCGCGGCAAGACCATGCTGATGGACATGTTCTTCGAGCTTGCGCCGGTCAGGCGCAAGCGGCGGGCGCATTTCCACGAATTCATGGCCGATGTCCACGAGCGCATCCACAGGCATCGCCAGAAGCTGAAGGCCGGCGAGACGAAGGAGGCGGACCCCGTGCCGCCCGTCGCCGCCAGCCTCATCGAGGAAGCGCGGCTCCTCTGCTTCGATGAATTCTCCGTGACGGACATCGCCGACGCGATGATCCTGTCGCGCCTCTTCGGCGAGCTTTTCCAGCGCGGCTGCATCCTGGTCGCGACGTCCAACGTCGAGCCGGACGATCTCTACAGGGACGGCCTCAACCGCGGCCTGTTCCTGCCCTTCGTCGGCCTCCTGAAGAAGCATGTCGAGATCGTGCCGCTGGATTCGCTGACGGACTACCGGCTGGAGAAGGACAGCGGCCTGCCGGTCTTCCGCCATCCGCTCGGGCCCGAGGCCGACAGGGCGATGGATGCGGCCTGGAAGCGCGCGACGGCGGGCCGGGATGTGGCAGCCGCGACGATCGCCTTCCGCGGGCGCGCCATCGCGGTGCCGCAGGCGGCGGGCCGCGCGGCGCGCTTCTCCTTCACCGACCTTTGCGAAAAGCCGCTCGGGGCCGCCGACTATCTCGAAATCCTTGCGCATTACGATACGCTCTTCGTCGACCACATTCCCCTGCTCGGGGCGGAGAAGCGCAACGAGACGAAGCGCTTCATCAACCTCGTCGACACGATCTACGATCATCGGGCGCGGCTCTTCGCCTCCGCCGCCGCGGCGCCCGAAGACCTGCTCGTCACCCGAAAGGGGACCGAAGGCTTCGAGTTCGACCGCACGGTCTCCCGCCTCATCGAGATCCGCAGCACGGAATATCTTGCCGACCACCGGGCCCGCTACGGCGAAAATATGTCGGCGGCATGACATAAATTCTTACGTTTACGTAAGAATTTATCCATCTAACCGATTGAAAATTCTCATTCAAAAAGTATGTGTTGAATTTTTAACCCCAGAGGCGTAATCCCTTGCGCCGAAAGGTCCCGCAATTGCGACATTGGGGACCGTTGATCGGAGCAAGAGGAAGCTTTCATGGCCCGCAAGAAGATCGCACTTATTGGTTCTGGCATGATCGGTGGCACGCTGGCGCATCTGGCCGGCCTCAAGGAACTGGGCGACATCGTCCTCTTCGACATCGCCGACGGCGTTCCGCAGGGCAAGGGCCTCGACATCGCCCAGTCCTCGCCGGTGGAAGGCTTCAACGCCTCGCTGACGGGTGCGAGCGACTACGCCGCCATCGAGGGCGCGGACGTCTGCATCGTGACGGCCGGTGTCGCCCGCAAGCCGGGCATGAGCCGCGACGATCTTCTCGGCATCAATCTCAAGGTCATGGAACAGGTCGGCGCCGGCATCAAGAAATATGCCCCGAACGCCTTCGTCATCTGCATCACCAACCCGCTCGACGCGATGGTCTGGGCGCTGCAGAAGTTCTCGGGCCTGCCGAAGAACATGGTCGTCGGCATGGCCGGCGTGCTGGACTCGGCCCGCTTCCGCCTCTTCCTCTCCGAAGAATTCAAGGTCTCCGTGCAGGACGTCACCGCCTTCGTTCTCGGCGGCCACGGCGACACGATGGTGCCGCTCGCCCGCTACTCGACCGTCGCCGGCATTCCGCTGACCGACCTCGTCAAGATGGGCTGGGTCACCAAGGAACGCCTCGAAGAGATCATCCAGCGCACCCGCGACGGCGGCGCCGAGATCGTCGGCCTGCTCAAGACCGGCTCGGCATACTACGCCCCGGCCGCCTCCGCCATCGAGATGGCCGAGTCCTACCTCAAGGACAAGAAGCGCGTGCTGCCCTGCGCCGCGCACCTTTCCGGCCAGTACGGCGTCAAGGACATGTATGTCGGCGTTCCGACGGTCATCGGTGCCGGCGGCGTCGAGCGCATCGTCGAGATCGACCTCAACAAGGCCGAGCAGGAAGCCTTCGACAAGTCGGTCGGCGCCGTCGCCGGCCTTTGCGAAGCCTGCATCAACATCGCGCCCGCGCTGAAGTAATCCCGGTTCTTTCGTTTCACGCAATTCCGGACGCAAACCGCTTCACACTTTTGCTGGAATTGCTCAGACAGGATTTTCTCATGAACATTCACGAATACCAGGCCAAGGCTCTGCTCAAGAGCTACGGCGCGCCGGTCGCGGAAGGCGTGGCCATCTTCTCCGCCGACGAGGCGGAGGCCGCTGCAAAGTCGCTTCCCGGCCCGCTCTACGTGGTCAAGAGCCAGATCCATGCCGGCGGCCGCGGCAAGGGCAAGTTCAAGGAGCTCGGCCCCGACGCCAAGGGCGGCGTGCGCCTCTCCAAGAGCGTCGAGGAAGTCGTCGCCAATGCCAAAGAAATGCTCGGCAACACACTCGTCACCGCGCAGACCGGTCCGGCCGGCAAGCAGGTGAACCGCCTCTACATCGAGGACGGCGCCGACATCGACCGCGAACTCTACCTCTCGCTGCTCGTCGACCGCTCCGTCGGCCAGGTCGCCTTCGTCGTCTCGACCGAAGGCGGCATGGACATCGAGGCCGTTGCCCACGACACGCCGGAAAAGATCCTGACGGTCGCCATCAACCCGGAAGCCGGCGTCACCGCCTCGGACCTCGCCAAGCTGACCGCCGCCCTCAAGCTCGAAGGCGAAGCCAAGGCGGATGCGGAAAAGCTCTTCCCGATCCTCTACAAGGCCTTCGTCGAGAAGGACATGAGCCTTCTGGAGATCAACCCGCTGATCGTCATGAAGAACGGCCGCATGCGCGTTCTCGACGCCAAGGTCTCCTTCGACGGCAACGCGCTGTTCCGCCATGAGGACATCAAGGCGCTGCGCGACGAGACCGAGGAGGACGCCAAGGAGATCGAGGCCTCCAAGTGGGACCTCGCCTATGTGGCGCTCGACGGCAATATCGGCTGCATGGTCAACGGCGCGGGCCTTGCCATGGCGACGATGGACATCATCAAGCTCTACGGCAAGGAGCCGGCGAACTTCTGCGACGTCGGCGGCGGCGCCGGCAAGGAGAAGGTCGCGGCAGCCTTCAAGATCATCACGGCCGATCCGAAGGTCGAGGGCATCCTCGTCAACATCTTCGGCGGCATCATGAAGTGCGACGTCATCGCCGAAGGCGTGGTGGCGGCCGTGCAGGAAGTGGGCCTCAAGGTTCCGCTGGTCGTTCGTCTCGAAGGCACGAATGTCGAGCTTGGCAAGAAGATCCTGAACGAATCGGGCCTGGCGATCACCGCCGCTGACGATCTGGACGACGCCGCCAAGAAGATCGTCGCCGCGATCAACGGCTAACTGAAGGACCAGACCTCATGTCGATTCTCGTCAACAAGAACACCAAGGTCCTCGTTCAGGGCCTGACCGGCAAGACCGGCACCTTCCACACCGAACAGGCGCTCGCCTATTACGGCACCAAGATGGTCGGCGGCATCCACCCGAAGAAGGGCGGCGAAACCTGGACCGGCTCCAAGGGCGAAACCCTGCCGATCTTCGCCTCGGTCGCCGAAGGCAAGGAAAAGACCGGCGCGGACGCGTCCGTGATCTACGTTCCGCCGGCCGGCGCCGCGGACGCGATCATCGAGGCGATCGATGCGGAAATCCCGTTCATCACCTGCATCACCGAAGGCATCCCGGTTGCCGACATGGTGCGCGTCAAGGCCCGCCTCGACCGCTCCTCCTCGCGCCTGCTCGGCCCGAACTGCCCCGGCATCCTGACGCCGGAAGAATGCAAGATCGGCATCATGCCGGGCTCGATCTTCCGCAAGGGCTCGGTCGGCATCGTCTCGCGCTCCGGCACGCTGACCTATGAGGCCGTGTTCCAGACTTCCAACGAAGGCCTCGGCCAGACGACGGCCGTCGGCATCGGCGGCGACCCGGTCAAGGGCACCGAGTTCATCGACGTCCTGGAGATGTTCCTCGCCGACGACGCCACGACCTCCATCATCATGATCGGCGAGATCGGCGGCTCGGCCGAAGAGGACGCCGCGCAGTTCCTCATCGACGAGGCCAGGAAGGGCCGCAAGAAGCCGATGGCCGGCTTCATCGCGGGCCGTACCGCGCCGAAGGGCCGCACCATGGGCCATGCCGGCGCTGTCGTTTCCGGCGGCAAGGGCGATGCGGAATCCAAGATCGCGGCGATGGAGGCGGCGGGCATCCGCGTTTCGCCTTCGCCCGCGCGTCTCGGCAAGACGCTGGTGGAAGTCCTCAAGGGCTGAAGATACGAAAAGGGTGGGCCGGCTGAAAATGCCGGCCGATCCGTCTCTTCCCGGCGCGATGCGGAAGCGGCGCCGGGCGGCAAACCGGCAAGGCCCGGTCAACACGATCGTTCGGGAGGCGGGCTTTCGCCCGCAAGACACCATGGCACGGCAAGACGCCAACGAACAATTCCTGGCCACGTCCTTCCTCGACGGAGCGAATGCGGCCTATATCGAACAACTCTACGCCCGTTACGAAGCGGACCCCGCTTCCGTCGGCGAGGAATGGCAGGCCTTCTTCAAGGCCCTCGAGGACGAGCCTTCCGACGTCGTGAAGGCTGCCAGGGGCGCCTCGTGGAAGCGCGCGAACTGGCCGATCCACGCCAATGGCGAGCTCGTCTCGGCGCTCGACGGCAACTGGGGCGTCGTCGAACGGGTGCTTGAGAAGAAGGTGCAGGCGAAGGCCGAGGCCGTCGCCGCAAAGACCGGCGCGCCCGTCGACCAGGCCGGCGTCAACCAGGCGACCCGCGATTCGGTGCGCGCCATCATGATGATCCGCGCCTACCGCGCCCGCGGGCACCTGCACGCCAAGCTCGATCCGCTCGGCATCGCCGCCCCGGTCGAGGACTATCACGAGCTCTCGCCCTCGAACTACGGCTTCGAGGAGAAGGATCTCGACCGCAAGATCTTCATCGACAACGTGCTCGGCCTCGAATACGCGACCGTGCGCGAGATGGTGGAAATCCTCGAGCGCACCTATTGCTCGACCATCGGCGTCGAGTTCATGCACATCTCCAACCCGGAAGAGAAGGGCTGGATCCAGGAGCGCATCGAGGGCCCGGACAAGGGCGTCGACTTCACGCCGGAAGGCAAGAAGGCGATCCTGCAGAAGCTGATCGAGGCGGAAGGCTTCGAGCAGTTCATCGACGTCAAGTACAAGGGCACCAAGCGCTTCGGCCTCGACGGCGGCGAGTCGCTGATCCCGGCGCTCGAGCAGATCATCAAGCGCGGCGGCCAGCTCGGCCTCAAGGAAATCGTGCTCGGCATGGCCCACCGCGGCCGCCTCAACGTCCTGACCAACGTGATGGCGAAGCCCCACCGCGCCGTCTTCCACGAGTTCAAGGGCGGCTCCTACGCGCCGGACGACGTGGAAGGCTCGGGCGACGTGAAGTACCACCTCGGTGCCTCCTCGGACCGCGAGTTCGACGGCAACAAGGTGCACCTGTCGCTGACGGCCAACCCCTCGCATCTCGAAATCGTCAACCCGGTCGTCATGGGCAAGGCCCGCGCCAAGCAGGACCAGATGGCGACCGTCTTCGAGGGCGACATCATCCCGCTGCGCGAGCGCGTCAAGGTCATGCCGCTCCTCCTGCACGGCGATGCGGCCTTCGCGGGCCAGGGCGTCGTCGCCGAGATCCTCGGCCTTTCGGGCCTGCGCGGCCACCGCGTCGCCGGCACCGTGCACGTCATCATCAACAACCAGATCGGCTTCACCACGAACCCGGCCTTCTCGCGCTCCTCGCCCTATCCGTCGGATGTGGCCAAGATGATCGAGGCGCCGATCTTCCATGTGAACGGCGACGATCCGGAGGCGGTGACCTATGCCGCCAAGATCGCCACCGAGTTCCGCATGAAGTTCCACAAGCCGGTCGTGCTGGACATCTTCTGCTACCGCCGCTTCGGCCACAACGAAGGCGACGAGCCCGCGTTCACGCAGCCGAAGATGTACAAGGCGATCCGCGCCCACAAGACGGTCGTCAACCTCTACGGCGCCCGCCTCATCGCCGAAGGCCTCATCACCGAGGGCGAGTTCGAGAAGATGCGGGCCGACTGGCGCGCCAACCTCGAACAGGAATTCGAGGCTGGCCAGTCCTACAAGCCGAACAAGGCCGACTGGCTGGACGGCGCATGGTCGGGCCTTCGCGCCGCCGACAACCAGGACGAACAGCGCCGCGGCCGCACCTCAGTGCCGATGAAGCAGCTCAAGGAGATCGGCCGCAAGATCGCGACCATCCCGGAAGGCTTCCACGCCCACAAGACCATCCAGCGGTTCATGGACAACCGCATGCAGATGATCGAGACGGGCGAGGGCATCGACTGGGCGATGGGCGAGGCGCTCGCCTTCGGCACGCTCTGCGTCGAGGGTACGAAGATCCGCCTCTCCGGCCAGGATTGCGAGCGCGGCACCTTCTCGCAGCGCCATACGGTTCTCTACGACCAGGAGACCGAGGAACGCTACATCCCGCTCGCCAACCTCTCGCCGACGCAGGCGCGCTACGAGGTCATCAACTCGATGCTCTCGGAAGAAGCCGTGCTCGGCTTCGAATACGGCTATTCGCTCGCCCGTCCGAACGCGCTGACCCTCTGGGAAGCCCAGTTCGGCGACTTCGCCAACGGTGCGCAGGTCGTTTTCGACCAGTTCATCTCGTCTGGCGAGCGCAAGTGGCTGCGCATGTCGGGCCTCGTCTGCCTCCTGCCGCACGGCTATGAAGGGCAGGGGCCGGAGCACTCCTCCGCACGCCTCGAACGCTTCCTCCAGCTCTGCGCGGAAGACAACATGCAGGTCGCCAACGTCACGACGCCGGCGAACTACTTCCACATCCTGCGCCGCCAGGTGAAGCGCGACTTCCGCAAGCCGCTGATCATGATGACGCCGAAGTCGCTGCTGCGCCACAAGCGGGCGATCTCGTCGCTGTCGGAAATGGCCGGCGAGAGCTCGTTCCATCGCCTGCTGTGGGATGATGCGGAGGTCATCAAGGACGGCCCGATCAAGCTGCAGAAGGACGCCAAGATCCGCCGCGTCGTCATGTGCTCGGGCAAGGTCTACTACGACCTTCTGGAAGAGCGCGAGAAGCGCGGCATCGACGACGTCTACCTCCTGCGCCTGGAACAGCTCTATCCGTTCCCGGCCAAGGCGCTGATCAACGAGCTGTCGCGCTTCCGCAACGCCGAGATGGTCTGGTGCCAGGAAGAGCCCAAGAACATGGGCGCCTGGTCCTTCATCGACCCCTATCTCGAATGGGTGCTGGCGCATATCGACGCCAAGTACCAGCGCGTGCGCTACACCGGCCGTCCGGCCGCCGCCTCGCCGGCGACGGGCCTGATGTCCAAGCACCTCTCGCAGCTTGCCGCCTTCCTCGAGGACGCGCTGGGCGGTTGATCCGCCCGGCCTATCCCTTCCCACGCAAAGACACGAACGAACGGAACTCAACTCATGGCTACCGAAATCCGCGTCCCGACCTTGGGCGAATCCGTCAGCGAAGCGACCGTCGGCACCTGGTTCAAGAAGGTCGGCGACACCGTGAAGGCCGACGAGCCGCTCTGTGAGCTCGAAACCGACAAGGTGACGATCGAAGTGCCGGCCCCGGCCTCCGGCGTCCTGTCGGAAATCACCGCCGCCGCCGGCGAGACGGTCGAACCGGGCGGCCTGCTCGGCCAGATCGCCGAAGGCGCGTCCGCTGGCGCCGCCGCTCCGGCCGCTGCCGCGAAGGCCGAAAAGCCCGCTGCCGCGCCTGCCGCCGAAGCCAAGCCCGCCGCTGCCGGCGCCTCTTCCATGCCGCCGGCCCCGGCCGCCGCCAAGCTGCTCGCTGAAAACAACCTGTCGGCCGGCGACGTCGACGGTTCCGGCAAGCGCGGGCAGGTGCTGAAGGGTGACGTCATCGCCGCCGTCGCCAAGGGCATCACGGCTGCATCCGCTGCCGCAGAGCCGGCCAAGGCCGCCGCCCGCCCGGCCTCCTCGCAGGCCGATGCGCCGCGCGAGGAACGCGTGAAGATGACGCGCCTGCGCCAGACGATCGCCAAGCGCCTCAAGGACGCGCAGAACACCGCCGCCATGCTGACCACCTACAACGAGGTGGACATGTCGGCCGTGATGGACCTGCGCGCCCGCTACAAGGACCTCTTCGAGAAGAAGCACGGCGTCAAGCTCGGCTTCATGGGCTTCTTCACCAAGGCCGTCACGCACGCGCTGAAGGAAATCCCGGCCGTCAACGCCGAGATCGACGGCACCGACATCATCTACAAGAACTATTGCCACATCGGCGTCGCCGTCGGCACGGACAAGGGCCTCGTCGTTCCGGTCGTTCGCGATGCCGACCAGATGTCGATCGCCGAAATCGAGAAGGATATCGGCCGCCTCGGCAAGCTGGCGCGTGACGGCGCGCTGTCCATGGCCGACATGCAGGGCGGCACGTTCACCATCTCGAACGGCGGCGTTTACGGCTCGCTGATGTCCTCGCCGATCCTCAACGCGCCGCAGTCGGGCATCCTCGGCATGCACAAGATCCAGGAACGCCCGGTCGTCGTCGGCGGGCAGATCGTCATCCGCCCGATGATGTATCTGGCGCTCTCCTACGACCACCGCATGGTGGACGGCAAGGAAGCCGTGACCTTCCTCGTGCGCGTCAAGGAAAGCCTGGAAGATCCGGAACGCCTCGTTCTCGATCTCTAAGAGGAGACCGCCATGGACGCAGCACCCGCACCTTTCCTGCTTGCGCTCGTCGGCTGGAGCGTCGTGCTGCTCTTCGTCCATGTCATGCTGCAGGGCATGGCTGCGACACGCGAACTCGGATCGGCATGGAATGCCGGTCCGCGGGACGACGGGCGGCGCCCGCAGGGTGTCCTTGCCGGCCGCGCCGCGCGGGCGTCCGCGAATTTCCGCGAGACCTATCCCGCCTTCGTCGCGCTGGCGCTCGCCCTCGTCGTTGCCGGCAGGGCGGAGGGCCTCGGGGCCATCGGTGCCGGGGTCTGGCTTGCCTGCCGCATCGTCTATATCCCGCTCTATCTTGCCGGCATCCCCTATATCCGCTCCGTCGTCTGGCTGGGTTCGGCCATCGGCCTTGCGGTGATGTTCGTCGCCCTCGTGTTCTGATCGTGCGCCGCGCGGGCGCGGCGGGAGGAAACATGCATCCCTATCTCTTCGAACTGGCTTCCCTGATGGCGATCTTCGCCTTTGCCATCGTCTCGCCCGGCGCGGACCTTGCCATGGTGATGCGCCAGTCGCTGGTGCAGGGCCGGCGGGCGGCCATCATCACCTCCTTCGGCGTCGGCACCTCGCTGATGTTCCACGTCACCTACACGATCCTCGGCCTCGGCCTCATCATTTCCCAGTCGATCTACCTCTTCAACATCGTGAAATGGTGCGGCGTCGCCTACCTCGTCTATATCGGCATCAAGGCGCTGCGCGCCGGCAAGACCGACCTTTCCCTCGAAGCGGTGAAGGGCAATGAGGACGGCAAGGGCGAGCAGTCGGCCCTGCGGGCCTTCGGCCTCGGCTTCCTTGCCAATGCGCTGAACCCCAAGGCGGTCTTCTTCTTCCTGTCGATCTTCTCGACGGTCGTCAGCGCCGGAACGCCCATCGCCGTCAAGTTCGGCTACGGCCTCGTCATGGCAACCTGCCTCATCGCCTGGTTCGTCGGCGTCTCGCTGTTCATGACGACGCCGAAGATGCGGGCCGCCTTCTCGCGCATGAGCCAGTGGATCGACCGGACGAGCGGTCTCGTCTTCATCGCGCTCGGCATCAAGCTCGCCACGGAAAAGGCCCACTGAGCGATGCGCCTCGCCCTCGTCCTTGCCGGATTGCTTGCCGCCGGAGCCGCGTCTGCGGCCGAATGCCGGCAGGACCGCGCGGTCTATGTGGACCGCGACGGGGGCTATGAACTGACCTTCGAGCCCGTCGGCTCCGAGGCGGCGGCGGTGAGCCATCATTTCAGGATGAAGGTGCTTTCCGGCGGCACGGTGCTCGACGGCATCGTCATGCCGGGCGATCCGGCGCGCTCCAACGGCATGGTCATGCACGATTGCCCGGAGGGCGACGTCACCGGCGAGGACATCGCCGCCTGCACCGTCTGGGAGGGCGTCATCTACGCGCTCGGCGGGGCAGGCGATGCGGATCTCCTGCCGGAGGAGAGCGCCACGGCCGCCGAAACCCTGCTGCTTGCCGGCTTCGGCCCGTCGCTGCGCTATTCCGCGCTGTGGGATGCGGGCAAGGCGCGCGCGGTTCCCTCGGATGTCTTCAAACGGAAAGGATGTTCGGCATGAGCGAAGCACCCGTTCTTCTCGTCACCGGCGGCAGCCGCGGCATCGGCGCGAGCGTCTGCCGGCTGGCGGGCGCGGCCGGCTGGCAGGTCGCTGTGAACTATGCGTCCAACCTCGATGCCGCGGAGGCCGTCGTCGCCGATATCCGCGCGCTCGGCGGCTCGGCGGTCGCCGTTCAGGGCGATGTCGGCACCGAGCTTGGCCTCGCCTCGATCTTCTCGGCCGTCGACGGCACGTTCGGCCGGCTCGACGGCCTCGTCAACAATGCCGGCATCGTGGCAATGCCGCAGCGCGTCGACGAGATGTCCGCCGAGCGGCTGGAGCGCATGTTCGCCGTCAATGTCATGGGCTCGATCCGCTGCGCGCAGGAGGCGGTGCGCCGCATGTCGACCCGCCACGGCGGACGGGGCGGCGCCATCGTCAATCTCTCCTCGATGGCCGCGCTCCTCGGCGCTGCCGGCCAATATGTCGACTATGCCGCGAGCAAGGGGGCCATCGAGAGCTTCACGATCGGCCTTGCCCGCGAGGTCGCGGCGGAAGGCATCCGCGTGAACCTCGTGCGCCCCGGCATCATCGACACCGACATCCACGCTTCCGGCGGCCTGCCGGACCGGGCGCGCGAGATGACCGCACTCATCCCGATGCAGCGGCCGGGCACGGCCGACGAAGTCGCCCAATCCATTCTCTATCTTCTCTCCGATGCGGCATCCTATGTGACGGGTGCCGCCCTCAACGTCAGCGGCGGCCGCTAGGCGCCCGCGCAGGAAGGACTTGTCATGGCATATGATCTCATCGTTATCGGTTCGGGCCCCGGCGGCTATGTCTGCGCCATCAAGGCGGCCCAGCTCGGCCTCAAGGTCGCGGTCGTCGAAAAGCGTGCCACCTACGGCGGCACCTGCCTCAATGTCGGCTGCATCCCCTCCAAGGCGCTGCTGCATGCCTCGGAGACCTACAGCCACGCCGCCCACGGCATGGAGGCGCTCGGCATCGAGGACGTGAAGCCCACGCTGAACCTGCCGAAGATGATGGCGCACAAGGATGCGACGGTGAAGTCGAATGTCGACGGCGTCGCCTTCCTCTTCAAGAAGAACAAGATCGACGGCATCCAGGGCACCGGCAAGGTGCTCGGCGCCGGGAAGGTCTCCGTCACCAGCGACAAGGGCGAGGAACAGGTCCTCGAGACGAAGGCCATCGTCATCGCCACGGGCTCGGACGTCGCCGGCATTCCGGGCGTTCCGGTCGAGATCGACGAGAAGGTCATCGTCTCCTCGACGGGCGGCATCGCGCTCGACAAGGTGCCGGGCCATCTGGTCGTCGTCGGCGGCGGCGTCATCGGCCTGGAGCTCGGCTCGGTCTGGGCGCGCCTCGGCGCCAAGGTCACGGTCGTCGAATATCTCGATGCCATCCTCGGCGGCATGGACGGCGAGGTCTCCAAGCAGTTCCAGCGCATGCTCGCCAAGCAGGGCATGGACTTCAAGCTCGGCGCCAAGGTGACGGGCGTGGAAAAGTCCGGCTCGGGCGCCAGGGTGACCTTCGAGCCCGTCAAGGGTGGTGAGGCCACCACGATCGACGCCGACGTCGTGCTGATCGCGACGGGCCGCAAGCCCTATACCGAAGGCCTCGGCCTCAAGGAAGCGGGCGTCGCGCTCGACAATCGCGGCCGCGTCGAGATCGACAACCATTTCCAGACCAGCGTTCCCGGCATCTATGCCATCGGCGACGTGGTGCGCGGCCCGATGCTCGCCCACAAGGCCGAGGACGAGGGTGTCGCCGTTGCCGAGATCCTTGCCGGCCAGGCCGGTCATGTGAACTATGACGTCATCCCGGGCGTCGTCTACACCCAGCCGGAAGTCGCCTCCGTCGGCAAGACGGAAGAGGAGCTGAAGGCTGCGGGCATCGCCTACAAGGTCGGCAAGTTCCCCTTCACCGCCAACGGCCGCGCCCGCGCCATGCTGGCGACGGACGGCTTCGTCAAGGTGCTGGCCGACAAGGACACGGACCGCGTGCTCGGCGTCCACATCGTCGGCTTCGGCGCCGGCGAGATGATCCACGAGGCGGCCGTGCTGATGGAGTTCGGCGGTTCCTCCGAAGACCTCGGCCGCACCTGCCACGCCCACCCGACCATGTCGGAAGCCGTCAAGGAAGCAGCGCTGGCCACCTTCGCCAAGCCGATCCACATGTGATCGGCTGACGAAGCCGCAGGCATTGAATGGGCAGGGCCGCGGAGGATTTCCTTCGCGGCCCTGCCCATTCCTGGCATTGATCAATCTGCGCGGGGTCAAGCCAGCGCCATGTTGTCGCGGCCCGGCCATTTGCGGCCGATGCGACAACCGGACATCTGTCGTCGCTCGTCGAACCGGCGCAGCATGGAGGCCTGCAAGGAGGTTTTCATGTCGCCGGTGTCGAGACCCGTTTTCCTGCCCCACCCGCTTCTCCCGGCCGCCGACTGGGCGGATCGCTTCACGCTGGGCCTGCCCGTCGACGGCCTGACGGCGCGGGATGCGGCGCGGCTGGCGCTGGAATATCCGCCGGGCTGGGTGTGCAGGCTGATGGCGCTGCGCAATGCGCTGGTGGCGCCCCTCGGGCTGAAGGGCGCGGCAAAGGAGGTGAAGACGTCGGAGGCGGAGATCGGCGGCTTTCCGGTGGTCAGCGCCAGCGACGACCGGGTGGTGCTCGGCTTCGACGACCGGCATCTCGATTTCCGCATCGTCATCGACGTGATGGCCGACCGGCCCTCCGGCCAGACCCTCAGCGTGATGACGCTCGTCCACCGCAACAACCTTCTCGGCCGGCTCTATCTGGCAGCGGTCCTGCCGTTCCACAAGCTGATCGTGCGCCGGATGCTGTCGGGGATCGGGCGCCGGGTCGTCAGTTCACGGCGGTGACCGTGAAGCCTTCCTTGCGCAGCAGCTCCACCACGCCCTCCGGCCCCGGCAGGTGCAGCGCGCCGACGGCCATGAAGACGTTGCCGCCATCGAGGATCGGTGCCGCGCGGGTCGCCATGACATGGTTGCGGTCGACGATGATGCGCTGCTCGAAATCGGCATAGGCCTTGGCGTCCTCGTCCGTCTCGGGGCTGACCGCGCGCGTCATCGGCATGATCATGCCCGTGTCGCCGGCAAGGTAGAGCTGGCTCATCGTCTCGATGACGTCCTCCAGCGTATCGCCGAGCTCCACCGTCTGCACGAGGCCGTGGATCTGCGGCTCCAGCGGCAGGGAATCGAGGGCGGAGATCTGTTCGAGGAGCGTTTCGAGGCCCTTCAGGCTCTTGCCTTCGGCGAGCGCGTCCTTCGCGAGGCGCTGGTCGAGGAAGGCGGCGCCGGCCGTCTTTCGGGCGATCTCGCAGGCCGGAAGCGCCACGAAGCTGGCGATCATCCACGGCTTCATGCGGGCGACGGCGGCAAGCGACAGGCCGCGGCCCTTGAGTCCCTCGGTCAGTTTCTCCGTGTCTTCCTTGTCGAGGAAATCGGTGATGGACTTGCCGTCCGCGAACATGGTGAGGTCCGGGCGGGCCATGATCGCCGCGCCGGCCTTCTTCTCGTCGGCGATCTCGTCGGATTCGACGACGACGGTGGCGGCATCGGCATAGGCCTTGCGGGCGGCCTCGGGCATGGCGAGCACGCGCGGATCCGTCACATGCATGGTGCCGAGCAGGAAGGAAGCGGGCTTGCCGTCCTTCTCGATCTTCCAGAAGATGTTCCTGCCGTTCGGCACGGCGTCGGCCTCCGCGCGCAGCTTCGCGAAGGCGGCGGGGTCGTCCCTTTCCAGCTTCGTCAGCAGGTTGTCGCCGCCGCAGGCCGTCGGCTCCTCGGCATGGGCCGGCGAAAGCGCGGCGAGCACGAGGAGGAAGGAGACCGCGAGCGCGATGTGGAGCGCTGCGAGGAGCCGGAGGCCGGCATCGGCCAGCCGGTCGGCAAGCGCCAGCCGGCTCGTGTGAAGAAGGACTGTCATGGTCGAACTTTCTGCATTTTCGCCGGACCCTAGCCTTCCGATCCTCATATTCCCTTAACGCCTCCTGGGCGCGCCCTTGACGTCTCAGGCGCGCGGATGGGCACGGTCGTAGATTTCCAGCAGCCGGGCGGAATCGACGCCGGTGTAGACCTGCGTGGTGGAAAGGCTGGCATGGCCGAGCAGTTCCTGGATGGTGCGCAGATCCCCGCCGCCGGCCAGCAGGTGCGTGGCGAAGGAGTGGCGCAGCGCATGGGGCGTGGCGCTGTCCGGCAGGCCGAGCGCGCCGCGCAACTTCTGCATCTCGCGCTGGATGATGGCGGGTTGCAGCGGCCCGCCGCGCGCGCCGCGGAAGAGCGGCTTGTCGCCGGAAAGCGGGAAGGGGCAGATCTCGATGTAATCCTCGACGCCGGCGCGGGCCGGGGCGATCATCGGCACGATGCGGGTCTTGCCGCCCTTGCCGGCGATGCGCAGCGATGCCGGGCCGCCGGCGAAGTCGGCGGGCGTCAGCGACAGCGCCTCGGAGATTCGCAGGCCGCAGCCGTAGAGGAGGGCGAGGACTGCGGCGTTGCGCACCCGGATCCAGGGTTCCTCGGCCAGTTGCTCATGGGCATCGACGACGGCGATGGCCTGCCGGTCGGAGAGCGGCTTCGGCAGCGATTTCGGCTGTTTCGGCGAGCGCACGGCCGAAGCGCCGGCCGCATTGGCAAGGCCCTTGCGCTCCAGATGGCGCAGGAACGAGCGCAGGCCCGCAAGGCCGCGGCCGAGCGTGCGCGGGCCCGCCCCGTCGCGGCGGCGGGCGGCGAGGAAGCCGCGCAGGTCCGATGGGCGCAGGTCCCCGATGTCCCTGAGGCGGGCGGGGGCGGCGAGGTGCTGCGTCAGGAAGGCGAGGAACTGGCGCGTGTCGCGCTCGTAGGCCTCCAGCGTATTGCCGGAAAGACGCCGCTCATCGCAAAGCGCGTCCAGCCAGGCCTGCCGCTCGGCGAGAAGCGTCGGATCGGCGATGATGAGAAGCTCGGTCATGCGGAGAGGATCGGCGATTTGCGTTAACGTTGGCTTCACGGGCCGGCCGGGGCGCTTATATAGAGCGTCGTCGCCATCAATCATCCGGGTCTGCCCATGCTGCTGCGGTCCATGTCCGCCGAAAACTACCGCTCGCTGCGCGCCATCCGCATGGATCTCGGGCGGGTGAACCTCTTCGTCGGCGAGAACGGGGCGGGCAAGTCCAACCTCTACCGCTCGCTGCAACTGGTGCAGGCCGCCGTGCGCGGCACGTTCGCCCATGAGATCGCGGCGGAGGGCGGCATGGCCTCGGCGCTGTGGACGGGCAAGAGGCGGCCGAACGAGCCGGTCCGCATCCGGCTGGAAGCCGAGCTCATGGACGAGGAGCGGGCGATCACCTTCCGCTACCGGATCGAGGCGGGGCTGCGCCCGCCGGCCGCCGCAGGCTTTGCCTTCGAACCGCAGGTGAAGGCGGAGGAACTGACGATCGAGACAGGACGCCGGCCGGTGACGGTGATGAAGCGGGCGGGACCCGGCATTTCGGTACGTAACGAAAGCGGGCGCATGGCCGAGCATCCCGAACAGGCGCTGACCTCGGAGACGGCCATCGCGCTCATCGGCGATGCCGGGCACTATCCGGAAGTGGGCACCTTCCGCCGCGCGGTCTCGCAATGGCGCTTCTTCCATGGTTTCCGCTCCGACAGGGATTCGGCATTGCGCCAGCCGTGCCTTGCCGTCACCGCGCCGCTGCTCGACGAGGACGGGGCGAACATGGCGGCGGTCTTCGCGACGCTCGCCACCACCCGGCAGGACACGGTGGACCTCGACCGCGCCGTGGCCGAGGCGTTCGGCGGCGCGCGGCTGACCATCCCCGAGCCGGAGGAATTCGCCTCCTACGGGCTCGTCTTCCCGCAGTTTCCCAAGCGGGTCTTCCAGCCGCGCGAGCTCTCCGACGGGCAGATCCGGTTCCTGGCGCTCGCCGCCGCGCTCCTTTCCTACCGCACGCCGCCGCTGATCGCGCTCAACGAGCCGGAGGCGAGCCTCCATCCCGATATGCTGCCGCCGCTCGCCGGCATGATCGCGCGGGCCGCCGGGACGAGCCAGCTGTGGATCGTCACCCATTCGGAGCGGCTGGCGCGGGAGATCGAGGCGCGCTGCGGTGTCCGCGCAAAACGCGTCATCCGCAACGACGGCGCGACCTGGATCGAGGGGATGCGGCTGACCGGCGAAATGGAAGACGAGGACGAATGAACATGTTTGCGGTTTTCTTCGCGCATCGCCGGAGGCATCTTCGCGGGCGATGAGCAGCGATTCGACCGACCTTTTCGGGGAGAAGCTTTTCCCGCGCACCGTGCCCGTCCTGGTGCCGGTGCCGACGCCCGTTGCCTATTCCTATTCCGTGCCGGAAGGTGTGGCGGTCGAGCCGGGCTCCATCGTCAAGGTGCCGCTCGGGCCGCGGCTGGTGGCAGGCGTCGTCTGGGACGGCGCGGACGACGGCAAGGTCGATCCGAAGAAGCTGCGCCCCATCGAGAAGGTCTTCGACTGCCCACCGCTCTCGAAGGAGATGCGCGATTTCATCGACTGGGTCGCCGCCTATACGCTGACGCCGCCCGGACTCGTCGCCCGCATGGCGCTGCGCGCGCCGGCCGCCTTCGATCCCGAGCCGATGATCGAGGGGCTGCGGTTCACCGGCCACCGGCCGGCGCGGCTGACGAGCGCGCGCGAGCGGGTGCTGGAGCTGGTCGAGGACGGCGTGCCGTGGACGCGGTCGGGCCTCGCGCACGCCTCGGGCAGCTCGGCGAGCGTGATCGACGGGCTGGTGAAGCAGGGTTCGTTCGAGACGGTCTTCCTGCCGCCGCCGCCGGTCGTCGCCGCGCCCGATCCCGACTATGCCGCGCCGCGGCTGGAAGGGCCGCAGACGGAGAGCGCGGCGGCTCTCGTCGAGAGCGTGCAGAAGGGGGAATTCTCCGTCTCGCTGATCGACGGCATCACCGGCTCGGGCAAGACGGAGGTCTATTTCGAGGCCATTGCCGAGACGCTGCGGCGGGGAAAGCAGGTGCTGATCCTCCTGCCTGAAATCGCGCTGACGGCGAGCTTCCTCGAACGCTTCCAGGACCGTTTCGGCGCCAAGCCCGCCGAATGGCATTCCGACCTCGCCCCGCGCATCCGCGAGAAGGTCTGGCGGCAGGTGACGACGGGGGACGTGCGGGTCGTCGCCGGCGCGCGCTCGGCGCTGTTCCTGCCCTTCGAGGACCTCGGCCTCGTCATCGTCGACGAGGAACATGACCCGGCCTACAAGCAGGAGGACCGCGTCTTCTACAATGCGCGCGACATGGCGGTGGTCAGGGCGCGCATCGGCGATTTCCCGGCCGTGCTCGTTTCGGCGACGCCGTCGGTCGAAAGCCGGGTCAACAGCGATGTCGGGCGCTATCGCAAGCTGCACCTGCCGACGCGCTACGGCGATGCGGCCCTTCCCGATCTCCACCTCGTCGACATGCGCCGCCATCCGCCGGCGCGGGGCGGCTTCCTCTCGCCGATCCTCCTGCGCGGCATTCAGCGCACCATCGAGAAAGAGGAGCAGGCGCTGCTCTTCCTCAACCGGCGGGGCTATGCGCCGCTGACACTCTGCCGGGTCTGCGGCCACCGCTTCCAGTGCCCGCAATGCTCGAGCTGGCTGGTGGAGCATCGCTTCCGCGGGCAGATCCAGTGCCACCATTGCGGCTATGCCGAGCGCACGCCGGAAGCCTGCCCGGAATGCGGCACGTTCGATCACCTCGCGGCCTGCGGGCCGGGCGTCGAGCGTATCGCCGAGGAGGTGGAGCGGCATTTCCCGGAGGCCCGCACCATCGTGCTCTCCTCAGACCTCATGGGCGTCAAGCGTCTCCGGCTGGAACTGGAGGCCATCGCGCGGGGCGAGGCGGATATCGTCATCGGCACGCAGCTCGTCGCCAAGGGGCACAACTTCCCCCTGATGTCGCTGGTCGGCGTGGTGGATGCAGACCTCGGCCTTTCCAACGGCGATCCGCGCGCGGCCGAGCGCACCTTCCAGCTTCTCTCGCAGGTGACGGGCCGCGCCGGGCGCTCGGGCCTCAAGAGCCACGGCCTCATCCAGACCTACCAGCCGGGCCATCCGGTCATGCAGGCCATCGTCTCGGGCGATGCTGAGGCCTTCTACGACCGGGAGATCGGCGAGCGGGAGAAGGCGCTGCTGCCGCCGTTCGGCCGGCTCGCCTCGGTCATCGTGTCGGCCGACAGCCGGGGCGAGGCGGAAGGACATGCACGCGGGCTCAGGCAGGCCGCACCCCAGGTCTCCGGCATCTCGATCCTCGGGCCGGCGGAGGCGCCGCTGGCGCTCGTGCGCGGGCGCCACCGCTTCCGCCTGCTCGTCCACGGGCGGCGGGGCAGCGACATGCAGGCCTTCCTGCGCGCCATGCTGGCGAACGGGCCGAAGGAGCGCGCCTCGCTGCAGGTGCAGCTTGACATCGACCCGCAGAGCTTCCTGTGACGCGCAGGGTTAACAAAGAGTTGTGCGAAGTCGGCCGGCACGCTTTAGCGTTCGGCATGGCTGTGCGATAGAACGGCAGGGGCGGACGGAAGAGGCGTCGAGATGGAATTCTACATTCCCACCGAAACGGGCGAACTTGCCGCCTTCTGCGCGGCCATCGCCACCGGGCTTTTCGGCCTCTTCGCCCTCTTCGCGCCGGGCATGGCGCTGAAGCTGGCGGGCCTCCAGGCGCGGGAGGGCAGCCGCGAGGGTTTCGCCTTCGTCCGCTCGGCCGGCGGCTTTTATGCGGGGCTTGCCATCGTCGCGCTGATGATGGCGCAGGACTGGATCTACATGGCCATCGGCGGCGGTTTCGCGCTCGCCGCCTTCGGGCGCATCCTCTCCCTGATGTCGGACCGTTCCTTCACCGTGAAGAACCTCCTCGTGCTCTTCGCGCAGGTGCTCCTCGGCGGGCTTCCGCTCGCCTATGTCTTCGGCTTTTTCTGAGGATCGGGGCGTTTTTCGCGCATTGGGAACAAAACAGAGTGCGCGCAGTCAACTTTTGCCGCGACTGTGGCCGACTTATGGCGCATTCCTGCGCCGCGCGTGTTGCGAGTCCGGGTTTCGTATGCTAGACGAACCGCGAAATTCAGGAAAAGCGGGCGAAAATCCTGTGGGAACTGAAGATTACCGCAACGATTTCAGAATGTTAGGACTGTAGCTCTGCTGCCGCCCGGCGCTCTGGATGAAAAGAAGAGAAACTTGTGCCCGTGGCAGACACATCCCAGCTCGTTTCCGGTGTTGCAGAAAGATACGCGTCCTCGCTTTTCGACCTCGCTCAGGAAGCCGGTTCGGCTGCCGGTGTCGGTGCCGATCTCGACCGTTTCCAGGCCCTGATCGATGAGAGCGCCGACCTGAAGCGGCTGATCGCCAGCCCCGTCTTCTCCGCCGAAGATCAGACCAAGGCCATTGCCGCCGTTGCGGCCAAGGCCGGCATCACGGGCCTCGTGGCAAACTTCCTCAAGGTGGTCGCGTCAAATCGTCGCCTCTTCGCCGTTCCCGGCATGATCAAGGCATACCGCACCATTGCGGCCCGTGCCCGCGGCGAGATCACGGCCGACGTCACCTCGGCCCATGCGCTGACCGCAGCGCAGGAAAAAGAATTGAAGGCGGCGCTGAAAGGCGTCACCGGCAAAGACGTGGCGATCGCCGTCACCGTCGACCCGTCCATTCTCGGTGGTCTGATCGTCAAGGTGGGATCGCGCCAGATCGACACGTCCCTTCGCACCAAACTCTCTACTCTTAAGCTTGCACTGAAAGAGGTCGGCTGATGGATATCCGCGCCGCGGAAATTTCCGCAATTCTCAAAGATCAGATCAAAAACTTCGGCAAAGAGGCGGAAGTCTCGGAAGTCGGCCAGGTGCTTTCCGTCGGTGACGGCATCGCCCGCGTTTACGGCCTCGACAACGTCCAGGCCGGCGAAATGGTGGAATTCCCCGGCGGCGTCCGCGGCATGGCGCTGAACCTGGAAAGCGACAACGTCGGCGTCGTTATCTTCGGTTCGGACCGTGACATCAAGGAAGGCGACACCGTCAAGCGGACCGGCGCCATCGTGGACGTCCCGGTCGGCCCGGAACTGCTCGGCCGCGTCGTCGACGCGCTCGGCAACCCGATCGACGGCAAGGGTCCGATCAACGCCAAGCAGCGCGCCCGCGTCGACGTCAAGGCGCCCGGCATCATCCCGCGCAAGTCGGTGCATGAGCCCATGTCGACCGGCCTCAAGGCCATCGACGCCCTCATCCCGGTCGGCCGCGGCCAGCGCGAGCTCGTCATCGGCGACCGCCAGACCGGCAAGACCGCCATCATCCTCGACACGATCCTGAACCAGAAGGCGATCCACGACAACGGCCCGGACGGCGACAAGCTCTTCTGCGTCTACGTCGCCATCGGCCAGAAGCGTTCGACCGTCGCCCAGTTCGTGAAGGTCCTCGAAGAGCGCGGCGCTCTGCAGTACTCGATCATCGTTGCCGCAACGGCCTCCGACCCGGCGCCGATGCAGTACCTCGCTCCCTTCGCCGGCTGCGCGATGGGCGAATACTTCCGCGACAACGGCAAGCATGCTCTCATCGGCTACGACGACCTTTCCAAGCAGGCCGTCTCCTACCGCCAGATGTCGCTGCTGCTGCGCCGCCCGCCGGGCCGCGAAGCCTATCCGGGCGACGTCTTCTACCTGCATTCGCGTCTCCTCGAGCGCGCTGCAAAGCTCAACGACGAAATGGGCGCCGGCTCGCTGACGGCCCTGCCGGTCATCGAAACCCAGGGCAACGACGTTTCGGCGTTCATCCCGACCAACGTGATCTCGATCACCGACGGCCAGATCTTCCTTGAAACGGACCTGTTCTACCAGGGTATCCGCCCGGCCGTGAACGTCGGCCTGTCGGTTTCCCGCGTCGGCTCTTCCGCCCAGATCAAGGCGATGAAGCAGGTCGCCGGCTCGATCAAGGGCGAGCTTGCCCAGTACCGCGAAATGGCGGCCTTCGCCCAGTTCGGCTCGGACCTCGATGCCGCCACGCAGCGCCTGCTCAACCGCGGTGCACGCCTGACCGAACTCCTCAAGCAGCCGCAGTTCTCGCCGCTGAAGACGGAAGAGCAGGTCGTCGTGATCTTCGCCGGCGTCAACGGCTACCTCGACAAGCTGCCGGTCGGCGATGTCGGCAAGTTCGAGCAGGGCCTGCTCGGCTACATGCGCACCGAAGGCAAGGCGATCCTCGACACGATCCGCACCGAAAAGGCGATCAGCGACGACACCAAGGGCAAGATCAAGGCTGCCCTCGACACCTTCGCCAAGACCTTCGGCTGAGCCGACGGTTCAAGCCCTGCGCGCTAACGGCGCGCAGGCGCCCCGAACTTTGGATTTGACGCATGATCCCTCCGGATCGTGTTACAGGACGGAAAACGGATGCCTTCACTTAAGGATCTGAAAAACCGGATCGCCTCCGTCAAGGCGACGCAGAAGATCACCAAGGCGATGAAGATGGTCGCCGCGGCGAAGCTTCGGCGCGCCCAGGAAGCGGCCGAGGCCGCCCGGCCCTATTCGCAGCGCATGAGCGCCGTTCTCGCCAACATCGCCCAGGCCGTCGGCCAGGACGATTCGGCGCCGCGCCTGATGACCGGCACCGGCAAGGACCAGGTTCACCTGCTCGTCGTCTGCACGGCAGAACGCGGCCTTTGCGGCGGCTTCAACTCGCAGATCGCCCGTCTTGCGCGTGACCACACCCGCAAGCTGCTCGCCAGCGGCAAGACGGTCAAGATCATGTGCGTGGGCAAGAAGGGCTTCGATATCCTGCGGCGCGAATTCGCCTCGCTGATCATCGACCGCGTCGACCTGCGCGAGGTCAAGCGCATCGGCTTTTCGAACGCGGACCAGATCGGCCGCAAGGTCATCGGCCTCTTCGAGAAGGGCGAGTTCGACGTCTGCACGCTGTTCTATTCCGAGTTCAAGTCGGTCATCGCGCAGATCCCGACCGCGCTCCAGCTCGTTCCGGCATCCGCTCCCGCGGCCGTTGCCGACACGACCGGCGCCACGGCGATCTACGATTACGAGCCGGACGCCAGCGCGATCCTCGGCGACCTCATTCCGCGCAACATTTCGGTGCAGATCTTCCGGGCCCTGCTCGAGAACGTCGCCGGCGAAATGGGTGCCAAGATGAGCGCCATGGACAACGCGACCCGCAATGCCGGTGAGATGATCAACAAGCTGACGCTCAACTACAACCGTCAGCGCCAGGCTCAGATCACCAAGGAACTCATCGAAATCATCTCGGGCGCTGAAGCGCTCTAAGGACCAGGACAAAGAGGGTAAGAGACATGGCTAAGGCAGCTACCCCGAAGGAAACCGCCGCAGTGGAAAAGAAGCCGGCTGCGCGCAAGCCGGCAGCGAAGACCGCTGCTGCAACCAAGGCGGCGGCTCCGGTCGCAGCCGGCGCGACGGGTCGCGTTACCCAGGTTATCGGCGCCGTCGTCGACGTCGCGTTCGAAGGCAACCTGCCGCTCATCCTGAACGCGCTGGAAACCGACAACAACGGCAACCGCCTCGTTCTCGAAGTCGCCCAGCACCTCGGTGAGAACACCGTCCGCACGATCGCCATGGACTCGACCGAAGGTCTCGTCCGCGGCCAGCCGGTCGTCGACACCGGCGCCCCGATCTCCGTTCCGGTCGGCGACGAGACGCTCGGCCGTATCATGAACGTCATCGGCGAGCCCGTCGACGAAGCCGGCCCGCTGGTCACCAAGTCCAAGCGCGCCATCCACCAGGAAGCTCCGGCCTACGTCGAGCAGTCCACGGAAGCGCAGATCCTCGTCACCGGCATCAAGGTCGTCGACCTTCTCGCCCCTTACGCAAAGGGCGGCAAGATCGGCCTCTTCGGCGGCGCAGGCGTCGGCAAGACCGTTCTCATCATGGAACTGATCAACAACGTCGCCAAGGCGCACGGTGGTTACTCGGTGTTCGCAGGCGTCGGTGAACGCACCCGCGAAGGCAACGACCTTTACCACGAAATGATCGAATCGGGCGTGAACAAGCTCGGCGGCGGCGAAGGCTCCAAGGCCGCCCTCGTTTACGGCCAGATGAACGAACCGCCGGGTGCCCGCGCCCGCGTCGCCCTGACGGGCCTGACCGTTGCCGAAGACTTCCGCGACAAGGGCCAGGACGTTCTGTTCTTCGTCGACAACATCTTCCGCTTCACGCAGGCAGGCTCCGAAGTGTCCGCACTTCTCGGCCGTATCCCGTCGGCCGTGGGCTACCAGCCGACGCTGGCGACCGACATGGGCCAGATGCAGGAACGCATCACCACCACGACCAAGGGCTCGATCACCTCGGTCCAGGCCATCTACGTTCCCGCCGACGACTTGACCGACCCCGCGCCGGCAACCTCGTTCGCCCACCTCGACGCCACGACCGTTCTGTCGCGCTCGATCGCCGAAAAGGGCATCTACCCGGCCGTCGACCCGCTCGACTCGACCTCGCGCATGCTCGACCCGATGGTTGTCGGCGAAGAGCACTACGAAGTCGCCCGTAAGGTCCAGACGACCCTGCAGCGCTACAAGGCCCTCCAGGACATCATCGCGATCCTCGGCATGGACGAACTGTCGGAAGACGACAAGCTGGCCGTTGCCCGCGCCCGCAAGATCGAGCGCTTCCTGTCGCAGCCGTTCTTCGTCGCCGAAGTCTTCACCGGCTCGCCGGGCAAGCTCGTCGCCCTCGAAGACACGATCAAGGGCTTCAAGGGCCTCGTCAACGGCGAGTACGACCACCTTCCGGAAGCCGCCTTCTACATGGTCGGCTCCATGGAAGAAGCCGTCGAGAAGGCCAAGAAGCTGGCTGCCGAAGCCGCTTGATGAATCCGGGCGCCCGATGAGGGCGCCCGTTCCTGCCGGACGACATCAGAAGAAGTGAATGGTCATGGCCGACAATTTCAACTTTGAACTCGTTTCCCCCGAGCGCCTGCTGGTTTCCGGCAGCGTCAGCGAAGTCGTCATTCCGGCGACCGAGGGCGAAATGACCGTCATGGCCAACCATGCGCCGACCATGACGACGATCAAGCCGGGCATCGTCACCGTGAAGTTCGCGGACGGCAAGAAGGACCGCTATGTGGTCTTCGGCGGTTTTGCCGACATCGTCCCGACCGGCTGCACGCTGCTCGCCGAATCGGCCGTCCATGTCGACGAATTCAACCGTGACGACATTGCCCGCCGTGTCGAAGCCGCCCGCGCCGACCTGTCGACGGCAACGTCCGACGAGCAGAAGTTCGGCATCGAGACCTATCTTTCGCAGCTCACCACGCTGCAGGGCGCGATCCTGCCGGCGTGACCGGCAAGCGATAGCCCCACATCGAACCCGCCTTCCGGCGGGTTTTTTGTTGCCTTGCGCATCGTGCGGAAGGCTTCCTTTACCTTCCCGGCAGGAACCCGCCCGGCAAGACACGGCTGGATTGCGGGATTTGCCGTTTCTTTACGGCGCGGATAGAAGGTAGTCCCATCTGCCCATGTCGGGCATGCCGGCCCACAAGCATCAGGACCAGGAATTGATGAGCAGCAAGATCGTACCCGTAATCATGGCCGGCGGTAAGGGCACGCGCCTCTGGCCGCTGTCGCGCGCCGCCGCGCCCAAGCAGTTCCTGGAATTCCTCGGCGAGACGACGCTGTTCCAGAAGACGCTGGAGCGCGTGTCCGATGCCGGCCTCTACGAAGCGCCGATCGTGGTCACCAACAGCGATTTCCGCTTCCTCGTTGCCGAGCAGGCGCGCGCCGCCGGCGTGACGCTCGGCTCGATCCTGCTCGAGCCCGTCGCCCGCAATACCGCGCCGGCGCTCGCCGCCGCGGCCATCGTCGTCGAGCGCCTGCACGGCGAAGGCGCCCTCATGCAGGTGCTTGCCTCCGACCATGAGATCGAGGCCGACGCCACCTATTTCGATTGCATCGCCAAGGCCGCCGCCGCCGCCCGAGCCGGCCGTCTCGTCACCTTCGGCATCACGCCGAAGGAGCCGGCGACCGGCTACGGCTATATCGAGACCGGAGAGGACCTCGGCAACGGCGCCCATGCGGTGCGCCGCTTCGTGGAGAAGCCGGACCGGGACCGGGCGGCCGAGATGCTGGCCAAGGGCGGCTATCTGTGGAATTCCGGCATGTTCATGCTGCCGGTCTCGCTCTTCCTGCGCGAGCTCCAGCAATATGCCCCCGAGGTGTTGGAAGCGGCCGGCGAAGCGGTCGCCAAGGCGAAGCACGACCTCGACTTCGAGCGGCTCGACGACGAGGCCTTCGCCCGGGCGCCGGATATCTCCGTCGACTACGCCATCTTCGAGAAGACGCCGATCGCCGCCGTCGTGCCCTCGCCGATCGCCTGGTCGGACCTTGGAAGCTGGGATTCCGTCTGGAAGACGGGCCGGCAGGACGAGGCCGGCAACGTGGCGGACGGCAGCACGACCGTGCTCGACACCCGCAATTCGCTCGTCATCTCGCGTGACATCCATGTTGCCGTGCAGGGCCTTGACAATGTCGCGGTGGTCGCCAGCGAGGACGCCGTCTATGTCGGCCGGCTGGAGGACAGCCAGAGCGTCGGCAAGCTGGTCAAGCACCTTGCGGCCCTGCCGAAGACCGCGAAGCTGACGGAAACGCACCCGACCGCCTACCGCCCCTGGGGCGGCTATACCTCCGTGCTGAACGGCGAGCGCTTCCAGGTCAAGCGCCTGTTCGTCACGCCCGGCAAGCGGCTCTCGCTGCAGAAGCATCATCACCGCTCGGAGCACTGGATCGTCGTGCGCGGCACGGCGGAGGTGACGATCGGCGACAGGACGATCCCGCTGCGCGAGAACGAGTCCGTCTATATCCCGCAGGGCGAGGTGCATCGCCTTGCCAATCCGGGCAAGATCCTGCTCGAACTGATCGAGGTGCAGACCGGCTCCTATCTCGGCGAAGACGACATCATCCGCATCGAGGACGAGTTCGGCCGGGGCTGAAGATCACGGCGGTGCCAGCAGGCTTTCGTGCAGCTTCAGGGCCTCGGGCGAGGGCGTGCGGAATTTCGGCAGGCCGAGATGGTAGCCGTAGCCCGTGACGAGGCTTGCCGTTCCCAACTGCACCAGCCTTCCTTCAGCAAGCTGCGCCGCGACGAGGCCGAGGCTGCCGAGCGCCACGCCGTCGCCGCTGAGGGCGGCGTCGAGCGCCAGCGCATAGGTGGAGAAGGTGAGGTGCGGCCGGGGAAGGGGCGTCCGCCGGAAGACCTCCGGTGCCACGCGCTCCAGCCAGGGCCGGAAGGAAATCCAGTTGGCGTTGAAGCGCTCGTAGTCGATGAGGTCGAGGCGGGCGAGATCGGCCGGCGTGACCGCGGCCGGGTCGAGCCCCTTGCGGGCGATATAGGCGGGCGCGGCGACCGGCGCCAGCTCCTCCGCCAGCAGCGGGGTCAGCGCCCAGCGCGGATGCTCTCCCGTCGAATAGAGGATGACGAGGTCGTTGTTCTCCGAGGCGAGGTCCGCCGGACTATCCGATGTGCTGAGCCGGATTACGATATCGGGATTGTTGCGGGCGAAGGTGCGAAGCCGGGGGCCGAGCCACAGATGCGAGATGGAGCCGCTGGCGGCGAGCGCTATGCTCTCGCCCGCGCCGCTGCGAAAGGGCTCCAGGCTCTCCTCCAGGTAATCCAGCGAGGCGCGCACGCGCTGGAACAGCTTTTCGCCGCGCGCCGTGAGCGCCAGGTTCTTGCCGCTGCGGGTGAAGAGCGGCGCGCCGAGGTGATCTTCCAGCCCCTTGATGCGCCGGCTGACGGCGGCCTGCGTGATGTTCAGCTCACGCCCCGCCCGGGAAAAGTTCATGTGCCGGCAGGCGGCGTCGAAGACGCGGAAGGCTTCCAGCGGGATACGGGCGAGCATCGTGGCTTTCATGATCTCAAGTTATCAAAGAGCCTGAAAAATCCAAGGATTTGAAAATCTGAGATCGTGATGCACGGTTCTCCGGTCATTGCGGGGACTATCGTGACATTCGCAACATCGTTCGTGCCTGATATCCGTTTCGGCGAAGGCGTTCACGCCGGCATCGCCGCCTCCGCCAGCGCGTTGGAAACCCGGAGCGCGCTCGTCGTCATCGACGGCTTCCTCGCCGCCAGCGGCCTTGGCGAGCAGCTTGCCGCACAGTTCGCGGCGGAGGGGATAGCGGCGGAGTTTTTCTCCGGCTTTGCGGGTGAGCCGAAGCTTGCCCATGTGCAGGCGGCAAGCACGGCCGCGCGGGGCAAGGACCTCGTCGTCGGCATAGGCGGCGGCTCGGCGCTCGATATCGCCAAGATCGCCGCCTGCGTCGCCGTGGCGGACGAGGGCCCGATGCATTACGCGCTCGCCGCCAATCCGCTGCCGAAAAGGCCGCTGAAGAAGATCATGGTGCCGACGACGGCGGGCACCGGCTCGGAAACCTCGGCGACGACGATCTTTGCGGGACCCGAGGGCAGGAAGCTCTGGATCTGGGGCCCGGAGACGAAGGCCGACCTCGTGCTGCTCGATCCGGCGCTGACTGTGACGCTGCCGGCTGACCTCACCGCCTGGTGCGGGCTCGACGCCTTCGTGCACGCCTTCGAGGCGGCGACCAACCGCAACGCCCATGCCGGCGCGGCGCTCTATGCCCACTCGGCGCTTAGCCTGCTGACGGTCGCGCTGGAGACGGCCGTGCGGAACCCCATGGATATCGAAGCGCGCGGCAAGGTCCTGCTCGGCTCCTGTTATGCCGGGATCGCCATCGACAATTGCGGCACGGCGATCGCTCACAATATCAGCCACGCGCTTGCCGGGCTCACGCCGGTCCACCACGGGCTTGCCACCGCGCTCGGCTTCGAGGCGACGCTGGAATGGCTGGTCGAGGCCGACACGGCCGATCTTGCGGCGGCGGCGCGGGCCTGCGGGCTTGCCGATGCGGCGACGCTGCCGGCTTTCGTGACGGGCCTCATGGACCGCTGCGGCATCGTGCGCGCGCTGCCGAAGGCCTTTTCCGCCTTCTCCGCCGGGGACCTTGCCCGCGAGATGCGTGCGCCGGAGAACCAGCCGATGCGCCGCGCGACGATCCGCGACGTCACCGATGCCGATATCGATGCCATCGCGGCAAGGATGATGGCCCTGCCGAAGACGCTTTGAGGACGACATGAGCGAACAGCATAGCCGCGCCTATTGGGAAGAACGTCTTGCCGGCCTCTCACTGGCCCGCGGCCATTTCATCGACGGCAGGGCGGTGCCTGCCGTTTCCGGCCGCACCTTCACCCGCATGCGCCCGATGGACGGTGCGCCCGGCGCCGTGCTGGCGCAAGGGGATGCGGCGGATATCGACCGGGCGGTCGCCTCCGCCCGCCGGGCTTTCGCCAGCGGCGTCTGGCGCGACAGGGAGCCGTTGGAGAAGAAGAAGAAGGTCATGCTGCGCTGGGCGGAGCTGATCCGCGCGTATGGCGAGGAACTGGCGCTTCTCGAAACCCTCGACGTCGGCAAGCCGGTTCAGGCCTCGCTCGGCGTCGACGTGCGGCTCTGCGCCGAGGGCATTCAGTATTACGGCGAGGTGATCGACAAGATTTATGACGAGATCGCGCCGACGGGGCCGAAGGCGCGGGCCCTCGTTCGCAAGGTGCCGCTCGGCGTCGTCGGGGCGATCACGCCGTGGAACTATCCGATGATCATCGACGCCTGGAAGCTGGGGCCGGCCATCGCCGCCGGCAATTCCGTGGTGCTGAAGCCGGCGGAGCAATCCTCGCTCTCGGCGCTGCGGCTGGCCGAGCTTGCCGTCGAGGCCGGGCTTCCCGCCGGCGTCTTCAACGTCGTCACCGGCTTCGGCACGGAAGCCGGAAAGCCGCTCGCCCTGCACATGGATGTCGACATGATCGCCTTCACGGGGTCCACCGTGGTCGGCAGGCTGATCATGGGCTATGCGGCGCAGTCGAACCTCAAGCGCGTGGCGCTGGAGCTCGGCGGCAAGTCGCCGCTCGTCGTCTTCGAGGATGCCGATCTCGATGCCGCGGCGAGCGCCGCCGCCTGGGGCTGCTTCTACAATTCCGGCGAGACCTGCCATGCCGCAACGCGCCTTCTCGTGCAGCGCCCGGTACAGGAGAAGCTGATCGCGAAGATCGAGGCGGTGACGAGGCGCGAGATCGTGCTCGCCCATCCCTTCGAGCCCACGGCGCAGATCGGCGCTCTCATCGAGGCCGCGCATATGGAAAAGGTGCTCGGCCTGATCGAAGCGGGGGAGAAGGAGGGCGGCCGGCGCGTCTTCGGCGCGGAGCGGATGCTTGCCGAGACCGGCGGCTGGTATGTCTCGCCGGGCGTTGTCACGGATGTGACGAACGACATGCGCATCGCCCGGCAGGAGATTTTCGGCCCGGTGCTCGCCGCCATCGCCTTCGATACGGAGGAGGAGGCGCTCGCCATCGCCAACGACACGATCTACGGCCTTGCCGGGGCGGTCTTCACCCGCGACATGGACCGGGCGCACCGCTTCTCCGAAGCCATCCTTGCCGGTACGGTGTGGATCAACACCTACGACATGTCGAATTTCGCGACGCCCTTCGGCGGCTTCAAGCAATCCGGCTTCGGCCGCGACCGCTCGGTGCATGCCATCGACAAATATTGCGACTACAAGACGATCTGGCAGCAGTTCGGCTGAGGAGGAGAAGGCATGAGCCGCATCGTTTCCATCGCGATCACCCATCACCGCCTGCCGCTCGATCCGCCCTTCAAGGCGAGCTGGGACGGGCGGCCGCGCCGGCATTTCGACGCGACCATCGTGCGCGTGCGCGACGACGACGGCCGCGAAGGCATCGGTTCCGGCGACCTCATGAAGGGCTTCGAGGGACACGAGGACCTCTTCGTCGGCGAGGACCCGCGCCGTCTCGAACGGCATTACGAGGTGCTCTCGCACATCAATTTTCACTATGGCCGCTGCTGGCCGCTCGACCTTGCGCTCTGGGACCTTGCCGGCAAGGTGACGGGCGAGCCGGTCTGGCGCATGCTCGGCGGGCGGGCCGACCGGGTGCGGCTCTATGCGTCCTCGGGTGTCCTGCGCGATCCCGCCGCCATGGCCGGGCAGGCGGAGCGCTATATCGCCGAAGGCTTTCCGGCGATGAAGGTGCGTTTCTCCGCCTCCGCCGGCGGGCGGAGCGGCTGGCGCGACGACGTGAAGGCGCTGGAAGCGATCCGCGCGCGCGCCGGCGACCGGCTGGAGCTGATGGTCGACTGCAACCAGGGTTGGCGCATGCCCTGGGACACGATGCTGCCCTGGACCTTCAAGGACGCGCTCGCTGTCGCGCGCGAGCTGGAGCGGCTCGGCATCTACTGGATGGAGGAGCCGCTGCACCGCTCCGACCGCAAGGGCATGAAGGCCTTGAAGGAGGCGACCGATATCCGCATCGCCGGCGGCGAGATGACGCGCGAGCTCTCCGAGTTCCGCGACATCATCGAGGAGCGCGCCTTCGACGTGATCCAGCCCGACGTGGCGCTGGTCGGCGGCATCACCGGCTGCCGGCGGCTCGCCTTCCAGGCGCGCGAGGCCGGCGTCGCCTTCACCCCGCATTCCTGGACGAACGGCATCGGCGTGCTCGCCAATGCGCACCTGACGGCGGGCGCCGGCGATGCGCCCTTCCTCGAATATCCCTATGACGCGCCGGAATGGAGCGAGGCGCGCCGCGACTACCCGCTGAAGGCGCCGCTCCGCCACGAGAACGGCTGGCTGCTGCTCGGCGAGACGCCGGGCCTCGGCATCGCGCTCGACGAGGAACGGCTTGCGGCGACGCGGATCGGCTGAGACGCTTCGCCCCCTTGACATCCGCGCCCCGGAAGCCGACTTCACGGGGGACAGGACGCGAAGGAGAAAGCCATGAGCGAGGCAGCCCGCACGACGATCGACCAGGCTGAAGTCGACCGCTTTTCGGCGATGGCCGCCGAATGGTGGGACCCGACGGGCAAGTTCCGTCCGCTGCACAAGTTCAATCCGGTCCGCCTCTCCTATGTCCGCGATCTCGTCTCCGCCCAGTTCGGCCGCGACCCGAAGGCGCATCGCCCGCTGGAGGGCCTGCGCATCCTCGACATCGGCTGCGGCGGCGGCCTCCTCTCCGAGCCGATGGCGCGCATGGGGGCCGACGTGCTCGGCGCGGACGCGTCCGAAAAGAACATCGGCATCGCGAAAGCCCACGCGGCGGGCAGCGGCGTTCCGGTCGATTACCGCGCGGTGACGGCCGAGGCGCTGGCGGAAGCCGGCGAAACCTTCGATGTGGTGCTCAACATGGAAGTGGTCGAGCACGTCTCCGACGTCGATTTTTTCCTCACCACCTGCGCCTCCATGGTGCGCCCCGGCGGCATGATGTTCGTCGCCACGATCAACCGCACGCTGAAGGCGGCGGCGCTCGCCATCTTCGCGGCGGAGAATGTCCTGCGCTGGCTGCCGCGCGGCACGCATCAATACGAGAAGCTGGTGCGCCCGGAAGAGATCGAAAAGCCGCTGACGGCCTCGGGCCTCGCCGTCACCGACCGCACCGGCGTGTTCTTCAATCCGCTGACGAACCAGTGGAACCTGTCGAAGGACATGGACGTCAACTACATGCTGGTGGCCCGCCGCGCTTCGGCCTGATCAGTTCGTATCGTCGGGCAGGATGGGCAGGGGCGCGACGTCGACGCCCTCTTCGAGGAGATCGCGCACGTCCTCAGCGGAGGCCCGGCCGATCAGGCCGCGCTGCTCGGCCTCGCCGTAGTGGATCTTGCGCGCCTCCTCGGGGAAGCGCTCGCCGACATCTTCGGAATTGGCGCGGATGGTGGAGACGATCTCCCGGAGCTTCGTCATCATCTCGCGCTGGCCGGTCTGCACGGTCAGTTCCTGCCGGTGTTCCTTCTTGCGGGCGGTGGAGACGGAGGGCGCCATCAGGCGCTTGGCGACATGGGTCGAGCCGCAGGTGGGACAGGAGACGAGCGCCATCTCCTGCTGGCGGTCGAAATCGTCCGCCGAGCCGAACCACCCCTCGAAGGCGTGCCCGTTGTCGCAGGAGAGTTCATAGCGGATCAAGCGGCAACGCCTCCTTTCGCGGGTGCGTCCGTCACGGCAAGGGTGAAGGCGCGCCCGTTGCGCAGGTTGGGGATCTTGTCATGCGCGGCCTTCACGGCGGCGGTGTCGACCTCGGCGAGCACGACGGCTTCGCCCGTGCCGCCCGCGGAGGCGAGAACGCGGCCCCAGGGATCGACGATCATCGAATGGCCGAAGGTCTCGCGGCCGTCCTCATGCACGCCCGCCTGTGCGGCGGCGACGATGTAGACGCCATTCTCGATGGCGCGGGCGCGCAGCAGGATCTCCCAGTGCGCCTCGCCCGTCTGGCGTGTGAAGGCGGCGGGAACGGAGATGATTTCGGCGCCGGCCTGGGCCTCGGCCTTGAAGAGCTCCGGAAAGCGCACGTCGTAGCAGATGGCGAAGCCGAGCTTGCCGAAGGGCAGGTCCGCCATGCGGGCGACGGCGCCCGGCGAATAGACCGCGCTCTCGCGCCAGCTCTCGCCGTTGTCGAGATCGACGTCGAACATGTGGATCTTGTCGTAGGTGCAGATGCGCGCGCCGTCCGGGCCGAAGAGGAAGCCGCGGTTGGCGACCTTGCCGTCCGCAAGGGCGATCGCCGTGGAGCCGACATGGAGATGGATGGAAAGCTCGGCGGCGAGTTCTGCCGCGGCGGCGACCACGAGGTCGTCGGCCTCCTGCCGCAGGATGGCGCGCAGGCCCGAGCGGTCCTTCCGGAGGGCGCCGGTCATCTCGGGCGTCTGGACATAGACCGCGCCCTTTCCGGCCGCCTCGCGCACGAGGCGCCGCATCGTCTCGACGTTGCGGACGGGATCGGTCCCGGAGCACATCTGGATGGCGGCAATCGTGGCGGTCATGGCGGGTCTCCTCAGGCGGCGAGCAGCGCGTCGAGCTCGCCGGCGCGCTCCAGCGCATGCAGGTCGTCGCAGCCGCCGACATGGCGCTCGCCGATGAAGATCTGCGGGAAGGTGCTGCGCCCGTGCGCGCGCTGGATCATCTCCTGGCGCACCTCGGGCGCATGGGTGGCGTCATGCTCCTCGAAGGCGACGCCCTTCGTTTCGAGAAGTTTCTTCGCGGCGCTGCAATAGCCGCAGAACTGACGCGTATAGATGACGACGGGGACCATGCGCTCCTGCTCCGAACCTTGAAAAATCATCCTTTCATATAGGTCCGGGAAGGGCCCTTGCAAAGGTCAAAACGGTGACGTCCGCAGCGCCCGCCCGCTTCAGGGCCCGGGTGACGGCGGCGACCGTGGCGCCTGTCGTGTAGACGTCGTCGACCAATACGACGCGGCGGCCGAACAGCGCCTCGCGGCCTTCCGGCGTGACGGAAAAGGCGCTGCGCACGTTCTCGGCGCGGGCGCGCGGGCTGAGGCCGATCTGGCGGCGCGTGCGCTTCGTGCGGCGCACGGCATCGATGAGCACCGGCGTGCCGGAGAGCGCGGCAAGGGCCCGGGAGAGCTCGGCCGCCTGGTTGAACTTGCGCCAGATAAGGCGCAGGCGATGGAGCGGGACGGGAACGATGACGTCGGCCGCCTCGACCGCGCCGTCGCCGGCGCGCAGCATCCACCCGGCCATCATCGGTGCGAGATCGGTGCGGTCGCGGTATTTCAGCGAATGGACGAGGTTGCGGGCAAGGTCGTCGTAGAGGGCCACGGAGCGCAGGCGTTCGAAGGGCGGCGGGTTGGCGATGGCGTCGGCGCTGAGGATGCCGGGGCCGAGATCGTGCGAGAAGGGCGTGCCGAGCACTTCGCAATAGGGGCGCTCGATGAAGGCGAGCTTCGACCAGCAGCCGGGGCAGAGGCCCGCCCCGCTGCCGAGGAGCACGCCGCAGCCGGCGCAGGCCGGCGGATAGACGAGGTCGAGGGCGGCGCCCGCAAGGCCGCGCAGCCGGCGGGCAAGGCCCTGCCGGATCGGGACTGTCGACAATGCCGCGGCCTCGATTTCGCCCATGCGGTTGACAATAGCCGCAGTTAGCGGCCAAAGCGAAGGAATTGCGAACGGGATCGCCGCGATGGAAACGCTCTTCGACCAAGCCCTCATCGACACCAACCGGCTGCGCGCGCTCAATGGCGGGCCGGCGGATTTCCTGCTCGACGTGGCGGCGCGGGAGCTTGCCGAGCGGCTCGGCGTCATCGAGCGCCATTTCGACCAGGCCGTCGAGCTGCACGGCCATACGGGTGCCGCCGCGCGGGCGATCGCCGCGACGGGCAAGGTCGGCACGATCGAGCGGGTGGAGAGCGATCCGCGCTTTGCCGGCCCCGGCGAGACGGTGACCGTTGCGCCGCTGGAGACGGTGCCGCTGGAGCCGCAATCGGTGAACCTCATCGTCTCGCCGCTCTCGCTGCACCTGACCAACGACACGCCCGGCGTCTTCGTGCAGATCCGCCGCGCCCTGAAGCCGGACGGGCTGTTCGTGGCGGCCATTCCCGGCAGCGGCACGCTGCAGGAGCTGCGCGAGGTGCTTCTGGCGGCCGAGAGCGAGGCGACGGGCGGGGCGAGCCCGCGGGTCATTCCCTTCCCGGACGTGCGCGATATCGGCGGCCTCCTCCAGCGTGGCGGCTTCGCCCTGCCGGTGACGGACACCGAGACCTATACGGTGCGCTACGATTCGATCTTCCCGCTGATGAAGGACCTGCGCGCCATGGGCATGGCCAATCCGCTCACCGGCCGCAGCCGCCGGCCGCTGGCGCGGGGCGTGCTGCTGCGCGCGGCGGAGCTTTATGCCGAGCGCTTCTCCGATCCGGACGGGCGCATCCGGGCGACCTTCTCGATCATCTACGTTTCGGGCTGGGCGCCGCATGAAAGCCAGCAGAAGCCGCTGAAGCCGGGCTCGGCGAAGATGCGCCTTGCCGATGCGCTGAAGCAGGCGGAGCGCAAGTAGGCCTATTCGGGCGCCTTGATGCGGTTGCTGAGCTCGCCGAACATGTTGTTCAGCGTATCGCTGAAGGACGAGAGGCCGGCGAGCATGCCGACGGAGATGAGCGCGGCGAGCAAGCCGTATTCGACCGCCGTGGCGCCGGCCTTGTCGGCGAGGAATGATTTCAGCAGCTTCGACCTCATCCGATCTCCCCGGCGCGCCGCGCCCATAAGCGTGTTCAGCAGCCGCCGGCCGTGCCCGTGCCGTTGACGATGCAGACGGCGCCCGGCATTTCCTGCAGGACGGAGCGGCGCACCGTGTAGCGCTTGCCGCCGGCTTCCTTCGGGATCGAGCCCGTCGAGATCATGTCGAATTCGTCCGGTACGTTCGCCATCATGCGCTTGTCCGACTTGGCGGACAGGACAGGGGTGAGGACCAGCGCCAGGGCGATCACGGCCGTGCCGAAGAGGAGCGCGAGATTGAGCGCGCCGGTCCGGGTATCGCCGGCCGGCGTGAAATCCTTCTCCTGAACGGCTTTCCAGAAGTCTTCGTCACGCATCACAAGGTCTCGCAGGCATTCAACGTTCAAAGCCGATCTTTGAACGAGGGTGCTAAACGTTTGCTTAACGCAGGCCGGAAAATTGCGGGTAGATCCCCAGGGATCAGCCTAGAGGAGGTCCATCAGGAAGGGGATCAGCGGCTCGTCGGCGGGGGGCATCGGGTAGTCGCGCAGCGCCTTCGGGCGCACCCACTTGATCGCCTGGCCTTCGCGGCCGTGCGCCGTGCCCTCGAAGCGGCGGCACACATAGAGCGGCATCAGGAGATGGAAGTCGTCATAGGTGTGGCTGGCGAAGGTGAGCGGGGCAAGGCACGGGATCTTCGTGGTGATGCCGAGCTCCTCGTCCAGTTCGCGGATCAGCGTTTCCTCCGGCGTCTCTCCGGGTTCGACCTTGCCGCCGGGAAATTCCCACAGGCCGGCAAGCGTCTTGCCCTCGGGACGCTGCGCCAGGAGGACGCGGCCGTCCGCATCGACGAGCGCGCAGGCGGCGACGAGGAGGATGCGGCGCTGTTTGGCGATGATGGTCTCGGTCATGCCGCGGCTGGCCCCCGGTAGCTGTATTCGTAGACGGCGGCAAAGCCGGCGCGTCGGTAGAGCGCGAGGGCGGCCGCATTGTCCGCCTCCACCTGCACCCAGGCTTGGCGGGCGCCCTTGAGCTTTGCCCAGCGCAGGCTGGCATGCAGGATCGCGGTGCCGAGGCCCCGGCCGCGCCGTTCCGCCGCCACGCCGAGCTGGAGGATGCCGGCAAGATCGTTGTCCTGCACCGCGATCGTCACGGCGGCCGGGCCGAAGCCCGGCTCTTCGACGATGAAGAGGCCGGCCTCCGGCTTGATGGCGTTGATGATCTCGGTGAGGCCGGGCTTGAGGGCCGGGTCGTCGCCGGCCACGCGGATGCGCGCGTCGACGAAGCGGCCGACGTCGCGGCTCGGCAGGTGGTCGAGGCCCTCGTCGCGGGGAAGGGTGGCAAGGTCGGCCGTCATGACGACGGTGCGGCCGATATCGGCCCAGCCGGCCTCGTCCATGTAGGCGATGAGCTGCGGGGCGGCGAGCGGCGTCTGGCGCACCAGCAGCGGGCGGCCGTAGTCGGCAAAGCGTTTCGCCGCCTTTTCCAGGCGGATGTCGATGTCGCGGATATCGGACGGGTCGAGCGGGTTGACGGAGTTCAGCCGGCGCGAGGGGTGGCCGGCGGTCAGCCGGCAGAGCCAGCTTCCGTCATACTGCACGGTGGCCGCGGGCCAGGCGCGGAAGCCGACGGCTTCCAGCCGGCGGACTTTCGGGAGATCGCTCATCGTCGTTTTCTGTCCGGAAGGGGTCACGCTGTCCGGGCCTCTGTTTCTCTCGCAGGCGCTTTAGCTGCGGTAATCGCCGTTGATCTCGACATATTCCTTGGTGAGGTCGCAGGTCCACACCGTGGCGCGGCCGTTGCCGAGGCCGATCTCGACGCGCACCGGAATGTCCTCGCGCTTCATGACGGCGGAGGCCGCGTCCTCGGAATAGGCGGGATCGCGCTCGCCGTCGACGGCCACGCGCACGTCGCCGAACCAGATGGCGAGGCGGTCGCGGTCGGCCATCTCGCCGGACTTGCCGACGGCCATGACGACGCGGCCCCAATTGGCGTCCTCGCCGGCGACGGCGGTCTTGACCAGCGGCGAATTGGCGATGGAGAGCGCGATGCGCTTGGCGGCGGCGTCGCTTTCGGCGCCTTCGACGGTGACTTCCACCATTTTGCGCGCGCCCTCGCCGTCCCGCACGACCTGCAGCGCGAGGTCGCGCAGGAGATCGGTGAGCGCCGTGCGGAAGCCGTCGAGCGCGGCGTCGTCGGCCGTCACGGGCGCCTGGCCGTCGGCGGCGGCAGCGCCGGTGGCAAACAGCATCAGCGTGTCGGAGGTCGAGGTGTCGCTGTCGACGGTCACGGAATTGAAGGTCGGGCCGACGCCGGCCGAAAGCAACGATTGCAGCACGGGGGCCGGAATGTCGGCGTCGGTGACGACGAAGGAGAGCATGGTCGCCATGTCGGGCGCGATCATGCCGGCGCCCTTGGCGATGCCGTTAATGGTGACGGTGACGCCGCCGAGGCTTGCCGTGCGGGTGGCGACCTTCGGATAGGTGTCCGTCGTCATGATGGCCTTTGCGGCCTCGAACCAGAAGTCCTCGGTGCCGGAGGCGGCAAGGCCGTCGAGCACGCCGGAGAATTTCGTGGCGTCGAGCGGTTCGCCGATCACGCCCGTCGAGGCGAGGAAGACTTCGCCTTCGCTGCAGCCGACGGCCCTTGCGGCGGCTTCCGCCGTCATCCTCGTCGATTCGCGGCCCCTGCGGCCGGTGAAGGCATTGGCATTGCCGGAATTGACCACCACGGCGCGGGCAACGCCGCCGGGAAGGTTCGCACGGCAGAAATCGACCGGCGCGGAGGGGCATTTGGAGCGCGTGAAGACGCCGGCGACCGCCGCGGGGCGGTCGAAGACCATCATCAGGACGTCCGTCCGGTTCCTGTACTTGATCCCCGCGGCGGCGGTCGCCATGCGCACGCCGCGCACCGGCGGCATGTCGGCATAGGTTTTCGGGGCGAGCGGGGAAATCGAGCCGGACATTCTTGCCTTCCTGCTGGAAAAAGAGGCCCGGCATTTGCCGGGCCGTTGCCGTGTCTTACTGCTGGCCTTCGGTGGCCGGTGCAGCCTCGCCTTCGCCGTCCTTGGCTTCGGCTTCCGGCTTGTTGACCGCGTCGTAGGCGGTCTTCAGCGCGGCGTCCGTGATGTCGACGGGGGCCGCGGCCTTGGCCTTTTCCAGGAGGTCGAGATACTTGTCGCGCATGACGAGCTGGCGAACCTGGCCTTCGACCTGGTCGAGCGCCGGGGGCTGCTGCTTGCGCTTGTCCTCGACCTTGATGACATGGTAGCCGAACTGCGTCTTCACCGGGGTCTTGGTGTAGGCGCCCTTTTCAAGGGCGAAGGCGGCCGCTTCGAATTCCGGCACCATGCGGCCCTTGGCGAAGTAGCCGAGATCGCCGCCTTCCGACTTGTTCGGGTCGGTCGACTTTTCCTTGGCGATTTCGACGAAGTCCTTGCCGGCGTCCAGCTCGGCGATGATCGCCTTGGCCTCGTCCTCGGTCTTGACGAGGATGTGGCGGGCGCGGATCTCGTCCTGCGGCTCGATGGCGGCGACTTCCTTGTCGTAGCGCGCCTTCACCTCTTCCGGGGTGACGGAATCGACGACGTGCTTCTTGAAGTAGGCGTTGTGCAGCTCGCGGTCCGTCAGGAAGGCGAGGCGCTGCTTGAAATCGGCCGTATCCTGCAGGCCTTCCTTGCTGGCGTCGGCGGCAAGCAGCTTGACGTCGATAATGGAGGAAAGCGCGGCGACGCGCTTCTGGTCGTCCGGCAGGTTGGCGAGCTGCGGGTCGAGGCCGGCCATCGCGAGCTTGAGTTCCGATTCGTGGATCTCGGTGGCGCCGACCTTGGCGACGACCGGGTCCGCCGCGGCGTCTTCCGCGCGGACGCCGCCGGCGGCGGCAGCGATCGCGATGAGGGCAACTGCCGCAAGCTTGCTATACTTCAACATATCGAAAAGACCTTTCACATCCTCGCCGGAATCGGGCCGATATCCGGTGCCAGACGGCTCAACACCACCAGAATGTGGCAGTTGTGCAACCGTCTGAGCCGTTGACATCATTCGACCCCCCTCTTATCTGTCACGCAATCCCGCGTCCAGAACAGTTTCCGGGCGTTTCACGGCTTTGCGCGCAATTATCGTGCGACCTGTCACGCGCCGGGCGCCCAGAAAGAAAGGACCATCCTGATGGTCAGCCTCGGCGGCATTGCCCGCAAGTTGTTCGGTTCCTCGAACGATCGCCGCGTCCGCTCCTTCAAGTCCCGCGTCGACGCCATCAATGCGCTCGAGCCCGAGATGAAGGCGCTTTCCGACGAAGCCCTTCGGGCGAAAACCGTGGAATTCCGCGAACAGCTCGCAAACGGCAAGACGCTCGACGACATTCTCGTGCCGGCCTTCGCCGTCGCCCGCGAGGCTGCCTTCCGCGTCCTCGGCCTTCGTCCCTTCGACGTCCAGCTCATCGGCGGCATGATCCTGCACGAGAAGTCGATCGCCGAAATGAAGACGGGTGAAGGCAAGACGCTCGTCGCCACGCTTCCCGTCTATCTCAACGCGCTGGCCGGCAAGGGCACGCATGTCGTGACGGTCAACGACTACCTCGCCACCCGCGACGCGGCGCAGATGGGCCGCGTCTACGGCTTCCTCGGCCTTTCGACCGGCATCATCGTGCACGGCCTCGACGACGAGCAGCGCCGTGCGGCCTACGCCTCGGACATCACCTACGCGACGAACAACGAGCTCGGCTTCGACTACCTGCGCGACAACATGAAGTACGAGCGCAGCCAGATGGTCCAGCGCGGCCACTTCTTCGCCATCGTCGACGAAGTGGACTCGATCCTCGTCGACGAGGCGCGCACGCCGCTGATCATCTCCGGCCCGCTCGACGACCGTTCCGATCTCTATACTACCATCGACGCCTTCATCCCCATGCTGGACGAGGCGGACTACGAGATCGACGAGAAGCAGCGCTCGGCCAACTTCTCCGAAGTCGGCACGGAGAAGCTGGAGAACCTGCTGCGCGCGGCCGGCCTTCTCAAGGGCGAATCGCTCTACGACGTCGAGAACGTCGCCATCGTCCACCACATCAACAACGCGCTGAAGGCCCACAAGCTCTTCACCCGCGACAAGGACTACATCGTCCGCAACGACGAGATCGTCATCATCGACGAATTCACCGGCCGCATGATGCCGGGCCGGCGCTATTCCGAAGGCCAGCACCAGGCGCTGGAAGCCAAGGAAAAGGTCACGATCCAGCCGGAAAACCAGACGCTGGCCTCGATCACCTTCCAGAACTATTTCCGCATGTACGAAAAGCTCGGCGGCATGACCGGCACGGCCGCGACGGAAGCGGAGGAATTCGGCAACATCTACGGCCTGGACGTGGTCGAAGTGCCGACCAACCTGCCGATCCAGCGCCTCGACGAGGACGACGAGGTCTATCGCACGGCGGACGAGAAGTACCAGGCCATCATCGAGGAGATCAAGGCGTCGCGGGCAAAGGGCCAGCCGGTCCTCGTCGGCACGACCTCCATCGAGAAGTCCGAGCATCTTGCCGAGCTCCTCAAGAAGGCCGGCTTCAAGGATTTCCAGGTCCTGAACGCCCGCTACCACGAGCAGGAAGCCTATATCGTCGCGCAGGCCGGCGTGCCGGGCGCCGTCACCATCGCCACCAACATGGCCGGCCGCGGCACGGACATCCAGCTCGGCGGCAATATCGACATGCGCCTCGAGCGCGAGCTGGCCGACATGGAGCCGGGCCCGGAGCGTGACGCCAGGCGCGAGGCGATCGTCGCCGAGGTGAAGAAGCTGAAGGAGCAGGCGCTTGCCGCCGGCGGCCTCTACGTTCTCGCCACCGAGCGCCACGAAAGCCGCCGCATCGACAACCAGCTTCGCGGCCGCTCCGGCCGCCAGGGCGACCCGGGCCGCTCGAAGTTCTTCCTGTCGCTGCAGGACGACCTCATGCGCATCTTCGGCTCCGAGCGCATGGATTCCATGCTCCAGAAGCTCGGCCTCAAGGAAGGCGAGGCGATCGTCCACCCCTGGATCAACAAGGCGGTGGAACGCGCGCAGAAGAAGGTCGAAGCCCGCAACTTCGATATCCGCAAGAACCTCCTGAAGTACGACGACGTGCTCAACGACCAGCGCAAGGTCATCTTCGAGCAGCGCATCGAGCTGATGGACAGCGAGAACCTCACCGAGATCGTCGCCGACATGCGCCACGAGGTCGTCGAGAACCTCGTGCACATGCATATCCCGGAAAACGCCTATGCCGAGCAGTGGGATGTCGCCGGCCTGAAGAAGGGCGTGCTCGAGCAGCTCAACCTCGACCTGCCCGTCGACGCCTGGGCCGCCGAGGAAGGCATCGACGAGAAGGACATCCTGGAGCGCCTGAGGGCGGCCGTCGACGAGGCCGCCGCCGACCGCGCCGAGCGCTTCGGCCCGGAAATCATGACCTATGTCGAGCGCTCCGTCCTGCTCCAGACGCTGGACCACCTGTGGCGCGAGCATATCGTCAACCTCGATCACCTGCGCTCCGTCATCGGCTTCCGCGGCTATGCCCAGCGCGATCCGCTGCAGGAATACAAGGCGGAAGCCTTCGAGCTCTTCCAGGCGCTTCTGGCGAACCTGCGCCAGACCGTCACCGCGCAGCTGATGCGCGTGGAGCTGGTGCGCCAGGCCGCCGACGCGCCGGCCCCGGTGCCGCCGAGCATGGAAGGCCATCACATCGACGGCACGACCGGCGAGGACGACTTCAACGAGGCCGCAGGCCCGATGGACGCCGCCGTCGAGCCGGAGAACCGCGACCCGAACGACCCCTCGACCTGGGGCCGCGTCGCGCGCAACGAACCCTGCCCCTGCGGCTCCGGCAAGAAGTACAAGCATTGCCACGGAGCCTTCGAGCAGGCCTGACCGGACGGGGGAATAAAGTCCCTTTCTGCCGCTGGCATCTCCTCCACAAGAGCAGGGTAATCGCCTATGGCGGGCGGTTGCCTGTTTCCCCTTCTCCCCGCCGGGGAGAAGGTGGCCCGAAGGGTCGGATGAGGGGGCAAGCGTGCCGAATTTCGCCTGCGCCTGCGGCTCCCCCTCGTCCCGCTGCCGCGACCTTCTCCCCGAGGGGAGAAGGGGCTGGTGGCATATGTCGAACTCCCTATCCGATTGCCCTGCCCTTAAAGGGAGATGCCGGCAGGCAGAGAGGGTCTTTTCACCGTTATCCAACCGTTTGTTAACCCTGATCTGACAAGACTCCCCTCGGTGAGTTTTGCGTAGCGTTCGGGTTCCTGTGTTGATGGCGGTCATTCAATCGGCGGAGAGGTTGCTGCCATCGGGCCTGCGCGGCAAGGCTGAGCCGCTGCTGCGGGCGCTTGCCGGCAGCGATCCGCACAGCCTTGCCCAGCGCATGGCGCTCGCCGCCTTCGCCATCCGGATCGCCAGCGCCGCCATCGCCTTCCTCACGCAGATCGTCCTTGCGCGCGTGATGGGCGAATTCGAATACGGCATCTTCGTCTTCGTCTGGGCGCTCATCGTCATCGTCGGCGACATGTCCTGCCTCGGCTTCCACACGACGGTGGTGCGGTTCCTGCCCGATTATGCCGGCCGCAGCGCCCATGCGGAGATCCGCGGCCTCACCTCGACCGCCCGCATCTTCGCCATGCTCTCCTCCACGACGCTGGCGGCTGCCGGCTTCCTTTGCCTCTTCCTCTTCCGCGACACGGTGACGGACTATTACGTCCTGCCGCTCTTCATCGGCCTCTTCTGCATGCCGATGATCGCGCTCGGCGATGTCCTCGAAAGCACGGCGCGCGCCCATAGCTGGGCGCTGGTGGCGCTCAGCCCCACCTATATCGTGCGTCCGCTGCTCATCCTCGTCTTCATGGTGGCGGCCGTCCGGGCCGGCGCGCCGCATACGGCGCTGACGGCGATGGTCGCCGCGCTCGCCGCGACCTACCTCACGACGGTCGTGCAGTTCTTCAACATCCTCTACCGGCTCGGCCGGCGTTATGTCGCCGGTCCCCGCAAGGTGGAATTCTCGCTCTGGATCCAGGCAGCGCTGCCGATCTTCCTTATCGAGGGCATCGGCTTCCTGCTCACCAATTCCGATGTCATCGTCGTCGGCCTCTTCCTCGATCCGGAGAGCGTCGCCGTCTATTTCGCCGCCGCCAAGACGATGGCGCTGGTGCATTTCGTGTTCTTCTCGGTGAAGGCCGCCGCGGCGCCGCGCTTTTCGGCGCTCTTTGCCGCCGGCGACCGGGTGGCGCTCGCCCGCTTTGCCGGCGAGACGGTGCGCTGGAGTTTCTGGCCGTCGCTGGCCGTCGGGTTCTGCGTGCTGGCCTTCGGGCACCTCCTTCTCTCGCTCTTCGGTCCGGCCTTCACGGCGGGCTGGGAGCTGATGTTCATCCTCTTTTCCGGCATTCTCGCCAAGGCGCTGGTCGGGCCCGGCGAGGTACTTCTCACCATGTCCGGCGAGCAGCGGCTCTGCGTCGTCGTCTATGCCGTGGCGCTTGCCGCCAACATCGCCTTCAACGTCACGCTCATTCCGCTTTTCGGCATCGAGGGCGCGGCCATCGCCACGGCCGGCGCCATGGTCGTCGAGGCGCTGCTGCTGCACGCCGCCGTGCGCACGAAGCTCTCCATCATCCTCTTCGCCTTCGCCAATCCGGTGAAGGCGAGCCTCATCGACGGGACGGACCACCATGACCGATAGCCACGGCTTCGACCACGCCATCGCGGCAGGGCGCGCCCAGGCCGTTCTGCCGCCGGCCGCACCCGGCGCGCAGCCGCCGGCGGACCAGCGCATCGCCGTCGGCCGGCCGGGCCGCTCGCTCGCGCTCTATCCGGCGACGGCCGGCTACGACCTGCAGCAGGAACTCGATTTCCTGTCCAACCGCGTCATGGAGGCGAACGTCTTCTTCACCGGCCGCTTCCTCGCCCCGGCCATGCCGCGGCTGGAGGACCGCACCGTGCGCCTTTCCGTCATCCGCGACGAGGGCGCAGGCCGCAGCCGCATCCGCCTGCTGATGCCGTTCTCCGTGGAGAAGCCGGGCTTTTCCATCGGCTCCAGCATCCTGCGCGCCTGGTCGAACCCGTTCGGCCCGCTCGGAACGCCGCTGGTCGACGCGGAAGACGCCGCCGAGACGCTCGACAATTTCCTGGAAGCGCTGGGCGGATCCGGCACCGGCCTGCCGCCCATCCTCGTCCTGCCGGACCTTCGCCTGGGCGGCCCGTTCGCCCAGCTGATGCGCGCCGTCGCCATCGGCCGCAACCTGCCCGTCACGGTCACCGACACCTATCGCCGGCCGATGCTGGAAAGCCTGCTCGACGGCCAGGCCTATCTCCAGCACGCCATCTCGCCGGAGCATTTCCGCGAATTGCGCCGGCAATGGCGGGGGCTCGACCGGCTGGGCGTGCTGAACTACAACGTCGCCCGCCAGCCCGCCGACATCCGCCTGCGCATGGAGGAGTTCCTGCTGCTGGAAGCCGCCGGCTGGAAGGGCAAGAGCCGCACGGCGATGATCAACGACCGCTATCGCGCCGCCTTCGCCCGCGAGGCGATCGCCAACCTCGCCGAGACGGACGGCGTGCGCATCCATACGCTCGACCTCGACGGGCGCGCCATCGCCTCGATGATCGTCTTCCTCGCCGGCGGCGAGGCCTATACGTGGAAGACGGCCTATGACGAGGATTTCGCGAAATATTCGCCCGGCAAGCTGCTCGTCGCCGAGCTCACCGAATGGCATCTCGACGACGCCAATATCGCCCGCTCGGATTCCTGCGCGGTGCCGGACCATCCGGTGATGAGCCGGTTCTGGGAGGAGCGCGAGGACATGGGCACGCTCGTCATCGGCCTGCAGCAGAACCGCGACCGCGACGTGCGGCAGGTGGCGACGCAGCTCCACCTCTACCGCAACACGCGCAATGTCGCGCGGCTGCTGCGCGACAAGATCCGCTCGCTGGCAAAACGCTAGAGCATTTCCAGCCGAAGCGAAGCCGCTTCGGCGCCGGACAATGCGAAAATGCTCTAGGCGGCGGCCGAGGCCTCCTCCGCCGCGCGCTTGCGCAACAGATGGCGGATGACCTTGCCGGAGGTCGTCAGCGGCAGGGAATCGACGAATTCCACCTCGCGCGGATATTCGTGCATGGAAAGGCGCGATTTCACCCACTCGCGGATATCGGCCGCCAGCGACGCCGAGGGCGCATGGCCGGGCTGCAGCATCACATAGGCCTTGACGATTTCCGTGCGCACCGGATCTGGCTTGCCGACGGCGGCGGCGAGCTGCACGGCCGGATGGCCGGCAAGGCAATCCTCGATCTCGCTCGGGCCAATGCGGTAGCCGGACGAGGTGATGACGTCGTCGTCGCGGCCGAAGAAGGTGACGTAGCCGTCCGCGTCCATGCGGCCGAGGTCGCCCGTCGTCATCCAGTCGCCGATGAATTTCTCCGCCGTCGCCGTCTCGTTTCGCCAGTAGCCGAGGAACATCACCGGATCGGGGCGCTTCACGGCGACCTGGCCGACGGTGCCGTGCGGCAGCTCCCTGCCCTCGGCATCGACGATCGCCACCACATGGCCGGGGATGGCCTTGCCGATCGGCCCCGGCCGCGAGACGCCGAGCTTGCCGATAGAACCGAGCACCATGTTGCACTCGGTCTGGCCGTAGAATTCGTTGATGGTGAGCCCGAGCGTGTCCTGCACCCATTCCCAGGTCTCGCGGCCGAGCGATTCGCCCGCCGAAGCGATGGTGCGCAGGTTCAGCCGGTATTTTTCCCGCGGGTTGGCGACGCTCTTCATCAGCCGCAGCGCGGTTGGCGGGATGAAGGCGTTGCGCACGTCCATGTCCTGCATGATGCGGTAGGCCATGTCCGGGTCGAACTTCTGGCCCGGCGAGGAGACAACGGGCACGCCGAGCAGCAGCGCCGGCAGGAGCACGTTGAGAAGGCCGCCCGCCCAGGCCCAGTCGGAGGGCGTCCAGATGCGGTCGCCCGGCTGCGGCAGAAATTCGTGATGCATCTGGAAGCCCGGCACATGGCCGAGCAGCACCCGGTGGCCGTGCAGCGCGCCCTTCGGCGGCCCGGTCGTGCCGGAGGTGTAAATCATCATCGCCGGATCGTCCGGGCCGCTGTCGACCGCCGAAAAGGGGCCGGCATGGCGCGCCAGCATCTCGTGGAAGGACCTAGCCGCCGGATCGCCGGAAGGCTCCGTCGTCACGCGCAGGGCAAGGTCCGGCAGGTCGGCGAGGATCGGGCTCAGGCGCTCCAGCCCGAAACGGCTGGTGACGACCGCCTTCGCGCCGGCATTCCTCAGGCGGAAGAGGAGCGCATCGGCGCCGAAGAGCAGGGCGAGCGGCAGGGCGATGGCGCCGAGCTTGTAGATCGCCACATGGGCGATGACCGTCTCGAAGCCCTGCGGCAGGAGAATGCCGACACGGTCGCCCTTCCCGATACCCTCGGCGGCAAGCGCGGCGGCGAAGGCATCGGAGCGGGCGGCAAGCTCGCCATAGGTGAGCTCAAGGGGCGGGGCATCGGTAAGGAAGTGCTGGAGGCACACGCGGTCCGGCGCGCGCGCGGCCCATTCGTCGGAAACGGCGGTGCCGATGTTGAAGCGCCCGGGGATCTGCCAGCGGAAATCGCCGTAGAGCGCATCGTAGGTGGATCTTTCGGCGAGCATCCTGCCTCACTCCAATTTGCTGCAATGCAACTAGCATCTTGGAGGGGTGGCCGGCAATGGCGGCTTTTCGCGGGGCGTCAGAGCCAGGAAAGCCGGTTGTCGACCTCGGCGACGTCCTTGACGGAGGCTGCGATCTCCGTCGCGCGCCCGGCTTCCTCGGGCGTGCCGACGCTGCCCGAAAGCACGATCCGCCGCCCCTCGCAGGTCACGGCGATATCCGAGGCGTCCACGTCGCCGGCCAGCGACAGCGCATCGGCGACCGCCGTTTCGAGCCAGGCCGGATGGGGCCCGTCGAAATGCTCGGGCATCTCGCCCTTGAACGTACCTTCCTTGAAGACCATGACGCGCTCCTTCGGCTCGAATTGCGGGGAGAAAACGCAAAGCGGGCGAATATGTTCACCGCACGCAGCATAGACGGATTTGGATGGGGAAAACAGGCCTCGAAACGGTTGAGACCCAAGAGCGTGCACATCGCTCTCGGGTCCCCCTCACAACCGCGTCCGGGGGCGTTTGCGGTTGCACAGAAGGAATGCGGCTACGCAATATTTGTTCCCGCTAAAGAGCGAATTTTATGAGGAGGATGACGATCCGGCGTTCGGAGGCGCGCTGGCAAGGTTTGATGGTGCCCCATGCCGGAATCGAACCAGCACTCCTTTCGGAACTCGATTTTGAGTCGAGCGCGTCTACCAGTTCCGCCAATGGGGCACGGTACTTGTGAGCCATCGCCGTTTACACGAAGCGCCTGCGGGCGGCAACCGGCAAATCCGGCGAAGGGCACGATCACTTATCCGTGCGGTGCATTTACAATGCGGCGGCACCTGATAGAAATCGGCGCGGTTTCCGCCGGTCATTCGCCGGCTTCACTGGACGATCCCGATGACCGCATCTCTTTCCCGCAAGGCATCCGCCGGCCTTCTTTCCCTCGGCATGGCGGCGACCGTCGGCGGCGCGCTCGCCTTCGAGCATATCGGCGGCTACATTCCCTGCGCGCTCTGCCTGTTGCAGCGCGATCCCTATTACTACGGCATCCCGGTCGCGGTGGCGGCGCTTCTTTCCGCGCTCTTCGGCGGGCCCGTCTGGCTGACGCGGCTGCTGCTGGCGGTCGCGGGCATCATGATGCTCGTGGGGGCCGGCATGGGTGTTTATCATGCGGGCGTCGAATGGGGCTTCTGGGAAGGGCCCGCGACCTGCGCGACCACGGCGCAGGGTGTCACGCAGAATGCCGGCGACCTCCTCTCCGACCTCAATGCCAAGCACGGCCCGTCCTGCACGGAGGCTTCCTTCCGGCTCCTCGGCCTCTCCTTTGCCGGCTGGAACGTGATCGCGAGCCTCATCCTCGCCGCGATCGCCTTTTCGGGCGTGCGGTCCGCGAAAGCCTGAGATGCCGCAGCGCGTGAGGTGACCGTCGCCGCAGGGCCGTCCGGGCCCTTGCGGGGCAGGGTTCACGGCTGCAGTTCGACGTCCCAGTAGAGATAGTCCATCCAGCTTTCATGCAGATAGTTGGGTGGAAACAGTCGCCCGTTGTTGTGCAGATCCTGAACCGTCGGCTGGTAGGGCTTCTGATGCGGGAGCATACCCGCCTGTCTGGGCAGCTTGCTGCCCTTTCTCAAATTGCAAGGGGAGCAGGCGGCGACCACGTTCTCCCAGGTCGTCTCGCCGCCATGGGCACGCGGGATGACATGGTCGAAGGTCAGGTCGTGCGCCGACCCGCAGTACTGGCATTCGAACTTGTCGCGCAGGAACACGTTGAACCGGGTGAAGGCCGGGTAGCGGGAGGGCTGCACGTAGGTTTTCAGGCACACGACGCTCGGCAGGCGCATCGTGAAGCTGGGCGAGGAAACCGAATGGTCGTATTCGGCGATGATGTTGACGCGGTCGAGAAACACGGCCTTGATCGCGTCCTGCCAGGACCAGAGCGACAAGGGATAATAACTCAGCGGCCTGTAGTCAGCGTTCAGTACAAGAGCTGGCAGGGCCTGTGGTGAAACAGAAATCGTCAAGGGCTTCTCCTGATCGATTCGGCATCTGCCCTTCTATATTAGGCCCGTTGTTACAGCATTGTGAAGCGGGAAAGGAAAAGCGAAAACAAGGTATTTCGCGGGCTTCAGCCCTCCAGCACCGGGGCCACCTCGCGCCGCATCTCCCGCGCGTAATAGGCCCAGAACAGCCGGGCCGAGACGCCCCGCCAGGGCGACCAGGCGGCGGCGATCCGGTCGAGTTCCTGCGGGCTCGGCCGCATGGCAAGGCCGAGCGCGTGGGCGACGGCGTTCTGCAGCGCGATGTCGCCGGAGGGGAAGATGTCGGGGTGACCCCCGCAGAAGAGGAGATAGACGTCCGCCGTCCAGCGGCCGATGCCCTTGATCGCTGTCAGAGCGCGGGCCGCGGGGGCCGCGTCCATGCGGCAGACGGCGTCGAGATCGAGGTCGCCGCGATCGACCGCCTCGGCGGCGCGGCGCAGGGTCTCGGCCTTGGCGCGTGAGAGGCCGACGGCGCGACAGTCCGCATCGGAGAGCGCGAGGACATGGTGGGGCGTGATGTCGCCCGCCCTTTCCTCCAGCCGGTGCCAGATGGCGTCGGCGCTCGCCCGCGAGACCATCTGCGCGACGATGATGCCGGCAAGGCCGCGATAGCCCGGCGGAAGCCGGCGCAGCGGCACGGGGCCGGCCTTGTCGATGACGGTGAAGAGGCGCGCGTCGATGAGCGCGAGGTCGACGAGACCCGCGGCCACATCCGCATCCGTTCTGATCATGTGCAATTGCATGGTTTCAAGCGGCCCCGGCGCCTTTCACGGGAGTGACGCGACACGCCTCTTCGTGGCAGAAGACCTCATGCAACCTGCTTTGTCAAAGACTCGTGTCTTCCGTTTCGCGCCGAGCCCCAACGGCCTGCTGCATCTCGGCCATGCGCTGTCGGCGATGCTCAACCACGATCTTGCCGCCGCCTGCGGCGGGCGGTTCCTGCTGCGCATCGAGGATATCGACCCGGCCCGCTCGCGGCCGGAATTCGAGGCGGCGATCTACCGGGACCTTGCCTGGCTCGGCCTTTCCTGGGAGCAGCCGGTGCGCCGCCAGTCCGAGCATCTCGCCTTCTACGGTAAGGCGCTGGAGCGGCTGAAGGCGATGGGCGTCCTCTATCCGGGCTTCCTCAGCCGCGGCGAGGTGAAGGCGCGGGTGGAAGCGCAGGAGAAGGCGGGCGGCACCTGGCCGCGCGATCCGGACGGCGCGCCGCTCTATCCGACGGAGGAACGGCATCTCGGCCGAGACGAGGCGCTGGCGCGCATCGCCGCCGGGCACCAGCATGCCTGGCGGCTCGACATGGAGAAGGCCCGGGCGCTCGCGCCGGCCGTGCTCGACTGGCAGGAGGCGGGCGCGGGGCCGGAGGGCGAGACGGGGACGGTGACGGCACGGCCGGAGCGCTGGGGCGACGTGATCCTCTCGCGGCCCGATGCACCGGCGAGCTACCACCTCGCCGTGGTGCTCGACGATGCGGCGCAGGGCGTCACCGACGTGGTGCGCGGGCAGGACCTCTTCCACGCGACGGCCGTGCACCGGCTGCTGCAGAGCCTCCTCGGCCTGCCGGCGCCGCGCTACCGCCACCATGGGCTGGTGCCGGGGCCGGACGGGAATAAGCTCTCCAAGAGCAACAGGGATACGGGGATTGCGGCCTATCGCGAGAAGGGTTTCTTACCGCCGGACATTCGCGCCCTGCTCGCGGGCTATGGCCTCGTCCTCCATTGAGGGCTCCTCCGCCTCGCCCGCGCGCTGGCGGCGCACGCCGCGGATGCGGTCGAGGATCAGGTGCTTCACGCGGTATTTGAGGAGCGCCGCGTTGATCTCCGCGCCCATGATGAAGATCGCGCCGATCATGTAGAGGAAGACGAGCGCGATCATGATCGAGGCGAGGCCCGCATAGGTCGAGACGTAGTTGGCGAAGGTCGAGAGGTAGGAGGCGAAGGCATAGGCGCCGAGAGCCCAGAAGAGCAGCGTCAAGAGGATGCCCGGCAGGACGTCGGCGATGCGGCGCCGGCCGGCCGGCAGCCAGAGATGGGCGATGAGGAGGCCGATGAGCAGCACGGCCACGGTGCCGACGAGGCCCCAGCTCTCCACCCAGGAATAGACGTAGGAAAGCCACGGCAGCCAGTCGCCCGTGGCGCGCACGGCGAGCGGGGCGGCGACGAGCACGATGGAGATGACGGCGAGCGCCAGGACGCCGGCGATGACGAAGCCGAGGCTGGCAAGGCGCGTCATGTACCAGTAGCGCGTCTCGGCGACCCGATAGGCGCGGTTGAGCGAGATGCGCAGCGCCTCCACCCCGTTCGAGGCGAAATAGGCGGCCGCGAGCACGGAGACCGTCAGCAGCCCGCCGCGCGGGATCGTCAGCACGGCGACGACCTCGCGGGAGATCGGCGCGGCGATCGATTCCGGCCAGGTGTCGAAGATGAGGTGCACGGCGGTCTCGGCGAACTGGTCCGCGCCGAGGAAGGAGCCGAGCGCGGTGCCGAAGATCAGGAAGGGGAAGACCGCCAGCAGCGTCGAGAGCGCGACATGGCTCGCCATCGCCCAGCCGTCGTCCTCGGAAAAATGCCAGATCGCATCGAAGGCGACCTTGTAGGCACAGCGGATGGCGGTCGGCATCGGCAATTGTCCATTCCCTTGCGGCCGTTGCCGGCCGTCTCTCGCATTGTCTGCTCGGGGGGAATATGGGAAACGGAAGCGGATTTGTACAGGAAACGACCATGTCTTCTCCAAGCACCTGCCTGCCGAGCATCATCGTCACCGGCTGTTCCTCCGGCATCGGCGCTTATTGCGCCCGCGTGCTGAAGGCGGAGGGCTGGCGCGTCTTCGCCACGGTGCGGCGGGAGGAGGACCGGGCGAGGCTCGAGGCCGACGGCATCGAGACGCTGCTGATGGACTATACGAAGCCGGAGACCATCGCCGCCCTCGTCGAGACCGTGCTGGCGCGCACGGGCGGGCGGCTCGACGCGCTCTTCAACAACGGCGCCTACGGGCAGGCGGGGGCCGTGGAGGACCTGCCGGTCGAGGCGCTGCGCCAGCAGTTCGAGACGAACGTCTTCGGCTGGCACGACCTGACGCGCCGGGTCATTCCCGTCATGCGCCGGCAGGGGCACGGGCGCATCGTGCAGTGCTCGTCCATCCTCGGCATCGTGCCCTATCGCTGGCGCGGGGCCTACAACGCCTCGAAATTCGCGTTGGAGGGCCTGTCCCTGACGCTGCGCATGGAGCTTGCCGGCTCGGGCATCCATGTCAGCCTCATCGAGCCGGGACCGATCGCCTCGCACTTCACCGCCAATGCGCTGACACATATCGAGCGGGTCATCGACCTGGAGAATTCGGTGCACGCCGAAGAATACCGGCGGCAGTTGAGGCGCCTTCGCGGCGAATCGAAACCGGCGCGCGGCAAGCTCGGGCCGGAGGCGGTCCATGCCGTGCTGCGCCACGCGCTGACGGCGAGGAAGCCGCGGCCGCATTACGTGGTGACGCGGCCGGCAAAACAGGGCGTGCTCCTCAAGAAGCTGCTGCCGGCGGCGCTTTTCTACCGCATCATCGGCCGGCTCGGCTGACGCGGCGCGTCGTCGCAGGCCGAAAGCCCGCAAAATGCGTGCACTTTGCGCGGAATGCCCTATGTGATGAGGGCTGACAGAAATCAAACCGGATCGCTGGCATGTCTTCCTTCCTCACCTACCTGACCCTCGTCGTCATGGCCTTGGTCGCCCTCGTGCTCGTGCGCGGCCTCTTCAACATGCTGAAGGGCGGCAGCGGCAACACGTCGAACAAGCTGATGCAGATGCGCGTACTGCTGCAGGCGATCGCCATCGCGCTCATCATGCTGACGCTGTGGATCACGGGCGGGGGGCGCTGACATGGTCAAGCTCAACAAGATCTATACCCGCACGGGCGACAACGGCACGACCGGCCTTGCCGCCGGCCCCCGCCGCAAGAAGCATGATCTGCGCGTCGAATCCTACGGTGCGGTCGACGAGGCGAACTCCGCCATCGGCATCGCGCGCCAGCATCTCGCCGAGCATCCCCCGCTCGACCGCATGCTGATGCGCGTCCAGAACGACCTCTTCGACCTCGGCGCGGACCTTGCGACGCCGGAGACCGGCAAGAAGCTCGACTACGAGCCGCTGCGCATCGTGAAAGCGCAGGTCGACCGCCTGGAGCGGGAGATCGACGGGCTCAATGCCGACCTGGAGCCGCTGCGCTCCTTCGTGCTGCCGGGCGGCACGCCCGCGGCGGCGGCCCTGCATGTGGCGCGCACGGTCGCGCGCCGGGCCGAGCGGCGCATCGTCGCCCTTCAGGACAGCGAGGGCGAGGCGGTTTCGGCGGAGGCCGTCGCCTATATCAACCGGCTCTCCGACTTCCTCTTCGTCGCTGCGCGCTGGGTGAACGACCACGGCCGCACGGACATATTGTGGGTGCCGGGGCAGAACAGGTAAGCTCCCCGCAAAAGGGCCGGAAAGGGGATCCATGTTCATACCGCTGCATGACGCGAATTCCCTGAAATACATCAAGGTGCAATATGTCACGATCGGCCTGATCGCGGTCAATGTCGCGGCCTGGCTGGTGACGGGGCTCGCCTCCACGCGGGAATTCTCCGACGCGGCGGTGGTCGGCCTCGGCTATATTCCCGCGGTGGTCTTCGATTTCGCCGACCTGCAGGCGGACCTCGTGCTGGTGCCGAAGGACGCGACCTTCATCACCTATGCCTTCCTCCATCTCGATTTCCTGCACCTCGCGTCGAACATGCTGTTTCTCTGGGTGTTCGGCGACAATGTCGAGGATGCGCTGGGCCATGTCCGCTTCCTCCTCTTCTATCTCCTGTGCGCCGCGGGCGGCGCGCTGGTGCACGGCCTCGTGCAGCCGGATTCCGAGGCGCCGCTGATCGGCGCGTCGGGCGCCGTCTCCGGCGTCGTCGCCGCCTATTTCCTGCTGCATCCGAAGGTGCGCGTCTGGGTGCTGGTGTTCTTCCGCATTCCCCTGCCGCTGCCGGCGGTCATTCCGCTCGCCTTCTGGATCGCCCAGCAGTTCTTCATGCTGGCGGTCGACCGGGACGGCGGCGTTTCCTGGGGCGCCCATGTCGGCGGCATCCTCACCGGGGCGCTCCTCGTCCTCGTCCTGCGGCGGAAGGGCGTGCCGCTGTTCGACCGGACCATCGTGACGCCGAAGGCCGTGCGGCATGCCGAGGCGCCGGCAATATCCGCCGAAGCCTCGTCCTCCGGCTCCTCCGTGCCGCCCACCCATTGGGGGCGGTGAGATGTTTCGAGGCAAATTGACGTGGACGTAAAGGTAATTTATAAGCCTCCCGTTTTCGCAGGAGGAGAGCCCGCCGTGCATTGTAATTGGGGAAAAAACGCGTATCGATGTCGCCAACCGACAATCAGGGCGTCCCTGAAAGGCGCATTTTCCCTCGCGGGCATTTGAAGGAAGGAAGCCATGAAGATCTTGGTCCCTGTCAAGCGGGTCGTAGACTACAACGTGAAGATCCGCGTCAAGGCGGACGGCTCGGGCGTCGAGCTTGCCAACGTGAAGATGTCGATGAATCCGTTCGACGAAATCTCCGTGGAAGAGGCGCTCCGGCTGAAGGAAGCCGGCAAGGCCGAGGAAGTCGTCGTCGTCTCCATCGGCCCGGCCAAGGCCGAGGAAACGCTGCGCACCGCGCTCGCCATGGGCGCCGACCGCGCCGTTCTGGTCGAGACCGACGATGCCGTCGAGCCGCTCGCCGTCGCGAAGATCCTCAAGGGCGTCGCCGAGGCTGAGCAGCCCGGCCTCGTCATCGTCGGCAAGCAGGCCATCGACGACGATTCGAACCAGACCGGCCAGATGCTGTCGGCGCTCCTCGGCTGGGCGCAGGCCACCTTCGCCTCCAAGGTCGAGATCGGCGAGGGCAAGGCTCAGGTGACGCGCGAAGTCGACGGCGGCCTCCAGACCATCGAGGTCAAGCTTCCGGCCGTCGTCACGACGGACCTGCGCCTCAACGAGCCGCGCTATGCCTCGCTGCCGAACATCATGAAGGCGAAGAAGAAGCCGCTCGACAAGAAGAGCCCGGCCGATTTCGGCGTCGATACCGCCCCGCGCCTCAAGGTGCTGAAGACCGAGGAGCCGTCGGGCCGCAAGGCCGGCGTCAAGGTCAAGTCGGTCGCCGAGCTCGTCGAAAAGCTCAAGACCGAAGCCGGCGTGCTCTAAGCAGGAAAGGGAGAACATCACATGGCCATTCTTCTTCTGGCAGACCACGACAACGCCACCCTTTCCGACCAGACCGCCAAGGCGCTGACGGCCGCCTCCAAGATCGGCTCCGACGTGCATGTGCTCGTCGCGGGCTCCGGCGCCAAGGCTGCGGCCGAACAGGCCGCCAAGCTCTCGGGCGTCACGAAGGTGCTTCTCGCCGAGGACGCAAGCCTTGCCAACAACCTCGCAGAGCCGCTGGCGGCGCTCATCGTGTCGCTCGCCGGCAACTACGACGCCATCGTCTCGGCCGCGACCTCGGTCGGCAAGAACGTTCTGCCGCGCGTCGCCGCCCTGCTCGACGTCGCGCAGGTCTCGGAGATCGTCGAGGTCGTCTCTGCCGATACGTTCAAGCGCCCGATCTATGCAGGCAACGCCATCCAGACGGTGCAGTCGACCGACGCCAGGAAGGTGATCACCGTGCGCACGGCCTCCTTCGCCGCAGCCGGCGAGGGCGGAAATGCTTCCATCGAGACCGTCGCTGCCGCCGTCAATCCGGGCCTTTCCAGCCACGTCAAGGATGCGTTGTCGTCTTCCGACCGTCCGGAGCTGACGTCCGCCAAGATCATCATCTCGGGCGGTCGTGCGCTGGGCTCCTCGGAGAAGTTCCAGGAAGTCATCCTTCCGGTTGCCGACAAGCTCGGGGCTGCCGTCGGCGCCTCGCGTGCCGCCGTCGATGCGGGCTATGCCCCGAACGACTGGCAGGTCGGCCAGACGGGCAAGGTGGTCGCCCCGCAGCTCTACATCGCCTGCGGCATTTCCGGCGCCATCCAGCACCTTGCCGGCATGAAGGACTCGAAGGTGATCGTCGCGATCAACAAGGACGAGGAAGCACCGATCTTCCAGGTCGCCGACTACGGTCTCGTCGCAGATCTCTTCGAGGCCTTGCCGGAACTCGAAAAGGCGCTCTGAGCCGCTTTCCCGCGGTCTCCGCGACGATGTTTTCACTGGAAAAATGCGTCGCGTGCCTTTATCACTTCACCGGGCCGGCTCGACCGGCCCGATATTTTTTTGCCTGCACCGCGGGCGCAGGCTGAATGACGGGGCGATGGGCGCTATGATCAAGAACATCGGTATTGTAGGTGCGGGCCAGATGGGGTGCGGTATCGCGCATGTCGCGGCCCTTGCCGGATACAAGGTCCATATCTACGACCTGTCTCCCGAGCGCGTCGAGACCGGCCTTGCCACGATCAACGGCAACCTTGCCCGCCAGGTCTCCTCCGGCAAGATGAGCGACGAGGACCGCAAGAAGGCGCTCGCGCTGATCAAGGGCTCGTCCGACATCAACGACCTCTCCGACGCCGACCTCGTCATCGAGGCCGCCACCGAGGACGAGACCGTCAAGCGCAAGATCTACGGCCAGGTCTGTTCCGTGCTGAAGCCGGAAGCGATCCTCGCCACCAACACCTCCTCGCTCTCCATCACGCGCCTTGCCTCGGCCACCGACCGGCCGGAGCGCTTCATGGGCATCCACTTCATGAACCCGGTTCCGGTGATGAAGCTGGTCGAGCTGGTGCGCGGCATCGCCACCGAGGAAGGGACCTTCGCGGCCGCCAAGGAATTCGTCGCCAAGCTCGACAAGACGGTGACCGTTGCCGAGGATTTCCCGGCCTTCATCGTCAACCGCATTCTGCTGCCGATGATCAACGAGGCGATCTACACGCTCTACGAAGGCGTCGGCTCGGTGGAAGCCATCGACACGGCCATGAAGCTCGGCGCGAACCATCCGATGGGCCCGCTGCAGCTTGCCGATTTCATCGGCCTCGATACCTGCCTGTCGATCATGCAGGTGCTGCATGACGGGCTTGCCGATTCCAAGTACCGCCCGTGCCCGCTGCTGGTGAAATATGTCGAGGCCGGCTGGCTCGGCCGCAAGTCCGGCCGCGGCTTCTACGACTACCGCGGCGAGATTCCGGTTCCCACCCGCTGAGCGGCGGGAGATTCCCCAACCGCTTCCTTTCGCGGAAAAATGTTTCGCCTGCCGGAAGTGTCGCGGCAGGCCATGCCTCGGATAGCCCCTGACCGGCCGCTATTGTCTGCCCCGACTTCTCTCGCATTGGGGCTTTTCATGAAACGTATTCTCCTTCTCGGCGCGGCTCTTGCCGGTCTCGCCGCTCCGCTCACCGCGCATGCCGCCGACAAGCTGCTGAACGCCTCCTACGACGTGGCGCGCGAGCTTTTCGCCGCCGAGAACGAGGCCTTCGTGAAGGAGTATCCGGGCGTCACGATCGACCAGTCGCACGCCGGCACGTCCAAGCAGGCCCGCGCCATCGTCGAGGGCCTCGAGGCCGACGTCGTCACCTTCAACCAGGTGACGGACATCGATTTCCTCGTGAAGAACGGCTTCGTGGCTGAGGACTGGCAGAAGAAGTTCCCGAACAACGCCTCGCCCTTCTATTCCTTCCCGTCCTTCCTCGTGCGCGCCGGCAACCCGAAGCACATCAAGGACTGGTCCGACCTTGCCCGTGACGACGTGAAGGTCATCTTCCCGAACCCGAAGACATCGGGCAACGCGCGCTACACCTACCTTGCCGCGACCGCCTACGCCAAGGAAGCCTTCAACAACGACCCGGCCAAGGTCGAGGCCTTCGTCACGAAGATCTTCGACAACGTCCCGGTCTTCGACACGGGCGGCCGCGCAGCCACGACCACCTTCGTCGAGCGCGAGATCGGCGACGTGATCATCACCTTCGAGGCCGAGACGCGGTCGATCGCCAAGCAGTACGGCGAGGACAAGTTCGAGGGCGTCACGCCGTCCGTCTCGCTGCTCGCCGAGTTCCCGGTCGCCGTCGTCGACAAGGTGGCCGACGCCCATGGCAGCCGCGACCTTGCGAAAACCTATCTCGACTTCCTCTATTCGCCGGAAGGCCAGAAGGTCGCCGCCGAATTCGGCCACCGCGTCCATGACGAGAAGATCGCCGCCGAGTTCAAGGACCAGTTCCCGGCTATCCGCCTCGTCAATGTCGACGACGTGTTCGGCGGCTGGGACAAGGTTTCCAAGGAACACTTCGCCGAAGGCGGCACCCTCGACAAGATCTACGGCAGCCGCTGATTTCGTCGACGTCAACGTTTCCGGCAACCGGCGGGCGCGAAGCCTGCCGGTTGCCGGCATGAAAGGAAGCCTTCCTTGAGACGGCGTGTACTGCCCGGATTGCCGCTCGCGCTCGGCATAACCCTCGTCTATGTCGGCATCATCGTGGTGCTGCCGCTGGCCGCGCTCGTCTTCAAGGCGGCGAGCCTCGGGCCGGAAGACTACTGGCGCATTGTCTCGTCCGACCGGGCGCTCGCCAGCTACCGCGTGACGCTGCTCTGTGCGCTGGCCGCCACGGCGTTCAACCTCGTCTTCGGCCTGTCGCTCGCCTGGGTGCTGGTGCGCTACCGCTTTCCCGGCCGCCGCCTCGTCGATGCGCTGGTGGACCTGCCCTTCGCCCTGCCCACGGCGGTCGCCGGCATCGCGCTGACGACGCTCTTCGCCACCAACGGCTGGTTCGGCGGGCCGCTCTCGCATCTCGGCATCAAGGTCGCCTATACGCCGCTCGGCATCATCGTCGCCATGAGCTTCACCAGCATTCCCTTCATCGTGCGCACGGTGCAGCCGGTGCTGGAAGAGCTGGATCCGGCGCTGGAGGAGGCGGGGCAGACGCTCGGCGCCAGCGACCTTTCCATCTTCGCCTCCGTCATGCTGCCGCTGCTCGCCCCGGCGCTGCTTGCCGGCGTGTCGCTCTCCTTCGCGCGCAGCCTCGGCGAGTTCGGCGCCATCATCTTCATCGCCGGCAACCAGCCGTTCTCGACCGAGATCACGGCGCTGCTCGCCTTCATCCGGCTTGAGGAATACGACTACCCGGCCTCCGCCGCCATCGCCTCCGTCATGCTGCTGACGGCCTTCGTCATGCTGGCGCTCACCAATCTCATGCAGGCGCGTGCCCTGCGCTATACCGTGAAGGGCTGACCATGGCGGATCATGGAAAGGGCAGGCCCCCGCGCGTCGGCGACAACAAGGTCTTCCGCCGTATCCTCCTGACGGTCGTGCTGCTGCTCGTCGCGCTGATGATCGTCGCGCCGCTCGTCGTCATCGCCGTCGAGGCCTTTTCGCGCGGGATCGGTTATTTCGCCAAGTCGATCGCCGATCCCGACACGCGCCATGCCATCCTGCTGACGGTCGTCACCGCGCTCATCGCCGTGCCGTTCAACACGGCCTTCGGCGTTGCCGCCGCCTGGGCGATCACCAAGCACGATTTCCCCGGCAAGCGGCTGCTGACGGTCGTAATCGAGATTCCCTTCTCGGTCTCGCCGATCGTCGCGGGCGTGTCCTATCTCTTCGTCTACGGCCTGCAGGGGCTCTTCGGCCATGCCCTGCAGGCGGCGGATATCAAGATCCTCTTCGCGCTGCCCGGCATCGTGCTCGCCAGCATGTTCGTGACGGGCCCCTTCGTCGCGCGCGAGCTGATCCCGCTGATGCAGGCGCAGGGCCGCGACCTCGAAGAGGCGGCGACCTCGCTCGGGGCGAGCGGCTGGCGCACCTTCTTCTCCGTCACCCTGCCGAACATCAAATGGGCGCTGCTCTACGGCGTCGTGCTGTGCAATTCGCGCGTGATGGGCGAGTTCGGCGCCGTCTCGGTGGTCTCGGGCAACATCCGCGGCCAGACCAACACGCTGCCGCTGCATATCGAGCTTCTCTACCACGACTACAACGCGGCCGGCGCCTTCGCCGCCGCATCCATTCTGGCCTGCCTTGCCATCGTCACGCTCGTCGCCAAGGTGGCGCTCGAGCGGCGGGGAGCGGGCCGCGTCCAGCGCCCGTCCGCGCTTGCAGGCGCCGACAGCATCACTCCGGAGGTCAAGCCGTGAAGATCCGCCTCGAAAACGTGGTCAAGGAGTTCCAGACCTTCCGTGCCGTGCACGGCGTCTCGCTCGATATCGAAAGCGGCGAGCTCGTCGCGCTGCTCGGCCCTTCCGGTTCCGGCAAGACGACGATCCTGCGCATGGTCGCCGGCCTCGAATATGCCGACGGCGGCGCGATCTATTTCGGCGAGGAGAACGCCACGGACATCCCCGTGCGCGAGCGCGGCGTCGGCTTCGTCTTCCAGCACTATGCGCTCTTCCCGCATATGACGGTGGGCGAGAACATCGCCTTCGGCATGAAGGTCTCCAAGGTGAAGCGCACGTCGGCGGAGATCGCCGCGCGCGTGACGGAGCTGCTCGACCTCGTGCAGCTCGGCGGGCTCAAGGACCGCTTCCCCGGCCAAATCTCCGGCGGCCAGCGCCAACGCGTGGCGCTCGCCCGGGCGCTTGCCGTCGATCCGCGCGTGCTGCTGCTCGACGAGCCCTTCGGCGCGCTCGACGCCAATGTGCGGCGGGACCTCCGCCGCTGGCTGCGCAAGATCCACGACGAGCTCGGCATCACCACGCTCTTCGTCACGCACGACCAGGAAGAGGCGCTCGACCTTGCAGACCGCGTCGTCATCCTCAACAAGGGCAAGATCGTGCAGGAAGGCACGCCCGAGGCCGTCTGCCGCAACCCGGCCGATGCCTTCGTGATGAACTTCTTGGGCGATGCCAACCGGCTCGATGCCGATATCCGCGGCGGCAAGGCCTATGTCGACGACATCGCGTTCGAGGCGGACGGCGTTGCCGACGGCAGCGGGCAGATCCTCTTCCGCCCGGCGGACGTCACCTGGCGCGAGGACGGGCAGGGCATTTCGGCGAAGATCGTCCGTGTCATCGACCGGCCGGATTCGCGCCGCGTGCTGGCGATGACGGGAAGCGGGCAGGCCGTCGAATTCGATACCGCGCCGGAATTCCCGCACCGCAAGGGCGAGGCCGGCTTCATCGATATCCGCCGGCCGCGCGTCTACGCGAGCGCGTGACGTCAGCTCTTCGGCGGCGCCAGCGCGGCGTTGATCAGGGCTTTGGCGTCCTCGCTGTCCCAGGCGGCGGGGCCGTTCATGGCCGAGATCAGGCAGCCCTTCTCGTCCATCAGCAGCGTGACGGGCAGGCCGAAGGCAAGGCCTTCCTTCTTCAGCGTGTTGAAGACGCCCATCGAGGCATCGCGATAGTAGCCGAGGTCGTGCACGTTCGTCTCGTCGAGGAAGGCCTTCGGCTTCTCGTCGCCGCCGGTGTCGATGTTGATCGCCACGACCTCGAATTTCTCCGAGCCGAGGTCCTTCTCCAGTGCGTTGAGCGCCGGCATCTCCTCGCGGCAGGGCACGCACCAGCTTGCCCAGAGATTGACGAGCAGGGTCTTGCCGGAAAAGTCGGCGATGGTCTTCTTCCTGCCGTCCGGGCCGTCGAGGACGAGGGCGGGCAACGTCCGGTGCTCGTCCACCGTGCGCATGGCGGCGACCTGTCCCTTGGTGAAGGGCGTGATCGCGGCGGCCTTTCCGGCGGCGAGCGGGCAGGCGCCGGCAGCGTCCGCCGTGAGCCCGCCATTGCCAGACAGGCTTTCCTTCACGTATATCGCAGCACCACCGGCAAGAAGGCCGGCAAGGCCGGCGATGGCGATGAGCTTTCCTGCCGGCAGGCCGAGTTTCTTCTTCACTGACATTTCATTCTCCAGGACACTTTCCAGGCGGGCACCCATGGCAGACGGCACTTCCGAGACGAAATCCTCGAACCAGATGTGGGGCGGCCGTTTCGCCTCGGGGCCGGATGCGATCATGGAGGAGATAAATGCCTCCATCGGCTTCGACAAGAAGCTTTACGCCCAGGACATCCGCGGCTCAAAGGCGCATGCCGAAATGCTCGCCCATCAGGGCATCATTTCGGCGGACGATAAGGAAAAGATCGTTCACGGTCTCGACACGATCCTGTCAGAGATCGAAAGCGGCAATTTCGAGTTCTCGCGCAAGCTGGAAGACATCCACATGAATGTCGAGGCGCGGCTGGCGACGCTGATCGGCCCCGCCGCCGGGCGTTTGCACACCGCGCGCTCGCGCAACGACCAGGTGGCGCTCGATTTCCGCCTCTGGGTCAAGGAAGAATTGCAGCGGACCGAGAAGGCGCTGACGGGCCTCATCGCCGCCTTCCTCGACCGCGCGGAAGAACATGCCGAAACGGTCATGCCGGGCTTCACCCATCTCCAGACGGCCCAGCCGGTGACCTTCGGCCACCATTGCATGGCCTATGTGGAAATGTTCGGCCGGGACCGCCAGCGCGTGCGCCACGCCATCGAGCATCTCGACGAGAGCCCGATCGGCGCGGCAGCGCTCGCCGGCACGGGATACGATATCGACCGCCACATGACCGCGAAGGCCCTCGGCTTCCGCGAGCCGACGCGCAACTCCATCGACACGGTCTCGGACCGCGACTTCGCGCTGGAGTTCCTGTCCATCGCCGCCATCGCCTCGGTCCATCTCTCGCGTCTTGCGGAAGAAATCGTCATCTGGTCGACACCGCAGTTCGGCTTCATCCGCCTGTCGGACGCCTTCTCCACCGGCTCCTCCATCATGCCGCAGAAGAAGAATCCGGACGCGGCCGAGCTGGTGCGCGCCAAGACGGGCCGCATCAACGGTTCGCTGATCGCGCTCCTCACCGTCATGAAGGGCCTGCCGCTCGCCTATTCCAAGGACATGCAGGAAGACAAGGAACAGGTCTTCGACGCCGCCGAGAGCCTTGAACTGGCGATTGCCGCGATGACCGGCATGGTGCGCGACATGACGATCCGCGCGGACCGGATGAAGGCGGCCGCGGGCTCCGGCTATTCCACCGCGACGGACCTTGCCGACTGGCTGGTGCGCGAGGCGGGCCTTCCCTTCCGCGATGCGCACCACGTCACCGGCCGCGCCGTGGCGCTTGCCGAAGGCAAGGGCTGCGACCTTGCCGAACTCTCGCTGGAGGACCTTCAGGCGATCCATGCGGCCATCACCGCCGACGTTTACAACGTGCTGACGGTCGAGGCCTCGGTCGCCAGCCGCAAGAGCTACGGCGGCACGGCGCCGTCGGAGGTCAGGAAGCAGATCGCCTGGTGGCGGCAGCGGAACTGATCAAGGTGCTTGCAGGACTCATCAGCAGAATAAGGGTGCACAAGGGCGGGTGAATTCGCTAAGGATGATGCCCATCCCGGCAATGGCAGGAAACGCTTCATGACACGCATCGACATCGGCAAGCTTGCGCTCGTGCTCGGCCTTTCAGCGGCGGTTCTGACGGCTTGCGGCCGCAAGGGCGATCTCGACGTGCCGGGCGGCCCGCAGCCGATCGTCAAGACCGTTGACGGCAAGGAAGTCCGCCAGCCGGAAGACAGGCCCTTCATCCTCGATCCCCTTCTCTGACGGATAGATCCCCGTGAATCATTTCGAGCATCGTGACGGCGTCCTCTATGCGGAGGACGTGCCCGTTCCGGAGATCGCCAAGGCGGTCGGCACCCCCTTCTACGTCTATTCGACGGCGACGCTGGAGCGGCACTACAAGGTGTTCTCCAAAGCCTTCGAGGGCGTGGATGCGCTGGTCTGCTACGCCATGAAGGCCAATTCCAACCAGGCGGTGCTGAAGACGCTCGCCCGGCTCGGCGCCGGCATCGACGTGGTCTCCGAAGGCGAGCTTCGCCGGGCGCTCGCCGCCGGCGTTCCCGCCTCGCGCATCATGTTCTCGGGCGTCGGCAAGACGCCGCGCGAGATGGACCTTGCGCTCGAAGCCGGCATCTACTGCTTCAACGTCGAATCCGAGCCGGAGCTCGAGGTGCTGAACGCCCGCGCCGTTGCGGCCGGCAAGGTGGCGCATGTCTCCTTCCGCATCAATCCGGATGTCGACGCGCGCACCCATGCGAAGATCTCGACGGGCAAGAAGGAAAACAAGTTCGGCATCTCCTGGGAGCGCGCCCGGGCTGTCTATGCCCGCGCGGCGAGCCTTCCGGGCATCGAGGTGACCGGCATCGACATGCATATCGGCAGCCAGATCACCGAGCTGCAGCCCTTCGACGATGCCTTCCGGCTGCTGCGCGAGCTCGTCGAGACGCTGCGCGCCGACGGCCACACCATCGACCATGTCGATGTCGGTGGCGGCCTCGGCATTCCCTACAAGACCGACAACGCCCCGCCGCCGCTGCCGGATGCCTATGCCGAAATCGTCAAGAAGCAGCTCGAAGGGCTGAACTGCAAGATCGTCACGGAGCCCGGCCGCCTCATCGTCGGCAATGCCGGCATCCTCGTCACCGAGGTCGTCTATGTGAAGGACGGCGGCGAGAAGACCTTCGTCATCGTCGATGCGGCGATGAACGACCTCATCCGCCCGACGCTCTACGAGGCCTGGCACGAGATCCAGCCCGTCGTCATCTCGGCCGCCAACGCGCCGCGCATCCGCGCCGACGTCGTCGGCCCGGTCTGCGAGACGGGCGATTATCTCGCGCTCGACCGCGAGATGGCGCAGCCGAAGCCCGGCGATCTCATCGCCGTCGGTTCGGCCGGCGCCTATGGCGCCGTGCAGGCGGGCACCTACAACAGCCGCCTGCTCATCCCGGAAGTGCTGGTCAACGGCGCGGAGTTCCACGTCATCCGCCCGCGCCTTTCCTACGACGACCTGATCGGTCTCGATTCGCTGCCGGACTGGCTCGCCTGACGGCGGGCCGCGCTCACGTTTTTGCGGCCGCCCTCGTCTTCGCCACAAAGCATGGTATCCTCAGGCCGTGACAACGAGCAGCAGAGAACGGCGCACGATGGCGATTGAAACGGACGGGCAGCGCGGGACGGATGCGGCCGGCAGGACGCTGGCGCGCCGGCTCGCCGGCAAGCGCCTCGCCGCCCGGACGATCCTCTTCCTCGAAGCGCTGATGCCGCGGCTGCTGCCGATCCTGCTTCTCGTCGCCGGCTTCCTGGCGCTCACCTGGTTCGGCTATTTCCGCCATGTGCCGGCCTGGCTGCACGGCGCGACGCTTCTTGCCTTCGCCGTCGGCCTCGTCGCGCTGCTGTTGCGCCTGCGCGGTCTCGGCTGGCCCTCCGGCGAGGCGGCCGACCGCATGCTGGAGGCGCGCAATGCGCTCGCCCATCAGGCGATCCGCGTGCAGGACGACCGGCCCGCGGGCGGCGACGCCTTCGCCGAAGCGCTCTGGCGCGAGCACCAGTCCCGCATGGCGCGGATGATCGGGGCGCTGCGCACGGGAGCGCCGTCGCCGGATATCGCGCGCCACGACCGCCATGCGCTGCGCGCCGTGCCCGTGCTGCTCCTCGCCGTCGCCTTTGCCTTCTCCTATTCCAACCGCGGCGGCCTTCTTTATGACGTCGTTTCCTTCCGCGTGCCGGCCGAGGCGGCGCCGGACGTGCGGATCGACGCCTGGGTGACGCCGCCGGCGCATACGGCGCGCGCGCCCATCTTCCTGACGGGCAACGCGGACGGCGAGACGGAAAAGGGCGAGATCCGCATCCCGCAGTTCAGCGAGCTTACCGTGCGCGTCACGGGCGACAGCAGCGGCGAGGACATGCGCTACGAGGCTGCGGGCGAGGCAAGCGCCACCGTGTTGCGCCCCGAGGCGGAAAAGCCGAAGGATGGCGCGGCGGCAAGCCCCGCCCGCATCCTGCACTACAAGATCGTCAAGGACGGCCGGCTGACGGTCGGCGGCCGTCAATGGGCCTTCGCGGTCATTCCGGACCGGGTGCCGGAAATCGCCTTCGACGGCATTCCACGCCGGACCGTGGCGGCGGCGCTTGAGATCAGCTTCATCGCCAGGGACGATTACGGGCTGCAGGAGGCCCATGCCGAGATCGTGCCGGTCGACGAGCCGAAGGACGCACGCCCGCTCTATCCGCTGCCGGAATACCGGCTCGACCTGCCGCGCCGCGCGGCGCGCGAGGCCAAGGGCACGACGAGCCGCAACCTGTCCGACCACCCGCTCTCCGGCAAGCGCGTGAAGATTACGCTCGTCGCGAAGGACGCCGCCGGGCAAGAAGGGCGCAGCCAGCCGGTGGAGATGATCCTGCCGGCCAAGGTCTTCTTCGAGCCGCTGGCCGGCGCCGTCGCGGAGGAGCGGCAGGTCTTCGCGCTCGACGCCAGGGAATTGCCGCGCGCCATCGCGCTCAACGAGGCGCTGACGATCCGGCCGGAGGAGACGATCCCCAACGTCACGCACTACCTCCTGCTGCAATCGGCTGCCGCACGCATGAAGCTCGCCCGCACGGACGACCAGATGCGCGATGCGGCGGATTATCTCTGGGAGATCGCGCTCGGCATCGAGGACGGCAACCTGTCGCTCGCCGATCGGCGCCTTCGCGAAGCGCAGAAGGCGCTTTCCGAGGCGCTGGAGCGCAATGCCTCCGATCAGGAGATCGCCAAGCTCACCAAGGAGCTGCGCGAGGCGATGCAGGCCTATATGGAGGAGCTTTCCAGGCAGGCAGCCAAGAACGGTGAAGGGCAGCAGAACGCCCAGCAGCAGGGCCGCGTCCTGCGCCAGCAGGATCTGCAGCGCATGATGGACCAGATCGAGAACCTGGCGCGCTCCGGCGCGCGTGACCAGGCCCAGCAGATGCTCTCCGAATTGCAGCGCATGATGAACAACCTGCAGGCCGGACGGCCGCAGCAGGGCCGGCAGAACGACGCCATGCGCCAGCAGATGGACAAGCTCGGCGCGCTCATGCAGAAGCAGCAGCAGCTCATGGAGCAGACGTTCCAGTTCGATCAGGCGCTGCGCGACCGGCAGATGAACGGCGACCCGATGGAGGGCGATAGCGGCGAACAGCAGCCGGGGGACGACGGCACCGGCCGCCAGCCCACGGACCGGATGACCGCCGACCAGCTTCGCGAGGCGCTGAAGGGCCTCCAGCAGCAGCAGGACGATCTCGGCAAAGAGCTCGGCGAGTTGCAGGGCGCGCTGAAGGGCATGGGGCTGAAGCCGGGCGAGGGTTTCGGCGAGGCCGGCCGCGAGATGAAGGGCGCCTCGCAGGCGCTCGGCGAAGGACAGGGCGAGCCCGCCGTCGGCAGCCAGGGCCGCGCGCTGGAAGCGCTGCGCAAGGGTGCGCAGAACATGATGAACCAGATGCAGGCCATGGGGCAGGGCCAGGGCATGCCGCAGGCCGGCCGCAACGGCCGCGACCCGCTCGGCCGCGAGCGCAACGCCAACGGGGAAGGCCCCGATTTCGGCGGCACGACGAAGGTTCCGGAAGAGATCGATATCCAGCGTGCGCGGGAAATTCTGGAAGTGATCCGCCGCCGGCTCGGCACGGGCGGCGCGCCGGCCTTCGAGCGGGACTATCTGGAGCGGCTTCTCGGAATCCGTTGAGCCTCAGGCGGCCAGCGCCATTGCGACGGCGCGGCGGATATCGGGCAGGCTGAACGGCTTGCTGACGACGTCGACGATCTTGGCGGAAAGGTCGTCGGCGCGCTCGCGCTGGTCGGCATAGCCGGTCATCAGCAGGATTTTCAGGGCGGGATGGGCCGCGGAGGCCTTGTGGGCGAGCTCGATGCCGTCCATCACCGGCATGCGGATATCGGAAAGCAGGAGATCGAAGCTGCCCTCTTCGAGCGCATCGAGCCCGGCCGCGCCGTCCGGCGCTTCCACGGTCTCGTGCCCGTCCATGCGCAGGGCGCGCGCCACGAAGGTGCGCAGCGAATCTTCATCCTCGGTGATCAGGATCCTGGCCATCAATCCCCCTTCGGGCCCATCCATCAGGCCCCGGTCGGACCTGAAAAGACCAGACTTTCCTTGTCGATCCGTAAACGGCGGGCGGCGGATCTTGTAACGGGCTACTCGGCGTCGCCCGTCACCACGCCCACGAACGGCAGTTCGCGGAAGGCATAGGCGACGTCCATGCCGTAGCCGACGACGAAGTGGTCGGGGCATTCGAAGCCGACATAATCGGCCTCGAGGTCCGTCCTGCGCTTCTCGCGCTTGTCGAGCAGCACGGCGATGGTAACGTTGCGCGCGCCGCGCTCGTACATCAGCTCCTTGGCGTAGCTGAGCGTGCGGCCGGATTCGAGGATGTCGTCGATGAGGAGGATGTCGCGGCCGTGGACGTCGCTGTCGATGTCCTTGATGACCTTGACGCCCTGCGACACGGTGCCGGCACCGTAGCTCGACAGGGTGATGAACTCGACTTCCGGCGCAAGGCCCGCCGCGTGGAGCGCGCGGGTGAGGTCGGCGGCGAAGATGAACGAGCCCTTGAGGACGGCGATGACGAGGAGGTCCTTGGTCGGGCCGGCGGCGATCTGAGCGGCCATCTCCTCGTTGCGCCTGGCGATCTGCGCGGCGTCGTAGAGCGTCTCGATCTTCTTTCCGCGGACAATGTGCATCGCGATGCGGCTCCCTCAGTCGATGTAAAGCAGCCGATTAGCACAGTCAGATGGCCGGCGCATCCTCGCCCGCGAAGGAAACCGAGACTTTCGGCACTTTTCCGCCGCCATGGGGGATGTGGAGCGCGAAGGCCTGGCTGCCGCCCGCCGCGACCGTATCCGCCTTCAGCGCAAGGCGGCGCTGGACGATGCCCGCTGCGTCCTCCACCCGGATTTCGAGCGGCGGGAGGCTGCGTGCGTCGCTGCCGGTATTGTCGACGCGGCCGTAGACGGAGAGCACCTTCATGCCGTTGCGGTCGTCGAGGCTCGCCGAGACGCCGGCGATGCGGAGCGTTTCGCCGGGGCCCGTCGCCGCCGCCTTCAGCGCCGAAAGGCCGCCGGCATAAGCGAAGACGAAGAGGAAGGCGCCGGCGGTGAGGCCGGCGAAGGCGCGGCCGGGAAGGCGCTGGAGGCCGGCTTCGCAGAGCCGCGCGCCGGCGGCGAGAAGCCGGAAGGCGAGGTGCTGCGAAAGCGGCCGGGCTTTTGCCGGGCGGGCCTTGCGATGGTTGTCGTTGGAGGTGCGCGGGGCGCCGCCCCGGATCACCACGAACTCGGCATCGACCGTTTCGAGCCGCGCGGGAAAGTGCTGGCCGTGCCGGCGGGCGGGCGCCTTCGGCTCCGGCGGCAGAAGGTCGATCCGGCCTTTCGCCTGCTGTCTCGCTCTGAAGGCGTTCATCGCCACCTCCCTTGCCGGCCTCGCAAAATCACCTGCGAAAAGTCGGGCATTGAATGAAATCCTTACGAAACGTAAACCATACTGGTTAATGCTTCGGAAACCCGACCGTGAAAGAGCCGTTTTCCCATGCGACGCCGGCCGGGATACTGCCACGGCGGCGGGCGAGCGCTTCTAGAACCGGGTTGGCCATTGATTCACTTCGAGAATGTCGGACTGCGCTACGGGATGGGGCCGGAGATCCTCCGCGACCTCACCTTCGATATTCCGCGCCGGTCCTTCCAGTTCCTGACGGGGCCGTCCGGGGCGGGCAAGACGACGCTGCTGCGTCTCCTCTTCCTGTCGCTCCAGCCGACGCGCGGCATCATCCGCACCTTCGACAGGGAAATCTCGACCATCCCGCGCGACGAATTGCCGATGCTGCGCCGGCGCATCGGCATCGTCTTCCAGGATTTCCGCCTGCTCGATCACCTGACGACCTACGAGAACGTGGCGCTGCCGCTGCGCGTTCGCGGCAAGGAGGAGGCGAGCTACCGCGCCGACGTGCTGGAGCTCCTGAAATGGGTCGGCCTCGGCGAGCGGATCAACGTGCTACCGCCGGTGCTTTCGGGCGGGGAGAAGCAGCGCGCCGCCATCGCCCGCGCCCTCATCGACCGGCCGGAACTGCTGCTCGCCGACGAACCGACCGGCAACGTGGACCCGCCGATGGCCCGCCGGCTCCTCAGCCTCTTCCTCGAGCTCAACCGGCTCGGCACGGCCGTGGTGATCGCCACGCACGACCTGTCGCTGATGGACCAGGTGGAGGCGCGGCGCATGATCCTCTCGCAGGGGCGGCTCGACATCTATGACTGACGCTCCCCGCGAAACCGCCGAGACAGCCGCCCCTGCCCGTAGGCCGGAAATGCGCGTGCGCCCGACGGCGCCCATCGTGCCGCCGGCCAACGTCTCCGGCCGGGCGCTGATGTTCGTCATCGCCATCATGGCCTTCCTCGCCTGCCTCACCTTCGGCGCGGTCAGCATGGTGCGGGCGACGGCGGCGAGCTGGCAGAGCCAGATTTCCCGCGAGATCACCATCCAGATCAAGCCGGACGACAATCTCGACATGGAACAGGCGCTGAAGGATGCGCGCGACCTCGCGCTCACCTTCGCCGGAACGCGCGACGGCACCATCGTCGACAAGGCGGCGACGGCGCGGCTTTTGGAACCCTGGCTCGGCGAAGGGCTCGACATCGACGAGTTGCCGGTGCCGCGCCTCGTCATCGTCACCATCGACGAGCAGAGCCCGCCGGATTTCGCCGCCATGCGCAACGCGCTGTCGGAGAAGATACCGCAGGCCTTCCTCGACGATCACCGCACCTGGGTGGACCGCCTCGTCGCCATGGCCCGCACCACGGCCTTCATCGGCACGGGCGTGCTCGTCCTCGTCTTTTCCGCCATGGTGCTGACGGTGGTGTTCGCCACGCGGGGCGCGCTTTCCGGCAACCGGCATATCGTCGAGGTGCTGCATTTCGTGGGAGCGGAGGCGAGCTTCGTCGCCTCCGAATTCCAGAAGCATTTCCTGCTGATCAGCCTCAAGGGCTCGTTTGCCGGCGGGTTCCTCGCCGCCCTCTTCTTCGCCATTGCCGGCTTCTGGCAGGGGCGCTCCATCGCCACGCCCCAGAGCGACCAGGCGACCGCGCTCTTCGGAACCTTCTCCATGGGGTTCACCGGCTATCTCGGCATCGTCGCCACCATGGTCGTGATCGCGATCCTGACGACGCTGACGGCGCGCTTCACGGTGATGCGGACGATCTACGAGATCGACCTCGTCCGCTCCGACCCCTCGCGCACAGACCAGTTGCCCGACACATGAGCGGGATGAGACGGGCCATCGCCGCGAAACGGACTATCCGTTGCCGCAATCCGGGTCTATGGACGGAATCATGAACGTGCTGGAACGGGCAAAGCCGGGATTGCCGGAGGGCACCCGGCCGAAGGGAGGACGGCGGCGCCGGCCCATGCGGCCCGCCCGCCTCGTCGTGCGTATCGTCCTTGCGGCAATTTTGCTTGCCGTCGCCGCGGGCATTGCCGGCTTTCTCTATTTCGCCGAGACCGTCGCCGCGCTGGAGGCGCCGCGCGATCCCAAGGCGGATGCCATCGTCGTGCTGACCGGCGGCTACCAGCGCATCGACCACGCCATCGACCTCCTCAAGAAGGGCGCGGGCGGGCGGCTCCTCATTTCCGGCGTCAATCCCACGACGAGCGGCAACCAGATCCGCAAGCTCACGCAGACCTCGTCGGCCCTCTTCGAGTGCTGCGTCGACATGGGCTACGAGGCGATCGACACCATCGGCAACGCCAACGAGGCGGCGCGCTGGATCAGCGACCACCAGTTCCGCCGCGTGCTCGTCGTCACCAACAACTACCACATGCCGCGCAGCCTCCTCGAACTGAAGGCGAGCGATCCGACGACCGAGTTCATCGCCTATCCGGTCGTCAATTCGGACCTGAAGAACGGCAACTGGCTGCGCGAGCCGGGCGTCATGAAGGCCATGCTTTCGGAATATCTCAAATATTGCCTGGCGGGCGTCAGGGCCTTTGCCGGCGCGCGGAGCTGGTCCGGCCTTCGCGCCGACATGACGGGCTCCTGAGATCGCGACGACGGGAGTTTCCCCGCTCCGCATTATCGTGTAGGGCGGGAAGATACGTCCTCTTACAGGCTGCCCGATGCTCGCTTTCCGCTCCGTGCTCTTCAATGCCGTCTTCTACGCGAACCTCATCGTGCAGATGATCGTCTTCACGCCGGTCTATTTCCTGCTGCCGCGCAAGAAGGCCTATGTGATCGCCAAGAACTGGGCGCGCAGCAACCACTGGCTCTTCAAGGTCATCGTCGGCACGACCTTCGAGATCGAGGGGCTGGAGAACATCCCCACGGGCGGCTACATCTTCGCGCCCAAGCACCAGTCCTTCTGGGACGCCTATGCGCTGCTGCCCTGGCTCGACGATCCCTTCTACATCCTCAAGCGCGAGCTGACCTGGATTCCGCTCTTCGGCTGGTACATCAAGAAGCAGCGCATGGTGCCGGTCGACCGCAGCGCGCGCGGCAAGGCCATGGCCGCCGTGATGGATCGCACGAAGGCGGAGATGGAATCGGGCCGCCAGCTCATCATCTATCCCGAAGGCACCCGCCGCCCGCCGGGCGCGCCGCCGGAATACAAGTACGGCATCGCCCGGCTCTATCGCGATCTTCAAGTGCCCGTCGTGCCCGTCGTCATGCATCCGGGCCTCTTCTGGCCGCGCCGCAAGTTCATCCGCCAGCCCGGCCATTTCAAGGTGCGCATCCTGCCGGCCGTCATGCCGGGCATGGAGCCCGATGCCTTCCTCGCCCACCTCATCGACGTGATGGAGACGGCGAGCGACCGCCTGCTGGTCGAGACCGTCGAGGCCAATCCGCACCTCCTGCTGCCGCCGACTGCGGCGCATCGGCTGGCGGAATTGAAGGCGCGCGCTGCCTGATCAGGCCGAGAGTGGCGTGGCGAGGCTTTCGGCGGTGCGGCCGACATCCTCCAGCCAATGGTCGCGGATGCCCATTTCGCGAAGATGCTCCAGCGTGTTGCGCACATAGTCGATGTTGCGACCGGATTTTCCGGCGGCCGTGCTGATCGTGCTTGCGGCTTCCTCCACGGAGAGGGAGCCGGCGAACTGGTGATGGTCGCGGTCGCAGATATAGGCGAGCGTGGCGATGCGCCGCCCGTCCGCCAGCGCGGCGGGCAGGGTGCGTTCCTTGTAGACGTGGGTGACCAGCTCGCGCTCGCGTAGGTAGGCGAGCACGGGATCGCGCTTTTCCGGCGCGACGCGGAAGGCGACGCCCCGGCAGGAGCCGCCGCGGTCGAGGCCGAGCACGAGGCCGGGCTTTTCCTGCGTCCCGCGATGCACCCACGAGCGCACGCAGAGCACCCGGCGGAAGCCGAAGAGATGCGCCGGCTGGCGCTCCTCGAATTCGAAACCCGGATTCCACATCAGCGATCCGTAGCCAAAGACCCAGAATTCGTTCATATCCACCGTCACCTGGACCGCCTCTCAAAAAGCCGCCGCATTTGCCGGCTTTCTCGCATCGAGCAGAGCGGGCAAATCACGCCCGCCACCATTGGAGAACACTATGGCATCGTCAAGCCGCGCCGGCACGTCCGGGGTCTCGCGCAAGATCGTCTGGCTCGCCATCGCCGTGGTTCTCGCCATAGCCCTCTATACGGGCGGATGGTTCTATGCCGCAAGCTGGCTGAAGGACCGGGTGACGCAGGAACTCGCAGCCTCGCAGCAGGGCCTCCACTCCGCCTCGTGCAGCAATCCGGATGTCCGGGGCTTTCCCTTCCGCATCGGCGTCTTCTGCGATGCGGTCGGCTTCGACGACCGCCCGACGGGCCTGTCGGCGACCTTCGGCGCGCTGCGTTCGGCCGCGCAGGTCTACTGGCCGGGCCATGCCGTCGTGGAGATCGACGGGCCGGCGCAGGTGCGCATGACGCCGGACATCGTCTTCGATGCCGACTGGAGCCTCCTCCATGCGAGCGTCGTCGCCGGCACGGACGGGCTCGACCGGGCCTCCGTCGCCTATGACGGGCTGAAGGGCACGCTCAACGCCCCCTCCGAGGGCCTCACCGTCGCGGTCTCCGCCACCCATGGCGAAAAGCACGTGCGGCGCTCGGGCGAGGCGCTGGACGTCGCCGTCTCGCTTCAGGCGCTCACCCTCGGCCTCAAGGACAAGGTGCTGCCGCCGGTCGATGTCGCGCTCGACATGACGATCGCCGACGCCGCGCGCTGGCTGTCGAAGGAAGGCGTGCCGGGCACCGTGCCGCGCGGCACGAGCACGGAGTTGCGCGCCTTGTCGCTCGACCTTGGCGGCGGCAAGACGGTGACGCTGTCCGGCCCGGTCTCGGTAGATGACGAGGGCTATGTCTCCGGCGCGCTCGATCTCACCGTCGAGGGCGTGGATGCCTGGCGCGACCGGATTTCCGAACTGTTCCCGGAGACGGCGAAAACGGCAAGGAAGGTGGCTTCGGCCATCAAAAGCCTTTCGGGCGGGCAGGACCGGGCATCGGTGAAGCTGACGCTGCGGCAGGGCACCGTCTATCTCGCCTTCTTCCCCATCGGCGAAATCCCGCCGCTCTGATCAGCCCTTGTCGTCGGCAACCGGACGGCCGAAGTTCGGCGCGGAGGTATCCTGGCCGGCATCGATGATCGAGCGGCGGATGGCGCGCGTGCGCGTGAAGAGGTCGAAGAGCTTTTCGCCGTCGCCCCAGCGGATGGCGCGCTGCAGATAGGCAAGGTCCTCGGAAAAGCGCGCCAGCATCTCCAGGATCGCGTCCTTGTTGTGCAGGCATACGTCGCGCCACATGGTCGGGTCCGAGGCGGCAAGGCGCGTGAAGTCGCGGAAGCCGGATGCCGAATATTTGATGACCTCCGATTCGGTCACCGTCTCCAGGTCGTCGGCCGTGCCGACGATGTTGTAGGCGATGATATGCGGCAGGTGCGAGACGATGGCGAGCACCTTGTCGTGGTGCTCCGTGTCCATCTCGTCGACCTTGGAGCCGAGCGCCTCCCAGAAGGCGGCGAGCTTCTTCTTGGCGTCCTTGTCGGTGCCATGCACGGGCGTCAGGATGCACCAGCGGCCCTGGAAGAGTTCGGCAAAGCCGGCGTCGGGGCCGGAATGCTCCGTGCCGGCGAGCGGATGGCCGGGAATGAAATGCACGTCCTTCGGCATATGCGGCAGCATCTGCGCGACGACCGAGGCCTTGGTGGAGCCGACATCGGTGACGATGGCGCCGGATTTGAGATGCGGGGCGATCTCCTCTGCCACCTTGCCCGAGGCGCCGACGGGCACCGAGACGACGACGAGGTCCGCGCCCTCCACCGCCTTGCCGGCGTCGAGGACGTAGTCGGTGCCGAGGTCGAGTTCGCGGGCGCGGTCCAGCGTCTCCTGGCTGCGGGTCGAGATGGTGAGCGTCTTCGCAAGCCCCTTGGCCTTGACGGCGCGGGCGATGGAGGAGCCGATCAGGCCGATGCCGATCAAGGTGATCTTGTCGAAATGTCCGTCGGTCATGCCTGTCGCCTCCTGCCGTTTTCCCGTCCGCTCTAGCGGGCAGGCCCTCGTTTGTCGAGAGGATCAGCGTGAGGCGCGCTCGCGCGTCGTCGGCACGCCCTGCGGGGCGATCACCGGCACGAAGACGCGGCGCGAGGCGCGGGCGGCGACGGGCAGGCCCTGGTAGAGCCGCTTCTGCGCCTCCACGACGATGACGCCGGAGAACATCGGCCAGAGGAAGCGCCCCAGCCGCTCGAAAAAGCCGCGCAGCTTCAGGACGCCGCGCAGCTTGGAGGGCGGGAAGAACAGCGCCTCGGCGCTGGCGCCGGGGGTGAAGTTCGTCTCGCGGAGCAGCGCGGTGAGCTGGCCGCGCGAATAGGGCCGGCCCGAGCCGAAGGGCGTATGCTCCATGCGGGCCCAGACGCCGCGCCGGTTGGGCACGACGATGACGAGCCGGCCGCCCGGCGCCAGCACCCGCCAGAGTTCCTTCATCGTCTCGCGCGGGTTCTCGGCAAATTCCAGCGAATGCACCATCAGGACCCGGTCGACCGAGGCATCCGGCAGCGGCAGTTCCTCGTCGAAGACGAGGGCGGTGGAGGAGGGCTCGCCCGGCGGCCAGTTCACGGCGCCCTGTCCGGCCGGCATGAAGGCGAAGGTGCGCTCGGTGTCGGCGCGGAAGCGGTCGAGATAGGGCACGGCATAGCCGAGGCCCACCAGCCGCTCGTCCGGCAGGCGCGCCCAGAGCGAGGCGAGCGCCATGGAAATGGAATGGTCGGCAAGGCGGCCGAGCGGGGAATGATAGAATTCGCGAAGGTCGACGATGTCGGTGTGCATGGCCTCCCATGTTAGTGGCCGCCCGGTGGACTTCAAGGCCGGTTGCCTTACATTCGCCCTCGACCGATGGCTCGACATGACGAGGACTGCCCATGACCCCGCTCGAAATAGACCTTTTCCCCTGCCGCAGCGACAATTTCGGCGTGCTGCTGCACGATCCCGTCTCGGGCGCGACCGCGAGCATCGACGCGCCCGAGGAAAAGCCTATCCTCGACGCGCTCGCCCGGCGCGGCTGGACGCTGACCCACATTCTCACGACCCACCACCATGGCGACCATGTCGAGGCGAACCTTGCGCTGAAGCAGCGTTTCGGCGCGACGATCATCGGGCCGAAGCGCGAGACCATTCCGGGCATCGACCGGAAGGTGGACGAGGGCGATGTGTTCGATTTCGCCGGACGGCGTGTCGAGGTCATCGCGACGCCGGGTCATACGCTCGGCCATATCTGCTTCTACCTGCCGGAGGAGAAGCTGCTCTTCGCCGCCGATACGCTCTTCGCGCTCGGCTGCGGGCGCGTCTTCGAGGGCACGCCGGCGCAGATGTGGGGCTCGCTTGAAAAGCTTGCCGCGCTGCCGGACGAGACGACCGTCTATTTCGGTCACGAATACACGCTCTCGAATGCGCGCTTCGCAAAGACGATAGACCCGGACAACGCCGCCCTTCTTGCCCGCGTCGAGGAGATCGAGGCGCTGCGGGCGGCGGGCGGCTTCACCGCGCCGACGACCATCGGGCTGGAAAAGGCGACGAACCCGTTCCTGCGGGCAGGCGATCCGGGTATCCGCCGCCATCTCGGCATGGAGACGGCGAGCGACGCGGAGGTCTTTGCCGAGATCCGCGGCCGGAAGGACCGCTTCTGACCATCAGGCGGGCGCGACTGCGCTCCGGCGGAAGATCATGTCGCGGGCGGCCAGTACCGCCCCGCCCGTGACGAGAAGGCAGGCGAGGGCGATTCCCCAGGACGGTTCGGCAAAGCCGGTGAGGACGAGGACGAGGGTGGAAAGCAGCGGGGCGGCATAGCTTGCCGCGCCGAGGATCTGGATATCGCCGTTCTTCACGCCGAAGTCCCAGGCATAGAAGGCCGCGCCCACCGGCAGGAGGCCGAGGCCGGCGACGGCGAGCCATTCGAAGCCCGTGCCGGGCCAGACCGTCGTTTCCAGCATGAGGTGGCAGAGGAGGGAGAGGATGGCGGTGGCGAGGCAGAAGCCCGTCACTACATCCGTCGAGACGGCCTCGAAGCGCCTGGTCATCAGCGAATAGCCGGCCCAGGTGAAGGCGCAGAGGAAGGCCGCGCCGTAGCCGATGACGTAGGCGCCGTCGAAGGAGAAGCCGTTGCGGCCGACGATGAACACGGTGCCGGCAAGGCCGAGCAGCGTGCCGACGACGTGGTTCCATTTCAGCGTCTCGCCTGGCAGCAGGGCCGAACCGGTGACGATGAGCAGCGGCCAGAGATAGGCGATCAGGCTCGCCTCCACCGCCGGCGCGTTGCGCAGCGCCGTGAAGTAGAGGAAGTGATAGCCGAAGAGGCCGAGGATGCCGGTGAGCCAGACTTTCGCCGGCTGGCGGAGCAGGCGGGCGCGCTGCGGGCGGGCGAGAAGCACGAGGATGCCCGGCAGGCTGCCGATGAGGAAGCAGACGGCGGAGAGCTGGAAGGGCGGCATCCTGCCCGAAGCCGCTGTGAAGAGCGCCAGCAGCGCCCACATGAGGATCGCCGAAAAACCGATCAGGGTTGCACGCATCTTCAAGGCCGATCACTCCGGTCTGCCGACCGAAGCCGGGTCAGCCGCCGAAGCGCGTGGCCGAGACGGTGACGGGGCCGAGCTTGGTCGGAATCCTCACATAGACCGGAGCATATACATTTGCCGCGTCGGCCTTGGCAAACCAGATTTCCATCGTGCTCAGGCTGCGCAGGTACTCGACGTCCTCGCGGCCCTTCTTGTAGCCGGATTTCGGGATGAAGCGGATGCCGCAGACGACGACCTCGCCGGCAAAACCGTCGGTGGCGAAGGACTTCGTGCCCTTCGAGGTCAGCCGGAGGTCGAGGCGCGATTCCCCGTCGAAGATCGGCAGCGTCTTCGGGCAGATGCGGCCGCCGGCGGGGATGATGAGGCCGGAGATCGGGTCGAGCACGGAGCGCAGGTCGGCGCGCGAGACGGGCACCCAGTTGGCCGGCTTGTTGCGCGCCGGCACCATGCTGGCATGGGTGACGTTGCCGTTGCGGAACGTGACGTCGATCGCCCGGCCGCGCTTGCCGCTGCGATAGGTCACGGAATAGGAGGTGGCGCGCAGCCTGTCGCGGCTGACGATGCCGGAAACGCTGGTCGTGCCCTGCGTGCGGGCGAAGATGTCGGCAAGCCCCGCCGAATGCAGGCTGCCGGAAATGGAGTAGCGGTCGCCCTTGAAGAGCGAGCTGAAGCTTGCCGTGGCTACCGGCAGGCCGGCAAGGCGGATGCTGTAGTCCGTCCTGTGCTCGACCTCGGCCGAAAGGGCCGGCGCCGTGCTTGCGGCAAGGGCAAGCGATACGGCTGCACCGGCAATCCAACCCCGCGCGTTCATCCTTGCGAACCTCATCGAACCGCTCCGTCGGCAATGTTCCGCCGCCCGGATACTCCAACCTGCCATTGCGGCGATTCTACGCCGTGGAAAATTCCCGGCCATGCTGTTATTGGCTACGAATCGTGCGGTTTGGCAACTGATTTCCCGCGTGGCGCAGGTTTGGCTTGACGCCAGCGGCGAGTGTGACTATAGAACCGCGACTTTCCAAAAAAGGCCAGGCGGACTGCGGCCGGTTTCGGTGCCGGAAACGTATTGTCCCGAACGTAAGAAAAATAGGTGTACCATGTCCCGTAGTTGCGAATTGACCGGCAAGGGCGTCCAGTCGGGCAACAATGTGAGCCACGCGAACAACAAGACGAAGCGCAAGTTCCTGCCGAACCTGTGCAATGTCACGCTGATCTCCGACGTCCTCGGCCAGCGTTTCCGTCTTCGCGTTTCCGCTGCAGCGCTCCGCTCCGTCGAGCACCGCGGTGGCCTCGACGCCTTCCTGCTGAAGGCCGAAGAGAACGAACTGTCGATGCGCGCCCGCCTGCTGCGCCGCCAGATCGCCAAGAAGACCGCTGCCGCCGCCTGATTTCAGGCCCGAGCCGGATCGTTTTCATTGAGGCTTGACCGGGCTCCGGGCAGGCCTCGATGCTTTGCCTACATTTCCGTCCCTCCAACTGGTGGCATCACCCAGGATAAAAAAATGCTCGCGAACCGCATTACCCTCGTCTACGTCCTCCTGATGACCGCCGTGGTCGTCGCCTCCAATGTGCTGGTGCAGTATCCGCTTTCGGGCGAACTGTTCGGCATCGCCCTCGGCGACCTCCTGACCTACGGCGCCTTCACCTATCCGGTCGCCTTCCTCGTCACCGACCTTACCAACCGCCAGTTCGGGCCGCGCGTGGCGCGCCGGGTCGTGGCGGCGGGCTTCCTCGTTGCGGTGCTCTTTTCCTTCGCGGCCTCCACGCCGCGCATCGCCATCGCCTCGGGTTCGGCCTTCCTCGCCGGGCAACTCCTCGACATCTCCGTCTTCAACCGGCTGCGCCGGCAGGCCTGGTGGCGCGCACCGCTGATCGCCTCGCTGATCGGCTCGGTGCTCGACACGATGATCTTCTTCTCCTTCGCCTTCGCGCCGTTCCTCTCGGTCTTCGGGCCGAACGACGACTTCGCCATCGCCTCCGCGCCGGTGCTGGGCATCTTCACGGCCGAGGCGCCGCGCTGGATCTCCTGGGCCATCGGCGACTTCTCCGTGAAGCTCCTCGTCGGCCTCGTCATGCTGCTGCCCTACGGCGCCCTGATGAGCCGCCTGCGCCCGATGCCGGGCGTCGAGAAGCTGGCCTAGGGGCAGCGGGGATTTAACGGCTTGAGTGGGAAGGCGGGGGCCGCGTTTCATCTATCCGGCAGAAGCCGGAACTCCAGCATCAGGTTGCGCTGGAGGATGGAGTGGTTGTCGTCGGAAACGACGATGATGCGGATATCGTCCGGCCCCATGGCGACGACGTCCATGCCTTCCATATTGTCGATCTGCTCGCTCATGTCGGCGTCGATCAGCACCTCGCCGTCGACGACGGCACCCGGCCGGATGGTCTGACCGTCGATCCTGCGGATGCGCATGCCCATGCCGTCCGACAGGCGGAAGCGGCGTTCGAGCAGCAGGAGGTCGCCGTTCGGCAGGAAGGCGCCGTCGGTGATGTCCCAGGGATCGGTGCGTTTGACCGCGAAGAGGCCCGCGCGGGGGCCATCCAGCACCGCGGCAAAGACGTTGCCGTCCCTGTCGAGGCTGCGTTCCGTGACGGCGACCGGCACCGCGCCGAGCGGGCCGGCGGCGGGTGACATCGTCAGCGTTTCCATGCCCCGGTTGGCGCGCAGCTCGCGCCGGTCGAAGGGCAGGGTGAGCTGGCGGACCGGCCGGGATTCCATGAAGCCGGGATCGGGATAGGCGTCGATCCGGTGGAAGACCTCGAAGCTGACGAGGAGTTCGCCCCCGGCGATCGCAAGGCCCTCGGCGTCCATCCGGTACTTGACGTTCTCGTCCTCGCCGTTCCTGTCGAACATCGAGCGGATCCTGAGGTCCGCAAGGCCGGACAAGAGGCCGTCCGCGCCGCGCTCGACGCGGCCGGTCAGCCAGTGCCCGGTATCGAGGACGGCGACGAAATGCTGCCGGTCCTCGCGAAAGCGGATGGCCGAGACGGCGCCGAGCAGGGGATTGCTGGACGAATAGCTGATGCCGCCGAGGAATTCGAGCTTGCCGAAGACGCGGCGGTCGGAACCGAGGACGAAATGCGGGAAGGCCCGGTTCGAGACGGGGATGTCCTGTATGGCCTCCGCCATGGCCGGCCGGAGTGCCGGCAGGCAGAGCGTGGCGGAAAGGGCGAGGAGGGCAAGGCGGCGCCGAAAGCCCGCGCGGCCGCCGAGCGGCGGCCGCTCAGCCTGCACGGCGGCGGGCCGGGCGGCGGGAGGTCGCTTCGTCGGCAAAGAGCGAGGCAAGCTGCTCGGTCATGGCGCCGGCCAGTTCGTCCGCATCGACGATGGTGACGGCGCGGCGGTAGTAGCGCGTCACGTCATGGCCGATGCCGATGGCCAGAAGCTCGACCGGCGAGCGCGTCTCGATCTGTTCGATCACGGCGCGCAGGTGCCGTTCCAGATAGTTGCCCGGGTTTACCGACAGTGTCGAATCGTCGACCGGCGCCCCGTCCGAGATCATCATCAGGATACGGCGCTGCTCGGGGCGGGCCATCAGCCGGTCATGCGCCCAGATCAGCGCCTCGCCGTCGATGTTCTCCTTCAGGAGGCCCTCGCGCATCATCAGGCCGAGATTGCGCCTTGCGCGCCGCCAGGGGGCGTCCGCGCCCTTGTAGACGATGTGGCGGAGGTCGTTGAGGCGGCCGGGCGATTGCGGCTTGCCGCTGCCGAGCCATTTTTCGCGCGACTGGCCGCCCTTCCACGCCTTGGTGGTGAAGCCGAGGATCTCGACCTTCACGCCGCAGCGCTCCAGCGTGCGCGCGAGGATATCGGCGCAGGTGGCCGCGACCGTGATCGGCCGGCCGCGCATGGAGCCGGAATTGTCGATGAGGAGCGTGACGACCGTATCGCGGAAGGTCGTGTCCTTCTCGCGCTTGAAGGAGAGCGGCTGCATCGGATCGATGATGATGCGCTGCAGGCGGGCGCTGTCGAGATAGCCCTCTTCGAGGTCGAATTCCCAGGCGCGGTTCTGCTGCGCCATCAGGCGGCGCTGCAGGCGGTTGGCAAGCCGGCCGACGGCGCCTTGCAGATGGGCGAGCTGCTTGTCGAGGAAGGCGCGCAGGCGATCGAGCTCCGCTTCGTCGCAAAGCTCCTCGGCGGTGATCGTCTCGTCGAATTCCTCGGTGAAGACCGCGTAGTCGACCTTCTCGTTGAAGTCGGTGAACGGCTGGTTCGGGCGGCGGACCTCGCCGGGCGTCTCGCTGTCGTCCCCGTCGTCGTCGACGAGATCGTCGTCGGAGATTTCCGCGCCGTCCATCTCGCCTTCGTCCATCTGCTCGTCGGACGTCTCGTTCTCGTCGGCGGGCGCGGCGTCGTCGCCGGCGTCCTCCTGGCTTTCGTTGTCTTCCTGCTCGTCGCTGCGCGGCTGGTTCTCGTCCTCGGGCGTCTCGCTGTCGTCCGGCTCGTTCTCCTCCTCGCCGTATTGCTCGGCGACGTTCATGGAGGCGAGCATGTTGCGCACGACGCGGGAGAAGGCCTGCTGGTCGTTGATGGCGGAGGAAAGCCCCTCCATGTCCTTGCCGGCCTTGTCCTCGATGAAGTCGCGCCAGAGGTCTAGCACCTTGCCGGCGGAAGCGGGCGGAGCCTGGCCCGTCAGCTTCTCGCGCACGATGAGGGCGACGGCTTCCTCCAGAGGCGCATCGGCCTGGCGGGTGATCGCGCCGAAATTCGCCTTGGCGTATTTCTCGCCCAGCATGGTGGTGAGGTTCTGCGCCATGCCCTGCATGCGGTTGGAGCCGATGGCTTCCACGCGCGCCTGCTCGACGGCGTCGAAGATCGCGCGGGCGTCCGCACCCTGCGGCGACATGGTCGCGTGGATGCGGGCATCATGGCAGGCCTTGCGCAGCGCCATGGAATCGCCAAGGCCGCGGGTGATCGCGACTTCGGCGGGCGAGGGGCGCTTGGAAAGCTCCGGCAGGCGGATGCGCTCGCCGGTCATGCCCGGGCGCTCGTTGGCGAAGGCGACCTCCACCTCGCCGTCGCCGGAGACGGCGCGCACGCACCCCGTCACCGCGCGGCGGAACGGCTCCATGTCGACCACGCCGCCGGGCCTCGGCTTCGAATTGTCTCCGCGAGCTGCCATGCGCTTTCTCCGGCCGTCAGGCCGTCGCCTCCAGGACGATGTTGGCGGCGCTTTCCTTCAGCTCCACGCCGAAGGCGCGCTGGTAGAGTTCGGCGACCAGCGTGCGTTCCAGTTCGTCGCACTTGTTGAGGAAGGTGACGCGGAAGGCGAAGGCGATGTCGCCGAAGATCTCGGTGTTCTCGCCCCAGGTGATGACCGTACGCGGGCTCATCACCGTCGAAAGGTCGCCGTTGATGAAGGCGGCGCGGGTGAGATCGGCGACGCGCACCATACGCGAGATCGTCTCGCGGCCGTCCTTGCCGGAAGCGAGGCGCTTCACCTTGGCGGCGACGATGTTCACCTCGTTGTCGTGCGGCAGGTAATTGAGCGTCGTGACGATCGACCAGCGGTCCATCTGCGCTTGGTTGATCTGCTGCGTGCCGTGGTAGAGGCCGGTCGTATCGCCGAGGCCGACCGTATTGGCCGTCGCGAACAGGCGGAAGGCGGGATGCGGGCGGATGACGCGGCTCTGGTCGAGCAGCGTCAGGCGGCCGGAGGATTCCAGCACGCGCTGGATGACGAACATGACGTCCGGCCGGCCGGCATCGTATTCGTCGAAGACGAGCGCGACGTTGTGCTGGTAGGCCCAGGGCAGGATGCCGTCCTTGAATTCGGTGACCTGCAGGCCGTCCTTGACGACGATGGCGTCCTTGCCGACGAGGTCGATACGGCTGACATGGCTGTCGAGGTTGACGCGCACGCACGGCCAGTTGAGACGGGCGGCGACCTGCTCGATATGGGTCGACTTGCCGGTGCCGTGATAGCCCGAGACCATGACGCGCCGGTTATGGGCGAAGCCTGCGAGGATGGCGAGGGTGGTTTCCCGGTCGAAAAGGTAGTCCGGGTCGAGGTCCGGCACATAGGCGTCCGCCTTGGCATAGGCCGGGACCCGAAGGTCGGTATCAATGCCGAAAACCTCCCGAACGGATACCGTGGTATCGGGGAGGTTGGAAATATCGAGATCCATCTTGCTCATCACGTCTCCGCGGGCGGCGGCCATGCCTCCGCCCAATAATTTAGTGCACGCCAACTTTGCCTTTTGCTTGACCGCATTCGGGGATGCCGGGCGATTCCGCCCGGTGCCGCAAATGCTCTAGCAGAAGCCGGCCTGCTTTAACAATTGATATGCTTGGATGACCGCGCGAAAACGCTCTTCCGAGCCCCTATCTCCGCCATTTGCATCCGGGTGATGCTTTTTGACAAGCATTTTGTAGGCGGACTTGATGTCCTCGCCCGTCGCGCCCGCCGAAAGGCCGAGCGTGTCGAAGGCCTTCGCCTCCAGCGTCTTCAGCTTTCGCGCGCGCGGCTCCATGCGGGGCCCGCGGCCCTTGCCCTCGTTGAAGAAGCCGAAGGGATCGCGGATGCGCTGGTTCGCTCCGGCGGTGCCGGAGCGCGCGGTTCCCTGCGCCGGGCCGTTCTTGGCGGCCTTGTTGACGCCGATCGTCCAGGTCGGGCGGTGGCCGGTGATGGCCTCCTTCTGGTAGCGCGCGATCTCGCCGTCGGAGAGGCCGGAGAAGTAGTTGTAGCCCTTGTTGTATTCCTTCACATGCTCGAAGCAGAACATGAAATACTGCCCCTCGGCATTGCGGCCGACGGGTGCGCGATGCTTGGCGTTCTCCTCGCAACCGTCCCACTGACAGGTCGGCGCGGAACGTTCGGGACGCTCCACGCGCCGCTTCGTGCGGATGCGGTCGAAGTATTTGGAATCGAGTTTCATGGTCCCCATTATGGGGTTGCGGAGGGCCCGCAACAAGAATTGACAAAGCGGATTGTTGCTGGCTTTGTGGAGGTATTTTGTTGCGTCGCGGCGCGCGATTTTCCGGCCGCCCGAGGTTCGTCCATGTCCATGAAATCCAGCATCGCCGGCAAGCTCGAAACGGCCTTTTCGCCCGAGCGCCTCGAGGTCATCAACGAAAGCCACATGCATGCCGGCCACCAGCCGGGCTTCGACGGCGAGGGCGAAACGCACATGCGCATCCGCATCGTCTCGGCCGCCTTCGCCGGCATGAGCCGCGTGGCGCGCCACCGGGCGATCAACGACGTGGTGAAGGCCGAACTCGACGCGGGGCTGCATGCGCTTGCCGTCGAGGCCGCCGCGCCCGGCGAGCCGGTGCGCTGGTGATCAGGCGCGCGCTTCCGGCTCCACGGGGCGGATGCGCAGCTTGGTGATGCGGTTCTTCGCCCGCTTCATGACGATGAAGCGCTTGCCGTAGAAGGTGAAGGCCTGCCGCTCTTCGGGAATGGACTTCGATTCGTGGATGACGAGGCCGGCGATGGTCGTCGCCTCCTCGTCCGGCAGGCTCCAACCGAAGGCGCGGTTGAGGTCGCGGATGGCAACGCCGCCGTCGACGACGAGCGAGCCGTCCGCCTCCTGCCGCACGCCCTGCATGTCGACCGCCGCCTCGTCGGAAATGTCGCCGACGATCTCCTTCAATATGTCCTGGAGCGTCACGACGCCCTGCACCTCGCCGTATTCGTCCACCACGGTGGCGAAATGCTCCTGGCGGCGCAGGAAGGCGGCGAGCTGTTCCTTCAGCGTCGTCGTGTCCGGCACGAACCACGGTTTTTGCGCGACCTTCGTGATGTCGAGGGTCTTCGCTTCGATGCCGGGTTCCGTCAGCGCGCGCAGGAGGTCCTTGGCGTGGACGACGCCGACAATGTTGTCGACCGAGCCCGCCCACAGCGGCATGCGCGTGTAGGGGCTTTCCAGCACGGCCTTGACGATCTCCTCCGGAGGGTCGCCGGCATTGAGCGCGCGCATCGCCGTGCGGTGGATCATGATGTCGGAGACTTCCAGCGCGTCGAGGTCGAGCCCGTTGGAGAGCCGGTCGCGCTCGGCCTTCGCTGCGGCGGCGTCGCGCTCGTTCTCCGCCTCGCGCGTCTCCTGATGCGTGCGCCACAGCGCGGTGATCGAGGTGCGCCAGCGGAGGGCGGCGGAAAGCAGGAGCAGGCCGAGGGCAAGCGCGGCCCAGAGCCAGACATGCGGAGCGGGCGCCGCGCCGGTCATTTCGGCAGCTTTTCCTTGAGGAAGGCGACGACTTCGGATTGCGGCACGTCGTCGGCGACGAAGGACTGGCCGATGCCGTGCGTCAGGATGAAGGTGAGCTTGCCGCCCTTGACCTTCTTGTCCTGCGCGATGGCGTCCATCAGCGTCTCGGCCGGCGGCAGGCCGCCGGGGATCTCGCCCATCGTCGTCGGCAGGCCGACGTCGCGCAGATGCGCCTCGACGCGCTTGCCGTCGTCGGGGCTCGCAAGGTTCATCCGGGCGGAGAACTGGTGGGCGAGAACCATGCCGATGGAGACCCCTTCCCCATGGACGAGGCGGGCGCTGTCGTAGTGTGTCGCGGCCTCCAGCGCATGGCCGAAGGTGTGGCCGAGATTGAGGAGGGCCCGCTGGCCGTTCTCGCGCTCGTCGGCGGCGACGACGTCGGCTTTCGCCTGGCAGCTCGTGGCGATGGCCGTAATGCGCGCCTCGCCGCCGGCGAAGACGGCGCGCCAGTTCTTCTCCAGCCAGGCGAAGAAGTCCGGCTTGTCGATGAGGCCGTATTTGGCGACCTCGGCGTAGCCGGCGCGGAACTCGCGCGGCGAGAGCGTGTCGAGCACGTCCGTGTCGGCGAGCACGAGGTCCGGCTGATGGAAGACACCGATGAGGTTCTTGCCGTGGGAAGAGTTGATGCCCGTCTTGCCGCCGACGGAGGAATCGACCTGCGCGAGCAGCGAGGTCGGCACCTGGATGAAGCGCGAGCCGCGGCGCACGATGCCGGCGGCAAAGCCGGTGAGGTCGCCGATGACGCCGCCGCCGAGCGCCACCACCGCGTCGTTGCGCTCGATGCGGGCGGCAAGCACGCTGTCGCAGACGCCGATCAGGTGCTCGAAGCTCTTCGTCTTCTCGCCCGCCGGCAGGACGAGCGAGACGGCCTCGATGCCCTCGGCGCTCAGAGCCGCCATGAAGTTGTCGAGATAGAGGGGCGCGACGTGCTCGTCGGTGACGACGGCGATCTTGCGGCCCTTGAGGCGGCTTGCGATCTCGCGGCCGGCGGCGGAAATGAGGCCGGGGCCGATCAGGATGTCGTAGGAGCGGTCGCCGAGGTTAACCCGCACGGTGCGGCGCGCGGTGGCATTGGCAGTCATGGTCATCTCGTCAGGTTCGGGGCGGAGCGGCGGTGATCGCGGCGAGCACCTCCTCCACCATGGTTTCCTTCTTCACGTCGCGCGACATCACGGTGAGATCGGCTTCCGCATAGATCGGGTAACGGGCGTTCATGAGGTTTTCCAGCGTCTGGCGCGGGTTCTCGGTCTTCAGCAGCGGGCGGGTGTCGCGCTTGTTGACGCGCTCCCAGAGCACGTCGAGGTCGGCCTTCAGCCAGACGGTGAGGCCGCCGCGCTTGATGTGCCGGCGCGTGTTCTCGTTGATATAGGCCCCGCCGCCGGTGGACACGACCCGCGGGCCGGTACGCAGCAGCCGCTTGATGACGCGGGTTTCCAGCGCGCGGAACTCCGCCTCGCCATAGGCGGCGAAGAGGTCGGTGATCGACATGCGCGAGACGCGCTCGATCTCGTGGTCGCTGTCGATGAAGGGAATGCCGAGCGCCTGTGCCGTCATGCGGCCGATCGCCGACTTGCCGGCGCCCATCAGGCCGATCAGAACGAGGTTGCGCTTGCCGAGCGCGGCTCGGGCGACCTCGGCGAGCGGCGGGGCGAGCGTGGAAGAGGCCTGTTCGGTCGGCTCGGTCATGGTGGTTTCCGGATTCTCGTTCCTTCCGTATCGACAAAAGCGCCGGAAGCGTCAAGCCTGCCCGCAAACCGGCGCCGCGTCAGTATTCCTTCTCGTAGAAGATGCCGGCGCCCGCGCTGCCGCCGCTGCCGGCCTCGCCGCGCAGCTTGAGACCCTTGCCGACGTCGAGGTTGATCACCGCCTTGGCGCCGTTGGTCTCCGGGTCCTGCTTCAGCTCGATATAGGTCCGGTCGTTGAGGTATTTGCCCGCCGAGACCGCCGCCCGGCCTTCCGCATCCGTCGTGATGTCGAGGTCGTCGACGCCGAGCTTGCTGCGCAGGCTGTCGAGCAGGCCCGTCGATCTGCCGCCGGCAAGCTGGCTGGCGGCGGAGGCGAGCTGGGCGATCTGCACCGCCGAAAGGTTCGACATCGAGCGGTTGAAGATGAGCTGCGCGAGGATCTCGTCCTGCGGCAGGGACGGCGAGGAGGCGAAGGTCACCGTCGGGTTGCTGGCAAGGCCCGCCACCGTCACCGTGATCTCCGTCGTGCCCGCCGTGCTGGCGGCGACGAGATCGACCGTCGGCACGAGGCCGCCGGCAAAGCCGATATGGGCGCTGGTGAAATCGAGGCGGCGCGTCAGGATCTCCATGCGGCCGCGCTTCAGCTCGAAGCCGCCGGAGACGACGGGGGCCACGGAGGTGCCGGTGATCGTCAGGGTGCCGCCCATTTCCGCGTTGATGCCGCGCCCGCGCACGAAGAGCTGTTCCGGCGCCTCGATCGTCAGGTCGAGGCCGATGCCGCGCGCCGCGCCGCTCGCGCCCTGCTCGCGCTGAACGTCGGCGGTCATGCGCCTGACGTCGGCGGGGGCGTTGCGGTGCTTGATGTCGATCTCGGAGAGCGAGGCCGGCAGCTTCTGCGGAATGGTGATGTTGGCCTTGTTGATGTGCACCTTGCCGCCGAGGGCAAGCCCGGCAACCGGTCCCTTCAGCGTCAGGTCGCCCGTGACGTTCGCCGTCACCAGCGTGCCGTCGACATAGGTGACGTCGCCGAGCTTGAGGGCGACGTCCACCGGAAAGCCGCTCTTAGGATCGATGCCGACCGTGCCGCTCGCCGCAAGCTGCCCGCCGCTTGCCAGCTTGCCGGAGAGCGTCTGGATCACCGCCTGCTTGCCGTCCATGGTGACGCGGATGTCGAGGTTCTCGACCGCGAGGTTACGGCGCACGTCGACGAGGCGCGCCCCGCCCGAGGTGATGCTGCCGGTGACGGAGGGGGCGGCTGCCGTTCCGCCGATGGAGACATCGACCGCGGCATTGCCGGTGAGCACGAAGCCCTGCGCGGAGAGCTGGCCCTGCAGCAGGCCGAAGGGCACGGTGCCGTTGAACTTCAGCGCGAGCGGGGTCGCCCCGCCGATGCCCACCGTGCCGCCGCCGCGGAAGGAGAGGCCGCCATCGCCGGTGAGCACCGTGTCGAGCTTCACCCTGTTGTCGGCGAAATCGCCCTTGGCGTCGATGTTGAGCGGGCCGATGCCGGCCCCGCGCGTCTGGCTGGTCACGGCGCCCTTCCAGTCGAGCGCATAGGTGACGACGGGGGCTGTCGCCTTGCCCTTGACGGTGACCGTGCCGTCGATGGCGCCGGCCGCGTCGAGCCCGGCGGCGAAGGTGTTGGCGAGCGCGGCCGGCAGGGCGTCGAGGCGGACGGCAAGATCGAGCGTCTCGCCGGCCTTGCCGGTGACGGCGACGGCGCCGCTGCCCGTGCGGATCGTCAGCCCGTCGAGCACGGCCGCGCCGTCCACGACGCGGATCGTCGACGGTTTGGCGAGCTTCAGCGGGATGCGGCGCGGTGCGGCTTCGAAGGCGTCGAGCGCGATCGCGAGCCCGCCCTCCTGCAGGACCTTGCCCTTGACCGTAAGCGGCGCGTTGTCGAAGCGGCCGGCGAGATCGAAGGCGGTGCTCTGGCCCTGCCGGGAGAAACCGAGCTTCAGGGCCTCCAGCCGGTTCTCGCCGGCGGCGACCCCGGCGGCCTCGACCGTGCCGGTGACGGCGAGGCTGGCAAGGTCGGAGACGGAAAGGTTGACGGCGGGCTTGGTGATGCTTGCCGTGTCGCGGCTCAGCTTGGCTCCGGAGGCCTCGATGGTCGCGGAGGTCTTGCCGTTCGCCGTGGCGATCTCGACCTGGCCGGCAAGGTCGCCGGCGGCCTTCTGGCCCGCCATGGCGGCGAGCAGGCCGATATCGGGGAAATCGAAGCGGATCGTGCCGTCCGGCATGAAGTTCGGCGCAAGCGTCAGCGCGCCTTTCAGCGTGTTGGGGCCGATCTCGGCCTCCAGCACGGGAACGGTGATGCGGCCGTTCTCGGAAGCGACGGAGGCGCGCACGTTGATCGCCTGGCCGCCGAGCGCGCCGGTTGCCGTCAGGTCGCCGGACGGGCTGTCGGGGACGGCCTTGCCCTTGAGCGTCACGACGAGGTCGCTCAAGGTGCGGCCGGAAAGGGTCGCGCCGCTGGAGGTGACCTTGGCCGAGACGTCGAGCCCGTCGAGGGGGCCGCTGGCGGCAAGGTCGAAGGCGGCTTCCCCCGAGGCATCGGCAAGCAGCTTGCCGAGGGTAAGGACCTTGCCGGAGAGCGTGGCATCCAGCTTGCCGCCGCCGAGCGAGACGTCGCCGCCGGCCTCCAGCGTGCCGGATTTCACTTCAAGGCCGCTGACCGAGAGCGCGCCGTCGCCCGCCTGCCGGAGACGCCCCGAAAGGCCGATGGTCGTGTCGATCTTGCCGGCGAGCGCCGGCGGCAGCACGGCCGGCAGCGCGAAGAGGCGGAAGTTGACGTCGGCCTCGCGGCTCGCCAGTCCGTAGCTGCCGGACAGCGTGCCGCCGATGCTGGCGCTTTCGAGCGTTGCGGGGTCGAAGGCGATACTCTGCGGCGAGACGTCGAGCGTCGCGGCGAGCTTGGCCGGGCCCTTCACCAGCCGGTCGAGATCGGCATTGGCGAAGGCGGTCGCGCCGGTTTCGAGCGTGACGTCGAGCCGGCCTGAGCGGTTCGCGACGTCGAAGGCGTCGCTGTGGGCCGACAGGTGGACCGCCTCGATACGGCCGGCGGGAAGGGCGGCGGAAGCGAGCCGCGCATCGGCCGAAAGCACCGCCGCCTTCGCCTCGCCCTTGAGGGAGATGTCGGCGCCTTCGATGAGGGCCTGGACCTCGCCGTCGGCGAGCGGCCAGCGGAAATCGATGGGGCCGTCCTTGCCGGCGAGCTTCACGTCGAGGTCGTTGGCGCCGCTGGCGCTGACGGTGCCGGAGGCGGCGAGCGTCAGCGCGCCGGTGGAGATCGCGCCCTTTTCGATGCGCAGCATGTCGGAGCCGTCGAAGGCGGCGGTGATGTCGATGCCGGTCTCGCCGGCAAAGAGCGGCCGCAGCGGCGGCGGCATCAGCGCGTCGAACGTGCCGCCGCCGTTGAGGGAGAGGGTGTGCAGGCCGTTTGCCGCAAGGTCGTGGCGGCCGTCGATGCGCAGCGTCTCGGTGCCGTCGAGCGCGGCGGAAAGCCGGCCCTTCCATTGCGAGAGCGGGCCGTCGCCCGTCAGGCGGATCAAGACGGCGGGATCGTTCGGCAGCTTGAGGAGGCCGGCGAGCACGCCGCCCTTCGGTTCGGCGACGGTGGCCTCGAGGCGCAGTTCGTTGGCATCCGGGTTGAAGGCGATGTCGGCCGCGACATGGGCGTCGGGCCGCGCCTTTTCGGATGCGGAGAGCTTGAGGGCGATGCTCTCTCCCGTCGCATCGCCGCGGCCGGAGACGACGATCCGCTGGTCGCGCCCGGCGACGGCGCCGGAGACGAAGAGCTCCGGAATGGCGAGCGAGCCGACATGGACTTCCACCGGCAGCGAGAACGAGCCGCCGGACGTCGTCGTTTCTGCTTCCGCCTTCTTTTCCGGCAGGCGGAGCAGGGAAACGGTGGAGGCGGAGACGCGCTCGGCCTCGAAGCTGAGGGTCAGCAGGCGTAGCGGCGACCAGTCGACGGCAAGGTCGCGGATCTCGGCATAGGTGCCCTTCCCGTCGCCGAGCGTGATTGCGGCGGCGCGCAGCTTGCCGGTCAGAAGGCCGGAGGGCTCGCTGATCGAGATCACCTGCCCGTTCGCCGCCGCGATCCGCTCCGCATAGGAAACGGCCAGCCGCGCGCCCGTATCGGTGAAGCCGACGAAACCCAGCGCGGCGACAAGGACGACGAGGAGAACGGCAAGGGCGTAACCGGCATAGCGGAGCGTGGCGCGGAGAATTCGGGTCAGCCTGTTCATCTTCTTCCATTCGGCCGGCGGGAAGTGCCGCACCTCAGCGTCTAAACTAGGGCGCTTTCGCGCGTCTTCGAATCGCGCGGGGGCGCCCCTGGTCTTTTAGTCGAAGCAATGGCGGGCGCAAAATCGCCGCTTGCCTTCCTGCCATCACCCTGGCTGCAAATCGCGGCGGCCGTCAGAAGGACTGGCCGATGCCGGCATAGACCCCGAAGGAGGTTCCGCCGGGATATTTCTTCAGCGGAACGGCGACGTCGAGGCGCAGCGGCCCGAAGGGCGTCGCATAGCGAAGCCCGATGCCGGCACCCGCCCGGATGTCCTCGAAATCCGGCACCTCGTCGGTCGAGACCGTGCCGACGTCGATGAAGGGGACGATGCCGAGCGTCTCGGTGATGCCGATGCGCGCCTCCGCGGAGGCCGCCACATAGGACCGGCCGCCCAGCAACTCGCCCTTGCCGTTGCGCGGGGAGATCTCCTGGTAGCCGTAGCCGCGCACCGTGCCGCCGCCGCCGAGGAAGAAGCGGCGCGTCGCCGGGATGTCGGAAAGCTGGTCGCCGCCGATGATCGTGCCGGCGGCGAGCTTGCCGGCCAGAACGAAACGGTCCTCCGCGCCGAGCCCCTGGTAGCCGGTGATCGCCCCCTCGAAGCTGGAGAAGACCGTGCCGCGATAGGTCTCGTAGCTCGGCTTGGCGTTGATCAGGAAGCGGTAGCCTTCCGTCGGGTTCAGCTTGTCGTCGCGGGTGTCGCGCACATATTCGATGGGCAGGCTGACGGTCAGGTACTTGTTCTTGCCGAAGGCGTCCTCGACGTCGCTCCACATGACCTCGCCGCCGGCGCTCACCGTGTCCCTGTCGGAAAGCTCCACGCTGACGCCGGCGGCGGCCGTGGTGGTGAAGGCGTTGTAGGCGTCCGGATCGACCAGCGCGGCCTTCAGGCTGGCATTGAAGGTCGAGGCCGGGCCGAAGGCGCCGGGCTTGGAGAAGAGGATCGCCGTCGTATAGTCGAGGTCGCCGAGGTTCGACTCGCCGATGCGGTTGACCGAGCCTTCGATGCGCAGGGATTCGGCCTGGCCGAAGAGGTTGCGGTGGCCCCAGTAGCCCTGGAGGCCGAAGCCGTCCGTGTTGGAATATTGCGCGCCGACGCCGAAATAGCGGTGCTTGCCTTCCGAGACCTCGATGGTCATCGGCAACGAGCCGTCCGGGGCGAGGCTGCTGGCCTCACGAATCGTCACGCTGGAGAAGACGGCGAGCTGGCGCAGGCGCTCGGCCGCCTTGGTGAGCGCTTCCGGCGAATAGGGCTGGCCGGCATTGATGCGCGAATAGCGCTGCACGAAATCCGCGTCCACCGTCTTGGTGCCCTTGACGCCGACGGCGCCGACGGGTGCGACCGGGCCGCCCTCGGCGGCGATCACCACGTCGACGGTGCGCGTCTTGTGGTCGGCGGTCGCGTTGCGCTCGGTGAGCTTTGCGAGCGGCCGGCCCTCGGCCTTGATATCCGCGACGATCTTCTCGCCGGCCTTCAGGATGAGCGTGGAATCGGCGCGCGCGCCGGCCACCAGCCCGTAGTCCGCCGGGTTGCGGCCTTCCGCATCGCCGGAAAAGGCGACCTCGCCGAAGGTGAAGACCGGGCCGGGCTCGACGCGGATCGACACGGGGATCGCGCCCCTGGCGTTGAATTCCGGGTTCGGCGGCAGCGAATCGAGGTCCTGCCCGTTGATGGTGACGTTGACCACGCCGCCGTAGCGGGCGTGCTCGTAGAGCGCGGCGAGGATGCGGTCGCGGTCGTCGCGCGCCTTGATGACGAGGCCGAGATCGCCGGAGACCGGCTTGCCCTCGTCCTGCTTGAGCAGCGCGGTGTTCTCGATCGCCTCCTTGAGGTCGTCGTCCTCCGTGCCGGGATCGAGCGTCAGCGTGTAGGAGACGGGGTCGATGACGGGAGCGGTGTCTTCCTCGCTCTCGAAGAACTTCATGCCGAAGAGCTCGAAGGCGGATGCCGAGGAAACGGAAAGCGGGCCGCAGGCGAGCGATGCCGCAACCGCGAGCGCGGTGCCAGCCTTCAGAAACGCAAAACTCTTTTCCGGCCGGTTCACTTTGTCCCGCATCCGCAGCAATCCGTCGCCTTTCTCCCAAGGTGCGGTGCGGGCGGCAGGCCGACAGCGTCCGACACGATCTCTAGGCACTCCGTTCCATCCGGAGCCTTCCAGGCAGGAAACGACCCTAACGCGTTAGGTTTTCCGTAATGTTAACGGCGGTTTTACACGCTGGCGCAGCGGATTTGAAGCACCGGAGGGGATTTTGTGCGAAGCGCGCAAAGCAAAAGCCCCGGGCCATGCCCGGGGCTTCGCATGAATTGCAACCGTCAGGCTCAGTAGTTGGACGGGCAATTGTCGATGTAGCGGCGGCCGTAGCGGTCGCGGTAGTAGCACTGGCCCGGCTGTTCCGAGACATGGCCGATGACGCCGCCGGCAATGCCGCCGATGGCTGCGCCCACGGCCGCGCCACGGACGTTGCCGGTGACCGCGCCACCGATGATTGCGCCGGAGACGGCGCCGATGCCCGCACCCTTTTCCGTCTGCGTGCAACTGGCGGCGGCAAGGCCCACCAGGACGAGCGCAATGACTTTCTTCATGAAGATGTTCTCCAAAGTTGAGCGGCGGCCGCGTTTGCCGGGTCCGCCCTATCCCCTTCTACCCAGGAAACATACCGGGGCCGTTCGCGACGGCCGGGTCTGTCCGAGCCTGAGGATATATGCGGGACCGGGGAAGTCCATGGCATTGAAGTATTTTTTTGCAGGCCGAATAAAATGCGGGGCCGTGCCGTTTGGCCTCTCCCGGCGCGCGCCCGGTCACGATAATTTTCATCCCCCTTACAAAGTAGCGGTTGATCGCCGCCGCAAAACGTCAAATGATATGATTGTTGAGGTCGCGGCGAAGGAGGAGAAGACGTCGCCGCGGCACTCGTGCCGAAAAGAATGCACGCGAATCGAAATGCTGGAGTCGCTCGATCCCCGCCCGCGTCGTGAGGACGCCCGCTGCATATGACGTCGGATCGTCCGGTCCCAGCGGCAGGTAACCGCCAGGGAGGAATGAATGGCGAAAGTGGCAATGACCGTCAACGGCAGGAAGGTGAGCCGCGAGTGCGAGGACCGCACCCTGCTTGTGCACTTCCTGCGCGACCAGCTCGCTCTCACGGGAACCCATGTCGGCTGCGACACGTCCCAGTGCGGGGCCTGCGTGGTGCATATGGACGGCAAGGCCGTCAAGAGCTGTTCCATCCTCGCGGCCCAGGCCGCCGGCTCCGAGATCCTCACCATCGAAGGCCTTGCCGCGGGTGGGGACCTCCATCCCGTGCAGGCGGCCTTCAAGGCGAACCACGGCCTGCAATGTGGCTTCTGCACGCCCGGCATGGTGATGACTGCGGTGGACATGATCAACCGCTACGGCGCCAAGCTCGACGAGAAGACCGTTCGGGAAAATCTCGAAGGCAATATCTGTCGATGCACCGGCTACCACAACATCGTGAAGGCCATCCTCGCCGCCGCCGAAGAGATGGGCGCGGCAGGCCGGCAGGCTGCGGAATAAGGCATTGGGCGGTAGGCGGTAGCCAGTAGGGAGGCCGTCGCGAGGCGACGAAGTCCCTGACGCCTATTGGCTAGAGCCTGTCGCCTCCATTCTCTGGAGGAGATGAAGATGGGTGTCGAAGGCATCGGCGCGCGCGTCGCGCGAAAGGAAGACAAGAGGTTTCTCACCGGCAAGGGGCGCTATACGGACGACATGTCCGTGCCGGGCATGCGCTATGCCGCATTCGTGCGCTCGCCACACGCCCATGCGAGGATCAGGAGCATCGATACGTCGGCGGCGGAGGACATGCCGGGCGTCATCGCCGTGCTCAACGGCAAGCAGATGCTGGACGACGGCATCGGCAACCTGATCTGCGGCTGGATGATCCATTCCAAGGACGGTTCGCCGATGAAGATGGGCGCCTGGCGGCCCATCGCCCACGAGACGGTGCGCTATGTGGGCGATGCGGTGGCCGTTGTCGTCGCCGACAGCGTCGGCGAGGCGCGCGATGCGGCCGAGGCCGTCGTCGTCGACTACGAGGTGCTGCCCGCCGTCACCGACGCCGTGAAGGCGCTGGAAGCCGGCCAGCCGCAGCTTCACCCCGAGGCCCCCGGCAACCTCATCTACGACTGGGAGATCGGCGACAGCGCCGCGACGGACGCAGCCATCGCATCGGCCGCCCATGTCACCGAGATGAAGATCGTCAACAACCGCCTTGCGCCGAACCCGATGGAGCCGCGCGCCGCGCTCGGCATCTACGATGCGGCCGAGGACCACTACACCTGCTACACGACGAGCCAGAACCCGCATGTCGCGCGCCTCGTCATGAGCGCCTTCTACAACGTGGCGCCGGAAAACAAGCTGCGCGTCATCGCCCCCGATGTCGGCGGCGGCTTCGGCTCGAAGATCTATATTTATCCGGAGGAGATCGTCTGTCTCTGGGCCTCCAAGCGGGCCGGCGTGCCGGTGAAGTGGACGAGCGACCGCACCGAGGCCTTCCTCACCGACGCGCATGGCCGCGACCATGTCTCGACGGTCAAGATGGCCTTCGACGCGAACAATCGCGTTACGGCGCTGAAGGTCGACACCATCGCCAATTTCGGCGCCTACATGTCGCTCTTCTCCTCGGCGGTGCCGACCTATCTCTATGCGACGCTGCTTTCCGGCCAGTACAATTTCCCGGCGATCCACGCCAATGTCAGGGCCGTCTACACCAATACGGTCGCGGTCGACGCCTATCGCGGCGCGGGCCGGCCGGAGGCGACCTATCTTCTCGAACGCACCATGGAGACGGCGGCGCGTGAACTCGGCGTCTCGCCGGCCGAGCTTCGCCGCATCAACTTCATCCGCTCCTTCCCGCACCAGACGCCGGTGATCATGAACTACGACGCCGGCGACTACGAGGCTTCGCTGGAAGCGGCGATGAAGGCGGCCGACTGGGCCGGTTTTGCGGCCCGCAAGGCGGAGGCCGCAGGCCGCGGCATGAAGCGCGGCATCGGCATGAGCTGCTATATCGAGGCCTGCGGCATCGCGCCGTCTGCGGCGGTCGGCTCGCTCGGCGCGGGTGTCGGCCTCTGGGAATCGGCGGAGGTGCGCGTCAATGCGGTGGGCACGATCGAGGTGCTGACCGGCTCGCACAGCCACGGGCAGGGCCATGAGACGACCTTCGCCCAGCTCGTCGCCGACCGCTTCGGCGTGCCGCTCGACAGCGTCTCCATCGTCCACGGCGACACCGACAAGGTGCAGATGGGCATGGGCACCTATGGTTCGCGCTCGGGCGCGGTCGGCATGTCCGCCGTCGTCAAGGCGCTCGACAAGGTTGAGGCGAAGGCCAAGAAGATCGCCGCCCACCTGATGGAGGCCGACGAGAGCGACATCGTCGTCGAGAACGGCGCGCTGAAGGTCGCCGGCACGGACAAGTCGGTGCCGTGGTTCCAGATGGCGCTTGCCGCCTATACCGCGCACAACCTGCCGGCCGGCATGGAGCCGGGCCTCAAGGAGGGCGCCTTCTACGACCCGGCGAACTTCACCTTCCCGGCCGGCTGCTATATCTGCGAGGTCGAGGTGGATCCGGAGACGGGCAAGACGAAGATCGTCCAGTTCGTCGCCGCCGACGACTTCGGCAACATCATCAACCCGATGATCGTCGAGGGTCAGGTGCACGGCGGCATCGCGCAGGGCATCGGCCAGGCGCTACTGGAAGGCGTGCACTACGATCCGGAAACGGGTCAGCTCGTGACGGCAAGCTACATGGACTACACCATGCCGCGCGCCGACGACCTGCCGTCCTTCCAGGTCTCGCACCAGGTCACGCCCTGCCCGAACAACCCGCTCGGCATCAAGGGCTGCGGGGAGGCGGGGGCCATCGGCTCGCCGCCGGCGCTGATGAACGCCATCACCGACGCCATCGGCAACAACGACCTCACCATGCCGGCAACGCCCCAGAAGGTCTGGGCGGCGCTGGCGGCCAGCAACTGACGGAGGAAGCCATGTACGCAACCAACTACCATCGTGCATCCTCCGTCGCGGATGCGGTCAAGCTGCAGTCCTCGTCCGACGAGGCGAAATACGTCTCCGGCGGCATGACGCTGATCCCCACCATGAAGCAGCGGCTCGCTGCGCCGTCCGACCTCGTGGACCTGCGCCATGTCGCCGAACTGAAGGGTATTTCCGTCGACGGCAGCCGTGTCCGCATCGGTGCGGGCACGACGCATTACGAGGTCTCGACCTCGGCGGAGCTCAAGGCGGTCTGCCCGGCGATCTGCCATCTGGCGTCGCATATCGGCGACCCGCATGTGCGCCACATGGGCACGATCGGCGGCTCCATCGCCAACAACGACCCGGCGGCCGACTACCCCTCCGCCATGCTGGCGCTGGGGGCGACCATCGTCACCGACCGCCGCGAGATTTCCGCCGGCGACTTCTTCACCGGGCTCTTCGAGACCGCGCTGGAGGACGGCGAGATCGTGACCGCGGTGACCTTCGCGGCGCCGGCGAAGGCCGGTTATTCCAAGTTCCCCAACCCGGCCTCGCGCTATGCAATGGCCGGCGTCTTCGTGGCGAAGGGGGCGGACGGCAGCGTGCGCGTGGCGGTGACGGGGGCCGGCTCCGACGGCGTCTTCCGGCACGAGGGCATGGAACAGGCGCTTGCCGCAAACTGGTCGCCGGAGGCAGTCGCCGGCGTTTCGGTCGATGCCGGCGATCTCCTCTCGGATATCCACGGCAGCGCGGAATACCGGGCGAACCTCGTGAAGGTCATGGCAAAGCGCGCCGTCGCGGCCGCCTGACCCCCGCAAAAGCTGAAACTGGTTCGATTAAAAGGACGGTTGAGGCCGTCCTTTTTTCGTGCAGACTTGACATGCATCAACATCGAATGGCCTTTGGAGACCTAGGATAGATTGGAATGGTTCAAAGGTGGCGCCGATTTGCCGCAGCGCAATCCGTTGCGGCGCAGGAGCGCCGGGTGTAGCCGATTGAACGACAGCCAACGACGATGATGTCCGGGTTCTCGCCGGACAGGAGACTGCGGATGGACTTCGAGACTTTCTTCAAGAACGAACTGGGCGGCCTGCATCAGGAAGGCCGCTACCGCGTTTTCGCCGACCTGGAGCGCCAGAAGGGCAACTTCCCCAGGGCGACCCGCTACACGGCGGACGGCCCGAAGGAGGTCACGGTCTGGTGTTCCAACGATTATCTCGGCATGGGCCAGAATCCCGCGGTCACGGAGGCGATGAAGCTTGCCATCGACCAGTGTGGCGCCGGTGCCGGCGGCACCCGCAACATCTCCGGCACCAACCACTACCATGTGCTTCTCGAACAGGAACTCGCCGACCTGCACGGCAAGGAAGCGGCCCTGCTCTTCACCTCGGGCTATGTGTCCAACTGGGCCGCGCTCGGCACGCTCTGTTCGAAGGTTCCCGGCCTCATCTGTTTCTCCGATGCCGGGAACCACGCTTCGATGATCGAGGGCATCCGCCATTCGAAATGCGAGCGGGTGATCTGGAAGCACAATGACCTGAAGGACCTCGAAGCCAAGCTGGCGGCCGCCGATCCCAAGGCGCCGAAGCTGATCGCCTTCGAATCGGTCTATTCGATGGACGGCGACATCGCCCCCATCAAGGAAATCTGCGACCTTGCCGACAAGTACGGCGCGATGACCTATCTGGACGAGGTCCATGCCGTCGGCATGTACGGCCCGCGCGGCGGCGGCATTGCCGAGCGCGAAGGCCTGATGGACCGCCTGACGGTCATCGAGGGCACGCTTGCCAAGGCCTTCGGCGTGATGGGCGGCTATATCGCCGGCTCCTCCGCGCTGTGCGATTTCGTGCGGTCCTTCGCCTCGGGCTTCATCTTCACGACGTCGCTTCCGCCGGCGCTGGCCGCAGGTGCGCTCGCCTCGATCCGGCACCTCAAGGCCAGCCAGACCGAGCGTTTCGCGCATCAGGAGCGCGTACGCAAGCTGCGCGCCGCGCTCGACCGCAACGGCATCCCGCACATGCCGAACCCGAGCCATATCGTGCCGGTGATGGTGGGCGATGCCGCCAAGTGCAAGTGGATCTCGGACCTGCTGCTCGACAATTTCGGCATCTACGTCCAGCCGATCAACTATCCGACCGTGCCGCGCAAGACCGAGCGCCTGCGCATCACGCCGACGCCGCTGCATTCGGATGCCGATATCGAGCATCTCGTCGGCGCGCTGCACGCGCTCTGGTCGCGCTGTGCGCTGGCCCGTGCCGTCGCCTGAGACGACGGCGCAATCGACGTTATCCGATGAGCCCGGCGGCCACCCGCCGGGCTTCTTCGTCTCCGGCGAAGACATCGTCCATCGAGGATGCCGGCGGCAGGTGGGCGAGCCTTTCCATCGTCTCCTCGGCGATGTCGGCCATGGCGAGGAAGCCGATGCGCCCGGCGACGAAGGCGTGGAAGGCGACTTCCTCGGCCGCGTTCATCACCGCGCCCTGCAGGCCGCCGCGCGTCAGCGCCGTGCGGGCAAGCCGCAGCGCCGGGAAACGCACCTCGTCGGGTGCCTCGAAATCGAGCCTTGCCAGCCTTGCGAAATCCAGCCGCTCGACATCGAGCGGCGCGCGCTCGGGATAGGTCAGCGCGTAGCCGATGGCCGTGCGCATGTCCGGCGCGCCGAGCTGGGCGAGTACCGAGCCGTCGACATAGCCGACCATGGAATGGACGATCGACTGCGGATGCACGATGACCTCAATCTGCTCCGGCCGAACGTCGAAGAGGTGCTTGGCCTCGATCATCTCCAGCGCCTTGTTGAACATGGAGGCGCTGCCGATGGAGATCTTGAGGCCCATCGACCAGTTCGGGTGCGCGCGGGCGATATCGGCCGTCACGCCGGCCATCTCCTCGCGGCTCCAGGTGCGGAAGGGCCCGCCCGAGGCGGTCAGCACGATGCGCTCGACGGCGTGGCGCTGGTCCTCCTCCAGCGCCTGGAAGATCGCGCTGTGCTCGCTGTCGACGGGGATAAGCCGCCCGCCGCCCCTGGCGACGGCATCGACGAAGAGGTCGCCGGCCGAAACGAGGCATTCCTTGTTGGCAAGCGCGATGTCCGCGCCGCGCTCCGCCGCCGCCAGCGTCGGGGCAAGGCCCGCCGTGCCGACGATCGCCGCCATCACCCAATCCGCATCGCCGGAGGCCGCTTCCAGCAGCGCCGCGCGTCCCGCGGCCGCTTCGATGCCGCTGCCGGAAAGCGCGTCCTTCAGCGCGGCGTAGCGGCTCTCGTCGGCCGTCACGGCCAGCCGGGCGCCGCAGTCTTTCGCCTGCGCGGCCAGCAGCTCGACATTGCCGTTGCCGGTCAGCGCCAGCACCTCGTGGCGCTCGCGCCCGCCGCGCTGGCGCACCACGTCGAGCGTGCTGGTGCCGATGGAGCCTGTCGAGCCGAGAATGGTGATGCGGCGCTTCTGCCGCGTGTCGGGAGCCATGATGATGTCCGCATTTTCTTGTGTTCTGTCTATGGCTCTACAGGCGAAAGAAGTCCGCAACAAGCCATGGAAACGCGCGAAAACGGCGGGCGGGCCGCCGTTGCCGAATCGCGGCTTGACCTTTTCGTGCGGACAGCCATAACGTCCCGGCAAAAGCGGTCTTCCGCGACGATCCGATTGGAGAATTCTGTGCACCGACGCCTGAGAGTATGGACGCTCGCCTGCCTTGCCTTCTTGGCGGCAGCGCCGGCCTATGCCGACGAGCCGGTTCCCGGCGGTCTCGGCGGCACCTGGCTCGTCGAGGACATCGGCGGCAACGGCGTCATCGACGACCTGCAGACGACCCTTGAGATCAAGCCGGACGGCTCCTATGGCGGCAACGGCGGCTGCAACACCTATCGCGGCAAGCTGAAGGTGCAGAACGGCACCATCGCCTTCGCGCCGGCCGCCGCCACGCGCAAGATGTGCGCGCCGGCCATCATGGACCAGGAGCAGAAGTTCTTCGACGCGCTCGGCACCGTCATCTCCTGGAAGCTCGAGAACGGCATCCTGCACCTGACGGGCAAGGAGGGCGCGCCGGAAATCCGCCTCGCCGGCCTCAAGAACAACACGGACGTCGTCATCCGCCTGCCCGGGCCGGAACAGAGCGTGGTGCGCGAGACGCTGAACTACCAGTGCGACGCCGACCAGCGCATCAGCGTCGAATACATCAATGTCGGCGCCAATTCGCTCGCCGTGGTGCGGATCGGCGAGGAGACGGTGATCGCCTCCAACGTCATGGCCGCCTCCGGCGCCAAATATGCCGGCGGCCGCTACGAATGGTGGACCAAGGGCGACGAGGCGACGCTCTACGACCTGACGAAGGGCGAGAACGCGCCGGGCGTCAACTGCCGCAAGACCGGCTGAGGCCGGGATCGGAGGGAAAGGGCATGCCCACGTTCCATGTCGGCCAGAAGGTCGTCTGCATCAACGACCGCTTCAAGAATGTCTCGATCGACCAGGGCATCCGCAAGGGCCAGGTCTATACGGTCCGCTGGGCGGGCCACTACCGGCACTATGTCGACGGCGATTTCTACGGCATCAAGCTGATGGAGCTCCATCGCGGCATGGATGACGGCCCGGAAGGCTACGGCGCCGTCGACATGCCCTTCCGCGCCAGCCGCTTCCGCCCGCTCGTCTCCGACCGCATCCGCGCCATGCTCGGCATGAAGGCGCCGAAGCCGAAGGTCGTCGCCAAACCCTCCATCGTCCCCGCCGTGCGCACCAAGCCGCCCGTCGCCATGCCCGAGCGCGAGACGGAAGAGGTCTGATCGCCATTTCAAGGAAATGGTGATCCCGCCGCGATTCGAACGCGGGACCCCCAGATTAGGAATCTGGTGCTCTATCCTGCTGAGCTACGGGACCACTGACTGCACCCATACAAAAGCCGCGGCGGGAAGCCAAGCGATTTTCCGCGGGACGTTCCCTGCGGAACAGCGAGGCGGCGCGGCGCGTGAGACAGTCGGTTCATGGGATGAAATGGTTCATCCGCAGGAACCGACAGGAGAATGTCTCATGCGCAGGATCATGCTTTCCGCCGTCGTCGCCACTTTCGCGGCGCTTTCCTTTGCCGCGCCCTCCAGCGCCGGCGATTTCTCGATCGGCTTCGGCTTCGGCCACGGCTGGGGACATGGCCATGGGCATGGTCACGGCTGGGGCCACGGCGCCCATGTGCAGGTCTATGACGACTACGGCTACGACTGCTTCTGGAAGAAGGTGAAGCGCTACGATGCCTGGGGCAACCTTGTCATCCGCAGGGTGCGTGTCTGCCGTTGATCCTTGCCTTCGCCCGGTCCTCCCCGCCTAGTCCGGCTGATGTCCCTGCAGCCGGGCGCTTTTCCGTCAGGCGGCAAGGCGGCTTTCGGCGAGCTTGACCCAGTAGGTCACGCCATGGGGGATGGCCTCGTCGTTGAAGTCGTAGGCGGGATGGTGGAGCCCCGCCGTATCGCCGTTGCCGAGGAAGATGAAGGCGCCGGGACGGGCGAGCAGCATGTAGGAGAAATCCTCCCCGCCCATCATAGGGGCGAGCGCCGGTTCGACGGCGGCTTCGCCGGCGATCTCGCGCGCCACCGCGACGGCATGGCCGGTTTCCTCGGCATGGTTGACCGTGACGGGATAGTTGCGGTGGTAGGCGACCGTGATCTCCGCGCCGTGCGCGGCGGCAAGGCCGGCGCAGATCTGGCGGATGCGGCTTTCGGCCTCCTCGCGCATATCCGGGCTCAGCGTGCGCACGGTGCCGGCAAGCTGCGCCTCTTCCGGGATGACGTTGTGCGCGAAGCCCGCATTGAACTTGGTGACGGAGACGACGAGCGAGGCGATGGGATCGGCGACGCGCGAGACGATGGTCTGCAATGCCGTCACCACCTGCGCGCCGATGACGATGGGATCGACCGTCTTGTGGGGCAGGGCGGCATGGCCGCCGCGGCCCTTCACGGTGATGTTGAATTCGTCGGTCGCCGCCATGATGGGGCCGGAGCGCGTGCCGAAGGCGCCGACGGGAAGGCCCGGCAGGTTGTGCATGCCGTAGACCTCGGCAATGCCGAAGCGCTCCATCATGCCGTCCTTGACCATCTCGTTGCCGCCGCCGCCGCCTTCCTCGGCCGGCTGGAAGATGACCGCGACATTGCCGGAGAAATTGCGCGTCTCGGCAAGGTATTTCGCAGCGCCCAGCAGCATGGCCGTGTGGCCGTCGTGGCCGCAGGCGTGCATCTTGCCCCTGACGGTGGAGGACCAGGGCTTGCCGCTCGTCTCCTCGATCGGCAGCGCGTCCATGTCGGCGCGAAGGCCGATGGTGCGGCCCTCTGCCCTGCCGCGGATGAGGCCGACGACGCCGGTGCGGCCGATGCCGGTCACCACCTCGTCCACGCCGAATTCACGCAGCTTCTCGGCCACGAAGGCGGCGGTCTTTTCGACGGCGAAGAGGAGCTCGGGCTCCCGGTGCAGGTTTCGGCGCCATCCGGCGATTTCATCCTGCAATTCTGCGGCGCGGTTGAGAACGGGCATGCAACGCTTCCTGTGATTTCGGCCGTAAATTCGGCCTGCCTACCTCGATGGCTTTGCCATGAGGGTGCCATATAGGTTAAATAGGGCGACGGTTCGAGACAACTCCCGATTTCGAGGACAGACCTTTGCAGATGAACGGACGATCGACGCGCCGGAGCGCGCGGCTTTTGGGCTCCGCCCTGTTGCTTGCAGCTTCCCTTTCCGCAACCGTGGCGAATGCCAATCCGCGCATGCTGGTGGATGTCAACACGCTGAAGGTCATCGAGCACGAGGATGCGTTCCAGCGCTGGTATCCGGCTTCCCTCACCAAGCTGATGACCGCCTATACCGTCTTCCGCGCCATCAAGGCCGGCGAGTTGACGCTGGACAGCCCGGTCACCATGACGAAGAACGCCGCCGCCGAGCCGCCGGCCAAGATGTATTTCAAGCCCGGCCAGAAGATGACGCTCGACAGCGCGCTGAAGATCATCCTCGTCAAGTCGGCAAACGACGTCGCGGTCGCCATCGCCGAATCGGTCGGCGGTTCCGAGCAGCAGTTCGTGAACCGCATGAATGCGGAGGCGGCCCGCATCGGCATGACCTCCTCGCATTTCATCAATCCGAACGGCCTGCCCGGCAAGGGCCAGTACACGACGGCGCGCGACCTTGCGGTGCTCGCCGTCACGCTGAAGCGCGAATTCCCGCAATACGCGCCCTATTTCGCGCTGGAAGGCTTCACCACGGGCAAGAAGCAGTATCCGAACTTCAACATGCTGATCGGCCGCTTCGACGGGGCGGACGGCATGAAGACGGGCTTCATCTGCGCGGCCGGCTTCAACCAGGTCTCCTCGGCGACCCGCAACGGGCGCAGCGTCGTTTCGGTCGTGCTCGGCTCGGACAGCCTCGGCGCGCGCGCCGATATCTCCGCCAACCTTCTCCAGAAGGGCTTGACGGGCCCTGCCGGCAACGGCCCGACGCTCGGCCAGCTTCGCCCCTACGGCGAGACGCGCGACGTGGTTGCGGACATCTCGCAGGACATCTGCACGAAGCATGCCGCCAAGGTGCGCAGCGAGGGGCGCGACGAGGCCGGCCGCCAGAAGCTCGGCTCGCCCTATATCCATGAACTGAACCGGCCGCTGAAGCTCGTCTATGCCGGTCTCATCGCCGGCGACAGCGACAAGCCGGCGGGCGACGACAAGGTCGCCATCGGCGATATCGGCGATGCGGTCAACGTGCCGATCCCGATCCCGCGTCCCACCTACTGACAGGACTGGCCATGACCCTTGCAGAGCGGCGCGTGCCGGTTTCCGTGCTGACCGGGTTCCTGGGCGCGGGCAAGACGACCTTGCTCAACCGCCTGCTGAAGGATCCGAGCCTGACGGATACCGCCGTCATCATCAACGAGTTCGGCGAGGTCGGCATCGACCATCTCCTCGTCGAGCAATCGGGCGACGGCATCATCGAGCTTTCCGACGGGTGCCTGTGCTGCACCATCCGCGGCGAGCTGGTCGATACGCTCGCCGACCTGATGGACCGCATGCAGACGGGAAAGATCCAGCCGCTGAAGCGCGTGGTGATCGAGACGACCGGCCTTGCCGATCCCGCGCCGGTGCTCCAGGCGGTGATGGGCAATCCGGTGCTCGCCCAGTCCTTCAGCCTCGACGGCGTGATCACGGTGGTCGACGCCGTCAACGGCCTGTCGACGCTCGCGAGCCATCCGGAGGCCGTCAAGCAGGTCGCCGTCGCCGACCGCGTGCTGGTCAGCAAGACGGCGATGGCTGACGCGGCGGCGCTGGAGGCCGTGAAGCGGGAGATTGCGGCGCTCAATCCGCGCGCGCCGATATCCGATGTCGATGCGCCTGGCCTTGCCGGTCCGGACCTGCTCGCCAACGGCCTCTACGATCCCGACAGCAAGAGCGCGGACGTCCGCCGCTGGCTGCACGAGGAGGCGCACGGCCATCATCACCATGATCATGATCATGACGATCACCATCACCACCACGATCATGGACACCGGCATGCCCATGACGTGACGCGCCACGATGCGACGATCCGCTCCTTCAGCATCGTGCACGATCGCCCCATCGATCCGATGGCGCTGGAAATGTTCGTCGATCTCCTGCGCTCGGCGCATGGAGAGAAGCTGCTGCGCATGAAGGGCATCGTCGCCATGTCGAATGCGCCGGAGCGCCCGCTGGTGCTGCAGGGCGTGCAGAGCGTGTTCCATCCGCCGGAGCGTCTTGCGGCCTGGCCGGACCCGGAAGACCGGCGCACCCGGCTGGTGCTGATCACCAGGGACCTGCCGGAAGCCTTCGTGCGCGACCTCTTCGACGCCTTCACCGGCACGCCCAAGATCGACCGCCCGGACCGCGCGGCGCTCGCCGACAATCCGCTCGCGATACCGGGATTGAAGCTTTAGGGTTGGGTTCACCCCCTCTGCCGCCAATCAAGTCTTCTTGCGGATCAGGAAACGGTGTCCCGCCTCGATGCGCTCGCTGGCTTCCAGCGCGTGGCCGTCCTCGTGGCAGAAATGGGGGATGTCGATGACGGCGAGGGGATCGGTGGTCTCGACCCAGAGCGCGGTGCCGGGCGCCATGGCGGAGAGGCGCTTGCGCGTCTTCATCACCGGGAGCGGGCATTTGAGGCCGCGCAGGTCGTAGGTCTCGGTGTCGTCCTCTGCCGCCATTCCGGTCATTTCTGCCAGAACTTCCAGAAAGGCTTCTTCGGCGTCTGCTCGACGACTTCCACGGCCGGGTTTTCCTCCGGCACCGGGACTGCGCCCGCCGTGTCCGCCGGCTTCTTCACCTCCGCTCCGGCCTCGGTGGTCCGCGCTTCCTTGCGCGCCTGCCGGCCTTCGCCGAGGGGGTTTTCCGCGGTGTCCTGCGTCGCGGTTACGGCGGGCACGGCTGCGCTCTCGTCGCTGTCCTTCGTCCAGAGCTTCCAGAAGGGCTTCTTTTCCTTCTTCTCGACGACCGTCACGCCCGGGTTTTCCTCCGGCACGGGCAGGGCGCCCTTGCCTTGGGCGGCCTTCTGCGCCTTCTCGGCCGCGACGTCGGCGGCAAGGTCCTCGGCTTCCTTGATCTTTTTCTGCTCGGCCTCGATTTTCGCCTGTTCGACGGCCTGCTTTGCGCGCTCCTCGGCCTCGAGCCTGCGCTTTTCGGCCTCCTCGGCCTTGCGCTTCTGCGCCTCGATCTCGCGCTCGGTCATCAGCTTGCCGGCGTCGAGCGACGTGCCGGTCGGGGCATAGGCGAGCTCGCGGCCCTTGCGCTGGTCGGCGACGATCGCCTTGCGCTGGGCTTCGGACGGCTCGACCCAGACGGTGCCCTCGTATTTCGACAGCGCCTTCGCATAGGCGGCCGCATAGGTCTTGTTGTAGTTCGCGAGCGCCGTTTCCAGCGCGGCCGGCGTCGTCATCGCCGGGCAGGCGCCGCCCGGGGAGAAGGGCTTGTCGGCCTGCTGGTTGAAGACGTACTTGCCCTCGCAGACATTGACCTCCGGCGGGCGCTTGGTGATCTCGAAATGATCCCAGCCGACCTTCAGCATCTTCCAGAAGCCGATATTCGGATTGTCGCGGTGGCGCGCCATGTTCTCCGCGGTCATGCGGAAGGGGAAGGCTTCGAGCTGGATGGCCTTCTGCCCGCCGTCGAAGGCGTCGCGCGCGAAGGCGAAGATCTCCAGCATCTGCTCGTCGGTCATCGAATAGCAGCCGGACGACGAACAGGCGCCATGGATCATGAGGTTGGTGCCGCTCGCCTTGTTGGCGCGGTCGTAGGTGTTCGGAAAGCCGGTGTTGATCGCGAGATAGTAGCTCGAATTCGGATTCAGGTTGGCGCGCGAGAGCGGATAGAAGCCTTCCGGCGCCTGGCGGTCGCCTTCCTTGGTCTTCGGCCCCAGCTTGCCGGACCAGGCGCAGATCTTGTAGCTGCGCACGAGCTGGTAGCGGTTCGAGCGGTCGGCCTTCCAGATCTCCAGCCGGCCCTCTTCCTTGAGGATGCGCAGCATCATCGGCGAGGAGCGGTCGATGTTCATCGCCGCCAGCTTGCTGACGACGGACGAGGAGAGCTGGTAGCCGGTCTTGCTGGATACCGTGCGCAGGTCGACGTCCACCTTGTCGAAGGAATCCAGCGTCTCGTTGGTGCAGCCGGCGGCGGCAACGGCGAGAAGCGAAACGGCGGCAAGAGCTGTCAGGCGCATGCAGAATCCATGAACTATCGTCAGATCGCGAGCCGTCGCGCCGTTGCGGCGGGACGTGCTGTCGTTATCGGCTTATACTTCATAAAGCCTTAACCGGAAATTCTTTCGCGAGGCTGCCGGCAGGCTCACCGTTTCAGACACAAGGATTATGGCCGAGATGGGGCGGCGGGCGGCCTGCCGCCCGCAAATCGCCTCAGAGCTGGCGGCCGATGTTGAGGTAGCGCTGGCGGCGCTCCTTGCGCAACTGGTCGCCCGGCTTGGCGCCGAGATCCTTGAGCGCGGCGGCGATCACGTCGCCGGTGCGGCCGATCACCGCCTCGGCGTCGCGGTGCGCGCCGCCGACGGGCTCGGGAATGATGCCGTCGATGATGCCGAAGGCCTTCAGGTCTTCGGCGGTGATCTTCATGTTGCTCGCCGCTTCCTTGGCGCGGGTGGAATCGCGCCAGAGGATGGAGGCCGCGCCTTCCGGCGAGATGACGCTGTAGATGGCGTGCTCCAGCATGTAGACCCGGTCGCCGGTGGCAATGGCGATCGCGCCGCCCGAGCCGCCCTCGCCGAGAACGACGGAGACGATCGGCACGCGCACGTTGAGACACATTTCCGTGGAGCGGGCGATGGCTTCCGCCTGGCCGCGCTCCTCGGCGCCGATGCCCGGATAGGCGCCGGCGGTGTCGATGAGCGTGACGATGGGCAGGCCGAAGCGGTCGGCCATTTCCATGACGCGGATCGCCTTGCGGTAGCCTTCCGGACGGGCGCTGCCGAAATTGTGTTTCAGGCGCGACTTGGTGTCGTTGCCCTTTTCCTGGCCGATGATGGCGACCGCCTCGCCGCGGAAGCGGCCAAGGCCGGCCTGGATCGCCTCGTCCTCGGCGAACTTGCGGTCGCCGGCGAGCGGCGTGAATTCCTCGAAGAGCTGGGCGGCATAATCGACGAAATGCGGACGCTGCGGATGGCGCGCGACCTGCGTCTTCTGCCAGGGGGTCAGCTTGGAATAGATGTCGGCCATCGCCTCGCGGGCGCGCACTTCCAGCCGGCCGATCTCGTCCGTCGTGTCGATGCTCTCATCTTCCTCGGCGAGCTTGCGGAGCTCGTGGATCTTGCCTTCGAGATCCGAGATGGGCTTTTCGAAATCGAGGTAGTTGTGCATGAGATGCGTTTCCGATCGTTTGCTCAAACCGCGCCAGGCTGCCGTGGACCGGAAGGCCAGCGGCAAGCGATGGGGGTCCTAATCCGTTTTTTTCGCCTGTTTGGCAAGGGGGTGATGGGTTTGAACGAGCTCGTGCAGCCGTTCTTCCAGCACATGCGTATAGATTTGTGTCGTTGAAATGTCCGAATGACCGAGCAGTTCCTGCACCGCGCGAAGGTCCGCGCCGTTCTGCAGGAGATGGCTGGCAAAGGCGTGGCGAAGGACGTGCGGGGAGAGCGTGGCGGCCCGGATGCCGGCCCGTCCCGCGAGCGCCTTGAGGTCGCGCGCGAAGACCTGGCGCGGCAGGTGCCCCTCCTTGCTTGCCGCCGGAAAGAGGAAGTCGCCGGCCGACGGATCGTCGTCGGCTTCCGCCGCAAGCGCCGTCCTGTAGGCCTCCATGGCGGCGACGGAGGCGCGCGACAGCGGCACCAGCCGCTCCTTGTTGCCCTTGCCCTTGACGACGAGGAAGCGCCCGGTCTGCGCCAGCACGCTCGCCGGCAGCGAGACGAGCTCGCTGACGCGCATGCCCGTCGCATAGAGGAGCTCGACGAGAAGATGCATGCGCCGCTTGAGGAGGGGATTGCCATCGGGTTCGTTCGCCTCCGTCTCCGCCCGGGCGATGAGGCGGGTGACGTCGTCGACGCTGAGGGTCTTCGGCAGGGTGCGGCCCTTCTTCGGCGCGTCGAGGATGCCGGTCGGGTCGTCGCCGCGCAGGCCCTCGCCGTAGAGGAACTTGAAGAATTGACGCAGCGCCGAAAGCCGCCGGGCCTGCGATGAGGCGGCAAAGCCCTGCCGCGCGAGATGGCCGAGATAGGCGCGCAGGTCGTCGGCCGTAGCCTCGGTGAGGCGCACGCCACGCCCGTTCAGGAAGGAGCGGGCGTCCTCCAGGTCGCGTTCGTAGGATTGCAGCGTGTTCGTCGCCGCGCCGCGCTCGGCGCTCATCATCTCGAGGAAGGATTCCACCTGGAGCGCCGACGGATCCCTCATGGCTGCGGGTTCACCCGTTCGGAGGGGATGCGGATCGTCACCTCGCGCGTCGTCGGCTCGACGAACGTCACCAGCGCCACCATCGTGCCGTAGACCGAGCCGGCGATCACGGCGCAGAAGAACAGGAATCGGAACAGGGTGGGCATGACACTCTCCGGGACGACGATCCTATATCGCCCCGCCCGCCGCCGAGCGCAAGGGTAAGGGGCGCGGCGGCGGCCCGCGAGCATCATGCGGGCGATGCGCAACAAAAGGCCCGCCGTTTGAAAGATTTTAACCAGAGGGTGCATAGGATCGGGCCCACGACGCAGACCAACTGGAAAGACCTCACGATGACCGCCATCAAAACTCCCGGCTTTACCGGCGATACGCTCGAAATCATCGCCTTCCGCCTGCACGATCAGGAATTCTGCGTGAAGACGACCACGATCCGCGAAATCCGCGGCTGGGCGCCGTCCACGCCGATCCCGCATTCGCCGCCGGACGTCATCGGCGTGATGAACCTGCGCGGCACGGTGATCCCGATCATCGACCTTGCCCACAAGCTCGGCATGAAGAGCACGGAGGCCAACGAGCGCAGCGCCATCGTCGTTGCCGAGGTGCACAGCATGGTGGTCGGCCTCGTCGTCGACCGGGTGTCCGATATACTCACCATCCGCGGCGAGCAGATCCAGCCGGTGCCGGAAGTGACGACCTCCTTCGACAAGGCCTATGCCGAGGGTATCATCGCCCATGAGAACGGCATGATCTGCTTCCTCAATCTCGCGCGCATGTTCAAGGAGCGCGACATGGAAGACATGGCGGCCTGACCGCTTCTTCCATCGTAGACAGGACGAACCGCCGTGCCGGCCGCACGGCGGTTTTTTGTTGCCTGTTCGAGACCGCAACCTTTGCGTTATTTAGCGTGTAGGCTGAAAATTCCGCCTGACGCAACGTTAACTTCCTCGACCCCGAATTGTCCCCGTTTCTCAGGGGAAAGGCGACATGTCGCTCGCTTTCCTTTATCACTTGTTAAGTCTGTCACTCTATCCTTGATTGCAAATGCGCATTCCGGCGGTTCGCCACGTCGCCTTCCGCCGAAAGAGACACCGAGGAACCCGCGCGGCCGGTGAAGCAGGCCGCGGAGAACGCAACCCAATGGCCGCCGCGCAGGCAATTCCCAGGAAGGCGTGGCCGTCGTAGAAAAGGGACAGGTCATGCTTTCATTCGCCAAGTCCATGGATGCGGGCCATATCGTCGATGCGCTGTCGCGCTCGCAGGCCGTGATCCAGTTCGACCTCAAAGGCAATATCCTCACCGCCAACGAAAACTTCTGCCGCGCGCTCGGCTACGAGTTGAAGGAGATCGTCGGCAAGCATCATCGCATCTTCTGCGACGCCGCCCATGTGGAGAGCGACGCCTACCGCCAGTTCTGGGCGCGGCTCGGCAACGGCGAATACGATTCCAACACCTACAAGCGTATCCGCAAGGACGGGGCCGAGATCTGGATCCTTGCGACCTACAATCCGGTCTTCCGCGGCGGCAAGCCCTACAAGGTCGTCAAGTTCGCCACCGACATCACCGAGGCGCGGATGCGGGCGGCGGAAGATGCCAGCAAGCTCGCGGCGATTTCCCGCTCCCAGGCGGTGATCGAGTTCACGCCGACCGGCGAGATCCTCGATGCCAATGCCAATTTCTGCGATGCGCTCGGCTACGACATTTCCGAGATCCGCGGCAAGCATCACCGCCTGTTCTGCGATCCCGCCTATACGCAGACGCAGGCCTATGCGGATTTCTGGAAGAACCTTGCTGAAGGCAACTTCGCTTCAAGCGAATTCGTGCGCTACGGCAAGGGCGGACGGGAGATCTGGATCCAGGCGGCCTACAACCCCATCCGAGACCTCAACGGGCGCGTCTACAAGGTGGTGAAGTTCGCCACCGACGTGACCGAGCGCATGTCGGCGATCAACGCGCTCGGCGGCGCGCTGAAGGCGCTTTCCGAAGGGGACCTGACGCAGAACCTCGCCATGACGTTCGTTCCGTCGATGGAGGCGGTGCGCAAGGACTTCAACGAGGCGGTGGCAGGCCTTCACGAAGCCATGCGCACGGTCGAGACCAATGCCAATGCCATCGCCTCGGGCGCGCAGGAGATCCGCTCTGCCGCCGACGATCTCGCCAAGCGCACGGAGCAGCAGGCGGCCTCCGTCGAGGAGACGGCCGCCGCGCTCGACGAGATCACCACGACCGTCGCCGATTCGAGCCGGCGGGCCGACGAGGCCGGCACGCTGGTCGCCAAGACCCGCGCCGGGGCGGAAAAATCCGGCGAGGTCGTCAAGAAGGCGATCGACGCGATGGGGCAGATCGAGCAGTCCTCGCGGGAAATCTCCAACATCATCGGCGTCATCGACGACATCGCCTTCCAGACCAACCTGCTGGCGCTCAACGCCGGCGTGGAGGCGGCGCGCGCGGGCGAGGCCGGCAAGGGGTTTGCGGTGGTGGCACAGGAGGTGCGCGAGCTCGCCCAGCGGTCGGCGAGCGCGGCCAAGGACATCAAGGCGCTCATTACCACCTCGGGCGAGCAGGTGAAAAGCGGGGTGGCGCTGGTCGACGAAACGGGGCGCGCTCTCCGGGAGATCCTGGAACAGGTGCAGGAGGTCCACACTAACGTGTCGGCGATCGTCGAAGCCTCGCGCGAGCAGTCGACCGGGCTTCGCGAGATCAACCAGTCCGTCAACTCCATGGACCAGGCGACGCAGAAGAACGCGGCGATGGTGGAGGAAAGCACGGCGGCAAGCCATGCGATGGCGCGCGAGGCCGAGGCGCTGCACACCCTTATCCGCCGGTTCCGGCTTTCGGGCAGCGCGCCGTCCGCGGCGCGCCCGCATACGCCGGCTCCCGTCCCGCAGCTTCATGCCGTGGCGCGCACCATGCGCGCGCCGCGTGGCTCCACGGCGGCGGCGGAGAGCTGGGAAGAGTTCTGAGCCCGCGATACGACAGAAAGGCGGCCGGCAGCGATGCCGGCCGTCGGCATTCGTGAGGGGCCGTCAGCGGGCGGCGGGCGGCACTTCCGGCGGCGGCGGACGGCGGATCATGGGCACGGCCTCCATGACGAGCCAGTCGAGCCCTTCGCCGCCGCGGTTGTCGACGATGTCGAAAAGCTGCCGGCGCATGCGCGGCTCCCAGAACTTGTTGATATGGGTCGCCACGCCGCTCGCCGCTCCGCTCCTGGGCTGCGAATGGAAGAACGTGGCGATCTGGTTCGCCTCCCTGACCAGTCTGTTGCCTTCCGACATTCCTGTCTCCTAACCGCTGCCGACCTTGCGCCTCGCGCCGGAGGCGATGCGCCCGGCGCCTGTGAAAATCTCGAATTCATCGCCCCGGACCAGCGCGACCAGCGTCATGCCCGCCTCTTCCGCCGTGCGGATGGCAAGCGCCGTCGGCGCGGAAATGGCGATGATGAAGGGGCTGCCGACGATGGCCGTCTTCTGCACCATCTCGACGGAAACGCGGCTCGTCACGATGACCGCGCCCGCTCCGCCGTCATGGCCCGCGCGGCGCGCGGCGCCGACGAGCTTGTCGAGCGCATTGTGCCGGCCGACATCCTCGCGCACGGCGACGAGCCCCTTTCCCGGCACATAGAAGCCGGCGCCGTGCACGGCGCGGGTCGTCCTGTGCAGCGGCTGCCCGCCGTTCAGCAGATGGACCGCCTCGACGATCTCGTCCTCGCTCAAGGTCAGCGCCGACGAGCGCACGGACGGCGTGACGCGCACCGCCTGCTCGATCGATTCGATGCCGCAGAGGCCGCAGCCGACCGGCCCTGCCATATGGCGGCGGCGGGTGACGAGCGCGTCGTTGCTGGCATCCGCAAGGCGGATCTGCAGGTCGATGCCCTTGTCTTCCGCGACGACCTCGATGGCCTCGATCTCGCCAGGACCCGCGATGATGCCCTCGGTCAGGCTGAAGCCGGTGGCGAAGTCCTCGAGGTCAGCGGGCGTTGCCATCATCACCGCATGGGTGGAGCCGGCATAGGAGAAGGCGACCGGCGTTTCTTCCGGCACGAAGCGCTCACCGTCCTCCATCCGCCCGCTGCGGCGGGCGATCTCGGCAACCTTGATCGTGGTGGAAAAGCCCGTCACGGTCGTTCCTATTCCGCCGCCTCCATCTTGCCGGCGATGCGGCGCGCGCGGCGCGCCACCTCGTCATATTCGACCTGCCATTCGGACGGGCCGTTCGACGGGGAGATCTGCACGGCGGTCACCTTGTATTCCGGGCAACTGGTCGCCCAGTCGGCGAAATCGGTGGTGATGACGTTCGCCTGCGTGCCCGGATGGTGGAAGGTCGTGTAGACGACGCCCGGCGCCACGCGGTCGGTGACGAGCGCGCGCAGCGTCGTCTCGCCGGCACGGCTGGCAAGGCGCACCCAGTCGCCGTCGCGGATGCCGCGGTTCTCCGCGTCGTGCGGGTGGATCTCCAGCCGGTCCTCGGCATGCCAGGCGACATTGTCGGTGCGCCGCGTCTGGGCGCCGACATTGTACTGGCTGAGGATGCGGCCGGTGGTCAGAAGCAGCGGGAAGCGCGGGCCGGTCTTCTCGTCGGTCGCGACATATTCCGTGCGGATGAACTTGCCCTTGCCGCGCACGAAGCCATCGACATGCATGATCGGCGAGCCGAGCGGATGCTGCTCGTTGCAGGGCCACTGGATGGAGCCGACCTTGTCGAGGTAATCATAGGAAACGAGGGCAAAGCTCGGGGTCGTCGCTGCGATCTCGTCCATGATCTCGGAGGGGTGGGCGTAGTTCCAGTCGAGGCCCATCGCCCTTGCGAGGTTCTGCGTGACCTCCCAGTCGGCATAGCCGTTCCTTGGCGTCATGACGCGGCGCACCCGGTTGATGCGGCGTTCGGCATTGGTGAAGGTGCCGTCCTTCTCCAGGAAGGTCGAGCCCGGCAGGAAGACATGGGCGTAGTTCGCCGTCTCGTTGAGGAAGAGATCCTGCACCACGACGCATTCCATGGAGGAAAGGCCGGCGGCGACGTGCCGCGTGTCGGGGTCGGACTGGAGGATGTCCTCGCCCTGCACGTAGAGGGCCTTGAAGGAGCCGTCCACGGCCGCGTCCAGCATGTTGTTGACGCGCAGGCCCGGCTCGGGATTGAGCGTCACGCCCCACATCTTCTCGTAGATGTCGCGCGTGCTCTCGTCCGAGATGTGGCGATAGCCCGGCAGCTCGTGCGGGAAGGAGCCCATGTCGCAGGAGCCCTGCACGTTGTTCTGGCCGCGCAGCGGGTTCACGCCGACGCCCGTCCGGCCGATATTGCCGGTGACCATGGCGAGGTTGGCGATGGCGATGACGGCGGTCGAGCCCTGGCTGTGCTCGGTGACGCCGAGGCCGTAGTAGATCGAGCCGTTGCCGCCGGTGGCGAAGAGCCGGGCGGCGCCGCGCAGCGCCTCGGCCGGCACGCCGGTGAAGGCCTCGGTCTCTTCCGGGCTGTGGCGCGGCTCGGCGACGAAGGCGGCCCAGTCCTCGAATTCCGACCAGTCGCAGCGCTCGCGGATGAACGCCTCGTCGCAAAGCCCTTCGGTGACAATGACATGAGCGAGCGCGGTGAGGATGGCGACGTTCGTGCCGGGCTTCAGCGGCAGGTGGAAGGCGGCCTTCACATGCGGCGCGGAGACAAGCTCGGTGCGGCGCGGATCGATGACAATGAGCTTGGCGCCCTCGCGCAGGCGCTTCTTCATGCGCGAGGCGAAGACCGGATGGGCGTCGCTCGGATTGGCGCCGATGATGATGATGACGTCCGTGTGCTCGACGGAATCGAAATCCTGCGTGCCGGCGGAGGTACCGAAGGTCTGGCCGAGGCCGTAGCCGGTCGGCGAATGGCAGACGCGCGCACAGGTATCGACATTGTTGTTGCCGAAGCCGGCGCGGACCAGCTTCTGCACGATATAGGTCTCCTCGTTCGTGCAGCGCGAGGAGGTCAGCGCCCCGATCGAATCGCGGCCGTACTGGTACTGGATGCGGCGGAATTCGGAGACGACATGCGCATAGGCCTCTTCCCAGGTGACTTCACGCCAGGGGTCGGAGGTCTTCTCGCGGATCATCGGGTTGAGGATGCGCTCGCGATGGGTCGAGTAACCATAAGCGAAGCGGCCCTTGACACAGGAATGGCCGTGGTTGGCCTTGCCGTCCTTCCAGGGCACCATGCGCACCAGCTCCTCGCCGCGCATCTCCGCCTTGAAGTTGCAGCCGACGCCGCAATAGGCGCAGGTCGTGATGACGGAATGCTCCGGCTGGCCGATCTCGATGACCGACTTCTCCGTTAGCGTCGCCGTCGGGCAGGCCTGCACGCAGGCGCCGCAGGAGACGCATTCGGATTCCAGGAAATTCTCGTGCATGCCGGCCGAGACGAAGCTGTCGAAGCCGCGGCCCTCGATGGTGAGCGCGAAGGTGCCCTGCACCTCCTCGCAGGCCCGGACGCAGCGCGAGCAGACGATGCACTTGGAGGGATCGTAGGTGAAATAGGGGTTGGATTCGTCTTTCGGCGTCCAGCGGGCGTTGATCTCGCCGTTATTGCGCGGCTTGACGTGGTTCTCGCCGTCATAGCCGTAGCGCACGTCGCGAAGGCCGACGGCGCCGGCCATGTCCTGCAGCTCGCAGTCGCCGTTTGCCGCGCAGGTGAGGCAGTCGAGCGGGTGGTCGGAGATGTAGAGCTCCATCACGCCCTTGCGGATCTGCTTGAGACGGCTCGTCTGGGTATGGACGACGAGGTCGGGCGCGACGGGCGTCGTGCAGGAGGCGGGCGTGCCGTTCCGGCCCTCGATCTCCACGAGACAGAGGCGGCAGGAGCCGAAGGCGTCCACCATGTCGGTGGCGCAGAGCTTGGGCACCTCGATGCCGGCCTCCATCGAGGCGCGCATGATGGAGGTGCCTTCTGGCACGGTAATCTCGTTCCCGTCGATGGTGAGCGTCACCATATTTTCGGAGCGGGAGGCGGGCGTGCCGTAGTCGATTTCAGAAATCAGGGGCATGGGATCACTCCGCAGCTTCGGCGACGGGCGCCGGCGAAAAATCTTCCGGGAAGTGGGTCATGGCGCTCATGACCGGATAGGGCGTGAAGCCGCCGAGCGCACAGAGCGAGCCGAACTTCATCGTGTTGCAGAGATCGGTGAGCAGCGCGCGGTTCTTCTCCGGCTCGATGCCCTCGGCGATCTTGTCGGCGGTCTCCACGCCGCGCGTCGAGCCGATGCGGCAGGGCGTGCACTTGCCGCAGCTTTCGACGGCGCAGAACTCCATGGCGAAGCGCGCCTGCTTGAGCATGTCGACCGTGTCGTCGAAGACGGTGATGCCGGCATGGCCGATCAGCCCGTCCTTCGCCGCGAAGGCCTCGTAGTCGAAGGGCGTATCGAAGAGGGCGCGCGGGAAATAGGCCCCGAGAGGGCCGCCCACCTGCACGGCGCGCACCGGCCGGCCGGAGGCCGTTCCGCCGCCGATGGCATCGACGATCTCGCCGAGCGTCAGGCCGAAGGCGGTCTCGTAGAGGCCGCCATGCTTGACGTTGCCGGCGATCTGGATCGGGATGGTGCCGCGCGAGCGGCCCATGCCGAAATCGCGGTAGTAAGCCGCGCCCTTTTCCATGACGACCGGCACGGAGGCGAGCGAGATGACGTTGTTGACGACGGTGGGGCGCCCGAGGAAACCCTGCAGCGCCGGCAGCGGGGGCTTGGCGCGCACCACGCCGCGCTTGCCTTCGAGGCTGTTGAGGAGCGCCGTCTCCTCGCCGCAGACATAGGCGCCGGCGCCGGTGCGGATCTCCATGTCGAAGGCCTTGCCGGAGCCGAGCACGGACGGGCCGAGGATGCCGGCGGCGCGCGCGATGTCGATGGCGTCGCTCATGGCGGCGATGGCATGGGGATATTCGGAGCGGGTGTAGACGTAGCCCTTGGTGGCGCCGGTCGCGAGGCCGGCGATCGCCATGCCCTCGATCAGCACGAAGGGATCGCCCTCCATGATCATGCGGTCGGCGAAGGTGCCGCTGTCGCCCTCGTCGGCGTTGCAGACGATGTATTTCTTCTCGCCCGGCGCCTCCAGCACGGTCTTCCACTTGATGCCCGTCGGGAAGCCCGCGCCGCCGCGGCCGCGAAGGCCGCTGTCGGTGACTTCCTTGACGATGTCGGCGGGCGCCATCGCAACGGCCTTTTCGAGGCCGAGGAGGCCGCCATGGGCCTTGTAGTCGGCAAGCGAGAGCGGGTCGGTGACGCCGCAGCGGGCGAAGGTGAGGCGGGTCTGGTTCCTGAGGAAGGCGATCTCCTCGGTCTTGCCGAGACAGAGCGGATGCGCCTTGCCCTCGATGAGGCCGGCATCGAGAAGGCCTGCCACGTCGGACGGTTTCACCGGGCCATAGGCGATGCGGCCGGCGGCGGTCTCCACCTCGACCAGCGGCTCCAGCCAGTGCATGCCGCGCGAGCCGTTGCGCACGATCGTGATGTCGAGCCCGCGGCCTGCCGCTTCCTCGGCGAGTTTCTTCGCGACGCGGTCTGCGCCGAGCGAAAGGGCCGCGGCATCGCGGGGAACGTAGAGACGAACGGTCATCGGCGTGCCTCCGCGACGAGTTCGGCGGAAAGGTCGGCGTCGAGCCTTCCATGCACCTCGCCGTCCAGCATGGCGGACGGCGCGCAGGAACAGAGGCCGAGACAGTAGACGGGTTCGAGCGTCACAGCGCCGTCGAGGGTCGTCTGGTGGAAGTCGATGCCGAGCAGCGCCTTCACGCGGGCGGCGATCTCGTCTCCGCCCATCGACTGGCAGGCCTCGGCGCGACAGAGCTTCAGGACATGCCGGCCGGCGGGATGGTCGCGATAGTCGTGGTAGAAGGTGACGACGCCGTGCACCTCGGCGCGCGACAGGTTGAGCTCCTGCGCGATGATCGGCAGGCTCTCCTGCGGGACATAGCCGAACTCCGCCTGGATCTCGTGCAGAATGGGCAGAAGCGGCCCTTCCAGACCCTTCAATGCGCCGACAATCGCCAGCGTCTTCGTTCCGACATCGTTGCCGGTGACGTGAACATTCATGATCTGGCCTCCCAACCTGCACGAATGAACCGCAGGGAAATGCCGGTTCCGTCGCGCCGATACCATTGAATTTCTTCGGCGAAGACGGGAATCCCGACGATCCCCACGTCCTATTGTAGCAGCTTCTCAGGCGGGAGACGACGGGTCAATAAAGCTGTCCCGTCAATCAATAGAAATTTCCTATCAATCCATCCCCTTCTCGGCGAGGATGCGCGCCTCATGCAAGAGGGCGGAGACGAGAGGAGTGAAGGGTTCGCGGTGGGTGGCGACGAGGCCGACCGTATGTTCCGGATTCGGCTCGACGAGCGAAACTATACTCAATTCCTCATGAAATCCGAAGGAATGGGCCACGTTGCGCGGCATGATGCTGCTCCAGCGGCCGGTACGCACATGGGAGAGCAGCACGATCATCGAGTTGGATTCGAGGGAGGGTTCGGCGCTCACGCCGGCATCGGCGAGGTGGCGATTGATGATACGGCGGTTCTGCATGTCGGCGGTCAATAGGCAAAGCCTAATGCTGCCGGCCTCCTGCCAGGTCACGCTTTCGCGATCGGAAAACGGGCCGCCCCTGGCGGTGATGAGACAATAGTGCTCGTGCAGCAGCGGCACGCTGGTGACGCGGCCGAGCGGCTCGTTCTCGAGATAAGTGAGGCCGGCGTCGATCTCGAGGTTTTCCAGAAGCCCGAGGATGCGGATCGACGTGGTGGAGGTGATGGAGAATGTGACGTCGGGGTGCTTTTCCTGGAAGGGCGCGGTGAGGCGCGGCACCATGGCGAGCGTCGTCGGGATGGCGGCAAGGCGGATATGGCCGGAAAGGCCGGTGCGGGCGGCGCGCATTTCCTCGCGCATGGTGCGCGTGTCGCCGACGATGCGGCGCGCCCATTCGAGCACGCGCTGGCCTTCCGGCGTCAGGCCGCGGAAGCGCGAGCCGCGCACGACGAGCATAACGCCGAGCTGGCCTTCCAGCTGGCGGATCGCCGCCGAGAGCGTCGGCTGGGAGATGCCGAGCTCCTCGGCCGCCCGGGCGAAATGCCGTTCGCGGGCGAGCGCAATGAAATATTCGAGCTTGTCTATCATCGGGAAACTGCGCCTCCGGGCTCTTGATACAAAAGAACAGTGGCGGCACCAATGCCCCGCGCCCTATATCTGGAGCATCGAAATGAGGACGAGGAGCAAGCCATGACGTTTCAAGCATTGCTGGTCGAGAAGGGCGCGGACGGCGCGGTCGCCGCTTCGGTTCAGGAACTCGACGATTCGCGGCTTCCGGACGGCGACGTGACGGTCGCCGTCGAATATTCGACGCTCAACTACAAGGACGGGCTCTGCATTAACGGCAAGGGCGGGCTGGTGCGCACCTTCCCGCATGTGCCGGGCGTCGATTTCGCCGGCACGGTGGAGGCTTCGGACGATCCGCGCTACCGGCCGGGCGACCGGGTGGTGCTGACCGGCTGGCGTGTCGGCGAGGTCTGGTGGGGCGGCTATGCGAGCCGGGCGAAGGTCAAGGCCGACTGGCTGGTGCCGCTGCCCGACACGCTTTCCACGCGACAGGCCATGGCGATCGGCACGGCGGGCCTCACCTCCATGCTCTCCGTCATCGCGCTGGAAAAGGCCGGGCTTTCGCCGCTGAAGGGCGAGGTGCTGGTGACGGGAGCTGCCGGCGGCGTCGGCTCGGTCGCCGTCACGCTTCTTTCCCGGCTCGGTTATTCGGTTGCCGCCGTGACGGGCCGTCCGGAAACGGCCGGCTACCTCAAGGAGCTCGGCGCGGAAACGATCGTCCCGCGCGCCGAGCTTGCCGAGCCGAGCGGCAAGCCGCTCGAATCCGAGCGCTGGGCGGGCTCGGTCGATGCGGTCGGCGGCGACATGCTGGCGCGGGTGCTCAAGCAGATGAAATATGACGGGGCGGTTGCCGCCGTCGGGCTTGCGGCGGGTGCCGCCGTGCCCTCCTTCACGGTCATCCCCTTCCTCCTGCGCGGGGTGAGCCTCCTCGGCATCGATTCGGTCAACCGGCCCTACGACCAGCGCGTCGATGCGTGGAACCGCATCGCAAGCGATCTGCCGATGGACAAGCTGGAGGCCATGGTTGTCGAGCACCGGCTCTCCGACCTGCCGGAACTTGCGAACCGGATTCTCGAGGGCAAGGTGAAGGGGCGCGTCGTCGTGGACGTCAATTCCTGAAGCAATTCCAGCAAAAGTGTGAAGCGGTTTTGCGTTCGGAATTGCGTGGAGAAATCGTCAGCAGATGAGCTGGCCGCCGTTCACCTCCAGCACCTGGCCGGTGATGTAGCCGGAGAGCGTGTTGGAGGCGAGGAAGAGATAGGCGGGGGCGCAGTCCTCCGCCGTGCCGAGGCGTTGCAGGGGAATGGTCTTGCGGGTCGCCTCCAGCTTTTCCGCCGAGGAATAGCGCGCGTGGAAATCGGTGGTGATGGTGCCCGGCGAGACGCAGTTGACGCGGATGCCGTCGGGCGCAAGCTCCCGGGCAAGACCCTTGGAATAGGTCGAGACGAAGGCCTTGGTGGCCGAATAGATGGCCGAGCCCGGGCTGCCGCCCGTCAGCGCCGAGATCGAGACCGTGTTGACGATGGCGGCATGGGGCGCACGGCGCAGCGAGCGCAGCAGGCCGCGCGTCACCTCGACGACGGAGGTCTGGTTGAGGCGCACGACGGTATCGTACTGCTCGTCCGTGAGGTCCGCCGCGGGAAAGCGGCCGACCATGGTGCCGGCATTGTTGATCAGCACGTCGACATGCGGGAAGAGGCTGTCCACCCGCTGCAGCAGCGCGCCGATGCCGCCTTCCTCCAGGAAATCCGCATAGACGACGTGGGCGCGGGCCTCCGCGACGGCGTTCTCCAGGAAATCGGGCAGGGGGCCTGCGGCGGCGCGCCCGCCGTGCAGCAGCACATGGGCGCCGCAATCGAGGAACTGCCGCGCGATCTCCAGCCCGATGCCGCGTCCCGCGCCGGTGACGACGACATTGGCGCCCTTGAACAGAGACGGATGAAACATGCGCTTTCCTCCCGGTATCGCCGCGGCCTGCCTTCGCCCAGTATCACAAAAAGCGGGGCGCTCTCCAAGAAGGCAGGATCGATCAATTGATGTGCTTTCGTTTTTGCATATTATGAAACCAAACGAAAACAATGGGAGGTGCCGATGTTTCTAACGGGTCGCCAGGCTGAGATCCTCGATCTCGCCAAGGCGGAGGGCCGCGTGCTCGTGGAGGATCTTGCCACGCGCTTCTCCGTGACGCCGCAGACCATCCGCAAGGACCTCAACGACCTTTGCGACAGCAAGGCGCTGACGCGCATCCATGGCGGCGCGCTGTTTCCGAGCGGCAACGAGAACGTGAAATACGAGGCGCGCCGCTCCATCGCCGCGCCGGAGAAGCAGGCGATCGGCCGCGCCGCCGCGGCGATGATCCCGGACAATTCCTCGCTCTTCATCAATATCGGCACGACGACCGAGGCCGTGGGCGAGGCGCTGCTCGAACATCGCGAGCTGATGGTCATCACCAACAATATCAACGTCGCCAACCGCTTGCGCGTCTATCCCTCGATCGAGGTGGTGATCGCCGGCGGCGTCGTGCGCGGGGCGGACGGCGGCATCGTCGGCGAGGCGGCGGTCGATTTCATCCGCCAGTTCAAGGTGGACTATGCCGTGATCGGCGTCTCGGCCATCGACGAGGACGGCGCGCTGCTCGACTTCGACTACCGCGAGGTGAAGGTGGCGCAGGCGATTATCGCCAATGCCCGCCACGTCATCCTGGTTTCGGATTCGACGAAATTCGAAAGGACCGCGCCGGTGCGCATCGGCCACCTCTCGCAGGTCCACACCTTCATCACGGATAGCTGTCCTTTCGAGGGGATTCGCGTCATTTGCCAGGAGCACGACGTCCGGCTCGTGGAGACCGCTTCACAGGCCTGACACAGGAGCCTGCTATTTCTATCTACATTCGTTTGACATTCGGAATGTTTTCGTTTTAACTCTCCTTGCTTTCGCAACTGCGCAAGATTGTGCAATGCGAAATGGGAGGGGACATTGGACGGCGACGTGATCCGCGATATTTTCGTCATCGGTGGCGGCATCAACGGCTGCGGCATCGCCCGCGATGCAGCGGGTCGCGGCTATTCGGTCGTGCTTGCCGAGATGAAGGATTTCGCCTCCGGCACGTCCTCGGCCTCCACCAAGCTCATCCACGGCGGCCTTCGCTATCTCGAACATTACGAATTCCGCCTCGTGCGCGAAGCGCTGATGGAGCGCGAAGTGCTCTGGGCGATGGCGCCGCACGTCATCTGGCCGATGCGCTTCGTGCTGCCGTTCCAGAAGGGCGGCCTGCGTCCGGCCTGGCTCATCCGCCTCGGCCTCTTTCTTTACGACCATATCGGCGGGCGCAAGCTCCTGCCCGCGACCGCGACGCTGGACCTTGCCAGGGACCCGGCGGGCGGGCCGCTCAAGAAGCTCTTCCGCAAGGCCTTCGAATATTCCGACGGCTGGGTGGACGATGCGCGCCTCGTCGTGCTCAACGCCCGCGATGCCGCCGACCGCGGCGCGGATATCCGCACCGGCACGAAGGTGGTCGCCGCCCGGCGCGAGAACGGCCACTGGAACGTCGAGACGGAGAATGTCGAGACAGGCGACCGCGAGACCGTCCGCGCCCGCATGCTGGTCAATGCCGCCGGCCCCTGGGTGGACAAGGTCCTGTCCTCCGCCTTCGGCCGCAACGACGTGCACAATGTCCGCCTCGTGCAGGGCAGCCATATCGTCGTGAAGAAGAAATTCTCCGATCCGCGCGCCTATTTCTTCCAGAACCCGGACGGGCGCATCATCTTCGCCATCCCCTATCAGGAAGAGTTCACGCTGATCGGCACCACCGACCGGGACTACAAGGGCGATCCGCGCGAGGCTCGCATCAGCGACCAGGAGATAGACTATCTGTGCGCCTCGGCCAGCGAATATTTCGCCGAGCCGGTCGAGCGGGACGATATCGTCTGGACCTATTCCGGCGTGCGCCCGCTCTTCGACGACGGAGCCAGCAAGGCGCAGGAAGCAACGCGCGACTACGTGCTGAAGGTCGACGGCGAGAGCGGCCAGGCGCCGCTCCTCAACATCTTCGGCGGCAAGCTCACCACCTACCGGCGCCTTGCCGAATCCGCGCTCGACAAGATCGGCGATGCGATCGGCGCCAAGGGCGAGCGCTGGACGGCGCGCTCGCGCCTGCCGGGCGGTGATTTCGCCATCGACGGTTTCGACGCCGAGGTGCGCTCGCTTGCGAAGCGCTTCGCCTTCCTTTCGCCTGCCCATGCGCGGCGGCTCGTGCGGCTCTACGGCACGCGGGCGGCGGCCATGCTGGACGGGGCAAGCCGCATCGAGGATCTCGGGCGGCATTTCGGCAGCGACCTCTACGAGTGCGAGGTGCGCTGGCTGATGCACGAGGAATGGGCCCGGCACGCCGAGGACGTGCTGTGGCGGCGGACCAAGAGGGGCCTGCATCTGACGGCCGCCGAGGCGGCCGCGCTGGAAGACTACATGGCCGGGGCGCCTGCCGCCCCGCATTAGCCGCCGCGCGATCCGGTGGCTGGGAGGAACATTGGAGACATGAATGCTTGAACTCAGAAACATCGCGAAGGTGTCGGGGGCGGAAACGCATATCCACCCGACGAACCTCGTGCTGGAGCGCGGCTCGCTCAACGTGCTGCTCGGCCCGACGCTGTCCGGCAAGACCTCGCTGATGCGGCTGATGGCCGGCCTCGACAAGCCGACCTCCGGCTCCGTCCGGTTCGACGGCAAGGACGTGACGGGCGTGCGCGTGCAGGACCGGGGCGTCGCCATGGTCTACCAGCAGTTCATCAACTATCCGGCGCTGACCGTCTACGAGAACATCGCCTCGCCGATGCGCATCAAGGGCGCCGATGCCGCGACCATCGACCGCGAGGTGCGCAAGGCGGCCGATCTCCTCAAGCTGACGCCCTATCTCGACCGCACGCCGCTCAACCTTTCGGGCGGCCAGCAGCAGCGCACGGCCCTTGCCCGCGCCATCGTCAAGAACGCCAGCCTCGTGCTGCTCGACGAGCCGCTCGCCAACCTCGACTACAAGCTGCGCGAGGAATTGCGGCTGGAGCTTCCGAAGATCTTCGCCGCGTCCGGCGCCATCTTCGTCTATGCGACGACGGAGCCCTCCGAGGCGCTGCTTCTCGGCGGCAACACGGCGACGCTGTCGCAAGGCCGCATCACGCAGTTCGGCCCCACGATCGAGGTCTATCGCCGGCCGAACGACCTCGTTACGGCCCGCACCTTCGCCGACCCGCCGCTCAACACGATCACGGTCACGCGGAAAGGCGGCCATTTCGAGATCGGCGACAAGCCGGTTCTGCCGGTGCCGGCGCACCTTGCCGGCGTGCCGGCAGGGCCGTGCACCATCGCCTTCCATCCGCACCACCTGGCGCTCACGCGCCAGAACGCCGCCGCGGCGCCCCTTTCGGTGCGCACGGCGATCTCGGAGATCGCGGGGTCGGAAAGCTTCATCCATATCGAGTTCGAGGGCACCCGCTGGGTGATGCTCGCGCCGGGCATCCACGACATCGAGCCGGACGCGGTGATCACCGTCCATGTCGACACGCGCCACCTGATGGCTTTCGGCGCGGACGGCAGGGCGATTGCCGAGCCCGCGGCCGCGGCGGCCTGAGGAGGGGACCATGGCACGCATCAATCTCGACCATATCCGCCACGCCTACGGCGAAAAGCCGAAGTCGGAAGCCGACTACGCGCTGAAGGAAGTCCATCACGAATGGAACGACGGCGGCGCCTATGCGCTGCTCGGCCCGTCCGGCTGCGGCAAGACCACGCTGCTCAACATCATCTCGGGCCTCCTGCAGCCGTCGGAAGGCCGCATCCTGTTCGACGGCAAGGACGTGACCTACCTGTCGACGCAGGAGCGCAACATCGCGCAGGTCTTCCAGTTCCCGGTCATCTACGACACGATGACGGTCTACGACAATCTCGCCTTCCCGCTGCGCAACCGCGGGGTGGCCGAGCCCGAAGTCGACCGCCGCGTGCGCGAGATTTTGGAAATGATCGACCTTGCCGGCTGGGCGAAGAAGACGGCGCGCGGGCTCACCGCCGACCAGAAGCAGAAGATCTCGCTCGGCCGCGGCCTCGTTCGCAGCGACGTCAACGCGATCCTCTTCGACGAGCCGCTGACCGTCATCGACCCGCACATGAAATGGGTGCTGCGCTCGCAGCTCAAGAAGCTGCACCGCCAGTTCGGCTTCACCATGGTCTATGTCACGCACGACCAGACCGAGGCGCTGACCTTCGCCGACAAGGTCGTCGTCATGTACGACGGCCAGATCGTGCAGATCGGCACGCCCGCCGAGCTCTTCGAGAAGCCGAGCCACACCTTCGTCGGCTATTTCATCGGCTCGCCGGGCATGAACGTGCTGCCGGCCGCAATCGACGGCAGCGCCGTCAGGGTCGGCGAGGAGACGATCACGCTCGACTACGCGCCCGCGGTTTCCGCCGGCGCGAAGACCGAGCTCGGCATCCGCCCGGAATTCATCACGCTGTCGCGCGAGGGCATGCCCGTCTCGATCGGTAAGGTCGAGGATATCGGCCGCCAGAAGATCGTGCGCGCGGAATTTGCCGGCAAGCCGATCGCCATCGTCGTGCCGGAGGATGGCGAAATCCCCGCCGATTCGCGCGTGACCTTCGATCCCGCCGCCATCAACATCTACGCCGATAGCTGGCGTGTCGGCAGGGAGGGCTGACCGATGAACAAGACCTGGAACAACAAGGCCTGGTTCATGGTCCTGCCGGTGCTGCTGCTCGTCGCCTTCTCGGCGGTGATCCCGCTGATGACGGTGGTGAACTATTCGGTGCAGGACACCTTCGGCAACAACGCCTTCTTCTGGGCCGGCACCGACTGGTTCGCCCAGGTGCTCGCCTCCGACCGATTCTGGGAGGCGCTCGGACGCAACCTCCTGTTCTCCGCCATCATCCTCGCCCTGGAAATCCCGCTCGGCATCCTGATCGCGCTCAACATGCCCAAGAAGGGCCTCGGCGTGCCGGTCTGCCTCGTGCTGATGGCGCTGCCGCTGCTCATTCCGTGGAACGTCGTCGGCACGATCTGGCAGGTCTTCGGCCGCGTCGACATCGGCCTGCTCGGCCGCGTGCTCGACGGCATCGGCTTCGACTACAACTACGTCAACGACGTGTTCGACGCCTGGGTGACGCTGATCGTCATGGACGTCTGGCACTGGACGAGCCTCGTCGTGCTGCTGTGCTATGCCGGCCTCGTCTCGATCCCGGAGGCTTACTACCAGGCCGCCAAGATCGATGGCGCCTCGCGCTGGGCCGTGTTTCGCTACATCCAGTTGCCGAAGATGAAGCGCGTGCTGCTCATCGCCTTCCTCCTGCGCTTCATGGACAGCTTCATGATCTACACCGAGCCCTTCGTCGTCACCGGCGGCGGCCCCGGCAACTCGACCACGTTCCTTTCGATCGACCTCGTCAAGATGGCGATCGGCCAGTTCGACCTCGGCCCGGCCGCGGCCATGTCCATCATCTACTTCCTGATCATCCTGCTGCTGTCGTGGATCTTCTACACGGTCATGACCAGCAGCGACGACCAGGCGTGAGGGAGGAGAGACCCATGACCTCACAGGCAATCACCGCAAACACCGTCCAGCCGGGTGCGAAACGCAACCTCTCCTGGATCGTGCCGACGCTCTACATCGTCTTCCTGATGCTGCCGATCTACTGGCTCGTGAACATGAGCTTCAAGGAGAACACGGAGATCACCGGAGCCTTCACGCTCTGGCCGCGCCAGCCGACGCTGCACAACTACGCCGTCATCTTCACCGATCCGGCCTGGTATTCCGGCTATATCAACTCGATCATCTACGTGGTGCTGAACACGGTCATCTCGGTCTCCGCGGCGCTGCCGGCGGCCTATGCCTTCTCGCGCTACCGCTTCCTCGGCGACAAGCACCTGTTCTTCTGGCTGCTCACCAACCGCATGGCGCCGCCGGCCGTCTTCGCGCTGCCCTTCTTCCAGCTCTATTCGGCTTTCGGCCTCATCGACACGCACATCGCCGTCGCCATCGCGCACTGCCTGTTCAACGTGCCGCTGGCGGTGTGGATCCTCGAAGGCTTCATGTCGGGCGTGCCGAAGGAGATCGACGAGACGGCCTATATCGACGGCTATTCGTTCCCGCGCTTCTTCACGAAGATCTTCGTGCCGCTGATCGCCTCGGGCATCGGGGTGGCCGCCTTCTTCTGCTTCATGTTCTCCTGGGTCGAGCTCCTGATCGCCCGCACGCTGACGACGACGGACGCCAAGCCCATCGCCGCCACGATGACGCGCACGGTCTCGGCCTCGGGCATGGACTGGGGCGTGCTCGCCGCCGCCGGGGTGCTCACCATCATTCCCGGCGCGCTCGTGATCTACTTCGTCCGCAACTACATCGCCAAGGGCTTCGCCCTGGGGAGGGTCTGATGGCCGCCGTCGCCAACCGCAACACCCGCTGGCCCGTGGCGCTCGCCGCCGTGCTGGCGATCTACGCCGCCGCCGTCGTCCTGCTCGTCATGGCGCTGCCCGTCAAGGACGGCGCGCGCGACTGGTTCGCCACGCTCATCCCGGGGGGATGGATGGCCTGGTCGTTCCCGACCGCCATGTTCTTCCTGACGATCTTCCTTCTCATCGCGCTGATGGCGGTGTGGGAATATGCCCGGCCGGGTGGCGCCCCGCGCGTCGGCATCCTGCGCTTCGAGACGACCCGCGGCGACCGGCTCTTCGTGTCGCTGCTCGGTTCCGCATTCATCCAACTCGCATGGCTGGGCCTCGTCGGTCCCAACCTGTGGTGGGCTCTTGCCCTGTCCGTGGTCTACGCCATCGGCGTATTCCGCTTCGTCTAGGGCAATCGAACGGAGGCCCCGGGGAGACATAGGGGCCTTCGCACTTGCAATCGCAAAACCTTAAGGGAGGACAAAATGCGAAAGCAACTTCTGATGACGACGGCAGTCATGCTGCTGGCGTTTACCGGCTCCGCATTCGCGGACATGGATGCCGCAAAGAAGTTCCTGGATTCGGAAATCGGCGACCTGTCGTCGCTCTCGCGTGCCGACCAGGAAAAGGAAATGCAGTGGTTCGTCGACGCCGCCAAGCCGTTCGCCGGCATGGACATCAAGGTCGTCTCCGAAACGCTGACCACGCATGAATACGAATCGAAGGTGCTGGCGCCCGCCTTCACCGCGATCACCGGCATCAAGATCACGCACGACCTCATCGGCGAGGGCGATGTGATCGAGAAGCTGCAGACGCAGATGCAGTCGGGCGAGAACATCTACGACGCCTATGTCAACGACTCGGACCTGATCGGCACCCACTGGCGCTACCAGCAGGCCCGCGCGCTGACCGACTTCATGGCCAACGAAGGCAAGGACGTCACCAACCCGAACCTCGACATCGACGACTTCATCGGCAAATCGTTCACGACCGCGCCGGACGGCAAGCTCTACCAGCTTCCCGACCAGCAGTTCGCGAACCTCTACTGGTTCCGCTACGACTGGTTCAACGACGAGAAGAACAAGGCCGACTTCAAGGCGAAGTACGGCTACGACCTCGGCGTGCCGGTCAACTGGTCGGCCTATGAGGACATCGCCGAATTCTTCACCGGCCGCGAGATCGACGGCAAGAAGGTCTTCGGCCACATGGACTACGGCAAGAAGGACCCCTCGCTCGGCTGGCGCTTCACCGATGCGTGGCTGTCGATGGCCGGCAACGGCGACAAGGGCATCCCGAATGGCCTGCCGGTCGACGAATGGGGCATCAAGGTCGACGAGAACTCGCGTCCGGTCGGCTCGTGCGTCGCGCGCGGCGGCGACACCAACGGCCCGGCCTCGGTCTATGCCATCCAGAAGTATCTCGACTGGATCAAGGCCTATGCCCCGCCGTCGGCAGGCGGCATGAACTTCTCCGAATCCGGTCCCGTCCCCTCGCAGGGCGAGATCGCGCAGCAGATGTTCACCTATACGGCGTTCACCGCCGATTTCGTGAAGGAAGGCCTGCCGGTGGTGAATGCCGACGGCACGCCGAAGTGGCGCTTCGCCCCGTCCCCGCATGGCGTCTACTGGAAGGACGGCATGAAGCTCGGCTACCAGGACGCCGGCTCCTGGACGCTGATGAAGTCCACTCCTGACGACCGTGCCAAGGCCGCTTGGCTCTACGCGCAGTTCGTGACCTCCAAGACCGTCGACGTGAAGAAGAGCCATGTCGGCCTCACCTTCATCCGCCAGTCGACGCTCGACCACCAGTCGTTCACCGACCGCGCGCCCAAGCTCGGCGGCCTGATCGAGTTCTACCGTTCGCCGGCCCGCCTGCAGTGGTCGCCGACCGGCACGAACATCCCGGACTATCCGAAACTCGCCCAGCTCTGGTGGCAGGCGATCGGCGATGCCGCTTCCGGCGCCAAGACGGCGCAGGAAGCCATGGATTCGCTGTGCGCGGAGCAGGAGAAGGTGCTGAGCCGCCTCGAACGCGCCGGCGTTCAGGGCGACATGGGCCCGAAGCTCGCCGAGGAGCACGATCTCGAGTACTGGAACAAGGATGCCGTTTCCAAGGGCAACCTCGCTCCGCAGCTCAAGATCGAGAACGAGAAGGAAAAGCCGGTCACCGTCAACTACGACGAACTGGTCAAGAGCTGGCAGAAGTAAGAAGCTGACAGGGCCGCGGGCGGCCTTTGCCGCCCGCGGCCGATTTTGAAATCCGATCCCCTTTGCCCGCGCCCCGCAAGGAGCGCGGGTCTTTTCGTTTCCGCGCCGCGGCCATTTGCCCGATTCCATGCATTGCACAGCGCGGGGTCTTCCGCTAAGAACCCCGCGGTTTCCCCGCGCGCTCGCGCGAACATCGAAAACAGCGGTACACCCATGGCACGCATCGTGATGAAATTCGGCGGAACGTCCGTCGCCGACCTCGACCGTATCCACAATGTGGCCCGCCATGTGAAACGCGAGGTCGATGCCGGCCACGAGGTCGCCGTCGTCGTGTCGGCCATGTCCGGCAAGACGAACGAGCTCGTCGCCTGGGTGCAGAACATGCCGAAGGTGACGGGCGCCAGCTCGCCCTTCTACGACGCGCGCGAATACGACGCCATCGTCGCCTCGGGTGAACTCGTCACCGCCGGCCTTCTCGCCATCGCGCTCCAGTCGATGGACGTCAACGCCCGCTCCTGGCAGGGCTGGCAGATCCCGATCCGCACCGACAACGCGCACGGCGCCGCCCGTATCCTCGAAATCGAGGGCGAGGAGATCGTGCGCCGCATGGGCGAGGGCCAGGTCGCCGTCGTCGCCGGCTTCCAGGGCCTCGGCCCGGACAACCGTGTCGCCACGCTCGGCCGCGGCGGTTCGGATACCTCCGCCGTCGCCATCGCCGCCGCCGTCAAGGCGGATCGCTGCGACATCTATACCGATGTCGACGGCGTCTATACGACCGATCCGCGCATCGAGCCGAAGGCCCGGCGCCTGAAGAAGATCGCCTTCGAGGAAATGCTCGAAATGGCCTCGCTCGGCGCCAAGGTGCTGCAGGTTCGCTCGGTGGAGCTTGCCATGGTGCACAAGGTGCGCACCTTCGTCCGCTCGTCTTTCGAGGATCCCGATGCGCCGGGCATGGGCGATCTTCTGAACCCGCCCGGTACGCTGATTTGTGATGAGGATGAGATCGTGGAACAGGAAGTCGTAACCGGCATCGCCTATGCCAAGGATGAAGCGCAGATCTCGCTCCGCCGCGTCGCCGACCGGCCGGGCGTTTCGGCCGCGATCTTCGGCCCGCTGGCCGAGGCCCATATCAATGTCGACATGATCGTCCAGAACATCTCCGAGGACGGCTCGAAGACCGACATGACCTTCACGGTTCCCTTCGGCGACGTCGAGAAGGCGCTGAAGGTGCTGGAAGGCGCCAAGGGACAGGTCGGCTTCGACGTGATCCAGCACGAGACGGGCCTCGTCAAGGTCTCCGTCATCGGCATCGGCATGCGCAGCCACGCGGGCGTCGCCGCCTCGGCCTTCCGCGCGCTTGCCGACAAGGGCATCAACATCAAGGCGATCACCACCTCGGAAATCAAGATTTCCATCCTGATCGACGGCCCCTATGCCGAACTCGCCGTTCGGACTTTGCATTCCGTCTACGGTCTCGATAAGAAGTAAGGACCGGCCGACTCGGCGCCGATCCATGGGGATCGCCGGCGCGGCGCGCGCCGGTGTGGGGTAACGTCATTTTCGGGAGACGCCACGCGATGAGAGACCTCTCCGCGGGCCCGCGCGTTCTTCTCAAGCGGCTGCGCGAACTCATGGCGGAGCCGCTGGAGCCGCAGGAACGCCTGGACCAGATCGTGCGCCAGATCGCGCAGAACATGGTCGCGGAAGTGTGTTCCGTCTACGTGCTGCGCTCCGACGGCGTCCTCGAGCTCTACGCGACCGAAGGTCTCAATCCGAGCGCCGTCCACCTTGCCCAGCTCAAGATGGGCCAGGGCCTCGTCGGCACGATCGCGGCCTCCGCCCGGCCGCTCAACCTTTCCGACGCCCAGTCGCATCCCGCCTTCACCTATCTGCCGGAAACGGGCGAGGAGATCTACCACTCCTTCCTCGGCGTTCCTATCTTGCGCACCGGCAGGGCGCTCGGCGTGCTTGTCGTGCAGAACAAGGCGAGCCGCACCTACCGCGAAGACGAGGTGGAGGCGCTCGAGACGACGGCGATGGTGATTGCGGAAATGGTGGCGACCGGCGAGCTGAAGAAGCTCACAAGGCCCGGCCTCGAGCTCGACCTTTCCCGCCCCGTCGCCATCGAGGGGGCGAGCTTCGGCGAGGGCATCGGCCTCGGCTATGTCGTGCTGCACGAGCCGCGCATCGTCGTCACCAACCTGCTCAACGAGGATTCCGAGCACGAGCTCGGCCGGCTTGCCGAGGCGCTCGGCTCGCTACGCATCTCCATCGACGACATGCTGTCGCGCCGCGAGGTGTCGATGGAGGGCGAGCACCGCGAGGTGCTGGAGACCTACCGCATGTTCGCCCATGACCGCGGCTGGGTGAGGAAGCTCGAAGAGGCGATCCGCAACGGCCTGACGGCGGAGGCCGCCGTCGAGCGCGTGCAGAGCGAGACCAAGGCGCGGATGATCCGCCTGATGGACCCCTATCTGCGCGAGCGCATGCACGATTTCGACGATCTTGCGAACCGTCTCCTGCGCCAGCTTACCGGCTATGGCGCGAAACTCTCGGCCAGCAGCTTCCCGAACGACGCCATCGTCGTCGCGCGCGCCATGGGTGCGGCCGAGCTGCTCGACTATCCGCGCCAGAACGTGCGCGGCCTCGTGCTCGAAGAGGGCGCCGTCACCAGCCATGTCGTCATCGTCGCGCGCGCCATGGGCATTCCCGTGGTCGGCCAGGCGGTCGGTGCGGTGGCGCTGGCGGAAAACGGCGACCCGATCATCATCGACGGCGACGATGCGAAGGTGCATCTGCGCCCGATGCCGGACCTCCAGCGCTCCTACGAGGAGAAGGTGCGCTTCCGCGCCCGCCGGCAGGAGCAGTACCGGGCCTTGCGCGCCGTCGAGCCGGTGACGAAGGACGGCCGGGCGATCAATCTGCAGATGAATGCCGGCCTCCTCGTCGACCTGCCGCATCTCAACGAATCGGGCGCCTCCGGCATCGGCCTCTTCCGCACCGAGCTCCAGTTCATGATCGCCTCGACCATGCCGAAGGCGGAGGAGCAGGAAGATTTCTACCGCAACGTCCTGAAGCATGCGGGCGGACGCCCCGTGACCTTCCGCACGCTCGACATCGGCGGGGACAAGGTCGTGCCCTATTTCCGCGCGGCCGAGGAGGAGAACCCTGCCCTCGGCTGGCGCGCCATCCGCCTGTCGCTCGACCGGCCGGGCCTTCTGCGCACCCAGCTTCGCGCCATGCTGCGCGCGGCGGCGGGCGCCGATCTCCGGCTGATGCTGCCCATGGTGACGGAGGTTTCGGAGCTGAAGGAGGTCCGCCACCTTCTGCAGAAGGAAATCCAGCGCCAGTCGAAGCTCGGCGAGCAATTGCCGAAGAAGCTGCAGTTCGGCGCCATGCTCGAAGTGCCGGCGCTGCTCTGGCAGCTCGACGAGCTGATGGCCGAGGTGGATTTCGTCTCGGTCGGCTCGAACGACCTCTTCCAGTTCGCCATGGCGGTCGACCGGGGCAATGCCCGCGTTTCCGACCGTTTCGACACGCTCGGCAGGCCGTTCCTGCGCATCCTGCGCGATATCGTCAGGGCCGGGGTCCGCAACGACACCTCGGTCACGCTCTGCGGGGAGATGGCGAGCAAGCCGATCTCGGCCATGGCGCTGCTCGGCATCGGCTTCCGCTCCGTGTCGATGTCGCCGACGGCGCTCGGCCCCGTGAAGTCGATGCTGCTGTCGCTCGATGCAGGCAGGCTGGAGGCCGTGCTGACGCCGGCGCTCGACGACACGAAGCCCACCGTCTCGATCCGCCAGATCCTGACGGACTTTGCGGCCGAGAACGGCATTCCGCTTTAACGATCTGATTGGAGTCGAACGGTGGCCACGCTTCCCGTTGAAAAGATGCGCGAACTCGAACGCCGTTTCGGCGAGATCGAGGCCCGCATGTCGGCGGGCCCGGATTCGGAGACCTATGTGCGCCTCGCCTCGGAATATTCCGAGCTCCAGCCGGTCGTCACGAAGGTGCGCGAATACGAGAAGGTGAGGGGCGAGATCGCCGACCTCGAAGCGCTGCTTGCCGACAAGACGACGGACCGCGAGATGCGGGACCTCGCCGAGATGGAGCTGCCGGAGCTCAAGGAGCGCCTCGAAGGCCTCGAGAAGGAGATGCAGATCCTTCTCCTGCCGAAGGATGCGGCGGACGAGAAGAGCGCGATCCTCGAAATCCGCGCCGGCACGGGCGGCTCGGAAGCCGCGCTCTTTGCCGGCGACCTCTTCCGCATGTACGAGCGCTATGCCGCCGCCCATGGCTGGAAGGTCGAGGTCATCTCGTCGAGCGAAGGCGAGGCCGGCGGCTACAAGGAAATCATCGCGACCATCACCGGGCGCGGCGTCTTCGCCAAGTTGAAGTTCGAATCGGGCGTGCACCGGGTCCAGCGGGTGCCGGAGACGGAGGCGAGCGGGCGCATCCACACCTCGGCCGCGACCGTCGCCGTGCTGCCGGAAGCCGAGGAGATCGATATCGAGATCCGCCCCGAGGACATCCGCATCGACACGATGCGCTCGTCGGGCGCCGGCGGCCAGCACGTCAACACGACCGATTCGGCCGTGCGCATCACGCATCTTCCGACCGGCCTCGTCGTGACGAGCTCGGAGAAGTCGCAGCACCAGAACCGCGCCAAGGCCATGCAGATCCTGCGCTCGCGGCTCTACGACATGGAGCGCCAGCGCGCCGACAGCGAGCGCTCGGCCGACCGCAGGAGCCAGGTCGGCTCCGGCGACCGCTCCGAGCGTATCCGCACCTACAATTTCCCGCAGGGCCGCGTGACGGACCACCGCATCAACCTGACGCTCTACAAGCTCGACCGGATGATGGTGGGCGAGATCGACGAGGTGGTGGACGCGCTGCTCGCCGACTACCAGGCAGGCCTTCTCGCGCAGCTTGGCGAACAGGGCCGATGAGCGGCGTGACGCTTGCCGGAATGCTGGCCGACGCGCGGCGCAGGCTTTCCGAAGCGGGCATAGCCGAGGCGGCGCAGGATGCGCGGGCGCTGGTTGGCGGCATTCTCGACCTTTCCTCCACCGCCTTCGTGACGGACGGCGCCCGCATGCTGGAGGACGGCGAGGTCTTTGTGATCGAGGCGGCGCTTGCCCGGCGCGCGGCGCGCGAGCCGGTGCATCGCATCCTCGGCCGGCGGGCCTTTTCCCGGCTCGATCTTCTCTTGTCGCCCGAGACGCTGGAGCCGCGGCCGGATACGGAAATCCTCGTCGATACGCTCGTGCCCCCTGCGCGGCGGATGGTGGCGGAGAAGGGGAGCTGCCGCATCCTCGATCTCGGCACGGGCACGGGGGCGATCTGCCTTGCGCTCCTCGATCTCGTGCCCGGCGCGACGGGCGTGGGCGCCGATCTTTCGCCGGGCGCCCTTGAAACGGCGCGGCGCAATGCCGATATCAACGGTGTCGCCGACCGCTTCGAGACGGTCGAGAGCGACTGGTTTTCAGCCGTGACCGGGGCTTTCGACATCATCGTGTCAAATCCGCCCTATATCGTCCGCTCCGTGGTCGGAATGCTGGACGAGGATGTCCGGCTCTACGATCCGGTCCTGGCACTGGACGGCGGTGAAGACGGGCTCGATGCCTATCGCACCATCGCGGCCGGGGCGGGCGACCATCTTCGGGAAAACGGCCTTGTGGCTTACGAAATCGGTTATGACCAGAAGGAAAGCGTCACTGCGCTCATGCACGAAAAGGGTTTCGTGCGCCTTGAAGCGGTGAAGGATTTCGGTGGCAACGACCGTGTCCTCGTCTTTTCGAAACCGGCGGTTGCTTGAGATATTGCTGCATGAGCGCAGCAATTTCCGCGACTGCAAAGAAAAGGCTTGGAATTGTGAAGGAAGCGGGCTAGGTTGCGGCCACGCACCGGGCAAGAGGTCATGGCACGGCGATTTGCTCCGCATGACCCGATCGCGAGGATTGCTCTCTCGAAGAGTTGCTAGGGTTGAAGACTGCCCTGTGCGGGTACCTGTTAATTTGACGTCTTACGGCGACAGGACCACCGACCGACGTGGTTCGCCCGCGGGTAAGGATGCTTGATCTGGCGTGTCCCGATCAGGCGCGAAGACACGAATCATCGATACATGGATACGTTAGGTGAGTGACATATGAGGCCAGGACAGCAAAACAAGCGCGGCCGCGGGCGTAACAACAACAATAATAATAACAACAATAGCAACAACAACCACCGCAAGGGCGGCAATCCCCTGACGAGGACCTACGACAGCTCGGGTCCGGACGTGAAGATCAGGGGCACGGCCCAGCACATCGCCGAGAAATATTCTGCGCTTGCCCGCGACGCACAAAGCGCCGGCGACCGCGTCATGGCGGAAAACTACCTGCAGCACGCAGAGCACTACAACCGCATCATTGCCGCCGCGCAGGCGCAGATGCAGGACCGCTTCCCGCGTGACGAGCGCTCCGACAATGCCGACCGGCACGACTTCAATGATCGCGACGGCTACGACCGGGACGACGAGATCGATTCGACGCCCGTCGAGGATCACCCGGCGCCCGCCGCTGCGGCGCCCGCTCCGGCTCCGGCCGCCGAGCGGACCGTGGTCGACGGCTCCGGCCCGCAGCCGGTGATCGAAGGCACGCCGGCGGAAGTCGCTCTCGAAGAGGAAGGCGCCGCTCCGGCCGCCGGCCGCCAGCCGCGCCGCCGCAATGCCGCCCGTCCGCGCCGCCCGCGCCGCGGCGAAGGCCAGGCCGGGGGCGAGGACGGCCAGCCGGCCGGCGACGACGCTCCGGCGCTCGAAGCCGCTTCCGAGTAAGCTTTGCTTCCATTCCATCGGGAACCCGGCCTTGTGCCGGGTTCTTGCGTTTGTGCAGTCCGGCTCCAAAAAATCCGCCGGAGCGGGCAGGCGCCTCCCTTTAATTTGGCGCGGGCCTCCACCATATCCTCCAGCGAAGGGCTTGCCTTGACGGGAGCCCTATCCTGAATCGTCGGTCGGTGCCTCGAAGGGCCGGCCGAGTTATGGAGGCAGATGATGAATATCGAAAAATACTCCGAGCGCGTGCGCGGCTTCCTGCAATCCGCCCAGACCAAGGCGCTTGCCGACGGCAACCCGCAGTTCACGCCCGAGCACGTCCTGAAAATGCTGCTCGACGACGAGCAGGGCATGGCCGCATCGCTGATCGAGCGGGCCGGCGGCAATGCGCGCGAAGCGCGGATCGCCAACGACGCCGCCCTTGCCAAGCTGCCGAAAGTGACCGGCGGCAACGGCCAGGTCTATCTTTCCCAGCCGCTCGCCAAGGTCTTCTCGACCGCCGAGGAAGCCGCCAAGAAGGCCGGTGACAGCTTCGTCACCGTCGAACGGCTGCTGCTGGCGCTCGCCATCGAGAAATCCGCCGCGACCGCCGATATCCTCGCCAAGGCCGGCGTGACGCCGACGGCGATCAACCAGGTCATCAACGATATCCGCAAGGGCCGCACCGCCGATACGGCGAGCGCGGAACAGGGCTTCGATTCGCTGAAGAAGTTCGCCCGCGACCTCACCGCCGATGCGCGCGAAGGCCGCCTCGACCCGGTGATCGGCCGCGACGACGAGATTCGCCGCACGATCCAGGTCCTCTCGCGCCGCACGAAGAACAATCCCGTCCTCATCGGCGAGCCCGGCGTCGGCAAGACCGCCATCGCCGAGGGCCTTGCGCTGCGCATCGTCAACGGCGACGTGCCGGAGAGCCTGAAGGACAAGAAGCTGATGGCGCTCGACATGGGCGCGCTGATCGCCGGTGCGAAGTATCGCGGCGAGTTCGAGGAACGCCTGAAGGCCGTCCTTGCCGAAGTGCAAGCGGAAGACGGCGAGATCATCCTCTTCATCGACGAGATGCACACGCTGGTCGGCGCCGGCAAGGCGGAAGGGGCGATGGACGCCTCGAACCTGCTGAAGCCCGCGCTTGCCCGCGGCGAGCTGCACTGCGTCGGCGCGACCACGCTCGACGAGTACCGCAAGCACGTCGAGAAGGACGCCGCCCTCGCACGAAGGTTCCAGCCCGTCATGGTGGACGAGCCGACCGTCGAGGACACGATCTCGATCCTGCGCGGCCTGAAGGAGAAGTACGAGCAGCATCACAAGGTCCGGATCTCCGACTCGGCCCTCGTTGCCGCCGCCACGCTCTCCAACCGCTACATCACGGATCGCTTCCTGCCGGACAAGGCCATCGACCTGATGGACGAAGCCGCCTCGCGGCTGCGCATGCAGGTCGATTCCAAGCCGGAGGAGCTCGACGAGCTCGACCGCCGCATCATCCAGCTCAAGATCGAGCGCGAGGCCCTGAAGAAGGAAACCGACCGCTCCTCGCAGGACCGGCTCGAAAAGCTCGAGATCGACCTTGCCGCGCTGGAAGAGGAAGCCTCTGCGCTCACTGCGCGCTGGCAGGCGGAAAAGTCCAAGCTCGGCCGCGCCGCGGACCTGAAGCGCCAGCTCGACGAGTTGCGCAACGAGCTTGCCATCGCCCAGCGCAAGGGTGAGTTCCAGCGTGCCGGCGAGCTTGCCTACGGCATCATCCCCAGGCTCGAAAAGGAGCTGGAGGACGCCGAAGGCCGCGATGCGAGCGACGTGGACCCGATGGTGCAGGAGGTTGTGACCGCCGACAACATCGCGCAGGTCGTCTCCCGCTGGACCGGCATTCCGGTCGACAAGATGCTGGAAGGCGAGCGCGACAAGCTGCTGAGGATGGAAGACGAGCTCGCCAAGTGGGTCGTCGGCCAGGGCGACGCCGTGCAGGCCGTCTCCCGCGCCGTCCGCCGCTCGCGCGCCGGCCTTCAGGACCCGAACCGGCCGATCGGCTCGTTCATCTTCCTCGGGCCGACGGGCGTCGGCAAGACGGAGCTGACCAAGGCGCTCGCCCGCTTCCTCTTCGACGACGAGACGGCGATCCAGCGCATGGACATGTCGGAATACATGGAGAAGCACTCCGTGGCCCGGCTGATCGGTGCGCCTCCCGGCTATGTCGGCTATGAGGAAGGCGGTGCGCTCACCGAATCCGTCCGCCGCCGGCCCTACCAGGTCGTGCTGTTCGACGAGATCGAGAAGGCGCATCCGGATGTCTTCAACGTGCTCCTGCAGGTCCTCGACGACGGCCGCCTGACCGATGGCCAGGGCCGCACCGTCGACTTTCGCAACACGATGATCATCATGACCTCGAACCTCGGCGCCGAATACCTGACGGCGCTCGGCGAGAACGAGGACAGCGAAAGCGCCCGCGACCAGGTCATGGAGGTGGTGAAGACCTTCTTCCGGCCGGAGTTCCTCAACCGGGTGGACGACATCATCCTGTTCCACCGCCTCAAGCGGTCGGAAATGGGCGCGATCGTCGACATCCAGCTGGAACGCCTGCGTGCGCTTCTGGCAGATCGCAAGATCGTCCTCGATCTCGACGAGGAGGCCGTGCACTGGCTGGCCGAGAAGGGCTACGACCCGGTCTACGGTGCGCGTCCCCTGAAGCGGGCGATCCAGAAGCACCTTCAGGATCCGCTGGCCGAGAAGATCCTCGCCGGCGAGATCCCGGACGGCTCGATCGTCAAGGTGACGGCTGGTTCCGACCGGCTGCTGTTCACGGCGCGCAATGCGTCGGTCAGCAAGGCCGCCTGAGATCGGTCATCGGTGAAAGAATGAGGCGCGGGGCCGGTCCCCGCGCCTTTTTCGTCAGCGGGTTTCCGCCACCTCGGTCTGGTCCTCGTCATGGCCGAGCAGGTCGTCGATGCGCTTGCGCTCGGTCTCGAACTGGGCGAGGGCCTTGCCTTCCAGCGACTTGCCGCCGGGCAGGCGAATTTTCAGCGCATCCACTTTGTTGCCGTTGACGATCAGCTCATAGTGCAGGTGCGGGCCGGTCGAAAGGCCGGTCGTGCCGACGAAGCCGATCACCTGGCCCTGCCGCACCTTGACGCCCGGCTTGATGCCCTTGGCGATGGCGCTCTGGTGGTTGTAGGAGGAGACGTAGCCGTTGGCATGGCGGATCAGCGTCTGGTTGCCGTAGCCGCCCGAATCCCAGCCCGCCTTCTCGACGACGCCGTTGCCGGCGGCGATGATCGGCGTGCCGCGGGGTGCGGCCCAGTCGACGCCGGTATGCATGCGCGAGAAGCCGAGGATCGGGTGGCGGCGCATGCCGAAGCCGGAGCGGAAGACGCCGTTGGGGACCGGGTTGCGCAGCAGGAACTGGCGGATGCTCTTGCCGTCCTCGTCATAGTAGTCGACGGAATCGTCGTCCGGGTTCTGGAAGCGGTAGACGCGGGTTTCCGTGTCGCCGAACTTGGCGTCGAGGAAGAGGATCTCCGAATCGGCCGTCGCCATGCCGTTCTGGTCGCTGACGGAGAAGAAGGCCTCCAGCGAATCCGTCGGGCGCAGTTGCGCCTGGAAATCCACGTTGCTGGCGAGGATGCGGATGATCTCCGCCGTCATGTCCTGGCCCATGCCGTAGGAAAGCGCGGCGCGGTAGATGCCGTCATAGACGCGCGGCAGGTCGCGCCCGGCAAGGATCGTCGGCCGGTCGTCGTCGTCGAAGGCCGTGGCGACGGCATCGAGCGGCGGCGGCTCGGCGCCGCTGACGAAGCGGCCGTTGTCGTCGAGCGCGGCGGTCACCACGTGGCGCCCGCGTGTATAGACGCTCGCCCGCACGATGCTCGCTTCCTTGCTTTGCTGGGCAACGCAGATGCGCAGCACATCGCCCTCGCCAAGCTCACGGCTGCCGAGCTCGCCTTCGAGATAGTTGGCAAGGTCGTCGGCCTGCGCCTTGGTGTAGCCGGCGGCGGTCATGATCTGGTCGATATCGGCGCCGCGGCGCACGGGGATCACGTCGTCGGCATATTCGGTATCGTTCGAGGTCGGCGTGTCGAAGGTCGACACGCTCATGTTCTCCTCGACGATGCGGGCGGACAGGCCCTGCAGGAGGTCGATGTCGGAACCTTCGGACGCGAAGCGCTGCGGGTCGACGTAATAGAGCGAGGCGACCTGCGTGTCGCCGTCCGTCAGCACCGAGCCGTTGGTGCGCACGTTCTCCTCGACCTCTTCCAGCGACATCTGGTCGGCATAATCGAGCGCCGAGCCGCCGGTCGGGAAGGCCTCGGTCTGCAGCGCTACCTCCGATTCCACGTCCGAGCCGTAGATCGTGCCCATGCGCGAGACGGCGGGCGTGGCGTCCTTGTCGCTGGTGGAGAAGATCGCGAGCGGGTCGAAGCGCGGATAATCCTCGCTGGCCGCATGGTTGGCGGCAAGCGCCATCTTCACATGGGCGAAGGGCTGGCGGCGCACGACCTCCTTCTCGCCGTCATGGATCATGGTGGAGATTTCCATGATCTTCTTGTCGGACGGCTTTGCGACGATGGCGGGCTCGAGAAC